>NZ_BMMS01000001.1 GCF_014646055.1 Wenjunlia tyrosinilytica
ACACCGGCGCGAAGCGACGCAGCCCCACCACCACCCGCCGGCGCAAACAAGCCACCCGCCCAGCACCCGCCGCTGGCCAGCGCATTTATCCCTCGCGCGGCAGCGCGCAGACAGACCGCGACCCGGGAGGCGGACCGTCAGGCCCTCACGGGTCACCACCACCGTTGGCGGCGCCTCTTTCGCGCGGCAGCGCGCCTGCGCGTTCACCAACACACCAGCCCCCCCGGCGGGGCCGGGGCAGCCGCCGGGGGAGGCGCGTGCTCAGATCTCGTGCAGGCTCATCGGGCCGTAGATCTTCGTTTCGTCCTCAAAAAGGACCAGCTGATCCACCCCGCCCTCCCGGAGCTTCTGCCAGACCTCCCCCACCCACGATTCCGCGTCGCCCTGCGTGGTGAACTCCTCCGGCTCCACAGCCGGCGGCACCTCCGTGCCGTCGGACTTCTCGAACCGCCACGTCCACGCCATAGTCGTCTCCCTCGAGCGAAGCGTCTGTGTGCCGTGCGCTCCGCAGCGTAGTCGCGCCCGTCCCGCTTAGCGATCACACCTCGCACACCCCCGCCGTGCCTGCCCGGCCCGGACGCGAGACTATCCAGGTGTGGAACTGACGCTTCTCGGCACGGCGGGCCCCGAAGGCCTGCCCCTCCCCGGCTGCCCCTGCGCGACCTGCGCGACCGCCATCGGGGACCGCGCCCGCGCCGCCACCTCAGTGCTGGTGGACAGCACGCTCCTGCTCGACCTGACCCCCGGCGTCTCCGTCGCCGCCGCCCGCGCCGGCCGCACCCTCGACCGGGTGACCCACGTCCTCCTCTCCCACCCCCACGACGGCCCACCCGTCGAGGTCCCGGCGGGGCTTCCATCTCCCACCCGCTCCCCCGACGGCCACGAGGGCGTCCTGGGCACCCACCGCGTCCGCGCGGTCGCCGTGGACTCCCCCGGCTCCGGCTACGAGATCGCCGACAGCGACGGCCACCGCATCCTCTATCTCCCGCCGGGAGCCGCCCGCGCCGGAGGCGAGGCCCCCCAGCTCCCCTACGACATCGTGATGCTCGACGTCCTCGGCCGTCCCGAAGCCCTCGCCCGGCTCAGGGCGACCGGCGCCGTGGACGCCACCACGGACGTCCTCGCCGTCCACATCGACCACACCGCCCCGCCGGAACCGGAGCTGCACCGCAGGCTCGCCGCACTCGGCGCCCGCGCGCTCCGCGACGCCGGCACCCTCTCCACCACCGACAGAGGTCCCCGCGTCCCCGCCGTTCCACGCCGCACCCTCGTCCTCGGCGGAGCCCGTTCCGGTAAGTCCGTCGAGGCCGAGCGGCGACTCGCCGCGTTCCCCGGCGTCGTCTACGTCGCCACGGCAGGCACCCGCGACGGCGACACCGAATGGGCCGGCCGCGTCTCCCAGCACCGCGAGCGCCGCCCCGCCTCCTGGCTCACCGTCGAAACCCTCGACCTCGAGCCCCTCCTCGCCGAGGACGGCCCACCGCTCCTCATCGACTGCCTCTCCCTCTGGCTGACCTCCGTCATGGACGCCTGCGACGCCTGGAACGACGACACCTGGAACAACGGCGGCGAGGACGAGTTGCGCAAGCGCGTCGAGTCCCTGGTCGCCGCCTGGCGCGCCACCCCCCGCACCGTGGTGGCGGTCAGCAACGAGGTGGGCGGCGGCGTCGTCCCCGCCACCGCCTCCGGACGCCGCTACCGCGACGAACTCGGCCGCCTCAACAGCGCCGTGGCGCGGGAGTCGGAGCATGTCCTGCTCGTCGTGGCCGGTCAGGCACTGCCGCTGAGGTGACGCGGGCGCGTGCCCGTTAAGCTCCGTCAGCGTGAGCGCCCTCAATCTCGATGACTTCGCCGACACCGTCGAACGCCCCGACGCCGCCGTCCAACGGGACGCCGAGGAGCGCCGGCACCGGCTGGGGCCGCCCGCGGGCTCCCTCGGGCGCCTCGAGGAGCTGGGCGACTGGCTCGCCGCCGCGCAGGGCCAGTGCCCGGCGCGGCGGCTGGACAACGTGAAGGTGGTCCTCTTCGCCGGGGATCACGGTGTCGCGCGGCTCGGTGTCTCCGCCCGCGAACCCGGCACCACGGTGAGCCTCGTACGCGAGGTCCTGGAGGGCGAGGCCGCGGTCAGCGTGCTGGCCCGCGCCTACGACGCGCAGGTCCGCGTGGTCGACATGTCCGTGGACTGCGACCCCGGGGAGCTCCCCGCCGAGGTCACCCGCCACCGCGTTCGCCGTGGTTCCGGGCGGATCGACATCGAGGACGCGCTGACGGCGCAGGAGGCCGAGCAGGCCTTCCGCGCCGGAATGGCCGTCGCCGACGAGGAGGCCGACTCCGGTACCGACCTGGTGGTCCTCGGGGACCTCAGCGTCGGCGGCACCACCGTCGCCGGGGTGCTGGTCGCCGCCCTGTGCGGCACGGACGCCTCCGTGGTGACGGGCCGCGGCTCCGGCATCGACGACCTCGCGTGGATGCGCAAGTGCGCGGCGATCCGGGACGCGCTGCGCCGCGCGAGGCCCGTCCTCGGCGACCAGATGGAACTCCTCGCCACCACCGGCGGCGCCGACTTCGCCGCGATGGCGGGCTTCCTGGCGCAGTGCGCGGTGCGCCGCACGCCCGTCGTCCTGGACGGAGTGGTGTCGGCGGCGTGCGCCCTCGTCGTGCAGCGGATCGCCTTCCGGGCGCCGGACTGGTGGCAGGCCTCGCAGTCCACCGGAGAGCCCGCCCTGGCCAAGGCCCTGGACCGGCTGGCCCTCGAGCCTCTGGTCGACCACGGGGTGAAGCTGGGTGAGGGAACGGGCGCGCTGCTCGCCCTCCCGGTCCTGCGCGCGGCCGCGGCCCTGCTGGCCGAACTCCCCGAGCGCGCCGCGGCGCCCGAGCCGGGGCCCGAGGCCGACGAACCAGCCGCCCACACTGTCGGGAATCCCGAGCAGGAGGACAGCGAGCCCCAGCCGGGGGCGGGCACCGAGCCCCAGACCCGCACCGAGACCGGCACCCGCACCGAGCACGAGACCGGCACCGCGTCCGAGACCCGCACCGAGACCGGCACCCGCACCGAGCCCGAGACCGGCACCGAGCCCGCCGCCGACGAGACGCGGGAGTGAGCACCGTCCGCCTCCTCACCGACGGACTGCGCTTCGCGTTCGGCACGTTGACGATCCTGCGGGTCAACGTCACCCGCTGGGACCGCACCGCCGCCCGCGCGGGCATGCTCTGCGCCCCCCTCGTCGGCCTGGTCGTCGGTGCCGCGGCGGCAGCGCTCGGCTGGGCGTTCCTCCACTTCCACGGCGGCCCGCTGCTCGCGGCCGTCGCGGCCGTCGCCGTCCCCGCCGCCCTCACCCGCGGACTGCACCTCGACGGACTCGCCGACACCGCCGACGGGCTGGGCAGCGACAAGCCCGCCGAAGAGGCGTTGCGCATCATGAAGGCGTCGGACATCGGCCCGTTCGGCGTGCTCACGCTCCTGCTCGTCCTCCTGGGCCAAGTGGCCGCGCTGGCGCGGCTGTTCGCCGAGGGGTGGCAGGCAGGGGCGGCTGGGGCCGTCGTCGTGGCGGTCACCGCCCGGCTCTCTCTGACCGCCGCCTGCCGCACGGGAGTTCCCCCCGCCAGACGGGACGGCCTGGGCACCGCCGTGGCCGAAAGCGTTCCGCTCCCCGCCGCCCTCGCCGTGGCAGCCGTCTGCCTCGCGGCGTCGGCCGCCCTCGGTGGAGCCGCCGACGGCCTGTCCGCCGTGCACTGCGTCCTCGCCGCCGTCGCCGGACTGGCCGCCGGGGAACTGCTGCTGCTGCGCTGCCGCCACCGCCTGGGCGGCATAACGGGCGATGTCCTGGGAGCCGCCGCGGAAACCGCCGCCACCGCCGCCGCCGTAGCACTCTCCCTGTCCTGAACCCCTCAAGGCCCTCCCCGCCGAAACCACGGGGCGTCTCGGCGAAGACCGACGTCTCATCGGCCGTTGCCGCGGCGTAGGCTCAACCCCGCCACCGTCCCCTAGCCTCACAAGGGCCAATATGCGGACGACGATTCAAAGACGATTCGGAACAGGAACACCGTGACTGCACTCACTCTCAGCACATCCTCCGCGGCCTCTCTGCGCGCGGACGCCGTCGTTGTGGGCGTGGCGAAGGGGCCCAAGGGCCTCGTGCTCGCCCCTGGTGCCGAAGAGGTGGACAAGGCGTTCGACGGCAGGCTCGCCGCCACGCTGGAGTCCCTGGGCGCCTCCGGCGGTGAGGGCGAGGTGACGAAGCTCCCGTCTCCCTCGGGTGTGAAGGCACCCGTGGTGCTCGCGGTCGGTCTCGGTGACGCCCCGGACAACGGCGAGGGCTACCCGGCGGAGGCGCTGCGCCGCGCGGCCGGTGCCGCCTCCCGCACGCTGACCGGGGCCAAGAAGGGCGCGTTCGCTCTGCCGGTGTCGGATGCCGCGTCGGCCGAGGCGGTGGCCCAGGGGGCGCTGCTGGGCGCGTACGCGTTCACCACCTACCGCAGCAACCCCAACGGTGCCAAGGCGGACAGCTCCAAGGCTCCGCTCGGCGAGGCCGCGCTGCTCGGCGCCAAGCCACGCGACAAGGCGTTCAAGGCGGCCGCCGAGCGTGCCGCCGTCCTCGCCGAGGCCGTCAACCGCGCCCGCGACCTGGTGAACATCCCTTCCAACGACCTGACCCCGAAGTCCTTCGCGGCCATCGCGCAGACCGAGGGCAAGGCGCTGGGCCTCAAGGTCGAGGTCCTGGACGAGAAGGCACTCGCCAAGGGCGGCTACGGCGGCATCCTCGGCGTCGGCCAGGGCTCGGCCAACCCGCCCCGTCTGGTGCGGATCGCCTACAGCAACCCCAAGGCGAAGGCCGCGCTGGCGTTCGTCGGCAAGGGCATCACCTACGACTCGGGCGGCATCTCGCTCAAGCCGGCCGGGCACAACGAGACGATGAAGTGCGACATGGCCGGCGCCGCCGCCGTGTTCTCGGCCGTGCTCGCCGCCGCCAAGCTCGAGCTGCCGGTCAACGTCACCGGCTGGCTCGCCCTCGCGGAGAACATGCCCTCGGGCACCGCCACCCGTCCCGGTGACGTGCTCAAGATGTACACCGGCAAGACGGTCGAGGTGCTCAACACCGACGCCGAGGGCCGTCTCGTCCTCGCCGACGCGCTCGCCCGCGCCGCCGAGGAGAACCCGGACGCCATCGTGGACGTAGCGACGCTCACCGGGGCGATGGTGCTGGCGCTCGGCAACCGCACCTTCGGTGTCATGTCCAACGAGGACGGCTTCCGCGACCGCGTCCACGAGGCCGCCGACCGCGCCGGCGAGCAGTCCTGGCCGATGCCGCTGCCGCCGGAGCTGCGCAAGAGCATTGACTCCCCGGTGGCCGACATCGCCAACATGGGCGAGCGGATGGGCGGCGGCCTGGTCGCCGGCCTGTTCCTCAAGGAGTTCGTGGGCGAGGACACCACGTGGGCCCACCTGGACATCGCGGGCCCGGCGTTCAACGAGTCCGGTCCGTTCGGCTACACCCCCAAGGGCGGCACCGGCGCTGCCGTGCGCACCCTCGTCCAGCTCGCCGAGGACGCCGCTTCCGGCAAGCTCAAGTAGCAGGGCGAGCAGGCGGAGCAGGCCGAGCGGCCCAAGCGGCCGGTGGTCGGGGCCGCTTGACGTAGCCGGGTCCACACGCCGAGTGACGGCGGGGGCGGCCCCGTGCAAAGGCACGGAGCCGCCCCACGAGTAGCCCGGCGGCAGCCGCCGGGCTACTCGTCCCGTCCGCCCCGCTCCTGCTCGGCCTTGCGCCGGTTCCACTCGCGCATGCGCTGGGGGTACCCCACCACTGCGGCCTCGTACACGGGTATGCGCAGTCTCTCGGCCAGCGCCCGCGCGGCACGTGGGTCGGCCACCCTGCGCCTGGTCCACTCGCCGTCCCCGGCTATGAGCACCACTGTTGTCGCGGTGACGGTCGTGGCGGGCTCGATGTACGCCTCGACGCCTCGCCTGCTGGTGGCGAAGCTCTGCAAATGGCGTTCGCCCTCAGCGATCTCCCCCCGACCGGTCCGGGACGGTTCCGCGCCCCTGGTTCGCCCACCCCGCCGGAACAGCCTCATCGAAACCCTCCCGATTTTCCCCGCCGGTTCCCCACCGTGGTCGGCCACTCTACGGGCGGCGCGAACCCCGCGTCCGGAAGGGGACTCCTGGGGGCAGGGCCCGGCCCGGCTGGTCCGAGCGGGCGAACGGCCGGTGCCGCATGTCTCACACCATGGCCCCGCGTCCCAGGCTCAGCCGACAAGTGCGAAGATGGTTCACCGGCACGACAGGGCCAGATTCGGAACGGCCGAAACGAACAGCCGCCGTCCGGTCCACCCAGACCGGTCACGGCGCACCATGCATGGAGGACGTGACGTGGCGAACGACGCCAGCACCGTTTTCGACGTAGTCATTCTCGGCGGCGGGAGCGGTGGCTATGCGGCTGCCCTGCGTGCATCGCAGCTGGGGCTGGATGTCGCCCTGATCGAGAAGGACAAGGTCGGTGGCACCTGCCTCCACAACGGTTGCATTCCCACCAAGGCCCTGCTCCACGCCGGCGAGATCGCGGACCAGGCTCGTGAGAGCGCCCAGTTCGGGATCAACGCCACCTTCGAGGGCGTGGACATCGCCGGCGTCCACAAGTACAAGGACGGTGTGATCTCCGGCCTGTACAAGGGCCTGCAGGGGCTGATCGCCCTGCGCAAGATCACCTACGTCGCCGGTGCGGGCCGGCTGACCTCCCCCACCACGGTCGAGGTCAACGGCGAGCGCTACGAGGGCCGCCACATCATCCTGGCCACCGGCTCCGTTCCGAAGTCCCTGCCCGGCCTGGAGATCGACGGCGACCGCGTCATCACCTCCGACCACGCCCTGGTCCTCGACCGCATCCCGAAGTCCGCCGTGGTCCTCGGCGGTGGCGTGATCGGCGTCGAGTTCGCCTCCGCCTGGAAGTCCTTCGGCGTGGACGTCACGATCGTCGAGGCGCTTCCCCACCTCGTGCCCGTCGAGGACGAGAACAGCTCCAAGCTGCTGGAGCGCGCTTTCCGCAAGCGCGGCATCAAGTTCGAGCTCGGCTCTCGCTTCTCCGGCGTCGAGTACACCCAGGACGGCATCCGGGTCTCGCTGGAGAACGGCAAGCAGGTCGAGGCCGAGCTCCTGCTCGTCGCCGTCGGCCGAGGCCCGGTCTCGCAGGGCCTGGGTTACGAGGAGGCCGGGGTCGCCATGGACCGCGGCTACATCCTGGTCGACGAATACATGCAGACCAGCGTTCCCACCATCTCGGCCGTCGGCGACCTGGTGCCCACGCTCCAGCTCGCGCACGTCGGCTTCGCGGAGGGCATCCTGGTAGCAGAGCGCCTTGCCGGTCTGCGCCCCGTGCCGATCGACTACGACGGCGTTCCCCGCGTCACCTACTGCCACCCCGAGGTCGCCTCCGTCGGCATCACCGAGGAGAAGGCCAAGGAGCTCTACGGAGCCGACAAGGTCGTCACCCTCAAGTACAACCTCGGCGGCAACGGCAAGAGCAAGATCCTGAAGACCCAGGGCGAGATCAAGCTCGTCCAGGTCCGCGACGGTGCCGTGGTCGGCGTCCACATGGTCGGCGACCGCATGGGCGAGCAGGTCGGCGAGGCCCAGCTGATCTACAACTGGGAGGCGCTGCCCTCCGAGGTGGCCCAGCTCGTCCACGCGCACCCGACGCAGAACGAGGCCCTCGGCGAGGCCCACCTGGCGCTTGCGGGCAAGCCGCTGCACGCGCACGACTGACCCCAGGACACGCCCCTCAATCCGCACAGAGTTTGTTCAAAGGAGCCACTGAAACCATGGCGGTCTCAGTAACACTGCCCGCGCTCGGCGAGAGCGTGTCCGAAGGCACCGTCACCCGCTGGCTGAAGGCCGAGGGTGAGCGTGTGGAGGCCGACGAGCCGCTGCTCGAGGTCTCCACCGACAAGGTCGACACCGAGATCCCGGCCCCGGCCTCCGGCATCCTCGCCTCCATCAAGGTGGCCGAGGACGAGACGGTCGAGGTCGGCGCCGAGCTGGCCATCATCGACGACGGCAGCGGCGCGCCCGCCGCCGCCTCCGCCCCGGCCCAGGAGTCCGCTCCGGCCGCGCAGCCCGAGCCCGCCCCGGCGCCCGCCGCCACTGCCCCGGCCGCCACTGCCCCGGCTCCGGCCCAGGAGGCGCCCGCCCGGTCCGGCGGCGCGGCAGAGGGCACCCCGGTGCTGCTGCCCGCCCTCGGCGAGAGCGTCACCGAGGGCACGGTCACCCGCTGGCTGAAGGAGGTCGGTGAGTCGGTCGAGGCCGACGAGCCGCTCCTGGAGGTCTCCACGGACAAGGTCGACACCGAGATCCCGGCCCCGGCCTCCGGCGTCCTGCTCGAGATCACCATCGGCGAGGACCAGACCGCCGAGGTGGGCGCCCAGCTCGCGGTGATCGGTGCTCCGGGCGCGGCTCCGGCCGCCGCCCCGGCCCCGGCGACTCCGGCCCCGGCCCCGGCTCCGGCCCAGCAGACCCCCGCCGCCCCCGCGGCTCCGGCGCCCGCGCCCGCCGCTCCGGCGCCCGCCGCCGCTGCCCCCGCCCCCGCTCCGGCTCCGGCGGCTCAGGCCCCGGCTCCCGCTCCCGCCCCGGCCGCTCCCGCCCCGGCTCCGGCCGCTCCGGCGCCCAGCGCTCCGGCGCAGGCCCCGGCCCCCGCGGGCGACGGCGAGGGTGCCTACGTCACCCCGCTGGTGCGCAAGCTCGCCTCCGAGCACGGTGTCGACCTGTCCTCGGTCAAGGGCTCCGGCGTCGGCGGCCGCGTCCGCAAGCAGGACGTCCTCGCCGCCGCGGAGGAGCGCAAGGCCGCCGCCTCGGCCGCTCCGGCCGCCAAGGCCCCGGCCGCGGTGACCCCGTCGCCGCTGCGTGGCCAGACGGTGCCGATGTCGCGCATCCGCAAGGCGATCGCCAAGCACATGGTGAACTCGCTCCAGGTGTCCGCCCAGCTGACCACCGTGGTCGAGGTGGACGTCACCCGCATCATGCAGCTGCGCGCCAAGGCGAAGAACAGCTTCACTCAGCGCGAGGGCGTCAAGCTCTCGCCGATGCCGTTCTTCATCAAGGCCGCCGTCGAGGCGCTCAAGGTGCACCCCGTCGTCAACGCGCGCGTCAACGACGACGACACGATCACCTACCACGACGTCGAGAACGTCGGCATCGCGGTGGACACCGAGAAGGGCCTGTTCGTCCCGGTGATCCACAACGCCGGCGACCTGAACATCGCCGGGCTCGCCAAGCGGACGGCCGACCTGGCCGAGCGCACCCGCAGCGGCGGCCTCAAGCCCGACGAGGCCACCGGCGGCACCTTCACGGTGACCAACACCGGCTCGCGCGGCGCGCTGTTCGACACCCCGATCCTCAACCAGCCGCAGGTCGGCATGCTGGGCATCGGGGCCACCGTCCGCCGTCCGGTCGTGATCAACCACCCGGAGCTCGGCGAGACCCTGGCGATCCGCGACATGGTGTACCTCGCGCTGTCCTACGACCACCGGATCGTGGACGGCGCCGACGCGGCCCGCTACCTGGCGACCGTCAAGGCCCGCCTGGAAGAGGGCGCCTTCGAGGGCGACCTCGGCCTGTAGCCCGGACGGCAGGCGGCATCGTCCCTCGGTCACCGTCTCCACGGGGCGCGGCCCCGGAACCCTGGACAGGGGTTCCGGGGCCGCGCTCCGTTCGCGCATGCCGTCGGACCCGCCCGTTACGCCTGCCGGTAACGACACGGGCGGGATTGCGCGCCTCCCGCATGCGATTGGCGGTGCGAAGCCCGATGCTGGACGGGTGATGGACGAGACGGAGTTCTGGGAGCTCATCGACAGCACCCGCGAGGCGTCCGGCGGCGACCCCGAGGACCATGCCGACGTGCTGGTGGAGCGGCTCGTCGCGCTCGACCCGGACGCGGTGCAGTACTTCGCCCGCCACTTCGAGGTCCGCTTCAACCGCGCGTACCGGTGGGACCTGTGGGGCGCGGCCACGGTGCTCCTCGGCGGCGCGAGCGACGACGCGTTCGACTTCTTCCGGTGCTGGCTCATCGGGCAGGGCCGCGAGGTCTTCGAGGGGGCGCTGCACGACCCCGACGCCCTCGCCGAGCTCGTCCCGGACTTCGACGAGGAGGAGGACGGCGACGCGGAGGACCTCGGCTACGCGGCGGACGAGGCGTACGAGACGCTCACCGGGACGCCGATGCCGGACCTGGGGCTGCCCGCCCCCGACGAGCCGGAGGGAACCGTCTTCGACTTCGAGGACGAGCGGGTCCTCGCCGACCGCTTCCCGCGCCTGTGGGAACGCTTCGGCGGCGGGCCCGCGTGAACCGCTATCCGTCGAGGTCCACCCGGCGTCCCATGAGGACGTCGTCCACGTAGCCCCCGCTGATCAGGAACTCCTCGGGCAGCACGCCCTCCACCACGAACCCGGCCCGCTCGTACAGCCGCCGCGCCGGGGCGTTGTGGCCGAGCACGCGCAGGGTGAGGCGGCGGCCGCCTCGTCCGCGCACGGTCTGGACGGCCGCGTCCAGCAGCGCCCGTCCGGCGCCGAGCCCGCGGGCCCACTCGTCGACGAGCAGCCCCTGTATCTGCCAGACGTGGGCGTTGCTCTCCAGCGATGTCGCGGGAACGAGCCGCAGATAACCCCCGACCTTCCCGTCCACCACGGGGACGAGGAAGTCGCAGGGCCGGTGGGTGGCGTCGAAGAAGGGCTCGCCGGGCTCCGGCCTCGGCCCGACGAAGCCCAGCTCGGACCAGCAGCGGCGGTCCATTTCCGCGAGCACGGCGTCGTCTCCGGGCAGGGACATCCGGATCTCCACTACGGGCATACGCGCCACTGTGCCAGGCGAGTGCCTTGCGCCTCTCCCGATTTCCCGGTGACAGGATGGCCTCATGCGTATTGCTGTCACGGGCTCGACGGGTTTGATCGGCTCCGCTCTGGTGCGGTCGCTGCGGGGCGACGGCCACCAGGTCGTGCGCATGGTGCGGCACGACGCGCGGGCGCGGGACGAGGTCCGCTGGGATCCTTCGGGGGGCGGCGGGACCGACCTGCGCGCGCTGGAGGGTACGGACGCGATCGTGCACCTCGCCGGGGCGGGGGTCGGTGACCACCGGTGGACCAGCGCGTACAAGGAGACGATCCGCGACAGCAGGGTCCTGGGCACGGCCTCGGTGGCGAAGGCGGCGGCGGCGCTCGACACCCCGCTCAAGACGCTGGTGAACGGCACGGCGATCGGCTACTACGGCGACACGGGCAGCACGGCGGTCGACGAGTCGGCCCCTGCCGGGGAGGGGTTCCTGGCAGAGCTGTGCCAGGAGTGGGAGGCGGCGGCGGAGCCCGCGCGGGCGGCGGGGGTCCGTACGGTGTTCGCCCGCACCGGTCTGGTGGTGGCGCCGGAGGGCGGGGCGTGGGGCAGGCTCTTCCCTCTGTTCAAGCTGGGCCTGGGCGGACGCCTGGGGAACGGCCGGCAGTACTGGAGCTTCATCTCCTTGCACGACGAGATCGCGGCCCTGCGGCATCTGATCGACACCGCCGAGGTGGCGGGCCCGGTGAACCTGACCGCGCCCACTCCCGTAACGAACGCGGAGGTCACCCGCGCGATGGGCCGCGTCCTGAACCGCCCCACGGTCCTGAACGTCCCCTCGTTCGCCCTCCGGGCCGTGGTGGGCGAATTCTCGGAAGACATCCTGGGAAGCCAACGCGTCCTTCCCACCCGCCTGCTGACCTCGGGCTTCACCTTCGCCCACCCGGAGATCACCGAGGCCGTCGAGTCCGCCCTCGCCGAGAACCAGGCGCGGTAGCCACCGCGCGGGACCGCCTCACAGGCAAGCGCGACCACCCCCACTCCGTCTCGCGACCGAATGGTCGCTCATTGGCGTCATCCAGTCGCTTTCGAGTGCGTTGTGCGCGACAGAACCGGGCATGACGACTCTGATGCGGGGACACACCCGACCTCGGGGAGGGGCAGCACCGTGCTCACACACGCGCGCCACGCAGACGTCGTCGTCGTAGGAGCGGGCCCAGCAGGGCTCTGCGCAGCACATCACCTGGTCGCCGCGGGGGTGACCGTCGCCGTACTCGAAGGGGCCGACCGGGTCGGGGGCCGGATGGCCACCGAGACCGTGGACGGCTTCCGGCTCGACGCCGGGAACCACCTCGTCAACGCCGCGTTCCCGGAGATGCTCCGCACCCCCGGCCTCGGCGGTCTGCGCCTGCGCCCGTTCGCCCCCGGCGTGCTCGTGCGGGGCGTCGGACGCAATTACCGGGTGGGCGACCCCAGGCGCCCCAGGGAAGCGTTCTCGGCGGCCAGGGCACCCATAGGCACACCCCTCGACAAGGCCCGCCTCGGAGCCGCCCTGGCGCGTCTGGCGGCCGTCCCCGCCACACGCCTGCTGGGCCGCCCCGAGACCACCATCGCCGAGGCCCTGTGCGCCCGCGGCTTCTCACCGCGCATGGTCGAGGGCTATCTGCGGCCACTGCTGGCCGCGCTCCTCAGCGACCCCGACCTGTCGACCAGCAGCCGGTGCGCCGACCTGGTGCTGCGCGGCTTCGCCCGAGGGCGGCTGTGCGTTCCCGAGGGCGGCCCCGGAGCCGTTCCCGAGCTCATGGCCGAGGCCCTGCCGCCCGGCATCGTCCACGTGGGCGAGCGGGTCACCTCCGTCTCCACGACCGAGGTGACGACCGCCGAACACGGCTCGACCTCGTGCCGGGCCGTCGTCGTGGCCACCGACGCCCACTCCGCCGCCGACCTCCTGCCCGGCCTGCACCTGCCACGGTTCCACCCAGTAACGACGCTCCACCACGCCGCCGGCACACCACCTCTGCGCGAGCCCGCCCTCGTCCTCGCCGCCGACCGCGGCGGACCCGTCGCCTACACGATGGTCGCCAGCGAGATCGACCCCGGCTGCGCGCCCCCCGGAAGGGCGCTGGTGTCCACCACGGTCCTCGGCGACCCGTCACGCTTCTCCCCGCACGAGGCGGGCCTGGACAAGCTCGTGCGCCACCACCTCTGCGACCTCTACGGGACCGACACCGCGGAGTGGGAACTCCTCGGCGTGCACCACGACCCCGAGGCCGTTCCCGCGATGCCCGCGCCGCACCACATACGCCGCCCCGTGCGCCTGCTCGGCGGCCTCTACGTGTGCGGTGACCACCGCGACACCGGCACCACCCAGGGCGCGCTGCACTCGGGCCGCCGGGCCGCCCACCATGTCCTGCGGGACCTCGGGATCCGCACCGAGTACGGCACGTCGAGGGACACCCTCAAGGCCGCCTGAACCCGTCAGGGGCGCTCAGGAGACGGCCGGGGCCCACACCCGGCCGACTTCCTGCGCCATCGGCCTCACGCGCTCGTGCGCATCCCCGCCACCCCCGCCGCCGCGGCGCGCTCGTGGAAGGCCCGCACCGCAGGGCTGTCACGGTACGGCTGGAGACGGCGGCTGAAGTCGTGCACGTACTCAAGCGCCCGCACCGACCGCATCTCCGACGCGTTGCGCAGCGCCTCCGTGGCGAGCACGCACGCCTGGTCGACCTCTCCGAGCCCCAGCCGCGCCGTGGCCAGCACGGTCCGGCAGAACACCCGGCTACGGGCATACCCGGCGCCCCTCAGCCGCAGGGACCGCTCGGCGTGCTGCACGGCCGCCCGGTACTGCTCGAGATCGCGGTGGCAGTGCCCGAACTCGTCCGCGAGCTGCGCCTCGTCGAAGAACCGCGCCCACGCCGGTGCCTCGTCGCCCGGCCGCGCCGCCTCCAGCGCCCGTTCCGCCCGCACCAGCGCCGCCGTGCAGGCGCGCACCTCCCCCAGCACCCCGTGCCCGCGCGCCTCCACGGAGTGCAGCAGTGCCTGCACCACCGGTGGTGCGCAGCCGCCGACTCCCTGCTGGGCCACCCTGGCCAGCTGGACGGCCTCGCGCCCATGCCCGAGGTAGACCGCCTGCCGGCTCATGGTGACGAGCACATAGGCCCCGTAGACCCGGTCCCCGGCGGCCTGGGCGAGCCGCAGCGACTGCACGAAGTAGCGCTGCGCCAGCCCGTGCGCTCCTATGTCGTAGGACGTCCAGCCCGCCAGCCGGGTCAGGTCCGCGACGGCGCCGAACAGCGACCTGCCGACGCTCTCGCCGTACGAGCCCCGCAGCATGGGCTCGGCCTCGTTCTCCAGGTAGCGCACCAGCGCCTGGCGGGCGTGCCCGCCCCCGTAGGCGTTGTCAAGGGTGCGGAACAGGTCGCCGACCGCGCGCAGGGCGTTGATGTCGCCGGAACCGACGCGCGAGCCCGCGGACCTGTCGAAGCCCGGCACCTCGGGCGGAAGCTCGACAAGTCCGTCGGGGCCCCGGCTCTGCCCCGGCACCCGCCCCCGCCTGCCGTTGACCGCCGCACCGCCGACGGCCTCCCGGGCGACCCGCTCGTCGGCCCGCCCGATCAGCCAGTCGCGGCTGGGCACCACGAGCCCGGCGGGGGTGAAGGCGATGCGGCGCAGTTCCGCCTGGCTGCCGGTGTCCTTGCGCCACAGCCCGCTGACGATGTCCACGGCCTCCTCGGGGCTCGCGGCGAACTCCAGGCCCGCGTACACGGGGGCACACGCGTCCAGACCGAGGTCCTGGGCGGAGAGCCTGCGCCCGAGCCGCCGGGTGAAGACCTCGGCGATGAGGGCGGGCGTGGTGCCCCGGGGCTGCTGGCCGCGCAGCCAGCGGGTGACAGAGGTCTTGTCGTAGCGCAGGTCCAGACCGTGCTCGATGCCGAGCTGGTCAACCCGTCTCGCGAGCCCCGCGTTGGAGAACCCCGCTTCTGCGATAAGGGCCGCTAATTGATGGTTCGGGTGTCGTTGCGCCGGTCCGTCGGTCATCGTGCTGCCGTCTCCTGCCTTTCGGGCACGGCTCGTCCAAAGCTCTGAGTCGGCGCGAATGTAATCCCGGAGCGCGGCCGACTCACTACTTCCGACTCCGGTTCGCCAGAACGGGTGAATCCTTGGCGCGGTACCGGGGGGTAACCGAGCGATGGCCGACAACCCCGTGATAGGGCGCTGAGCCGCCTGCTGCCGCAGGCGGGCTCCGACGTACAGTTGCTGTGTTCCGCGTGCGCCGCGCACGCGGTCCGCGTCAGCCGCCCAGCCGTTCAACAGCTCAGCCGCTCAACAGCTCAGCCGCTCAACTGCCGAGGAGATGCCGTGAACGAGCTCCGGTTCGTCCACCTGGGGTTCGGCCCAGAAGCCGTCGAGTACCAGGAGGCATGGGACGAGCAGCGCCGCGTCCACGCCGCTCGTTTCGCGGACGAGACGCCCGACACGTGCCTCCTCCTGGAGCACCGGCCCGTCTACACCGCCGGCCGGCGCACCCAGGACAATGAGCGGCCCCTCGACGGCACCCCGGTGGTGGACGTGGACCGCGGCGGCAAGATCACCTGGCACGGCCCCGGCCAGCTCGTCGGCTACCCCATCCTCAAGCTGCCCCGCCCCGTCGACGTGGTCGCGCACGTGCGGCGGCTTGAGGAGGCGCTCATCAGGACGGCGGCGGACTTCGGCCTGGAGACCACGCGGGTCGAGGGCCGCAGCGGGGTGTGGGTGCTCGGCGACCCGGTGCCCAAGGAGCACCGCCCGGCGCTCGGCGGCCTCAATCTCCAGTTGGACCCGCGGCTCGACGACGGCCGGGGCGACCACCGCAACGACCAGGACGAGGAGTACGACACCCGTCTGATGGGCCCCGAGTACGCCCCGTCCAACGCCGGGGAGCGCGGTGAGGACCGCAAACTGGCCGCGATCGGCATCCGCGTGGCCAAGGGCGTGACGATGCACGGCTTCTCGTTGAACTGCGATCCGGACAACACCTGGTTCGACCGCATCGTGCCGTGCGGCATCCGGGATGCCGGGGTCACCTCGCTCTCGGCCGAGCTCGGCCGGCGGGTGCCGGTGAGCGAGGTGCTGCCGGTGGTCGAGAAGCACCTGACCGAGGTGCTCCGCTCGGCCGTTCCGCTGCCGCGCGCGGTCTAGGCGGCGGGCCGGCGCCCACCGGCCGCCCGTCGGCGGGCGGGCGTCGCCGGGCCGTGGGGAGGACATTCCGTCCAGTGGAATGCGCCGCGCCTTCGCGGGGTTGATCGGCTTAACGGAATGCGAAAGCACGGGCGTACCCTGGTGTTCGCCGATGATTCTTCAGGATGGCTGTATCCCCCAGCACGTCTGCACTTCAAGTAGAGGGAGCTCCACGTGTCCGCTGTCGCCCCCGATGGACGCAAGCTGCTGCGCTTGGAGGCCCGCAACAGCCAGACCCCGATCGAGCGCAAACCCGCGTGGATCAAGACCCGGGCGAAGATGGGCCCCGAGTACACCGCGCTCCAGGGACTGGTGAAGCGCGAGGGGCTGCACACGGTCTGCCAGGAGGCGGGGTGCCCCAACATCTTCGAGTGCTGGGAGGACCGCGAGGCCACCTTCCTCATCGGCGGCGAGCAGTGCACCCGCCGCTGCGACTTCTGCCAGATCGACACCGGCAAGCCCGCCGCCCTCGACCGTGACGAGCCGCGGCGCGTGGCCGAGTCGGTGAAGACGATGGAGCTGCGCTACGCGACGATCACCGGTGTGGCCCGCGACGACCTCGAGGACGGCGGCGCCTGGCTGTACGCGGAGACGGTCCGCCAGATCCACACGATGATCCCGGGCACGGGCGTGGAGCTTCTGATCCCCGACTTCAACGCGGTGCCCGAGCAGCTCGCCGAGGTCTTCTCCTCCCGCCCCGAGGTACTGGCGCACAACGTCGAGACCGTGCCGCGGATCTTCAAGCGGATCCGCCCCGCGTTCCGCTACGAGCGCTCCCTCGAGGTCATCACCCGCGCCCGCGAGGCCGGGCTGGTCACCAAGTCCAACCTCATCCTCGGCATGGGCGAGGAGCGCGAAGAGGTCAGCCAGGCGCTGCGGGACCTCCACGAGGCGGGCTGCGAGCTGATCACCATCACGCAGTACCTGCGCCCGAGCGTGCGGCACCACCCGGTCGAGCGCTGGGTGAAGCCGGAGGAGTTCGTGGAGCTCCAGCAGGAGGCCGAGGAGATCGGCTTCGCGGGCGTCATGTCCGGACCGCTGGTGCGTTCGTCGTACCGGGCGGGGCGTCTGTACAAGCAGGCGATCGAGAAGCGCGGTGAGGCGGCGGCCCCGCAGGCGGTCTGACGCCCCGCGGGCCGGTCGCGGGCCGTACGAGCCGGCCGGGCCCGGTGAGGCCGGCCGTGTGATGTGCCCCTCATGGCCGTATAGCGCGTGTTTTGATCCAAACGACTGCCCTGGTCCTCCGACCAGGGCAGTCGTTGTTTGACCGGGCCATTAATGAACCCGACAGGGTTTCATGCACGTTTGACCACCTCGTCACCGACTGGTAACACAATGTGGTGACTCTGGAACGAGGCAACCCCTCACCTCGAAGACGGTGGACCACGGAGGGCATGATGCAGCCGAACGCCATGCACGCTGACCGCGTCAGCGCACCTGTCCCCACGACCGCATCGAGCCCCGTCGCCGACGCCCTGCGCGCCGTGGAGGCCATCCTGTTGCGCGGCGGCCAGCAGACCGCCCGGCGCAACGCCTGGGCCGCCGTCTGCGAGGACCGCAGGCGGGCCCGCGACCGCCGCGAGGCCCAGACCGTGCTCGACTCGGCACCCCCGTTCATCAAGCGCTGACCACCCCCCGGGGCGAGCCCGGCAGGCCGTGGCCCTCTATGCGCCACCCTTTCGTCATGAGCACACCCGGGCACGTATCCTTTGCGGCATGGCGAGGAAGGAAACATCCGAGAACCCCGGGCGGCTGAAGCAGATCCGTCTGGCTTACACGATGACGAAGAAGGCCGACCCCAAGGTCGGGCTGATTGTCGCGGCAGTGGGAATCGTCACCTTCGGTGTGGCCCTCGCCATCGGCTTCCTCATCGACCACCCGATCTACGCGGGCATCCTGGGCTTCCTGCTGGCCTTCCTCCTGATGGCGATCATCTTCGGCCGACGGGCCGAGAAGGCCGCGTTCGGGCAGATGGAGGGCCAGCCGGGTGCCGCCGCGGCGGTGCTCAACAACATCCGCCGCGGCTGGACGGTCACCCCCGCGGTGACCGCGAACCGCAACCAGGACGTGGTGCACCGCGCCGTCGGGCGCCCCGGCATCGTCCTGGTCGGAGAGGGCAACCCGAACCGGCTCAAGGGCCTGCTCGCGGCCGAGAAGAAGAAGATGGCCCGGGTCGTGTCGGACGTGGCGGTCACGGACATCATCGTGGGCGACGGCGAGGGCCAGGTGCCGCTCAAGAAGCTCCAGACCACACTGATGAAGATGCCCCGCGTCATGCCCGCGTCCCAGGTCACGGTGATCAACGACCGGCTGCGCGCCCTGGGCGACCTCATGAGCAACATGCCGATCCCGAAGGGCCCGATCCCGCGGAACGCGCGGATGCCCCGGGGCCGCTGAGGCGCGCCCTGCCCCGCATCTCCGGCGAATCTCCGGCAATCCAGAAATCGTCCGCAGTCCAGCGATCTCCCGCGGTCCAGGAATCGTCCGCGGTCCTGACCCCGTCCGACGAAACGAAGAGCGGCTCTCCGGACCACCGGAAAGCCGCTCTCGTCGTTCTCCGGCCGCGCGGGGCCGGCAGGCGTTCTTCGCCCTGCGGGCGCCTGCGGGCCCTGTGGGCTGGACGGGCCCTGCTGGCTAGAAGCGGACCTGGACCGCCCGGACCGCCTTGTCGTGCAGCCCCCGGTAGTCCCGGTCCCACACCACGGCGGGGATGACGAGGAGCAACAGGAACGTCCGCAGCATCGCCGCGAGGACGCTCAGCCGCTCGCCGTCCGCACGCACGAGCCGCAGCCTCAGCAGCCGCTTGCCCGGCGTAAAGCCCAGGGTGCCGATGAACAGCACGCTCGCGACAAAGAACACGGCACTTGTCCACATATTGGTTGCTCCCAGATCACCTCTGGCGAGAAGTCCGTATGCGATCAGCACGCACAGGCCCCAGTCGACGAACAGCGCCGCGATCCGCCGGCCCACCGGTGCGATCGAGCCCGGCCCCGTCCTGGGAAGCCCAAGCCGCTCTCCGGGGTACCCGAAGTCGGCGCCCATTTCCTCCGCCGCGGCACGCGGCCCCGAGATCCACGATCCCACCGCTCGTCTGGTGTCCACCGGACAACGGTAACGCGGCCGTTCCTGATCACTGCGCCCGAGGCTCGGTTAACGCGTGTGAAACATACGGGTCACGCTCGAGAAATCGGGACTCCCTATGGTCAACACGTGCTGGGCCCCTTCCTCGCGAAGGCGGGAGGGCGGGACGGCCCCGCCATCGACGATCACCGCCGCGGCGAACGCGGTGGGCCGAGGAGGATGTGGATGTTCCAAAACGCCGACGAGGTGAAGAAGTTCATCTCGGACGAGGACGTCAAGTTCGTGGACGTCCGGTTCTGCGACCTGCCGGGCATCATGCAGCACTTCACGGTCCCGGTCGAATCCTTCGACCCGACCGAGAACCTGATGTTCGACGGTTCGTCGATCCGCGGCTTCCAGGCCATCCACGAGTCCGACATGGCGCTCGTCCCGGACCTGAACACGGCTCGCGTCGACGCGTTCCGCAAGGACAAGACCCTCAACATCAATTTCTTCATCCACGACCCGCTCACCGGCGAGCAGTACAGCCGTGACCCGCGGAACGTGGCGAAGAAGGCCGAGGCGTACCTGGCCGGCTCCGGCATCGCCGACACGGCCTACTTCGGCCCGGAGGCGGAGTTCTACGTCTTCGACAGCGCGCGCTTCGCGACCAGCGCGAACGAGAGCTTCTACCACATCGACTCCGAGGCGGGCGCCTGGAACACCGGCGCCGTCGAGGAGAACCGCGGGTACAAGGTCCGCTACAAGGGCGGCTACTTCCCGGCCCCGCCGGTCGACCACTTCGCCGACCTGCGCGCCGAGATCTCCCTCGAGCTGGCCAAGGCCGGCCTGAAGGTCGAGCGCCAGCACCACGAGGTCGGCACCGCCGGCCAGGCGGAGATCAACTACAAGTTCAACACGCTGCTCGCCGCCGCCGACGACCTGATGCTCTTCAAGTACATCGTGAAGAACGTCGCGTGGCGCAACAACAAGACGGCGACCTTCATGCCGAAGCCGATCTTCGGCGACAACGGCTCGGGCATGCACGTCCACCAGTCCCTGTGGGAGGGCGGCTCCCCGCTCTTCTACGACGAGCAGGGCTACGCGGGCCTGTCGGACACCGCCCGCTACTACATCGGCGGCCTGCTCAAGCACGCCCCGTCGCTGCTGGCGTTCACCAACCCGACGGTGAACTCCTACCACCGACTGGTCCCGGGCTTCGAGGCCCCGGTGAACCTGGTGTACTCGCAGCGCAACCGCTCGGCGGCGATCCGTATCCCGATCACGGGCGCCAACCCGAAGGCCAAGCGCATCGAGTTCCGCGCGCCGGACCCGTCCTCCAACCCTTACCTGGCGTTCTCCGCGCTCCTGATGGCGGGCCTGGACGGCATCAAGAACAAGATCGAGCCGGTCGAGCCCGTGGACAAGGACCTCTACGAGCTCCCGCCGGACGAGCACGCGAACGTCCCGCAGGTCCCCACCTCCCTCCCGGCCGTCCTCGACGCCCTCGAGGCCGACCACGAGTACCTCCTCGAGGGCGGTGTCTTCACCCAGGACCTGATCGAGACCTGGGTCGACTTCAAGCGCACCCAGGAAGTCGCCCCCATCCAGCTCCGCCCGCACCCGCACGAGTTCGAGCTGTACTTCGACATCTAAGACCGTCGCAGGTCAGAGCGGATTTCCGCTCCCCTGGACCGTCTGTGGGCCGTCGGCCGTGTCCTTCCCCTCCAGGAAGGAACGGCCGACGGCCCTCTCTCGTGCACCGTCGGGCACGGTGCCTCCCGGCCGGTCCGTGAGGCGCGTGGCAGGCTGAGGGAACAGCTTGCCGACTGAGTGAGCCTCATGGGGAAGAGGGTGCTGTGACGACGCTCGCCGTAACCGGGCATATGGATCTGACGGACGCCTCCGTGCCGCTGGTTCGCGATGCCCTTCGCGATCTGCTCTCCGGATACCGCGGTCCGGGGCTGGTCGGCGTCTCGTGCGTCGCCGCAGGCTCGGACAGTCTCTTCGCCGAAGCCGTGCTCGCGGCCGGGGGACGTCTCGTGGTGGTGCTCCCCTCCCAGGACTACCGCCGGACGAAGGTGAAGCCGCGGCACGCCCCGCTCTTCGACCGGTTGGTCCAAGCCGCTGACGAGGTACTGGTCATGCCGTTCGAAACGGCCGGCCGCGAGGCGTACGAGAGGGCCAACCGCATGCTCCTGGACCGCGCCGACCGCCTCGTCGCCGTCTGGAACGGCAAGCCCCCCGGGGGCAAGGGCGGCGGCACCGCCGACGTGGTCCTCGACGCCCGCGCCGCCGGCATTCCGGTCGATGTGGTCTGGCCACCGGGCGCCGGGCGCACTGCGTAGGGCCGCCACCCGATCCCGGTGGCGGCCCTTGTCCACGGGGTCAGGCCTCGGAGGACAGGAGGTCGCGCAGCTCCGCCACTGCCTCCCGGAGCTTCTCGGCGAAGGTGTACATCTGGGCCGCCACCGGCATCGGGGTACTCAGGTAGACGTTGAAGCGCTCCGGCAGCAGGACGTAGGCGACGCCGATGCAGCGGCTGCTGGTGGAGCCGAAACCGAAGTACTGGATGTTGAACGACGGGGCGGAGCTGGTGCTCAGGTAGTCGTCGCGCATCTTCACCCAGCCCGGCGTGCGGTACAGCGCGGGCTGCTCGGTGACTCCCAGCCCCGCCCCGCGCCGCCGCTGGATCAGTTCCAGCTCCCACAGGTGCTGCTCGGGCACCTGGACGGCCTGGCACTCCTTGGCGCGCGCCACATGCCCCGCCGCGGCGGCGCGGAATGCCGCACGCCTGGCCTGCGCGTCCGTCGACGGGTCCTCCATCACCGCCACGAACTCCACCATTTCCGGGGTGACCACACGCATCGCCTCGGTGCGCCCTCGCCGGTACTGGCGGGTGGCGATGGACTCGTACGTGGCCCCCAGGTGCCCCTTGGCGCGCTGGTGGGCGAGCTGGTAGGCGACCTGGACGAACGCGTCCGGTGAAGCGCCCAGTGCCTTGGCCGTGTTGGCGCCGAAGTCGTCGAACGACACGGTGCTGGTGGCCGTGTTGGCCCCGTACTCCGCGAACGCCTCGGCGGCGGAGCTCACCTGGGCCCGCAGGGCGTCGTCCAGCTCGAAGACGATCGGCTTCACCTCCGGCAGCCCCTGGGAACGGGCCCCGGACTGCCGGGAGTGCTCCTCGGCGGAGGTGCCCAGCAGGGCGTCGACGAAGCTGAGGATGGTGGTCCCGTCCAGCTCGCAGTGCTCGACATTGATGCCCGCCCGGCCGTCGGCGAACACGATCAGGGACACGGCCTTGTCGAACCAGCGGTTGCCGCCGTCGCCGTACAGCAATTGGTCGCAGGCCCCCTGGATGTCGGCGGGCGCGAAGTCCTCCAGGCAGACGCAGAACAGCGCGGTCTCGACATCGTCCAGCGCCTCCGTGTTCCTGGGGTCGCAGGTGAGCAGGCGCTCCCTCGTGGCCGCCCATTCGGCGCGTGCCATGGTGGTGAGGTGCCCCACCGAGGTGTCCTCAGGAGCCGGTTCCGCACCGGCCTTCAGCACGGCGCTCAGTCCGGCCTCGAGGTCGGCCAGGCTGTACGGGGCGCCGTCCTCGCCGAGCACGTCCATCCGGAACATGCCGCCGCGGAAGAACACCACGATGTGCCGGGCCGGGGACGGGCCCGGACACTCCTCGCTGTACGGGCTGCGGACGCTGTCCTGCACCGCCCCGGGAATCCGCGTGGTGGAGAACAGGTACTTGTTCTGCTCCATCGACTGGGGCTGCCCGCGCTGCACCACGGGTGGGATGAGCTCCTGATCGAGCTGCCGCTTGTAGTTGACGGCCCCGGCGATGAGTCCGGCCGCGCGCTCCAGTTGCGACTGCGACAGCCCGTTGTCCTGGAAGAGGAAGAAGAAGTTGGCGTTGAGCGCGATACGGTCCCGGCGGCCGAGGTACCGGTACGGCCAGAAGGTGTCGAGCCAGCTCGCCACGCCCTCCGTGGCGTCGTACTCCTCCAGGGCCGCGTGCAGCACCCGGCCGGGCCCGTCGGGCCGCAGGAACGCGGCCACCTCCGCCTCGGTCGCCGCCAGCTCCTCGGCGGTCAGCAGTGGCGCGCACCAGGCGAGGAACCTCTCGCAGCTCGCCTCAAGCGTAGGCAATGGCACACGTGGCAGGCCCTCCTCCTGGGAGAAGGTCGTCATGGCCGCCATTCCCTGACTGATGTTCAATTGCGCTCTCGATTCGCGTCGTGGGGTTCGTGGGGTCCTGCAACTTCCTCGCGGGCGGCGAGTCCCCCGGCCGCGGGTGCCGAGGTGTCGTCCGGCCGGGAGAGGTACAGCTGTGCATGGAGCCAGCCTTCCGCCTCCAGGCCCCGCGAATCCACTCCGGCGGCCGACATCCTGTCCAGAACGAGCTGTTGCTCCTCCGGGGAGGCGAACCGCCGCTGTTTGAAGACCTCTTCGACGCGGATCGTCCGGTATCCCAGCCCGGTCAGCGCTCGTTCGACGGAGTCGAAGGGGAACATCCGCAGCACGAAGTGCGCCATCCAGGGGCGGCGCCCGTCCTGCGCCTGGACGACGCGGGTCAACGTCCGCTCGGTGACATAGCCGAGGCAGCCCGTCGAGATCACCAGGTCCGTCCCGGCGAGCGCGGCGCGCTGGTGCGCGGTGGGGTCGTTCCCCTCCAGGTCGGCGTGGACGGCTTCGTCGAGGAACCCGGCCTCGACCGCGTAAGACAGCGCGCTCTCGGAGGCGTCCAGGCCGACGAAGCGGATGCCGTTGGCGGGTTGACGCGAGCGGGCGAGCTCCCGGTCCCGAGCCAGCAGGGCCGCGCGGATGCCCTCAACCGTCCCCGCGCCGGCCTCCCTCTCGGCCGAGCCGCCGGACTCCGGCTCGACGCCGCCCTCAGTGCCGCTGTAGCGGGCGTACAGCTCGTCCATCGTCGCGTCGTACTTCAGCAGGGCCGCGTTGATCCCGTACGAGCAGCCGATGTCCAGCACCTTCGGCACCTCGACGTGCTGGGAGTCCCGGTATTCCTTGATGAGCTTCGCGAAGTAGGGCTTGGCCTGCTGCGGAACGCAGTAGCCGAGCGGGCGGAGCACGCTGAAATACGCGCGCGGATCGGGCTGGGTGTAGATGTGGTCGAGCGAGACTTTTCCGGTCGCGTCGAAACGCACAGGGCTTACTCCTCCGTGGACCCCAGGGGATGGGGAAAGCAGGGCGGGAAAGCAGGGCGGGCAAAGCAGGGCGGGAAAGCAGGGGCGGGAAAGCAGGGCGGGCACAGCTGGGCGGGAAAGCTGAACGGGTAAGGGCAGGGCTGGGAAGGCAGGGCCGGGGAAAGGCGGGAAAGCGGACTGGAGAGGGCCTCTTGCGACTGCTTGTCCTCGTGTCCTCGCTGTGTGCCGGGCCGAGAGCGCCGGGCCGGGTGCGCCGGGCCGGCTAGTCCAGCAGTCGGTCGCCCCGCACCGCCCGGCCCTCGGCGGCCAGATGCTCGGGCAGGACTCGGCCGAAGAGCTGCCGGGTGCGTGCCACGCTCCCTATGACACCCGGGCGCTCGCTGTAGGCGAAGATCGCGCTGTGGCGGGCGACCTCGCCCCGCACGGGGCTCACCCGGTGCAGCGAGTAGCGCCCCTTGAACAGCTGGAGGTCACCGGGTTGCAGGGGGAGGCGGCGGGTCAGCCGCTCGCCCCGGCCGTCCAGTACGTCGCGGACGGCGTCGAAGTTCTCGTCGTACGCGGACCTGATGTTGGGGCAGTACTCGAAGTCCCCTCCGGCCCGGGGCCGGCGGGTGAGCATGCTGACGGTGAACTCATTGGTGTCGAAGTGCCAGGGGTGCTCCATACCCGGCTCAACGACATTGAGGACCAGTCCGGACAGCGGGTCCGTCAACTCGTGCAGCTGCGGCAGTTCGAAGCACTCGGCGACGAAGCGCTGGAACACCGTGTCGGAGTAGAGCCGGCTGATGAGGGAGCCCTCGGGAATGCGGTCCCGTGCGACGAAGGCGTTGCCGCGCTGGAAAGTCCTCCGACCCGGATGGTTCTCGGGCAGATCCGCGTTGACGTCGATGTTGTAGACATTGACCGTCTCGACGTCGAAATGCGCCCGGGGGGCGATGGCCGAGCACTCGTCACGCAGCGCATCGCGGAGCGTGGGGCGGATGAAGTCCGGCAGCACGGTGCAGCCGAGGGTGTTCAGCTCGCGCCGGGCACGGGAAACCACGGCTTGTCCCTCGGCGCTCTCGAGTTCCGACAGGGGGTATCGAGCGGTGTCGACCACCTGGTCGAGCGTCATGGCTTCCGAAGTGCTCATCCGATCCTCTCCACGTACGGGCAGCAGGCGACGCAACTCAACTGCGGAGTACCAGAATTGAAGCTCCCACAGCGCCGCCGGGTTGTCTGTGACACGTCACACTGTGTGGGTACTGTGTTGTCGGGACGTGGTCGAGCCCCGCTCCTGTCCTCTGACTGGAGCGGGGCTCGGGCCGGTGTGCCGCGCGGTGCGGCGGGGTGTGCCGCGCGGTGCGGCGGGGCGCGGCGGGGCGCGGCGGGGTGTGCGGCGGGGCGCGGTCAGGTGGGGTTGGTGCCTATGACAACGGTGGCGTTGAGATCGTCGGACGTGGCGACCGTGGGGATCAGGCCGTTGCCGAGGAAGGTCTCCACGGTCCGCGGGGCCTGGCATTCGCTGGTCTCGACCAGCAGATGGCCGCCCGGGGCCAGCCACAGGGGCGCCTCGGCGGCCACGCGGCGCTGGACGTCGAGGCCGTCCGCGCCGCCGTCGAGTGCCGCCCGAGGTTCATGCACCCGGGCCTCCACCGGGAGCAGGCCGATCGCCTCGCTGGGGACATAAGGCGCGTTGGCGACCAGGATGTCGACGCGTCCGCGCAGGGCGGTGGGCAGAGGCTCGTAGAGGTCGCCCTCGAACACCCGGGCACCGTCGGCGGCGACATTGCGGCGGGCGCACGCGACCGCCGCCGGGTCGATGTCGGCGGCGTACAGCTCGAGGTGTCCCAGGGCGTCGAGGAGCGCCGCGCCGACCGCGCCAGAGCCGCAGCACAGGTCGACGACGACCGGGTGTGTCCGGTCAGGGGCCGGGGCACGCGTGGTGGCCCCCAGATGGGCGGCGGCCTGGTGGACCAGGAACTCGGTACGGCGGCGGGGAACGAAGACCCCGGGATCAACGGCCACCCGCAGGCCGCAGAACTCGGCCCATCCGAGGACGTGTTCAAGGGGAAGGCCGTCGACGCGCCGGTCCACCATGGCGGCGAGGTCGGCGGGTGTCCGTGCCGTGGACATGAGCAAGCGCGCCTCGTCCTCGGCGAAGACACAGCCGGCGGCGCGAAGCCTGGTGACGAGCGCGGACGGGGAAAGAAGTGGCGGTGAAACCGTCATGAGAGCCTTTCGGGATGCCGAAGGGCGCTCTCGCGGTCACCTATGCGGGGGCAACCGCACGACCGTGAGATGAGAGCACCCAGCCTGCTACAGCGGTAATGGGTCTCACCTCCTCGGTCGTTCACGCTTGGGACGGCAACATTACCCGAACCGCCTCGCGACGTGGTACATCATTTACGGCGGGCAGGCCCTGGGCCTCGAAGCGTTCAGGCCTTCGGGGCGAGGCGGACGATCGCCGCCGCGGACAGCAGGGTCGCCGCGGCCAGGGCGCACCACAGGGAGCCGGGGCCGGTGGCGAGCAGGGCGGTCAGCGTGGCCGGGGCGAGGGCGCGGCCGGTGCCCGTCGAGATCTCCCAGCGGGCCAGGGCGCGGCCCAGCAGGTGGGGCGGGGCGCACGCCACCACCAGTGCTGTCCCGGTGCCCGCGTAGAGGATCTCTCCGGCGGTGTAGAGCACGGAGACCGCCGCCACGGTGACCGCTCCCGCCGGGCCGCCGATCGCTGCCGCCGCCCAGAATCCGAGGTAGGAGGCGGCGAGCACCACTCCGGACCAGGCCAGAACCACCCGGCGGGCCCGTCCCGCGAGCCGGACGACCACGGCGAGCTGGGTGGTGATGACCAGCACGGTGTTGCCCACGAAGATCCCGGACGACCAGGCGGGTGAGGCATGCAGTGAGGTCACCAGGAGGGCGGGGAGGGCGACCTCCAGGATGTCGAAGCAGAACGCGTAGGGGAGATTCGCCGCGCTGAGGAGGGTGATGCGGCGTAGGACCGCCGCGTCCTCCGTGGTCGACTCCGCCGAGCCCCGCCGCTCGCGCGTCGCCGAGCCCCGCCGCCTGGGGACCGCCGCACCGCCTGCCTCGGGGACCGCCGCACCGGCGGCCTTCCGGACCTCCGCCCCGGCGGCCTTCCGGGCCTCCCCTCCAGCGGCCTTTCGCACCACCGCCCCGGCGGCCCCGGCCCGTCCGCCGCCCGCGCTCGCCTCCACCCGCATCGACCACACCAGTACCGCCGCCGCGGAGCCGGCCACCCCCGTCACCATCGCCAGCGCCCGGAGCGTTCCCGCGCCGCCCGCCATGGCCAGCGTCGCCAGTAGGGCTCCGGCGCCCAGGCCCGCGTTGCGCAGGGAGCGGCCCGCGGCCAGGGCGGCGTCCCTGGTGCGGCCCTCGGTGAGCGTGGCGACCATGGCGGCGTGGGTGGTGGGCCAGGTCTGGCTGCCGATGCCCAGCAGGACCGCCGCCGTGGTGAACCCGGCCGGGCCATGGGTGAGCAGGAGCAGGCCGGTGCCGATCGTGCGGACCACCAGGGTGGCCGCCACCGCTTTGCTCCGTGCGCCCCGGTCGATCCAGCGCCCCATCAGCGGCACCATGACCAGGCCCGCGAGCATGCCCGCCGACATCGCCAGGCCGGCCGCTCCCGGGCGCATGCCGAGCACACTGATGCCGTACAGCAGCAGGAACGGCCTCAGCAGCCCCGCTCCCAGGGCATCGACAACGAGGGCGAGGGCATACCGATGGCCACCCGCCACGGTCAGCGGCCCCGGTCCCCAGCGCAGCCGCCCGCTCGTGCGGCCGTCCGGCGCCGGGCACTCGCCCTCCCCCGCCGCCGCCCCGCGCTCCCCGTCCCGCTTGTCCTCCGACACCTCTGACGCGCTCATGGCCCACACGCTGCGTCCGGCGCGGTCGGCAGGCACGCCGATTGACGACTCCCGTCAAACGATCGCGGGCCGGCCCCGAGCGCCTGGCAGGATCGATGGTGTGAGCCTGACCATCGACATCACCGCGCTCCCCCAGGAGCGACTGCTCTTCACGCCGTCGCCGCTGGCGGAGCTGAGCGCGATGCTGCATGTGCTGGCCGAGCCCGCCCACCATCCGGTCCTGCACGGCTGGGCCGCCGCCACGACCACGATGGTCAAGCCGCAGTTCGCCGAGCGGCTGATGGAGGCGGACTTCCTCTGGCGCTCCTCACGCGCCGATTTCCTCCTGCCCGGCCTTCCCGGCTCCACCCTGGCCGAGGAACTCGACGCCGTCGACCGGATCGACGACGAGCTGTACGTCACCGCCGCCCTGATCACCACCTGCGGCTCCTCCCGGCTCACCCACAGGTCGGCGTCGCCTCTGACCGATCCCGCCGCCCAGGAGCGCGCCCGTGAGCTGGCCCTGGCCAGGGGCCCGCGTCAGGCGGAGTTCGCCGACAGGCTGCTCGCCGACCCTTCGGCCGTCCGGGCGCTGGTCCGCCGTCTGCTGGAGGAGTGCGAGCAGGCGTTCTTCGCCGACGCCTGGCAGCGTGTGCTGCCCCACCTGGCCGCCGACGCCCGGCGGAAGGCCGATCTGCTGTCCCGCCACGGCCTGGAGGACACGCTGGCCGCGGTCTCGCCCTCGGTCGCGCTGGACGAGAGCGCACCGGGGCGGCGGCACATCCTCGTCGACAAGCTCCAGGACAACGCCACCAACGCGGCCAAGGCCGGTGGCGTCACCTTCATCCCCACGGCCTTCGGCCGCCCCCATCTGCTGGTGGTGCACGCGCGCGGCTGGCGGCCCGTCCTCCAGTACCCGGTCGCGGAGTCCGGAGTGCCCGAGCCGGTCTCGCTCGCGGTCCTCCAGCAGCGGCTGGAGGCGCTGGCGCACCCGGTGCGGCTGCGCCTGGCGCGGACGCTGGCCCGGGGCGCCCACACGACGGGCGAACTCGCCGACGCCTGGCAGCTCACCGCCCCCGAGGTCTCCCGCCACCTCGCCGTCCTGCGCAAGGCCGGCCTGCTGACCACCCACCGCCGGGGCAGATACGTCCTCTACGAACTCGACCTCGCCGGCTCGGCCAGACTCGGCGCCGACCTGCTCGAAGCGGTGCTGCGCTGACCGGTGCTGCGCCGACCGGTGCTGCGCCGACCGGTGCTGCGCCGACCCGTGCTCCGCTGACCGGTGCTGCGCCGACGGATGAACGCGAGCACCCGACAGGGGCCCGACAGCGGCCCGACAGGGGCCCGCGGCGGTCAGCGGAAGACCCCCGTGTGCCCCAGCGAGTAGCGGCCGGGCTGCGGATAGACCGCGAGCCCATGGGGGCCGCCGCCGACCTTGATCTTCGCCAGCAGATGCCCATGGGCGGTGTCGATCGCGTAGACCTCGGAGTTGTAGCGGCCGGAGAGCCACAGCACCTTGCCGTCCGCCGAGACCCCGCCCATGTCGGGACTGCCTCCCCCAGGGAGTTGCCATTTGCGCGCGAGCCTTCCCGTGGCCAGGTCGAGGACGGAGATGGATCCCTCACCGCGGTTGGAGATGTAGAGGTGCCGGGAGTCCCGGCTGACGTAGAGGCCGTGCGCGCCCTTGCCGGTGGGCAGCAGCTCGGGGGTGGTGAACCGGTCCCCGTCGAGGACCCAGACGCCGTGGCTCGTCATATCGGCCACGTACCACGTCTTCCCGTCCGGGGAGATCTTCACGTCCTGCGGCATGGCGCCCGGCTTCGGCAGCCGCTGCTCGCCGATCACCTCCATCCGGGCGGTGTCCACCTTCAGCAGTTCGCCGGAGAACTCGCAGGAGACGATGAAGTAGCGGCCGTCGGGTGAGAAGTCGGCGTGGTTCACCCCGGAGCACCGCACCGGGACGGCCTTGACGGTCCGCATGGTGTGGGCGTCACGGAAGACGAGCTGATGGTCCAGCGAGGCCATGACGACGGCGTGCTTGCCGTCCGGGGTGAAGTAGAGGTTGTAGGGGTCGTGGACGTCCACAGGCTTGCCCGCCTTGCCGGTGGCGGGGTCGATGGGGGTGAGGGTGTTGCCCTTGTCGTTGTTGACCCACAGGGTCTTGAGGTCCCAGGACGGTACGACGTGCTGCGGCTGCGCGCCGACGCGGATGGTCTCGACGACCTTGTAGGTGGCGGGGTCGATGACCGAGACGGTGTCCGACAGTGTGTTGGGGACATAGACCCGTGACGGGAAGTGCTTGACGACGTCGGAGAGGGCTCCGGGGCGGTCGGCCGCGTAGAGGTCGTGGGTGTCGAGGAGCGGGGGCATCGCGGGGAGCCCTTCGCTGCGGACGGGCTGGGCCGAGGAGCGTTGGGCCGGGCGCCGGGCCACCTCGGAGGAGGTGACGCAGCTCGCGACGACGAGGGCGAGGGCCGCGGCGAGCAGGGGCAGGGGGAGGCGACGCGTCATGTCAGCAGCTCCGTCGCGGTGACGGGGCGCAGTCCGCGGCCGCGCAGCCCGTCGAGCAGGGCGGGGAGGGCGGCCACGGTGCCGGGGTGGCCGAGGTGCAGGCTCACCACGGATCCGGGGCGCACCTGCCGCAGGACGTTGCGTTGGACGGCCTCGGCCCCGGGATCGGTGTGGTCGAGGGAGTCCAGGTCGTACGAGAGGCAGGCGGCGTAGCCCTCCCGGCGGGCCAGGCTCTGGACGAGGGGCGTGGCGAGGCGGGCCTGCGAGGGGCGGAACCAGCGGCCCTGGGAGCCGGTGAGGCGGCGCAGGCGTTCGGCACACCCGGTGATCTCCGCGTGGGCCGCTTTCTCGTCCATGGCGCAGATGGCCCGGTGGCTCTGGGTGTGGTTGCCGAGCTCATGGCCCGCGTCGAGGATGCGGCGGGCGAGTTCGGGGTGTTCATCGAGCCAGCTGCCGACCGCGAGGACGGTGATACGGGCACCGGCCCGCTCCGCTTCGCCCAGCAGGGCGGTGGCGAGGGCGGATTCGCCCTGTCCGTGGAAGGTGAGGGCGACGGCCTGACGGTCGCGGGGGCCGTTGGTGATCTGCCCGGGCAGCCCGGCTCGGGACGGGGAGCCGGAGCCCGAGGGGCTGGACTCGGGCGAGGGCCGCCGCGTCGAGGCGGAACCGGCTTCACGGCCGGATTCGCGCTCGGATCCCTCCCTGGATCCCTCCCTGGATCCGACTTTGGCCCCTTGGCGGGATTCCTTCCCGGATTCCGGCCGGCCGCAGCCGGCGGCCAGGGCGCCGCCCGCCGCGGCTCGCAGCATGACACGGCGCTCCATGGACATATGACTCAAAGTAATCCGGAAGGGGCTTCTTCGCAGATGTTCGAGGGGCGCTCCCCCGTTTGCCCCGGCACTCACCCACCGGAGCCGCGGAGCGCCGCCCGCGAACCGGCCCCGGCCCCGTCCCGGCCGACCACCCCAACCGGCCACCCCAGCCCGCCGTCCCAGCCCCTCATCCCAGCCCCCGGCCCGGCAGCGCACCAGTCCGAGCCCGCCCAAAGCCTCAGACCACCCATGGCCAAAGCCCCTGTGGCTGACGTAAATAGGGTCACTACTTCGGATGACTTCGCATACCACCGAATGCACGCGCGCCGCGTCTGCGCGACAAGGGCGCGGCGCGGGCGCGGAACAGCGCCGCAAGGGCGCCGTCCCGGCGGCCGCGGAGACAACCGGCCGTGAATCCCCCCGCGGACCCAGGGCAGGCCGTCTCCGCCGAACCGCCTCTCCTCCGTCCACGGCACGGGAAGGACACCGTTCGCGCGTGTGGAGCCCGCTCGGCTCCTTGACGAAGGACGACAGGAAACGGTACTAACGGGATCCCTCGGCCAGCTACTCACCAAGCGCGGTCCTCGGCCGGAAAACGCGGTCTCCCCAAGGTTCTCCAAGGTTCTCCAGGTTCTCCAAGGATCTCCCCCATGAGTGAGCACCCCTGTGAAGGCCCCACCGGCAAGAGCGGCTTACGAACCCTCGTGGACAGCGGCGATCTCGACGAGACCCGCGAGATCATCAGCTCCGCCTACAGCCCCTACGAGCTGCGCTGCCTGCGCGACCCCGACCGTTTCTCCGCCTGGTACGCCGAGGGCGGGTTCCCCGGTGTCACGGTCTCCGGCCTCTCCTACGGCGCGGAGACCCTGGTCGCCCCCGAGCCGCTGGGCTCCTATCTGCTGGTCTGCAGGCTGACCGAGGGCCGGGTGCGGGTGATCTCCCCGGGCCGCGAGGAAAGGGACATCGAGGCCGGCGAGTTCTACGTCCTCGATCCGTACCGCAGTTTCCAGGTGCACTGGCAGCCGGGCGCCCGCATGGTGACCATACGGCTCGCCAGGGACCTGGTGGAGCGTGCCGCGGCCGACGCGTTGGGGATGGAGAACGCCGTCAGGACGAGGTTCACCCTCGGCCCCGCCGTCTCCCCGGCCGCCGACCGGTCCTGGGCCCGGATGTCGGACATGCTGCAACGGGAGGTCGCCGAGGGCGGTGTCGCGATGTCGAACCCCCTGGTCGCCAGGAGCATGTCGGAAGCGGCCGCCGCCACCCTCGTCGGGACCCACCGGCTGATCACCGACGGGGTGGATCCGCAGCGGACCGGGATCGTGGGGCACGCCGCCGTGCGCAGGGCGGTGATGTTCATGGAGGACAACGCCGATCAGCCGCTCACCGTGGGCGACATCGCGGCGGCCGCGCGGGTCGGCCCGCGGGCGCTCCAGGAGGCGTTCCGCCGCCACCTGGAGACGACCCCGCTGGGCTATCTGCGGGACATCAGGCTGGTACGCGCCCACGCCGAACTGTGCGCGGCGGACGGGGACACGGGCGTCAACGTCACCACGGTCGCCTACCGCTGGGGCTTCTCCAACCTGGGCCGGTTCGCCGCGCTCTACCGCCGCCGCTTCGGTCACTCCCCGTCGAGGACGCTGCGCAGCTGAGTCTCGGCCGCCTCCAGGACCTCCACGACCCGCAGGCCGAACGCCGCGTCGCACGGGTGCGGCCGTCCGGTGCGGGCGGCGGCCAGAAGCGCGTCGGCGGCTCGGGCCAGTGCCGGGACCGGGCCGTCACTTCGCTCCGGCAAAGTGGTCACCCCTGCCTCGCCCCGCAGTTCCACGCTCACTCCGGCGGCATGGGCCGGGGCGGTCAGGCTCAGCGTCACGGTGCTGGAGGCTCCTCCCGTGTGGGTGAGGACCAGGTGCACGGTGTCCCCGGGTCCGTGCACCGCGGCCTCCACCTGCTCGACATCGCCGAGCACGGGCAGAAGGACCGACAGGGCGTGCGGCCCGACGTCCCACAGGGCTCCCTTCTCGTGCCGCCACGGTGACGCCGCGAACGGGCTGTCGCCGCTGAACACCGCGCCGAGCCACTGGGCGGAGCCGGTGAACCACCCGTCCTCCACGGCCTGTTCCGCGATCCACCCGGCCGTCTCGACGCCGAAGCGGGTGGTGAAGAAGACCACCGAGGCGACCCCGGTCTCCTCGGCCGCCTCCACCACCCCGCGGCCGTCCTCCGAGGTCAGGGCCAGGGGCTTGTCCAGCAGGAGATGGCGGCCGGCCCGTGCGGCCCGAACGGCGAGCGACGCCTGCACCGAGGGCGGCAGGGCGATCGCGACGGCGTCGACGTCCGCGAGCAGGGCGTCCACGTCCGGGTACGGGCGGATCCCGTACTCGCCGGCCAGTTCGCCGGCCGCCTCCTTGCGGCGGCCCCACACACCCGTGAACTCCAGCTCGGGGTGCCCGCTCAGCGCGGGGGCGTAGGCGATGCGCGCCCACGGTCCGGTGCCCAGCAGTCCTATGCGCACACTGCCGCCTTTCATGAGAAGTCGTCCCTGCCGATGACGCTCCCGCGCCCCCTCGGGTCACGGCCGTCAACTGATGCGCAGACCCTTTCACGCGAACGGTCGGCGCGCCCGACCAATCCACCTCGCGACCTGCTCCGAATCCCTTGAGAAGCAACTTGAGGCACATCGTGAGAAGCAGTCGACATCCCTTGAACAGCAGTCGACCCCGGGAGGGCCGAAGATGCAGTCGCGGCGCAGTGTTGCCGTCATCGGCGCGGGGGTGGCCGGGCTGACCGCCGCGCACGTGCTCCAGCGCACGTGCGAGGTGTCCCTGTACGAGGCCGACGACCGGCTCGGCGGGCATGCCCACACCCATGACGTCCGGACGCGGGAAGGGCGTTCGCTTGCCGTGGACACCGGATTCATCGTGCACAACGAGCGCACCTATCCGAACCTTCTGCGCCTGTTCCGTGAACTCGGCGTAGCCACCCAGGACTGCGAGATGAGCATGTCCGTGCGCTGCGAGGGGTGCGGACTCGAGTACGCGGGCGCGCGCGGCCCGGCGGGGCTGCTGGCCCGCCCCCGCAAGGCGCTCAGCCCCCGCTATCTGCGGCTGCTGGGGCAGGTGCCCGTCTTCCACCGCAGGGCCCGCCGGGTGCTCGCCGAGCGGGACGGGGAAGGCACCGCCGTGCAGACGCTCCAGGAGTTCCTGGCCGAGGGCGGCTTCTCCTCCTACTTCGTCTCGCACTTCGTCACTCCGCTGGTCTCGGCGGTCTGGTCGTGCCCGCCGCAGACGGCCCTGCGGTACCCGGCGCGGTACCTGTTCACGTTCCTCGACCACCACGGGATGCTCTCGGTGACCGGCTCCCCCACCTGGCGGACGGTCACGGGCGGCTCGCGCGAGTACGTCGAGCGCATCGCCAAACAGCTCGCCGCCGTGCACACCTCCACCCCGGTCCGGGCGGTTCGGCGCTTCACGGACGGGGCCGTCGTCATCACCGACGACGGCGACTCCCAGCGGGTGGACGCCGTGCTCATCGCCGTCCACCCGGACCAGGCGCTGCGGCTGCTCGACGACCCCTCGGACGACGAACGGGAGGTGCTGGGCGCCTTCCGGTACTCCCGCAACCCCACCCTGCTGCACACCGACACCTCGCTCCTGCCGCGCAGCGCCGGGGCCCGTGCCTCGTGGAACTACCTGATGCCCTCCTGTTCCTCCCCCTCCGACCGGGTGCGGGTCAGCTACGACATGAACCGGCTCCAGCGGCTCACCGCGCCGGACACCTACGTGGTCACGCTGGGCGGCGCCGACCGGGTCGATCCTGACCTGGTGGTGGACCGGATGGTGTACGAGCACCCGGTGTACACCCCCGAGTCGGTGGCGGCGCAGCGGCGGCTGCCGGAGCTCAACGACGGGGTGGTGGCGTTCGCGGGGGCGTACCACGGCTGGGGCTTCCACGAGGACGGCTGCCGTTCCGGGGTGGAGGCCGCCCGTTCGCTGGGGGCCGCGTGCTGAACGGGCCCACGGCCGGCGGTCCCGGGGCGCACGCCGCGCTCTACGAGTGCGTGGTCACCCATGCCCGTACCCGGCCGCTGCGGCACTCGTTCCGCCACCGCACCTATCTGTGGCTGGTCGACCTCGACCGCATGCCCCGGCTGCCGCGGGTGCTGCGCCCGCTGGCCCGTTTCGACCCCAGGGACCACTTCGGCGGCGGGCAGCCGACGATCCGGGCGGGCCTGGAGCGGTTCCTGGACAGCCGGGGCATCCAGCTGGACGGGGGGCGGGTGGTGATGCTCGCCAACGCCCGTGTCCTCGGATACGTCTTCAACCCGCTGACGCTCTACTGGTGCCGCGCCCGCTCCGGCGAACCGCTGTGCGTGGTCGCCGAGGTCCACAACACCTACGGCGGGCGGCACTGCTACGTGCTGCGCCCGGACGCCGAGGGGCGCGACCGGGTGGACAAGGCGTTCTACGTCTCCCCGTTCTTCCCCGTCGACGGCGGCTACCGGATGCGGCTGCCGGAGCCGGGGGAACGCCTCGACCTGACCGTCCAGCTGGAGCGGGAGGGGGCGCGGCCGTTCACGGCGACCGTGAGCGGGGCGCGCCGAGCCGCTTCCCTCGCCGGTCTGCTGCGTGCGGCCGTGCGCCATCCCTGGTCCACCGCCGCCGTGTCGGCGGCCATCCGCCTGCACGGCATCCGTCTGTACCTGCGCGGGCTTCCCGTCGCGCCGCGTCCCCGTCCAAGAGTCCAGGAGGGTCTGGAGTGAGTGTGCCCGTGTCGTCCCGTCGAACAGCCGTCCCGCCGCAGGAGGCGTCCGTGCGGGGCGCCTGCGCCGAGGACGCGCACAAGTCGCCGACGCCGGTCGATCCGGGACTGTGGCCGGATGTCGCCTCGGTCCCTCGCTGCTCGCGGGCCCGGGCGGCCCTCGCGGAGCGGTTGGTGCGCGGGGCGCTGTCACGGCTGCCGCTGACCGTCCTGCTGCCGGACGGCGAGGAGTTGGGGACCGGGGGGCCGGTGATGGAACTGCTAGACCCCGGCGCGTTCTTCCGCCGGGTGGGGACCGTCGGCCTGATCGGCTTCGGCGAGTCGTTCATGGCCCGGGAGTGGGAGGCACGGGACCTGGTGGGCGTGCTCACCGTGCTCGCCTCGAACGTGGCGGCGCTGGTCCCGCCGTCGTTGCAGCGGCTGCGCGGGCTGTGGGCGCTGCGGCAGCCGGCCTCGCAGCGCAACAGCGTGGAGAACACCCGCGACAACATCCACCGCCACTACGACCTGTCCAATGAGCTGTTCTCCGTCTTCCTCGACGAGACCATGTCGTACTCGGCGGCGCTCTTCCCGGCCTTCCCCGCGACCTGGGAGTCGTTCGCCACCGCCCAGCACCGCAAGATCGACCGGCTGCTGGATCTGGCCGGGGTCGGGCGCGGCACCCGCCTGCTCGAGATCGGCACGGGCTGGGGAGAGCTGGCCCTGCGGGCGGCCGGGCGCGGCGCCGAGGTGGTGTCGGTGACGCTGTCGGAGGAACAGCGCGGGCTGGCGGTGCGGCGGATCCGCGAGGCGGGCCACGAGGACCGTGTGACGGTCCTGCTGCGCGACTACCGGCAGGTGACGGGGACCTACGACGCCGTGGTCAGCGTGGAGATGATCGAGGCGGTGGGCGAGGAGTTCTGGCCGCTGTACTTCTCCACGCTGGAGCGGCGGCTGGTGCCCGGCGGGCGGATCGCGCTCCAGGCGATCACGATGCCGCACGACAGGATGCTGGCCACCCGTCGAACGTTCACCTGGATCCAGAAGTACATCTTCCCCGGCGGCTTCCTGCCCTCGGTGGAGGCGGTGGAGGCGGTCACGGCCGAGGACACCGGGCTGCGGGTGGTGGAGCGGGAGGGCTTCGGAGCGCACTACGCCGAGACGCTGCGACTCTGGAGGGAACGTTTCTTCGAAGAGGAGGCGCGGGTCGGCGAGCTGGGCTTCGACGCCACCTTCCGCCGGATGTGGACCTTCTACCTCGCCTACTCGGAGGCCGGGTTCCGCTCGGGGTATCTGGATGTCCAGCAGATGCTGCTGACAGCGCGGTCGGCGCCGGCCAGGGCGCGGACCGCGCTGGAGGCCGCGAAGGAGACCGGGCGGGAGACCACGGAGGAAACCGGCCGGGAGGCCGCGAAGGAGACCGGGAGGGAGCCGCGCTCGGGAGGTGCCGGGGGATGAACTGGGGCGCGTTCGGCGCGAACCTCGCGGTCGCCGCGGGGGTCGCGCTCGCCGTCATGCTGGTGACGTTCGCGGTCGCCCGGGCCAAGGGGGTGCACCGCGTGGTGGACACGGCCTGGGGTCTCGCCTTCGCCGCGGTGGCCCTGGCCTCGTACGGGATGTCCGCGGGAGAAGGCGACGGGACACGGCGGCTGCTGGTCACCGTGCTCACCGCGGTGTGGGGGCTGCGCCTGGCCGCGCACATCGCCCGGCGCGGGCGCGGCCACGGCGAGGACCCGCGCTACGCCCGGATGCTGTCCAAGGCGCCGGGCAACCGGGACCTCTACGCCCTGCGCATGGTCTACCTGCTCCAGGGCGCCCTGGTGTGGCTGGTGTCGCTGCCGGTGCAGGCGGCGCAGTACATCCCCGGGCCGCCGGGGTGGGAGGCGGCCGCGGGTACGGCGCTGTGGGTCGTCGGCATGTTCTTCGAGGGTGTCGGCGACTGGCAGCTCACCCGGTTCAAGGAGGACCCCGCCAACCGCGGCCGGATCATGGACCGGGGACTGTGGCGTCTGACCCGGCACCCGAACTACTTCGGTGACTTCCTGGTGTGGTGGGGCCTGTATGCGCTCTCCTGCGGCCACTGGAGCTCGGCGGTCGCCGTCGTCTCGCCGCTCGTGATGAGCTTTCTGCTGGTCAGGGGCAGCGGCAAGCCGATGCTGGAGCGGCACATGGCCGACCGGCCCGGCTACGCCGAGTACATGGCCCGCACCAGCGGCTTCCTGCCCCTGCCGCCGCGCGCGCACTGAGGCACCGGGCTCTCGAGTGAAGGCCCCGCGACCCCTCGGAGGAGGGGAGGAGGGGGCCACGGGGCCGGTCGGTCGGTCGGCCCGCTCACCGGCGGCCGCGGATGCCCCGCCGCTCACGCCGACGACGGGAAGTTCAGCAGGAGGACGGGAGCGGTCGACGGCTCCCGCGAGCCACCGGCCGGCTCCACCGTCAGCCCCACCCCCGAGGCCTGGCGCACATCCGGCGCCAGCAGCGTGGCGGCGTCGTGCGCCTGGTCCGGCCGCAGCAGTCCGGCCGACCGCATGGTCCCGTTGTCGTCGAACCACAGCTGGTACGTCTTCGAGGCGGGCAGCTGCGGCAGACCCCCGGCGAGGAACGCGGCCTCGCCCCGGCTGCGCGAGTACACGACCACGCCATTGCCGCCGCCCTTGATCCTTCCGGTGGCGGAGACCGCGTCCGGCGCCCCGAGGACACCGGCCAGATCGCGGGCGCGCTGCTCGGCCCGGTGGGCCCTGGCCTGCTCCCGCTGGGCGTCCTCGCGCCACTGGTGGGCGAGCACCCCCGCGACGCTCGCGGCCGCCAGACACGCGGCCAGCGCGAACTTCGGCAGCCTCCGGGCCCACCGCGAGCCGCCCCGGTGCGCCCTCGCCCCGTCACCCGGACCACCCGGACCACCCGGACCGCCGACACCACCCGGCCAACCGGGCCCGGACAGATCGGTCGGCTCCTCGACCTCCGGCGGAAGCTGGCGGACGTCGGCGATACGGGCGAGCACCTGCTCCTTCATCCGCGGCGGCGGGGTCACCGCGGCCGCCGAGCCCAGCCGGGCCGCCGTGGCCTCCAGTTCCCGCACCTCCTGCGCGCACGCCTCGCACACGACCAGATGGCGCAGGAACGCCTCGCGCTCCCGCCCGAACAGGGCGTGCACCGCGTAGGCGCCGGTCAGTGTGTGCAGCTCCGCGCCGGTCATGCGGTCACCCCCAGGCAGTCGCGCAGCCGGATCAAACCGTCACGCAGTCGGGTCTTCACGGTGCCCAGGGGCACATTCAGCAGTTCGGCCACCTCGCGGTAGGTGCAGCCCCGGTAGTACGCCATCGTGACCGCCTGCCGCTGGAGCTCGGTGAGCGTGCGCAGGCACCGCCTGACCTGCTCGCGCTCGAGCCGGGTCTCCACCTGCTCGGCCACCACGTCGAACGCGGGCGCGTGCCCGCGGCTCGCGGCCCGCTCCTCCCGGTCCGCCGCCGCCTGCGAGGAGCGGACCCGGTCCACCGCCCTGCGGTGCGCCAGCGTCATCACCCACGCCATCGCGCTGCCCCTGTCGGGCTGGAAACGTGCGGCGGTGCGCCACAGGTCGACCATCACCTCCTGGGCGACCTCCTCGTACTGGGCGGGGTCGCGCAGCACCCGGCGCACCAGCCCCAGCACGGGACCGGAGACCCGGTCGTACACCCGCCCGAACGCCTCCTGATCGCCTCGGGCCACCCGCACGAGCAGTTCCTCGAGCAGGGGCTCCCGGCCCGGGGCGGGCGGGAACGGAGCCACCTCGTTCATATGCCGCCGCCGTGCGTGGACGCGGCAGCGGCCGACCGGGGACTGGTGCGGGGGCACGTGCGGCGCATGGTTCCTCCAGGTACAGGACGGGGTTGCCTACTTCTCCTTCGTAGGCACCCTGTCCGCGGATTGGTCCGGTTGGACAACGACGGAGGGCGGCTCCCCCACCCGGCCGGTGGGGAGAGCCGCCCGCCGTCGTACACGGCGTCGCCGGTCAGCGGTCGGTGAACACCGCCACCGTCCGGGCCGGGACCGTGAAGGTACCGGATCCCTTCTCGTACGAGGAGCGTTTCACCACCGCGTCCGAGCCGTCGGCCTGCACCGGGTGCAGCCGCATCGCCCGGCCCGCCAGGTCCGGCACCTTCTGCTCCTGCTCCTTCGGGGTGGCGTTGAAGACGACGACCAGGTGGTCCAGCCGCATGGTGATCACTCCCGGAGTCTCGTCCTTGCCCGAGAGGGGGAACGAGAGCCGGTCCTGGACGTCGGCGGCGCTGGTGAGGCCGAACGCCTTCTCCGTCGAGCGGATCCTGAGCAGGTCCCGGTAGGCGGAGGAGGTGGCCTCGATCGCCCCGCAGTCCGGCCGAAGGGCGCTGTCGCCGAGCAGCGGCCCGGCGAAGGGCCACTTGGACCCGTTGTCCGCGGCCGGGGGCAGGCCCCGCCCGAAGCCGTTGCCGTCCCGGCAGTTCCAGTGGATGGCGTTGAACCAGTCGCCGCTGTCGAAGGAGTTGCGGTCCAGCGACTTCGAGCGCAGCAGGTCGGTGCCCGCCTGGGACAGCGCCGGGCCCTGGGAGAGTGCGGCGGTGGCCATGGACAGCACCTGCATCCGGGAGCGGTCCGCCGCCGAGGTCCCGCGCGGCAGCTTGTACGCGAGCGCGTCGTAGAGCGTCTCGTTGTCGTGCGCGTCCACATAGGACAGCGCGTCCCCGGGGTCGGCGGCGTAGCCCGCGGGCGCCCCGTTGTAGTCGACCTCGGAGCCCCTGACCCGCTTGCCGGAGGAGTCCGTGAAGGTGAAGTCCCTCAGATTGCCTGACAGTCCGAGCTTGATCAGGTCCTGGGCGTGCAGCAGCGCGGCCCTCTGCTGGTCGGTGGAGCCATTGGTCTCGGCACCGTTGGGGTCGGTGTAGAGACCGGAGCCGAAGCCCTGCTTGCGCGGGTCCTCGTCGAACGGGCCGCCGCCGCGCACGGCGTCACGCGACCGGTCGTCGAAGGTGGCGACACCGGTGCCGGCCATGTTCTTCTGCGTGGCCTGGACGAAACGGGTGTCGTCCGCGACCTCGCCGAAGTTCCAGCCCTCGCCGTAGAGCACGATCGATGTGCCGTCCACGCCGTCCTTGGCCGGGGTCAGGGCGTCGAGCGCCTTGCGCACGGCCAGGATGTTGGCCTTGGGGTGGTGGCCCATCAGGTCGAAGCGGAAGCCGTCGACCTTGTACTCCTTGGCCCAGGTGACCACCGAGTCGACGACGAGCTTGCCCATCATCGTGTGCTCGGGCGCGGTGTTGGCGCAGCAGGTGGAGTCGGCCACCTTTCCGTCGTCGAGCAGCCGGTGGTAGTAGCCGGGGACGATGCGGTCCAGTACCGACTTGGGGTCCTGGCCGGAGGCCGAGGTGTGGTTGTAGACGACGTCCATCACGGTGCGCAGACCGGCGCCGTTGATCCCCTGCACCATGCGCCGGAACTCCACGGTCCTGGCGGGGCCCTGCGGGTCGGAGGCGTAGGAGCCCTCGGGGACGGTGTAGTGCAGCGGGTCGTACCCCCAGTTGTAGGCGTCCTCGGCGGCCGTGGCGGTGACGCACTTCTGCTGTTCGGCGGAGTCCGGGGGCATCGAGGCCAGGTCGCAGTCGGGCTCGGCCTGGTCGGCACGGCGCTCGGGGACGGTGGAGAAGTCGAACGCGGGCAGCAGGTGCAGATGGGTGGTGCCCGCCTTGGCGAGCCGCCGCAGATGCTGGACCCCGGCGGACCCCTTGTCGGTGAAGGCGAGGTACTGGCCCGGGTGCCTGGAGGTGCGGTCGGCGACGGAGAAGTCGCGGATGTGCAGCTCCTGGATCTGCGCCCGGGTCAGCGGCACGGCCGGGGGCTTGCGCAGGCCCGACCAGCCCTTGGGGGCGAGCCCGGGGTCGTCGAGGTCGACGACGAGGCTGCGGGCGGAGTCGGCGGTCAGCGCCACCGAGTAGGGGTCGGTGACCTTGTTGGTGACGACCTTGTGCGCGGCCGGGGCCCACACGGTCACCAGGTAGCGGTACGGCTTGCCCTTCCAGGAGGGCTCGCCGGACACCTTCCAGACCCCGGTGGCGTCGTCGCGGTGCATGGCGACGCTGTGCCCGTCGAGTTCCAGGGCCACGCGCTGCGCGGTCGGCGCCCAGACCGACAGCGACGGGCGGCCGCCGTGGAAGACCGGGCCGAGACGGGCGGTGGCCGCGGCCGCCCCGTACAGGTCGTCGAGGACACCGGGGATCTGCACACCGGTCGCGGCCGTGAGCGCCCCGTCGGAGCGCCGCTGGGTGGCGATGACCTGGCCGGTGAGCGCCGTGCGGACACGGTCCCGGTCGCGGGGGTCCACGGTGAAGGCCGGGTGGTCCTTCAGATGCGGGAACGCGGCCCGCTGCGCCTCGGTGAGGCCGCCCGGGACCGGGATCAGCCGCAGCCAGTGGCCCGGGTCGGTCAGGTCGCCGTCCTTGACCTCGACACCGCCCTGGGGGGCGTAGACGAGTTGCTGGCTGGTGGCGTCGGTGGCCTTCACCTTCCATGCCACGGTGTTCCGGTCGATCCACTGGGCGCGGGCCTTGGACAGGTCGGTGTCCGGCGCGCCGCCCACGCTCGGCAGCAGGTACTTCGGCTGCCCGTCGAGCAGCCACACCTCGTGGCCGTACGTGCCGAAGTCGAGCGACTGGTCGCTGGGCAGGTCCTTCTGGTCGCCCTTGTGCACGATGTAGCTCAGGGAGCCCGCGCCGTCGGCCAGCGGGACCTTGAACGTGACTCCGTACGCGTCCTTCGACGCCGGCTGGAGCGGCTTGGACCAGTCGGTGGGCTCGGCGGCGCCGGTCCAGGTGTGCAGACCCCAGCCGTCGTAGTCGCCGTCGGCGCGGTGGTAGTGCAGGACGGCGGTCCTGGTGTCCTGCGGCGGATAGGCGCCGTCGGGGGCCTTCTCGGCGAGGCCGTCCTTGCCCTGCTCGATCCAGACCTCCCCGGTCCTGGCCGGCTCGACGGCGCGCTCGGGCCCGTCGGCGGTCCCGTCCTTCTCGACGGTGAACGGCACCTTCGAGGCGTCCGGGCCGACCTTGACCCAGGCGAACGCGCCGTAGGCGTCACGGCCGGTGAACGGGGACGCGGTCTGCCCGGACTTCAGCTGCCAGCCGTCGTAGTCGCCGCCGGGGCGCTTGTAGTGCACGATCGCCCAGTCGCGCTGGACGGCGGAGGGCTTGTCCGGCAGCGGTGCCTGGCCCGCGGTGCTGGAGGCCAGGGCATGGGCGGTGTGTCCGGCGGTGTCGACCACAACGGCCTTGTACCGCAGAGGCGTTCCCTGCGACACCTTCGACAGGTCCTGGGTCACCCGGTAGGGCGCGTGGTCGGCACTGCCGAGCACCTTCCACTTGGCGCTGCCGGTCTGGGCTGCGAAGACGACCCGGTCGAGCCCGCTGCCGTCCTGCTGCCCGCCGCCGGGGACGTCGGCGCTGATCTCGACGGTGCCGGTGGCTCCGTGCTCCGGGGCGGTCAGGGTGATGGACGGCCTGCCGGAGGGCTGGGCGAGCGGCTTGTCCGCCTGGTAGACGACGGCGGACAGCGGCGGCACCTCGATGTCCAGCGCGCGGTCGGCGCCCGTGGTGGCCCGGGCGCCGCCCTCGCCGCCGTAGACGCGGGTGAACGGCATCCGCGCGGAGTGGGTGGGCAGGGAGACCTTCTTGGCCTCGGCGGCGTTGTTGACCGCGACGACGTACTCGACGCGCTCGGTGAGCCCGGTGCGCGAGAAGGCGTAGACGCCCGCTCCTTCGGCGGCGTACCGCTCCTCCTGGACGCCGTCGCGCAGCGCCGGGTGGTCCTTGGTCAGCTCGGACAGCTTCGCGATGGCGCGGTAGAGGGGGTGCTCGGGGTCGTAGGCGTCGTCGGCGTGGGTGCGGTCCGTGCCGATCTCGTCGTCGTCGAGGTAGTCGGGGGTCCGGGAGGCGAACAGCGTCTGGCGTGCGTCCTTGTCCCCGCCCGCGCCGGTGAAGCCCTGCTCGTCGCCGTAGTAGACCACCGGCTGGCCGCGGGTGAGGAACATCAGCTCATGGGCGAAGCGGTCCCGCCGCAGCAGTGCGGCGTCGTCGGCCTCGGCGTTGTCCTGCGCGACGAAGGCGCCGACACGCCCCATGTCGTGGTTGCCGAGGAAGGTGACCTGCTCGTAGGCGTTGGCCTTGTCGGTGGTGTAGCGGTAGTCCTGGGCGAAGACCTTGGCGAGGGCCTGCGCGGAGCCGCCCTGGGAGGCGTAGGAGCGCGCCGCCTGCTGGAACGGGAAGTCCAGCGTGGCGTCGAGGCGTCCCCGCGTCACATAGGGGGAGGTGTGCTCGGGGTCGCCGTCGAAGATCTCGCCGAACATGAAGAAGTCGCGGCGGCCGTGCTTGGCCGCGTAGGCGTCCAGCGCGGTCGCCCACTGGGTCCAGAAGTCCAGGTCGACGTGTTTGACGGTGTCGATGCGGAAGCCGTCCACGGCGAAGTCGCGCACCCAGCGCCGGTAGATCCGCTCCATGCCCCGGACCACCTCGGGACGCTCGGTCCACAGGTCGTCCAGGCCGGAGAAGTCGCCGTACTCACTGCTCTCGCCGGCGAAGGTCGAGTCGCCCCGGTTGTGGTACATCGCCGGGTCGTTGAGCCAGGCGGGGACCTTGTCCGCGGAGGTGACCCGGGGGGTGTAGGGGAAGGCGTCCGCGTCCACCGCCTTCATCCCGTCGCGGTCGTCGAAGGGCCTGCCCTCGCGGTCGAGGTAGGGGTAGGCGCCCTTGGACCGGTAGCCGTAGGCCTTCTCGGCGTAGTCGACGGTGTCCGCGGTGTGGTTGGTGATGACGTCGAAGAAGACCTTCATGCCCTTGGCGTGGGCCTTGGAGATCAGCTTCTTCAGATCGGCGTTGGTGCCGAAGTGCGGGTCGACCCGGGTGAAGTCGGTGATCCAGTAGCCGTGGTAGCCCGCGGAGGCGTTCTTGCCCTCGCCCTGCACGGGCTTGTTCTTGAAGATCGGGGCCATCCAGATGGCGGTGGTGCCCAGGCCCTTGATGTAGTCCAGCTCGCGGGTCAGGCCCTTGAGGTCGCCGCCCTGGTAGAAGCCCTTGTCGGCCGGGTCGAAGCCGGTGTGGAGCCGGTCGCCGTCGAGCCCTCCGAGGTCATTGGCCTTGTCGCCATTGGCGAAACGGTCCGGCAGGACAAAGTAGTACTGCTCGCGGGTCAGGTCGTGGCGGGCGGGCTGGGCCGCGAGAGCCCGGTCGGAGGGCGGAGGGGGCGGCGCGGGAGCCGCCTGCGCGGCCGCCGCCGCGGGCACGAGCGCCGTGGGCACGAGCGCCGCGAGGAGGGCCATGGCCGCGGTCGCCGCGGCGGAACCGAGGGTCCTGCGCCTGGAGCGCGTCAAGGCGGGGGTCTCCTTCATCTCTTGGCTCCGACGTGGAGCGCGACGGCGTCGTTGGAGCCGATGGTCGCGGTGAACGCGCCGTCCGCGCCGACGGAGTAGGTGGTACCGGTGCAGCCGCCGCCGGTGACGGGGTCGCCGTGCTGCACATCGCAGTAGGTCCCGGCGGGCAGGGAGGTCTGGAAGGTCCGGGTGATCGGTCCGCCCTCGTGGTTGATGGCCACGTACGCCTTGCCGCCCCGGCCGAACGCGATGGCGTCATTGCCGTTGGACCACCAGTTGGTCACGCCCGTGCCCGCGGCGGTGTTGCGGAAGCGGACCATGTTGGCGATCTGGCGCCACTTGTGCTGGCACTTCCAGCCGTCGCTGAAGCACGCGTTGACCGTCCCGCCGTTCGGCGGCCCGGCGTCGTGGTCGGAGAACTCGTAGCCGGAGTGGACGTTCGGCGAGCCGTAGGGGTGGGCCAGCATGAAGACGTTGGCGAGGGTGTAGTCGGCGTTGTCCTTGTAGCTGAGCGTGGAGCCGTTGCGCTCGGTGTCCCAGTTGTCGACGAAGGTCCGGGCCCTCGCGCTCGACAGGTAGCCCCAGGGCTCGCCGTAGTTGTCCAGGTACGACAACTTCTCATTGAGGAACATCCGCTTCAGATCCCGGCCGTAGCGGAACTCGTCGACGTCCCCGTTGCCGGTGTACTCCCCCGGCTGCACCGCCTCGCCGTCGCCCTGGATCACCTCCTGCACCCAGAACCTGCCCGGGTCGGAGGTCTTCGCCTTGATCGCCGCGAGGTCGGCCGCGGCGATGTGCTTGGCGGCGTCGATGCGGAAGCCGTCCACGCCGAGGGCGATCAGGTCATTGAGGTACCCGGCGATCTTCCCGCGCACGTAGTCACTGCCGGTGTAGAGATCCGGCAGCCCGACCAGCTCGCAGTTCTGCACGTCGCCGCGGTCCTGGTAGTCGCTGACCCAGGACCGGCACCAGTGGAAGTCCTGGACCTGGTAGTGGCCGGGGTAGTCGTACTTGGTGTACGACGAGCCCCCGGTGCCGATGCCGGAGCCGGCCGCCATGTGGTTGACGACGGCGTCGGCGACGACCTTGACGCCCGCCGCGTGGCAGGTGTCGACCATGTTCTCGAACGACCTGCGGTCGCCGAGCCGGCCGGCGATCCGGTAGCTCACCGACTGGTACGAGGTCCACCACTGCGGCCCCTGGACATGCTCCTGGGGCGGGGAGACCTCGACGTACCCGTATCCGAGGGGGCCGAGGGCGGTGGTGCACTCCCTGGCCACCGAGTCGAACCGCCACTCGAAGAGGGTGGCGGTGACGTCCTTGGCGCCCGGCGGTGCCGCCTGCGCCTGCGACGGTGGTACGGCGAAGCCGACGGCCGCGCCCAGGATCAGCGCGAGCGGCACGGCGACGGGTCTGCGGGCCACGTTGCCTCACAAGTTTTGAGGATTCTTGCAGCAAGTTTTCTGAAACATCGTTGAATCCTTCTGAGCGAGGGAACGTAGGGGGCCGCCAGGCGGCCGTCAAGGCATACGGCAGGTGAAGCCCCGGTCACTCCCACGTGACCGTGTTCACACAGAGGTCACGATTCGGAAATCCCGCAGGCGAACCGCTTGCAAACTCTTTCGCAAGGACGGCAAGCGCTGTTACGTTCCTGCGCAGCCCGGCGTCGGGCCACCCTCATCTAGGAGTTCTCATATGCGACGTGGCATATCGATCGCGGCTGCGGTCGCGGCCCTGGCCCTCGGGGCGACCGCCTGCGGCAGCGATGGTGGAGACAGCGGCGGCGACGCCGCCAAGAAGCCCGGAGACGTCTCCGGCTCCATCACCTGGTGGGACACCTCGAACTCCACCACCGAGGCTCCGGTCTACAAGGAGCTGGTGGCCCGGTTCGAGAAGAAGTACCCCAAGATCGAGGTCGACTACGTCAACGTGCCCTTCGACCAGGCGCAGAACAAGTTCAAGACCGCTGCCTCCGGTGGCAAGGGCGCCCCCGACGTGCTGCGCTCCGAGGTGGGCTGGACCCCGGGCTTCGCGGCGCTGGGCTATCTGCAGAAGCTCGACGGCACCGCCGCCGTCGACAGCACGGACGACTTCCTGCCCGGCCCGAAGGCCGGCGGCCAGTACAAGGGCGCCACCTACGGCGTCCCCGAGGTCACCGACACCCTCGCGCTGCTCTACAACAAGAAGCTCCTCAAGCAGGCGGGCGTCGCCAAGCCCCCCACCACCTGGGACGAGCTGAAGGCCGCGAGCCTGAAGGTCAAGAAGAAGACCGGCGCCATGGGCACCTACGTCAACCCCGACGCCTACTTCGCCTGGCCGTTCCTGTACGGCGAGGGCACCGACCTGGTCGACGTGCCCGGCAAGAAGATCACCGTCAACTCCCCCGAGGGCGTCAAGGCCGTCGAGACCGCCCGCGGCCTGATCGCCTCGGGCGCCGCGGTCAAGCCGGACCTGACCAACGGCTACAACAACATGCAGGCCGACTTCGGCGCCGGCAAGGTCGCCATGATCGTCAACGGCCCGTGGTCGCTGGCCGACGACTTCAAGGGCAAGGCGTTCAAGGACGACAAGTCCAACCTCGGTATCGCCACCGTCCCGGCCGGCAGCACCGGCAAGGCCGGCGCCCCGACCGGCGGCCACAGCCTCGCCGTCTACGCGGGCTCCGCGCACCGGGACGCCTCTTATCTGTTCGTGAAGTTCATGACCTCGGCCGAGAGCCAGGCGTACGTCTCCACCAAGGTGCAGACCCTGCCGACCCGTGAGTCCGCCTACACCGCCGAGGTGACCAAGGACCCGACGGTCAAGGCGTTCAAGGAGATCCTGGCCAGCGCCAAGCCGCGCCCGCAGCTGCCCCAGGGCGGCGACCTGTTCGCGGACTTCGCCGCCAACTACGGCAAGGTCCTGCTCGGCGGCCAGTCCGCCAAGGACGGTGTGGACAAGACCGCCAAGGCGTGGAAGCAGAAGTTCCTCAAGGACTTCTCCACCCCGTAGTCCGCCCTCCGGCCCGGCCGCCGCACCGGCCGGGCCGGTCGGCACAGCTCCCCCATTAGGCACCACCTTCCCCACCCGACACAGCTGCCCCGCACTTCCCACCGACACAGCCAGCCCCCGCAGAGAGCCGGAACCGATGACCACAGCCACCGCAGGGCCCGCCGACGGCGGCCCGAAGAGCGAGGACGGCCGCCCGCGCGTCGGGCTGCCGACCCGCGTCAAGCGCTCCTGGGACACCCACTGGTACGCCTGGGCGATGGTGCTGCCGGTCGTCCTCGTGCTCGGCGTGCTGGTCGGCTACCCCCTCCTGCGGGGCGTCTACCTCTCCTTCACCGACGCCACCGAGGCGAACATCGGGCGCACCATCGGGGAGAACCACATCCCGGCGACCTACAAGTTCGTCGGGGTCGACAACTTCTGGAACGTCCTGTCGGGCAAGGAGGGCAACTTCTACCCGCGCCTGTGGTGGACGTTCCTGTGGACCGCCTCCTGCGTGTTCTTCCACTACACCGTCGGCCTGGGCCTCGCGGTCCTGCTCAACCGCAAAATGCGGTTCCGGTCGGTGTACCGGGTGCTGCTGATCCTGCCGTGGGCGGTGCCCGCGTTCGTCGCCGCCTTCGCCTGGCGGCTGATGTTCAACACCGGTGACAGCGGACTGTTCAACATCGTGCTCGGCAAGCTCGGCCTCGGCGCGGTGGACTGGCTCGGCGACCCGCTCATGCAGAAGGTCTCCGTGGTCATGGTCAATGTCTGGCTGGGCGTGCCGTTCATGATGGTCGCCCTGCTCGGGGGCCTGCAGTCGATATCCTCGGAACTGTACGAGGCGGCCGAGATGGACGGCGCCTCGCCCTGGCAGCGGTTCCGCCATGTGACGCTGCCGGGTCTGCGCCCGGTCAGCTCCACGGTGATCCTGCTGGGCACCATCTGGACCTTCAACATGTTCCCGATCATCTACCTGGTGATCGGCCCCAACGCGGGCGCCGACGTGCAGATCCTGGCCACCTACGCGTACCAGCTCGCGTTCCAGGGAGTACGCGACTACGCGGGAGCCGCCACGTACGGCGTGATCATCCTCTCCATGCTCCTGGTCTTCGCGACCTTCTACCGCCGGATGCTCAACCGCCAGGAGGCGACCCGCTGATGGCCGCTGACACCACCGTCCCCGCCACCGCGGTCCAGCACAGCGCCGCCGGGCAGCGGCGGGCCGTCCGCGTCCGCCGCCGCGGCGAGCGCGGCCCCGGCGCCTCGGCGGGGCTGCATCTGACCCTCCTGGCCGCCACCGTGATCGCGCTCTTCCCGATCGTGTGGATGGCGTTCATCGCGCTCAAACCGGGCAACGGCTGGCAGGACCCGCTGGACCTGTCCGGCGGCCTGGGCCTGTCCAACTTCGACCATGTGCTGACCGACACCGAGTTCCCGACCTGGTTCGGCAACTCGGTGCTCATCGCGGGCGGCACCACGGTCATCGGCGTGCTGATCTCCGCCGGCGCCGGGTACGCCATCTCCCGGCTGCGCTTTCCCGGGAACCGGGCGCTGATGTGGACCTTCCTGATCACGCAGATGTTCCCCGGCGCGGTGCTGATCGTCGCCATGTACAACATCCTCAGCACGCTGAAGCTGATCGACACCTACGGCGGTCTGATCCTGGCGTACTGCTCGTCCGCGGTGCCGTTCTGCGCGTGGATGATGAAGGGGTACTTCGACACCATCCCCGGCGAGATCGACGAGGCCGGGCGGATCGACGGCCTGACCCCGTTCGGCACGTTCTGGCGGCTGATGATGCCGCTGGCCCGCCCGGGGCTCGCGGTGACCGCCTTCTACTCGTTCCTCACGGCGTGGGGAGAGGTGGCGTTCGCCTCGCAGTTCATGCAGAGCGAGAGCAAGTACACCCTGGCGGTGGGCCTGCAGAGCTTCGTCGCCGAGCACCGCGCGGACTGGGGGTTCCTGATGGCGGCCTCGGTGCTGATCACCGTTCCCGCGGGGTTCGTCTTCTTCTTCGCGCAGAAGCACCTGGTCTCCGGGCTGACGTCGGGCGGCACCAAGGGCTGATCGCACGTCACCCACCGCGCTCGCACAGCGTTGATCTCGTCAGTGTTGATTTTGCAATGGGCACCCGGCACACCGAAGGAAGCACATGACCCAGGACCTCGCCCGCTCCCTCCACGACAAGGCCGCGGAGGGCACCGGAGGGTGGTGGCGCAGCGCCGTCATCTACCAGGTGTACGTACGGTCGTTCGCGGATTCGAACGGCGACGGCATCGGTGACCTCCCGGGCATCCGCAGCAGGCTCCCCTACCTGGCCGGCCTCGGTGTGGACGCGCTGTGGCTGACCCCGTTCTATGCGTCGCCGCAGGCGGACGCGGGCTACGACGTGGCCGACTACCGGGCCGTGGACCCGCTGTTCGGTGATCTGTCCGACGCCGACGACCTGGTGCGGGACGCGCACCGGCACGGTCTGCGGGTGATCGTGGACGTGGTGCCGAACCACACCTCGGACGAGCATGCGTGGTTCCAGGAGGCGCTGGCGGCGCGGCCGGGCTCGGCCGCCCGTACCCGCTACCACTTCCGTCCCGGCCGGGGCGAGGGCGGTCATCTGCCGCCCAACGACTGGGAGTCGGTCTTCGGCGGCCCGGCGTGGACCCGGCTGGAGGACGGTGACTGGTATCTGCACCTGTTCGACTCCCGGCAGCCCGACCTGAACTGGGAGAACGAGGAGGTCCGGGCGGAGTTCGAGTCGATCCTGCGGTTCTGGCTGGACCTGGGCGTCGACGGCTTCCGCGTCGACGTGGCGCACGGCATGGTCAAGGCGCCCGGTCTTCCGGACATCGGGCAGAGCGAGCAGGCGACGATGATCGGCTCCCAGCGGCTGCCCTTCTTCGACCAGGACGGGGTCCATGGGATCCACCGGTCCTGGCGCCGCCTGATCGACTCCTACGCGGGTGAGCGCGTGGCCGTCGCCGAGGCGTGGACCCCGGACCCGGGGCGCCTCGCCCTGTACGTGCGCCCCGACGAGCTCCACCAGGCCTTCAACTTCCACTACCTGACCGCCGAGTGGGACGCCGAGGCGCTGCGGGCCGTGATCGACGAGTCCCTGGCGACGGCGGGCTCGGTCGGCGCCCCCTGCACCTGGGTGCTGTCCAACCACGACGTGCAGCGCCATGTGACGCGGTACGGCGGCGGGCAGGCCGGGCTGCGGCGCGCACGGGCGGCCTCGCTGCTGATGCTGGCCCTGCCGGGGTCGGCGTATGTGTACCAGGGCGAGGAACTGGGGCTGCCCGAGGTGCTCGACCTGCCGGACGAGGTGCGCCAGGACCCGTCGTTCTTCCGGGCCAACGGGCAGGAGGGCCTGCGCGACGGCTGCCGGGTGCCGCTGCCGTGGTCGGGCGAGCGGGCCCCCTACGGCTTCGGATCGGGGCCGAGCTGGCTGCCGCAGCCGAGCGAGTGGCGGGAGCTGTCGGTCGAGGCGCAGGACGGCGATCCGCGCTCCACGCTGGAGCTGTACCGCGCGGCGCTGCGTTTGCGCCACGAGCTGCCGGGCCTCGGGGACGGCACGATGACGTGGCTGGACGCTCCGGCGGGTGTGCTGGCGCTGGCCCGGCCGGGCTTCGTGTGCACCGCGAACACCACCGCCGACGTGGCCGAACTCCCCGTTCCCGGAAGGCCCGTGGTCTCCACGGCCGCGGTGGAGTTCACCGGTGGCAAGGTGCGGCTGCCGGCCGACTCCTGCGTCTGGTGGGCTGTCTGAGATGCGACCGGTACAGTCCCACGGTATGACCGCGAGGCTCGCAGACATCGCAGCCCAGGCGGGGGTCAGCGAGGCAACGGTCAGTCGCGTGCTCAACGGCAGGCCGGGGGTCTCCGCGGCCACCCGTCAGTCCGTGCTGACCGCGCTGGACCTGCTGGGCTACGAACGGCCCGTGCGGCTGAGGCAGCGCAGCGCGGGTCTGGTGGGGCTGGTCATTCCGGAGCTGGAGAACCCGATCTTCCCGCTCTTCGCCCAGGTGATCGGCCAGGCGCTCACCCGCCAGGGGTACACGCCGGTGCTGTGCACGCAGACGGCGGGCGGTTCGACCGAGGACCAGCTCACCGAGATGCTGGTCGAGCGGGGGGTGGCGGGGATCGTCTTCCTGTCCGGCCTGCACGCGGACACCACCGCGGACATGGAGCGCTACGACCGGCTCATCGGCCAGGGTGTGCCCTTTGTGCTGATCAATGGCTTCACGGACAAGGTCGCCGCCCCGTTCGTCTCTCCGGACGACCGGGCGGCGGTCCATCTGGCCGTCACCCATTTGGCGGCACTGGGGCATGAGCGGATCGGGCTCGCCGTGGGGCCGAAGCGCTTTGTCCCGGTGCTGCGCAAGATCGAGGGCTTCGTCCGGGCCATGGGCGATGTGCTGGGCACGGCCCCGGACGACGCGGAGAAGCTGATCCGCCACTCCCTCTACGGCCTCGAGGGCGGGCAGGCCGCGGCGACGGCCCTGCTCGGCGACGGCTGCACGGCGGTGGTGTGCGCCAGCGACATGATGGCGCTGGGCGCGATCAGGGCCGCGCGCCAGCAGGGGCTCTCGGTGCCCGAGGACGTCTCGGTGGTCGGCTTCGACGACTCCCCGCTGATCGCGTTCACCGATCCTCCGCTGACCACGATCAGGCAGCCGGTGACGGCGATGGGGCAGGCGGCGGTTCGGGCTCTGCTGGAGGAGATCGGCGGCACCCCGGCCCCGCACAGCGAATTCGTCTTCCTGCCGGAGCTTGTCGTTCGCGGTTCAACGGCTTCCGCTCCAAGAAATCATCCGGGAGCGTAATGCCCGAACCCTCCTATATTGGGTGAAGGGCCCCACTCATTGGGTGAAGGGCCGCACTCGAATGGAGGCCCGGAGGAGGGCGAAGCCTTAGGGGCGACCGACAGGGAAGTCAACCAGAAGGCGGATCGCGGATGCCCAAGACCCGACCCACGGACGATCGGGGGCAGTGGGCCCGTCTGGCAGACTGTCCCCCCATGGGGGCACCGACTGCTGACACCGATGACGGCCACGAGGCCTGTTCGTCCGAGCGCCCGGTGGGCTCCGTCCACTCGGACGGCGGCACCGCGGGCACACCGGCGGCCGGCGACCGCACCCCTCGAGCCGCCCTGGTGGGGCTGCGCAACGGGCTGCGTTTCCCGGGCAGACCGAAGCTCTGGTTCGAGGTCCTTCTCATCGGTGTCGCGTACTGGGTCTACTCGCTCGTGCGCAACGCCGTACCGGAGCAGAAGGCCTCGGCGATGCACCACGCCGACCAGATCTGGGACCTCGAGCGGTCCATGGGACTCGGCCTCGAGCACTGGGCCAACCACGTGGTCGACTCGGCGGCCTGGCTGATCGTCGGGATGAACTACTACTACGCCACACTCCACTTCATCGTCACCATCGGCGTTCTGGTGTGGCTGTTCCGCTCCCATCCCGGGCGCTACTCACCGGCCCGCACGGTGCTGTTCGCCACCACCGGCATCGCACTGCTCGGGTACTACCTCTACCCCCTGGCCCCGCCGCGCCTGATGAACGGCGGAGGCTTCATCGACACGGTCGTCGTGCACCACACCTGGGGGTCGATGGCCTCGGGTGACCTGGCGAACGTCTCCAACCAGTTCGCGGCCATGCCCTCGATGCACATCGGCTGGTCGACCTGGTGCGGGATCACCCTGGTGGTGCTGGCCGGGCGCCGTTGGGTGAAGGTGCTCGGAGCGCTGTACCCGGTCGCCACGCTCGTCGTGATCGTCGCGACCGCCAACCACTTCTGGATGGACGCCATAGGCGGCCTGATCTGCCTGGCCGCCGGATCCGGGATCGCCTACGCCGTGCACGGCCGCTGGCCGCACCGCTTCCCGCGCATGCCGCTGGCCAGGCCCGCCGCGGCGGTGCCGCCCGCCCCGGACCCGGTACGCGAGGAGCCGGCCGGGGGGCCGGCATCCGAGGAGCCCGTGGAGGAGCCGGTCGGAGCGGAGCCCGCCGCGCGGCGGACCTCCCTCGGGGCAGGCGCCGCACGGTCGGCGCCCGACGCCGACGAGCTTCAGCCCTCCGGCGTCCAGTTGTAGAAGATCCGGTCCACCACGGCCCGCGCCCTGCGGGTCGTGCGCCGGTAGTCCTCGATCAGCTCCCCCAGGTGCCCCGGCTCGTAGCCGAGGTACCTGGCCACCCCCGCCAGCTCCCTCGGATCGGCGGGGAAGGTGTCACCGGGGCGGCCGCGCACCAGCATGACGGCGTTGCGCACCCGCGTCGCCAGCACCCACGCGTTCTCCAGGATCCGGGCGTCCATCGGGTCGATCAGATCGGTCTCCCGGGCGGCGGCCAGCGCCTCGCGGGTCCCGGTCGTGCGCAGCCCGGGCACGGAGTGCGCGTAGGTGAGCTGGATGAGCTGCACCGTCCACTCCACGTCCGACAGGCCGCCGCGGCCCAGCTTGGTGTGGGTCGTCGGGTCGCTGCCGCGCGGCAGCCGCTCGTTCTCCATCCGGGCCTTGAGCCGCCGGATCTCGCGGACGGCGTCCTCGCTCAGCCCCTCGGACGGATAGCGCAGCGGGTCCACCGTCTCGATGAACCGGCGGCCCAGATCGGCGTCCCCGGCGACCGGCGCGGCCCTCAGCAGCGCCTGGCTCTCCCAGACGTGCGACCAGCGCCGGTAGTAGGCCGCGTAGCTGCCCAGAGTGCGCACCAGCGGCCCCTGGCGGCCCTCGGGCCGCAGGTCCGCGTCGATCAGCAACGGGGGATCGCTGGTGGGGACCTGGAGCAGTCTGCGCAGCTCATTGGCCAGCCGCCCGGCGACGGTGGCGGCCTTGGCCTCGTCGGCGCCCTCCGCCGGCTCGTGCACGAACAGCACATCGGCGTCCGAGCCGTAGCCCAGCTCATCGCCGCCGAAGCGGCCCATCCCGATCACGGCCAGCCGGGTGGGCAGGGGCTCGCCGGACTGGGCCTGCTCGGCGTTTATGGCCGCGCGCAGGGCCCCGGCGATGGTGGCCGCGTTGATGTCGGACACGGCCCGGCCGGGAACGCCGACGTCCCCGTCGAACGTGCCGATGACATCCGCGGCCGTCGTGCGGAACAGCTCCCTGCGGCGCACCCCGCGGGCCGCCGCCACGGCCTGCTCGGGTGTGCCGGCGCGGCCCACGGCGGCCATGACCTCGGCCTCCAGCGCCGCCCTGCCGCGGGGCTGGAGGCCCTCGGGGTCGCCGAGCAGGGCCACCGCCTCGGGCGCGCGCATCAGCAGGTCGGGGGCGAGACGGCCGGAGGACAGCACCCTGGCCAGGTTCTCCGCCGCGGCGCCCTCGTCGCGCAGGAGCCTGAGATACCACGGGGTGCGGCCCAGGGCCTCGGAGACCCTGCGAAAGCCCAGGAGGCCCGCGTCCGGGTCGGCGGAGTCCGCGAACCAGCCCAGGAGCACCGGCAGCAGGGTGCGCTGGATCGCCGCCGTCCGGCTCACCCCGGAGGCGAGCGCTTCGAGGTGGCGCAGCGCCGCGGCCGGGTCCCGGTAGCCCAGCGCCTCCAGCCGGGTGCGGGCGGCCTTCGGGGACAGGCCGATCTCCCCGGGTGCCAGCTGGGCCACGGCGTCCAGGAGCGGCCGGTAGAACAGCTTCTCGTGCAGTCGGCGCACCTCCATGGCGTGCCGCCTCCACTCCCGGTTGAGCTCGGTGACGGGCTCGGTGCGCATGCCGAGGGAGCGGCCGAGCCTGCGCAGGTCGTCCTCGTTGTCGGGCACCAGATGGGTCCTTCGCAGCCGGTGGAGCTGGATCCGGTGCTCCATGCGGCGCAGGAACCGGTAGGCGGCCTCGAGGGCGGCGGCGTCGGCCCGGCCGACGTACCCGCCCTCGGACAGGGCCTTGAGCGCGGTCAGGGTGGTCCCGCTGCGCAGGCTCTCGTCGGAGCGGCCGTGCACGAGCTGGAGCATCTGCACGGCGAACTCGACGTCCCGCAGCCCTCCGGGCCCCAGTTTGAGCTCGCGGTCGATCTGGGCCGCCGGGATGTTGTCCACGACGCGGCGGCGCATCTGCTGGACGTCGGAGACGAAGTTCTCCCGCTCGGAGGCGGACCAGACCATGGGGGTGACGGCCTCCATGTACTGGGCGCCGAGTGCTTCGTCACCGGCTATCGGGCGGGCCTTGAGCAGGGCCTGGAACTCCCAGGTCTTGGCCCAGCGGCGGTAGTAGGCGACGTGGCTGGACAGGGTCCGCACCAGGGGGCCGTGCTTGCCCTCCGGGCGCAGATTGGCGTCCACGGGCCAGATGGTGCCCTCGGAGGTGGTGTCGGAGCACACGCGGATCATCCGGGCGGCGAGCCGGGTGGCGGCCTGGAGCGCGGCCGACTCGGGCACGGTGCCGCGCGGCTCGGCGACGAAGACGACGTCCACGTCGGAGACGTAGTTCAGCTCGTGGCCGCCCGCCTTGCCCATGCCGATCACGGCGATCCGGCAGGCGCGGGCGTCGTCGGGGACCTCCTCGGCGGCGATGTCGAGCGCGGCGCACAAGGTGGCGGCGGACAGGTCGGCCAGCTCGGCGGCGGTCTGGGCCACGTCCGTGGTCCCGCAGACGTCCCGTGCGGCGATGGCGAGCAGGCATCGGCGGTAGGCGACCCGCAGCGCGTCCGGCCGGCTCAGACCGCGGTCGCGTTCGTCGAAGACCCCCTGGTAGAGGGAGCGCTGGAACTCCTCGACGCCCGGGTGCATATCGGTGACCTCGTACGTCACCAGCGCGTGCCAGTCACCCGGATGGCGGGCGAGATGGGTGCCGAGCGCCGCCGAGGCGCCGAGCACTCCGAGCAGCCGGTCGCGCAGCGGCTTGGAGGCGGTGAGGGTGCCCAGCAGCGCCTGTCGTTCCGAAGGAGTGAGGGCGTCGACCAGGCGGGACAGGCTCAGCAGGGCCAGATCGGGGTCCGCGGTGTCCCCCAGCGAATCGAGGAGCACCGGATCGGAGCGCACCGGCGCGAGGCCCGGGGTCTCCAGCAGCCGGGCGGCTGTCTGCGGGTCGGTGAACCCGTGGCGCAGCAGACGCAAGTGGGGACTGCTCCTTCGGCCCTCGGGTGCACCCATGCCTCGATCGACCCTCTCGTCCTCGGCCCGCGGTCACGGGCCGAGGACGAGCGTAATCCCCTCGTCCGGCGCGTGAGCGGCTATAGGACCGGCAGGTTCTTGCGCAGCTCGAACGGGGTGACCTCGGAGCGGTACTCCTCCCACTCCTGTTTCTTGTTGCGCAGGAAGAAGTCGAAGACGTGCTCGCCGAGCGTCTCGGCGACGAGCTCGCTTCGCTGCATCAGATCGATGGCCTCGCCGAGGTTCTGCGGCAGCGGCTCGATGCCCAGCGCGCGCCGCTCGGAGTCCGTGAGCGCCCACACGTCGTCGTCCGCGCCCGGTGGGAGCTCGTATCCCTGCTCGATGCCCTTCAGGCCCGCCGACAGCAGGACGGCGTAGGCCAGGTAGGGGTTGCAGCCGGTGTCGAGGGAGCGGACCTCGACCCGGGAGGAACCGGTCTTGCCGGGCTTGTACATGGGCACCCGCACCAGCGCGGAGCGGTTGTTGTGGCCCCAGCAGATGTAGGAGGGGGCCTCGCCGCCGGCGCCGGCGGTGCGCTGGGAGCCGCCCCAGATCCGCTTGTAGGAGTTGACCCACTGGTTGGTGACCGCGCAGATCTCGGCGGCGTGCTTGAGCAGGCCGGCGATGAAGGAGCGGCCGACCTTGGACAGCTGGTACTCCGCCCCGGACTCGTAGAAGGCGTTGCGGTCGCCCTCGAACAGGGACAGGTGGGTGTGCATGCCCGAGCCCGGATACTCCGAGAAGGGCTTCGGCATGAAGGTGGCCTGCACGCCCTGCTCGAGCGCGACCTCCTTCATGACCAGGCGGAACGTCATGATGTTGTCCGCCGTGGACAGGGCGTCGGCGTAGCGCAGGTCGATCTCCTGCTGCCCGGGAGCGCCCTCGTGGTGGCTGAACTCCACCGAGATGCCCATCGACTCCAGCATGGTGATCGCCTGGCGGCGGAAGTCCTGGCCGACCGGCTGCGGAGTGTGGTCGAAGTAGCCCGAGGAGTCGGCCGGGATCGGCGTGGAGCCGTCCGTCGGCTTGCTCTTGAGGAGGAAGAACTCGATCTCGGGGTGGGTGTAGAAGGTGAACCCCAGGTCGGAGGTCTTGGCGAGGATGCGCTTGAGCACGTGGCGGGGGTCGGCGTACGACGGGGAGCCGTCCGGCATGAGGATGTCGCAGAACATCCGGGCGGTCCCCGGCGACTCGGCGCGCCACGGCAGTATCTGGAACGTGGACGGGTCGGGCTTGGCAAGCATGTCCGACTCGTAGACGCGGGCGAAGCCCTCGATGGCCGAGCCGTCGAAGCCGATGCCCTCGTCGAAGGCCTGCTCCAGCTCCGCGGGGGCCACGGCGACCGACTTCAAGAATCCGAGAACGTCGGTGAACCACAGCCGCACGAACCGGATGTCCCGCTCCTCCAGCGTGCGGAGCACGAACTCCTGCTGCTTGTCCATGGGCACAGTCTCACCTCTGTTCTTTTCGCGCGTGTTACGTCCCGCGGACGCCCCTCGGCCCCATCATGGACCACGGTCCCGTGCAGGGGACAACGGGTGACCCCGGGGGCCCGCGCGCGCGGGCCGGTCAGCGGCTGCGGCCCGTGCCCCGGTCGGCGTTCGGCGGGGCGGCGGCGCGGCGCACGAGGCCCAGCATGATCACATTGTGGAACGGCTCGATCACCCGGAAGTACACCCGGCCGGCCGTGCGGTGGTAGCGGACCACGGTGGTGCAGACCCCCTCGGGGCCGTCCGCGCCCTCACGCACCACAAAGGTCGTGCGGTAGCTCAGGTGCTTGTCGTCCTTTCCCGCCACCACCTGCTTCTGCGAGACGGAGTACAAGTGCAGCGGGCCGACCTGCCGGCCCTCCTCGATGCGCACCTCGCCAGCCGTGCTGCCCTTGAGGCCGAACGGGGCCACCAGGGTGTCGCGCACGCAGAGCAGGCCGCGCAGCCAGCGCGGCGGCGAGCCCAGCATGGCGGCGGTGAAGTCGATCGCGTTGGTCCCCGGTACCACGTCCACCGCCACCGCGTCGATGTGATCGCAGCCGCCGAGGGTGAGCACCGTGTCCGCGGTCACCGGCTTGGTGTCCGTCCGGGCCACCGCCGTACGGGCCGGTGCGCCGCCGAGCAGCGCCCTGCGCAGGTGGGACACGTTCTGCGTCACGGTCATGATCCTCCGGACCTCCAGGAACCGGCCGGGCAGTGCGGGGCGCGGTGCGCCCTGCTCCATCCGGCCCTCGGCGGGCTCGTCGGGGCGCCCGCACCGCCCGTCCCCCGCCGGGCCACGGCGTACAGGACCGCCGTGATCGCCGCGAGGTCCACCGTGTCGGGGATACCGCGCACCACTCGCAGTGTGCCCGAATCCTCTGGTTCCGCCATCACACCGGGGGGTTTCCGTGCTTGCGGGACGGCAGGTCCGCGTGCTTGTCCCGCAGCATGGCCAGGGACCTGATCAGCGCGGATCGTGTCTCGGCGGGATCGATGACGTCGTCCACGAGTCCGCGCTCGGCCGCGTAGTACGGGTGCATCAGCTCGGTGCGGTACTCCTTGATCTTCTGCTCGCGCACCGCGTCCGGGTCGTCGGCGGCGGCGATCTCCCTGCGGAAGATCACATTGGCGGCGCCCTCGGCGCCCATCACGGCGATCTCGTTGCTCGGCCAGGCGAGCGAGATGTCCGCGCCGATGGAGCGCGAGTCCATCACGATGTAGGCGCCGCCGTACGCCTTGCGCATGATCAGCTGGACCCTGGGGACGGTGGCGTTGCAGTAGGCGTAGAGCAGCTTGGCGCCGTGGCGGATGATGCCGCCGTGCTCCTGGTCGACACCGGGCAGGAAGCCGGGCACGTCCACCAGCGTCACCAGCGGGATGTTGAACGAGTCGCAGAACTGCACGAACCGCGCCGCCTTCTCCGAGGCGTGGATGTCCAGCACTCCGGCGACGGCGCCGGGGTTGTTGGCCACGATGCCGACGACATGGCCGTCGAGCCTGGCCAGGGCGCATACGACGTTGGGTGCCCAGCGCTCCTGGATCTCCAGGTACTCGCCGTCGTCGAAGACCTCCTCGATGACGGCGCGCACGTCGTAGGAGCGGTTGGCGTCGGCGGGGACGATGTCGGCCAGCGCCTCGGTGGTGCGGTCCGCCGGGTCGGTGGCCGGGGTCACCGGGGCCAGCTCGCGGTTGTTCGACGGCAGGAGCGAGAGCAGGTAGCGCACCTCCTCCAGGCACTCGGCCTCGTCGTCGTAGGCGAACGCCGCCACGCCGGAGGTGCCCGCGTGGACGTCGGCACCGCCGAGCCCGTTCTGCGAGACCTTCTCACCGGTGACCGCCTGCACGACGTCGGGCCCGGTGATGAACATCTGCGAGGTCTCCCGGACCATGAAGACGAAGTCGGTCAGGGCGGGTGAGTAGGCGGCCCCTCCCGCGCAGGGGCCGAGCATCACGCTGATCTGCGGGACGACCCCGGAGGCCGCGGTGTTGCGCTGGAAGATGCCGCCGTACCCGGCGAGCGCGGTCACACCTTCCTGGATACGGGCGCCCGCGCCGTCGTTGAGGCTCACCAGCGGCGCCCCGGTCGCCCGGGCCAGGTCCATCACCTTGTGGATCTTCGCGGCGTGGGCCTCGCCGAGCGCGCCACCGAAGATCCGGAAGTCGTGCGCGTAGACGAAGACGGTACGGCCGTGGACCGTGCCCCAGCCGGTGATCACACCGTCGGAGTGCGGCCGCCGCCGCTCCAGGCCGAAGCCGGTGGCGCGGTGCCGCCGCAGCGCCTCGATCTCGCTGAACGAGCCCTCGTCCAGCAGGAGTTCGATCCGCTCATGAGCGGTGAGCTTGCCCTTGGCGTGCTGGCGCTCGGTGGCCGCCGGGTCGGGTCCGAGCCGGACCGACTCCTTGAGCTCGGCGAGTTCGGCGAGCCGGTCGGGCGGGCCCGTGTCCGTCATGGGGCCGGGGCCCGGGGCCGGGGACGACGAGGACGAGCGCTGCTCGGGGATGAAGCTCTTGGGAGCACGTCCCGTCGCCGCAGGCTCCGGCGCCTGCGAGGCGGGCTGGTCGGCTGTACGCATGTCCACACTCCTCATGGCTGAGTCGGTCGGGTCATCGGAAGCTCGTCGATCGAACCGACGGGTGGGCCGGGCCGCGCGGCCGTTCATCCCGGCCGGCGGTGTCGGCCGTCAGGCGGCCGTCCCGGCCCGACCGCGGTTCTCGTCGGACGCCGGGCCGTCGAAGTCCTCGAGGACCTGGGCCAGCCGGCGTTCGTCGTTGGTGGCCCGCACCGGGACCTCCGGGGTGATGCGGCGGCACAGGCCGCCCAGCACACGCCCCGGGCCCACCTCCACGAACCTGCCGACGCCCTCGGCGGCCACGCGCCGCACCGTCCCGGTCCACCGCACCCGCCCGGCCAGTTGGCGCCGCAGGCAGTCCACGGCCTCCCCGGCGGTGGTGACGCGGTCCGCGGTGACGCCGGAGACGAACGGCACCCGCGGGTCGCGGAAGGTGACCCGGGACAGCTCCTCGGCGAACTCCTTCTCGATCCCGGCCATCAGACTGCAGTGGAACGGGGCCCCGACATCGAGCGCGACCGCCTTGGTCGCCCCGCGCCGCTCGGCCTCCTCCCGCACCCGGGCCACCGCCCCGGCCTGCCCCGAGACGACGGCCTGGGCGGGCTCGTTGTCGTTGGCGACCTCGACGACCTGCCCGCACTCCCGCGTGACCTCGGCGCAGATCTCCTCGACCGTGGCGAGGTCGAGGCCGATCACCGCGGCCATGCTGCCGGGCACGGACTCGTTGACCGCCGACATCAGCTCTCCCCGGCGGCGCACCAGGCGCAGGGCGTCGGTCCAGTCGAGCACGTCCGCGGCGACCAGCGCCGTGTACTCGCCGAGGCTGTGACCGGCGACGACGTCGGGCGCGGCGCCCCGTCCGCGCAGCACCTCCAGCGTCGCCAGGCTGGTGAGGAAGACGGCCGGCTGGGTGACCGCGGTGTCGCGCAGGGCCTCGACGGGTCCCTCCCAGCACAGCGTGGACAGCGGGAGGGAGAGGATCTCATCGGCCGGGCGGTAGTACAGGTCGAGCAGGTCGGGCCGCTCCTGGAGCAGGTGCAGGCCCATGCCCACGCGCTGCGAGCCCTGGCCCGGGAAGAGGAACGCGGTCCTGTCCATCGCGGTCCTGTCCATCGCGGTCCTGTCGATCGCGGTCGTGTCCATCGCGGAACAGCCCCCTGTGGTGCCGGGTCAGACGGTCGGTCGGTCGAGGTCGTGCGCCGGGCGGAGCGAGGACGGCGACGCGGGTACGTCGATCGCGTCGCCGGCCCCGGCCGCGGGCTTGAGGTCCCGGACGAAGAACAGGACGAGGGCGGCGGCGGCCAGCGTGACGGCGGCGGCGTACCAGGAGCCGTTCTTCATGCCCTCGGTGACGGCGGTCTGCTTCAGCGCGGCCAGGGCGTCGGGCGTGAGGGTGCCCGCCTTCTTCATCCGCACCGCGGCCTCCGCGGCGGCGTCGGTCTTCGAGCTCATCAGGGCGCCCATGACCGCGATGCCGACGGCGTTGCCGACCTGGCGGAACATGGTGCCCGCGCTGGCGGCGACGCCGACCTGGTCCTGCGGGCCGGCGGCGACGGTCAGCTCGGAGGAGATGGGCATCACGATGCCCATCGTCAGACCGGTCAGGAGCATGCCCGGAAGCAGCAGCGTCCAGGAGCCCTTGTCGCCGTCCGGGTCGATCAGGGTGAACAGCGCTATGCCGATCGCCATGAGGACGAAGGCCGCCACCAGCGCGTTGCGGGCGCCGACCTTGGCGGCGAGGCGGCCGCCCATGGGAGCGCCCAGCATGAGCATCAACGTCATCGGCAGCAGGCGCAGGCCGGTGTCCAGGGCGGACATGCCGAGGCCGTTCTGGAGATAGATCGAGACGTAGAACAGCGCGGAGAACATCCCCGCGCCCAGCAGGAATCCGGCCATGACGCTGCCGCCGAAGGACGGCCGCCGGAACCAGCTCAGGTCCATGATGGGCGCGCTGGAGCGCGACTCCACGGCCAGGAATGCGCCGAGCAGGACGGCGGACCCGGCGAACAGGGCGAGCTCACGGCCCGACGTCCAGCCCCAGCCCGCTCCGTTGATGAGGGCGAGGTTGAGGCAGAGCAGGGAGCCGCTGACGGTCAGCAGGCCGGGCAGGTCGAGCGGCCGGCGGCCCGAGGCGGGGACGGCGGCCCGGTCCCCGTCACCCATGCCCGCCAGGGCTGCGGCGATGACGATGATGCCGATGGGCAGGTTGACCAGGAAGATCCATTCCCAGCCCGCGTTGTCGACGAGCAGACCGCCGACCAGCGGGCCGAGGGCCGTGGCGAGACCGCCGACCGCGCCCCACAGCATGATGCCGAGGGTGCGCGTCCTTCCCTCGAACGCCGAGTAGACGATGGCGAGGGTGAGCGGCAGGATCACCGCGCCGCCGACGCCCTGGACGACACGGCCCGCGTGCACCATCGCGATGTGCGACCACCCGAAGAGGGAGAACTTCCCGGCGGCGCCGCACGCGAGCGAGCCGACGAGGAAGATCGTCACACCGATGGTGTAGATGCGGCGCTTGCCGAAGATGTCGCCGAGGCGCCCGGCCGTGACGATGAACACCGCCAGGGCCAGCATGTAGGCGTTGGCCACCCACTCGAGGTCGCTGAACGAGGCGTCCAGGTCGGTCCCCATCGTCGGCAGGGCGACGGTGACGACCGTGACGTCGAGCAGGGCGATGAACAGGCCGAGCAGGGCGGCCAGCATGGTCAGACCGGGTTTCCCGGCCCGGCCCGTGGTGCTCGGCGCGTTGATCGTTGACATGGGTGGACTCAACTCCCTTGGGTGAGGCTTTCGGCAGGCGTCACGGCGACCGGTGGCCGTCCACGAACGACAGGATCAGTTCCGCCACTTCGCGCGGCTGCTCCATGTGGCAGAAGTGGGTCAGTCGGGGGTCCAGGTACAGCTCGGCGCACGGCATGTCGGCCTTGAGCGCCTCAGCCCGCTCACCGGCGAGCCCGGCGTCCTGCGGGCTGCCGAGGACGAGCGTGGGGACGTCGACGTGGGCCAGGGGGAGCTGGGTCGCCGCGCTGTACTGGTCGAACAGGGCCAGGAAGGCCTGCGGGCCCATCCCGTCGAGCATCTTGCGTGCCATCGCCGCGAACACCTCGGGGTCCATCGACTCGGCGCGCTCCCCCAGCCGGGTCCGCAGCCCCGCCGTCATCACCGCCGCGAAGTCCTCCCGGAAGGCGTCGAACACCTTCCAGTCCGCGGGCATCGACGGCGGCCAGTAGAACGGGGAGAGCAGGACCAGGGCGTCGAACTTGGGCACCGCTCCGGCGGCGAGCCACTGGAGCACGGAGTTGGCGCCCAGCGAGTGCGCGACCAGCACCGAGACCGGCTCGGGGACGAGGTTGAGGCCGGCCTCGATCCACTGGGCCGCCGTGCCGCGCGTGCGCCATTTGTAGGTGCCGCCCGTGCGCCAGGGCATGTCCATCGGATAGCTGCGGAACCGCCCCGCCAGGAAGCGGGTCAGCGGTGTCCAGCTCGACCAGACGTCCTCGAGGCCGTGGACGAAGGCCAGGGCGGGCAGGTCCGCGAAGCGGTGCACGGCCAGTTCCTCGCCGTACATCGTGGACTCGTTGACCGCGGTCCACATGCTGTCGGCCCCGCCCGCGTTCATGCCGCGCCGCCGTCCGTGGCCACACGCAGCAGTACCAGGTGGCCCTGCGGTCCCAGGACACCGAACACGGCGTCGTCCTCGCCCGGCCCGTGCGGCACCGCGGCCGTGCCCGCCGCGACCGCCGTGCCCGCCGCGACCGCCGTGCCGGCCGGGGCCGCGGAGCTCTCGCGGACCAGGTGCCGGGCGAGCGCGAGCACGCTCGTGGCGGTGGCCTGCGGAGCGCCGCGGGTCACGGTGACGCCGGCGCCGCACCCGTCGGCCCACCGCCGGGCGTCCTCCTCGGCGCGCAGCGCCGCGACCTCCGCCTCCCCGACGGGCAGGCACAGGTGCACGGAGGCGGGAGGGACGTCCCCGAGCGAGTCCAGCGCGCTGACCAGCGTCCCGCGGGCGAGGCCCGCGTCCGACGCAAGGACCCTGCGGGCCCCGCCGGTCAGCCAGCCGTAGACCCGGGCGCCGCGCTCACGCGCCGCCTGCGGAGTCTCCAGGTGCAGCAGGCAGGCGCCCGCCGCGTCCACGGACGTTCCGGCGACCGTGTGCAGGGCGGCGGGCGGCCGCCCCTCGATGGCCCCGGCGAGCACGGCGTCGGCGCGGCCCGCGCGCAGCGACCTGCCGCCCACCAGCAGCGCCTCGTAGCCCGCCGTCAGCAGGTTGGACAGTGTGACGTTGAACGCCTTCATCCGATGGGCGATGGAGACCTGGCTGGCGGGGACGTTGACCGAGAAGTTGGGGCACTCCACGGCGCTGATCCCGGGAATGCCGTTCTCCAGCAGCGCCCGGTCGATCCGGTCGACGATCTCGCTGACCGCGAAGTTGGTGCCGATCACCACGCCGGTTCGCTCCGGCGACCGCTCCGGGAGCTCTCCCGCGTCGGCCAGGGCCAGGCGCACCGCGGCCAGCGCGGCGCGGGTGACCGGGGGCAGGAACTTCCAGCCGCGCTTGCCCAGGTGCTCGGCGGGGTCGAAGTTGTCCAGTTCGCGGATGCCGGAGCCGGTGTCGCCGCCGCAGGGCAGCGAGGCCTCGGCCAGCTGCGCCACGCCGATGCCGACCCGGCTGACGGGTCCGATGCCGGTGATGGCGGCCAGCGGCGCGGCGTCCGCGCCGGAGCCGCCACCCCGGCCCGCGCTCATGTCCGTGTTCGCGTTCACGTCGGTGTTCGCGTTCATGCCCGCACCTCCGCGGCCGTCCCGGGACCCTGCGCCGCGCCGATCGCGACGGTGATGTTGTTGCCGCCGAACGCGTAGGCGTTGACCAGCAAGGTGGTGCCGCGGGTGCTCTCGGGGACGTCCCGCACCAGCCGCAGCGAGCACTCCGGGTCGACCCGGTCCAGCGTGCCGACCGGTGGCAGGACGCCGTGCCGGGAGGCCAGCGCCGCGGTGACGCAGGAGAACGCCCCGGCCGCCCCACCGCTGTGCCCCAGCGCGGACTTGACGGCGGCCACGGGCACGGAGGCCACCATGCCGCCGAGCACCGTGGCCGTGGTCCTGCTCTCCGTGCTGTCGTTGGCGGGGGTGCCGGTGCCATGGCTGATGACCGCGCCGACGCTGTCCTTGGCCACACCGCCGCGGGTCAGCGCCTCGTGGGCCGCGCGCACGGCCTGGACCCCCTCCGGGTCGGGAGCCGTCACATGGAAGGCGTCGCAGCTCCAGCCCGCGCCGAGCACCGCCGCGTACGGGGTGCGCCCGCGGGCGGCCGCGTGCTCCGCGGACTCCAGGACGAGGAAGGCCGCGCCCTCTCCGTACACCGTGCCCGCGCGGTCGCTGTCGAACGGCCGGCAGTGCACGGGGTCGGCGGCGCCCAGCCTCAAGAAGGCGCCCATGGCGGGGCGGGAGACCGCTTCCGTGCCGCCCACGAGGACCACGTCGGCCTCGCCGTCGGTGATCATCTCGGCGCCGAGGGCGACGGCGTAGGCGCCCGCCGCGCAGGCCGTGGAGACGGTCGTGGCGGGGCCGCTGAGCCCCAGCTCACGGGCGAGGACCCCGCTGGTGCCGTACGGGAACCACTGAAGCCCGGTGAGCTTGCGCCGCCCGTCCCGCTCCGCCTCCTGGAGGTCGCTGTCGCCGTTGCCGGTGCCGACGCACAGGCCCACGGTCTCCGGCTCGGCGCCCTCGCCCGCGAGGCCGGCGTCGGCGAGCGCGGCACGCGCCGCCTCGACGGCGAACCCGCTGGCCCGGCCGATCTCCCCGTCGGAGCCCGGGGCGCCGTCGACCACATAGGTCAAGGAGCCGTCCACGGCGGTGCCCGGGTAGTCCAGGGGCCGCACCGGCACCTCGCCGCGCAGCAGGCCGTTCCAGTAGCTGTCGAGGTCATGGCCGAGCGGGGAGACCACACCGAGCCCGGTGATCACGATCTGCGGTGTCACGCCGCGCCCTCCCACGAGACGAGTTCGGCCGGTCTCATGACGGCGATCGCGGAGCCGACCTCGGCCACCAGCTCGTCGCCGACGTAGGACTCACCGCTGAGGAAGACGTTGTCGCCCACGTACTGGTCGACCCGCACCACGTGCCGCAGGGTGTCCCCGGGCATGACCGCGCGGTGCAGGGCGACCTTCCGGGTCGCGGCCAGGATCAGCGCACCGCTGCGCTCCCGGCGCTGGGCCCTGATCCGTTCCATCCACAGGATCGCGCCGCCCTGTCCCCACGACTCCATCAGCAGGGACGCCGGGTAGGCGAAGGCACGGCTGCCCAGGTCCGGGGCGAGCCCGGCGTAGCAGGGCTCGCTGCCGCTGACGGTCTTGGACGTGACGATCCGCTCGTACGGCTCCATCTCCAGGACCTTGTCGACGAGCAGGATCGGATGGGCGTGCGGGATCAGGCGGCGGATGGCCGCGTAGTCGTGCATGGGTCCCCCGTTTCGGCGGTGTCGGCCACCAGCCGGAATTGGATCTTCATTTGGGCCGCTCTGGCGCCGCCGCTGGTGCACAGCGCGGTCACGAGCAGGGTGTCGCCCTCCCCCGGGCGGCACTCGCAGTGGACGTCGAGCACGTCACCGGGACGCAGTGCGGTGGTGAAGCGCACCGACTCCAGGACCGCGGGCTCGGGCACGACGCCCTCGCCCCGGACCTGCCGCACGAAGTGGATCACCGCTTCGTGGACCGACTCGATGAGGAAGACGCCCGGATAGACCGTCATGTCCGGATAGTGGCCCTCGAGGTAGGCGTCGTCGGCGCGGACCGCCTTGCGGGCGACCACCTCCGTGGACGAGAGCACCGAGGCGGAGTCGACGGGGTTGTGCGGCGCGGCCCGCCGGCGGGGCGGTGGCGCGGCCGTCCCGCCGGCGGGGTCGGTTCCCGGGGCCGCGAGCGCGGCCCCGGAGGCGCTGGAGGCGCTGGTCACAGCGCCACTCCGCCGTCGATCTGGATGACCTCGCCGGTGATGTAGGCGGCCTTGTCGGAGACCAGGAAGGACACCAGGTCGGCGACCTCCTCGGCGCCGCCGTACCGCTTGAGCGGGATCGCCTTGAGCGCGGTGGCGCGGACCTTCTCCGGCAGCGCCTCGGTCATGTCGGTCTCGATGAAGCCTGGAGCGACGACGTTGACGCGGATGCCGTAGGGCGCGACCTCCTTGGCCAGGGCGGCGCTCATGCCCTGGATACCGGCCTTGGAGGCGGAGTAGTTGGTCTGCGTGGGGTTGCCGTACACACCCGCGATGGAGGACATGTTGACGATCACGCCCTCCTTGCGCTTCATGAAGCTGAAGGCGACCGTGCGGCAGAAGTTGAACGTTCCGCTGAGGTTGGTGTCGATGACGGCCCGCCAGTCGTCCACCGGCATGAGGACCATCGGGTTGTCGCGCACGATGCCCGCCGAGTTGACGAGCACGTGCACCGGGCCGAGCTCCTTGGACGCGTGTGCCACGAACTCCTGCACGCTGTCGTAGTCGGCGACGTCGCACGGGGCGTGGTGGACCTGAGCGCCGTGCTCACGCACGAGCTTCTCGGTCTCGGCGGCCGCGTCGGCGCCGCTGCGGTAGCAGAAGGCGATGTCGTAGCCGTCCGCGGCGAGCTGCACCGCCACGGCCCGTCCGATTCCTCGCGATCCACCGGTGACGATGGCCAATCGGCGTTCGGTCACTGCGGTTGCCCTTCCTGGGTTGCCGTCGCCGTCGGCGCGGCGGCGGTGTCCTGGTGGTGGCCCCGGCCGCGCACGCGGCCGAGGTGGTGGCCGGGCCGCGGTCGCGACCCGGCCGAGGTCAGCCGCAGCCGCCGGCGGTGTCGGCGTCCATGGCGCCGCGCCGCTCCAGGAGCTCGCGCGGGATGTCGGTCAGCGGGTCCTCGCCCCACTCGACGTCGACCATGGGATAGTCGGCCGGCGTGGTGTGGGCCGCGGTGGTGCGGCTCGGCGGGGTGTGGGCCGACGGGGTGTGTGCCGGCCGGGTCTCGGTCGTCGCAGCGGTCATCACGGTGCTCCTCACGCCTTGCTCGTCGCGGTGGCCAGCGCCTGCTCCAGCGCCGGCAGGAAGTCGTCGAGCCGGTCCAGGCCCCAGAAGCGGTGCCGGCCGACCTTGAAGTACGGGACGCCGAAGATGTCGTCCTCGTAGATCTGCATCAGGGCGCGCAGACCCTGCTCACGTATGTGCGCCTCGTCGGGGGCGGCGACCAGGGCGGCGCCGGGCAGTCCCGCGTCGTCGCAGACACGGCGCAGCAGGCCGGGGTCGCAGATGTTCTCGCCCCGCTCCCAGCGCGCGGCCATCACGGCGGCGTAGTACTCGCTCTGCACGCCGAGTTCCCTCGCCTTGAACCAGGCCAGGTGCGGCAGGTCCCACCACTCGTCGCCCTTGTCGATGGGCCACTTCATGGCGTAGCCGTGCTTGGCGGCCAGGCGCTTGGTGTCGTTGAGGATGTACAGGTGCTTGGCCTTGCTCATGGCCACGTAGTGGAACTCGCCGCCCGCGGCCTCCAGGGCGGCCGCGCTGGCGGCGTCCGGCTCGGAGAACGGCACGTACTCGATGAGTTCCTGGGCGTTGGGCAGGCGCTCCTCGAGCTGCCGGACGGCCATCCAGCTGAACGGGCTGCGCAGGGAGAAGTACAGGCGCGGCGGCTTCCTCACCGGGCACCGCCCAGGAGCGCCGCCTGCACATCGGCGTCGAGGACGGCCACGGTGCCGGCCTTCTCACCGCGGCTGATGGCGTAGCCGTGCATGATGGTGCCGGTGGCGGCGCGCTCGAGGCGGTCGCCGCGGCGCACGTAGCAGTCCATCCGCGCGGTGTACATCGTGTCGCGCAGGATCTCCTCGACCTTGAAGACCGTATGGACGGTCTCCTCCATCCAGATGTCGGAGAGCACCTGCACCCGGGCGCGGGAGACCACGGGAATCCAGCCGCGCTCCTCCAGCAGCCGGCCGATGGCCAGGTCCTGGGCGTAGAGGTAGCGGTCCACGACCTCCTCCAGGGTCCGCACGTAGGCGGAGTGCTGGAGCCGGTCGGAGAAGTGGCAGTAGTAGTAGGGGGCGCGCCAGTCCCACAGCATGGCGCCGGAGCCCTCGGGCGCCAGGACGTCGGCGGCCTCCTGGCCCTCCTCGATGGTCAGGGTCGCGGCCTGGGAGTTGTCCAGGGCGCCGACCTCGGGGACCACATAGGGCTCGAGGAACGCCGGGACGGGCTCGGTGCCGGAGCCGTCCTTGACGGCGACGAGCGCCACCCGGACCTTGCCCTTGAGGGCGGTCACGGTCTGGCCGTCGCGCTCCACGGTGAGGGAGACGGTGAACGGGGCGCCCTGGCCGGGCTTGGCCTTGCCCGACACTACGGTGGCGTACACCTGCTCGTCGACCTCGAGCGCCACAGGCAGCTGCACCGAGGAGTCCACGATCTCCAGGCCGAGGCCGTAGGTGTGGTACAGCGAGCGGGCTCCGACGCCGCGGTCGCGGAAGTACTGCAGAATCGCCTCCTCGACCAGGTACATGAAGTGCTTGAACCCGATCCAGGTGCGGATGTTCGCGCCTTCGTAGCGCGGCATGCCCACATAGCTCGTGGGCTCCCCGTCGAGCAGCTCGGTCACGGTCGGTTCTCCTTGTGAGTCGTCGGTCGGCCGGGCGGCGCGGGGGTCCCGGAGGAACCCGGCCGCGTCACGGCTCATCTCGTCGGCCTGCGCCACGTGGCAGAAGTGCCCGTAGTCCGGGCGCAGCCGGACGGTCGCGGCCGGCATCGCCCGGTCCAGCCCGGCGGCGCGCATCGGGGTCAGTCCCTCGTCGCGCGTCCCGGCGAGCACGAGGGTGGGCACGGTGATCCGGGTCAGGTCCAGATGCCCGGAGGCCGCGAACTCCCGGTAGAAGACCGGGAATCCGGCGGGCACCGCCCGTTTGAGGAGCTTGCTCTCCATCAGCGAGCGGATCTCCGGATCCATCCGGGAGGCCTTCTCGCCGAGCGAGAGGTGCAGTCCGTCCACGAGCACCCGGCGGAACGCGGCCTGCGAACGCAGCCGCAGCGGCTCGGAGAGGGTGAACCCGGCGGGCCGGTAGAACGGGGCGGCCAGCACCACGGCGGCGATCCCCGGGTCCCGGACGTCCTCCAGCGTGGACAGGTGCTCGAGGATGGCGTTGGCGCCGAAGGAGTGGCCCATCAGGGCGTGCGGCTGCTCGGGGACCATCTCCAGCGCCCGCCGCAGCCACCGCGCCGGACTTCCGCCCTCGCGCCAGGTGTAGGTGTTGCCGCCGTGCCAGGGCATCTGGAGCGCGTACACGGTGTACCCCTCCAGCCGCTCGGCGAGGAGGTTCCAGTTGCGCCAGGAGTCCTCGATGCCGTGCACGGCGACCAGCGCGGGGCCCTCGCCGGGCCCGCGCCAGACCTCCATGCCGTCGGCGGCGGCCACCTGGGTCCACCCGTTCATGCCACGGCTCCCGCGGGGGTGCCGGGGACGAGCTCCAGGCTCGCCCAGCCGTCCTCGCTGTCGCCGCAGCCGACGGTGGCGGGCGCGGCGCCCGGCCCGGCCTCGGCCATCCGGGCGGCGGCGGACGCCAGCCGGACCACTCCGGCGGCGCCGTACAGCTCACCCGGCTCACGGCCGGTGACGGCCACGGGCTCGCGGTGGCGCGCAACGGGCCCGCACCGCAGCCCGGTCGGCTCGTCCCAGGCACCGGGGATCCCGAGCAGGACGACTCCCGCGGCGGCGGCCAGCGGTGGGTGCGCGCCGGGCCGCAGCCCGGCCAGCTTCGTGGCGACCGCGTCGGCGGGCTCGACGCCCACCACGACCGCCTTGCGGGCCCGCCCTGACAGCAGGAGCACCCGCGCCAGGCGTACGGCGTCCAGTCCGGCGGTGGCGCCGCTGCACACGGTCAGGTTGGGGCCGGTGAAGCCGTACCGGATGGCGATGGTGCTCGCGATGACGTTGCTGGACGCGTTGGGGGCGTCCATCGGGCTCACCACGGAGCCGTTGCGCTCGCGCATGTCGGACAGCACGGTGCACACGGTCTCGACATTGCCGAAGTTGGAGGCCACGACAACGGCGGTGCCGGCGGCGCCGGGCAGGGGTTCGGCCGGGCGCCCCGGGGGCAGGCCCAGCGCGCGGTGGACCGCGCACAGCGCCAGCCGGGTCGCCGGCTCCTTGCCCAGCAGCCCCTTGCGGCCGAGGACCTCCTTGGCCCGCTCCGGAGGGCAGGCCGGCTGCTCGGGAGAGCCCGGCAGATCGGCGGCGGCCCAGCCGGGGGCGTGCACGGCCCAGCCGTCGAGCGCGAGCAAGTCGGTGCGCTCAGACATCGACAGCCTCCACGATCGTCACCGCGTTCACCCCGCCGAACCCGAACGCGTTCACCTGGGCCACCCGGGGGCGGGCCCGCAGCGGCTGCCCGTTCACGAGGGCGAGCTTCTCGGCCTCGGGGATGGGCGTGCGCAGGCCGACGACGGGGGGCACCACACCGGAGCGCATCGCCTTGAGCGCCACCAGGACGCTCATCAGCGCGGCGCCGCCGGAGGTGTGCCCGATGGCGCCCTTGATCCCGGTGACCGGCGGCCCGTCGGGGCCGAACGCCTCCACCAGGGCGGCGGCCTCGGTGGGGTCGTTGAGCGCGGTGGCCGTGCCGTGGGCGACGACCAGGCCGATCTCCCCCGGCGCGACCCCGGCCCTGCGGTGCGCGTCGCGCATGGTGGCGACGATGCCCGCGAGGTCGGGCGCGGTCTCGTGGTGGGCGTCGCAGCCCACTCCGACACCGCGGACGAGACCCAGGGCGGGCCGGTTCTTCGCCGTCCGCTCCGTCCGCTCCACCACGACGGCGACCGCGCCTTCGCCGAGCAGCACTCCGTCGCGGTCCGCGTCGAAGGGCCGCACGGTGTCGGCCGTGGTGGTGCCCACCCGGCCGATCATGGTGAGCATGGACTCGGTCATCGTGTCGCACCCGGCGGCCACCACCGCGTCGGCCTCGCCCAGCTCCAGCAGGTCGACGGCGAGCGCGAGGGCGTAGCCGGAGGCGGCACACGCGTTGGCCAGCGTGTGCACCTCCGTGACGTCCGGGGCCACCGAGCGGACCGCCTCGGTGAAGTGGGTCTGGGCCAGGCGCAGTTCGGCGCCGTCGCCGTGCCACTGCTCCACGGCGCGGTGCTCGCGCAGGCCCGTGCCGACGATCACGGCGACCCGGCGCTCGGCCGGGTCGACGCCCGCGTCGCGGAGGGCCTCGGCCACGCAGTGGGCCAGCCACCGGCCGGCCGACCGCGGACCCGCCTCGTCGTTCGAGGCCGGGTCCGTGCCGAGGCCGGTGCCCGTGGAGGCTCTGCCCGTGGAGGCAGGGCCCCCGGAGGCTGTGCCCTTGGAGGCTGCTCCCGCGTCGTCGATGCTGTACGCGTAGTGGACATTGAGCTTGTCCGGGTCACCGGTGCGCAGGGGGGAGACCCCGCTGCGCCCGGCGAGAAGTGCCTCGAAGGTCTCGTCGAGTCCGCCGAGGCAGCTGACCATCGAGCTACCCGTGATCGCCACCGGCACGGCTCCACCCCCTGACCACCGCGGCGCCTGCCGCGCCCTCGGCGGTACGGGCGGTGATGACCGAGATCTCGCCGTCACGGGCGGGCTCGGTGCGGTGCCGCGCGAGGAGCGCGGCCAGCTGGAAGGCACCCGAGGCGCTGAACGCCTCGCCGGTGGACTCCTTGACCCGCAGCCGAGGAACGTCGGAGCCGAGCACCGAGGTGACCGCGGCCTCCTCGGCCTCGTCCAGCCGGGTCATCCCGTTGGCCGCGGTGGCGACGGTCGCCACCTGGTCGGCGGTGACCCCGGCCCGCTCCAGCGCCCGGGTCAGGCAGGTCGCCAGGCCCTGGGAGAAGGCGCCGTCGGGGCCGGGCGGGTCGAAGACCCCGACCTCGACGCTGAGCACCTCGGCGTCCGGCCGCCGTCCGGCGGCGCGCACCGCGTCGGCGTTCTCGACGACGAAGACCGCCGCGCCCTCACCCGGCGGCAGGCTGCCGCCCTCGGTGGACTGTCCGTAGTGCACCGCCCACGCGGCCTGCGGGCTGAACTCCTCGATGGAGCCGGCCAGCAGGGCGCTCGCGTAGCCGCAGCCGATGAGATTGCGGCTGTAGCGCAGGACGTTGAGCATCGCCAGGGGGCCGCCCGCGATGGTCGCGTTGGGGCCCTGGAGGCCGTACCAGATCCCGGCCTGCCCGGCGGCGCAGTTCATCACCGCGTTGGGGAAGAGCAGCGGGTTGACCAGGTACGGGCGCTCCTGGACGAAGGTGTCGCGGCTGTAGTCGCTGGTGGACTTGGCGCTGCCCGCCGTGGTGCCCAGCGTGATGCCGATGCGGGCGCGGTTGTCGTCGTCCACCTCGAGGTCGGTGTCGGCGAGCGCCGCCTTGCACGCGACCATGCCGAGCGCGGTGCTGCGGTCGAAGAACGAGGTGCCCTTGCGGCCGAGGTGGTCGCGGACCTTGAAGTCCACCAGGGCGTGGGCGTCCTGGCGCGGCAGCGGCTCCTCGAACATCCCACTGACGTCGGCGGGCCCCGCGCCATGCCCGCCGATCGCGGCAGCCAGGGCCTGCGGCCCGATCCCGGCGCCGGAGAGCACTCCGAAGCCGGTGATGGCCAGGGCCGGGGGCCCGGTCGGTGCCGGGACGGACTCGGCGGAGAGCTCCGGGGCGAGCGTCATGAGGGCCTCCCCAGGATGACGATGGCGTTGTTGCCGCCGAACGCGAAGCCGTTGACCTGGGCGATGCGGACATCGGCGGTGCGCGCCTGGTTGGGTACCGGGTCGATCTTGGGCATGTCCGGGTCCGGGGTGTTGAAGTTGATGGTGGGCGGCAGGAACGAGCCCGCGATGCCGAGCACCGAGGCGATCGCCCCGAGGCCGCTGGCGGCGCCCATGGTGTGGCCGAGCATCGACTTGGTGGAGCTGATCGGCGGAGGGTTCTCGCCGAAGACGTCGACCACCGCACTGGCCTCGACGTAGTCGTTGGCCGGGGTCCCGGTGCCGTGGGCGCAGATGTAGTCGACCTCGGACGCCTTGACGCCCGCGTTGCGGTGCGCGATGCGCATGCACTCGGCGATGCTGTCCCGGTTCGGCGCCACCATGTGGTTGGCGTCGCAGTTGAGTCCGTAGCCGAGCACCTCGGCGTGGATACGGGCCCCTCGGGCCCGCGCGGACTCCAGGCTTTCGAGGAACATCGCCGCGCCGCCCTCGCCCGTGATGATGCCCGAGCGGTCCTTGTCGAACGGCGAGCACGCCTTCTCGGTGAGCGCGCCGAGGCGGTAGAAGCCCGCGTGCGACCACCGGCCGACCGAGTCGGCGCCACCGGCGATCATGTAGTCGGCCTCGCCGGTCCTGATCAGGTCGTAGGCGTAGCCGAGGGCGTAGTTGCTCGCGGAGCAGGCGGTGGACAACGTGACCGCGTCGCCGGTCAGGCGCAGTTCCCGGTTGACCGCCTGCGACAGCCGTGCGCTGGAGACCTGACGCACCAGACCCGCGTCGAGGCCGTCCAGTCCGGCCGTCAGGCTGTCGCCCGTGAGCCGCTCGAGGACCTGGGACTCCCCACCGGTGGTCCCCATGCTCGATCCGGCCCTCGCCGCGGCGAGCTCGTCCTCGTCGATCCCGGCATCCGCGACCGCGAGGCGCGCCGCGGATGCCGCGAAGAGGCTGGTACGGCCCCACTCATCGACAGACAGCCGCCGGACCATGTCCTCAGGCCGGAAATCATGCACTTCGCCGGCCATGTAGTAGGGGAAGCCGGTGGAGTCGAAGCACGCGATCGGGGAGACGCCGTTGACGCCCTCACGCAGTCCGGCCTCGTAGGCGGACGCTCCGATCCCGATGCTCGACACAGGCCCCAGGCCGGTGATGACTACCCGTCGCATCGGTTCAGCCCAGCCAGCCGGCGTGCTGCGCCAGGATGTTGTACACCTCGGTCAGGTTGACCATCTTGGGGAGCTCCGACTGCGGGATCTCGACCTTGTACTTCTTCTCGAGGCGGGCGAGGATCTCGATCGCGCGCAGGGAGTCGGCCTCGTGCTCCTCGACAAAGTGGCTGGTCTCGGTGATCTCCTCGGGCTCGAGCTCGAGGACCTCCGCGACAATCTCGCGGATCTCGTCCAGCTGCTCCTGCTTGTTGATGGCGGTCGTCATATCCGCAAACACCTTCCATTGGTATTCCCTGACGGACTCGCAGTTCGATTCCGCTGCCATTGACATTAGGCAGGGGCGGGCAGCGGATCCAGCGGGGATGGGCGTTCGCAATAAAGCCGCTCCGGGTGCGCCCCCAACTCCCCGGGAACACGAAGGCGCCCCGCAATCCCGACCCTCGGCCCCTTTTGTGAGGACCGTCACACGGAATTAACGGGGCGCCTTTGTTATTTGTCATTCAACCGGGGAGAACATGCTCGCTCCGCACGCCGGCGCGTACGCCGGGGCGGTTCACGGTGCCGCCTGCACGGCGGACCGGGGGCGGTTGACGGCGATGAGCGAGCCGACGACGGCGACGCACCGCGTTCCCGCCCAGATCTCCCCGGACATGAACGCGTTGCCGGAGACCAGTTGCTCCAGGCGTACGACGTGCCGAAGCGCCTCTCCCGGCCCCACGCCTCCGGCGAACCGGCAGTCGCGGATCGCGGCGAGCATCAGCACCCCGTCGGGCACTTCGACCCCGGCGCCGACCAGCCACAGCAGCGCGGCGCTCTGCCCGAACGACTCGAAGGCGAGCGATCGGGGGTAGGCGTACCGCGCCGTCGGCAGGCCCTCCGGCATCTCCTGGTAGCACGGCTCGCTGCCGGTGACCGCCTTGACCGCCGAGATCCCCCGGCCGGGCTCGACCGAGACCACCCGGTCCACCAGCAGCATCGGATGGCGGACCGGCAGGAGTTCGCGGATACGGGCGTGGTCGATCACCGGTTCACCGTCGGCGGGACCGGGCGGCGCGGTGGGCGGGGCGAGGGACTCCAGTCCGCGCGGCACGCCCACCAGCACCTTCAACGTGGCCACGGCGGTGCCGTCCTGGCGGGTGCACCGGGCGTTGACCGCCCAGCGCTCCCCCTCCGGCTGCGGCTCCAGCCCGGCGTCGATGGTGATCTCCTCACCGCCGAGCATCGGGGCGAGCAGCCGGGCGGAGCGCACCTCCAGCAGCTCGGGAGGGTCGGCGAGGCCGAACGCCTGGGCCACCGCCTGCCGTACGCCTTCCAGGAGGAACACGGCGGGCAGCATGGTCAGGCCGGGGAAGTGGCCGGCCATGTACGGGTCCTCGGCGGTGACCAGCTTGGCGGCGCGCAGCCGCAGGCCGCCGTCGAGGGTGAGGAGTTCGACGCGGTCCACCGCCCGCAGCGGCGCGGCGAACGAGCGTTGGCGCGGGGCGATCGATGCTGTCCCCACCGCGACCGCCCCCTTCGCGACCGCCCCCTTCGCGACCGCCCCTTTGGCGTCGGCACCCTTCGCGGCGGCGCCCACTGCCACGGAGGCGGCGGCCGCGCTCACACCGGGACCTTGACGCCGGGCGCCTCGGCGCCGCTGTCCTGCTCCCGCGCCGGGGGCATGAGGACCGAGCTGGGGCGCAGCGCGGTCATCACGCTCTCCACGACGAGCACCTGCCGGCCGTCCGCCGTGGTGGTCGTGCCCTCGAAGAACCAGGTGCCCTCCAGCGCGCGGCTGATCCGCACCTCGTGCCGCAGCAGGTCACCGGGCAGTACCGGCCCGTGCACCTGGATGCCCGAGATCCCGCCGAACAGGGCCACCTGGTCGGCCACGACCTCACGGGGCTGGTCCCAGGCGGCGAGCAGGGCGGCGCTCTGGCACCACGACTCGACCAGCAGGGCCGTCGGATACGCGTACCCGGAGTCCGGGGTGTCGTCGGGCAGTTGCTGGTACCACGGCTCGTTGCAGGTCACGGCCTTGAGGCAGACGATCCGGTCCCCCGGCTCCACTTCGAGCACCCGGTCCACCAGGAGCATCGGGAAGCGGTGGGGGATGAGCGCCTTGAGGCTCGCCACTCCGGTCACTCCGGTCGGACCGGTCACACCGTTCGCGTGCTCGAGAACGCGTCCGACGCTCATACGAACCACACTCCGTCGTACTCGGGCCAGCGGGCGGCCAGCTCATTGGTGTCCAGGACTTCCACACCCGGCACGACGTCGTCCGGTCCGAAGCCCAGCGCCCGAAGGTCCGGCTCGTCGACCATGACAGGAACGCCCTCGGTGATCAGCTGCCGCACCGAGGTGCGGTAGTCCGGCAGGGTGTCCATGCGCACGGGCCCGAACTCCACGACGGGCTGGTAGATGTCCTCGTCCACCGCGAGGGTGACGGCCGCTCCCCGCAGGGCCAGCGCCACCGCGCCCAACTGGGCCCGGAAGTCGAGGATGCCGTAGAGGGCGTCGAAGAACTGCACCTCGACGGCGCCCCGGTAGGCCCGGTCGATCACCCCGAGCACGCGGTATTCGGACATCAGGCACCCCCGATGAAGACGGTCTTGTCGGCGCCCTCGATCGTGGAGACGAAGCGCATGGGCGAGCGGAAGCGCACCTCGTTGATGTGGCTGGTCGCACCGCGTTCGGCGCTGCACGCCGTGCAGGCGATCCACGCGAAGGTGCCGGGGTTGGCCGCCAGCATGTCGCGCACGACGCGCGAACTGGAGGGGTAGACGCCCTCCGGGTCGCGGGTGTTGATGAGCTTGGTGTCGCCGTGCGTCGTCTGCGTCAGCATGTTGGCGTAGCCGCAGGCCCACAGCCGCACCGTCCTCCCCTGGTCCAGCACGGACTGGGCCAGCCGCAGGGCCGAGGTGATGACGTCGTTCGAGTGCGGGGCCGCGGTCACCACGAGCAGGAGGTCCCAGCGGCGCTGGGTGATGGTCCCGGCCATCAGTGCCACACCGCCCGGCAGCTCTCGGACATCAGCAGCTCGGCCGCCCTGTCCATGCCCACCACGGTCACATGCGGGGAGAGCGAACGGGCGGCGAGCGCGCGCTGCGCCGCCGAGAAGTCGTCCACCCACACCTCGGCGCCCGCCTTGGCCAGGCGCTCCAACTGGGGCACACCGGGCGCGGCGGCGAAGACGCCGTCCTGCACCAGGAACACCCGGACCTCGTGGCCCGCCTCGGCGAGCACCCGGGCGTCGTCCAGGAACCGGCCGGCGTTCGGCCCGGCCCAGGTCCCCTGGCTTTCGATCAGCAGATATCGTGACGGATCGTCCACAGGCCGTCCATCCCCCTCAACGGTCATGGCAGCGCGGCCGCATCGCGTTCGGCCAGCGCCTTCAGGGTCAGCAGTTGTTTGCGCATCATGAGGGTGTCGCCGAACGCGAGCAGTCCTGCCCGGATCCGCGCCGCGCCCTTCGGGGTGGCCGCATTGAGCCGGACCACCAGTCGGCTGGCCCCGGGCTCGCGCGGGACGACCCGGTAGGTGACCGCCATCTCGCCGTAGGCCTTGGCGGCCGCGGGATAGGTCACTCCGGTCAGATGCCGGTCGGTCTCGAAGTCGACGAGTTCGAACGCGAGGAAGCGCTGTCCGAGGGCCAGATGGTCGGCGCCCGGGGTGAGCGTGGGGCTGCTGCGGTGCTGCCGCCCGTAGGTGTAGGCCGCGGTTCTGATCTGGCACAGCCAGCGGAAGGTCAGCGGGACCGGCGCGTCGACGTCGACGGCCCGGTGGAAGCTGACGAAGGGCCGCGGCGGATGGTCGTCGCACGGGTAACCCGCCGCGCACTCCTGCTCGGTGGCGCCCCATGACCTCGTGTCGAACATCGGGTCCCCCTAGGCCGGGTCCCGGTACCGCAGGCGCAGGGTCGCGGTGCGGTCCCGGTCGGTACGGCAGCGTGCGCGCACGTCCCGCACGCCGTTGGCGTGGGTGATCACGCAGTCGACGGCGAGGACGTCGCCCGGGAAGACCGGCGTGTAGAACCGCACCGAGCGGATCTCCTCGAGCTCCGGCCGCACCCCGTCCTGCTCGTCGGCGTGCCGCAGCACCGCCTGGTGCACGGCGTCCAGCGTGAACACCCCGGGCAGGAGCGGGAACGCCGGGTAGTGCCCGGTGAAGACGGGAGCGGCCGGGTCCACCGGGATCCGCATCTCGACACCGGCGTCGTCCAGGCGCAGCACCTGGGCGCCCGGCAGCAACGTTACCGCGCTCATCCAGCGGCCAGCTTCCGCGCCAGCAGGTCCTGCACATCCGGGAGGCGGCGGATCTGCACGATCTCCGCCTCCTCGATCTTCACCTGGTAGCGGCGCTCGAGGGTGACCGCCAATTCCAGGGCGACCAGCGAATCGACATCGAGGTCCTCGATGAACAGCGCGTCGTCGGTGAGCGATTCGGGATTGACGTCGAGCGCGTCGGCGACCAGTTCCCGCAATTCTTCCTTGCTCAAAGCGGCTTCCGTGGTCATCGCATCTCCTTTTCGGGTACGAGCAGCAAACCAGAGTCGAACGAGAGGCAACGGGGCCGCCGGACACCCTCGACACGGCGGCCCCGCATGATTCAGACGCTACGTGAGTGCCCGTTTCCCCGGGGCATTCGGATGGGTGTTGGGAAATCCCCGGAACCTGCCGGAGACGTCACAGGGCGAGCACACCGCGGATGACGAGTTCCGCGGGACCGAGCACCGCCTTCACCCGCAGCATGCGATTGCTGTCCGAGTAGGTCAGCCGGAGCCCCAGCGCCTGGAACGCGCTTGCCTGTGCCTGCCCCTCGGCCTCGCGCAGCACCCTCAGATGACGCGCGGTCGCCGCGACCGTCGCCTCGTGGTAGGCGCCGGTGCGCGCCGCGGTGACCAGCTGCATGAGGCGGCGCGGCGAGCACGAGGTGCGCAGCCACGAGGTGAGCGGTCCGAGGACCGCCTGCTCGCGCAGATAGACATTGCGGGGGTGGTCGATCCGGTTGGCGCTGGCGTACTCGGCGGGGAAACGGCAGCGGTAGTAGGGCTCCCCGTTGTTCCAGGTGCCCTGCATCAGCCGGTTGCAGCGGGCGCAGCGCACGAGTCCGCGCAGGATGTAGGGCCGTCCCGCCGGGGCCTCGCCGGCGGCGGGCCGGGTGCGGCGGCGGTCGAACATCAGCTGGACCCGGTCGAAGACCTCGGGCGCCACGATCGGCGGGGACACCAGTGCCGTGCCGCCCGGCTCACCGCTCGAGGTGCGCCCGGCGTAGCGGCTGTTGACGAGGATCGCCCGCACCGCGCTCTTGGACCAGGCGACCGTGCGGCGCTCGGGATCGCGACCGACGGCTCCGGGGCTGGGGATGCCGTCGGCCGTCAGGCCCTCGGCTATGCCCTGGAGCCCGTTGTCCGCCAGGTATTCGTCGAAGATGCGCACCACGATGTGGGCGGTGCGCTCGTCCGGAACGAGCGCCTGCCGCTGCGTGCCGTCAACGCTGACGGTGGCGACCCGGCAGCCGTAGGGCGGCCGGCCGCGCAGCCCCGACGCCCGGGCGGGCGCCAGGGGCATGAGGGCGTCGGGCAGCGGGGCGGTGTCGCGGAGCGGGGCGGTGGGCGGCTGGGCGGTGGGCGGCTGGATGTCCTCCAGTGGGACGGCGAACGGCTGGCCGTCCAGCACCGAAGGGGGCTGGTGATGATGCCTGCGCACAAGGGCGCTGACCCGGGCGTCGGCGACACCGCCACCCTGGCAGGTGGCGCGGCCGCGGCCCACGCGTGGGCCGAGTGTGTCTGTGTGCTTGGCGATGTGCATTCTCGTGATCCCCCGTGTTGTCACTCATGAACGTGCCTCGCTACGAGCCTCGAACGGTCACCGCGGCGAGATGCCCGTCGTCGGAAACCGCGACGACGAGCCCCGGGCCGGGATCGTTCAGCAGCCCGGCCAGTTGCAGCAGGCCGGAGACGGCGCCGAAGCGCGCGTCGGCCCCGGCCGACGCCGTGTCCTTCAGCGCCGGTCCCCGTGCCGAGAAGGCCTCCCGGACGGCCTCGTCCACCGAGGCGGTGGAGTCCGGGCCGCAGAAGGCGTATCTCAGAACCTGCTCGCCGGCTCCGAGTCCGGCCACCTTCTCGGCGGCGGCCCTCAGTGACTCGGGCCGCCAGGCACCGGCGGGGTCGCGGGTGATGAACCGTGACGTTCCACCCGTCACCTCCCCCGGCGCCGGATCGGCATCGCGGTCGCCGCGCTCCAGCAGGAGCGCCGCCGCCCCGCCCAGGGTGTCCGACCCCGGTGCGGTGTCCTCGGTGGCCGTGGCGAGCACCCGGTCGGCCCGCCCCCGGCGCAGTGCGTTCAGCGCGAAGAGCACGGCGTCCAGACCGGCCACGACCGGGTTGGTCAGCGTGACGGAGAACGCCCGGCACTGCATGGAGATGGCCAGTTGGCTGGCCGGCATATTGACGGAGAAGCCGGGCAGCTCGGCCGGGCTGAGCCCCGAGGAGCCCTCCTCGCGGATGGTGCGGTCCAAGCGGGCGTGCATGGCCGCGATGGAGTGGTGGGTGCCGGTGCAGACGCCGAAGCGCGCGGCGTCGTGGCCGTGCGGCGGCTTGTCGCCGTGGCGGGTGCCCGCGGCCTCGTTGGCCGCGGCCAGGAGATAGCGGGTGGCCGGGGTCAGGTACTTCCAGCCGCGTCGGCCGAGGTACGGCACCGGGTCGAACCAGTCCGGGCCGCCCGTCCCTGTCGTGTCCGTGCCCGTCCTGCCCGACCCTGTCCCACCCGGTCCTGTCCCACCCGGCCCTGTCCTGTCCTTCCCCCTTCCCTCCGACCCCGTCCCGCCTGTCCCCGTCCCGCCCGTCCCTGTCCCGCCCGGCCGTTGCGTCCCCGCCGCCGTCGCCGCGGGGCCGGTGAGGTCGGCCGGGCCGCGGACTCCCGGGGCGACCAGGCCGATGCCTGTCACGGAGATGTTCACGACGGCGCTCCCAGCACGAGGGCGGCGTTGTTGCCGCCGAATCCGGTGGCGCTGACCAGCACCCGCGGCTCGGTGAGCGGCACCGGGCCGTCCACCGGGACCTCGAGCGGGCAGCCGGGGTCGAGTGCGGACACATGCGCGTTCGGCGGCACCGTGCGGTGACGCAGCATCAGCGCCGCGGCGACGCAGCCGAACACTCCTGCCGCTCCCGCCGTATGGCCGATGACGGCCTTGATGCCGAAGGCGGGGGTACGGTCCACCCGCTCCCCCAGGGCCGCCGCGATCACATCGCTCTCCACCACGTCGTTGACCGCGATGCCCGCGCGGTGCAGCACCAGGGCTCCGGGCGGGCCGGACGCCTCGGCCAGCGCCCCGGCGACCGCGCGGCCCAGTTGCTCCCCGCTCGGTTCGGGTGCCGTCGGGTGGTGGCCGTCGCAGCTCCAGCCGTAGCCCTCGAGGACGGCGTAGGGCGTGGCACCCCGGCGGCGGGCGTGCTCGGCGGACTCCAGGACCACGGCTGCGGCGCCGTCACCGGTCACCATGCCCTGCCGGTCGGCGTCGAAGGGGCGGCACAGCGTGCGGTCCAGCAGTCCGAAGCGGTCGAGGGAGGCGAGCGCCACCCGCGAATAGCTGTCGGTGCCGCAGGCGACCACCACGTCGGCCTGCCCGGTGGCGATCAGCTCCGCGGCCCAGCTGACCGCGTAGACACCGGCGGAACAGGCGGTGCTCAGGCTCTGGTTGGGCCCGCCGAGGCCGTATGCGCCGGCCACGGCGGAGGCCACCTGGAAGGAGGCGGTCCCCGTGGCGGCGGGGGCGGCCCCCGCTTCGGCCAGGTCGATGTCGCCCAGCGTGGTGCCGACGGCCAGACCGGCGTCGGCGAGGTCGTCGCGGCCCAGCCCGGCGTCGGCCAGGGCCTCGCCGACCGCGTGCCCGGCCATGCCGCTGGCCCGTCCGTACAGGCGTCCGGCGCGCTCGGAGCGCTCCTGGGCGGGGCCCCGGACCCGGTACACCGAGGGGCGCTCGTCCAGGCCGCAGTCCTCGGGCGCCGGGGTCGGCGTGCCGTCGGCCCGCAGGAGTCCCTCCCACAGCGACTCCACCGAGTCGCCCAGGCAGCTCACGGCACCGAGGCCGGTGATCACGACCGGTGGCATGCCGCCCCCTGGTGCGTCCCGCTCCCCTGCTGTGCCCGGCTTTCCTGCCGTGTCCGGATCCCCGGGGACACCCGGGGCGCCCGGGAATTGTCGTCCCGGATTTTCCGGTGGTTCATTTTGTGGCGCATCCCAAGCAGCCCGTTTCCCCCGTGCGAACATGACTGACCCGAAGAAGCCGGACGGGGGCACGTGATTCCCTCGTACGAAACGTTCTTCTCTCGGTTCCGCTGCGATTTCCGTGCGTACCACCCCCTGGCGGGCGGCACGACGACAACACGATGACCATCGGGATCGACCCGAAATGCCTCGCGGGCGAATGCGGGACTCCCCGCTTCAGCGCCGCTTAAGGCAAGTTCAAGTTATGTCCGCAACCCCTGTGCACGCAACGCGGAGACCACTAGTGGACAGGCGCGGCCCCCTCTCGGCCCCCGCCCACGCCCGATCTGTCATCTTGCTGCCTTCCATCAGGGGAACCCCGCACGGTTCCTATGACGTGAACCACACATCTGTGCTGGTCCGGCGGTGCACGTCGCACCCGCCGCCCCGAGCCGAGCCGCACCTCGGCGCTTCGGCGCCCCGCCGCACGGGGCCGGGAAGGAGTGAAGCCGTGGCCCCGTCGGCGCCGCGGCCCCGCCGAGGCCACGGTCCCGCCTGCGCCGCGGCTCACGGCCGGACGGGCAACAGGTGCCGCGGATACGGGAGTCGGAGCTTGCTATGCCCGACCGGGCAGTTGGGCCCCCAGGTCCAGGAGGCGCGGTCGCAGCGGCTCCATGGCAGGCATCGGGCCGCCGTCCCCGGAGGCGAGCGCGACGGCGGCCACATGCCCCCGAGGGGCCGCGACGTCGAGCAGGGTCCAGCCCTCGGGCGTGGCTGACGGCCGGTCGTCGGGGAACGCGGGCCCCAGACCCACGTGGACACTGCCGACACCCGCCGCGATCCCGGCTCCGGTGCCCTTCAGATAAGCCTCCTTGCGCACCCAGCAGTTGAGCAGGGCCGCCGGGCGCCGCCCCGCCGGCAGGGCGGCCACGGCGTCGCGCTCGTCCGGGTGCAGATACGACGCCAGGTCGAAGCGCGAGTGCCGGGCGGAGGGCGACTCGATGTCCGCCCCCACGGGGGTCCCCGCCAGCGCGTACAGCACACAGTCCCCCGAGTGCGACATGGAGAAGTGCGGCCCCGGCCCACCGTCCACCGCGGGGCGGCCGTGCGGCCCGTCGCACATCGGGCACGGCTCGCGGCGGTAGCGGATCCGCTCGGGGGGCACCGCGAGGCGGGCGCCGAGCAGAAGGCGCAGACCGACGTGGGCGACGAGGTAACGCGCCCGGCCCTTCTCGTGCTTGGTGGCCGCCAGCCGCCGGGACTCCTCCTCGTCGAGGATCCCGGTGTACTCGCAGGCGGCCTCGGTGGACGCCTCGACCCTCACCAGCCAGGTCTCGACCGCGCTCCCGTCCGGTGAACGGCCTTGCGCAGCAAGGGACGTGCTCTGCGCCGCGGTCATTCGGACCCCCGTCGGTCGGTGCGGCCGTCGACCGGCAGCAGGCCCAGTTCCGAGGCGTAGACCCCGGCCTGGAAACGTGAGTTGGCGCCCAGCGCGCGCATGATCTCCGCGACATGCCGGCGGTAGGTGCGCACGGAGACGCCGAGTTCGCGCGCGGCGGCCTCGTCGGTGTAGCCCTCCCGCAGACATCTCAGGATCTCCTGGGACAGCTCCTGCCGGATCCTGTCCACGACCAGCGGGGCCGCGCGCCTCCAGGCGCTGGCGAAAAGGGCGTTGAGCGCCTTGACCACCGCGGGGGCGCGTACGAGCGTGGCATGGGAGCCACTGCCCTGGTCGGGGTCGGGGTCGGACTGGGTCAGGGCGATCTGCTTGTCGATCAGGACGGCGCCGTGCAGGAGGGCGTCGGTGAAGCGCACATCGATGTTCGGCCGCATCCCCGTGCACTCGGCCACCTTGTGGCGGTTGGCGAACTCCCGGGAGCACAGCACCTGCACCCGCACGGCGGCGGCGCCGGGGCTGGTTTCGGAGAGGGACCGCAGAGCCCTGCACAGCATGTCGACGGAGGCGCCGTCGGGCGGCAGCACCACCTTGACCGACCGCTTGGCCTCGCCGAGCAGCGTATGAAGGGTCTGAGCGGCGGCTTCGGTGTCGGCGGTCGTCTCCAGGAGGGACTGCGCGCCGGAAGGGGGCTCCCATCGTCTGGCGACCACCGATTCAATGAGTGCCCGCATTTCGAGAAGGGCTTTACCGACCTCGTCATCGGGATTAATGTATACATCCGATGAGCTCACCGCGGAATCCCCAGCCTCGGTGGTGACCGGACGATCGACCGGATCACGATGCTGCACGGAATCAGAATTCGACATGCGTCCCCCCGATGGCTCCGCGGATCCACGGCGCCATTGTCCCCGTCGGGGCTTCCCCTTTTGATGCACGAGTGTGATCGGGCCGACCCGGAGGGCGCGTGAACCTATGGCCGTGAGCTGCGCATACCCCTAATCGCCGCACCGGACGGACCGTTGACCCCGCCACCGACCCGGACAGGGAAAGTTCGGACATACCCCCGCGTATCACACCAGAACGCTCCCGCACAACCACCCCGTTTTGTTTATCGGACGCTACAGCGGGGCGACTTTAACGTCAACGCAGAGAATAGATGAATTCCGAACCACGGATACCAGGTAAAGCATGGGTCAACAACTCGTTTCCCGGGAACCGGGAACATGGCCCACCCATCTAGTTCCGCCGGCGCATCGGGCAGCCTCCCGGGCGTGTCGGCGAAGCGGGCCCCGGCGGTCGCCCGGTCCCCCTCCGAGGGATTTGCGTCACACTGACGTGAAGTCGCCCGGCGGGGTGCCACCACCTCGCATACGCTGACCCTGTGCCTCAACTACGTCTCGCTCTGAACCAGATCGACAGCACCGTCGGCGACCTCGCGAACAACAGCGAGGCGATCGTCCGGTGGACCCGCCACGCCGTCGAAGGCGGCGCCCACCTGGTGGCCTTCCCCGAGATGGCGCTGACCGGGTACCCGGTGGAGGACCTCGCGCTGCGCCCGTCGTTCGTGCGTGCCTCGCGGGCCGCGCTGGAAGCCCTCGCCGAGCGGCTGGCCGACGAGGGCATGGGCGAGGTGCCCGTGGTCGTCGGCTATCTGGACCGCAGCGAGAAGGCCAAGCCGCGCTACGGCCAGCCCGCCGGTGCCCCGCTCGACGCCGGAGCCGTGCTCCACAAGGGCAAGGTGGTGCTGCGCTTCGCCAAGCACCACCTGCCGAACTACGGCGTCTTCGACGAGTACCGCTACTTCATGCCGGGAGACACGCTCCCCGTCATCCGGGTGCACGGCGTCGATGTGGCACTGGCCATCTGCGAGGACCTGTGGCAGGACGGCGGCCGGGTCCCGGCCACCCGCACCGCGGGCGCCGGACTGCTGGTGTCCATCAACGCCAGCCCGTACGAGCTGAACAAGGACGACACCCGGCTGGAGCTGGTGCGAAGGCGCGCCCGGGAGGCGGGCTGCACCCTCGCGTACGGGGCCATGATCGGCGGCCAGGACGAGCTGGTGTACGACGGTGACTCGATCGTCGTCGACGCCCAGGGCGAGGTCCTGGCGAGGGCGCCCCAGTTCGAGGAGGGCTGCGTCCTGGTCGACCTGGACCTGCCCGCGGCCGGCCCCGCCCCGCGCGGCACCGCCGACGACGGCCTGGAGATCGAGCATGTGATCCTCTCCGGCGAGCCGCTGGCGCCCTACGCCAGCGAGGTGCCGGGCGGCGAGGCGGAGCGGCTCGGCGACGACGAGGAGGTCTACTCGGCCCTCGTCATCGGGCTGCGCGCCTACGTCTGCAAGAACGGCTTCAAGTCGGTGCTCATCGGCCTGTCCGGCGGTATCGACTCCTCCCTCGTCGCCGCCGTCGCGTGCGACGCGCTGGGCGCGGAGAACGTCTACGGCGTCTCGATGCCGTCCGCGTACTCCTCCGAGCACTCCAAGAGCGACGCCGCCGAACTGGCCCGCCGCACCGGGCTGAACTTCCGGACCGTGCCCATCGCCCCGATGGTCGACGCGTACCAGCGGGTGCTGGGGCTGACCGGGCTCGCCGAGGAGAACCTCCAGGCGCGGGTGCGCGGCACCACGCTGATGGGCATCTCCAACCAGGAGGGGCATCTCGTCCTCGCCCCCGGCAACAAGTCGGAGCTGGCCTGCGGCTACTCGACCCTCTACGGCGACGCGGTCGGCGCGTTCGGCCCCATCAAGGACGTGCCGAAGACGCAGGTCTTCCAGCTCTCCAGGTGGCGCAACGCGGCCGCGGACGAGCGGGGCGAGACCCCGCCGATCCCGGAGAACTCCATCAGCAAGCCGCCGAGCGCGGAACTGCGCCCCGGACAGCTCGACACCGACTCGCTGCCCGACTACGAGGTGCTCGACGACATCCTGGACGACTACGTCGAGCAGGACCGCGGCCGCGACGAGATCATCGCCGAGGGCTTCGACCCCGATCTCGTGGACCGCATCCTCACCATGGTGGACGCCGCCGAGTACAAGCGGCGGCAGTACCCGCCGGGCACGAAGATCTCGCTCAAGGCGTTCGGCCGGGACCGCCGCCTGCCGATCACGAACCGCTGGCGCGAGGGGAAGTGACCCGGTCGATCAGCCCCGCCGTGACCGCGACCGCGACCGCGACCGTGACCGTCGGGCCCCGAGGAGGCGAGGCGGCGAGGCGGCGAGGCGCTTGGGCGGCGAGCATCCTGGGCGGCGAGCATCGCCCTACGGCCGCACGTTCAGGTCCGCTGCCACTGGGCGGTGGTCGCTTCCTGTGTCCGGGAGGACCCAGGACCTGGCCGGGGTGACGCCGCGGACCAGGATGTGGTCGATCCTGGCCATCGGGAAGCCGGACGGCCAGGAGAAGCCGAAGCCGTCTCCCGCCGCGCCCTGGGCCGAGCGCAGGCCCGAGGTGATGGGGGCCAGACTGCGGTCGTTGGCGGTGCCGTTGAGGTCGCCCATCAGCACCACCCGCTGGAGCGGATCCGCCGAGATCTGGCGGCCCAGCTGCCGCGTCGTGCGGTTGCGCTGGTCCGAGGTGAAGCCGGAGGAGTCCACCCGCACCGACGCCAGATGCGCGACGTAGAACGCCACCGGCCCCTGGGGGGTGTCCACCTGCGCGCGCAGCGCCCGCGTCCAGCCGAGTCCGACGTCGACCGACTTCTGCTCCGTCACCGGGTAGCGGCTCCACAGGCCCACCGTGCCGCGGTCCACGTGGTACTTGTACTTAGCCGCCAGCGCCTTCGTGTACACCGGCTTGGCCTGCTCGGTCAGTTCCTCGAGCGCCACCACGTCCGCCCCCGCCGCGACGACGTCACGGGCGGTGAGCGAGGGATCCGCGTTGGCCGCGTCCACATTGTGGGTCAGCACCCGCAGATTGTGCGGCCCGCCGCTCTTGCCCGGCATCACCAGCCCGCCGAAGAGGTTCCCCCACACCAGCAGGGGCAGCACCAGCCCCGCGAGCGCCGTCGCCGACCGGCGCAGAGTCGCGCACACCAGCAGGACCGGCACCGCCAGCCCGAACCACGGCAGGAAGGTGTCCACCAGACTGCCCAGGTTCCCCAACGAGTTGGGGACCTGGTCGTGGAAGAACATCAGAAGACCGACCAGCAGCCCCATGACGGCGAGGATCCAGCCGCGCCGCCACGTGCCGTCGCGCCAGCCACGGCCACCGTCGCCCGGCAGGCGTCGCAGCCCCCACCGGTGCCCCCGCGTCGCGGAGCGGCCGAGCCCCGCGCCGTCGGGGTGCGTACCGGTCGTGCGTGTCTGCGCCATAGAAATCCGTCCCCTGCCGCCTTGCCTGAACATTCCAATACTCGTCCGGACGCTTGGACGGTACCCGAGGTTCCGGGTAGGACGGACGTTGGCGATCCAGGACAGAACGGTCGCTCAACGGTCACATCGCGGTCACTTTTTCCGGACGCCGTCCAGTACAGCATCCACGATGCGCTCAGGGAGATCCTCGGGGAGAGCCGCCCACTGATGCAGTACGGTGCGCATCAGCATGGGACCGGCGAACAGGTCGCCGAGAAGCTCGAGATCGATGTCGTCGCGCAGCTCACCGCTGTCGATGCCGCGCACCAGCACCTGCCGCAGCGCCTCCCGGCGGGGCGCTATGAATCTGTCGTGGTACTGCTGCGAAAGATCGGGGTGGCACATGACCTCGCTGGTGACCAGCCGCAGGAGCTCCGACTCCCTTTTGGAGACACCGCGTTGGCGGACGAACTCGATGAGCCGGACCAGGTCGTCGCGCACCGACCCGGAACCGGTCTCGGGCAGGGGGTCGTTGTCCAGGGTGGCGAGGGCGTCGAGCAGGAGTGCCTCCTTGCCCGGCCAGCGGCGGTAGATGGTGGCCTTGCCCACACCCGCGGCCTTGGCGATGCCCTCGACGGTCAGCGAGGAGAGGGTGCCGCCCCCCTCCAGCAGGCGCAGCACCCCTTCGAGGATGGCCTGCTCGACGGCTTCGCTGCGCGGGCGGCCCCGGGGACGGCCGCGGGGCTCCGCCCCGGCCGGCTCGCTGTTCCACCCCGTCGGCGTGTCCCGCACCGTCACCGTCCCGCCTTTCATCGCGCCTTGACCGCCTGGGAATTCTCCCCCGCGGACGAAGGCCCACCCTCCCCCTTCCCCTGCGGGGTCCCGGCGGGCAGGAAGACGAAGGCGATGGCCGCGCCGATGAACGCCACCGCCGCCGAGCCGAGCGCCGTGACGTGCATGGCGTGCACGAAGGAGTGGTTGGCGGAGTCGATCAGCGGCCGGCCCGCGGGGCCCAGCTTCCTGGCGATGCCGAGGGTCGCCTCGATGGACTCCCCGGCGGCGTGCCGGGCGCCCGCGGGCAGCGAGGAGGCCGGAACGGCCGCCAGTTGGCTGTTGATCCCGTCCCGGTAGGTGGTGGACAGCACGGAGCCCAGCACCGCGACACCCAGCGAGCCGCCGACCTGGCGGAAGGTGTTGTTGACCGCGGAGCCCGAACCCGCCTTCTCGCGCGGCAGCGTGGACATGATCGAGACCGTCGCCGGGGGCATGACGTGGGCCATGGCCGTGCCCTGGAGGAAGAACAGCACGCACAGCACCCAGATCGGACTGTGCTCGGTGAGGAGTTCGAAGCCGAGGAAGGTCAGCCCGATCAGGGCCATTCCGCCGGCGCAGACCGCCCGCACGCCGAACCGGTCGACCACCAGCCGCGCCCGCGAGGAGAAGATCAGCTGCGCCACGGCCAGCGGGAGCAGCAGGCAGCCCGACTGGAGGGCGGAGTAGCCGCGCACGCTCTGGGTGTAGAAGACGATGAAGAAGGTCACACCCATCAGCGCGAAGAAGACCAGGCCTATCGAGACGACGGCCGCGGAGAAGCGCGGGTCGCGGAAGTAGCGCACATCGAGCGCGGGGTGGCTGCTGCGCCGCTCGTGCAGGACGAAGAGGACGAGGACGGCGAGTCCGCCCCCTATCGTCACCAGGACCTGCGGGGCGACGAAGTCGGCGAGCTGGCCGCCCTTGATGATCCCGTAGATCAGCAGGACGAGGCCGACCACGGAGAGCAGGACGCCCAGCGGGTCCAGTCTGCCGGGCCTGGGGTCCTTGGAGTCCGGGACGATGAGCACCATCGCTATGACGGCGAAGACCACGATCGGCACATTGATCAGGAAGACCGAGCCCCACCAGAAGTGCTCGAGCAGCGCTCCGCCGGTGATCGGGCCCACCGCGATCGCCAGGCCCACCGCTCCGGACCAGATGCCGATCGCCCTCGGCTGCTCCTCGCGCTCGAAGACGTTCATGATGATGGCGAGTGTGGCAGGCATCACGAAGGCGCCGCCGAGGCCCATCACGGCCCGGAACGCGATGAGCTGGCCCGAGGAGTCGGCGAGGGCGGAGAGCAGGGAGCCGGCGCCGAAGACCACCATGCCGAACAGCAGGGTCTTCTTGCGGCCGAGCCGGTCGCCGAGCAGTCCCGCCGTGAAGAGCAGGCCCGCGAAGACCAGGGTGTAGGCGTTGATGGCCCACTCCAGACGGCTCTGGCTGGCTCCGAGGCCGGTGGGAGCGGGTGTGGCGATGGTCTTCATGGCCACATTGAGGATCGAGTTGTCCAGGACGACGACGAGCAGGCTGAACAGCAGCACGGTCAGGATCGCCCAGCGGCGGCGATGGACGACCTCGGGGACTCGGCGGGCGGTGGATGTCTCCATGCCTCCCACGCTAGTGAGCGATTAACGAAACGGATCGTCTCGTATCGTAAAGGTTCGGCAAAGCGCCCCTTTGCGCCCGGGCGGGCGCATGTCAGCATGGAGGTGATCCGGGGACGCCGTGAGGGCGCCTCGAGACGACGAGTAGGAGCACTGCGATGACGTACGTCCAGGCTGCCCCAAAACCCGCCGACAGCAGCAAGGCGCTGTACGGGGGGACCGGCACCCGACGCATCACCGTCCGCGACATCGCCGCCGCCAAGAAGCGGGGCGAGAAGTGGCCCATGCTCACCGCGTACGACTCCATGACCGCCTCCGTGCTCGACGAGGCCGGGATCCCGGTCCTGCTCGTCGGCGACTCGGCGGGCAACTGCCACCTCGGCTACGACACCACCGTCCCCGTCACCATGGACGAGCTGGTCATGCTCTCCTCGGCGGTCGTGCGGGGCACCAGCCGCGCCCTGATCGTCAGCGACCTGCCGTTCGGCTCGTACCAGGAGGGACCGGTGCAGGCCCTGCGCAACGCCGGCCGGTTCCTGAAGGAGGCCGGTTCCGGTGCCGTCAAGCTCGAGGGCGGCGCCAGGGTGCTGCCGCAGGTCGAGACGCTGGTCCAGGCCGGCATCCCGGTCATGGCCCACCTGGGCCTGACCCCGCAGTCTGTGCACGCGTTCGGCGGCTACCCGGTGCAGGGCCGCGGCAACGAGGCCTCGCACAAGCTGCTGCGCGACGCCAAGGCCATGCAGGACGCGGGCGCCTTCGCCGTCGTGCTGGAACTGGTCCCGGCCGAGCTCGCCGCCGAGGTCACGGCCTCGCTCGACATCCCCACCGTCGGCATCGGCGCCGGTCCCGACTGCGACGCGCAGGTGCTGGTGTGGACCGACATGGCCGGGATGAACTCCGGCCGCACCCCGCGCTTCGTCAAGCAGTACGCCGACCTGCGCGGGGTCCTGTCCGGCGCGGCCAAGGCATTCGCCGAGGACGTCGTCGGCGGGGCCTACCCGGCCGAGGAGCACAGCTTCCACTGATCGCGTTGCGGTGACCGCGCTCCACTGATCGCGACTCACCCGAACGGCGGAGTGTGAACCGCCGAGGTTTGGAACGGCCGAGCGGCGCCCGGGACCATCCCGGGCGCCGTTTTCCCTTCCCTGCCCTCCCCCGTGCGGGTCCTCGCGTTCGAGCGGTGTCGGCGCGCTCTCGGCGGTCTGTCGGCGGTCTGTCAGCGCCCGGCCCGCGCTGTCGGTGGCCTGTCAGCGCGGGGGAGCACGCTGATGGCCATGAACCGAATCGCTGACACGACGAACGCCGTCGAGGTCCACGGGGTGGTCAAGCACTACGGCGAGACCAAGGCCCTGGACGGGGTGGACCTGGCCGTGCCGCAGGGCACCGTCATGGGGGTGCTGGGGCCCAATGGGGCGGGGAAGACCACGCTGGTCCGGGTGCTGTCCACACTGATCAGGCCCGACGCGGGCAGCGCCTTCGTCGCCGGGTACGACGTCCTGCGCCAGCCCCGGCAGTTGCGCCGCGTCATCGGCCTCACCGGGCAGTACGCCTCCGTGGACGAGGCCCTGTCCGGCCGCGAGAACCTCTACATGATCGGCCGCCTGCTGGACCTCTCCCGCAGGGCCGCCCGCCTTCGCGCCGACGAGCTGCTGGAGCGCTTCTCCCTCACCGAGGCCGCCGGCCGCGCCGCCAAGGGCTACTCGGGCGGTATGCGGCGCCGCCTGGACCTGGCCGCGAGCATGATCGGCGCCCCCAGGGTGCTCTACCTCGACGAGCCCACCACGGGTCTGGACCCCCGCACGCGCAACGAGGTGTGGGACGAGGTACAGCGCATGGTCGGCGACGGCACCACCGTCCTGCTGACCACCCAGTACATGGAGGAGGCCGAGAACCTCGCCGAGTCCGTGACCGTCATCGACCGCGGCCGCGTCATCGCGGGCGGCAGCATCGCCGAGCTCAAGGCCAAGGTGGGCGGCCGCACCCTGCATGTTCGCCCCGTCGTGGTCGCCGAACTGCCCTCGATGGCACAGGCCCTGGACGAGTACGGGGTGCACGGCGCCACCGCGGACCAGGCGGCGGGACTGCTGAGTGTGCCGATCGCCGACGACGGCCAACTGACCTCCGTCGTCCGCGCGTTGGGCGCCGGTGGCTTCGGCATCGCCCACATGGACACCCATCTGCCCAGCCTGGACGAGGTGTTCCTGGCGGTCACCGGCCAGAGGGCCGGGGGAACCGATCCGACCGATCCGACCGACCCAGCCGACCCGACCGACCCGGCCGGCACCAAGATCGAGGAGTTCGCGGCATGAGCGCCATCACCCTGAGTCCGGTGGAGCGGCCGGACGACGCCGAGGGCCGCATCGGCCTTCGGGCCAACCTTCGGCACATCGGCGCGCTGGCCCGGCGCAACCTGATGCAGATCAAGGCCGACCCGGAGTCGATGTTCGACGCCCTGCTGATGCCGATCATCTTCACCCTGCTGTTCGTCTACGTCTTCGGCGGCGCGGTCTCGGGCAGCCAGCACGAGTACATCCAGTACATGATCCCCGGCCTGATGGCGATGATGGGGATGAACATCGCCATGTCGGTCGGCTCGGGCATCAACTCCGACTTCAAGACCGGGGTGATGGACCGCTTCCGCACCATGCCGATCGCCCGTTCCTCGGTGCTCGTCGCCAAGGTCGTCGTGGAGATGGGCCGCATGATGGTGGCCACGACGATCCTGCTGGCCATGGCCTTCGTCCTCGGCCTGGACGTCAGGACCACACCGCTCCACCTGCTGGCGGCGGTCGCCCTCGCCCTGGCCTTCGGCGCGTCCCTGGTGTGGACCTCCATGTTGCTGGGGCTCGCGGTCAACAGCCCCCAGGCCGTGCAGGGAATCGGGATGCTCGTGCTCATGCCACTGCAGTTCGGCAGCTCCATCTTCGCCCCGACCAGCACCATGCCGGGCTGGCTGGAGTCGTTCACCAAGATCAACCCCCTGTCCAATCTGGCGGACGCCTGCCGGAACCTGGTCAACGGCGGCCCGGTGGCCCACTCGGTGTGGATCACCCTGGCCTGGTCCATCGGCATCACCGCGGTCACCGCACCGCTCGCCGTGATGCGGTTCCGCAAGAAGACATGACCCGCAAGAAGAGATGACCCTCGGGAAGACATGGGCCTGGGGAAGACATGAGCCCTAGGACGTGCCCCCCGAGAAGACCCGACCAGCGTCCCGTCAGGGGGCATGCACCAGGGCGGCGGCCTCCGTGGCGGTGAGGCTGCCGCCCTTGGCGTACTCGGCCTCGAACTCCTCCCCGCCCAGTACGGCGCGCAGCCGCTGCTCGGCCGCGCCCAGTTCCTCCGCCTCGAACGGGGCCATCCGGTGGTGCAGAACGTCGTAGGCACCCAGCATGCGCGCGGCCCGCCGGGCGCTGCCGAGCTCGCCCGCCCCTCCCCCTTCGGCGACCATCGAGAGCACACAGACCGCGCTCGGGATCGTCATCAGGAGCAACTGCTGGGCGATCAGCGCCACCAGCGGGTGCCGCCCCACGGCATCGACACACTCTCGAACGAGCCGCAGTCCCTTGAGCGGGTCTCCGGCCCTGGCCTCGATCCACCCCAGCGCGCCCATGAACATCGCGCCGGTCGGAAAGCGCTGGTTCTCCTCCGAGCAGACCCGGCCCTCGAGCAGGTCCCGCGCCTGGTCGAACTCGCCTCGGCGGCCCAGTTGCACGGCCAGCACCAGTCGGCCGTAGAAAACCGCACCGTGGTCCCCCGGTCCGGCGTCCTCGGCCTGCTCGATCCCCTCGCGCAGGAACCGCTCTCCCTCCTCGGCCCGTCCGGCCCCCACGAGGGTGTCGCCGAGCTGCACCTTGAGCATGGGCAGTTCGGCGTGGGCGCCGATCGTGGTGGCCAGCTCCAGCGCCTGGTGGTACCGGTCGGCCGCCAGGGCGTAGTCACCGAGCCATCGGGACGCCTCCGCCTGTCCGGCCAGCGCCTCCGCCATCCCCCACTGGTCCCCGAGGCGGCGGAAGAGGCCGAGGCTCTCCTCGGCGTCGCGCGAGACCCGGTCCAGGCCCCGCGGCCGCTCGTTGAGCATCCTGGAGCGCAGATGGAGGGCGAGGGCCAGCTCCCACTCCCGGCCCGCCGAGCGGCACCCCTCGACCAGCTCGTCCATCAGCCGCGGCAGCCGGTCCAGGCATCCGGCGAGGAAGACGGCGAAGATCCGCATGATGCCGGGCAGCCTGCACGACTGGGGAAAGTGCGGCGGGTAGGCGTCCAGGATGGCCTGTCCCCGTGCGGAGTCCGCCTCGTCGGGGATGGCGCCCAGCTCCGCCACATGGCTGGCCAGTTGGAACAGCCGCACGCCGCGCCGGGCGTCCAGCAGGACGTCCGGCGACAACGGCGGCTCGCCGTCGAGCGGGGACACCGGAATCGGCTCCACCGGCTCCCTCGGATCCGCATAGGGGTCGGGACCGAGGGCCGCCGCGGCGCCGAACCAGTACCGGCCCTCGGCCCGGTAGTCGCGCAGGCTCCAGAACCAGCTCATGGCCAGCGTCAGGACCAGCGCCTCGTGCTCGTCGCCCGCCTCCACCGCCCGGCGCAGCGCGGCACGGATGTTGTCGTGCTCGCCCTCCAGCCGCTCCAGCCAGACCAGTTGCTCCGGACCGCGCAGCCTCGGGTCGGCGGTGCGGGCGAACTCACGGAAGTGGCGCAGATGGCGGCCCGCCGTGAGCCCTCGCGGGTCCGACTCCCGCAGCCGCTCCGCCGCGTACTCGTGAATGGTCTCGAGCATGCGGTAGCGCGCCTCGGGGCCGGGCATGTCGGCCACCACGAGCGACTTGTCCACGAGCGAGGCGAGCACGTCCGCCACGTCCTCGGCGGCGAGCGGGGCTCCCTGGCAGACATGTTCGGCCGCCTCCAGGGTCCAGCCGCCCGTGAACACCGAGAGCCGCTCCAGCAGCGCCCGTTCGCTGCCTCCGAGCAGATCCCAGCTCCAATCGACGACGGCGCGCAGGGTCTGCTGCCGGGGCAGGACGGTCCTGCTGCCCGCGGTGAGCAGACGGAACCGGTTGTCGAGCCGGTCGGCTATCTGACGAGGAGTCAGGCCGCGTAGCCGGGCCGCCGCCAGCTCGATGGCCAGCGGCAGTCCGTCGAGGCGGTGGCAGATCTCGGCGCAGGCGCCGGGGTCGTCGGCGATGTCGAAACCGGGGCGCGCCGCGCCGCCGCGCTCGGCGAGCAGGCGCAGGGCGGTGGGGTCGGGCAGCGGGGCGAGCGGGCGCACCAGTTCGCCGGGCACACCGAGGGGTTCTCGGCTGGTGGCGAGGACGGCGACGCCGGGGCAGGTGGTCAGCAGCATCTCGGCGAGGTCGGCGGCTGCCTGGACCAGATGCTCGCAGTTGTCCAGGACGACCAGCATGCGGCGGGAGGCGCAGTGCTCGGCGAGGCGCCGCGCGGGGTCGTCGCTCGGCCCGTCGGCCGTGAGAGCCTCCACGGGGGCGCTGTGCAGCACGGTCTCGCGGCCGCCGACGGCGTTGAGCACCGCGCCGGGAACGTCCTGGGAGACGTCGAGCGGGGCCAGCTCGGCCAGCCATACGCCGTCCGGCCACTGCCCGGCCACCAGCGCGGCGGCCTCCTGGGACAGCCGGGTCTTGCCCGACCCGCCGGGCCCGGTGAGGGTGACCAGCCGCGCGGACGCCAGATCCTGCCGCAGCCCGCTCAGCTCGCTCTCGCGGCCGACGAAACTGGTCAGCCGTGCCCTCAGATTCCCGGGCCTCGGATTCCCGGTCGTGGGATTGCCCGCCGTGGGATGGTCGGGCCTCCACTTCCCGGTCGTGGGGTTCCCCGTCACCGGACTGCCGGTCCGTGGATGCCCGGCGGAGGCGGGGGCAGCCGTGCCGTCGCCCGGCGGCTCCTGAGCGGCCAGCAGTTCGCGGTGCAGGGCCCTCAACTGCGGCCCGGGGTCGGCGCCGAGGCGTTCCGCCAGCTCACCGCGGACCCGTTCGAACGCCTCCAGCGCGTCCGCGGTACGGCCGCTCAGGTGCAGGGCGCGGATCAGCAGAGCGCGCAGCGGCTCGTGGAGCGGGTGGTCATGGACGAGCTCCTCCAGCTCGGGAAGGACCTCCGCGGCCCGGCCGAGGGCGAGATCGGCGGTGATGCGCTGCCGCAGCGCCTCCAGCCGCAGGGCGTCGCAGCGTGCCGCGGCCGCCGCCCGGTCCGGCAGGTCGGCCAGCGCGGCCCCGCGCCACAGGCCGAGCGCCTCACGCAGAACGGCGGCGGCGTCCTCGGTGTCTCCCACGGCGAGTGCCCTCGACCCGGCGGCGGACAGTTCCTCGAACCGGCCGAGGTCCACTTCCGCGGGAGCGGCGTTCAGCCAGTAACCGCGCCCGTCCGAGCCCACCGCGTCATGGCCGAGCGCCCTGCGCAGCCTGGCGACCAGCGCCTGGAGCGCGCCCATGGTGTCCTGGGGGGCGCCCCGCGAGGCCGTGCCCGACGCGGCGGTGTCCCGCGGGGCGGCGTCTCCCCACACCTGCCCGATCAGGATCTCGACCGGCACTGGCCGGCCCGGGCGCAGCGCCAGCGCGGCCAGCAGCGCCCGCAGCCGCGCCCCGCCGAGCGGCACGGCGCTCCCGTCGTCGCGGTGGACCTGAGTGACCCCGAGAATCCCGTAGCGCAGCACCTGCCCATTGTGATCGACCCGGCGTTGTCGTTTCGCCCATGGGAAGGCGATGATGCAAGCCGTTCCGGCCACCGATCAGGGAGCTGCCAGCAATGACCACCGTCCACCCGATGCGCCCGAGTCGCTCGGACCGGCGGGTCAGCCCCGTCTTCCTCGGGATCGTGGCCGTGATGCTCGTCTCCGGGTGGGCGGTGTGGACGGGCTTCGCCGACAACCGGCGTTTCGCGGTGTTCCTGTTCGTCGTGTCCACGTGGATCGTCTCGCTGTGCCTGCACGAGTACGCGCACGCCCGCACGGCGCTGCACGGCGGGGACATCTCGATCGGCGCCAAGGGCTATCTGACGCTGAACCCCCTCAAGTACACCCATGCCCTGCTGAGCATCGTGCTTCCGGTGGTCTTTGTGATCATGGGCGGTATCGGGCTGCCCGGCGGCGCGGTGTTCATCGAGCGCCACCGCATCCGGGGACGGTGGCGGCACAGCCTGATCTCGGCGGCCGGGCCGCTGACGAACGTGGTGTTCGCGGTGGTGCTGATGCTGCCGTTCCTCTTCCCCGGCATGCTGCCCGACAGCACCCCGGGAGAGTTCCTGGCGGCGCTGGCCTTCCTGGCGCTGCTCCAGGTCACGGCGTCGATCCTGAACCTGCTGCCCGTGCCCGGACTCGACGGCTACGGCGTGATCGAGCCCTGGCTTTCACGCAACGTCCGCCGCCAGGTGGAGCCGTTCGCGCCGTTCGGCCTGATCGCCGTCTTCGGGCTCCTGTGGATCCCGGAGGTCAATATCGCCTTCTTCGACTTCATCGACGCGATCCTGCGGGCGTTCGGTGTGCCGGAGAACCTGGCCGACTTCGGCTACCGCCTGTTCCGCTTCTGGGACAACGCAGCGCTGTAGCGCGCGTGAAAAAATACAGCGCTGTAGCGCGCGTGAAAAAATACAGCGCTGTAGCGCGCGTGAAAAAATACAGCGCTGTAGCTCGTGAAAAAACCAGCGCTGTAGCGCGCGCCAAAAACCCTGCGCTGTAGCGCCCGCCCAAACGCAGCGCTGTGGCGCGCCGAAACGGGGCGTCGCAACGGCGTGCCGAAGCGGGGGCACGCGCCCCCGCTTACCAGGACGGACCAGCCGACCCCGTCACACCCTGCGGGCCAGGCGCGCCCTCTTGATGTAGTACCAGGCCATATTGCTGGTCACGCCCGCGAGCAGCACCCAGACGATGCCCAGCCAGCTCCCCTGGGCGAACGCCACCACGGCGGCCGCTACGGAGAGCAGGCAGGCGACAACGGCGAACACGGCGATTCCGAGGCGGGGCATGGGTGGGGGCTCCTGTGCTTGTGCTGCGGTTGTGCGAGGTCGACCCGGCCATTGTCGCTCATGCCCCGCCGCACCCGGTCAGACGTCGGTGACCCGAAGCCCGGCGTGCGCCTTGTAGCGGCGGTTGGTCGAGATCAGGTTGGCCACGAGCGCCTCGACCTGGTGGGCGTTGCGCAGCCGCCCGGCGTAGACGCCTCGCATACCGGGGATACGGCCGGCCAGCGCCTGCACGGCGTCGGTGGCGGCGCGCTCCTCGCCGAGCACCAGGACATCGGTGTCGACCTGCTCGACCCCCGGGTCCTGGAGCAGCACCGCGGACAGGTGGTGGAAGGCCGCGGTGACCCGGGACTCGGGCAGCAGGAGAGCCGCCTGCTCGGCGGCGCTGCCCTCCTCCGGCTTGAGGGCGTAGGCGCCCTTCTTGTCGAAGCCGAGCGGGTTGACGCAGTCGACGACGATCTTGCCCACGAGCTCGGGGCGCAGCGTCTCCAGCAGCGCCTTGTGCCCGTCCCACGGCACCGCGATGATCACGATGTCGCTCTCCCGGGCGCACCGCGCGTTGTCCGCGCCGCGCACACCGTGGCCGAGTTCCGCCGCGGCGTTCGCCGCCCTGTCGGCGCTGCGGGAGCCGATGACGACCTGCTGTCCGGCCTCGGCGAGGCGGTAGGCCAGGCCGCGGCCCTGGTCGCCGGTGCCACCGAGGACACCCACCACCAGGCCGGAGACGTCGGGCAGGTCGTAGGGGGAGGAGGGCTTGGTCGCATCTGTCATGCGGTGATCCTGCCAGAGCGGTGTCCGGGAGCCGTGTCCGGGAGCGGTGCTCAGGCCTTCAGGCTCCCCTCGGTCAGCCCGGTGCGCCAGTACCTCTGGAGGGCGGCCATCAGGACCATCAGCGGCAGTACGGACAGGAACGCCCCGCCGACCGTGTATTGGTAGAGCTGCGGCTGCCGGTCGGCGTAGCCCTGCCAGGAGGTCAGCCCCAGGGTGATCGGGTACAGGTCGGAGTCGGAGAGCATCACCAGGGGCAGGAAGAAGTTGTTCCAGATGTGCACGAACTGGAAGAGGAAGACGGTCACCAGTGCCGGGGTCATGATCCTCAGGCCCAGGGTCCGGAAGATGGTCAGCTCCCCGGCCCCGTCGATCCTGGCCGCCTCCAGCAGGGTGTCCGGCACCGAGGCCGCCGCGTAGATCCGGCACAGGTAGACCCCGAAGGGGCTGACCATGCTCGGCACGAGCACCGCCCAGTAGGTGTTGGCCAGGCCGATCCTGCTGAAGAGCAGGTACAGCGGCAGGGCGAGCGCGGTACTGGGGATGAGCACTCCGGCCAGGACGACATTGAAGACGCCCTCGCGACCGGGGAAGCGGAATTTCGCCAGGCCGTAGCCCGCCGCCGCGGCCAGCAGGGTCGCGGCGGCGGCGCCCACCCCGGCGTAGAGCGCGCTGTTGAGGAACCAGCGCACATAGATGGCGTGGTCGTAGGTGATCACGTCGTGCAGCCGCTCGATCGGCCGCGGGTCGGAGAACCACAGGCCGAAGGTGCCGAAGAGGCCGCTGCTGCTCTTGGTCATCGACACGGTCAGCCAGTACACCGGCACCAGGAAGTAGATCGCGGCGACGGCGAGCACCGAGCAGGTCAGGACGCGGTGCCGCAGGGGTACCTCGGCCGGGCGCGGGCGGCGGGGCGCCCGGCGGGGATCGCCGCGGGGGTCGCGGCGGGTCGTGGCCCCGGTGGTGAAGCGGTCGCGTACCCGTACCAGGCCCGTCATCGCTCGTCCCCCTTGCCCGTCCTGCCCACCAGGCGCAGGAAGCCGAACGACAGCACGCACGCGACCACGGCGAGCAGGACCGCCATGGCGGCGGCGAGGTGGTAGTTGTTCGCGGCGAACGCCTCGTTGTAGGCGAGGAGGTTCGGGGTGTACGCGGCATCGATGTTCGACGTCAGCGAGCGCAGGACCAGGGGCTCGGAGAAGAGCTGGAGGGTCCCGATGATGCTGAAGACGGTGGTCAGCACCAGCGCGGGCCGGATCAGCGGGAGCTTGATCCGCCAGGCCACCTGCCAGGCACTGGCGCCGTCGATGACGGCCGCCTCGTACAGCTCGCCCGGAACGGATGTGAGCTGGGCGATCAGCACCAGCATGTTGTAGCCGGTGAACTCCCAGGTGGCGATGTTCGCGATCGACCACAGGACGGTGCCGTTGGAGAGGAAGTCCACGTCCCAGCCGACCCGGTGCAGGGTGTCGACGACGGGGCTGATCCCGGGCACGTAGAGGAATCCCCACAGGATGGAGGCGACCACGCCCGGCACCCCGTACGGCAGGAAGTACGCCGTGCGGAAGAACGGCACCCAGCGGGCCGACGCGCTCTCCAGCAGGAGGGCGAGCACCGTCGCCCCGACGATCATCACCGGCACCTGCACGGCGCCGAAGAGCAGCACCCGGCCGAAGCCCTGGAGGAACCGGCCGTCCTGCAGGGCGTGCGTGTAGTTGCCCAGCCCCGCGAAGACCTCCCGTTCGCGCCCGAACCCCAGCGGCCCGGACCGCTGCGACTTCAGCAGGCTCTGGTAGAGCGCGTAGCCGATGGGGGCGATGAAGCACGCGGTGAACAGGACGCAGAACGGCAGCAGGAACACGGCGGCCGAACGGGCGGGGCGGGCCCGGCTCACGTGCGGGTCTCCACCTTGAGGCCCTTGGCCTTCAGGTCGTCCACGGTCCGCCGCTGCACCCGGGCGAGGGCGTCGGCGAAGGATCCCTTGCCGTTTATGGCCGCGGTGAGCTCGTCGCCGAGGTGCTGGAAGGTGGCGTCCATCATCGGGCCCCAGCGCCAGGAGGTGTTGACGCCCTGCTCGGTCCCGGCGAAGACGCTGTTGTACTTCTGGCCGCCGAAGAAGTCGTCGGGCCTGTCCAGGGCGGGGTTGGCCGAACCGGCCCTCGCGGCGGGCCAGCCCACACCGGCCTTGGGCAGCAGGGCCACGCTCTCGGGCGCGCTGTTGAGCCAGACGGCGAACGCCAGAGCGTCCTTGGGGTACTTGGTGCCGGACATCAGCGCCGTGGTCGAGCCGCCCCAGTTGGCGGAGGCCTTGCCGCCCTTGTCCCACTGCGGCATGGGCGCGACCCGCCACTTGCCCGCGGTGCCGGGGGCGTTGCCGGAGAGCAGGGCGTTGCCCCACTGGGCGCCGACCCAGGTGACGATCCGGCCGGACTGGAGGTCGGAGTACCAGGCGTTCTGCCGGTCGGGCTCTGTCTTGACGAGCTTCCCGCGGACCAGGCCCTCCCAGAAGTCGCAGACCCGGCGGGTCTCCTGGCCGGTCATGTCCACGATCCAGGTGTCGCCCTTGGTGTCGAACCAGTGGGCACCCGCCTGCCAGGCCAGCCCGGTGAACCACCCTCCGGCCATCGGCGGGAACGTGGCGATCCAGGCGCCCTTGGCCCGCACCTTCGTGGCCGCCCGCTCGTACTCGGCCCAGGTCGCCGGCGGCTCGATGCCCCACTTGTCGAACAGGTCGGAGCGGTAGAACATGCCCATCGGCCCGGAGTCCTGGGGGATGGCGAAGACACCGTCGCCGAAGACGCTCTGCTGCCACTGCCAGCCGACGAACTTGTCCTTGTGCTCGCCCGCCCCGTACTTCGACAGGTCCACCAGCCCCTGGTCGAGCAGGAAGCTCGGCACCATCTGGTACTCGATCTGGGCCAGGTCGGGCGCGTTCTTCGCCTTGAGGGCGGCGTGCATCTTGGCGTACTGGGCGCCGTTGGTCGGGGAGACCTTCTCCACCTTCACCTGGACGTCCGGGTTCTGCTTGTTCCAAAGCGCGACGCAGGCGTCGATGCCGGGGACCCAGGTCCAGAACGTCAGGGTGATCTTCTCGCCCTTCCTGCGGCTGCCCGCCGAGCCCTCACCGCCGCCGCTGTCCGACGAGCATCCGGCGAGGGCGGCGGCCAGCCCGGCGGCCGCGGTGGAGCCGAGCAGGGTGCGACGGGGCATACCGCCGGTCATGGCTGCTCCTTCAGAACATCAGGTCGTAGACGGGGATACGGCGGAACGTGATGGTGGAGTACGCGCTGAAGTCACCGGTCTCGAAGAGGAGGCCGACCGTCCCGGCGTCGACGCGGACGAGGTCGGAGTAGGCGGCGGGCAGCCCGGAGACGGTGTGCACGGGGGTCCAGGTGACCCCCCCGTCACGGCTGGCGCGCACGGTCATCAGCGCGCGGGAGGCGGGGTCGGCGGGCCCGGAGTACAGCAGCAGGTCGGGGCGGGCGAGCTGGAGGACGCTCGCCTCGACGATCGGGCCGACCACACCGGCGTTGGGGCGGAAGGGCAGGTCGAGGGAGTCACCGCCGTCCGAGGAGTAGGCGTCGGCGCGGTTGCCGGGCGACGGGGAGTCATTGCGCGTGCTGAAGTAGATCCGGCCGTCGGGCAGTTCGGCGGCGGTGGTCTCGTTGACGTTGATGTAGCCGTCGGTGTTGTCGTCGATGTACCCGATGCGCCAGGTCTCGCCGCCGTCGTCGCTGAGCAGGTCGTGACCGCCGTTGTACTTGGCCTCCGTCCCGTTGTCGGTGCCGGCCGGCGGTATGGAGTGGTTGGCGGGCACGACGATCCGGCCCGCGTGCGGACCGTGCTGGAGCTCGATCGCGTGGCCCGGAGTGGTGGCGTACCAGCGCCAGTCCGGCTTCTTGGTGTCCTGGGTGATCTCCCGGGGGTCGGACCACGCCAGTCCGCCGTCGTCGCTGTGCTGGACGAACACCCGGCGGCCGTCCTCGGCGGTGACCAGGCCCCGGCGGATGCGGTCCTCGGTGGCCGCGGCGGCGTTGTGCACCTGGACCAGCAGGATCCGGCCGCTGCCGAGCAGGACCGGGGCGGGGTTGCCCGCGAGGTCGTGGCCATTGGTCGACACCGGTGTCAAGGGCCCCCAGGTGCGGCCGCCGTCCGTGGAGCGCTTCAGGACGATGTCGATGTCCCCGAAGTCGTCGGCGCCGTCGCGTCGGCCCTCGGCGAACGCCAGCACCGTCCCGCCCCTGGTGGCCAGGACGGCCGGGATACGGAAGCTCGCGTAGCCCTCGGTTCCGGCGCGAAAGGGCACCGAGGTCTCGTACCGGGCGGATTCGAGGGACATCGGGGCCTCCTGCGCGCGCCGGACCGCCGGCGCACCGACGCGCCGGAGGTAGGACGTAGGACGTCCTGCGTCCGACTTTGGACAGTAAGCACCCCGAACAGGAGCGTCAAGAGAACCGGACGGGAAGCCACCAGTTGGCCGAGCCGCCGTCAACTCGCTCCGCTCTCCGGGTGGTTGCGGCAGTATGTGCCGAATGGACACGGCTCGCGTCACCCACTTGCGCGAAATCCTCACCGGAACGGGGTGGCTGGAGAGCGCCGCGGCCTTCGCGGGATCGCTGCGCACGTCGGTCGCGCGCCCGCCCCGGCCGCGTGGTGGCCTGCTCCTGCTCGGGTCCGAGGACTACGAGCCGTGGCACCTCGCCGCCCATCTCGACGACGAGGCGGTCTGGTCCGGGCTTGCGGGGCTCGCGCCGACACTCGTGCGCTGCCGGGTGCCCGACGGGGCGCCCGAGCACCTGTCGTTCGGGCTGACCCGGCTCGAGGCGGCGGGGCGGGGCGAGACCGTGCTGGTCGTGACCCCCGACCCGATGGGCCCGGAGCTGCTGGAACGGGTCCACGGCGCACGGCGCACGGGGGCCACCGTGCTCGCGGTGGAGGCCGGGGACCCGGAACTGCGCGCGCTGGCGCACGACGCGCTCACCGTGCCCGCCGCACCCGGACCCGACCCCGGACCGCTGCTGGGGCCCTCCTGGGGGCCCGGCGGGGCACTGCCCTTCGACGTCATGCAGCATCTGGTCAGCGCCGCCGCCGGGGAACGGGGGCCGTCCTCGGCGGCCGGTCGGCGCGCCCGGCTGCTCGACCGCCTGCACCGGCTCGCCGAACAGCTCGTCACCCCGCCGCCGACGCGGTGGTGAGCGGGCCGGTCGGAACCGAGCGGCGTGGGCTCGCGGCTCAGTGGTGCGAGCGGGCGGCCGTCGCCAGCCGCCTGCGGATGTCGTCGAAGTGCCTGCGCACCGCGTCCTCGGCCCCGGCCGCGTCCCCCGACCGCACCGCGTCGAGGATCTCGTGGTGCTGGCGCCAGGTCACCCTCGGGTCCTGGTGGCGCTCCGCCAGGTCCGTGCGCACCCGGTGGAAGGCGTCCCAGAAGGCGTCGAGCAGCTCGCTGAGCAGGTCGTTGCCGAGCGCCCGGTACAGCGCCAGATGGAAGGCGCGGTCGGTCTCGGCGTGCACGTCCTCCTTCTCGGCCTCCGCCCGCATCCGGTCCACCAGGCCGGCCAGCAGGGCCAGGTCCTCCTCCGGGATACGGCCCACCACCCGGGCGACCAGCCCGGTCTCCACCGCCTCGCGCAGCTCCAGCAGTTCCAGCAGGCTGTCCCGGCCCTGGTAGTGGCCGACGACGGTACGGAAGCTCAGCCCCTCCACCAGGGGGGCCAGGGACATCGGTCCCACATAGGTGCCGAAGCCGTGCCGGATCTCCACGATGCCCATGGCCTGGAGCGCCTTGAGGGCCTCACGGACGGAGTTGCGGCTCACGCCCAGCAGCGCCATCAGGTCCGTCTCGGTGGGCAGGGCCGCGCCGGGGGCCAGGCGCCGGTCGAGGATGAGTCTCTTTATGCGCTCCTGGATGCCATCCGACATCTTCCGTCCCGGCATGCGCCTACCCCTAGTCTCGCGGTGTTCACCTACGCGACATGCGACACCAGCCGTGGCGCCTTGACATGACACTCGCGCTGGCCACATTCTGCCCCACAGGTAAGGACATACGACGTCCTACCTATCGAACTGGGAGGCGTGAATGCCACTTCCCGCCCCGCTGCGCGGTGTGGTGCCCCCGCTGTGCACGCCGTTGGCCGCTTCCGGTGATGTCGACGCCGGTTCGCTGGCGGCCTCGGTGGAGCGCATGGTCGCCGCCGGGGTGCACGGGGTGTTCGCCCTCGGCTCCAGCGGGGAGGCGGCCTACCTCACCGACGGGCAGCGTGCCATCGTCCTGGAGACCGTGGTGACGGCCGCGCGGGGACGGGTGCCGGTGCTCGCCGGAGTCATCGACACCACCACGGCGCGCGTGCTCGACCATGCCCGGGTGGCGGTGGAGGCGGGCGCCGACGCCCTGGTCGCCACGGCTCCCTTCTACACGCGCACCCATCCGGTGGAGGTCGCCGACCACTTCCGGCGGATCCGGGCGGGGGCGCGGCTTCCCTTGTTCGCCTACGACATCCCCTCGGCCGTGCACACCAAGCTCCCCCGCGCCACCGTGCTCGAACTCGCCGCCGACGGCACCCTGGCCGGCCTCAAGGACAGCAGCGGCGAGGACGGCTCGCTGCGGCGGCTGCTGGTGAGTCTGAGGGAACGCGGCCTCGACGCGTCGTTCAGCGTTCTGACCGGCTCCGAACTCACCGTGGACGGCGCGCTCCTGGCCGGGGCGCACGGGGTCGTGCCGGGCCTGGGCAATGTCGACCCGGCCGGTTATGTCCGGCTCTACGAGGCGGCCACGGCCGGACGGTGGAGCACCGCCGCGCGCGAGCAGGACCGGCTGGCAGCGCTGTTCTCCATGACGGACGCGGGCGATGAGGCGGCGATGGGCCGCAGTTCCTCCGCGCTCGGGGCGTTCAAGGCCGCCCTGCACCTGCTCGGGGTCATCGACTGCCCGGCCACGGCCGCCCCGCAGGTGGCGCTGGACGACACCGCCGTGCGGACCGTCAAGGAATCACTGGTGGCCGCCGGCCTGCTCTGAGGCACCCGGCCGCACGCCCCGCCGTGAAGGGGAGGGCGGCGCGGCCCCCGCCGTCCGGCGCTCGGGCCCGAACGGCTGCCGAACGGGCGGCTGCCGCACAGACCCGGGCACGGCGGGGGCCGCGGACGTCACTTCTCCTCCTGCTCGTCCTCGGAGTCGTGCCAGCGCGGGTCGGTCTCCCACTCCAGGTTCCGCTCGGCCGCCGTCTCCATCGCGTGCTCCGCCTCGGCTCTGGTCGCGTACGGCCCGAACCGGTTCTTCGCCGGGCAGTCGGGGCCCTCCTCCACCTTGTGGTGCTTCAGGCAGTAGAACCACTCACCGGCCTTGCCCCTTGTACGCCTCATGCCCAACGCCATCTCTCCGCCTCCCGATCCGGCCCGATCCGGGGTGCCCCGAGCACCGCGGATAGACTCCGGCCATGTCTGTTCTGGTTCCCGGCAAGCTGTCGCCGACACGCTCCGTGCCCTCCGGCATTCCGCGCCCGGAGTACGTGGGCAAGGACGCGCCCACCCCGTACACCGGTCCGGAGGTGCAGACACCGGAGACCGTCGAGAAGATGCGTATCGCCTCCCGCATCGCCGCTCGGGCGATGGAGGCGGCGGCCGGGCACATCGCCCCCGGGGTGACCACCGACGAGCTGGACCGGATCGCTCACGAGTACATGTGCGACCACGGCGCCTACCCCTCCGACCTGGGGTACCGGGGCTTCCCCAAGTCGATCTGCACCTCGCTGAACGAGGTCATCTGCCACGGCATCCCGGACTCCACGGTCCTCCAGGACGGCGACATCGTGAACCTTGACGTCACCGCGTTCATCCACGGAGTCCACGGCGACACCAACGCCACCTACCCGTGCGGCGACGTGGACGAGGAGTCCAAGCTGCTGGTGGAGCGGACGCGCGAGTCGCTGAACCGTGCGATCAGGGCCGTCCGCCCGGGGCGGCAGATCAATGTGATCGGACGGGTCATCGAGTCGTACGCCAAGCGGTTCGGCTACGGCGTGGTGCGCGACTTCACCGGGCACGGGATCAACACCTCGTTCCACTCCGGTCTGATCATCCCGCACTACGACGACCCGCGCGCGACCACGGTGATCAAGCCCGGAATGACCTTCACCATCGAGCCGATGCTGACGCTGGGCACCTACGACTACGACATCTGGGACGACGGCTGGACCGTGGTGACGAAGGACCGCAGGCGCACCGCGCAGTTCGAGCACACGCTCGTGGTCACGGAGACCGGGGCGGAGATCCTCACTCTTCCGTAGCCTCGCACCCGCCTCATCACGTCGGCGAGGCCATGACCTGGCGCTTTACCTTTCCTTGACCGTCCCGTTGTCGGATACTTACACCCCGCCGGAGAAAGTCAGGTAAGCCTCGGTTAAGTTAGGGCAGCCTTATGATGCTCGACGCCGCCCGCCGCTGAGAACCATGGAGTCCCGCATGCCCGCAGTCCGACGCCGCCCCGCCGCCGTTGGGGCCACCTCACTGTCGATCGCTCTTGCGGCGCTGGCTCTCGCGGGATGCGCGGACAAGGCCGAGGACGACGCCAAGGGCGCGGTCGAGGTGACCGCCACGGACTCCAAGTGCGAGGTCTCCAAGAAGGAGTTCGCCGCCGGACACGTCAGCTTCGCCGTCCACAACAAGGGCTCGAAGGTGACCGAGGTCTACGTCTACGGCGCCGGCGACCGGATCGTCACCGAGCGCGAGAACATCGGCCCCGGCACCCGCGCCACTATCAACGCCGAGGTCAAGGCCGGGGACTACGAGATAGCCTGCAAGCCCGGTATGAAGGGCGACGGCATCCGCCAGAAGGTCAGCGTGACCGGCAAGGGCGCGCCCAAGAAGACCGACCCCCGCCTGAACAAGGCCGTCGCCGACTACCGCACTTACACGCAGTCGCAGGCCGACGAGACCATTCCGGTCACCCAGCGCTTCGCCGACGCCGTCAAGGCGGGCGATGTGAACAAGGCCCGGTCCCTCTACGCCCTCTCGCGCATCGGCTGGGAGCGCACCGAGCCCGTGGCCGAGAGCTTCGGCGACATCGACCCCAAGGTCGACGTGCGCGAGGACGGCCTGGAGAAGGGCCAGGACTGGACCGGCTGGCACCGGCTCGAGAAGTCCCTGTGGCAGGCGAAGAAGATCTCCGCCGACGACAAGAAGCTCGCCGACACCCTCATGACGGACCTGAAGGACTGGCAGAAGCGGGTCGGCAAGGCCGAGATCACCCCCACCAGCATGGCCAACGGCGCCAAGGAGCTCCTCGACGAGGTCGCCACCGGCAAGGTCACCGGTGAGGAGGAGCGCTACAGCCACACCGACCTCGTCGACTTCAACGCCAACGTCGAGGGCGCGAAGAAGGCATACGAGCTCCTCGAGCCCGTCGCCTCGGAGAACAACAAGGCGCTGACCGCCACCCTCGACCGCGAGTTCGCGGACATCGAGAAGGAACTCGCCAAGTACCGCAAGGGCGACGCCTACGTCTCGTACGACACCGTCGGCAAGGACAAGCGCAAGGAGCTGTCCGACGCGGTCAACGCCCTGGCCGAGCCGCTCTCCAAGCTCGCCGCCGCGGTCGTCGTCAAGTAACGCCGGATCCCGGCACCATCCCGGCGCGCCCGCGCCACCAGCACGGACAGGAAGGGACACCGCCATGAGCGACACGGCCGACACCGAGCAGCGGGGCGAGGCCCCGGTGGACGAGGCCGACGGCGCACCCCGGCGCAGGGTCAGCCGCCGCTCCCTGCTCGGCTGGACCGGCGCGGGCGTGGCCCTGGGCGCGGGAGCGGTCGGCGGCGGGGTAGCCGTCGCCTCCCTCCCCGAGCAGAGGAGTCAGCCGTCGTCCGGGGGCGAGATCGCCTTCTACGGGCCGCACCAGGCCGGTATCTCCACCCCGGTCCAGGACCGGCTGCACTTCGCCGCCTTCGACGTGACGACGGACAGCCGTGACGAGCTCATCGGTGTCCTCAAGGAGTGGACGGCCGCTGCCGCGGCGATGACCGCGGGCCGGGACGTCGGCGAGGGGGCGGTCGGCGGCCTCGCCGAGGCCCCGCCGGACGACACCGGTGAGGCGCTGGGACTGCCTCCGTCCCGGCTGACGCTCACGATCGGCTTCGGGCCGACGCTGTTCGAGAAGGACGGCAAGGACCGCTTCGGGCTGGCCAAGCGCCGCCCGGAGGCACTGGTCGAGCTTCCCGCCTTCCCCGGCGACAAGCTCGACCCGGCGCGCAGCGGCGGCGACATCTGCGTCCAGGCGTGCGCGGACGACCCCCAGGTCGCGGTGCACGCCATCCGCAACCTCGCCCGCATCGGCTTCGGCAAGGTCGCGGTGCGCTGGTCGCAGCTGGGCTTCGGCAAGACCTCCTCCACCACGCCGGACGCCCAGACCCCGCGCAACCTCATGGGGTTCAAGGACGGCACCCACAATGTCGCCGGCACCGACACCGCCGCCCTGGACAAGCATGTGTGGGCCGCGCCCGGTGACGGGCAGGACTGGATGACGGGCGGCTCCTACCTGGTCGCCCGCCGCATCCGGATGCACATCGAGACCTGGGACCGCACCCCGCTCAAGGAGCAGGAGGACATCTTCGGGCGGGACAAGGGCGAGGGCGCCCCGGTCGGCAAGCGCAAGGAGCGGGACGAGCCGAATCTCAAGGCGATGCTGCCCACGGCGCATGTCCGCCTGGCCCACCCGGACAGCAACGGCGGCGCCATGATCCTTCGGCGCGGCTACTCGTTCACCGACGGCACGGACGGCCTCGGCCGCCTGGAGGCGGGACTGTTCTTCCTGGCCTACCAGCGCGACGTCCGCAAGGGCTTCGTCCCGGTCCAGAAGCGGCTGGCGGCCAACGACGCCCTGAACGAGTACATCCAGCACGTCGGCTCGGCGGTCTTCGCCTGCCCGCCGGGCGTCCGCAAGAGCGGCGAATGGTGGGGGCAGGCCCTCTTCGGCGACAAGCGTTAGGAGACGCCGTGTTCGGCAACTACCTGATCGGCCTGCGCGAGGGCCTCGAGGCCAGCCTCGTCGTGTGCATCCTCGTGGCCTACCTGGTCAAGAGCGGAAACCGCGCCAAGCTGCTCCCGATCTGGATCGGTGTCGGCACCGCGGTCACCCTGAGCCTTGCCTTCGGCGCGATCCTGCAGTTCGGTTCGCAAGCGCTGACGTTCAAGGCCCAGGAGATGCTCGGCGGCTCGCTGTCGATCCTGTCGGTGGGCCTGGTCACCTGGATGGTCTTCTGGATGCGGCGCACCGCCCGGCATCTCAGGGCGGAGCTCCAGGACAGGCTGGACGCCGCGCTCGCGATGGGCACCGGCGCGCTGATGGCGACCGCGTTCCTGGCCGTGGGCCGAGAGGGCCTGGAGACCTCGCTGTTCATCTGGACGGCGGTGCAGGCCACGGACGACGGGGTGCGGCCGGTGGTCGGGGCCGCGCTCGGCCTGCTGACGGCGGTCCTCCTCGGCTGGCTGTTCTACCGGGGCGCGCTGAGGATCAACCTGGCGAAGTTCTTCACCTGGACCGGCGCCATGCTGGTCGTGGTCGCCGCGGGTGTGCTCGCCTACGGTGTGCACGACCTCCAGGAGGCCGGGGTCCTGCCGGGCCTGAACAGCAAGTTGTTCGACATCAGCGGCACCGTCCCGAAGGACAGCTGGTACGGGACGCTTCTGAAGGGCGTGTTCAACTTCCAGCCCGACCCGACGGTCGCTCAGGTCGTCGTGTGGGTGCTGTACGTGACGCCGGTCCTGCTGTTCTTCCTGCGTCCCTCGCGCCCGGCCAAGGCTTCCGCCCAGACCGCCGACCGCCGGGTGACCGCGGCCAAGTAGGGTGCTGCGGGTGCGATCGACATCCCCTTCACGGCTCCTGGTGGCGCTGGCGGTGTCGGCGGCCCTGACGGCGGCCGGCGGGTGCGTCACCGTGCACGGCGAGACCGCAATGGTGCCCTCCGTCGGCAAGGACGACGCGGCGCGGGTCCTGGCCTCCTTCACGGCCAGGACCAACCGCGCCAACCAGAAGCTCGACCTCGAGTTGAACAAGCGGAACGAGACCGGGGTGCTCGGCGCCATCGACGAGGCCACCTTGAAGGTCAAACGTGCCTCGCACCCCCAGGGCGACCCCGGTTACCGGCCGTTGGAGCTGTCCGGCGCGCGCTTCCTCATACCCGAGCAGCGCGGCTGGCCGAAGTGGTTCGTCGCCGACACCGCGAACAACCGGGACACCAACCGGTGGCTGATCTCATTCGTCCGAGCCGGGGCCGGGCAGCCGTGGAAGGCCACCTACCTGCTGGTGCTCGATCCGAAGGAGATGCCGAGGCTGAGGATCGGCAAGGACGGCTACGCCCGCGCGGTCCCGCCGAAGGACCCGGGTCTGGCCGTGTCCCCCGCCGACCTCGGCGCGGCCTTCGCCGGCTATCTGCGGACCGGCGGCCCCCGGGGGCGGTTCGCCGACGGCGCCCACACCTCGCGGCTGCGCAGAGAGCGCGACCGGACGGCGAAGACCCCGAAGTACGTGACGCAGTACGTGGACCAGCCGGTGTCCGGTCGGGAGTACCCGCCGATCGCGCTGCGCACGGCGGACGGTGGCGCCCTGGTGCTGTTCACCTCGCAGCACAGCTGGAAGGTCACCGCCGCCCGGGGCACCCGCCTTCCGGCGTCCGGCTCCTACACCAAGGTCCTGATGACCGGTGCGCCGAAGCGGTCGGTGACCCGGGTGGGCATGGCCGAGCAGGCGGCGGTCGTGCCGAGGGCCGGAGCGGGTGAGGTGGAGATAGTGAACCGCATCATCGGCATCGTTTCGGCGCACGGGGAATAGCGCCGCGCGGGGGCGCTTTTTTGGGGACCTTCGCCCATGAACGGCCGCGAAGGGCCGCCAGGAAGCCACTCATTGCCGCGGCGAATTCATCCGATTTCCCTGACCGGGATCAGGCGAAACCCTCGTCGGCCCCGGCCGGCAGGGGAACACAGGGGGCGGGCTCGTTCCCCAGCCCCCATGCGCCGGCGCGGCCCGCGATCACCACATAGGCGAGAAGGACCAGGAAGGCGGCCGTCATCACTATGGCGGCGGTACGGAAGGAGCGGCGCTCCTCGTCGTCCGGCCGGTTCGCCCCCACGGTGATGTGCAGGACGGGCCCGGTCGCACCGCTGACGGTGACGGCGGTACCGGGCGAGCCGTTCAACCGCTGCTTGGGAGTGGCGAACGAGTCCGTGTCGGTCATGGGTCTCCGTAGAGTCGTACGTGCCGCGGCGGGCAGGACGCCGTTGCCCATCAGCGAGAACCAACACCCGGCGTCCTGCCCTGGCACCACCACACCAGCGGCTTCGCCGCTTGGCAAGCCATGAAAGCGAATTACCCCAGACTTTTCGGTACCCGCATGAATTATTTCGGTACCGACACCATGTCATTTCGGTGCGGCCGTACGGACCTTCGCCGACTATCGTGCCCAGGAATGCATGCCTGTTAACGGCTCCTCAGAATTTCCTTAGCCAATCCTTAAGAACGGCCGCGGTCTCTTCCACGGGCTCTACCGTGCTGGGGCACCAGTCGCTCACGAGCCATCACTTCGCTGATGGAGGAGACGAGGTAATTCTCCGTATGAGCAATCACCGTCGTACCGTCAATCGCAGGGCCATCGCCGCCATCGGTGTCCTGGTCGGCGGCGCCCTCGCAGCGGGCGCGGCCGGGATCCTCCCGGGTGTGGCACTGGCCCATCCCCCTTCTGCGCACAAGGCCTCCGTACCCAAGGCGGGCGCTCAGCGCGCCACCTTCGCGCCGTACGTCGACGCCTCGCTCAGCCCTCCTTTCGACCTGCCGTCGGAGTCGAAGGCCTCCAGGGTCAAGGAGTACACCCTGGGATTCGTCAACCGCGGCAGCGGCTGCGTCCCGCAGTGGTCCGGCACGTCCAGCCTCGACAACCCCGTGGCGGCGAAGATCGGCGCCCTGCGCAAGGCCGGGGGTGATGTGCGGGTGTCCTTCGGCGGCGCCGCGGGAGCGGAGCTGGCCACCGTGTGCTCCAACCCCACGAAGCTGGCCGCCGCCTACGCCAAGGTCGTGGACCGCTACAAGCTCACCAAGCTGGACTTCGACATCGAGGGCTTCGCCCTGCACATGCCCGATGTCACCACTCGCCGCTCGCAGGCGCTGGCCAAGCTCCAGAAGGACCACCCCGGTCTCGACATCACCTTCACCCTGCCCGTTCTGCCCAACGGCCTGACCCCGGACGGCGTCAAGCTGCTCGCGGACGCCAAGGGCAACGGTGTCCGGGTCTCCGGCGTCAACATCATGGCGATGGACTACGGGCCCTCGTTCAAGGGCGACATGGGCGATCTGGCGATCAAGGCCGCCACCGCCACCCAGGGCCAGCTCAAGAGCACGCTGCGGCTGTCCGACGCGGCGGCGTGGAAGGCGCTCGTGGTCACCCCGATGATCGGCGTCAACGACGTCCAGGGCGAGACCTTCACGCTCCAGGACGCCCGGCAGTTGGTCACCTTCGCCAAGTCCAAGCATCTGCGGGGGCTTTCCATGTGGTCCACCACGCGGGACAAGCAGTGCCCGGGAGGCACCAAGGACCAGGCCGACCCCACGTGCAGCGGCATCGTCCAGAAGCCGCTGGCCTTCACGAAGGTTTTCGCCTCCTACCGGGGCTAGAGCACGGCGGACACCGTCCGCACCGTCGATCACCACCTGGGCTGAAGCACGCCCCCACCCACAGTCATACAAGATGATTGGAAGTCTGCAATGCCTGGAACAAGAGCGGCGCACAAGGACAAGACGGACAAGCACAAGCGCAAGCACCGCGTCCTGTTCGCCGCGATCGCCGCAACGGCCGGTCTCGCGGCCGGCGCGGTGGGCATCAGTACCGCGATGGGAGCCATCGCGCCCACGTCCCATACATCGCACACCTCGTCGTCGCGGCACTCCTCGACCGACCCCGACCCGGCCTCGAAACCGCTGCACAGGACGGCTCCCGCTCCACTGGCCTCGACGCCCCACAGTGACAAGAACCGGGGCATGGTCTACGACGGCCTGATCACCGCGCCGAAGGGCGACCGGTGCGTCGGTGCCTTCCGCGTCGTCGACTCCCCGCTGTGCACCCATGGACCGGACGCCCCGCCCAAGGGCGTGGACATCCACAAGGACACTCCTCCGGCGGTGAAGGCCGACCCGGGAGCGCTGTCGCAGGACGGACTGCCCACGGTCGATGTCAGCCGGGGCGGCACGAGGGCCGCGGGCTCCACCCCGGTCTCCGCCCCCGGCTCCACGGCGGCACCTTCGGCGGTGGCCTGCGACGGGGACGGCAAGCAGGGCAACCGGGTCCAGGTGCTGTATCTCCACGCACCCGGCCAGGACCGCTTCGCCCAGTACCTGCCCTCGTTCAGGAAGTGGGCGGCGGACGCCGACCTCATTTACAGCGAGAGCGCCAAGGAGACCGGAGGCACCCGCCACATACGGTTCGTCACCGAGCCCGGCTGCAAGGTCTCGGTGCTGAACGTCGAGATATCCGCCGACGCGCTGCGCGACTTCGGCGCGAGCAACCAGGCCCTGGGCGCCAAGGGCTTCAACCGCCACGACCGCAAGTACATGGTCTACGCGGACTCCCAGGTGTACTGCGGGATAGGCACCCTCAATGGGGACGAACGGCCGGGAGCCGACAATCAGAGCAACTTCGGTCCCTCGTACGGCCGCTCCGACTCCGGCTGCTGGAACGGCTCCGTCTCCGCTCACGAGCTCGGGCACAACCTCGGTGCGGTGAACAACAGTGCCCCGCACACCAGCAAGGGCGGCCACTGCGTGGACGAGTGGGACATCATGTGCTACTCGGACTCCCCGAACCACCCCCAGATGCAGATCCTCTGCCCCGAGCGCGGCCACGACCAGCGCCTGGACTGCAACCACGACGACTACTACAACACCAGCCCCAAGCCGGGCAGTTACCTGACCACGCACTGGAACGTGGCCAACAACAAGTTCCTCATCGCGGGCAAGGGCCAGCCGGCCGACCCGAAGACCGGCCCCAAGGCCAAGGCATCCCGCATCACCACGAACGCCGCCCTGCTGAAGTGGCAGCCGGTCGACTCCGCGCGGAGTTACGACGTGCGGCTCAACGGGCGGAGCATCGGGAAGTTCACCTCGACCGCCGTGCTGGTCAAGGGCCTGAAGCCCGATACGAGCTACAAGGTCACCATCGTCGTGCGCGACAGCGGCGGCCACGCCTCCAAGCCCGGCCCCGCCACCACCTTCCGCACCAAGAAGTCCTGATGAGCCACGACCCGGTCCCACCCCGGCCGGGTCGTCTCCGGTGGCCCCGGCACACCCCTTAGGCGGGGCCACCACCCCGGCGGTACGCGAGTCAGGCTCAACGCCGACCCGTACCGCCGGGGCCTTTCCCCTCCCCCGTTCCCTTCCCTCCCCCCGTTCCGCTCTTCCCCGTTCCGCTCTTCCGCGAGGAGTCGCCATGCGTGTCCACCCCGCCTCCGTCCCAGTGACGGCACTGATGTCCGCGGTCGCCCTCCTGGGAGCGGTGGCACCGGCCGCCGCCCACGGCGGCACCATCGAGTTCCGGGTACACGGCCACGACGGGGACGGCGGCCATGTAAGAGCCGTCGCCACCTACGCGGACGACCAGGACCCGGTGACGGAGAAGGTCTCGGGGACACTGAGCGCGGTCTCCTCCGACGGGCGCACGGCGGGGCCCTGGCGTCTGGTGGCCGTCCCCAGGAGCCCGGGGACGTACACCACCCGCGAGGAGCTGCCCAAGGGCGAGTGGCGGGTGACCGTGGAGAGCGGCTTTCCCGAAATCGGCTCCGGCAAGGGCAAGGTGAGGATCACCTCCGCGGCGGCGCCGGCCGACGGGAAGAAGGAGCCCGACGCCGCGCGATCACCTGCCGACGGCGGGACGGACACGGCGGACACCCGGGAGGAGAAGGCGCATCCGTCCGACCGGGCGAGCGGCGAGGCCGCATCGGCCGGAGGCAATCAGTGGATCGGCCTGGCGGCGGGCATCGGAGGCGCCGTGGGCGCGCTGCTGGGCTGGCGCTGGCGCAGAAACCGCCGCGGGCGCTAGCCGCGCGGGCCGGGCCGCGGCACCCCGCCGCTCCCACCCCGGCACTCGCCCCGCCCGGACCGCGCCTACCGCCCCAGCAGCCGCTCGCGCTCGTTGTCCCGCTCGCGCTCGAGCCGCTCCGCGTGCTCGGCCGCGGTGGCGCAGGTGTCGGTGAGGATCTCCAGCAGCGGGAGCGGGTCGGGCAGCGGGTGTTCGGGCCCGCGCAGCCAGCTCACCGTGCCCCCGGCCGGGTGCCGGGACGGCGGCAGCAGCACATAGCTCCCCCGGCAGTGCCAGCGCAGCCCCGGATGCTCCTCCAGCGTCTCCGGGTGGCAGTCCAGCTCGCACGGCCACCACTCGTCCTCGTCGGCAGGGGTGCCCCGGGTGGCGGTGAAGAACAGATAGCGGTCCGGGCCGCACAGGGCCACGGGACCGGCGTCGAGCCCCCGCTCCTCGAGCCTGCGCAGCGCGGCGGCACCGGCCTCGGCGGGGACGTCGAGCACGTCGTGGGAAGTGCCGGTGGCGGTGATGAAGTTGGCCTGGGGCTGGGTGCGCAGCCAGCGCCGTACCTGGTCCGGGTCGGTGGTGGCCTGGGTCTGCCAGGCGAACGAGACCGGGTGCATGCCCGGGGTGGGACAGCCGACACGGTCACAGGAACAGCCGAATCCCGAGGGATGCGCCGCCGGGGCCACGGGGAAGGATGAAGCGGCGGCTCGCAGGAGCAGGTCCTCGCGGCTCGCCGCGTCGTCACCGCCGTCCGTCCGCGGCCGACGCCGCAACCACTCGGACATCCTGCTCCTGCGCTCCATCGAGCCCCTCTCCTGGCACGCGCCGTGGTCCAGTCCACAGTACGGAGCCGCGGCAGCGTACGAGAGGGAAACCACGGATGGTTTCCCCATCCTCCTCCTCCCGGCCACGGCTGTCACAACGGGGGTGCCGCCGACGCGCCGCTCCGGGCTTTCGCCGCCTCCCCCTCGATTGCCCCGGACCGGTGTGGAGGACGCCGTGGCGGGGCACACATGAGGGGAGAACTTGCCGACCCCTTGTCGGCAAGCTGCCCCGGCGCACCGGAGGTACCCATGGAGCCCACCCCGTTCTCCACGGCCATCCGTACCGCCTCGCAGGGCAGCCATGCCGCGACCAACCACTCCCCGTTCATGAGCCATCTGCTCGACGGGCGCCTCGGGCTCGACGCCTTCACCCGGATGACCGAGCAGCTGTGGTTCGTGTACGAGGCGCTGGAGGGCAGTGCGCAGCGGCTGGAGGACGATCCGGTGGCGGGCCCCTTCCTGAAACCGGAGCTCATGCGCGCCGCGGAGCTCGCCAAGGATCTGGCCCATCTGTCGGGCCCCGGATGGCGGCGCCGACTGGAGCCGCTGCCCGTCACCGCGGTCTACGCCGCGCGCATCCGCGAGGTCGCGGAGGAATGGCCCGCGGGGTATGTCGCCCACCACTACACCCGCTATCTGGGTGACCTCTCCGGCGGGCAGATCATCCGTTCGATCGCCGAGCGCCGCTGGGGCCTGGACCACCGGGGCGACGGTGTGCGGTTCTACGTCTTCACGTCGATACCGAACCCGGCCGAGTTCAAGCGGGAGTACCGCGCCCTGCTGGACGGGCTGCCCGTGGACGAAGTGGAGAAGCAACGGGTGATCGAGGAGTGCCGCCGGGCGTTCGGCTTCAACCGCGGCATCCTGGAGGCGCTGGACGGGCAGTTCCCGCTCAGCGCGTGAACGAGGCGCTGGAGCACAATGGACCGCATGGGCTCCCAGGAATCCTCTTCCGCGCCTCGGTGCTGCGGCGACGACCCCACCGAGGCCGACACCCCGGCCGAGGGCTCACCCTCGGCGGCGGTGAAGGCTTGCGTCTGCGACCTGTGCGGCGAACCGACCGAGGACGGCGCCACCCTGTGTCCGGTCTGCCACTGGCAGCAGGCCCAGCGCTCCCAGTGCTCCGGCTGACCGGAGCATTGGGCTGGACCCGAGCACGGGGCTGGACCGGCCGGTGCGCCCGCACCGGCTAGCGCGCGCCGAGCTCCGCGGCGACCAACTCGGCGATCTGCACGGCGTTGAGCGCCGCTCCCTTGCGGAGGTTGTCGCCGGAGCAGAACAGCGCGAGGCCGTTCCCGCCGTCAACGGTCTCGTCGGCCCGGATACGGCCCACGAAGGTCGGGTCCTGACCGGCCGCCTGGAGCGGGGTCGGCACCTCGGACAGGCTCACACCCGGGGCACCGTCGAGCAGCTCACGGGCGCGCTCCGGGGTGATCGGACGGGCGAACCGGGCATTGAGCTGGAGCGAGTGGCCGGTGAAGACGGGCACGCGCACACAGGTGCCGGACACCTTCAGCCCGGGGATCCCGAGGATCTTGCGGCTCTCGTGGCGCAGCTTCTGCTCTTCATCGGTCTCGTAGGAGCCGTCGTCCACGATCGAGCCCGCCAGCGGCAGGACATTGAACGCGATGGGGCGCACGTACTTGTTCGGCGCGGGGAACTCCACCGCCGAGCCGTCGTGGGTCAGCTCCTTGGCCCGCTCGGCGACCTTGTTGACCTGCTCGTCGAGCTCCGCGACCCCCTCGAGCCCGCTGCCGGAGACCGCCTGGTAGGTGGAGGCGACCAGGGCGACCAGCTCCGCCTCGGCGTGCAGCGGCCGCAGGACCGGCATGGCGGCCATGGTGGTGCAGTTCGGGTTGGCGACGATGCCCTTGGGGCGGTCCGCCACGGCGTGCGGGTTGACCTCGGAGACCACGAGGGGCACCTCGGGGTCGCGCCGCCAGGCGGAGGAGTTGTCGATCACGACGGCCCCGGCCGCCGCCACGGTGGGCGCCAGCGCCTTGGAGGTGGAGCCGCCCGCCGAGAACAGCACGATGTCCAGGCCGCTGTAGTCGGCCGTGGCCGCGTCCTCGACCGTGATGTCACCGCCGCGCCACGGCAGCGTCCGCCCGGCGGAGCGGGCCGAGGCGAACAGGCGCAGCGTGTCCGCGGGGAACTGCCGCTCGTCCAAAATCTTCCGCATGACGCCGCCGACCTGGCCGGTGGCTCCTACAATGCCGATCCTCATGACGGCGACCCTACCCAGCGGCCCTGTCCCCACCCAAGCCGATATCGCCCATCGGACACCGGCTCCGGGCCGGCTCGCGTGCGCGGCGGCTGTCCACGACGGCGCGGCCCACGCAGGCCCCAGTCCACGCAGGCCCCAGTCCACGCAGGCCGCAGTCCACGCAGGCCCCGGTCCACGGCGGCGCAGCCCGCAGCGGCCCGGCCGGCTCAGCCCCTCCGCCGACCGCCCGGCACACGGGTGGCGGCCGGAGGTCCCCTCGGGGGCGGGGACCTCCGGCCTCGGGGGGGAGGGGGATGGGGATGGTCAGGAGAGCAGCTCGAACTCCGCGAGGGAGGCCGGGCCGCCGGTCAGTTCCAGGCGGTAGTGGGTGTAGCGCCCGGGGTGGCCGATCCCGAAGACACGGGTCTGCTGGTTCCAGGAGAAGGACTGGTCGGACCGGGTGTCCAGCACCTTCCACTTCTCACCGTCGTCCGAGCCCTTGAGCACCCAGCCCGACGGGGCCTTCGAGGCGTCCATGGAGGTGAGGGTGTACATGCGGGGTCGGGACTTGCCGTCCAGCTTCACCTGCGCCCACTCCACGGAGGTGGCCGTGGCCGAGGTGTTGTCCACCAGGGCCTTGGCGTCGCCCGCGCTGGAGGTGGTCTCGGTGTCCGCCGTGGTGACGTCGGCGAGCGGTGAGGGGACCTCGTCGCCCTTGGTGATCGAGGTGGGAGCGGAGTCCCGGCCGGTGCCCCAGTGGGAGGGCCGCGGTCCCATGGCGAACTCCAGCGTTCCGCCCCTGGCCAGCAGCGCGTGCGGCAGGGCCGTGGAGTTCCAGCGCCTGCCGTTGACCTCGAGCCCCTGGACGTAGACGTTGGACGCGCTGTTGCGCGCAGCCCTGACCACCAGGTCCCGGCCGTTCTCCAGGTGCACGGTGGCCTTCCTGAACAGCGGCGAGCCGACGGCGTACTCGGGGCTGCCCATCACCAGCGGGTAGAAGCCGAGGGAGCTGAAGACGTACCACGCGGACATCTCGCCGTTGTCCTCGTCGCCCGCGTAGCCCTGGCCGATCTCGCTGCCCGCGTACAGGCGGGAGACGGCCTCCCGCACCAGCGCCTGCGTCTTCGAGGGCTGCCCGGCCGCGTCGTACATGTAGGGGATGTGGTGGGAGGGCTGGTTGCTGTGCCCGTACATCCCCATCCGCACATCGCGGGCCTCGGTCATCTCGTGGATGATGCCGCCGTAGGAGCCGGCGAAGTCCGGGGACGCGGTCTCGGGCGTGGAGAAGAAGGTGTCGAGCTTCTTGGCGAGCTTGTCCTTGCCGCCGTAGAGGTTGGCCAGGCCCCGGCCGTCCTGGGGCGCGGTGAACGCCATGTTCCAGCCGTTGGTCTCGGTGTAGTCGTAGCCCCACACCCGCGGGTCGTACTTGTCGGCCGGCAGGCGCCATTTGCCGGAGGCGTCCTTGCCCTGGAAGAAGCCGATCGACGGGTCGTAGAGGTTGACGTAGTTGCGGGCCCGGCCGAGGAAGTAGTCCCCTTCCTCCTTGTACTGCCGCTTGCCGGTGCGCTGGTACAGCTTCTTCGCCATCTGCGCGATGCCGAAGTCGTTGAGGTAGCCCTCCAGCGCCCAGGACATGCCCTCGCGGGTGCCGGTGCCGGTGTAGCCGAGGAAGACCGAGGTCTCCATGCCCTTGCGGCCGACGCCGGAGTTGGGCGGGGCGACGGTGGCGTTCTTCAGCGCCGCGCGGTACGCCGCCTCCGCGTCGAAGTCGACGCCCTTGAGGTAGGAGTCGGCGAAGGCCACGTCGGAGCTGGTGCCGGTCATGAGGTCGGCGTAGCCGGGTGAGGACCAGCGGGACATCCAGCCGCCGTCCTTGAACTGCTGGACGAATCCGTCGACCATCTCACCGGCCCGCTTCGGGGTGAGGAAGGAGTAGGCGGGCCAGGTGGTGCGGTAGGTGTCCCAGAAGCCGTTGTTGACATAGACCTTGCCGTCGACGATCTTCGCGCCCGTACGGGTGGGGGTGTTCTCGCCGGTGGGGGCGGAGAACGGGCTGGCGTACCGGATGCCCTCGTCCGTCTTCTCGAAACCGGAGTTGGGGTAGAGGTAGAGGCGGTAGAGGTTGGAGTACAGGGTGGTCAGCTGGTCGCGGGTCGCCCCCTCGACCTCGATCCTGCCGAGGATGCCGTCCCAGGCGTCGCGGGCGCGGGCCTCGACCGAGGAGAACGACGCCGACTGCGGGATCTCCTGCTCGAGGTTGGCCTTGGCCTGGTCGGTGCCGATGAGGGAGGTCGCGATCCTCAGGTGAACGGTGCGGTCGGCGCCGGTCCTGAAGCGGAAGAAGCCGGTGACGTTGTCTCCCCCGCCGCCCTTGAGCTTGCCGCTGTCGGTCACCGGCGCGTCGAAGACGCCGTGGACGAACAGGCGCGTGGCCCCGGTGGACAGGCCGCTTTTCACATCGGAGTAGCCGGTGAACGTGCCGTGCTCGGCGTCGAGGGTCAGGCCGCCCTTGTCGTTGACGTTGTCGAAGATGACGCTCGCGTCGTCGCCGGGGAAGGTGAACCGCATCATGGCGGCATGGTCGGCGGGGGCGATCTCCGTCCTGAGCCCGTTCTCGAAGGTCACCCCGTAGTAGTGGGGCTTGGCCGTCTCGTTCTCGTGGCGGAACGGCAGGGCGCGGGCCTTGCGTGAGGCGTCGGGGGTGCCGGCGGCGGAGGAGGGCATGACCTGGAAGGTCTGCCGGTCGCCCATCCACGGGCTGGGCTCATGGCTGGCGGTGAACGCCTGGAGGGTCGGCAGGTTCTTGTCGTTGTTGGCCCGTGCGTAGTCGTAGAGCCAGCTGGTGGAGGCCGAGTTGGTCATCGGGCTCCAGAAGTTGAAGCCGTTCGGGACCGCCGTGGCCGGGAAGTTGTTGCCCCTGGAGAAGTTGCCGGTGGAGTTGGTGCCGCGGACAGTGGAGGCGTAGTCGGACAGGTGCGCCGACGGCTTCTCCTGCGGCGCCGGTCCGATGTCGATGTCGTCCACCCAGCCGCGGAATTTCGCCGGGCCCTTGGGCGCGTCGTAGGCGACCAGGACCCGGTCGACGGTCCGGCCCGCGGCGACGGCGCCGATCGCCGACTCCTTGTGGTTCCACTGGTTCACGTAGAGCGTCTTGGAGGCGCCCTGCCCCTGTGGTGACAGGCGTGCGCCCTGCTGGTCGACCGCGCGCAGATCACTGAGGTACGTGCCGTCGGTGAAGGCGAGGTCGAGCGAGGTGTACGTCGCCGGGTACTTCAGGTCCGTCTCGGGCATCTGAGGGAAGATCATGTAGGACAGCCGCGTGCGCGCGGTGACCTTCACATCCACGTCGAAGACCTTGTTGTACGAGTAGGCGCGGCCGTCGGGCTTGTGGGTGCCCGCGTACTGCAGCGCGTGAAGACCCGTGAAGCCCGCGTTGGACTTCGCCGTGGGCGAGCCGGACGGGCCGCGGTGGACGAAGCTGCGCATGTCGGAGGGGGCGGGCGGCGCGGTGTTGCCGTCGGAGAACTGCACCTCGGCGAGTTGCAGGATGCCGTCCCCGGCGTTGCGGGTGATCTCCAGCCGGTAGTGCTGGTAGGCGGTGGAGTTGTCGAAGGAGTACTCCTTCGTCTGGAACCGCTCCTCGAAGCTCTGGCCCTCGCGGGTGTCGAGCGTCGTCCAGTCCTTGCCGTCCTTGGAGCCCTGGAGCTTCCAGTCCCTGGGGTCCCGCCCTGGTTCGTCGTTGGCGGAGGACAGGGCGTACCGGACGACGGCGACGGGGTCCTCGAGGTCGAACTCGACCCAGCCGGTGTTCTCGAAGACCAGCCATTTGGAGGAGACCTCGCCGTCGACGAGGTTCTCCTTCACCTCGCCCGACGCCTCGTACTCGCCGTTGGCCCTGACGTCGGTGACCTTGTCGGTGACATTGCCGGGGATACCCGTGGTGACCGTGCCGTCTATGCCCGACGCCCTCTTGGCGCCCGCCGCGTCGGTCTCGACGGTGTTGCGCCATGCGGGCTGCGGGTCGCCGGGCTCGAACGAGGAGGAGAACCGCCCCGCTGCCGGAGCGGGCTCGTGGGGAGCGGCGGCAGCGGCCCCCTGTGCGGTCGCGACCAGCACAACGGCCGCCACGAGGGCGGCCGCTCGTCCGTGTCCGCGCCTTCGTCTGCGCTGCATTCCGAGCCTCTCCTGTTCGTGGGGTACGGGAGTTGCTGTGCTGAAGGTGGCTTGCCGGACGGTGATCGCGACAACGTTGTCAGCCCAAATCCGAGAACGGCAGGGCCAGTGCGCGAAAACAAGTACGACCCAGCGGGGCTGGTGGTGTCAAGGGGGCTGCTGGCTCGGCGTCACATACCATCCGTGCGGCTCCGGTTGCGGCTGCCCCGTGGCACGCCACGCCGGCGGCACGGCAACGGCACCGCCCCGCACCTCACACGCTTCGTACGACCGGGTGCTCCTGACATCGCATCAGCGACCGGGCCGGACGGAGCTGTTCCGCTCCTCGGGTCCGCCGCGGTACAGTGCGCGCGGCTTGCACGACCCGGTGATCGCGGCCCCTCCTGGAAGGTGGGTCCGCAGTGCCCTTCCGTCCCTTGTCCTCCCTACTCGCCGCGGTGGTGACCGGCGCGCTGGTCACCACGGCCGCTCCGGCGCTCGCCGCGCCCCGTCACGACGACGGACTCGTCGACGACCCGACCGCCTATGTCGATCCGCTGATCGGCACGAAGAACGGCGGCAATGCCTTCCCCGGTGCCGTCCTGCCGTTCGGCATGGCCTCGTGGAGCCCGGAGAACACCCGCGGGGACGCCACCCGCACCGCCGCCCCCGGCGGCTACCAGTACGACGCCACCCGCATCCGCGGCTTCAGCCTCACCCATATGTCGGGCACGGGCTGCGCGGGAGGCTCCGGCGACATCCCGTTCTTCCCCCACGTCGGCGACGTCACCTCCTCCCCCGCCTCCGACACCAAGGACGCGGTCTACGCCTCCGACTTCAGCCACGACGACGAGACCGCCGAGCCCGGCCACTACAAGGTGGCCCTCAAGTCCGGCGCGAGCGCGGACCTGACGGCGACGACCCGGACGGGCGCGGCCAGATTCACCTATCCCCAGGACAAGCCGGCCTCCCTGCTGATCCGCACCGCCAACTCCGAGGTCGGCAGCACCGACGCGGACATCGACATCGACCCGGCCACCCGGACCGTCTCCGGCTCGGTCACCAGCGGCAACTTCTGCGGCTACCTCGACCCCGAGGGACGGCGCAGCTACTACACACTGCACTTCACAGCCGTCTTCGACCGCGACTTCACCGCCACCGGCACCTGGCAGGACGGGGACCTGCGCCCCGGGACCACGAGCGCCAAGGGCGGCACCGGCGGCTTCGACAACGGCGGCCGACCGGTGGCGGGCAAGGGCTCCGGCGGCTATGTGCGGTTCGCGCCCGGCAAGGAGCCGGTGAACGTCCGGGTCGGCATCTCCTATGTCAGCCGGGCCGCCGCGAAGGCCAATCTGGAGGCCGAGAACCCCGGCCGCCGCGGCTTCGACCGGCTCGTGCGCGCCGCCCACGGCGCCTGGCGCGACCAGCTCGCCGCGATCAGGGTGGGCGGTGGCACCGACGCCCAGCGCACCACGTTCTACTCCGCGCTCTACCACAGCCTGCTGCACCCCAATGTGATCAGCGACGCGGACGGCCGCTACTCGGGCAGCGACGGCAAGGTCCACCGGGTCTCCAAGGGCCACCGCGCGCAGTACGGCACCTTCTCCGGCTGGGACGTCTACCGCTCGCAGGTGCAGCTCCTCACTCTTCTGAGGCCGCGCACCGGTTCCGACATCGCGCAGTCGCTGCTGAACCTCGCCCAGCAGAACGGCGGCATCTGGGACCGCTGGATCCACAACGCGGGCGGCACCCACGTGATGAACGGCGACCCCTCGGCCCCCGCTCTCGCCGGCATCCATGCCTTCGGCGGGCGGGACTTCGACCTCGACGCGGCCCTGGACTCGCTGGTGAAGGCCGCGACCAGGCCCACGGCGAAGGACCTGAGCCCCGCGGGCAAGCCGATCATGTCGGTCGGGCAGCGGCCCTCCCTCGACAAGTACCTCAAGCTGCACTACATGCCGTCGGTGTCCAACGCGTGGGCGGGCGCGGCCGAGACGCTGGAGATGTCGGGCGCCGACTACGCGCTCTCCCGGCTGGCCGCGGCCGCCGGGCGCCCGAGGACCGCCGAGGAGTTCGGAAAGCGCGCGCAGTGGTGGCAGAACAACTTCAATGTCGAGGCCGACAAGGGGGGCGGCTACATCGCCAACCGCAAGGCCGACGGCAGCTGGGTCACCGGCTTCACCCCGGCCACGGGCAATGGGTTCGTGGAGGGCACCAGCGCCCAGTACACCTGGATGGTCCAGCACAACCCCGCCGGCCTGTTCGCCGCGATGGGCGGCCGGGACAAGGCGCTGGCCCGCCTGGACTCGTTCTTCCACAAGGCCGACGGGAGCTGGGCGCTGACCGGCTCGGGAGGGGACAAGTCCGAGCTGGACAACGAGCCGTCGGTCAATGTCCCCTACCTGTACGACTACGCGGGACGCCCCGACAAGGCCCAGGAGACGGTCCGCGCGGCGATGAAGCAGCTGTGGACCACCGCCCCCGGCGGCATCCCCGGCAATGACGACCTCGGTGAGATGTCGTCGTGGTACGTCTTCTCGGCCCTCGGTATGTATCCGCAGGTGCCCTCGCGCGCCGAACTGGTCCTGGCCTCGCCGCTCTTCCCGCGGGTGCACATCGAACGGGGCTCGCGGGACATCACCGTCTCGGCTCCCGCGGCCGCCGAGGACGCTCCCTTCGTGCATGGCCTGCGGGTCAATGGGCGCACCAGCGCCAAGCCCTGGCTGCCGGGCTCGTTCCTCGAGCACGGCGGCAGGCTCGACTACACCCTCGGCACCACCCGCGATCCCGACTGGGGCGGCTCCGCCGCCGACGCCCCGCCGTCCTTCCGCGACGGCGAGCAGCCGTACCAGATCGGCGTGGGCCCGACCACGGCCACGCTGGCGCCCGGCGAGAGCACGAAGGTGAAGGTCTCCACGGTCTCGTTGAACGGGAGCACCGGGCCCCAGCTCCGCTTCGAGGTCCGCGCCCCGGACGGGGTCACCGCCTCCCCGGCGTCGGGAACGGTGCGGGACGGCACGGCGGAGATCACGCTGTCCACGACGGCGGAGACCAAGCAGGGCTTCAGCGACGCCGTGGTCACGGTGACGACCGAGGGCCAGACGGTCCGGCAGCCGGTGGCCCTCACCGTCGCCGAGCCCGGCACCCTGCTGGCGGCTTTCAACAACGCGGGCGCCTCCCAGGACTCGGGCGACCACGACGACGCCGACTTCGACGGCGGGGGCTGGAGCTACTCGCGCCAGGCGCTCGCCGCCGAGGGGCTGACCCCGGGCGCCGCCAGGACCGTCGAGGGGCTGGAGTTCACCTGGCCGGACTCCCCGGCCGGGCGCCCCGACAACGCGGTGGCCTCCGGGCAGACCCTGGACCTGCCCCCGGTCACATCCCTGTCGTTCATCGGCAGCGCCAGCAACGGCGACAGCTCCAGGACGGCCAAGGTCACCTACACCGACGGAAGCACGGGCACCGCGGACCTGTCGTTCACCGACTGGACGATCGGCGGCGGGGGCGGCACCATCCAGTACGGAAACCTGGTCGTCGCCAAGACTCCGTACCGCAACGTCATCGGCAGTGACAAGGACCCCGTGGGCACCTATGTCTTCGCCACCAAGCCCTTCCACGCCCCCGAGGGCAGGAAGATCGCGAGCGTGACACTGCCGGACGACGAACAACTGCACGTTTTTGCGGTCGCCACGGGGAGTTCGGGCTGATTTTCCGCAGGAATCCATGGCGTGCTCTGTGCATTTCCTAGGATCCGGGGGGACAGTCTGCGCACAGGTGTCCCACCCGGACCTTAGGAGCCCTCATTGCGCACACACGCCGTGCCGGAACGGACCGCCACACCCCGGCGGTATCTGATGTGCCCGCCGACCTACTTCGAGGTCACCTACTCCATCAATCCCTGGATGGATCCGACCAAGCCCGTCGACCGGGAGCTGGCCCTCGCCCAGTGGGAGGACCTGCGCGACCGGTACCTCTCGCTCGGCCACACGGTCGAGGTGCTGGACCCGGTCCCGGGCCTGCCGGACATGGTCTTCGCGGCCAATGGCGCGACGGTCGTGGACGGCAGGGTCCTGGGCGCGCGGTTCGCCAACCCGCAGCGGCGGGACGAGGCGACGGCGCATCTGGAGTGGTTCCGGGCCCAGGGATACAGGGACGTGCACGAGCCGGAGCACGTGAACGAGGGTGAGGGCGACTTCGCCGTCACCAGCTCCTGGCTGCTCGCGGGGAAAGGTTTCCGCAGCAGTCCCTTCGCGCACGCCGAACTCCAGGAGTTCTTCGGCCGCCCGGTCATCAGCCTGGAACTGGTCGACCCGCGCTACTACCACCTCGACACCGCCCTGGCCGTCCTGGACGGCGACGAGGTCGTGTACAACCCGTCGGCGTTCTCGGCCGGGAGCCGGGCGGTGCTGCGGCGGCTGTTCCCGAACGCGGTGCTGGCCACCGACGAGGACGCCACCGCCTTCGGGCTCAACGCGGTGTGCGACGGCCGCCATGTCCTGCTGCCGCAGGGGGCGCAGGCACTGGCGGCCCGGCTGAGGGCACACGGCTACGAGCCGATCGGCGTCGACACCTCCGAGCTGATCAAGGCGGGCGGCAGCGTGAAGTGCTGCACGCAGGAACTGCGTGAACGGGGTGAGGAGATCGCTGTCGCGGCCTGACCCGACCCGAGCAGGAGACCGCGCCCGCCCCGGGCTGCCGTTCGGGGCGGCCACGGTTGTCCCTGCCCCTGTCCCTGCCGCCCACGCGTCGCGCCGGCAGCGGCGGCAGGCTCGCCCGAGCGATCCCGAACGCGCGCGAAACGGCTCCGCTGTCGTACGCTGCGCATCGTTAGTGCGGGCGGGCCTCAACTGCATCGGGCCCCCCGTTATGTGAACCAGGGAACAACTGAACCATCAAGTTAGGTAAATCGCAGCGGACACACTGGTCAGTGTCCTAGCGTTCGATGGTGGAATGGCGAGCCGACACTCTGGGGGAGTGACAGCTGCGCCAGATGTTCCGGCTGAGCCAGCAGGGGGGTCCATGCGGCTGTTCGGAATCGCGGGTTCGAGTGTGCTCGATCCCGCGATGGCACGGAAGAGAACATTCCTCAAACAGGAGGAGAAGGCCGGGTGGTATCTCCCGACCGCCTTGCTCGTCGACGCGCTGGGAGTCGCCCTGCCGGTCGGTGCCGTCTTCGACGCCACCGACCAGCCGCGCCCGGGGTGGTGCGCGGTGGCCGCGGCGGCCGCCTGGCTGTCGATAGCGGCCTCGAGGAACCGGTACAGCCGCAGGCAGCTCGCCGAGAGCGGCTCGGTGATCGCCGTCGCCCGTGACTGGGTGACGCTGATCGGTGTGCTCGCGGTGCTCCACGTGGTCGCCGGTGACAGCACCTCGGCGGCGGCCGCGCTCGTCGCGCTCCTGCCCTGCGTGCTGGTGACCGTTGTCCGCAGGAAGGCCATGCACCGGCATCTGCTGGCCACCCGCCGTGAGGCGCAGGCGGTCCGCCGGGTGCTGGTGGTGGGTGAGACGACGGCGGCCGACCACATCGTCGGGCACCTCGCCCGCCGCACCGACCACGAGTTCGTGGCCGTGGGCATCTGCGCCATAGGAGAGGGTGCCTCCGCGTCCGGCCTTCCCGTGTACACCCGGCTGGGCGGTGCGGGGGCCCGCCCCGGCCCGGACGACGCGGCGGCCGTGCTGGAGAGCGCCGACACCCTCGGCGCGGATCTGATCTTCGTCGCGCCGGGACAGCACATGGCGGGTGAGCGGCTGCGCCGGCTCTCCTGGGCGCTCCACGACAACGGGCGGCCGCTCGCCGTGCTCCCCGGTCTGACCGACGTCTCACGGCGCCGGGTCCGGCTGGCCTCGGCGGCCGGACTGACCCTCATGCATGTCGCGCCGCCCATCCGGCGCGGCCTGCCGTCGGTGCTGAAGACGGTGACCGACCGGGTGGGCGCGCTGGCCCTCATCGTGGGCTTCTCCCCGCTGTTCACCCTTGTCGCGCTGGCGGTCCGCCTGGACTCAAAAGGCCCCGCGTTCCATCAGCAGATACGTATCGGCAAGGTCGGCAGGCCTTTCCGGATGTGGAAGTTCCGCACGATGATCGACGGCGCCGAACGGCTTCGGGGGGAGCTGGAGTCGGCGAACGAGAACGACGGCCATATGTTCAAGATGCGCAAGGACCCCCGGGTGACCCGGGTCGGACGCTTCCTGCGCCGCTACTCCCTCGACGAGCTGCCGCAGCTGTTCAACGTCCTGGCCGGGCACATGTCCCTGGTCGGACCGAGGCCGCCGCTGCCCGAGGAGGTGGCCCGCTACGACGAGGTCGAGATGCGCAGGCTCAGCGTCAGGCCGGGCCTGACCGGTCTGTGGCAGGTCAGCGGACGGTCCGACCTCTCGTGGGACGAGACCGTCGCGCTGGACCTCAGCTACGTGGACAACTGGTCCCTCGCCAGGGACGTCGACGTCATGGCCCGCACCCTGCGGGCGGTGGTCGACGGCCGCGGCGCCTACTAGGGCGGCGCTCAGGCGTGGGCCGGTGCGGACTGCCACGAGCGGTAGGTGGCCGCGATCCCCTCGGCCAGCGGGATCCGCGGCGCCCACCCGAGGGCGCGCATCCGGCCGATGTCGAGCAGCTTGCGGGGGGTGCCGTCCGGACGGCTGCGGTCCCAGACCAGCTTGCCCTCGTAGCCGACGGCCTCGGCCACGGTCTCGGCGAGCTCGCGGATCGTCAGGTCCTCGCCGCAGCCGACGTTGACCACGTCGTCCCCGTCGTAGCGGCGCAGCAGTGTCTCGCAGGCCGCCGCGAGGTCGTCCACGTGCAGGAACTCCCGGCGCGGGGTGCCGGTGCCCCAGAGCTCGACCTCGGCGCGCTCCTCCTGCCTGGCCTCGTGGAAGCGGCGGATGAGGGCGGGCAGGACATGGGAGGTCTCGAGGTCGAAGTTGTCGCCGGGGCCGTAGAGGTTGGTCGGCATGGCGGCGATGTAGGAGGCGCCGAACTGCTTGCGGTAGGACTGGATCTGCACGATCCCGGCGATCTTGGCGATGGCGTAGGCCTCGTTGGTCGGCTCCAGCGGGCCGGTCAGCAGCGCGTCCTCGGTGATCGGCTGGGGTGCGAACTTGGGGTAGATGCAGCTCGATCCCAGGAAGAGCAGGCGGCGCACTCCGGCGGCGTGGGCGCCGGAGACGACGCCGAGCTGGATGAGCAGGTTGTCCTCGAGGAACTCCACGGGGCGGGTGCTGTTCGCCATGATCCCGCCGACCTTGGCGGCGGCGAGCACGACCGCGTCGGGTCGGGCCTCACGCAGGTAGGCGGCGGTGGAGGCGGCGTCCCGCAGGTCGAGTTCGGCCCGGGTGCGGGTGAGGACCTCGTAGCCACGGGCGGCGAGGCGGCGGGCGACCGCGGATCCCACGAGACCGCGGTGGCCCGCGACGAAGACCCGGGCGGGGGGCGGCAGCAAGTCATCCATGGGATGGATTCTGCCAGTGACTCGGGGCGGCTCCACCGGATCGAGGGAAATTCCGGACATGGGCCCACTGCTCGACTCCGGTGATCCGGAACAGGTACGGTCCCCGCTCGGGGGCACATTACGAACGGGGACTGCCTTGAGGGGGGCACAGAAATGAACAAGACCGCCGTCATAACTGGCATAACCGGTCAGGATGGCTCGTACCTTGCCGAGCTCCTGCTCGACAAGGGCTACACGGTGCACGGTCTGATCAGGCGCTCGTCGAGCTTCAACACCGAGCGGATCGACCACATCTACCAGGACCCGCAGACACCGGACCGCCGCCTGGTACTGCACCACGCCGACCTGTCCGACGGTGTCGCGCTGGTCAACCTGCTGCGGGACATACAGCCCGACGAGGTCTACAACCTGGGCGCCCAGTCCCATGTCCGGGTCTCCTTCGACGCCCCCCTGTACACCGGTGACGTGACCGGGCTCGGCGCGGCGCGGCTGCTGGAGGCGATCCGGGCGAGCGGGGTGCGGACCCGGCTGTACCAGGCCTCGTCATCGGAGATGTTCGGCTCGACGCCCCCGCCGCAGAACGAGCGCACCTCGTTCCACCCGCGCAGCCCCTACGGCTGCGCCAAGGTCTTCGCGTACTGGTCGACGGTGAACTACCGCGAGGCGTACGGCCTCTTCGCCGTCAACGGGATCCTGTTCAACCACGAGAGCCCGCGCCGCGGTGAGACCTTCGTCACCCGCAAGATCACCCGCGCCGTCGCCCGTATCCACGCGGGGCTCCAGGAACGGCTCTACATGGGCAATCTGGACGCCGTGCGCGACTGGGGCTACGCACCGGAGTACGTCGAGGCGATGTGGCGGATGCTCCAGCGCGACGTACCGGACGACTACGTGGTGGCGACCGGTGTGCCCGCCACGGTCAAGGACTTCCTGGGCGCGGCCTTCGGCTCCGTCGGCCTGGAGTGGGAGCGGTATGTACGCTTCGACCCCAAGTACGAGCGCCCCTCCGAGGTCGACGCGCTGATCGGTGACGCCTCCAAGGCCCGCGACCTGCTGGACTGGACCCCGAAGGTGCAGTTCGACGAGCTCGCGCGGATCATGGTCGAAGCCGATGTGCGGCAGCTCGAGGACGAGATGTCGGGGCAGACGGTCCGGGTCGACCGATGACGGCGGACCCTCGGGAGCGCAGCCTGCGGGGGTTCACCGGAGCGGGGTACGACAAGGGCCGGGGCATCGCCGTCCAGGCGGCCTGGTTCGCCGCGCTGAACCTGCTCTTCGTCAAGTGGTGGTTCCCCGCGCGCTGGCGGCCGGCCCTCCTGCGCGCGTTCGGCGCCGCCGTCGGGCAGCGGGTGCTGATACGGCACCGGGTGCGTGTGCAGTGGCCGTGGAAGCTGGAGGTGGGGGACGACGTGTGGATCGGCGAGGACTCCTGGCTGATCAACCTCGAGCCCATCACCATCGGCAGCGACGTCTGCGTCTCCCAGGGCGCGATGCTGTGCACCGGCAGCCACCAGCGGCGCTCGCCCACCTTCGAGTTCGACAACGGGCCGATCCGGCTGGAGCCCGGCTCCTGGGTCGCCGCCCGCGCGGTCGTGCTGCGCGGGGTGACGGTCGGCGAGGGCGCGGTCGTCGGAGCCGGGGCGGTCGCCCACCAGGACGTCAAGGCGGGCGCGGTGCTGACCACCGGGGGCACCTCGTGAGGGTCGCTCATGTCGTCACGCTGGTCAGCGACGACGGCGCCTACGGCGGGCCGGTCAGCGTGGCCACCGGGCAGCTCGGCGAACTGGCCGCCCGAGGCCACGAGGTGGAGCTGCTGTCGCTGTGGCGGGGCGCCGCCCCGGCGCCGGACCAGGTGGACGGGGTCCCGCTGCGCGCCCGCCGGGCCCGCACCCTCATTCCGGGCCAGGGCTTCCTCGGCCTGTTCCACCCCGGCCTCGCGCTCGACCTGTGGCGGCGCACCGGCCGGGCCGACGCCGTCCATGTCCACGCCGGACGCGACCTGGTCTCGCTGGCCGCGCTCGCGGTGGCCGTGCTGCGGCGCCGCCCGTTCGTCGTCCAGACCCATGGCATGGTCCAGCCCCGGCGCTCGCCGGTGGCCAGGGTCTTCGACCGCCTGTATGTGCCGCTGCTGCGCAGGGCGCGGGCCGCGCTGGTCCTCACCGACGAGGAGGAGGCGGGTCTGCGCGAGGTGTTCGGGGACAAGGCGCCCCCCTTGGTGCGGCTGCCCAACGGGGTGCGGGTCGTGGAGCGCACACGGGAGGCGGCCGGCCTCGATGTGCTGTACCTGGCCCGCCTCCAGGAGCGCAAGCGCCCTGAGGCCTTCGTCGAGATGGCCGCCCTGGTCCGCGAAGAGGTGCCGGACGCCTCGTTCACCCTCCACGGCTCGGACGAGGGCTCACTGCCCGCCGTCCTGCGCCTGATCGAGGAACGGGGCGTGGGCGGGACCGTGGTCTACGGCGGCGCCCTGGACCACACCGCGGCCGTCGCGCGGACCGCCGCCGCCGACGTCTATGTCCTGCCGAGCGTCAATGAGCCCTTCCCCATGAGCGTGCTGGAGGCCCTGGCGGTCGGCACGCCGGTGGTGTGCACGAGCAGCTGCGGCATCGCCGCCGAACTCGACCACCGCGGCGCCGCCCTGGTCACCGACGGCACCCCCCGCGCCCTCGCGGACGCCGTCCGCACCCTCCTCACCGACGACAAACTGCGCCGCTCCCTGACGGAGGCGGGCCACCGAGCGGTGAAGGAAGCCTTCTCGGTGCAGGCGGTGGCGGACCGCCTGGAGAACCTGTACACACCCGCCGACGCCGACCGCTGATCAGAACGGGACCGTGTGGACCCTGCGCTGCCGAGGACCCCGAACGGCGCCGGCGACGGTCGCGAGAAGCCGTTGTCGTCGTGAAGCACCGTCACCCCGTGGTCAGCGCCTCCCGCAGGAGGGAGGTGATACGGGCCAGGCCCGCTCGGCGGCTCAGGCGTTCCTCGACGTAGGCCGGGCCCCGCTCGCCGAGTTCTCGGGCGTGGCCGGGGTTGGCGGCGAGTTTGCGGACGGCGTCCAGCAGGGCCTGCGGGTCCTCGGGGGGCACGACGACGCCCGCGCCGGAGCGTTCGACCTCCTGGGCCGTGCCGCCCACTGCCGCCACCGAGGCGATGACCGGGCGGCCCGCCGCGAAGTACGAGGTGAGCTTGGAGGGCAGGCTCATGTCCAGCACGGACGCCTTCTGGGTGACGGCGAGGACATCGGCGGCGCCGAGGATGTCGGGGAAGTCCGCGTCCTCGGCCGGCGGCAGGAACGCGAAGTTGGCCAGGCCCTCGGACAGGCGCCGCAGTTCCTCGCGCTGGTTGCCGTCGCCCATCAGCACGATCCGGATTCTCGGGTCGCCGGCCGCGCGGGCCGCTTCCACCAGGACCTCCAGCCCCTGTTTGAGGCCCATGTTCCCCGAGTGGAGCACGACCGTGTCCTCGGGAGCCCAGCCCAGCCGGGCGCGCACGGCCGAGCGGTCGCCCGTGGGCCCGTTGACGTGGGTCCAGTTGGGCACCACCCGGATCCTGGACTCCGGCACCCCCATCGCGGCCACCCGTGCCACGAACGACTCGTGCACCACCCCGACGACCGCCGCCGAGCGCAGCACCCGCCCCTCGATCCCGCCGGCCAGCGCCGCGACCCTGCCGCCGCCGCTGATCCCGCTCTGGGCCGCCGCCGCGCCCATCAGGTCCTGGACCACGACGGCATGCGGCACCTTGCGCCGCCTGGCGATCCGGGCGCCGATCACTCCCCCGGCCAGGCTCGGCATCTGGCTGAGCACCACGTCGGGCCGTACCTCGGGCCCGGCCAGCGAGCCGTGGGCGAGGAAGCTCGCCTCGTACAGGGCCCGGCGCACGGCCGTCTGGCGCGGTGGCACGGTGTGGCGGCGCCGGTGGACCCGCACCCCGGCCCTCAGCTCCGTGGCCCGCCACCGCCCCCGGTACTCCTCGTCCACCCGCCACGCCGGGTAGTGCGGCATCCCCGCCAGGACATGCGTCTCCACACCGGAGGCGGCCAGATGCTCGGCTATCTGCGTGGAGTACGGGCCTATGCCCGCGTGCTCGGGCGCGTAGTTGGTGGACACCAGGAGCACGCGACGCCCGTCGAGACCGGCCTCCGCACCCGCAGCCGCACCTGGTGCCTCTGTGCGGTCCGGCCCCCCGCCGCCCTCACGCACCGCGCCCCCACCGGCCACCGCGCCCCTGTCCGGCGCTGATTCCCTGTCCGGCAATGAATCCCTGCCCGGCACTGCATCCAAAACGGGCCCCTCCCCTACAAATGTCTGATCATCCTAGGAGTTCGCCGGTGATCCTGTGGTGCCGCCAAGGTTTCGGTTCGGCCCCGGAGACTTCCTCATGGCCCGATGTCCCATAGATTGGCCCGGGGGCACTTGGAGGGGGATGTACGTGCACGGCGGTCGGATCCGTGGTCTCGCGGCGGTGTGCTCGTGGACCGTGCTGCTCGTCGTCCTGCTGCCCACCCTCATCCTCCACTCGCTCGACGCGCGTTTCGGCGGGGCGCTCGCCCTCCAGTGCGTGATCGTCGTGCACAGCGGCGGGGCGCTCGCTCGGGTGCTCACCGATGTGAAGGTCCGCATCGTGGCGTTCGGCTTCTGGCTGTTCTCCTACGTCTGGCTGGGGCTCGCGCCTTTGGCGATGCTCGCCACCGACACCTACCCGCGCGGCTTCATCGTCGACGACAAGACCGCCTTCGCCGCCACCGCCGTCGTCGAGACAGGGCTGCTCGCCTACAGCCTCGGCGCCGCCCTGTCGGGCAGCCGCGCCCACCGCGACTCGACCGTGCTCGAACCCCTGCTCGCCCGCCGGATGGCGCCGGTGCGGGTGCTGCTGCTGTGCGGGCTGGCATTGCTGCTGGCCGCCGCGCTGATCCCCGGGCAGGGCGGTGTCGCCACCTTCTTCGCCAGCCGCCAGGCCGCCAACGAGGCCGCGAGCACCGCCGCCCAGGCCGACTCCGCGACCCGGGCAATGGCCGCCTGGTGCCTGTCGGTGCCCGCGTTCTGGGCGCTGGTGGCGCTGGCGCACGTCCCCCGGATCAAGGACGGCGACCGTACGCTGCGCGGGGTGCGCTGGATCCTGCTGCCGGTGCTGCTGGTGCTCAACGCGATCGTCAACAATCCCATCAGCCAGCCCCGTTTCTGGGCCGGAACGGTCCTGCTGACGGTGGTCTTCGCCTTCCCCGCGATGCGCCGCCCCCGCGCCTTCCGCGTCGGGGCCGCCGCGATCATGGTCACCGTCCTCGTCGTCTTCCCGTACAGCGACTACTTCCGGTACGACAAACGGGAACCGGTCCACGTCGTCTCACTCGCCGAGCAGTTCACGACCAACGGCGACTACGACGCCTACCAGCAGATCCAGACCGGCATCAGCTACGTCCACGAGAACGGCTTCACACCCACCGCGGCCCTCGGCCCGCCGCTGTTCTTCGTGCCGCGGTCGGTCTGGCCGGGCAAGCCCGCCGACGCGGGCATCCTGCTCGCCGGGCACGCGGGCTACACCTTCGACAACCTTTCCGCCCCGCTGTGGGTCGAAAGCTACATGTGGGCCGGGATACCGTCGCTCGCGATCGTCTTCGGCCTGATCGGCGCCGTCGGACGACGGGTCGACGACATCAGGAACAGGCTGCGCGGGCAACCGGGCACCCTGGCCGCCGTACTCGTCCCCGGATTCGCCTTCTACCAGCTGATCCTGCTGCGCGGCAGCCTGATGGCCATCGTCGGCCCTCTGGCGCTGCTGCTCGCCATACCCCTCGTCATCACGACGAAGGGCAGACCCCGGCGCACCGCCGGCCCGGCCGTGCGCCGGGCCGCGGCCGGATCCGCCCCGACCACAGAACCCATCGAGGCCAGACCCCTCGGAACAGGAGGGCCACGTCCGTGACCGGTCCCACTCGCATCGACGACTCCTACGAGGGGCAGGATCAGCTGCGCGACCAGCTTCGCCAGCTCTTCCGCTACCGGGTGTTCATCGTGCTCGGCGTCGTGCTCGGACTGCTCGGCGCCGCCGCCCTGTCCTTCCTCGGCGGCGACACCTACACATCCACGGGTGAAGTGGTCGTCCAGCCGATCAGCACCGCCCCGTTCGAGGCCGGAGGCGTCTCGGCGGACAAGCAGCTCAGCATGGGCACGGAGAAGCAGATCGCGCAGAGCGCCTCCGTGGCCGTGCGCGCCGCCAAGGACCTCGGCGAGACCGTCAAGCCCGCCAAGCTCCAGCGCGACCTGCGGGTGAGCAACCCGCCGGAGACCCAGACGCTGAAGTTCGAGTACACCTCCAACTCACCGGGTCGCGCGGCCAAGCTGGTCAACGCGTTCGTGCGGGCCTACCTGGACTACCGCGAGGAGTCCGCCAAGGGCCGCATCGACAAGACGGTCAGCAAACTGCAGAGCGAGCTCAAGCCGCTGATCAAGCAGCGCAAGGTCCTCGACCGGCAGATCGCCAACGAGATCGACGGCCCCTCCAAGGACACCGACGAGGCCGAGCGGGGCACGCTGGTCACGCAGATATCGGACTCGCAGGGCCGTATCTCCAGCCTGAAGTCCCTGGACACCACCCCGGGTGACGTCGTGCGCAAGGGCGAACCCCCGGCGTTCCCCTCCGGCCCCGGTCTGACCATGCTGCTGATCATCGGCGGCGTCGTGGGCCTGGCGGCCGGCATCCTGGCCGCCTGGATCCGCTCGGTCCTCGAACCGCGGGTGCGCTCGGTCGCCGATGTGCAGGCGAATCTGCGCGCGCCCGTACTGGGCATCCTCCCCCGCAACCCGGGCGGCGAGGACCTGCTCGTCGTGGGCCGCACCCGCAACAACAACCTCGCCGAGGCCTACCGCACGATCGCCTTCCGCCTCGTCCACGACCAGCGCTTCGCCGGCCGCAGCAGCCTCCTGGTGGTCGCCCCCCGGGAGAACGCGAACGCCGCCGCCGTCGCCGTGAACCTCGCGGGCGCCTTCACCGAGATCGGCAACGACGTCCTGCTCGTCGAGGCCGACCTGCGCTCCCCCGAACTGGCCCAGCGCCTGCCCGTGCACGGCGCCAGGTCGCAGGACGAGTCGCAGTCCTGGCCGGAGGGGCACCGCCTGGCCGTGGACGCGGGCGAAGCCGGTGAGTACGGCCTCGTGCCCGGCCTCCGGGTCCCCAACGTCGCCCGGGTCCTGTCCTCCCCCCAGGTCACGCGGATGCTGGCCACGCCCGCCGACCCCAATGAGTCGGTCGTCGTGGTCACCCAGCCCCTGCTCAGCCACGCCGACGGCCTCGCGGTCGCCAAGCGGGTCGACGGTGTGCTCATCGTCTGCGACCTCCAGGAGGTCAGGCGCGACGACCTCGACCGTGTGTGGGAGCTGATCACCGGCGCCGGAGGGCGGATCCTCGGCGCGGTCCTGGACAAGGGCTCCGGCCGCCGCTCGTTGTGGCGTGCGCTGGACGGCGGCCCGTCGTACCGCAAGTCCCGCCGCGGCGGCAGCGGCCCGAGCACCCAGTACACGCGGCCGATGCCGCGCGCCGACCGCTTCCCGGACGGCTCGCAGGCGTACGACGCCGACGACGAGGTGTCGGCGGGCCCGCGCGACAACGGCCTGATGACGTTCCGCGGATGACCGCCGAAGCACCGACGGCCGCCGACCGTCCTGGCGTGGCCAGGACGGTACGGGGCGGATGGCTGGGCTTCGCGGGCTCGGGCGTCAACGCGGTCTTCGGCTTCGCCCTCGTCGCCGTCGTCACCCACGCGGTGGGGGCGCGCGGCGCGGGCGCGGTCTTCACCGGCGTCGCCGTCTTCACCATCCTCAGCAACGCCTTCAAGCTGGGCGCCGACACCGGCCTGGTCCGCTTTGTCTCCCGTGACCTGGAGACGACCGGCGGCTCACGGATCCCGGCCCTGCTGCGCACGGCCGTCGTACCCGGCCTGGTCGCCAGCACGGCGGCGGCCGCCGTGCTGCTGTTCTCTCCCGCGCTGGCGACCGAGCTCCTGCCCGACCTCGGCCGGGGCGAGGCGGTGGCCGTCATGCGGCTGTTCGCGCTGTTCCTGCCGGTGACCACCGTCTCGCTGGTGCTGCTCGGGGCGACCCGCGGCTACGGCACGGTGCTGCCGTTCGTCGGCGTCGAGCAGATCGGCAAGCCGGTGCTGCGCGTGCTCATCGCGCTGCCGGTGGCACTGCTGGCGCCCGGAGTGCTCGCGCTGTCGGCGGCCTGGCTGGTCCCGTCGCTCGCGGGCGCGGTGGCGGCGTGGCTGGCGCTGCGCCGCTCCAGGGCCGAGCACACCGCCCCGAGGGATCCGACGAGCCAGGCACGGGAGTTCTGGACGTTCGCCGGGCCCCGCGCGGTCTCGTCGGTCTTCGACATCACCGCGGTCTGGGTCGGGGTGATCCTGCTGTCGCTGCTGGGCACCGCCACGGAGGCCGGGATCTACACGGCGATCGGCCGCCTCGTCACGGCGGGGACCCTGCTCCAGCTGGCGATCAGGCTCGCCGTGGCCCCGCAGATCAGCCGGCTGCTCGCGGGCGGCAACGAGGCGCAGGCCCACCATCTGCACCGGTTGTCCACCCGGTGGATCGTGCTGTTCTCCTGGCCGCTGTTCGTCCTGCTGGCGGCGTTCCCCGGCACGGTGCTGTCCGTCTTCGGGCCCGGTTTCGACGACGGCTCGGCCGCGCTGGCCGTGCTGTGCGCGGCCTGCGCCGTGAACGTCGGGGTGGGCAATGCCCAGACGGTGATCCTCATGGCCGGCCGCAGCTCGTGGAACCTCGCGGTCGCGGGAGCGGCGTTCGTCGTCCAGCTGGGCTCCGGAGTGCTCCTGGTGCCCCGCTACGGGGTGCTGGGGGCGGCCGTGTCCTGGGGGCTGGCGATCGTGGTGGACAATGTCTCCTCGGCACTGCTGGTGCGCCACCGGCTGGGCTTCACGACGGTGGACCGTGGCTATCTGTACGCGGCCGGACTCGGGCTCGTGGTGGTCGGCTCGGTGGCGGCTTTGGTCCGTACCTTCGCAGGTGACACGGTGCCAGGGACATTGTTGGGGTTCGTTTTGACCATTGGGGCTTTCGCTTTCGGAGTGTGGCGCTATCGTGTGCCGCTGGGGGTCGGCGAGTTCTTCGGCGCACTGCGCAACCGCAACACGAGAAACTCGCCATGAACGCTGAGCAACCACTGGTGGCACAGCATCTGTCGCTTCACCCCTGCCTCCGTCCCTGCTCATGTTCCTGGGGGGAACTATGCGCCGAAGAAGACTTCTTCACGCCATCCTGGCGACATCCACGCTCAGCGCCGCCGCGCTGGTGACCGCCGCGGGTCCTGCCGCCGCGACCGGTGAGACCACGCTGACGGCCGACCCGATGAAGACCTGGCAGACCGACGGCATCGTCTGGTCCGTCGCCTACGCCAAGGGCGTCGTCTACGTCGGCGGCACCTTCGACCACATCCGTCCGCCCGGCGCCGCCGCGGGAACGGACGAGGTGGCCCGCAAGAACTTCGCCGCGTTCGACGCCGTCACCGGCGAGCCGCTCGACTGCGCGCCGGCGTTCACCGGCGGCTCCAACACGATCCGCGCCATGAAGGCATCCCCCGACGGGGACGTGCTCTACATCGGCGGATCGTTCAGCCAGGTCAAGGGCATCGGCCGCTCCAACACGGCCGCGCTCAACACCTCGGACTGCACCCTGCGCTCCGCGTGGAAGCCCACCGTCTCCTCCACCGTCCGGGCGATCGACGTCACCTCGGACACCGTCTACATCGGCGGAGGCTTCGGGACCGTCCAGGGCCAGACCCGCCAGCGCGTGGCGGCGCTGACCTACTCGGGCACCCTGCTGCCGTTCAAGGCCACGATCACCGGCTCGTCGGTCACCAACGACCCGACCCCCTCGGTGAACGCCATCACCGTGGCCCCGGAGCTGAACAAGGTCATCGTCGGCGGCCGCTTCACCTCGGTGAACGGCAGCTGGCTGACCGTCCACGCCCTGGTCGGCCTCAACGCCACCACCGGCAAGACGGTCAACAACTTCACCGGCTGGATCCCCTCGCGCTCCTCGGTCAAGGCGCTCGTCAACGACGGCACCAACTTCTACCTGGGTGCCGAGGGCAGCGGCGGCGGTGTCTTCGACGGCCGTATCGCCGGCAAGCTCTCCGACGGCTCGATGAAGTGGAAGGACACCTGCCTCGGGGCCACCCAGACGGTGGTGCCCTACAAGGGCGTCCTCTACAGCGGGTCGCACGCCCACGACTGCAAGAACACCCCGGGCGGCTTCACCGACATCGGCAACCGCCAGCACCTGCTGGGCCAGTCGATCAACGACAAGACGATCCTGGCGTGGTTCCCCGACACCAACGACGGCCTCGGCGAGAAGATCGGTCCGCGCTCCATGGCGATGGCCGGGGACATCCTGTGGGTGGGCGGTGAGTTCACCACGGTGAACGAGAAGCCCCAGCAGGGCCTGACCCGCTTCCCGGCCTCCCCGGACACCGGCGCCCCGCAGGTGCCCATCCTCAGCGGCACGAGCTCGGCCAAGGGGAAGGTCACGCTGAGCTGGAAGGCCTCGTGGGACCGGGACGACGGCGTCCTGACCTACAAGATCTACCGCGACGGTGTGTACCTGACCTCGCTGGACCAGGACTCGCGGTACTGGAACCGTCCGAACATGAGCTACACCGACACCGTCGACCCCGGCTCGACGCACCGGTACTCGCTCCTGGTGACGGACGGCACCAATGACTCGGGCAAGAACGGCCCGGTCTACGTGACCGCACTGAACTGACCGATCCTCGTCCGCCACGGGCGGCCCTCCCTGCCGCGGGGGGAGTTCGCCGGCACGGGTCCGCCCGTGGTGGGTCCGGGGAAACGAGTCGCCCCGCCTTCGCGGCGGGCGGCAGGGAGGGGGGACCATGGCGGAACGAGTGGGCTACGCGCCCGGGGTCTACGACCTGTTCCACGTCGGGCACCTGAACATCCTCAGGCACGCGCGCAGCCAGTGCGATTACCTCATCGCGGGCGTCGTCTCCGACGAGATGGCGGTCCAGGCCAAGGGGAAGGCCCCCGTGATACCGCTCACCGAGCGGCTGGAGATCGTCCGCAGTGTGCGCTTCGTGGACGCGGCCTTCGTCGAGACGGTGCCGGACAAGCTCGAGACCTGGAAGCAGGTCCGCTTCGACGTGATCTTCAAGGGCGACGACTGGCGCGGCACGGAGAAGGGCGACCGGCTCGAGCGTGACTTCGCCACCGTCGGCGTGGACGTCGTGTACTTCCCGTACACCGTGCACACCTCGAGCACCCTGCTGCGCAAGGTGCTCGACGGGATGCTCGACGCCGACTCAGCGTGACAGCTCCCGGTACCACTTCGCGAGGAACGCGGCCATGAAGAGCAGATGGGCCGCGAGGAACGCGCAGTACAGGAGGAGAAACAGGTCCTGGTCGCCGAGGAAGAGGAAGACCGCGCAGAAGAGTCCGTAGTCCACGGGCAGCAGTGCCACGGACCGCAGGGTGGAGGCAGGGGCGGGAGCCGTCCCCGTCTCCTTCCTCCGCTTCAGCTGCTCGGTGAGGATGCCGCCGAAGAAGACCATGACGGCGGCGAACTGGAAGGCGACGGGCGCCAGCAGATACGCCTTCGCGGGCAGGTCGAAGAAGCGGTAGAAGGACACGAGCACGGCCATGTGGAGGGCGAGCATCTTCGCGCAGTCCACCACGTGGTCGAGCCACTCGCCAGCCGCGCTGCCCGCCTTCCTCAGCCGCGCGAGCTGCCCGTCGGCGGAGTCGAGCGCGAAACCGGTGACGAGGGCCAGAAACACCCCTGCCGCCATGGCGTGCGAGGGCTCGACCATGGCTATCGTGCCAACACCGGTGAAGGTGAACGCGGCACTGATGAGCGTCACCTGGTTCGGGGTGAGCCCGATGGTGTAGGAGGCGGCGGCGAGCACCCGGCCGGCCGGACGGTTGACGAAACGCGAATAGAGGGACACCCCCTTGCCCGACTTCTGAGCTGCCGAGAGCTCCCTGAGCGCGTAAGTGAAATCAGTCATTTCCCCCCACTTCAATGTCCCCCACTTCAACGAGTCTGCCCCCCGCACCTCCCACCAAAGTCTCCTTCGGAGAGGAACAACATCATGGCAGGTACCCGAGGCGAGGGCGGCCGCTCGAGCCGCAGGGCTCTGCTGACGGGCGGCGCGGCCGCCTTGGCCGCAGCCGGGCTCGCGGGCTGCGACGCCCAGGCGTCCCCGGCGCCCAAGAACCCGTCGGACGACATGGCCACGACCGTGTCGGGCAGCAAGCCGAAGGGCAAGTCGGTCGTGGACGTCGTGGCCGACTTCGGGGCCAAGGGCGACGGCCGCACCGACGACAGCGCGGCCTTCCAGAAGGCGTACCAGCACGCGGCGGGCCGGGTGTGGGACCACATCGGCCGCACCGTCGTGGACATACCCGCGGGCACCTATCTGATCCGAAATCCGGGGGCGCTGCTCGGGGGCACCAAGGGCGGGCTGAAGGCCAACGGGCTGCGCTTTCGCGGGGCGGGCAAACGGATGACGCAGATCATTTTCGCCCCCGAGAAGGCGGACGGCTCGTACCTGTGCCGCAACGAGGACACCTGGGCGAACCTGATGTTCGAACAGCTGGGATTCCGCTCGGGCACCCCGGGGGCCTCGTTCTTCTACTCGTACTCGACGGGGCAGGCGCAGGACTACCGGTTCACCGAGTGCGAGTGGACCGGTGAGTGGGAGTACGGGCTGGCGCTCGACGGCACCAACACGAACTCGGAGATGCGCTGGGACGCCTGCCGGGTCGGCGGGGCGTACCGCAAGGCGTTCCTGTACTCGGGCCTGTCGGAGAGGTCGGAGAACGACCGGCAGCAGGACCAGTTCCTCAACTACTGGTTCAACGACATGAAGGTCGAGTACGAGTGGGGGAACTTCCTGGAGTTCCCCTACGGCGGCTCGATCACCTGCCGGGGCGGCTCGTACATCGTCACCGGCCGCCGTCCGGCCGACGACAAGGAGTACGGCCGCACCAGCACCTTCTTCCGCTTCCCGCGCGGCTCGCACTACGACGCCGTCCAGCGCTTCCACGCCGAGGACATCCGGTTCGAGGTGCGCGACCCGGACGTGGTGGTGATCGACTGCGCCTGGAACAGCGGCACGGTCCACTTCAACGACTGCGACGACACCGCGAACGCCTTCAAGGACTTCTCCGACGGCGCCCGCCCCCACCGCTTCAACGTCGGACCGCGCGGTCCGCTGGTGCGCTACGACTCGTGCCAGCTCGTCGGCAGGCACCAGTACCGCCTCCAGGGCCCGGCGGCAGCGGTCCCCGCGGTGGTGCGGTACGACATGTGCTTGTTCAAGAGCCACCCGCAGAACGCCTTCGTGGACAGCTCCGGCTCGCAGGCGGCCGACTTCACCCGCTTCGTGGACTGCCTCGGCGGCTAGGGCCTCGCCGTCCTCAAGGCCGATCGGGTGAGCGGTGGAAGGCACCGGACACCCGGTCGGCGTAGGCGTTGTGCCGGTTCGGCGTGTCCCTACCTGACTATCAGTCAGTGAAATTTCACATTGCTATTCTATCGACGCGGTTCGAGCCCCGTGTCACGACGGAGTGATGCCAGGAACACCCGCTCGGTCGGCGGCCCATCTCGCGCGGCCGCCTCGGGGCACCTTCGCCTGCCCGCCGGCCGCGAGGCCCAGGGCGGCGTATCGGCGAGACCGCACCACAGCACGGCTCCCCACCCCTGCCACACACCAGGAGTGCTCCGGTGTCCAGATCCCGTTCGGTGCGCAATGGCCTGCTGGTCGCCGTACTCTCGGCGTCCCTGACCCTGCCGATGGCGCCGACCGCGCAGGCGGTGCCGCACTCCGCCGCGGCCGGGGCGGGAAGCGGCACGGGCGCCCTCCCCGCGGCCACGGCCACATGGCCCGGCTCCGGCGCGGTGGGCGCGAGCGGCTGGAGCGGCTGGAGCGGCGGCTCCATCGGTGCAAGCGGGACGGGCGTTGGCTCCAGCGGCCTGAGCGCCCGTGGCTCCCTGGACGAGGTCCGGCGCATCGCGCAGGCACCGGCGACAACCGGCCGCCCCGCCCCCGCTCCGGCCCCCGGCAGCGACGACCTCCCCCGGAGCAGGCCCGGTGAGCTGCTCGGCGAACTCCCGGGAACGGGCGGGAGCGGCCTGGAGTTCGGAGCCACCGGCCTGCACAGCCGTCCCTCGGCGGCCGCCCTGCGCGGCTCCGCCTTCCGGGCAGGGCGCGCCGGTGTCCCCTGCACGGCGGACGCGGTCACCGACCTGACGCCGCGGGGGCTCGCCGACTTCCTCACCCAGCCGGACGTCACCGCGGACGGCTGCCTGCGCGCTCTGATCTGGAGCTGGGACCCCCGGCTGGCACCGGTGATGTCCGACGCCCACATCCAGGCGGTCGCCGACCGCATCACCGCCGTCGCCCCTCAGCACGACGGCACCGACAAGGCACACCTGAGCGAGCTGTGGACGTATCTGCACGCCGCCGTCCACCACGACTTCTCCCGGCCCGAGATCGACCTCACCGACGAGGCGACGCTGACCAGCCTGCGCGACGCGATCTCCGTCTACGCCGACAGCGCGCACACCTTCGACCCGACCAGGAACAATGCCTTCATCCTGCGTGAGGCCCTGGTCGTGGGCAGCGCGCCCGGCCTGAGACAGCACCAGCTCCCCCTGATCAAGAAGGTGCTCGCCACCATGGCCCCGGACGCCCGCACGGCGACGGACCCCGCGTGGGGAGGGGCCGCCCTCGGGGCGCTGACGGTGAACTACCTGGGCGTCAACCCGGGCAACCAGGACACGGCCTTCCGCGCCGCCGTCGCCGCCGATCCCTCCTACCGCGCCGCCTTCCGGGCCTTCTCCGGCTACGCCCACCTCAAGGGCACACCCAACGCCTGGGTCGCCCGCGACGCGCTGAGCGAGTACGGCCGCTTCGGCCAGATCGACGGCATCAAGGACGCGGTGGTCACCGACCTCGGCCACCTCCTCGACGCCACCGACGCGGCCTTCGGCGACTACCGGGCACCCTGGGCCGTGGTCGCCGCATGGCTGAACTACTACGGGATGTGCGAGCGGGACAACGTCTGCGCCCCCCAGATCGAGGACCGCCTCTTCCCCCGCACCTACCGATACGACAGCGGCGCAATCCAGGTCCGCACCGCTCTGCCGCGGGCCGAGGTGGACCGGCTGTACTACGCGGGCAAGCAGGTCAAGGCGCAGTTCTTCCGGGTGCTGGGCACCACCAGGCCGCTGCCCGACGACCAGAACAGCACCCTGACGGTCCATGTGTACGCCAACAAGGCCGACTACGAGCTGTTCCACCCGCTCCTGACCGGACTGCCCACCGACAACGGCGGCATCTACGTCGAGGGATCGGCCACGCTCTACACCTTCCAGCGCACGGCGCAGGACACCCCGCTCACGCTCGAGGAACTGTTCCGCCACGAGTACGTCCACTACCTCAACGGGCGCTGGGCGGTCCCCGGCACCTACGGCGACGGCAACTGGTACGACGGCGACCGCACCACCGCCATGGACGAGGGCACCGCCGAGTTCTTCGACGGCGCCACCCGCGACGACGGCATCGAGGTCCGCAGATCGCTGGTGCGCGGCATCGTCCAGGACACCGCCGGCGGGCGGCCCCGGATGACGGTGGCCCAGATGCTGCACGCCACCTACGACGGCGACGGCTTCCGCTTCTACGACTACGCGGGCACGTTCTTCGAGTTCCTGTGGGCCGAGCACCCCTCGTTGATCCGGCTGATGTACCGCCACCTGCGCGCGAACGACCCGGCCCGCTTCGACGCCTGGCGCGCCGACATCGGGGCAGATGTCGCCCTCCAGCGCCAGTACGACGCCTTCCTCGACCGCAACATCGCGCACGTGGCGGAGCTCTACCAGCCGGACACGGCCTTCGTGCCCAACGCGTCGCTGAGGTACGCCAACGCCGGGGGTGTCGCGGCCGCGTTCGCCGAGGCCACCCGGCTGGCGCCCTCCTGCCGGCGCACCGGGGACCAGGACGACCTTCCCCGTTTCGTCTGCGCCGGGCGGATCACCGCCGACCTGTCGGACTCCCGAAGCGCCGACCAGGTCTTCAAGGACATGTCGGAGACCGTCGACCGGACCCTCCTCGACCGGACCGCGCGGGCGGCGAGCAACTTCACCGACATGAACTGCTTCTTCGGCCCGGTCGAGGTGTGGCCCGGCGGGGAGTCCGGGAGCGCGCACTACACATGCGAGGGCCCGCTGCGGCAGTGACCGCGGCCGGGCAGGTGTAGGCAGCATGCCCTCTGAAGTGCTACGACTGTGCGATGCCGAAGTCGATGGTGCAGCGCACCGCCTATGACGCCGTGATCGTCGGCGGCGGCCACAACGGTCTGGTCGCCGCCGCCTACCTCGCCCGCGCGGGCCGCAGCGTCCTCGTGCTGGAGCGGCTGGACTCGACGGGAGGGGCGGCCGTCTCCACCCGCGCGTTCCCCGGTGTGGACGCACGGCTGTCACGCTACTCGTATCTCGTCAGCCTGCTGCCGCACCGCATCGTAAGTGAGCTGGGGCTGCGCTTCGAGGTCCGCAGGCGGCGTATCTCCTCCTACACGCCCACCGTGCGGGACGGGCGGCCGACGGGCCTGCTGGTCGACGCCGAGGACGAGTCCGGCACCAGGGAGGCGTTCGCCCGGCTGACGGGATCGGACCGGGAGTTCGCGGCCTGGCAGGAGTTCTACGGCAAGGCCCGGCGGGTGGCGGAACGCGTCTTCCCGACGCTGACCGAACCGCTGCCCTCCGCCGCGGAGCTCGAGCGGCGCATCGACGACAAGCCGGCCTGGGAGGCGTTCTTCGAGCGGCCCCTCGGCGAGGTGGTGGAGGAGACGTTCGAGGACGACCTCGTGCGCGGGGTGGTGCTCACCGACGCTCTCATCGGCACCTTCACCCATGCCCATGACCCGTCCCTGCGGCAGAACCGGTGCTTCCTCTACCACGTGATCGGCAACGGCACGGGTGACTGGGACGTGCCGGTCGGCGGCATGGGGGCGCTGACCGACGCCCTGGCCGCCGCCGCCCGTGACGCGGGGGCGGAGATCGTCCCCGGGCACGAGGTGACGGGCATCGCCACGGACGGCAGGAGCGCCGAGGTCGCCTACCGGCACGGCGACCGGCGGGGCCGCGTCTCGGCCGCGCACGTCCTGGCCAATGTCTCCCCGCACACCCTCGCCGGACTCCTCGGCGAGCGCGCGCCCTCCCCCGCTCCCGAGGGCGCCCAGCTGAAGATCAATATGCTGCTGAAGCGGCTGCCTCGGCTGCGTGACACGGGAGTGGACCCCCGCGAGGCCTTCGCGGGCACATTCCACATCGCCGAGTCGTACTCCGAGCTGGAGACGGCCTACCGGCAGGCCGCGGCGGGCCGTCTGCCGGGGGTCCAGCCGTCGGAGATCTACTGCCACTCGCTGACGGACCCGTCGATCCTCTCCCCCGAGCTGGCCGCGAGCGGACATCACACGCTGACGCTGTTCGGCCTGCACACCCCGGCCGGACTGTTCGCCGAGCCCGGGGCGAAGGAGGCCGCCGTGGACGCGGCGCTCGCGCAGCTCGACGCGCATCTGGCCGAGCCGATCCGCGATGTGCTCGCGGTGGACGGCCAGGGGCGGCCGTGCATCGAGGCGAAGTCCCCGCTGGACCTCGAACGTGAACTCGGCATGCCGGGCGGTCACATCTTCCACCGCGACCTGAGCTTCCCGTACGGCGAGGGCTACGGCGTCGAGACCGCCCACCCCAACGTCCTGATCTGCGGCGCCGGTGCCATCCGCGGCGGCGGTGTAAGCGGCATCCCGGGGCACAACGCGGCGATGAAACTGCTCCGCGGCTGAGCCGCGCGGCCCCGGAGGCCGCATTCCGGACTCCGCCGCGCGCCGGAGCCGCTCCGGCGGCTACTCCGGCGCGGAGATCCCGTGGAGCAGCATCGTGGCGAGTTCGTCGTACGCCTCGGCGTCCCGCAGCCCGGTCCGCTCGCTGATCTCGCCGCGCTGGATGGCGACCATGGCGGTGCTCACGATCTCGCCGACGAAGGCGGCGTGCACCTGCCGGAAGGCACCGCTGCGCACGCCTTCGTCCACCAGGGAGCGCACGCGGGCCGCCGCGATCCTCGTATTGCGCCCGTACACCTCGAGCGCGGGCGGGAAGGCCGCGAGATCCTGGTAGAAGCGGGCCGACGCGGGCCGCAGCTCTCGGGCGACGGCGGACAGGTAGGCCCCGACGCGCTCCAGCGGGCCGTCCGCCTGGCTCGTACGCTGCTCCACCCGCCCGGCCGCCCGGCGGAAGAAGTACTTCACGACCGCCACCGCGAGCTGTTCCTTGCTGCTGGCGAGCGCGTACAGGGTCGACTTCGAGCAGCGCAGACGGCCGGCGAGGTCGTCGAGGGTGAAATCGGCGAATCCCTCGGCAAGGAAGAGATCGACGAGCTGGTCGAACAGTTGCGCCTGCCGCCCGGTCAGACCGCGTCCTCGGACGCGCTCGATCGAGGCCCGAGATCCGACACTCATGGTGCTCACCCTAGCCAACGTCCGACGAACCCCCGATCCCGGACCTGCACCGCTTGACTGTACTGCCGTACGTTCTACAGTACTGGTAGCAGTTCATGTCGTGCCCTTACGCTTGGCAATCGGAGGCTCCCCGTGCCGGTCGACCGCATGCTTCCCACCACCGAAGCCCGCGACCTGATCGAGCTCACCCGCGACATCGCCGACCGGGAGCTCGCCCCCATCGCCGCCGAGTACGAGGCCGAGGGCAGGTTCCCCCGCGAGGTGTTCCGGACGCTCGGCCGCGCCGGGCTGCTCTCCCTGCCCTACGGCGAGGAGTACGGAGGCGGCGGCCAGCCGTACGAGGTCTACCTCCAGGTCCTCGAGGAGATCGCCGCCCGCTGGGCCAGCGCCGCCGTCGGGATGAGCGTCCATGTGCTCTCGTGCTACCCGCTGGCGCAGTACGGCACGGAACAGCAGCGGCAGCGCCTCCTGCCCCCGCTGCTCGAGGGCGAACTGCTCGGCGCGTACTGCCTGTCCGAACCGCAGGCCGGCTCCGACGTGGCCTCGATGAGGACGCGCGCCGACAAGGCCGAGGCCGGGATGTTCACCCTCACCGGCACCAAGGCCTGGATCACCCACGGCGGCGAGGCCGACAGCTACACGGTCTTCGCCCGCACCTCCGACGACCACCGGCACGGCATCTCGTGCTTCACCCTGGACGCGGCCGAGGCCGAGGGCCTGTCGTTCGGGGCGCCCGAGAAGAAGATGGGCCTGACCGGTTCGACCACGGCGATGGTGAACCTGGACGGTGTGCGCGTCCCCTCCGAGCGCCTGGTCGGGGACGAGGGACAGGGCATGTCCATCGCCCTGAGCGCCCTGGACTCCGGGCGGCTGGGGATCGCCTCCGTCGCCGTCGGCCTGGCCCAGGCGGCGCTCGACGAGGCGGTCGCCTACGCCAAGGAGCGCCGGCAGTTCGGCAAGGCGATCATGGACCACCAGGGGCTGGGCTTCCTGCTCGCCGACATGGCGGCGGCCGTCGAGTCGTCCAGGGCCACGGTCCTGCACGCGGCCAGGCGGCGTGACGCCGGGCTGTCGTTCTCACGCGAGGCGAGCATCGCGAAGCTGGTCGCCACCGACGCGGCGATGAAGGTCACCACCGACGCGGTCCAGGTGCTGGGCGGGTACGGCTACACCAGGGACTTCCCGGTCGAGCGCTACATGCGCGAGGCGAAGGTGATGCAGATCTTCGAGGGCACCAACCAGATCCAGCGCCTGGTGATCAGCCGCCACCTCTCGAAGTCCTGACCGCCCAGGTCCTGACAGTCCGGACCCTGACCGCCCGGCTCCTGACCGCCCGGCTCCTGACCGCCCGGCTCCTGACCGCCCGGGCCCTGACCGCCCGGCTCCTGACCGCCCGGCTCCTGACCGCCCGAGCCCTGACCGCCCGGCTCCTGACCGCCCGGCTCCTGACCGCCCGGGCCCTGACCGCCCGGCTCCTGACCGCCCGGCTCCTGACCGCCCGGCTCCTGACCGCCCGGGCCCTGACCGCCCGGCTCCTGACCGCCCGGCTCCTGACCGCCCGAGCCCTGACCGCCCGGCTCCTGACCGCCCGGCTCCTGACCGCCCGGGCCCTGACCGCCCGGCTCCTGACCGCCCGGCTCCTGACCGCCCGAGCCCTGACCGCCCGGCTCCTGACCGCCCGGCTCCTGACTGCCTGGGCCCTGACCGTACGGGTCCTGACCGGCCGGCTCCTGACCGCCCAGGTCCTGGCTGCCTGAGCCCTGACTGCCCGGGCCCTGACCGGCCGGGTCCTGACCGCCCGGCTCCTGACCGGCCGGGCCCTGACTGCCCAGGTCATGACCGCCCGGCTCCTGACCGGCCGGGCCCTGACCGCCCAGGTCATGACCGCCCGGCTCCTGACCGGCCGGGCCCTGACCGCCCAGGTCATGACCGCCCGGGCGCGGTGGGCTCCCTCGAAGAGGGGAGGCGGGTCGGGGCGGTCGGCGCACCGGCACGGGAGTTTCAAGAAGGGCACACGAAGTACACCTGGCGTACCACTGACCGCTCCCTTCGGGCCAGTAGTGTTCCGGCCACTTCCCGATGTCCGTTCCCCGTGCCCGAGGAAGCGATATGAGCACTGCGACCGCCGTCCCCTCCGAGCCGCGCCCCAGCCGACTGGACGACGTCAAGGGCTGGTTCCCGGGCCTTGACCAAGTGCTTTTCGACTGGCTCCTCTCCCGCCAGGCCCGCCTGGGGGAACGCGGGGACGTGGTGGAGATGGGCGCCTTCATGGGCAAGAGCGCGATCTTCACCGCGGCCTACCTGCGGAAGGGCGAGCGGTTCACGGTCTGCGACCTCTTCGACGCCCCGGCGCCGGACGAGGACAACGCGGCCGAAACCCGTAAGTCCTACTCCACACTGACCCGCGTCGCGTTCGAGCGGAACTACCTGTCCTTCCACGACGAGCTCCCCCATGTCGTCCAGGGGCCCACGTCCGAGATACCGGACCATGTCGCCCCCGCGACCTGCCGCTTCGTCCACGTCGACGCCTCGCATCTGTACGTGCACGTGGCCGGGGACATGGAGAACACCCGCAGGATCGTCGTCCCCGAAGGCATCGTGGTCCTCGACGACTTCCGCTCCGAGCACACCCCCGGCGTGGCCGCCGCCACCTGGGAGGCCGTCTTCACCCGGGGGCTGCGGCCGATCGCGCTGAGCACGCAGAAGTTCTACGGGACCTGGGGCGACCCCGGGCCGATCCAGGAGGATCTGCTGGAGCTGGCGGCGGGGCGCGACGACCTCCATGTGAGCGTTCCGGAGATCGCCGGGAGCAGGGTCCTGCGCTTCTCCGGCCGCGCCAAGCCGCCGACGGGCCCGCGCTCGCGCTTCCCCGCTCCGGTACCGCCGCCCGCTCCCACCCCGGCGGCTGCCGCGGCTGCCGCCGCCCCGGCGGCGCTTCCCTCCGGTCATTCCTCGGTGCGTCGACTGGCAAAGGAGATCCTGCCGCCGGTACTCACTCGGGCGCTGCGCCGTCGTCTGCGACGAGGCTGACCGCCGGGCGGAGCAGAGGCTTGCCGCCGGGCGGCGCCGAGGCCATCCACCGGGCGTCACCGGGGGCGGTAGCCCGGTGGCCGGTGGGTGAGGGCCATGGCCGGTGGGTGAGGGGGCGTGGCCGGTGGGCCTTCGCCGGTGGGCCGTGCCCGGTGGGTGAGGGGTTGTGGCCGGTGGGCGGGGGCCGTGGCCGGAGAGTGGGGGTCGTGGCCGGAGGGCCTTCGCCAGTGGGCGGGGGGCCGTGGCCGGTGGGCGGTCAGCGCAGGGCGGCGGCCTCGCGGGCCAGTCGCTCCACCACGGCCCAGTCCTTCGCGGCGAGGGCCTCACCGGGCAGCATCCACGTCCCGCCCACACAGCCGACGTTCGGCAGGCCGAGGTAGGAGGGCGCCAGCCAGGCGTTGATCCCGCCGGTGGGGCAGAAACGGGCCTGCGGGAGCGGCGAGGCAAGGGAGTTGAGGTACGAGGTGCCGCCCGCGGCCTCGGCCGGGAAGAACTTCATCTCCCGCACCCCGCGCTCCAGCAGCGCCATGACCTCGGAGGCCGTCGAGACCCCCGGCAGATACGGGACGCCGGACCCGGCCATCGCGTCCAGCAGGCGGGGCGTCCAGCCGGGGCTGACCATGAAGCGCGAGCCCGCCGCCACCACTGCCTCGACCTGCTCCGGTGTGAGCACCGTGCCCGCCCCCACCACGGCGTCCGGCACCTCCGAGGCGATGGCCCGGATGCCGTCGAGGGCCACAGGGGTGCGCAGGGTCACCTCGATCGCCGGGAGGCCGCCCGCGACCAGGGCACGGGCAAGGGGCACCGCGTCGGCGGCATCCTCCAGCACCACGACGGGGATGACGGGCGCGAGGTCGAGGACGGAGGCCATGGCCCCATCGTGCCCAGGAGCTACCACTGTGCGCAACGTACGTTGCGCACGGTGCAATGCCGCCGCGAGGAGCGGCGGGCAATGGCCTCCTCCGTGCGACGATCCCGGGACCGACGATCCTGTGCCCGCGGCCGACGACCGCGGCTAGTGGATCTCCGTCACCAGGACATCCACCTGCCATGCCGTGCCCGCCCGCTCCGGAGCCCGCGCCTCGACCCGGTAGCCGAGCGCTCTCAGTGCCTCCACCAGCTCGGCGGGTTTCCTGGGCCGGTGCCCGGCGACCAGCAGATCCCGGGTGAGCCGCCCCTTGGTGGCCTTGTTGAAGTGGCTGACCACCGAACGCTTCTCCACCCCGTCGACCGTCTTGACCTGGAGCACCCGCACGGTCGCCGTACGCCCCGCCACCTCGCCCTTCGGCTTCCACGCGCTCGCGTAGGCGGACGACCGCAGGTCCAGCACCAGCCCCCTGCCCGCCGCCTCCGGCATCGCCGAGGCCATGGGTCCGCGCCAGAAGGCGCCGAGCGCGCCGACGCCCGGCAGCTTCACGCCCATCGAGCAGCGGTAGGGCGGGATGCGGTCACCGATGCGCACGGCGCCCCACAGCCCGGAGAACACCAGGAGCGAGCCCCGGGCTCGGCGGCGGGCGGCCGGATCCAGCGTCGCCAGGCCCAGCGCGTCGTAGAGCACGCCCGTGTACACCTGGCCGGCGGGCAGCGCGGGGGCGGTGAGCAGACCCGCGTTCCTGGCGGCCTCCTCGCGCAGCCCCTCGCTGAGCCCCAGCACCTCCAGCGCCTTGGCCTCGTCGCCGGAGCACAGGTCGACCAGGGCGCCGAGCACCGCGCCGCGCGCCTCGGTCAACGAGGGCAGCCCCAGTCCGTCGAGGTCCAGCGCCGGACCCGACCCGGCGGCGGCCTTGCCCTCGGAGGGGGGAAGCAGGACGAGCACAGCGAACTCCTCAACACGTTCGGCGGCGGCGGACGCCGCGCTCACGCAGCATATGGCTCGAAGTGGAGGCCGACCGTTCCGGGCAGTGCACCCGGTGGCGCCGTACTCTGGGCTGCGTGCCACTGCGACACATGCATGTGAGGACCGCGGACGGTGAGGAACTGCGCGCGGCCCTCCGTGCGCTGCGCGCGAAGATGGACATCCCCGGAAGCTTCCCCGCGGACGCGCTCGCCGAGGCCGAGAAGGCCGCCGTGGATCCCCGTCTGCCGTCGCTGGACGCCACAGACATCCCGTTGTTCACCATCGATCCGCCCGACTCGACGGATCTCGACCAGGCGATGCACCTGGCGCGCAACGGCTCCGGCTACCGCGTCCACTACGCCATCGCGGACATCGGTGCCTTCCTGACCCCCGGCGGGGCGCTGGACGCCGAGGCCCACAGGCGGGGCACCACCCTCTACTTCCCCGACAGGCGGGTGCCCCTGCATCCCCCGGTGCTCTCGGAGGGCGCGGCCAGCCTCCTGCCGGGCACGATCCGCCCCGCCCTGCTGTGGCGGCTCGACCTCGACTCCTCCGGAGAGGTGACCGACGTCGAGGTGCGCCGCGCCCTCGTGCGCAGCCGCGCCAAGCTCGACTACGCGGGAACGCAGGAGGCCATCGACTCCGGCACCGCCGAGGAACCCGTCACCCTGCTGCGCACCATCGGCACCCTGCGTGAGGAGCTGGAACGTGAGCGGGGCGGCATCAGCCTCAACCTCCCCGAGCAGGAGATCGTCGAGCGCGACGGCGGCTTCGCCCTGGAGTACCGGGCGCCGCTGCCCGCGGACGGCTGGAACGCGCAGATCTCCCTGATGACCGGCATGGCCGCCGCCGATCTGATGACCTACGCCGGAATCGGCATCCTGCGCACCCTCCCGGCCCCGCACGCCGACGCCGTCCAGCGGCTGGAGCGCGTGGCTCGCGCGCTCAACGTCGACTGGGCGGTGGGCACCCCGTACACGGACGTCGTCCGGTCCCTCAACCCCAGCCGCGCCAACCACGCCGCGTTCATGCAGGAGTGCGCCACCCTGCTGCGGGGCGCCGGCTACGCCGTGTTCCCCAACGGCTCCGAGCGCCCGGCGTGGCACGCCGCCGTCGCCGACGCCTACGCCCACTGCACCGCGCCGCTGCGGCGCCTCGTCGACCGCTTCACCGGGGAGATCTGCGTGGCCGCGTGCGCGGGCATCGAGGTGCCGGAGTGGGTGCGGGCCGACCTGGCCGGACTGCCGAAGATCATGGAGTCCGCGGACCGCCGCGCGGGCCAGGTCGAACGCGGCTGCGTCGAGCTGGTCGAGGCCGCGGTGCTCGCGGACCGGGTCGGCGAGGTCTTCGACGCGGTCGTGGTGGACGTGCGGGAGAAGGAGCCGACGGTCGGCACGGTCCAGCTCCACGAGCCCGCGGTCATCGCCCGCGTCGAGTCACCTCCGGGCAGCCCCGGCCTCCCTCTGGGCCGCAGGCTGCGCGTCCGGCTCACCGAGGCCGACCCGGCCAGGCCCAAGGTGCTGTTCGCCCCCGCGTAACCACTACGATGGAAGCACGGCGGACGAGCCGGCCGGGCGGCCGCGTCGGAGTCCTCGGACTCCGCCGAGGAACGTCCGGGCTCCACACGGCAAGGTGGTGGGTAACGCCCACCCGGGGTGACCCGCGGGACAGTGCCACAGAAAACAGACCGCCGAGGGCTTCGCGCTCTCGGTAAGGGTGAAACGGTGGTGTAAGAGACCACCAGCGTCCGGGGTGACCCGGACGGCTAGGTAAACCCCACCTGGAGCAAGGTCAAGAGGAGCCGCCCCCGGGCGGCTCTGCGCGGACGCTCGAGGGCTGCCCGCCCGATGTCCGCGGGTAGACCGCACGAGGCTGTCGGCAACGGCAGCCCTAGATGGATGGCCGCCTCCCCCGGGGCCGCAAGACCCCGGGGAGACAAAACCCGGCGTACAGGCCGACTCGTCCGCCGCCACCCGGGACTTCACCACGGAGGGCCTCCGATCTGCGTCGGAGGCCCTGTGCGATCTTTCACGGGCTCGCTGTCTTACGCAGGGAAATGTCCCTCGCAAGTCCCTCTGACAGCACTGAGAGTCCTTGAGAAGTCCCTGGAAAATCCCTCGGTGAGACACCAACACCGCCCGAACTCACCGCTTGCCCGCCTTGGTCTCCGTCCGCGCGTTGGGCGCCCGGCGCGGGGGCCGGGGGCTACGGATGGGGAGGCGGGGCTGATGGACCGACAGGCGCGAGACGAACTGAAAGCCTCAGTAACCGCGGCCTTCGGCAACACGCTCTGGCCACCGCACGGCTCTGCCCACTGGTGCTGCCCGTAGGTGCGGGAAGGCGCGACGCGGGTCAGTCGAGTCTTGACAGTCCAAACACGAAGTGGTGGTCGTCCGCCGCCGCCGGAACGGAGGGTCAAGCCTTGATGGGCAAGGCGAGGACCATCGCGCAGACCTTGCGGACACCCTCGGCGGGGGCAGGCGGAACGTGGGCGTAGCCCCAGGACTCGTAGTGCTCGACGAGGCAGGTGCGGGAGGTGAGCACGCGAAGAACCGCGCGTGCTTCGGTACGGGGCGCGAGTAGTTCGTGGTGCATCCGCCGAGCGACGCCTGTCTTTCGCCACGGCTTGCGTACGCCGAGCTCGGCGAGGGTGAAGGTGCGGCTGCCTGTCTCGGCAATCCAGTCGAGGGAGAGATGCGGCGCCGTTCTGGTCCACCAGTCAGTGTCCGGTGGGAGAGGCGAGCCGAAGGCGTAGCCGACCGCTTCTTGGCCGTCGTAGCCGATGACACATTCCCAGGTGGGGCTTGTACACCATCTGTCGAGGCGTTCACCGAAGGCAGCGGTGTCTCCGACGGGGTCACCGACGTACACATCGGTGTACAGGTCTAGAAGCAACTGCCGCAGACCAGGGGCATCATCACGTCGGAAGTGGTGCAGCTCGACAGTCATGCGGCTCCTGTCAGGTTGTTCCCGCTGGTGTGGTCTGCCCACTGACGGGCTGCTGTCGAAAGCGGCGCAACCCTCTCGAGCCTGGTGCCGAAGTCGGCGAGGAGTCGAGCCGTCCTGCCGCGCCACATCTCGATGGGCACGACCTTTGCCGAAGCAACCGCGGCGTCCAGCTCGTTCTGACCCAGCTGCGAGTGGGCCAGGTCCGCCTGGGTGAGGGCGCGGTTGCGCACCAGTTCGGGCTTTCGCAGCGCCAGGCTGCGGTGGGCGCGGGCTTCGGCTTCGGCGTACATGCCCAGGCGCAGGAAGGCGAGCATGGCCAGGCCCTCATGTTCGGCCCGGTCGTAGAAGTGCATCCACGGTGGGCGCTGAGCGGCCGCGTCGGCCCGGTCGAGTGCCGCTTCCGCGAAGCCGAGGGCACGTCGGGTGGCCACCTGGTCGCCCAGGGCAGCGTGAGCGACAGCGGCGCGCGAGTGGGCCAGGGAGGCGTACATCGGGTCGCGTCGCGCTGTTGTGGTGGTGCGCGCCACTTCTTGGGCGGCCAGGGCGTCCACGGGGCGGCCCAGTTGGCGGAACATCGCGCCGGCGTGGCCCCAGACCCGGAATCGGACGGCGGGATCGGCGGACATGTCGGCGAGGGCGACAGCACGATCGAGGTATCTCTGAGCCTGGCCGAAGCGGCGGCCGTCGCTGGCGGCCCACATGGCGCTGGACGTGAAGGCGGCTGCGAGTGAGTAGAGCCGGCCCCGCACACGCTGGCTCGCGGTGCCCAACTGCTGGAGATCCAGGGCTTCCTGCGCGAGTGTGATGGCGCTGGTCTCCAGGTCGGCGGTGCCGCCATGCCGGTCGTCGGCCGCGACGATTTCAGCGAGTCCAACGCTCTAGACGGTCTACGTCCGCCGTCCCGACGCGCTGCGGCGGTCCTGTGCCTATCGCGGCGGCGGCTCCTGCGGCGGCAAGGAAGGTACGTCGCCTCAACGGGTCCTCCTCGTGCGCGGGCGGGGACACACGTGCTCCGCGGCGGACGAAGCCCAAAGCTTCAGCTGTGCAGCCCGTGACCTGCTCCAATGCTGCGCGCTGTCGCTCGTGTGGCCATTGGTTCTCCCCCGCGAGCCACCGCCAGACGGTGTGCTCGCCCACCTCTCCCCGCCTGCCAGTGAGACGGAGGATGGCGTCGTTGACGTCTTCGGCAAGCTCAGCAGCGGTCACGCCATTCTTGGCCATCCAGCCGGTCAGTACCGAATTCCGTGTACGCGGCATACCGAGCACCGTACGGCGACCGTTCATTCACGGAAAGTAAAGGACGGGTCAATTCGCCAGTCGGGTGCACCGCCAAGGCCACCACTTCGCCATGTTCACGTGCTGTACCTGGCCGTTTACTGAACATCAGCCGCACGGCCAGTCCCGCGGACGGCTACGGGGGAGGGACGTGCAAGCGGCCGTTGATGCAGCGGTCGGGGCGAGCGGTCGTCGCCGGGTCACTCCCTTCCAGACAATTGAACGCCGTAGGAGATGCAGTGACCTGGCCTTTGCTGCCCGGTTCTCCATCGCTGGGGAGAAGAACGAGGTCGCCCCGGCCCGCAAGCGGATTGCTGCGCGTCTGGGAAGTGCAGCTGGACGGGGAGCTGGAGACCGATGTGGAACTCGTCGCCTCCGAGCTGCTGACCAACGCGTTGGTCCACGGGCATGGACCATTCCTGGTCGGCGTATACCTGGGCTGCGGGCGTCTGTTGCTTGAGGTCCACGACGGCGACTCCACCTTCCCGCGGGAGCGCGACGCCGGTCGTGACGCAGAGTCCGGCCGCGGGCTCCCGCTGATCGGGGCGCTGTCCGAGGCCCACCGCTGGGAGCCGGTAGGCCGGGGAAAGCGTTGCTGGGCTGAGATCAAGGTTCCTGAGGCTGCCGAAGACGAACACGCGCGCAATCCATGGGTCGCACCAACTCAGTGCCCCTGCCTCCCGCCCGTCCTTTCAACCAGACAGGAGAGCCGTGACATCACATCCGATCGGCAACACTCGTACCGATGACCGGACTGCCACGGCGCGGCCCCCGTACGAACTTCCCTGCCGACCCGCCCCTGCCAGGCCACCGGGCAACGCCTGTCCAGTTCGTCGGACACGCTTCCTTGCCGCCCGCGATCACCCGGCGGAGCGGCAGCGGCCACCTCAACGGCCGCGCCAGGTTCGGAGTTCAGAGGCCACCGCCGTCGCTGTCGGTGGCCGTCTGTAGCATCCGTGGCCAGGTTGGTGACCCGATCGCCCCCCGCTGCGGGAAGGAACGGGGCCGTGAACGGGCTGCGAGGAGCGTGTGGCGATGGTGAACAGCAACGGGTCCGAAGGGCTGATGCTGGATTCCGACGACGAAGCGGCGCTGTCGCGGCCGTTGGCGTTCGCCGAAGGCGCGGGTCTGCCCCTTGCCCTGTGGGTGGTGCTGGCGCGCGCCCTGTCGGGTCATCCGTGGACGGTTCAGGACGTGAGCGTGTTCCGGGACCGGGTCGGCGAACTCGTGGTCGAGACGCAGGCACCGGCGGGTCCGGCCTACCGGCTGCGTGCCCCGGGAGATCGGTCGGGCGAGCGGCACACGCAACAGGCGATCACGAGCGCGCTGCTGGCCGAGGTGCCCCCGGACGGGGATCGCGGGCGCCGCGACTGGTCGGCCGCCGCACCGTACATCGTCGACCATCTCGCCGCGCACGCCGGCGCGGCCGGTGTCCTGGACGAGGTAATGGAGGACGCCGAGTACATGGTGCACGCGGCCCCGCGCGGGCTGCTCCGCGCGCTCAACACCCTTGGCTCGGCCCGGGGGCGGGTCCGGCGGAGCGTCTACCGGGCCTCCGTCCACGTCCACGCCACCGCCAGCCTGCCCGAAAGGCGGGACATCCTCGCCGTCGACGCCGCGCGCCACGGTGAGAGCGGCCTCGCCCGGGAGCTGTCTCGCGGCCGCCCGTGGCGACCGCGCTGGGCGACCGGCACGATGGTCCATCCCGCGCTGCGCCTCACCCGCACGGGACTGGGCGTGGACGCCGCCGCGTGCACCGTCGTCGACGGGCGTCCCCACGCAGTGACCGGCTGCTACGACTCCAACGTCCGCGTGTGGGACCTGGTGGACGGTGCCGAACGCCTTGTCATCACCGAGGACGACGGTGTCTACGCACTGGACTGCGCCGAGATTGACCGGCGTCCCCATGTCGTCACCGGAACCTGCTCCGGCAGCCTACGGGTGTGGGATCTGGATACCGGGGCCGAACGGTTCGCCCTCGCAGGTCACAAGGGCTGGATACGCGCGGTGGGCTGCACGGTGATCGACGGCCGGCCCCACGCGGTCACGGCGGGAGAGGACTGCCTGGTCCGGCTGTGGGACCTGGTCGACGGGTCGGAACGCGCACGGATGCCCGGCCACACCGACGAGGTGCGAGCGGTGGCGTTCGCCGAGGTCGCCGGCCGCCCCGTTGCCGTGACCGGGGGCTATGACAACACGGTGAGGCTGTGGGATCTGGAGGACGGCGTCGAGCAGGCCGTGCTCACCGGCCACACGTCCGCCGTCTACTCGGTGGCCTGCACGGTGATCGACGGCATCCCCCACGCCATCACCGGGAGCGGCGGGGAGCGCACGGCACGGGTCTGGTGCCTGGCCGACGGCTCGGAGCGCGCTGTGCTGGGCGGGAACACCCCGTGGGTATCCGCCGTGAGCTGCGTCGACCTCGACGGCCGCCCCCACGTGCTGACCGCCGGTGGTGACTGCACGATCCGCGTGTGGGACCTGACCGAGAACGCGGAGCGCGCCGCCCTGACCGGACACCAAGGCCACGTGGACGTACTGGCCTGCACGGTGATCGACGGGCGCCCGTACGCTGTGAGCGGCGGGCATTCCGCGAGCCCGCGCGTATGGGATCTGGGTGACGCCGCCTTGCCCGCGGCGCGCAAGGGCCACACCGGGACCGTGCAGGCCGTGGGCGCGGTGAAGATCGACGGACGTCCGCACGTCGTCACCGGCGGCGAGACCACGATACGGGTCTGGGACCTGGCCGACGGGACGGAACGGCGCACCCTGTCCCACGGGCACTGTGTGGAGGCGATGGCGTGCACGACGGTCGACGGCCGCCCGTACGCCGCCGTCGGAGGCTGCTGCGGCATCGCCCGGGTCTGGGACCTCGCCGCCGGGACCGGATTCCGAAACCTCCCCGGGCACGACCACCGCGTGGAGACCGTGGCGTGGGCCGACGTCAGCGGCCGTCCCCACGTGGTCACCTCCGACCAGGACCGCACCGTACGCGTGTGGGACCTGGACGAGGACGTGGAGCATCCGCTCCTCACCGACCGCACCCGGTCGGCAGTGCGGGCCATGGAGTGCGTCACGGTCGACGGCCGCCCCCACCTCCTCACGGGGAGCGATGACGCCGCACTGCGGCTGTGGAGGCTCACGGGGAAGGGCCGACGCGTCACCGCCACCGTTCACACGGGGCACCACTCGATAGGGGCACTCGCCGGCACCGTCCTCGACGGCCGTCCGCACGCGCTGACCGTGGGCGGGAACGACACAGCGGCGCAGGTGTGGGATCTGACGGACGGCACCCTGCGGACCACCCTTGCGGGGCACTCGTCAGGAGTGCTCGCGGTGGCCTGCACCACGTGGGACGACCGCACGGACGCCATCACCTTGGACAGCAGCGGTACGGTCCACGTGTGGGATCTCGCTCCAGCCCGGCTCCGGGAGAAGGTGGCTCTGCCGGCGCGGGCCCAGTGCGTGATCGCCGCCGGTCCGGACATCGTCATCGGCATGGGCGACGACGTGGTCGTACTCGTGCGCAACGACCGGTGAACCGCAATCGCTGAGGCATGTGCACGGCCGGGCGGACAGCGGCGCACTCCAACGGCGGTGGCGCAGGCACTGGCGCTGAGCGACCGCGATTCAAGTATTGAGAGGCCGACGGCGTCGGGCTCTGCGCTGAGACGCACACCGTCCACCGGACGCCCCACATCCGGGCCATGGCGGTGAAGGCGCTCGTCTTCGTCCATTCGTCATGCCCTTCTTCCGTCATGCCCTTTCTCTTGTCGGCTCTCTTGTCGACTCGATGGGGTTGGTGGTGCGCAGACCGTGGGAAGGGCCTCCGACCTGCGTCGGAGGCCCTTCCACTCTTTCCACTACGGTACGTGCAGGTCTTTTAGGTGCAGGTCTTTCCCCTCTTTCCCCCGTCGGACCTGAGCGGACGCCGTCGCCGAATTCGGTGACCGCCCGCTCAGGGTGGCGGGGATCGCCGTGGGCGCTATTGGGCGTAACCGGGGTCGAGCCGATCGACCTTGCGCAGGAGCGCGTCGAACATCATCTGCTCGGGGCCCCGCCCCGGCTCCAGAAAATCCGCGGCGGCGCGGGAACTGGAGCGCGCGGCGGCTTCGCTCACCCGGCGCAGGGGCTGTCCTGTCGATTGGGCGGCGAGCTGGATCTCGCACGCCCGGCTCAGCGCCCACAACCGGTAGAACGCTTCGGCGGTGGTGCGGCCGTGGGCGAGGAGCCCATGGTTGCGCAGGATCAGCAGGTGCTTGTCGCCGAGCGCCTCGAGCATGCGGGGGACCTCGCCCTCGTTGACGGTGATCCCCTCGAACTCGTGGTAGGCCACCGCGTCGTGCAGCTGCGCGGCGTAGAAGTTGTCCGGGGACAGCCCGCTGTCCATGCACGCCACCGCTGATCCGGCCGTGGTGTGGGTGTGCATGACGCAATGCGCGTCCGGCACGGTGCGGTGGATCGCGCCGTGGAACAGGAACCCGGCGGGGTTGGCGGAGTAGGGGCTGTCCTCCACCAGGTTCCCGTCCAGGTCCACCTTGATCAGGCTGGACGCCGTCACTTCCTCGTACATCAGGCCGAACGGGTTCATCAGATAGGTGGGGGTTTCGCCCGGCAACCGCAGCGAGATGTGGTTGAAGATCATCTCGTCCCAGCCGAGCATGGCGAAGATCCGGTAGGTCGCGGCGAGTTCGAGGCGTGCCTCCCACTCGGCTTCCGCCATGCCCGCAGGAGTCGTGGTGTACCGCAGCGCGATGGTCATCGGACGCCTTCCGGTCGCGTGTGCTCGCCGGCCATGAGCTCGGCGGCGGGTGTCGGCGCTGGGCGCTTCTCGCCCGCCAGCGGGTCGCGCGACGGCTCGCCGAGCGCGAACGCCGCCGCCGCGCTGACCAGGCTAATGGCCACGACGTAGGCGGAGATCGACAGGGCGGTACCCGTCGACGCCAACAACGAGGTGGCGATGGCCGGGGTGAAGGCGCCACCGAGGATCACTCCGAGCTGGTAGCACAGCGAGACACCGGTGTAGCGGACGCGGGCTCCGAAGATCTCGGCGAAGATCGCCGCCATCGGTCCGTACATCGCGTAGGAGGCGAGCTGCATGACGATGAACGCGAGCAGGATCAGCAGCGGGACCCGCGTGTTGAACAGCAGGAAGAACGGGACCGCCCAGACCGCTTGGCCGACCGCGCCGCTGAGGAAGACCTTGCGTCGGCCGACCCGGTCGGACAGCGCGGAGAAGAAGGGGATCCCCGCCCCGCCGACGGCTGCGGTGACGAGGACGAGAGTCAGCATCACCGGTCTGCTCAGCTTGAGGACCGCGGTGCCGTAGGTCAGGCCGTAGGTGAGGATGAGGTAGCCGACGGCGATGTTCGCTGCGGCCGCCAGGCTGCCCAGGATGACCTGCTTCCAGTAGCTTCGCAGCACTTCGATGATCGGTGTGGGCGACACCGTCCGGGCCTGCTTCACCTCGGTGAAGACCGGACTCTCCTCGACCCTGAGCCGGATGAACAGGCCGACGGCGGCGGGCACGATGGCGATCAGGAAGGGCACCCGCCAGCCCCAGGACAAGAACTGGGCGGGGCTGAGCGCGGTGGTGATGATCAGGAAGACGAGGTTCGCGAGGATGATCCCGGCGGGGACCCCGATCTGCGGCCAGCTGCCGTAGAAGCCGCGCTTGCGGTCGGGGGCGTGCTCGACGGCCATGAGCACCGCACCACCCCACTCGCCGCTGACCCCCACCCCCTGGATCAGACGCAGGACCAGCAGAAGCACCGGGGCGGCGGGGCCGGCCACGGCGTAGGTCGGCAGCAGACCGATGGCGAAGGTGGCCAGCCCCGTCAGCAGGAGCGAGACGACCAGCAGGGACTTTCGTCCGATCCGGTCACCGAGGTGTCCGAAGAAGATGCCGCCCAGCGGACGAATGAGATATCCCATGGCAAAGGTGACGAACGCGGCGAATGTGGCGGCCGCACCGCCCAGTTGCGGGAAGAACAACTGGCCGAAGACCAGTGCCGTGGCCGCCGCGTAGGCGAAGTAGTCGTACCACTCGACGGTGGTGCCGATGGCGCTCGCGAGCGCCACCTTCCTGACGGTGCGGGCGTCGTGACGCGGAGGACCTTGCACACCTGTCATGAGGACTCCTCGGGGTTCAGGCGGGTTGGGGAGAGCGAGGGGTTCGGATGGGGATCGCGCAGCCGTCGGTGCCGGTCGGCGGCAGGGCACGCCGAGGGTGGGGCGCGCCAGGGTACGGCAGCCGACTGACCTGCGGGGACGGGGGGAGCAGGCCGTGGATCATGGCGTCGCCGGGCCCGCCTTCGATGTGAGGTGCCCCACAGCGAGTGGTGGATACAGTGCACCCGTCGGCGCACGCGTCACAACGCCGCGGAAGGACAGAAACATGGGGAACCACATTGATAAAACTGTGCAGACCTCCCGGGCGCCCAAGGTGCCGGGGTTCTCGCTGCGGCAGGCGCTGTACTTCGTCACGGCCGCGGAGAGCGGCACGCTGAGCGAGGCCGCCCTCCGGCTGCACGTCTCCCAGTCGGGGCTGTCCTTGGCGATCAATGAGCTGGAACGGGCGCTGAAGGTCCAGCTGTGCATCCGGCGCAAAGCGCACGGCATCACGCTGACGTCGGCGGGCAAGGAGGCGCTGCACCAGATGAGGGCACTGCTGCGACAGGTCGAGGAGCTGGAGTCGGCGGTGTCGGGATCGGGGGACCATCTGTCCGGCCGACTGTCGGTCGGCTGCTATGTCACCCTCGCGCCGACCGTGCTGCCACCTCTGCTCCAGGGCTTCTCCGAGCTGCATCCGATGCTGACCGTCGACTTCACCGAGGGCACGCAGGACGCGCTGCAGCGGAAATTGCTCGATGGCGAGCTCGACCTGGCTGTGCTGTACGACATGGACGTGCTGCCGGAGATGGAACGCGTGGCGCTGTTCTCCATGCGGCCGCACGTGCTGCTCCCCGCCGACCACCGCCTGGCGGGTGAGCCGAAGGTCGCCCTGCGCGACCTGGTCGCCGAGCCGATGGTGCTGCTCGACGCCCCGCCGAGCTCACTGCACACCCTGTTGCTGTGCAAGACCGCCGGTGTGACCCCGCTGGTGCGGCACCGCACCACCAACTTCGAGATGGCGCGGGCACTCGTGGGGCGGGGACTGGGATACGCCATCTTGATCCAGCGGCCGCCCAACGACCGTACCTACGAGGGATTGCGCGTGGTGCACAAGGAGATCGCCGAGCTGCCGGAGGCCGCCGTGTCGGTCCTGCTGTGCTGGCCGCAGCAGGTGGCCCAGACCCGGCGGGCCGCCGAATTCGTGCGGTACTGCCTGGAGGACCGCCGCGGCACCTGAAATGGCCCGGCGACGGGCGATTATGAGTTTCCCTGCGGCAGTACAGCGGGAACCTGTGCTTTTCATCGGAAGTGCTGACCGCCACAGTCATGGCCAACCGTGCATCGCCCCACGGAAGGCAGGCCATGGCCCAGACCATCGAGGACTTCACCAGCACCATCCATCTGCAGGACCTCTGGGAGGACCCCTACCCGATCTACCGGCAGCTGCGCCACCACCGACCTGTCGCCTGGGTTCCCGCCGCCAACCGGTACCTGGTCACCAGGTACCGGGACGTCGTCCACCTGGAGCGCCACCCGGAGATCTTCAGTGCGGCCGAGCAGGACTCGCTGATGATCCGGGTGATGGGCAGGACCATGCTCCGCAAGGACGGCGCCGCCCACCTTCGGGAACGTAAGGCGGCCGAGCCCGCACTGCGCCCGCGGGCCGTCAGGGAGTACTGGACGCCGATCTTCCGGAAGATCGCCGACGAGCTCATCGACGGCTTCTACGAACGCGGCGAGGCGGACCTGTTCACCGACTTCGCCGGCCCCATGGCCGCCCGCAGTCTGGCCGTGGTGCTCGGCCTGCACGACGTGGCCCCGCAGGACCTGCAGACCTGGTCCCAGGCGATGATGGACGGCACCGGCAACTACGGCGACGACCCGGCCGTCTGGCAGCGCTCCGACGCCGCCGCCGGCGCGGTGGACGAGGCCGTGGACGCCGCGATCGCCTCGCTGCGCTCCGCCCCGGACGAGTCGGTGATCTCCGCGATGCTGCGCGCCGACGACCCGCTGACACCGGAGGAGATCCGGAGCAACATCAAGCTGTTCATCGGCGGTGGCCTCAACGAACCGCGCGATGTCACCGCGGTCGCGAGCTACGCCCTGCTCACCCACCCCGAGCAGCGCACGCTCGTCACGGCGGACCCGGCCCGGTTCAAGGACGTCTTCGAGGAATCGGCGCGCTGGATCGCCCCGATCGGCATGTACCCGCGGCAGACCACCGCGGAGGTGGAACTGGGCGGCACGCTGCTGCCCGCCGGCGCCCGGCTGGGTGTGATGCTCGGCTCGGCCAACCGCGACGAGACCGCCTTCGCCGACCCCGACGCCTTCGACATCAACCGCCGGGACCGCGCACACGTCGCCTTCGGCGGAGGTCCTCACTTCTGCCTCGGCTCGTGGACCGCCCGCGCCCAGGTCGGCCAGGTGTCCCTGCCCACGCTGTTCCGGCGTCTGAGGGGCCTGCGCCTGTCCGACTCCGAACCCGTCCGCCTCGGCGGCTGGGTCTTCCGAGGAGTCCTCAACCTGCCGGTGCGCTGGGAACCGTGACGGAACCGCGCACCCGACCTTCTTCGAACGGAGAGACCGCCATGCCGAAAGTCGTCTATGTGCACCCCGACGGCTCCCAGGACCGTCTCGACGTGCCCGAGGGCACCAGCGTGATGCAGGCCGCGGTGGCCCAGGGAATCGTCGGCATCGTGGCCGAGTGCGGCGGTTCGGCGATGTGCGCGACGTGCCACGTCTACGTCGACCCGCCCGACGCCGAGTCGCTGCCCGCGGTCGGCGCCGACGAGGACGAGATGCTCGACTGCACCGCCTGCCCGCGCGAACCAGGCAGCCGGTTGAGCTGCCGGATCGTGCTCACCGCGGACCTCGACGGCCTCACGGTCCGCCTTCCGGAGAAGCAGCGGTGAGCACGGTCATCGTCGGCGCCGGCCAGGCCGGAGTACACCTGGCGGCCACCCTGCGCCAAGAGGGCTACCAGGAGCGGATCGTCCTCATCGGCGACGAACCGGAACCGCCCTACCAGCGCCCCCCGCTGTCGAAGGCGTTCCTGCTCGGCTCGGCCCCCGAGCACACGCTGCACCTGCGCGCGGAGTCCTTCTACCGGGACAGCGCGATCGAACTGCTGCGTGGCGAGCGGGTCACCTGGATCGACCGGCCCGGCAGGCGGGTGCGACTGGCCGGAGGAACGCACCTGGCCTGGGACCGTCTCGTCCTGGCCACCGGTGCCCGCCCCCGACCCCTTGGCGTGCCGGGCGAGGATCTCGGCGGAGTACTGCCGCTGCGGAACCTGGCCGACGCGCGGGCATTGCGGGAGCACATGGCCTCGGCCCGGTCGGTCGTCATCGTCGGCGGCGGATTCGTCGGTCTCGAGGTCGCTGCCGCCTTCGCATCCGAAGGCGGTGAGGCGGTGCTGCTGGAAGCCGGTGACCGGCTGATGGGCCGAGCGGTTACCGAGCCGGTGTCCCGGTTCTTCGCCCGCGCCCACGCGGACAGGGGGACCCGGATACGGCTCGGCGCCGGCGCCGCCGAATTCCTCGGCCGCCGCGGGCACGTCACCGCGGTCCGCACCACCGACGGCCGCACCCACCCGGCCGACCTCGTGGTGACCGGCGTGGGCGTACTGGCGAACAGCGAACTCGCCGAGTGGGCCGGACTGGCGGCGGACGGCGGAATCCTGGTCGACGCCGCCCTGCGTACCACCGACCCCCGCGTGCACGCCATCGGGGACTGCGCGCGGTTCCCCAGCGCCCACCACCGCGCGCGGGTGCGCCTCGAGTCCGTGCAGAACGCCGTCGACCAGGCCGTTCACACCGGCCGCCTCATCGCCACCGGCGAGGTGCGCTCCTACCGCGAGCTGCCCTGGTTCTGGAGCGACCAGAAGGGCCTCAAGCTCCAGATCGCCGGTCTGCCGACCGGACACGACCATGTCCAACTGCTCGGCGAGCCCGGCAGCGGCCGGTTCTCCACCCTGGTCTTCCGGGGCGGCCGACTGGTCGCGGTGGAGTCGGTCAACCGCCCCGCCGATCACATGGCGGCCCGGCGCCTTCTGGCGTCCGGCCGCGAGCTGGCTCCCGACCGGGCCGCCGCCCCCGGGTTCGACCTGAAGGCCTTCACCGCCGACACCGCCGAACTCGCCGTCTGAGCCAGGGAGAACCATGTCACACCCACTCGGCCGCACGCCCGGCAAGGTGATCGCGGTCCACCTCAACTACCGCAGCCGGGCCAGGGAACGCGGCCGCGTCCCCGACCAGCCGTCGTACTTCCTCAAGCCGCCGACCTCGCTGGCCGGGACGGGAGAGCCGCTCCTTCGGCCGCGCGGCTGCGAACTCCTGGCCTTCGAGGGCGAGGTCGCGCTGGTCATCGGCCGCCGTGCCCACCGGGTCGATCCGGCCGACGGTTGGTCGTACGTCCACTGGGTGACGGCGGCGAACGACGCGGGCGTGTACGACCTGCGGTACGCGGACCGGGGGTCCAACCTGCGGTCCAAGGGCGCCGACGGGTTCACCCCGATCGGGCCGCGCCTGCTGGACGCCCGCCGACTGGACCCGGGCGCACTGCGGTTGCGTACCTGGGTCAACGGGGAGGTGGTGCAGGACGACACCACCGACACCCTGCTGTTCCCCTTCGCGGAGCTGGTCGCCGATCTGTCGCGGCTGGTCACACTGGAGCCGGGGGATGTGATCCTGACCGGCACGCCGGCCGGAGCCTCGGTCGTCTCACCCGGTGACGTGGTCGAAGTCGAGGCCGTATCGGGCGAGTTGAGCACCGGCCGCCTGCGCACCCCGATCGCGGACGCCGACCACGATCTGGAGACGTGGGGCGCGATGCCGAAGGCCGGTTCGGCCGAACGTGCCGCCGCCTGGGGCGCGGCGTTCGTCCCCGAGGCCCTGCTCGACAAGGGCATCGAGGAGGGCTTGCGCGGCGTGGCGGTCGCCACGCTCAGTGCTCAGCTGCGCAAACGGTCCCTGCCGCACATGAGCATCGACGGTGTACGCCCGACCCGGCCCGGCGACACGATGGTGGGCGTCGCGCACACCCTGCGCTATCTGCCGCTGCGCGAGGACTTGTTCCAGCGGTACGGCAACGGCATGAACGCCCAGAAGCGGGCTGTCGAGGAGCTGCGCCCCGGCCATGTCCTGGTGATGGACGCCCGCCGGGACACCAGCGCGGGCACACTCGGCGACATTCTCGCCCTGCGCGCGCTGCGGCGCGGCGCGGTCGGCGTCGTCACCGACGGGGCGGTGCGGGACAGCGCCACCGTCGCCGCTCTCGGCCTGCCGGTCTACCACGCGGGCGCCCACCCGTCGGTGCTCGGCCGCCGCCATGTCCCCTGGGACACCGGCATCCCCGTCGCGTGCGGCGGTGCGCTGGTGCAACCCGGCGACCTGCTCGTCGGTGACGCGGACGGCGTGGTGGTCGTGCCGCCGGAGCTGGCCGAGGGGCTGATCGCCGACTGCGTCGAACAGGAGCGGCAGGAGCGGTTCATCACCGAGAAGGTACGCGCCGGACAGAGCATCGACGGCCTCTACCCGCTCGGTCCCCAGTGGCGCGCGGCGTACGCGAAGTGGTGCGACAGCGACAGCGAAGGAGACCAGCCATGAAGTTCCGCAGTGATCCGTCCTCCATCCGGGGTTCCATCGCGCCGGTGGTCACCCCCTTCACGGCCGACGGAGCCGTCGACCACGATTCGCTCCGCGTCCTGATCCGCTTCCAGCTGGAGTCCGGCTCGCACGGTGTCTCCCTCGGTGGCTCGACCGGTGAGCCGAGCGCGCAGAGCCCGGTCGAGCGGATCGCGGCCATGGAGGTGGCCGCCGAGGAGATCGCCGACCGGGTGCCGTTCCTGCCCGGCACCGGCTCGCACAAGCTCGACGAGACTCTGGAGATCACAGCCGCCGCCCGGGAGCTCGGCGCCGACGCTGCCCTGGTCATCACCCCGTACTACGCGCGCCCCACCCAGGAGGCGCTGTACCAGTGGTACGCCACGGTGGCCCGGGAGTTCCCCGACCTGCCGATCGTCGCCTACAACGTCCCCTCCCGCACGGCCGTCGACATCGCGCCCGACACCGTGAAGCGCCTGTTCACGGACTTCGACAACTTCGTCGGGGTCAAGGAGACGACGAAGGACTTCGAGCACTTCTCCCGGGTGCTGCACGCCTGCGGGCGGGAGTTGCTGGTGTGGTCGGGTATCGAGCTGCTGTGCCTTCCGCTGCTCGCGCTGGGCGGCGCGGGCTTCGTCAGCGCCGTGGCCAACCTGGCGCCGAAGGCGGTGGCCCGGGTGTACGAGCTGTGGGAGGCCGGTGACGCCGATGCCGCCCGCGACCTCCACTACCGCCTCCACCCCTTGGTCGACCTTCTCTTCGTGGAGACGAACCCGGCCCCGGTGAAGTGGGTCCTGGCCCAGCAGGGCCGTATCTCCTCCGACGCCGTGCGCCCACCGCTGGTACGGCCCACGGACACTTCGCTGACGCGCGTCCGCGCCCTGCTGGCGGAGGGCGGCGACCTCACCGCCCAGATCTGACCCCCGGCCACCGGCCCGCGCGGGACGCCACGACCCGACGCCGCGACCCGACCCCGCCACCTCGACGCCGCCACCCGACGCCGCCGTTCCGCAGCGGCCGCGACGCCGCCCGCACCAGAAAGAGGATTCCGATGTCACCCACCTGCCCCGACGGACTGCCTCGGGCGATCCGCCACTGGATCGGCGGCGCAGCAGCCGACAGCGCGGACGGCTGCACCTTCGAGGTCACCGATCCCGTCTCCAACACCCCCTACGCCCATGCCGCCGCAGGCGGCAGGCCGGACGTCGACCGGGCGGTGGCCGCCGCCCGGTCGGCCTTCCCCGCCTGGTCGGCGCTCGGCAACCGCGCCCGCGCCACCGTCCTGACCCGGATCGCGGACGGCATCGAGGCGCGCGAGGAGCGGCTGGCCGCCTTCGAGTCGTACGACTCCGGGCTGCCGATCACCCAGGCGCGCGGCCAGGCCCGCCGCGCCGCCGAGAACTTCCGTTACTTCGCGGACGTCGTCGTCGCCCTTGGCGAGGAGGCGTTCCGGCAGGGCCAGGAGCAGTTCAGCTATGTCGTGCGCACCCCCATCGGGGTGGCCGGGCTGATCACCCCGTGGAACACCCCGTTCATGCTGGAGAGCTGGAAGCTCGCGCCCGCCCTCGCCTCCGGCTGCACGCTCGTCCTCAAGCCCGCCGAGTGGACCCCTCTGTCCGCGAGCCTGTGGCCGGAGATCCTCACCGAGGCGGGGGTGCCCGCGGGGGTCGTCAACATCGTGCACGGCATCGGCGAGGAGGCCGGGCAGGCGCTGGTCGACCATCCGGACGTGCCGCTGATCTCCTTCACCGGGTCCACCGACACCGGCCGCCACATCGCCCGCAGCAGTGCCCAGCACCTCAAGACGCTGTCCATGGAGCTCGGCGGCAAGTCCCCGGTCGTCGTCTTCGCCGACGCCGACCTCGAAACCGCCCTGGACTCCGTTGTCTTCGGTGTGTTCTCCCTCAACGGCGAGCGCTGCACCGCCGGTTCCCGCGTCCTGGTCGAGCGGCCGCTGTACGAGGAGTTCAGCCGCCGCCTCGCCGAGCGCGCCAAGCGTGTCACGGTGGGCCCGCCGTCCGACCCGGCCACCGAGGTCGGAGCTCTCGTCCACCCCGAGCACTACGCCCGCGTCCTGGACTATGTGGACATCGGCCGCAAGGAGGGCCGCCTCGTCGCGGGCGGCACCCGCCCCGCCCACCTGCCCGAGGGCAACTACCTTCAGCCGACCGTCTTCGCCGACGTGCCGCCCGACGCCCGGATCTTCCAGGAGGAGATCTTCGGCCCGGTCGTCGCCGTCGCTCCCTTCGACAACGAGTCCGAGGCCGTCGAGCTGGCCAACGCCACTCAGTACGGTCTGGCCGCGTACGTCTGGACCTCGGACCTGAGGCGCGGTCACCGCGTCGCGCACGCCGTCGAGTCCGGCATGGTCTGGATCAACTCCCACAACGTACGCGACCTGCGCACCCCCTTCGGCGGCGTCAAGGCGTCCGGCGTCGGCCGGGAGGGCGGCGCGCACAGCGTCGACTTCTACACCGAGTCCAAGATCGTGCACGTCGCACTCGGCGAGGTGCGCACTCCTCGCTTCGGAGGCAAGCGATGACCCCGGCTCCCGCACCCGCACCCGATGTCGTCCGCTCCGCCTACGCCCAGCTCGTCGTCACCGATCTGGCCAAGGCCCGTTGGTTCTGGGCCGACATGCTCGGCTTCCATGTCCAGTACGAGGCTCCCGGAATCATCTGCCTTCGCGGCAGCGACGAACTCACCCACCACTCGGTGGTGCTGCGCGAGGGCGAGGCCGCCGCCCTCGACCACATCGCCTACCGCGTCCGCACCCCCGCAGACCTGGACAGGGCCGAGCGGTTCTTCCACCGCCTCGACCGCCCCGTCCGCCGTGTTCCCCGCGGCGAGGGCACACCGGGTGTCGGCGACGCGGTCCGCGTCGTCGACCCGCTCGGCTTCCCCGTCGAGTTCTTCCACGACATCGACCGCGCCGAACGCCTCATCCAGCGCTACGACCTGCGTCGCGGCGCCGAGGTGGCACGCCTGGACCACTTCAACATCTGCACCCCCGACATCCCGGCCGCCTACGCCCACTACCGGTCCCTCGGATTCGGATGCTCCGAGACCATCGAGGGCGACGAACACGAGCTCTACGCGGCCTGGATGTACCGCAAGCAGACCGTCCACGACGTCGCCTTCACCGGCGGCGCCGGACCCCGCCTCCACCACCTCGGGCTGGCCACGCACGAGTCGCACCATGTCCTGCGCTGCGCCGACCTGTTCGGCTCACTGCGCAAGGAGCACCACATCGAACGCGGCCCCGGCCGGCACGGTGTCTCCAACGCCTTCTATCTGTATCTGCGCGACCCCGACGGCCATCGCGTGGAGATCTACACCTCCGACTACTACACCGGCGACCCCGGCCACGAGACCTACCGGTGGAACGTCCACGACGACCGCCGCCGCGACTTCTGGGGCAACGCCGTCATCGAGTCCTGGTACCGCGAGGCCGCCCCGGTCCTGGACCTGGACGGCGAACCCCAGCCCGTCACCGACGCCCTCCTCGACGAATCCTCCGTCCGGGTCGGGGCCGACGGCCTCGGCTGACGGCCCCCGACAGATCCCCCGCCCCGCCTCACCGGCCCCGCGCGGCGCCGGTCACCGGGGGCCGCCCCCGGTACGCGGGGCGGCCCGCGCCGGGCCGCGACCGGCGGGCGGCCAGGGGCCGGTGAAGCGGTCAGCGCAGGTGGGAGGTGTCGTTGAAGAGTCTCAACGACGCGTTGCCGTCCGCGTAGTACTGCACTGCGGACAATGAGGCCGGGGAGAGCTCCATACGGAACAACGACTCCGGCGGAGCGCCCAGCGCCAGGCGGATCAGCGTCTTCACCGGGGTGACATGGCTGACCACCAGGACGGTGCGCCCGGCGTGGCGGGCGAGCAGCTTGTCGCGGGAGAGGGCGACGCGGCGGGCCACCGACGCGAAGCTCTCACCTCCCGTGGGCGTCGCCTTCGCGGAGGTCAACCAGGCGTTCAAATCGGCCGGGTGACGGTCCTTCACCTCCGAGAAGCTCAGTCCCTCCCACGCGCCGAAGTCCGTCTCGCGCAGCCCGTCGTCGATACGCACCTCGAGGCCGAGGCGGTCGGCGACGGCCTGCGCGGTCTGGTGGCAGCGGGCCAGCGGGGAGCTGACCACGGCCTGGATCGTGCCCCGGGCGGCGAGCGCCGCCGCGGTGCGGTCGGCCTGCCAGCGCCCCTTGTCCGACAGATCGGGGTCGGTGCCGCCGCTGCCGGAGAAGAGCTTCTGCGGGGTGAGGAGGGTCTCGCCGTGGCGCAGCAGGACGAAGGTCGTCGGGGTGCCGAGGTCGGCGGCGGCCGACCAGCCCGTGGTGGGCGGCGCCGGTTCGCTCTCCTCGTCGGCGGAGGGCTGGGCCGACTCCGCGGCGGGCTGGGCCGACTCCGCGGCCCTCGACTGCCCCGGCTCCCACTGCCTGCCCGCCTTGCCCGCGTCCATCGCCTCATTGGCGAGGCGGTCCGCGTGCTTGTTCTTCTCGCGCGGGATCCAGGTGTACCGGACCTGCCCCGGCGGGAAGATGCCCTTGGCCTCCTCGGCGAGCGGGCGCATGTCGGGGTGTTTGATCTTCCAGCGGCCCGACATCTGCTCCACTACGAGCTTGGAGTCCATCCGCGCCTCGACCTCGGCGGACGGGTCGATGGCGTGCGCGGCGCGCAGCCCGGCGATCAGTCCGCGGTACTCGGCGACGTTGTTGGTGGCGACGCCCAGGTACTCGGCGGCCTCGGCCAGTACCTGGCCGTCGGACGCGTCCCGCACCACGGTGCCGTACCCGGCGGGCCCGGGGTTGCCCCGGGACCCGCCGTCCGCCTCGATGACGAATCTGCGCATCAGATGCCGGAGTCGGGGGTGCGGACGAGGATGCGGCGGCAGTTCTCGCACCGCACCACGGTGTCGGGGGCGGCTGCCCTGACCTCGTTGAGCTCCGTCACTCCGAGCTCGAGGCGGCAGCCCTCGCAGCGGCGCTGGTACAGCCGGGCCGCGGCGACGCCGCCCGCCTGGTCGCGCAGCTTCTCGTAGAGCTTGAGGAGGTCGGCCGGGATGGCACCGACGAGGACCTCGCGCTCCTTGGTGAGCGAGGCGATCTCGGTGTCGATCTCCTCGGAGGCGGCGGCCCGGCGGCCCTCGGCCTCGGCGGTCTTGCCCTCGAGGGACTCCAGGCGCTGGGTGAGTTCGACAGCGCGCGCCTGGGTGGACTCGCGGCGTTCCATGACCTCCAGGACGACGTCCTCGAGGTCGGCCTGGCGCTTGGCGAGGGAGGCGATCTCGCGCTGGAGGTTCTCCAGGTCCTTGGGCGAGGAGACCGCGCCCGAGTCCAGGCGCTGCTGGTCGCGGACGGCGCGGGTGCGCACCTGGTCCACGTCCTGCTCGGCCTTGGTCTGCTCGCGGGCGTTGTCGCTCTCTTCGGTCTGGGCGGCGACGAGCAGGTCGCGCAGCTGGGTCACGTCGCCGGTGAGCCGCTCGATCTCGGCGTGCTCGGGGAGGCTGGCGCGCTTGTGCGCGAGCAGACCGAGGCGCGAGTCGACGGCCTGGAGGTCTAGGAGGCGGATCTGGTCGGCGGGCGCGGCGTTCAGCTTGGGGCTCCTGGGCTGCTGGTCGGGACAGAGGTCTGTTCGTGTGCCGCGGGGGACGGGGCGGCGGGGGACGGGGCGGCGGCGGAGTGTGCGGCTGGGGACGGTGCGGCGGTGGGCTCGGCCGGCTCGTCGGCTTCGGCGTGGGCGTGCACGGTCCACGGGTCGGTGACCTGGCGGGAGACATGGGTGCGCAGGGCCCAGCCGTGCCGGTCGGAGATCTCGTCGAGCTGGGCGGCTGCCTGCTCGCACCAAGGCCATTCGGTCGCCCAGTGGGCGGCGTCGACGAGGGACGGCCTGCCGTCGCGGAAGCGGCCGGCCTGCTGGGCCTCGGAGGCGGGGTGGTGGCGCAGGTCGGCGGTGAGGAACGCGTCCACGCCCGCCGCGCGCACCTGGTCGAACAGGCTGTCGCCGGAGCCTCCGCTGACGGCGACCGTGCGCAGCACCTGGTCGGGGTCGCCCGCGACCCGGATGCCGGTGGCCGTGCGCGGCAGGGCCCTCGCGGCGAGGTCGGCGAACTCCCGGAGCGTGATCGGCTGCCGCAGCTCGCAGACGCGCCCGAGGCCACGGCGTCCCGCGGGATCGGTCGGGTCGGGCACGAGCGGCCCGGTCACCTCGAGGTCGAGGGCTCCGGCGAGGGCGTCGGAGACACCGGGGTCGGCGGTGTCGGCGTTGGTGTGGGCGACGTGCAGCGCCACATCGTTCTTGATGAGCGTGTGCACGACACGGCCCTTGAACGAGTCGGCGGCCACCGTCGTGGTGCCCCTCAGATAGAGGGGGTGGTGGGTGACCAGCAGATTCGCCCCGATGCGCACGGCCTCCTCGGCGACCTCCTGCACGGGGTCGACGGCGAAGAGCACCCGGGTGACCTCGGCGTCCGGTTCCCCGCAGACGAGGCCGACGGCGTCCCACTGCTCGGCCCGCTGAGGTGGCCAGAGAGCTTCGAGGACGTCGATGACGTCGGACAGTGTGGGCACGCTCAGAGGCTACCTTGCGTACCCGCCCCGGCCACAGCCAAGACAGCCGGCGGCAGCGCACCCACGGCGGTCCCCGTCCCTCGGACGGCGCCGCACGCGGCCCGGGCCAGCACATCCGTCCCGCGTTTCCCAGCGGATCCGGGCCATCGCCACCCTTATGTGTGAAGCCCCTGAACTCGCGTTGTTCGCCCAGGAATGCGAAAACTAGCGTCGGTCCTGGAGGTGACCGAAATGACGGTCTGTGCGGCCCCCGGAACCGCGCCTGCTGGGGCGAGGACGGTGAAGACTGCCGGTACGGCACGGCGCGTGGGGTTCACTTTCGCGGCGGACGGCTCCTATGCCGCGTGCCTGGCGGACACCCGTGACGGGGAGTGGTTCCCGGAGCGCTGGACGCTCGGCGGTCCGGAGCCCTACACCGTCCCCCTGCCCGGTCGGGAGCCCGAGGAGCCGGGCAGCAGGGTGCTCCCGCTGGAGGACGGACGGGTCCTGATCTGCCGGCGCGAGGGCGCCCACCGGCGCGAGGGCGGCCCCCGGCCCGCGAACGGCAAGGGCCAGGGCCGGGGAAACGGGAACGGGACGGGGAGGGGCGGCAACGGCGTCGGAGACGGGACGGCGGGCGACGGCGGAGGCCGGGGCGGATTCAGCCTGGCCCTGCTCTCCCCCACGGGCCCCGGCACGGCGGAGCTGCCGGTCGGCCGTCTGGCACTGGACGAGGTGCGGCTGCTGCCGCTGCCCACCCCGCCCGTACGCCCGGGAGGCAGTGCCTGGCAGGCGGGCCCGGCGCTCGCGCTCGCCCTGGGAAGCTCAGCCGACGGCAGCGGTGAGCGCACCACGTCCGTGTGGCTCATCTCCTCGGACAGCCCTTCGCCGGACCGGCTCGCCGAGCTGCCCGGACGCCATCTCGGCGGGATCTGGCTGGACCGGGAGGGGCGCATGCTCGCCCTGGACAGGGTGGCCGACGGGCGGGTGAAGACGGTCGTGCTGGACATGGAGAGCGGCGAGGCCACCCCCTTGCTGCAGATCGCCCCGGAGAGCAACGACCGGTTGCTCCTCGCCGACCCCGAGAGCGGGCTCCTCGTGGTGCGCAGCGACGCGCCCGGCAGCGACCGGGTGGGGTGGGGTGTGCTGTGCAGTGAGCGGCCCGTCCGGTTCCCCGAGTGCCTGCGGCTGCCGGACGCGGTGGTGACCCCGTTCGCCGTCCAACCGGGGCCCGCGCTGACCCCCGAGGAGTGCGGGGTGGCGCTGCGCATCGAAGGGCCGCAGCGGTCCCGGCTCGCGGTGTGGCGGCCCGCGCGGCGCAGGCTCGATGAGCTGACCGCGCCCGAGGGATGGCTGGTCGGCGCCGGGCATTGGTCGCACAACGGGCTGCGGCTGCCGTACGCGACAGGCGACTGCCCGTTCGGGGTGGCAACCGTGTCGGCCGAGGAGGAGGGCGGCGCGCCTCCGGACGCCACCCGGCCGGAGCTCACGCGGCCCGTCGCGGCGCGGTCCCCGTCAACGCCCGCACCCTCCGAACGGCCCGCCGCCACACGGCCCCACTCCCCACGCCCCGCGTCGGCGAATCCGTCACCCGGACAGCCCGCCATAACGCTGCCCCGCGCCGCCGACCGGCCTCCCCTGCGCACCCCCGTCCCTTTGCAGCAGGCCCCGTTGACCACGGCTCAGGCCCCGTTGACCACCGCTCGGACATGAGCACCCTCCCTGATGAGTGCGTTCATCGGTCCGCACGGGGCACTCCTAACGGACGGGCAACGAAGGCGTGGGGCACGTACGACATGGATCAACGCCCCGATAGACTCACGCGGGCGCTACGCGGCCCGCGCGCTCGCACACCCGGGGTGACAGCACACCCGCGGTGACAGCGACGGCTGCGTGGACGCAAGGGCGCAGCCTGGACAGCTCGTTCGCCCCGGAACCCCGACAGCTGAAGATGCACGGAGAGACCTTCATGTCCGAAGCCCGAACCGACACGACCGAGGACCGCGCGGCGCAGGCGGCGTCCGGCAGCAGGCACGGCAGGCACCGCGGCCCGGCCTCGAGCGACACGGATGCCTCGAACGGCACCACCGGTCACGGCAAGCACCGTCGGCCGACGCACGGTCAGGACACCGCCGCCGCGAGCTGACGCGGCGGCGGGTCCCTCGCCGTCACTCGTGCCGCAGGCTCAGCACATCGGTCATGGCGAAGCCGCCACCGCCCGCGCGTTCCGCGTAGTAGGGGGTGAGCAGGCCGTCGAGCTCCTCGACGCCGAACGCCTCCTTCGCGGTGTCGAACCTCGCCTCGACACGCGGGCTGGAGACCACGGCGACCATCCCGCCGTGGACCACGAACACCTGCCCGTTGACCCCGTCGGCGGGCGGCGAGGCCAGATAGGCGACCAGCGGTGAGACATGCTCGGCGGCCAGCGGATCGAGTCCTTCGCCGGGCGCCGGAACGCCGGCGAAGACGTCGTCGGTCATCCGGGTACGGGCGCGTGGGCAGATCGCGTTGGCCCGCACCCCGTACTTGGCGAGCGCGGTCGCCGTGCTGGTGGTGAGGCCGATGATTCCGCCCTTGGCCGCCGCGTAGTTGGGCTGGCCGGGTGATCCTGCGAGGAACGCCTCGGACGAGGTGTTGACGATCCGTCCGTAGACCGGGTGTCCCGCTTCCTTGGAGCGCTCGCGCCAGTGGGCGGCGGCGAAGTGGGTGGTGTTGAAATGCCCCTTCAGATGGACGCGGATCACCGAGTCCCACTCGTCCTCCGTCATGGAGAAGACCATGCGGTCGCGCAGGATGCCCGCGTTGTTGACGAGGATGTCGAGTCGGCCGTAGGTGCCCACCGCCAACTGGACGAGTTCCCGGGCCTGTTCGAAGTCGGCCACGTCACCGTGGTGGGCGACGGCCGTGCCGCCCTCGGCCTCGATGGCCGCCACGGTCCGCCTCGCCGGGGTGGCCGATGCCTCGCCCGAGCCGTCACGGCTCGGGCTGCCGAAGTCATTGACCACCACACGCGCGCCGAGCCTGGCCAGCTCCAATGCCTCGGCGCGGCCGAGGCCCCGTCCGGCGCCCGTGACGATCGCGGTCCTGCCTCGCAACAGCATCCGGCTTCTCCTCGGAGTTCGGCTTCGGCGGCCCCGGCCCTCCCGGGCCCGAGCCGTGGACGTATGGAGCGGAGCGAGTGCGCGCGGTCAGAGCGAGATGCATGTACGCAGCGCCTCGCCGCTGCGCATCTGCGTGATCGCCTCATTCACCTCGTCGAGGCGCACCCGGTGGGTGATCATGCTCTCCAGGTCTATCCGGCCCGCCCGCCAGAGCTTGGTGATCCGCTCGTAGGAGCGCAGCACATCGCCGCCGCCGTAGATGGACGGCAGGATGCGCTTCTCGTCGAAGAAGAGCTCGAACATGTTGAACTGCGCGAAGTCGTCCATCGCCCCGGCTCCGACGACGCACACCGTGCCGCCGCGCCGGGTCGCCTCGTAGGCCGCGCGGGCGGTGGCGGACTTGCCGACGACCTCGAAGACGTAGTCGAAGCCCTCCCCGGCGGTGATGCGCTGTCCGGCGTCGGCCAGCGCGTCGGGGGCGACCGCTTCGGTGGCCCCGAAGCCCAGCGCCGCCTCGCGGCGGGAGGCCACGGGGTCGACGGCGACGATCTCGGCGGCGCCGGCGACCCGTGCGCCCTGGACGGCGCTGATGCCCACCCCTCCGCAGCCGATGACGGCGACGGAGGAACCGGGCTCCACCTCGGCGGTGTTGAGGGCGGCGCCGATGCCGGTGGTGACACCGCAGCCGATGAGTGCGGCGACGTCGTAGGGCAGGTCGTCGGGGATGGGGACGGCGCAGCCCGCGGGCAGCACGGTCTCCTCGGCGAACGTTCCGGTGCCCGCGAAGCCGAAGACGTCCGCCCCTGCGGTGAACCGGAAGTTGGGCGTGCCGGCGTTCATGAAGCCGGTGAGGCAGAGATTGCCCTGGCCGCGCCGGCACGACGGGCAGGTGCCGCACGGCGGCAGCCAGCACACGATGACCCGGTCGCCCGGCTTTGCGCCGGTGACGTCGTCGGCGACCTCGACGACGTCGCCCGCGCCCTCGTGGCCGGGGACGAACGGGGCGGGCTGCGGCAGGACGCCGGTCATGGCCGAGAGGTCGGAGTGGCACAGGCCGGTGGAGTGCAGCCGCACCCGTACCTTGCCGGGTCCGAATCCCACCGCCTCGACGTCGTCGCGTACTTCGAGCTTGTCCTGACCGGTCTCTTGCAGGATGGCTGCGCGCATGCCCGGCTCCTCGGGTGGGTTCGATCAGGTGTGGGAAATCAGGTGCGCTCGATCAGGTGTGCTCGATCAGGGTGTCGGCGAGCACGGGCGCGTGGTCGCGCTCCACGGAGGTCGCCAGGACCTGGATGCGGCCCTCGCCCTCGTTCCACATCCGGATGCGCATGGTCTCGCCGGGGAAGAGGATCCCGGCGAAGCGCGTCGAGTAGGCCCGGACGCGGGTCGCATCGCCGCCGAGCGCGGCGTCGACGACGGCCTTCAGCACGATGCCGTAGGAGCACAGGCCGTGCAGGATGGGCCGGTCGAAGCCGGCGAGCTCGGCGAACTCCGGGTCGGCGTGCAGCGGGTTCCAGTCGCCGCAGAGGCGGTACAGCAGCGCCTGGTCCTCGCGGGTGGCGCGCTCGACGGTGCGGTCCGGCTCGCGCTCCGGTGCCTCGAGGCGGTCGGAGGGGCCGCGCTCGCCGCCGAATCCGCCCTCGCCGCGGACGAAGATCCGGGTGGACGCCGACCAGAGCGGCCCTTCGTCGTCGTGGACGTCGGAGCGCAGGACGATGACGGCGGCCTTGCCCTTGTCGTGAACGGCCTCCACCCTGCCGATCGCGGTGGCCCGGCCGGTGACGGGGATGGGCCGGTGCAGCTCGATGCGCTGGCCGCCGTGGAGGACGGTGGCGAGGTCCACCTCGATACCGGGGGCGGCGAGCCCGCCCGCGAGCGCCATCGCGCCGCCCGCCACGGTGCTGAAGCTCGGCAGGACCTGGAGTCTGCTCTCCAGCGTGTAGCGCAGTTCCTCGGCGTCGGTGGCCGGCCGTCCCGCTCCCACTCCGAGGTGGTAGAGCAGGACGTCCTTGTGGTCCCAGGCCAGCTCGGCAGTGCGAGGCTCGGCGGCGACGGCCCTGGCGGCATCGATGGGCATGTCCATCCCTTCCGGGCGCGGTGGGGGCGGCCGTGCCGTGGTGAACCCCGGCACGGCCGTCCGCACCGTCAGCCGCACCGGGGTCGTCCGGTCAGAACAGGTCTGCGATCTAGAACACGTTCTAGGCAAGGCCCATGTATAACGCATCACAGCGGACATGGGAAGGGATGACAACGTGTCAGTAACGCGCCTCGGTGGCCACCCGGGACTTTTGTCCTGCCGGACCGCGTACATTCGCAACTGCCCAGGTCAGAGATGGTTCTCGTAGTCTTCCCGGCATGAAGGCCACAGAAGCGCTGCGGGAGCCGTCGTTCGAGGAGCACCTGGACCGGATGACACCGCCGACCGCGAAAACGTTCCTCCCCTGGCTGCTGGTGGCGGCGGGCCCGGCGGTGCAGGTGGTCAAGGGCGAACCCCCGCTGCCCTGGGTGGCCGCGGCGGGCCTCGCCGCCTTCGCGGTGCTCTACGCATGGACCGTCGTGGCCGCGTTCGGCGCCCGCACCAAGGGCGGTCCACTGCCCAAGCGCCTGCTCCGGGTGCTGACGGTCCTCACCTTCTGCCTCACCGTCGGATACGGGCCGGACTGGCTGCTGCTGTTCCCGCTGCTGTCACTGGCCATGGGAACCGTGCTGCGCTACCGCGTCCTCGGGCTCGCCCTGACGGCGCTGTCGGGCACCGCCGGCATCGTCGCGGGCTGGCGCGGCGACGACTTCTGGGACTCCCTGTCCATCGGCTACGGCACCTTCATCTCCGGCATGGTGACCTCGGCGATCCTCTCGCTGTTCGAGACCGTGACCCGGCTGCGCGAGACCCGCAAGGAGCTGGCCAGGGCGGCGGTGGAGGAGGAGCGGCTGCGGTTCTCCAGGGACCTGCACGACCTGCTCGGGCACACGCTGTCGGTCGTCGTGGTCAAGGCGGAGGCGGTGCGCCGCCTGGCGCCGCGCGACCTGGACGCGGCACTCGGGCAGGCGGCCGACATCGAATCGGTCGGGCGCCAGGCGCTCACCGAGATCAGGGAGGCCGTGACCGGCTACCGACAGGCCGACCTCGCGACGGAACTGGACCGGGCCCGCTCCGCCCTGCTGGCGGTCGGCATCGAGCCCCACGTGCGTGAGTCGGGTCCGGCGCTGCCACCGCAGACCGAGGCCCTGCTGGGCTGGGTCGTCCGCGAGGGGGTCACCAATGTGGTCCGGCACAGCCGCGCCCGGCGGTGCGACATCGAGTTGAGCGGTGACGGGGAGGTGGTGCGCCTGGAGATAAGGGACGACGGACGGGGAGCGTCGGGCCCCGTAGGCTCGGGCAGCGGACTGCGGGGGCTGGGGGAACGGCTGGCGGCGGCGGGCGGCGGGCTGACCGCCGAGCCCATGGACCACGGCTTCCGTGTGGAGGCGACACTGCAGGTGGGAGGGGCCGAGTGATCCGGCTGCTGCTGGCCGAGGACCAGGGCATGATGCGCGGGGCGCTGGCGTTGCTGCTCGGCCTGGAGGAGGACTTCGAGGTCGTGGCCCAGGTCGGGTCGGGCGACGAGATCGTGCCCAAGGCCCTCGAGACGACTCCGGACGTGGCACTGCTCGACATCGAACTGCCCGGCCGCAGCGGCCTCGACGCCGCCGCCGAACTCCGCGAGGAGCTACCGGGCTGCCGGGTGCTGATCCTCACGACGTTCGGCCGCCCCGGCCATCTGCGCCGGGCGATGGAGGCGGGCGCCGGCGGCTTCCTGGTCAAGGACGGCCCCGTGGAGGAACTGGCCGCGGCCGTGCGCCGGATCCTCGACGGTGAGCGGGTCATCGATCCCGCGCTGGCCGCCGCCGCGCTGAGCGCGGGCCCCAACCCGCTGACGGCGCGTGAACGCGAGGCGCTCACCGCCGCCGTGGACGGGGCGACCAGCGCTGACATCGCCTCCAAGCTCCATCTGTCCGAGAGCACCGTGCGCAACTACCTGTCGTCGGCCATCGGCAAGACGGGCACCCGCAACAGGATGGAGGCGGTCCGCGCGGCCCGTCGGAACGGCTGGCTCTAGGGCCGGTCGCAGGGCGGGGCGAACGGGCGGCAGCGCGCCGCGCGCTCGCCGCCGGGCGCCGAGCCGGTCAGGAACGCCCTGGCCAGGGGCCGTTGTCAGTGGTGCCTGGCAGGATCCGGGCATGGCTTCGCAGAGCGGTATCAGCGACAACGCCGACATCACCGGCTACTGGGACGCGGCCGCGGACGCGTTCGACAGCGAGCCCGATCACGGCCTGCTCGACCCCTGCGTGCGGCAGGCATGGCGGGAGCGATTGCGCTCATGGCTCCCGGAGGAGCCGAGCCGTGTGCTCGATCTCGGCTGCGGGACGGGGAGCCTGGCGCTGCTCGCCGCCGAGGCCGGTCATGAGGTGACCGCCGTCGATCTGTCGCCCCGGATGGCGGAGCGGGCCCGCGCCAAGCTGGCCGGAACGAGCGCGCGGGTCCTCGTCGGTGACGCCGCCCGGCCGCCCGTCGGACCCGGCGCCTTCGATGTCGTGCTCGCCCGCCATCTGGTGTGGACACTGCCCGATCCGGTGAACACCTTGCGGCACTGGGCCTGTCTGCTGCGTCCCGCCGGGCGCCTGGTGCTCATCGAGGGGCGGTGGGCAGGCACCGGGCAGTACGTCAACGGCAGCCGGGCGCGCCTGCCGTGGGTCGGCGGCGTGACCGCCGATGCCCTCGCCGAGGCCGTGGCGTCCTGGGCGGCCCGTATCGAGACCGACCGGCTGCGCGAGGCGGCCCTGTGGGGCCGCGAGATCAACGACGAGCGGTACGCCATGGTCGTACGGCCGGCGCCGCCCACGCGCCACCGCGAGGTGGTCGACGTCCATCTGATCGTGCGCCGGGGCGAGGAGGTGCTGCTGGCCCGCCGATCCGGTACCGGCTACGCCGACGGCCTGCTCCACGCCCCCTCCGGGCACGCGGAGGACGGCGAGGACGTATGTGAGGCGATGGTCCGGGAGGCGCGGGAGGAGATCGGTCTCGACCTCGCGCCCGAAGACCTGCGCGTGGCGCTGGTGATGCAGCACTGCGCCCCCGGCGCCGCGGAGCCGCGCATGGGCTGGTTCTTCGAGGCGGCGTACGGAGTCGGCGGTGAGCCGGTCAACCTCGAGCCCCACAAGTGCTCCGAGCTCGGCTGGTTCCCGCTGGACGAGCTGCCGCTCGACATGGTGGCGTACTGCAGGGCGGGGGTCGACGCCTACCGGGAGGGGCACCGCTTCGCACTGCACTGGCACCACCCCGGTGACAGCATCGCGTTCGACCCGGACGCCCCCGGCCGCGCCGTCGCGCTGCCCATGGCACACCTACCCGCGCCGTAGCAGGGTGACGACCGCCGCTCCGCCGAGGCCGATGTTGTGGGCGAGGCCGACCCGGGCGCCGGGGACCTGGCGGTCGGCGGCCTCGCCCCTGAGCTGCCAGACGAGTTCGGCGCACTGGGCGAGGCCGGTCGCGCCCAGTGGATGCCCCTTGGAGATGAGTCCTCCGGAGGGATTGACCACCCACTGCCCGCCATAGGTCGTGGCGCCGTCGGCGACGAGCTCGCCGCTGCCGCCCTCGGCGCACATGCCCAGCGCCTCATAGGTCAGGAGCTCATTGATGGAGAAGCAGTCGTGGAGCTCGATCACGTCCACGTCCTCGATACCGAGCCCCGACTCCGCGTAGACCCGCCGGGCGGCGGCACGGCTCATCGGCAGACCCACGGCGTCGACGCACGAGCCGGAGGCGAACGACTCCTCGGTGTCCGTCGCCATGGCCTGGGCGGCGATCTCCACCGCCCGCTCCCCCAGCCCGTGCTCCTCCACGAACCGCTCGGAGGCGACCACCGCGGCCGCGGCGCCGTCCGAGGTCGGGGAGCACTGGAGCTTGGTGAGGGGGGCGTGGATGGTCCGCGCGTCCAGCACCTCGTCGAGGGTGTACTCGTCGCGGAACTGGGCGTAGGGATTGCGCACGGAGTGCCGGTGGTTCTTCACGCCCACGGTGGCGAGTTGCTCGGGCGTGGTGCCGTGGCGCTCCATGTGCTCGCGCGCCGCGTTGCCGAAGATCTGAGCGGTGGGCGGTGACTTCTCGAAGCCGTGCCGCGCCGCCATGACGCCGTAGTGGCGGGAGACGGGCGAGGTGGAGAAGTCCCCACCGGAGGCGGAGCCGCCCAGCGGGCCCCTGGTCATCTTCTCGAAGCCGAGGGCGAGTACGCAGTCGTTGACTCCACCCGCGACGAACTGCCGCGCCAGCATGAGCGCGGTGGCGCCCGTGGCGCAGTTGTTGTTGACGTTGTAGACGGGGACGCCGCTCAGGCCCAGCTCGTACGCGGCGCGCTGGCCGGCCGTGGACGCCTGGTAGCAGTAGCCGACGGGGACCTGCTCCACCTGCCCGTAGGCGATCCCGGCGTCGTGCAGGGCGGCGCCCCCGGCCTCACGCACCATGTCCCAGTACTGCCGGTCCCCGGTCTCGGGCTTCTCGAACTTCGTCATGCCCACGCCGACGACGAACGCCTTCCGGGTCATGGCCCGCCCCTCTCCTCGGCTCGCCGCGATACTAGAACGCGTTCCAATCTGATGGAAGGTCAGAAGTCGACCCGATCGCCGCCATGAGGCACCATGTGCGGGTGACAGAGACCGCCGACATAGCACCCAAGCCGGACATCCTCGACGCTTTCCGCAAGGCCACCGGCTTTATGCCCGAGGACGAGGGCCTGGCCCTGTACGCCACCGCGGTGCGGGCGGCACGCTCCGGGCTGCCCCTGCTGGAGGTGGGCACCTACTGCGGGCGCTCCACGATCCTGCTGGCGGCCGCCGCCCGCGACGCCGGCACCGTGGCCGTGACCGTCGACCACCACCGCGGCTCGGAGGAACAGCAGCCCGGCTGGGAGTACCACGACCCCCGGCTGGTGGACCCCGAGGTGGGGCGGATGGACACCCTGCCGACGTTCCGCCGCACCCTGCACGCGGCCGGGCTCGAGGACCACGTCATCGCCGTCGTGGGGCGCTCGCCGCAGGTCGCCGCGGTCTGGGGCGGGCCGGTGGGGCTGGTCTTCATCGACGGCGGGCACACGGACGAGCACGCCACGGCCGACTACGAGGGCTGGGTGCCCCATCTGGCACCGGGCGGGCCGCTGGTGATCCATGATGTGTTCCCGGACCCGGCGGACGGCGGGCAGGCCCCGTTCAGGATCTACCGCCGGGCGCTGGAGTCGGGTGACTTCACCGAGGTGTCGGTGACCGGTTCGCTGAGGGTCCTGCGTCGGCGCGCCGCTGCCTAGGCGGTTCGCCGCGGCGGGCGCACTCGCCGCGGCGAACCGCGGCAGGCGCGGTTCCGCCGCGTCAGCGCGGCATTCGGTGTCGCTTTCGCTGTGAAAGCGGCATCCACCTGGCGCGGCGCCACCGCCGCGCTGGAGAATCAATCGGGGACCGATACGGGATCGCACGACGTGGGGGCGGCACGGCATGGGCAACGAGGGTGACGGCTGGGTTCCCGGCGTATGGGATCCCAAGGCCAACGGGGGCGCGGGCGGGTGGGTGCGCAGGCAGGACACCGGCACCCACCATCTCGGCCGCCCGACCGCGCCGGAGGAGTCCGCGCCAGAGGAGCCCGCGCCCGAGCAGGAGAGCCGGTCGGAGCAGGAGAGCGGACCGGAGGACGCCCAGGACGACGCGCGGAGCACCAGCCGGGCGAACGGGCAGACGAGCAGCATCGGGCCCCTCCCGGCCGGGTCCGCGGACACCCGGGTGGGCGCGCCGAGGGACGAGCACGCCGCCCGGACCGCACCGCAGCCGCCGCCCTTTCGTCCCCCGGCCCCCACGGCCCCTTACCCGCAGCCGTTCAACGCTCCCCCGCCGCCTCCGCTGCCACCGCGGCACACGCAGTTCGGGAAGCCGCCGTACACCGAGCCGCCCCATCCCGGGGCGCAGCACGCCGAGCCGCCGTTCGCCGAGCCGCAGCACCCCGCCCCGCCCTACCCCCAGCAGTTCCCGCCGCACGCGCCCGGTCGCGAGCCCGGGTACCACGGCGGCGCCGGTCCCGAGCCCGCGCATGACGGCGGCGCCGGACGCAAATGGCTCATCGCGCTGGCCCTCGGCGCCGTCGGGGTCGGTCTCGGCTTCGGGGCCGTGTACGCGCTGGACTCCGGCGGCGGGGGCGGCGACAAGGCCGCCCACTCGCCCGCGCCCGATCCGGGCAAGGACAAGGGCGGCAAGAGCGACGGGCAGGCTCCCGACACCTCGGACTCCTCGGCCTCCTCGCCCTCGGCCTCCGCGACCCCCGACGACCCGGCCGCCGAGCAGGCGGGCGATCTGGACGACCTGCTCGGCCAGAGCTCGCAGGACCGGAAGAAGGTGAGCGACGCCGTGAACGCGGTGGACGCCTGCGCTTCGTCGGACACCGTGTCGACCGCCAGGAGCGATCTGCGTGACGCGGCCGAGCACCGTGACCAGTTGGTGGACAAGCTCGACAGCCTGGAGCTGGACCGGGTCGAGGGCGGCGCCGAGGCCGCCGCCGCGCTGAGGACCGCCTGGCAGCACTCCGCGGACGCCGACCGGGCGTTCGCGGACTGGGCCACCACCATGGCGGCGGGCGGCTGCTCCTCGGGCAGCGCCCCCCATGACGCCGACTACGATCTCGGAACCGCGAGCAGTGAGCGAGCGTCCAAGGCCAAGAAGGATTTCGTCAAGAAGTGGAATCCGATCGCCGGCGAGCACGGATTGGAGGCAAGGTCCGCGGATGCGCTCTGAGTCGCGTCGCGGGAGCAGGTCGCTGATCGCCGTCGCCGCACTGCTGCCGACATGCTGCGCGGGCTGGCTGGTGTGGCAGTCGTTCGACGATCCGCAGGAACCGTCCGCGGGTGCCTTCCCCGCCCCCTCTTCCTCTTCGTCCGCGCGCCCTTCGCCTTCCTCCTCGAGGACCGAGCAGGCGAAAGAGGCGGACAAGCCCGACGGAAAGGGCGGCAGTGGCGGACAGGGGCCACTCTCAGGCATGGTCGTGGTGCTCGATCCGGGGCACAATGTGCACAACCGCGACCACCGGGCGGAAATCAACCGCAAGGTCGACGCCGGGACGTTCCGCAAGGAGTGCGACACGACGGGGACCGCGACCAACTCCGGTTACACCGAGGCCGAGTTCACCCTCGACGTGTCGCGGCGGGTCGGCAAACTGCTGAAAGCACGGGGGGCGACGGTGAAGTTCACGCAGAACGGCGATCGCCCCTGGGGGCCTTGCGTGGACGAACGCGCCCGCATCGGCAACAAGGCACACGCCGACGCCGCCGTCTCGATCCACGCCGACGGCTCACTCGGCACGGGCAACCGGGGCTTCCATGTCATCGTGCCCCGTTCCGTGCGCACCTCGTCCGCCGACACCACGGCAATCGTGGGCCCTTCGCGGCGGCTCGGCCGGCAACTCAAGAAGCACTACGCCGAGGCCACGTCGTTCCCCCTCGCCAATTACCTCGGCGGGGGAAGCGGCTTGACGGTCAGAGAAGACCTGGGCGGTCTCAATCTTTCCAAGGTTCCGAAGGTTTTCATCGAATGCGGCAATATGCGCAACGCCACGGACGCACGTGGTCTCACCAGCGCATCCTGGCGACAACTCGCCGCCAAAGGGATAGCGGAGGGCATCTCCGCCTTCCTTGTCAATAATTCTTGACGGACCCCCGGCCCCGGCGCGGGAGCCTCAATCCGCCCCCGTACGATGGTGCTTCCGCGCCCGAAGCACCGGCGACAGCGACGACGACACCAAGACCCACAAAGGACTTCACGTGAACATCCGCTCCCTCACCAGAGGAGACGGCGCGGTCATCGGCGCCGCGCTGCTGCTTTTCATCGGCTCGTTCCTCGGGTTCTTCACCTTCGAGGACAGGAGCTTCAACGGCTCCTCGAAGGACTACACGGTCAGTGCGTGGAGCCCGGCGACATTCCCGCTGCTGCCCACGGTCCACCTCGCCGCGCTGATCGGTGTCGCGCTCATCATCCTCGGACGCTCCGCCAATCAGAGCCGTAAGATCGCCGGGCTCGAACTGCCGCAGTGGGGCACGGCGCTGTGCGTGTTCGCCGGCTGGTCCGCCCTCTGGTCGGTGTTCTCCAACCTGTGGCCGTCGATCTCGGACATCTTCGACGAGGCCAACGACAAGACCGACCTCGGGGCCGGTGCCTGGCTGACGTTCGTCTTCGGCATCGCCGTCGCCGTTCTCGCGGTACTGGGCAACAGCCTTCCCGCGCTGAAGGCCCCGCTGATGTCCGCCCCGCGCCAGCCCCAGCCCCAGCCCCAGCCCGGCTACGGCTACCCGGGCCAGACCGGTCAGCCCGGCCACCCGGGTCAGCCCGGCGGCTACGGCTACCCGGCCCAGGGCGTCGACCCCTCCTTCGGTGGCCAGGCCGCGGCGGCCCCCGGTCCGCAGGCGGCTCCGGCCACCGGTGCGCAGGAGTTCACCCCGTTCTGGTTCGCCGTGCCGGTCGCCCGGCCTCTGTTCCCCGAGGACGGCTCCTCCGGCGCCCCGATCGCGGAGCTGACGCCGGGCCAGTGGTACCTGGCCGTCGACCAGCGCGGGCCGGCGATCATCGCGCAGACCCAGGACGGCCGCCGCGGCGTGCTCCAGGACTCCTCCGGCATCCAGCGCGGCTGACCGTGACCGCCCGACGGCGCCGGAACCGCGGCAGGTGAACCGCGGCGCGTGAGCGCACCCGGCGCCACCGAGCACCGGCGCGAGGCCCCGACCCCACCGTGGGTCGGGGCCTTCCCGTTTCGTCCCCGGCGCCCTAAGGTCGGCTCCCGACGCCCGGTCACCCGTTCGGCCGACCGATACGGAGTCCTTCCGGTCGGGAGGCTTGGGGTCTTCGAGTAGGAGTAGCCTCATGCGGCTCGGTCTCGCCCTCGGGTACTGGGGGCGCGGTCCCTCGCCCGACACGCTCCCCCTCGTCCAGGAGGCGGAACGGCTCGGCTACCACTCCGTGTGGACGGCCGAGGCCTGGGGCTCCGACGTCTTCACCCCGCTCACCTGGATCGCCGCGCACACCACCCGGATCCGGCTGGGCACCGCCATCGCCCAGATGGCGGCACGCACCCCGACCGCCACCGCGATGCACGCCCTCACCCTCGACCACATGTCCGGCGGACGGATGATGCTCGGTCTGGGACTGTCCGGGCCGCAGGTCGTGGAAGGCTGGTACGGCAGGCCGTTCCCCCGCAGCCCGTTGACGGCGACGCGCGAGTATGTCGAGGTGATCCGGCAGGTGCTGCGCAGGTCCGAGCCGGTGCGGCTGGACGGCGACTACCACCGGCACCCCTACAACGGGCCGGACGCCACCGGCCTGGGCAAACCCCTCAAGCCGATCGTGCACCCGCTGCGCCCGGACCTGCCGATCCTGCTCGGCGCCGAGGGCCCGAAGAACATCGCCCAGACCACCCGGATCGCCGACGGCTGGCTGCCGCTGTACTGGTCGCCGTTCCGTACCGGCGCCTACGCCGAATCGCTCGCCGAGGCGCCGAAGGACTTCCTCGTCGCCCCGATGGTGCACGCCCGGGTGTGCGACGACGTGGCGCAGGGGCTGGCGCCGGTGAAGGCCGTCATCGGCTTCTACATCGGGGGCATGGGCGCCAAGGGGCGGAACTTCCACGCCGATCTCATGGCCAGGATGGGCTTCGAGGCCGAGGCCCGCCGGATCCAGGAGCTCTTCCTCGACGGGCGCCGGGACGAGGCGATCGCGCTGGTGCCGGAGGAGTTCGTGGACGAGATCTCGCTGGTGGGACCGCGCGAGCGCGTCGCGGAGCGGCTGGAGGCATGGCGGGAGGGCCCGGTGACGGACCTGCTGATCACCTCGCGCGACCGGGACACCCTGCGGACCCTCGCCGAGCTGGTCGGCTGACCCGGACGGGCCCCGGCCGAAGCGGTCGGCCGAACCGACGGGCCGGTCCCCCGCGGCGGGTTCAGCCGCCCAACTGCCCCGCGGTGGGCAGCCGGTCGGTGACCGGGGCGCCGCAGTCGTCCCCCGCCTCCTTGACGCTGCTGATCACATTCTCGAAGGTGTCGATGTCCTCGTCGCCGGCGTCCCCCGCGCGCAGCTTGGCACCCAGCCCCTGAAGGCTCTCGATGCCCTCGCCCAGCGGGGCGACGGACTCGGTCAGCCGCGGGTCGCCCTCGGCCTCCCTGGTCGCGGCCTTGAGCCTGCTGTATGTGAACGAGCCCGCGAGCCCGGCCTTGACCAGCGCCATCGTGCGTCCCTGCGCACCCTTGCGCAGCCGCCCCGCCTTGTACGGCTTGACGATCCACTGGTACGTGGCCCCGGCGGCCAGGCCCGCGTTGGCGACGAACCGGGTCTTGGCGAACCTCGCCCGCTCTGCCGAGGCCGCGGGAGCCGCCGGACCCGCGGCGGTTTCCTCGGCAGTCGATCCGCAGGCGGGTACCGACAGCAGGGCAGCGGCGAGCAGAAGTGCCGTCAGCGTCCGCTGGAGGGACGAGGCGTACGGCACGGCGCTGTACCTTTCGGGGGCATGAGTGTGCGAGGGTCTTCTGCAGACTCACACGGCCCACCCGTCCTCGCGATCCATGCGCGTCCGTTCGGGTGGCCCGCCGAGCGCGGACAAACAGCCGTTCGACGGGTGGGAAACAGCGGGGTTTCAAGTCGTCGGTTGCGGCAAGCCGTTGACTATGGCCAGACACTATGGAGGAAACCAGGCCGCGGTCGTGATACGGGTCGTCGCCGACATCATGGCGCTGATCCTCGGACTGTGGATCCTGATGTATGTGCTGGACGCGAACCGCGCGAACGACCTGGTCAGCTTTGTGCGGGACGCCGCGAACTGGCTCGCGGGCTGGTCCCACGACCTGTTCACCATGGACACCGACTGGCTGCGGGTTCTGCTGAACTACGGCCTGCCCGCCGTGGTGTACCTGCTGATCGGGCACGCTCTCGCGGCCCGCGTCAGCCGCCTGTAGGACACCCGTCCACCGGCTATGACGCGCAGCCGTCAGCCTCGCATCCGCTCGCCGAGGGCTCCAGGCCCACCGGGAGCAGATCTCCCCCGAAGACGGCGGTGGTGGCGTCGTCTCCCCCGAGCGCCGCCACCGCGAGCAACAGCGAGCCCGCGGTCCACGAGGTCTTCTCCTCGGGCCAGACCGCGTCGTCCTCGAACACGTAGCCGGTCCAGTACATGCCGTCCTCCGCCCGCAGGTGTCCGATCCACCGCAGGATCTCCACCGCCCGGTCGGACTCACCCATCGCCCACAGCGCGAGCGCCAGCTCGGCGCTCTCGCCGCCGGTCACCCAGGGCCGGTCGGAAACGCAGCGCACCCCCAGGCCGGGGACGACGAAACGGTCCCACTCGGCCTCGATCCGCTCCTTTGCCGCGGCACCGCGCAAGGCCGTGCCCAGCACCGGGTAGTACCAGTCCATCGAGAAGCGTCCCTTGTCCAGGAAGCGCCCGGGGTGGTCGAGCACCGCGTGGCCCAGCCGCCCGGTGGCCAACTCCCAGTCAGGCTGCGGCTCTTCACGGTGCTCGGCGATGGCCAGGGCGCAGCGCAGCGCCTGGTACATGCTCGAGCAGCCGGTCAGCAGGGCCTCGTCGGGAGCGGTGCCGTCGGGGTCGCGCTTCCAGCGGATCTGCCCGCCGGGTGCCTGAAGGCCCAGGACGAACTCCACCGCCGCGTAAACGGTCGGCCACATCCGGTCGAGGAAGGCGTCGTCCCCGGTGGCCAGGTAGTGGTGCCAGAGCCCGACCGCGATGTAGGCGCAGAAGTTGGACTCGCGCACCCGGTCCGTGGGGACGCCGTCGGTGTAGGCGGCGTACCAGGAGCCGTCGCTGTTCTGGTTGTCGGCGAGCCAGCGGTAGGCGGCCTCGGCGCGCTCGTGCTCGGCGGCCACGTCGAGGGCCATGGCCGACTCGACGTGGTCCCACGGGTCCAGATGGCCTCCGGTGAACCAAGGGATGGCGCCGTCGGGACGCTGGATCGCCGCTATCGCGCGCACGGTGGCCGCGGCCTGGTCGGCGGTGAGCACCCCGGGCAGTTCCAGCAGCGAGTAGGAGTCGCCGCCGGTGCGGCCGAGGGGCCTTCCTGGCGTGGTCACCGGCCGCTCTCAACGGACGGCGCGGCGGCGGACACGGCGGCTTCGGCGGACACGGCGGACACGGCGGCTTCGGCAGAGCCCGCGGGCTCTGCCGGCGCGGCCGGCAGGTGGGGCTTGGTCGCGTAGGCGACGAAGCTCTTGCCGATCAGCGGGTTGAGGGCCTGCTCCGCCAGGCGGGTGGCGAGCGGGCGCTTCATGATGTCCCAGACCAGCAGCTTGTGATACGCCTTCACCGGCAGTGCCTTGTCGTTGTCCACGCCGACGGCGCATTTGATCCACCAGTACGGCGAGTGCAGCCCGTGGGCGTGGTGGGTTCCGTAGGGGTTCAGGCCCGCCTCGCGCATCCTGCCGAGCAGTTCGTCGCCGCGGTAGATGCGGATGTGGCCGCCCTCGACCTCGTGGTACTCGTCGGAGAGCATCCAGCAGATCTTCTCGGGAAGCCAGCGCGGCACGGTGACGGCGATGAGACCGCCCGGCCGCAGGACGCGGACCATCTCGGCGAGCACGCCCTTGTCGTCGGGGATGTGCTCCATGACCTCGGAGATGATCACGCGGTCGAAGCTGTCGTCCGGGAACGGCAGGGCCAGGGCGTCGCCCTCGATGGCGACGGCGGTGGCTCCGGCCGGGGCCTCGCCCTCGAGCGCCATCGCCCCGAACATCTTGCCGACCTCGAGGATCTCGTCAGCGTTGCGGTCCAGGGCGACGACATTGGCGCCGCGCCGGTAGCACTCGAAGGCATGGCGGCCGGCACCGCAGCCGAGGTCGAGTACCCGGTCGCCGGGGGCGAGCGGGAAGCGAGAGAAGTCCACGGTCAGCACTGGGGGCTCTGCTTTCGTCTGAGGCGTATCGCTGCGTCGGCTGGTCGGCTTCGGCTGGTCGGCTTCGGCTGGTTCGGCTTCTGCGAGGGGGGGTCAGCGTGGTCGGGTGGCGGCCCTGGCCGCGATGGCCTCGCGGTAGCGGTCGGCGGTACCGCGGGCGGCCTGCTCCCAGGTGAAGCGGCGCAGCACCCGTTCGCGCCCCGCGGCTCCGAGGCGACGGCGCAGGTCCGGGTCGCCGAGCAGGCGGCACAGGGCGGCGGCCAGCGCTCCGGCGTCGCCCGGAGGCACGGCGAGGCAGGTCCGCCCGTCGGGGCCGGCGACCTCCGGGATGGCTCCGCCGGTGGTGGCCACCAGGGGGGTGCCGGTCGCCATGGCCTCGGCGGAAGGCAGGGAGAAGCCCTCGTACAGGGAGGGCACGCAGGCCACCTCGGCGCCGCGGATGAGGTCGACGAGTTCGGCGTCGCTGATGCCCTTGACGAACTCGATGGCGCCACCGAGCCCGAACCGCTCGATGGCGGCGGCGACCGGCCCGTCGTCGGACCGCTTGCCGACGACGACGAGGTGGGCGTCGGGCCGTTCCGTACGCACCTTGGCGAGCGCCTCGACGAGGTGGATCAGACCCTTGAGCGGTACGTCGGCGCTGGAAGTGGTGACGATGCGGCCGGGCACCTCGGGCACGGAGGGGTCGGGCGAGAACAGTCCGGTGTCGGCGCCGATGTGGACGACATGGATGCGCTCGGGACGCACACCGAGGTCGTCGATGATCTCCTGTCGCGAGGTGCCGGAGACGGTCAGCACCGACGGCAGGCGTCGGGCCACGCGCTTCTGCATCCGGGTGAAGCCGTACCAGCGGCGCACGGACAGGCGGCGCCGCCGGTTGGGCGCCGCGTCGAGCTCCAGGCGCCGGTCCACGGTGATCGGGTGGTGGATGGTGGTGACGAGCGGGAAGCCGAGGCGTTCGAGGCCGAGCAGTCCGTAGCCGAGGGTCTGGTTGTCGTGGACGACGTCGAACTCACCGCGCCTGGCGGCGAGGTGACGGCGGGCCCGCAGGCTGAAGGTCAGCGGCTCGGGGAAGCCCGCGCTGAGCATGACGCCGACCTCGAGCAGGTCCACGGCGTCGCGGTACTCACGCGGCCCGGGTACGCGGAACGGGTCGGGCTGCCGGTAGAGATCGAGGCTCGGCAGCTCGGTGAGCGGCACCCCGCCGTCCAGGACCGGGTAGGGCTGGGCGCCGATGACCTCGACGGTGTGCCCGAGCCGGGCGAGTTCGCGGGAGAGGTGGCGGACGTAGACGCCCTGGCCTCCGCAGAACGGGTTTCCCTTGTACGAGAGCAGCGCGATGCGCAGCGGACCCTCACCGGCGGCGGGGGCGATCGGTTCGACGGGATCGGGCCCGATCGCCTGCGCGGCCTCAGCGGTCACTCGCGGCCCCCTTCTCACTGCGGCTCAGCCGGAGCGTATCCGTCCATGTTCATTTAGAACAAGTTCCACTATCGGATCGCCCGGGAAGTCTCGAAGATACCCGCCGCCGCCACCTTCCCTGTCACCGCGTCCCGTGATCCGCGCCACTCCCTCGCCCCGCCACGCCACCCGAACCCACCGGGAGCAGGACGAACGCACACTCCTCGCGCTAAAGTAGAACGGGTTTCAATGATTCGCGCACGGCGGCGCCGCCTGCCATCATCCCCGTGTCCGCAAGCCGCGCGGACGGACCACGGGCGCGGATCGCTGAGGCCGCACCGTTCGAAAGGAAGCCCGGTGACAGCAGCCCCCAAACCGGCCTCCCTGCCGCTGACCGAGCGCCAGGAGGCGCGCCGCCGCCGGATCCTCCACGCGAGCGCCCAGCTCGCCAGCCGAGGCGGCTTCGACGCGGTCCAGATGCGCGAGGTGGCCGAGACGTCCGAGGTGGCACTCGGCACGCTCTACCGCTACTTCCCGTCCAAGATCCATCTGCTCGTCGCGACCATGCAGGACCAGTTGCAGCACATGCACGAGCAGATGCGCAAGCGTCCGCCGGCGGCACAGGAACCTTCGGCCAGAGTGGCCGAGACCTTGATGCGCGCCTTCCGCGCCCTCCAGCGAGAGCCTCATCTGGCTGACGCAATGGTAAGGGCACTTACGTTCGCAGACCGCTCGGTGAGCGCCGAGGTGGACATGGTCAGCCGTCTGACCACGGCCATCATTCTGGACGCCATGGGGCTGGCGACACCGCCGACAGCCGAGCAGTTGTCGGCCGTCAGGGTCATCGAACACACATGGCACTCGGCCCTCATCACCTGGCTTTCCGGGCGTGCCTCGATCGCTCAGGTCAAGATCGACATCGAGACCGTCTGCGGGCTCATCGACGTCACGCGCACTGACCAGCGGTCCTCGTAGCGCTACCTCGAGTCACGGCGCGCGCAGGGGGCGCGTGCGCCCCGCTTACGCCCGCTCACTCCCTGTTGGCTGAAACCGGCATCCATGGTCCGGGCGATGGCGGGTACTAATGACCTGCTCAACCGGCCTGCTCGAAGGAGCGCCGGTACACGAGGTCTGGAGGGGGCAGTCGTGATCCGGGTTCTACTCGTCATAGAGACGTGCCTGATGCGGTCGGCACTGGCGGCGCTGCTGGGGAGAGAACAGGACATAGAAGTGGTGGCGGCGCCGTGGAAGGACGCGCCCGGAAGAGCACGTCAACTGAGGCCGGATGTCTGCGTGGTGGACATGGACGGGGCGGACTCGCCCTCCGCCCACGACGCGGCGCAGTTGACCGTGAGCGAGTCCGAGGAACAGCGAGCGCTCCTCGTTCTCGCGCCACCGGGCAAACCCGGCCTGCTGCGCCAGGCCGTGAAGACGAGGGCTCTCGGCTTCGTCAGCAAGGACGCTCCCCCGCAGCGGCTGCTCCGCGCGATCCGCCGTGTCGCCGAGGGGGAACGTTTCATCGACAGCGCGCTCGCTTTTGGTTTCCTCCAGGCGGCCGAGATGCCGCTGACTCCGCGCGAACTCAATGTGCTCTCACTGGCGGCCGAGGGCGCCTCCGTCTCGGAGATAGCCAGGAGCCTGCACCTGTCCAATGGAACGGTGCGCAACTACATGTCCGCCATCACCCGCAAGACCGGCGCCAGAAACCGTGTCGACGCCATCCGGATCTCCAAGGGGGCCGGCTGGCTCTAGGGGCCCGCGTAGGACAGGCCCTGGCGGCACGAAGTGCCCCACCCGGGCGGGATTCCGCCGGGCGAGGCACTCCGGGAGTTCGGGACTCCGGACGCGGGGCCGGTGAGAGCCGGGACCGCGAAGGCCGGGACCCGCGAGGGTCAGGACCGGGCCGCGTTGTCCATGCGCTCACGCAGGCTGCGCGGCCGCATGTCCGTCCACACCTCGTCGACATAGGCGGAGCACTCTTCCTTGCTCCCCTCCTTGCCGACGCGGTGCCACCCCTCGGGAACCTCGTGGCCCGCGAGCCAGAGGGAGTACTGGTCCTCGTCGTTGCGCAGAACCTCGTACCTCGCGTTGTCGTCCATGTCCATTCTCCTTTTCCGTTTCCGCTCGGGTCATTCCTCTTACGGTGTTGCTTTCGGTGTGAAGTTGTTGCGGCGATGGCTTGTCGGCGTGGTGCGGCCATGAGTCATGGACGCGGGAGCCGGCGAAGGACCGGGCTCGCGGTGGCCAGCACCGTGGCGGTCGCCATACCCGCCGCGCACAGCAGGACCGCCTGGTCCCCGGAGACCAGCTCGGTCAGCAGGCCGCCCAGGGCAGGCCCGCCGGCCGCGGCCACCCCGCAGGCCAGACCGATCACAGCGGTGAGCCTGCCCCTCAACTCGTCCGGGGTCAGGAGCAGTTGCTGGGTCATGATCGTCGTGTTCGCGGTCGGCGGCAGCAGAGCCATGCCGGCGAACAGCGCGCCCATGAGGTAACCGCTGTCGATGACGGCCGCGAGCGGCGTGAGCACCGTCAGCACCCAGAACACCGCGATGATCGACACATAGGGGCTCACCCGCTTGTGCAGGTGGGGCGCGGCAATGGCGCCGGCGACTCCGCCCACGCCCAGCATCGCCGCCATGACACCGATCTGGCCGGACGGCACCCCATTGGCCTCGGCCAGCACGATGACCACGATGTAGAAGGCACTGAAGAACAGGTTCAGCACCACCACGCACAACGCGGTCACCCGGATGTGCTCGTGCCGCCACACCCAGCGCAGCCCGGCCGCCATCTCCCGGCCGAGACTGCCCGGACGCAACGGGCCTTCCGCGACCTCGCGCGGCGGCACCGTCCCGCCCGAAGGGGCCGCTTCGCCCGATGACACCGTCTCGCCCGATCGCACCGTCTCGCCCGATCGCACCGTCTCGCCCGATCGCACCGTCTCGCCCGATCGCACCGTCTCGCCCGATCGCACCGTCTCGCGCGGCGGCACCTTCAGAAACGACAGTCCGCAGAACGCCAGGGTGTGCGTGACGACGTCCACGGCGAACGGGACGAACCGTCCGACGGCGAACAGGAACCCACCGGCCGCCGTGCCCGACAGATGCCCCAGGGACGCCCGCGCCGAGTTCATCGCGACCGCTGTCGGCAACTGCTCGTCGGGCACCAGATTCGGCAGGCAGGCGCTCTCCGCCGGCTCGAACAGGGCCGCGCACACTCCGATCACGGCCGCCACGGCCACCATGTGCGCCACCGTGGCGGTGTCCCACCACAGCGCGGCGACCAGGCTGGCCGCCGCCAGTGCCTGCGCCGCCTCGCAGCCGAGCATGACCCGCTTGCGGTTCCAGCGGTCCACCAGGGCGCCCGCGGGGAGCCCGGCGACCAGTTGCGAGGCCGCGATGGTCCCCAGCACGAGCCCGGACGCGGCGGCGGAGCCGGTCACGGCGAGGACGACCAGGGGGAAGGCGATCACCGACGCGTTGAACCCGAACTCCGACAGCGCCAGACTGCCCCACAGCAGCCGGTAGTCGCGGTTGCGCGACAGCGGCACCGCCGCCTTCTCGGGCGCCGTCGCGGTCACATCGACTCCCGGCAGTCCCGGGCGATCCCGCGCAGCGCCTCGGCGAAGTCCTCGGCGACGCCCTCGATGGTCGACCGGTCGTGCAGGTCCGGCCGGTAGTGCCAGGAGAAGCCGAGCCGGCCGCTCTGGACCGCGCCGACCACCTCCAGCAGATGGGAGCCCCTGTCCCGCGGGTCGTGATCCTGCCCCAGCGCGGAGTGCTCCGCCCACACCAGCCCGTTCCCGCCGTCGCCCGGCCCCTGTGAACGCGCGTCCCACTGGCCGAGGTAGTTGAAGACGATCTGCGGCCCGGCGGTGTCGGCGGCCAGACGTTCCCGCGCGGCGGCGGAGCCGAAGTGGCGCAGCGCTCCCCAGCCGAAACCATTGCCCGGCACGGCTCGCATCTGTCTGCGCACCGACTTGACCAGAGCGCGCCAGTCCGGCTCAGAGGCGGCGGGCACCTCGAGCGCCACCGGGAACATCGTGGTGAACCACCCCACCGTGCGGGACAGGTCGACGCCTTCGACGACCTCTTCGCGGCCATGGCCCTCGAGTTCGACGCAGACCCGCCGCCGCCCCGTCCACCGGGACAGCGCCAGGGCGAGCGCGGCGAGCAGGACATCGTTGATCCGTGTGCGGTAGGCGGTCGGTGCCGCTCTCAGCAAGGCGTCGGTGTCATCGGCGTCGAGCCGGACGGAGACCGTGAGCGCCTCGTGCACCTGTGGTGCCCGCGTTGCCGCCGGCTCCGCCGACTCGTGGTCGAGGGGGAGCACGGCGGCGTCGACGGTCCCCGCCCAGAAGTCGAGTTCATGGTCCAGCCCGCCGGAGGCCACATGCTCCTCCAACCGCCGTGCCCAGTCCCGGAACGACGTCGTCTTCGACCCCAGCCGCACGGCCTGCCCGCTCACCGCCTGCTGGTAGGCCGTCTCCAGGTCGTCCAGCAGGATGCGCCACGACACCCCGTCCACGGCCAGGTGGTGCGCCGCCATGAACAGATACGGCCGCTGCCCCTCCCCCAGCGAGAAGAGCACCGCCTTCAGGAGCGGACCACGCCCGAGGTCGAAGCCCGCGTGCACCTCGTCGGCGGCCTTCTCCATCGCGGCGGGCCGCTGCCGCGGGTCCACATCGGACAGGTCCCGCACATGGAGCACGGGCCCGGACCTGGAGGCGGGATCGTGCTCGTGGGCGGGACGGTGCTCGGGCGCCGGGTTGTACTGTCGCCACTGGCCGTCCACCTGCTCGAACCGCATCCGCAGCGCGTCATGGTGGACCAGCAGCGCGTCGAGCGCGATCCGCAAGGCACGCTCGTCCAGTTCATCGGTCAACTCCACGACCGTGGACTGGTTGAAGTGGTGGGGGTTCACGGTGTGCGACTGGAAGAACCACTGCTGGATCGGGGTCAGCGGAAGCGAGCCGACAACCGGCTCCCGATCGGCCCGCTCGGTCTCGACGGTGGCCACGGAAGCCAGCGCGGCGACCGTCTGGTGGAGGAAGAGGTCCTTGGTGGTCACATGCAGTCCGGCCTGCCGGGTACGGGAGACCACCTGGATGCTCAGGATCGAGTCCCCGCCGAGCTCGAAGAAGTTGTCGGCGATGCCGACGCGCTCCAGTCCGAGCACATCCGCCCAGATCGCCGCCAGGGCCTGCTCGGTCGGGTTGGTCGGCGGAAGGTAGCGGGAGCGCCGGTCGGGCTGCGGATCCGGGGCCGGGAGCGCCTTGCGGTCGAGCTTGCCGTTGGCGCTCAGCGGCAGCGCGTCGAGTGCCACGAAGGCCGAGGGCACCATGTAGTCCGGCAGGGTCCGCGCCAGATGATCGCGCAGGGCGGTGGCCCCAGGAGCGGCCGCCCCCGGCGAGGCCACCAGGTAGGCGACGAGTCTCTTGCGCCCACCGCGGTCGTCCTCACGGGCGATGACGGCGGCCTCGCAGAGATCGGGATGGGTTCGCAGCGCCGTCTCGATCTCACCGAGTTCGACACGGAACCCTCGGATCTTGACCTGATGGTCCACACGCCCGACGAACTCCAACTCACCGTCCGCGTTCCACCGCGCCACATCACCCGTGCGATACAGGCGCGAACCCGGAGCACCGAAAGGATCGGCCAGAAAACGCGAGGCAGTCAGACCAGGACGGTTCAGATAACCACGGGCCAGACCCACACCACTGATGTACAACTCCCCCGGCACACCGAGCGGAACCGGACGAAGGACCCGGTCCAGAACATACACCCGGGTATTGGGAATCGGCCGACCGATCGGCGGCACCCCCGAACCCGCCCCGGACAGCGGACCGGTCCAGGTCGCCACCACCGTGGCCTCGGTCGGACCGTAGGAATTGATCATCCGACGCCCAGGAGCCCACCGCCGCACCAACTCCGCCGAACACACATCCCCACCCACAACCACCGTACGCAACCCCGCCAGCCCCGACACCGCCCCCCGCCCCACCGTCGCCAACGCCGCCGGAGGAATCAACGCATGCGTCACCCGCCCCCGCTCCAGCACCCCCGCCAACTGCTCCCCCAGCAAAGGACCCCCCGGCGGCACCACCAGCGCCGCACCCACCGGAAGCGACATGCACAACTCCAGCACCGAGGCATCAAAACTCGGCGAAGAGAACTGCAGCACCCGATCACCGCACCCCACCGCATACCGCTCCGCCTCCGCAGCCGCAAAACTCGCCAACCCCGCATGAGTGACCACCACACCCTTCGGAACCCCCGTCGACCCCGAGGTGTAGATCACATACGCCGGATGCCCCACCACCAAAGGCACCACCCGGTCCCCATCCGTGGGCGCATGCTCCGGCCCCGAACGCACCCACACATCCGCCGGATCATCGAGCACCACCACCGGAGCGGCATCAGCCAGCATGAACGCGATCCGCTCCTGCGGATAACCCGGATCCACCGGCAGATACGCACCACCGGCCTTCACCACCGCCAACTGCGCCACCACGATCTCCACCGACCGCGGCAGCACCAGCGCCACCACCGACTCCGGCCCCACCCCCAACCCGATCAAACGATGAGCCAACCGATTCGCCCACACCTCCAACTCCGCGAACGACAATGCGACACCACCGTCCACGACCACCGCCGCAGCATCAGGAGTGCGCGCCACCTGCGCCTCGAACAACGCACCCAACATCGACGGCGCCACATCCCGCTCGGTGGCATTGCACTCCACCACCACACGCCGCCACTCCTCCTCCGGCAGGACATCGACGCGGTCCAATGTGGCCGTACCGCCGTCGGCGCCGAAGACATCGAGGACATGAGTCAGGTGGCCCGCCATGCGCTCGACCGTGGCCTCGTCGAAGAGGTCGGGGTCGTAGCCGAACTCCACCGACAGCCGCTCACCCGGCGAGACGACCACGCTCAGCGGGTAGTTGGTCGTCTCGATCGCCTGGAGCTCACGCAACCGGAGGCCGTGGACCGCGGCGGCCTCATTGTTGATCGGGTAGTTCTCGAAGACCACGATGCTGTCGAAGAGGTCGACCCCGCCGGGCAGTTGGGTCCACCCCCGGAGCTGGGCCAGTGAGACGAAGTCGAATCTGCGGGCCTCGGCCTGCGCGGATTGCAGTTGTCGCAGCCACTCGGCCACTCCCGCACGCTCGTCCACCTCGACCCTGACGGGCAGGGTGTTGATGAAGATGCCGGTGATCGTGTCCGCTCCCGCGAGGTCGGCGGGGCGGCCCGACACCGTGGCGCCGAAGCACACATCCCGCTGCCCGCCGTAGCGGGACAGCAACAGGGCCCAGGCTCCCTGCACGACGGCGTTGAGCGTCAGACGGTGGCGCCTGGCGAAGTCATTGAGCCGACCGGTCTCCTCCTCCCCGAGCTGGAAGGGCAGCCACCGTGCCGAGCGGGTCTCCTGCGCCTGGCCGCGTGCCCGGTCGTAGGGCAGCGGTGTGGGGGAGTCCAGTCCGGCCAGCACGCCGCGCCAGTGCTCCTCTGCCTCGGACCGGTCCCGCTCGTTCAGCCAGGCCACATAGTCCCGGAACGGGCGCCGGGCCGACATCTGCGGGCGCTGCCCACCGGCGAGTGCGGCCTGGCACGCGAAGACGTCCGAGAGCACCTGGAAGACGCTCCAACCGTCGAGGAGCACATGGTGGAAGGTCCAGACGACCTGGACCTCCGTGGCGGTGAGCCTGGCGAGGGCGACCCGCATCAACGGGGCGACACCCAGGTCCAGCCCCAGGGAGCGGTCACGGTCGAGGAAGGCCGTCAGCGCATCGCGGCGCTCCCCCTCGGACAAGCCGGTCCAGTCGAGGTGCTCCACCGGCACCACGACATCGCGCTGTACGACCTGGAGCGGTTCGGGCACCCCTTCCCAGGCCATACGGCTGCGCAGCACCGGCGTCCGGTCCACGACGTGCTGCCAGGCCGCCGCGAGGACGTGCGGGTCCTCCACTCCGTCCAGCACAAAGGTGGCCTGTTCGAAGTAGACGCCCTGCTCGGCCTGGGAGAGCCCGTGGAAGACCATCCCGGCCTGCATGGGTGTCAGCGGGTAGACGTCCTCGACCCCGCGGCCGTCGCCGACCAGGCGGTCCACCGCGGCCTGGTCGAGGCCGGCCAGCGGGAAGTCCGACGGGGTCCGGCCGCCGGCTCCCGGCTGCGCGCAGTGCCGTACCACCGCGCGCAGCGCCGCCAGCATGTCCTCGGCCAGCCGGGAGACGGTGCTCTCCTCGTGCAGGTGCGCGGAGTAGGACCAGGTGAACTCCAGGCTCCTGTTCTCCACTCGGCCCACGACATCGAGGACGTGGGTCCTCATGGCCTGCGGGCTGACATCGCCTTCCAGGCCGCCGCGCACGCTGTGCAGCAGGGCGCTGTTGGCGGGCGCTGCGTCGAACTGGCCCAGATAGTTGAAGCTGACCTGAGGCTCCGCCGCCTCGACCGGCCCGTTCTTCTCGGTGAGGTAGCGCAGGGCGCCATGGCCGAGGCCACGTCCCGGCACCGAACGCAACTGCTCCTTCGTGGACTTGAGGACGGCTCCCCAGTCCCCGTCGGACACGTCCAGGCCGACGGGGAACATGCTGGTGAACCACCCCACGGTGCGGGAGAGGTCGACTCCGTCGAGCACGTCCTCGCGACCATGGCCCTCGAGGTCGACCAGGACCCTGCCGTTCCCCGTCCAACCACTCAGCACCCGGCCGAGGGCGCCGAGCAGAACATCATTGATCTGCGTGCGGTAGACCCCGGGGACGTCCTGGAGCAGGGCCCGAGTCTCCTCGGGAGAGAGCCGGACGGTGAACGAGCGTGTGGAGGCAACGGTGTTGGGTCCGGCGCCGTCGGTGGGCAGAGCACTCGCGCCGGGTGAGGTGCCGCTCCAGTGGCCCAGCTCGTCGTCGAAGCCGCCCGTCGTGGCATGTTCGCGCAGCCGTAGTGCCCACTCACGGAACGAGGTGGTCTTGGGCCGCAGCCGTACCTTCTCCTCACCCGCCGCCTGCCGGTAGGCCGTGTCGAGGTCTTCGAGAACGATGCGCCAGGAGACCCCGTCGACGACCAGATGGTGCACCGCGAGGAACAGCACCGGGCGCCGCCCCTCTCCGAGGTCGAACAGCACCGCCTTCAGCAGGGGGCCGTGCCCGAGGTCGAAGCTCGTATGGACGGCTGCGGTGGCATCCCGGATCGCCTTGCGCTGCTCGTCGCCGTCCAGGAGCGACAGATCACGGATCCGCACGGCCTCCGTCTCCTCGGCCGCCGTCGGCGGAGCGCAGTACTGGTGCCACTGGCCGTCGATGTACTCGAACCGCATCCGCAGGGCGTCGTGGTGCTCCAGCAACGCGGCGACCGCCGAACGCAGAGCGGCCTCGTCGAGGCCGTCGGCCAACTCGACCGTCAGGGACTGGTCGAAGCGCTGCGGCTCGGAGTTGGACGCGAACAGCCAGTGCTGGATCGGGGTCAGCGGCACGGGCCCGCTGACGGGACCCTGCTCGGCGACGGGGGTGGGAGCGTCGGCCGGGTCCGCCTCGTTCACACTCGCGACGAGGGAGGCGACCGTCTGGTGCTCGAAGAGTTGCCTCGGCATGATGCGCAGCCCGGCCTCACGGGCTCGGGAGACCACCTGGATGCTGAGGATGGAGTCGCCGCCGAGTTCGAAGAAGTTGTCCTCGACCCCCACGCGTTCCAGACCCAGCACATCGGCCCAGATCCCCGNGCGCATCAGGAGTCCGCGCCACCTGCGCCTCGAACAACGCACCCAACATCGACGGCGCCACATCCCGCTCGGTGGCATTGCACTCCACCACCACACGCCGCCACTCCTCCTCCGGCATGAGCGGCAGCTCGCCCACCGGCCGGTCGGCGTCAGCGGCGATCCCTTCGAGCAACACCAGCAGATGGCCGGCCATGCGCTCGATCGTGGCGGCGTCGAAGAGGTCCGTGTTGTAGGTGACGGCCCCCTGAAGCCCCCCATCCTGCTCGGCGAACTCCACGGTGATGTCAAAGCTCGCCGTCATGACGGGCAGGCAGACCCCCTCCACGGAGAGACCGGGGAGTTGCAGGGCATCGCCGGGCAGGTTCTGCAGCACCACCATCGCCTGGAACAGCGGGGTGCGGCTGGTGTCACGGGTCGGCTGGAGTTCGTCCACCACACGTTCGAAGGGAACGGCCTGGTGGGCGAAGGCCTCCAGCACGGTGTCCCGCACCTCGCCCATGAACTCGCCGAAGGTCCGGCCACGGTCCACGGTGGAACGCAGAACGAGCGTGTTCACGAAGAAGCCGACGAGGTGCTCCACCTCGGCCCGCTCCCGGCCGGAGGTGACGGTGCCGACGGCGATGTCGTCCTGCCCCGACCACCGGGCGAAGAGCACCTGGCAGGCCGCGACAAGGGTGGTGAACAGGGTGCTGCCGCGCCGCTGCCCCAATTCCTTGAGCCGGGACGTGACTTCGGCGGGAACACGGAAGTCCAGCAGCGCCCCGTCCTTGGTCTGCACGGTCGGCCTCGGCCGGTCCGTGGGCAGCTCCAGCGGTTGTACGTCGGTGAGTTGACGACGCCAGTAGTCCACCTGCGCGGCAACCGCCTCCCCCGACAGCTCCTCACGCTGCCATGCCGCGAAGTCCGCGTACTGGACCGGCAGCAGGGGAAGGTCCGCCTGCTCATTTCGGAGCGCCGCGCCGTAGAGGGCACCCACCTCCTCGGTGAGCACACCGGTCGACCACCCGTCGGTGACGATGTGGTGCAGCATCATCGTCAGGACATGGTCGTCCTCGGCCAGCCGCACCAGGCAGGTACGCAGGAGTGGGCCCCGCCGCAGGTCGAACGGGCGGGCGCTCTCCTCGGCGAGGACACGCAGGAGCTCGTCCTCGCGATCCGGCACCCCGGACAGGTCCAGCACATCGAGCCGGACCTCGTACGGCGGACCCACCACCTGGACACCGTGACCGTCCACCTGGTCGAAGGTGGTCCTCAGTGACTCATGCCGGGCGACCACCGAGCTGAGTGCGCTGTTCAGGGCGCCGATGTCCAGCTCCCCACGCAGCCTCAGCGCGGTGGGCGTGACGTACTCGGCGCTGTCCGGTTCGAACTCGTCGAGGAACCACAGCCGTTGCTGGGCGAAGGACAGCGGCAGCCCGCCGTTGCGCGCGATCACGGGAATGGCGGCGGCCTTCTCCGTGCCGGGGATCGCCCCCGTGAGCGCGGCGACGGTGGGGTGGGTGAAGACAATCCGTGGGGACAGCTCCACACCGAAGGCCGCACGCAGCCGCGATGCCACTTTGATGGTGAGGATGGAGTCGCCGCCGAGTTCGAAGAAGTTGTCCTCGACCCCCACGCGTTCCAGACCCAGCACATCGGCCCAGATCCCCGNAATAGGTCAGCCCACCCCCATCGATCCTCACCACCGCCGGCGCATCAGGAGTCCGCGCCACCTGCGCCTCGATCATTTTCGGCAATGGCACAGCAGCCACCATGATTTCCGCCCCTTCGGACGTGATTCATCGACAGAAGTGTTGTGGAGGGATGTCAGCGAGGCTCAGTGCACGTGGCTGGGACACCGCTGAGCGAGACGGCCGCCGAGTTGCACGCGGTCGGCATTTCCCGTGTCCGGGTCCCGCAGAAAGCGCCCGCCGAAGACCGATTTCCCGGATTCCGGGTCCCGCATGGAGAAGGTCAGGTCTTCGAAGAGGGTGAGCCGGGCGGGGGTGTCGCCGTCGACGGACAGGGTCAATGCCCCGTTCTCGTCGTCCGCCACCACGTATTCGACGTCGCCGTTGGCGTACGTGCCGACGTACTCCATCGGGGGTGCGACCGGTCGCGACCGCGACACCCAGGAACGGGCGGCGGGCACGGGGACGCGCATCGTCCCCGCGAGTTCGGCGAGAAGGTCCCGCCACAGCGCGTGACCGGTGTTGGAGTTGCTGGTGAAGGCGACGATCCACTCGTCCACCGGGTCCACGCGCAGGTAGCAGGAGGTGCCATGGGCGTTGCCGTCGTGGCCCACCCAGGTGTTCCCGCCGTCCTGGTACATGGCCAGGCCCAGGCCCCAGCCGTCGGCGAGCCCGAACGGCTCGGCGGCGGGCAGGTCCTCCCGCATGAGCTCGGCGTAGGGGCCCTCGAGGATCTGGGGCAGTCCGCGGCCGGTGTGCATCCGGCCGAAGGAGACGAGGTCGGTGGCGCTGAGGGCGAGCGCGCCGGTCGGGGCCTCGACGGGAGCCAGCGACTGCAGGACGGGCCTGATCCTGCCGAGGGCCGCGTTGACGGAGTGCCCGGTGGCGCGGCGGCGGTTGCCGGACGCGGGCACCGCGGGTACGTCGATGAAGGCGGCAGTGATGCCCAGGGGCCGAAGCAGTATCGATTCCGTGGCTTCCCGCCAGGTCATCCCGGTGATGGCCTCGATGAGGCGGCCGACCAGGACGTACCCCATGTTGGAGTAGGAGAAGCCGGTGCCGGCCGGGAGGACCACGTTGTGGGCGCGGACGTGGTCCGCCACGTACCGGGCCGGTGAGACGGTGGTGATGTCGTCGGAGTCGGGACCCGAGGCGAGTCCGCCGGTGTGGCTGAGCACATGGCGGAGGGTGAGGCGCCGGGTGGCTTCGTCGACGAGTTCGGGGAGGTGTTCACCGAGCGGTTCATCGAGTTCTATGTCTGCGTCGGCGACCAGGATCATCGCCACGGTGGCGGTGAAGCACTTGGTTATGGAACCGATGGGGAATGCGTCGTCCGCCGTGATGGCGAGGCCGCTTCCGTGCTCCGGTTCGCCGAATTCGGCGGTCACGGTCTCACCGCGGTGGTGAATGGCTATTTGGGCTCCGGGAGTTCGGTGCTCCCGGGCCATTGAGGCGAATCTGTCCTCGAGGAGGAGCCGGACATCGGGCTCTGTCAGAAGGCCGGTCATCTGGGGACGTCTCCGTCGGCGTCGTGGTACACGCGCGCGTGAGTCATTGAATTCCTTTTCGTCTGACGGGACCACCGTCCCGGGTGGGGCGGCGGGGGAGTCCCGCGGATCTTTGAAGGAAGCGCGTCTTTCAAGGGAGCTGGCTGGTCGCTGTCACATCTCGAGGGAGGATCCTGAACCCTTGCCAGTGGGTCGGCATCGGGTCCTGGTCCTCGTCTCTCGGTACGTGGTGGAACCCGACGTCGACCCAGAGAACGGGGTCCTTGAGCTTCTCGCCGTTGACGTACTGGTCCACCGATGTCGCGCAGCCGGGCATGGTGCCGCCGTAGGCCAGTACCTCGCATTCCCGGTACTGGGTGACGTACACATCGTGATGGGTGAAGTCCTCGGTGTGCTCCGGACCTCGGTATTCGTCGCTGTCGCGGACATCGATCTCCCAGGACATCGGGTGTCCGTCGGTGTTGAGCGCGGTGGGGTTCTTGATCCTCCAAAAGCGCATCGGCGCCAGCTCCGCCGCGGTCTCCTTCGACAGCGTCGTGAGCTTGGTGGACCGGGAGGCGGTGCCGCTGCCGGTGTAGTCGTACTGCTCGACGACGTTTGCGGTCTTCCCGTTGACGTCGAAGTCGAGCCGCCAGAAGACGTTGTGGCTGTGGTTCTCGCTGAACCTGCTCGAGCCCACGCCGGTCGGCCAGCCGCTGGCGGCGTCGCTGAACTGGAACGGCGAGAGCGTGCCCGTGGCCCCCTCCCGGGGAGTGATCGAGCCGTCGTCCGCGAAACGCCACTCGGTAATGTAGTCGTACCAGCCGATCTCGGAGACCGAGAAGACAACGAGGTCGTCCCCGTGCAGGACGCCCTTCTGGACCGCGCTCTTGTAGGCGAACTCGCGCGGCTGCGTCTCGACGCACAGCACCTTGTGGCCGCTGAACGACCGCAGTTCACCGGTCGGGCAGTCCCGCTTGCCCAAGGTGGTGAGCGTGCCGAGTTCAAGGTCCCCGAAGCCGATGGAGGAGATGTCGTAGAAGCGGGGCCGGCCGCTGTCGTACGGAACGTGCACCTCGGCCAGGGCGGCGCTGCTGAGGACCCGCGTCGGCCTGCCCCGGTTCGGCGTGTAGGTGATGTCGCTGAGGACCAGGCCGGTGAGCCGGCGGATGTCCCAGCACATCTGCCAGCGGGCGCCGTTGGTCATGGTCCGATCGATGCGGTACGTGCCCGAGCAGCTCGTCGGCGCGGCGGAGGGCGCCGAGGAGACCGGGGACGCGGGGGACACCGGGGACGCCGGGGCGGCGCCGAGTCCGACGGCGCAGAGCAGGATTGCGGCGACGACCGCCGCCGTACGGGCATGCCTGAGCCGCCTGATGGTCGTGATCATGGCATGGTCCCCCTACAGGCCGATGACGGCGGCGCGGTCGGCCGACAGGTCGATCACGATGCGGCTGGTGTCCACCCATTTGCCGCGGGGGATCCGCACGAAGAGCTGGACACATCGGTGCACGCCGCACCGGGCGACCTTGCCGGAGCCCTCGACACCCGTGGCCCGGGAGGCGAGGAACGCCATTCCCTGGGCATGCAGTTGGGACGGCTTGGTGAGCGGCTTCGAGGTCTGCGCGCGGTAGTCCGCGCGAATGCCCTTGCCCAGCCGGGGATCCGCCATCACGACCTCCAGCGCGCGGGTCACCTCGGCCGCGGTGGGAGGCACTTGGACGCCGTGCTGCCGCGAGGAGCGCTCGACCCGGCCGGTGCCCAGGTCGACCAGGCGGTTGATCAGTGTGTCGGAGGCGTAGTCGTACAGGTACACATCGGCGAGCCTGCGCCGGTCGTCACCGCTCTTGCCGAGGTCCCGGTGGCGCTCGGACCACAGCACCTGGGCTCCCGGACGTCCCCGGACGTCCCTGCCCGGCGCCGCGGCGGTGGCTGCGCCGCCCGGGCCCGCCTTCGCCGCCGTGGCGACGCGTACGGCCCGTGCCGTCTCCCGCGCCGTCAGCGGACCTCCCCTGCCGCTCGTCCGCGCGGCGCGGCCGTGATCGGAGCGGTCGTCCGCGCCGGCCGCCCCCACGGCGCCCGCCGTTCCGGCTCCGAGCAGGCCGAGCAGGCCGATGGCTGCCACGACGCGTCCTCTCCGGGACCGCGGCCGGCGTTTCTTCCCCCCCTGCGTATCTCTCATCCCTCACCCCCAGCTGATCGCTGTCATGGACTGTGCGATGTCGCTGACCGGTCGTTGCGCGGCACTCGGTCCCCAGATCCGAGGCCGCCCGGATCCGGGCAACAGCGGTGAGATTTCCACGCTGTCAAATCGCGGAACAGTCACCGATGTAATGAAGGGTGCGTGAGGAATGCACAGGTACGGAAAAGGGGCGGAAGATGTGGCTCCGGACCACAACTGCCGCCCCTGCCTGCGGTTTTGCCCGCTCACTCCTCCGGCGGGAACACCGGTTCCCCCGTCTTCGCCAGTCGCACGGTGATGGCTTCCACGGGGCAGCTTTCAGCCGCCTCGAGCAAGGCTTCAGCGGCGTCCGTGACCGACTCGGCGGGGTGCGACTGCCGTGCGGAGTCGAGCCGGAAGCCCTCCGGGGCGGCGTTCACGCACAGTCCGGAGCCGATGCAGACCGAGCGGTCGACCTCGACGTGCCAGCGGTCGCCCATCAGCCCTCCCCACGGAAGTCGGCGGGCAGATGGATCGTCTTGTGCTCGAGGTACTCGCAGAAGCCCTCGGGCCCGAACTCCCGCCCGAGTCCAGAGCTCTTGAAGCCCCCGAACGGCCCGCGCATGTCCAGGCTGAAGGTGTTGACGTTGTAGGTCCCGGTGCGCACCCGGCGGGCGACCTCGATACCGCGGTCCACGTCGGCGGTCCACACGCTGCCGGACAGGCCGTAGTCGGAGTCGTTGGCGATGGCGACGGCCTGCGCCTCGTCCTCGTAGGGCAGCAGGCAGACCACGGGGCCGAAGATCTCCTCGCGGGCGACCCGCATGGTGTTGGCCACCTCGCCGAACAGGGTCGGCTCCACGTACCACCCGGTCTCCAGGCCCTCCGGCCGCCCGCCCCCGGTGAGGACCTTGGCGCCCTCCTCCTGGCCGACGGCGATGTAGTCGAACGAGCGCTGCTGCTGCCTGCGGGCGACCAGCGGCCCCACCTGGGTCGCGGGGTCGAGGGGGTCGCCGACGACGAGCGCGGAGGCCGCGGCGGCGAACCTTTCGGCGATCTCGTCGTAGTGGGCGCGCGGGGCGAGGATGCGCGTCTGGGCCACGCACGCCTGGCCGTTGTTCATCCAGGCGTTGGGCATGATCCCGGCGACGGCCGCGTCGAGGTCGGCGTCGGGGAGGATCACCGCGGCGGACTTGCCGCCGAGTTCCAGCGTGATGCGGGTGAGGTTGCGGGAGGCGACCTCCATGACGCGCTTCCCCGCCGCGACCGACCCGGTGAACGAGACCTTGTCGACGCCCGGGTGCCCCACCAGGTACTCGCTGACCTCGCGGTCGGCGGGCAGGATGCTCAGCACACCCTCCGGAAGCCCGGCCTCGGCGGCGATCTCGGCGAGCAGGTAGGCGTCGAGCGGCGATTCGGGCGAGGGCTTGAGGATCACCGTGCAGCCGGTGAGCAGGGCGGGGGCGAGCTTGGCGCCGGCCACGAACTGGGGGACGTTCCACGGTACGACGGCCGCGACGACACCCACGGGCTCGCGGCGCACCAGGATCGGCCCGAGGACACCCGCGCGGTGCTCCTCGTAGGCGAACTCACGGGCGACGGTGATCGCGGTGTCCCAGACCATCATCGCGCCGAGCGCCTGGGCGAGGACGCTCCATGAGTAGGGCGAGCCGTTCTGGGAGCTGACCAGCCGGGCGATCTCCTCGTGGCGGACGGCGATGGCGTCCTTGATCCGGGTGACGGCCTCGATCCGCTCCTCCAGCGACATCCGCGGCCAGGGACCGGAGTCGAAGGCCTCGCGCGCCGCGGCCACGGCCCGGTCCACGTCCTCGCGAGCCGCGTGGGGCACTCTTCCGATGACCTGCTCGGTGTGCGGGGAGATCACCTCGATGGTGTCCTGGCCCATCGGGTCGACGAGCCTGCCGCCGATGAACAACTGACCGTGCTCCAGCACGTCGGTCATCGCACTGCCTCCTCGGAACGTGACACGCGACACATTCCTGAACTGATACCAGTTCTAGTTATAGGGAGCAACGGCCGGACAACTGTTGGTGCACGGGCGGCCCATGGCTCAATTCCATGTAGGGAACATGTTCTAACATCCATACGGATGCGCAGTCAGCGCAGCGATCACGGGCAGGTGTCCGGAGGGGGAAGCCGGCATGCGAGTCACCGACCACGGCGGCGGGGTGTGGAGCATCCCCGTCCCCATCCCGGACAATCCGCTCGGCCACACCCTCGTCCACCTCCTCGACACCGGCCGAGGACCCGTGCTCATCGACACGGGGTGGGACGATCCGGACTCCTACGCGGTGCTGGAGCGCGGACTCGCCGAGGCGGGCACGTCCGCCGCGGAGATCCACGGCGTGATCATCACCCACCACCACCCCGACCACCACGGCCTGTCGGGAGCGGTCCGCGAGGCCTCCGGCGCGTGGATCGCCATGCACCCGGCCGACGCCGACGTGGTCCGCCGCACCCGCGAGGTCGGGCCGGGCACCTGGATCCGCTACGTCATCGAGCGGCTCGAGGAGGACGGCGCGCCGGACGAGCACGTGGCACCGTTGCGGGCCGTGCGCGACTCGGGCCGCTCCCGCCGAGCGTCCGGCGCCCGCGCCGCGCTGCCCGACCGGGAGATATCCCCGGGCGAACTGGTGGATCTGGCGGGGCGGCGGCTGCGGGCCGTCTGGACACCCGGCCACACTCCCGGCCATGTCTGCCTGCATCTGGAGGAGGAGGTAGGCGGCGACCCGAGGGGGCGCCTGTTCTCCGGGGACCATCTGCTACCGGAGATCACCCCGCACGTCGGGCTGTACGAGGACCCCGAGGACGGGACGGTCACCGACCCGCTCGGGGACTACCTGGACTCGCTGGAACGGATAGCGCGCCTGAATCCCGCTCAGGTGCTGCCCGCCCACCAGTACGCGTTCGAAGACGCCGGGCGCCGGGTGCGCGAGCTCCTCGACCACCATGCGGCCCGGCTGGCCGACCTGCTCCGGCTGATCACCGAGGCTCCCCGAACCCCCTGGCAGCTGGCCGAGGCCATGGAGTGGAACCGGCCCTGGGACCAGATCCCCTACCGGTCCAGGAACATCGCCGTCTCCGAGACGAGCGCCCATCTGCGGCGGCTGGTGAAAGCGGGCCTGGCCGAGGCCGCCCCGGGCACCTCGCCGGTGGCCTACCGGGCGGTATGAGGGTGATCCGGGCCGGTTAGAGTGACGGTGCCCTGATCAGATGCTCAACGGAAGGCCGTCCACCCCACATGTCCCTCTTCCGCCGCAGCGCCGCGGCGCTGGCCGCCGCCGCGTTCGCCGCCGCCGCATCCCCGGCCGCCCATGCCGCACCCTCGCCCTCTCCTTCGGTGAAGGTGCCCGAGGCGCTGTACGGGAAGTCCGACCCGTCGTTCGACGGTGTGTGGCGGCAGTCCTTCGCCCTGCTGGCCCTGGACAGCGTCGCGATCACACCGGCGGACAGCGCGGTCGAGTGGCTGACGGGACAGCAGTGCGAGGACGGCGGCTTCCCGTCGTTCCGCGCCGACACGGCCAAGGGCTGCGACCCGAAGACCGAGGACACCAACGCGACGGCGGTGGCGGTCCAGGCGCTTGTCGCGCTGGGCGGCCACGAGGCGGAGGTGGACAGGGCCCTGACCTGGCTCGACAAGATCAAGAACAAGGACGGCTGGCCCTACAACCCGGGCGGGGTCAGCGACACCAACTCCAGCGCGCTCGTGGTCATGGCGTTCCGCGCCGCGCACAAGAAGGCGCCGTCCACGCTGCCCACGTACGTGGTCACGTGCGACGCTCCGGCGGACGAGCGCGGCGCCTTCGCCTACCAGCCGGACAAAAAGGGCAAGCTCTACGCCAACGACAGCGCCACGGCCGCCGCCGTGCTGGCGCAGTCAGACCAGATAATCCCGGTGAAGGCCGGGGCGAGCGGCGTCGAGCCCGGCAAGGTCGAGTGCCGCGGAAAGAAGGCGACGTTCGAGTCCGGCCCCGCCTCCCTCGGCTACCTGCTGAACAAGGCCGAGAAGAACGGCCACCACCTCGACTCACCCCAGAAGGCCGCCGGCCCGGACTTCTCCACCACCGCCAACGCCGCCATGGCGCTGGCCGCCGCCGGGCAGCCGGACGAGGCCAAGAACATCGTCACCTGGCTGGAGAAGAACTCCGGGTCCTGGTCCAAAAGCCGGCCGGCCGCGCTCGCCAACCTGATACTCGCCGCCAAGGCCACCGGCGGCTCCCCCGCCGACTTCGGTGGGGCCGACCTCGTCCAGCAGCTCACGAACCTCGGCCCCGCGCCCTCGACCAAGGGCAAGGCCACCGGCGGTATGACCAGGGACGAGAAGAAGAAGGACGACGAGGGCGGCCTCAGCGTCTGGTTCACGGTCGGCATCGGCCTGCTCATCGGCGTCGGCGGCGGCTTCCTCATCAGCATGCGGAAGAAGACGGGCTGATGCGCGCCCGCACGGGCGCGATGGCGGCCACCGCCGCGGGGCTGTTGCTCGCGCTGCTCGCCACCGCCTCGCCCGCGTCGGCCACCGGTTACCGCTACTGGTCCTTCTGGCAGGCGGCCAAGGGGACGTGGGCGTACGCCCAGCAGGGCCCGGCCACCGTCCGCCCCTCCGACGGCGATGTGGACGGCTGGCGGTTCGCGGTCAGCGAGGACAGCTCGGCCGAGGCGGCCCGGCCGCGCGGCAGGGCCGACTTCGCCTCCATCTGCGCCGGTACCCCGGCCAGGCACGGCAGCAAGCGCGTCGCCGTCGTCCTCGACTTCGGAACGGCGGCCGACGCCTCCGGTGACGCGCGGCCGCCGAAGCCGCGGACCGAGTGCGCCCGCGTGCGCGAGGACGCGACGTCCGCCGACGTTCTCGCGACGGTCGCCAAGCCGCTGCGCTACAACTCCAATGCCCTGCTCTGCGCCCTCGCGGGCTATCCGGCCTCGGGGTGCGGCGAGACCGTGTCCTCCACGTCCTCCACGTCGGGCTCGGGAGCGAAGTCCGGGGCCGGGACCGGCTCGGGGCCCGGTTCGGCGTCGGGGTCCGCGTCCGGCGCGAAGGCGAGCCGTGCCGAGCCCGCCTCGTCCAACGACGACGGCCCGTCCGCCGGACTGTGGGTGGGCCTCGCCGCCGTGGCCGTACTGGCTGCCGCCGGGCTGTGGCAGGCACGCCGCCGCCGCGTCTGATGGCTCGCGGAACCTGCCTGCACGCCGGAGCGTGGTGGCTGTGGGCGCTCGGGCTCGCCGCCGCGGCATCGCGCACCACCAACCCGCTGCTCCTGCTGCTCCTGATCGCCGTGGCCGGTTATGTCGTCGCCGCCCGCCGGACCGAGGCGCCCTGGGCGCGCTCCTACGGGGCGTTCCTGAAGTTCGGGCTGGTGGTGCTCGGCATCCGGCTGGTCTTCGCGGTGTTCCTGGGCTCCCCGATCCCCGGTACCACCGTGCTGTTCACCCTCCCGGAGGCACCGCTGCCCGACTGGGCGCGAGGGGTGCGCCTCGGCGGACGGGTCACCGCGGAGGGCGTGCTCTTCGCCGCCTACGACGGGTTGAAGATGGCGACGCTGCTGGTGTGCGTCGGCTCGGCCAACGCGCTCGCCAATCCGGCGCGGCTTCTCAAGTCCCTGCCGGGCGCGCTGTACGAGGCCGGGGTGGCGGTCGTCGTCGCCATGACGTTCGCCCCGCACCTGGTCTCCGATGTGCAGCGGCTGCGCTCCGCCCGCCGCCTGCGCGGACGCGAGGACCGGGGACCGCGTGCCCTGCTGCACATCGGACTGCCGGTCCTCGAAGGCGCGTTGGAGCGTTCCGTCGCACTCGCCGCCGCCATGGACACGCGGGGGTACGGCCGTTCGGCCGACGTTCCCCGGGCCGTTCGGCGCACCACCGCCGTCCTCACGCTCGGTGGGCTCGCCGGGGTGTGCCTCGGCTCGTACGGACTGCTGTCCGACGACGGGGGACTGCTGGGGCTGCCCGTCCTGCTCGTCGGGCTGGCCGCGGCGGTCGCCGGTCTGGTGCTCGGCGGTCGCCGGGCCGCCCGCACCCGCTACCGGCCCGACCGCTGGGGACCCCGTGAGTGGCTGGTGACCGCGTCCGGCGTGGCCGTCGCGGCACTGATGTTCCATGCCGACGGGCTCCACCCCTCCACGGTCCCCCTCGCCGCCCCGGCCCTGCCCCTCCTTCCCGCCGCGTCCGTCCTCATCGGCCTGCTCCCGGCGTTCATCGCGCCGGCCCCGCCCAGGGACCACCCGCCCGAGGAGCCGAAGAAGTGATCCGTTTCGAGCACGTCGGCGTCACCTACGCGGACTCCCCGGCCCCGGCCCTGAGCGGCGTCGACCTCACCATCCCGGAAGGGGAACTCTGCCTGCTCGTCGGCCCGTCCGGCTCCGGGAAGTCCACTCTCCTCGGCGCGGTGAGCGGCCTCGTCCCGCACTTCACGGGCGGCACCCTGCGGGGGCGCGTCACCGTCGACGGCCGCGACACCCGTACACACCGGCCCCGCGAACTGGCGGACGTCGTGGGCACGGTCGGCCAGGACCCGCTCGCGCACTTCGTCACCGACACCGTCGAGGACGAACTCGCCTACGGCATGGAGTCGCTGGGCATCGCACCGGCGACGATGCGCCGCCGTGTCGAGGAGACCCTGGACCTGCTGGGCCTGGCCGGCCTTCGCGACCGCCCGCTCGCCACCCTGTCCGGTGGACAGCAGCAACGTGTCGCCATCGGCTCCGTGCTGACCGCGCACCCCAAGGTCCTCGTCCTGGACGAACCGACCTCGGCCCTCGACCCGGGCGCGGCCGAGGAGGTCCTCGCGGTCCTCCAGCGGCTCGTGCACGACCTCGGCACCACCGTCCTCCTGGCCGAGCACCGCCTGGAACGCGTGGTGCAGTACGCCGACCAGGTCGTCCTGCTGCCGGGCGCGGGTCAGCCGCCGACCGTCGGCGCACCGGCCGACATCATGTCCATATCGCCGGTCCACCCGCCCGTTGTCGCCCTGGGCCGGGCCTACGGCTGGTCGCCGCTGCCCCTGTCGGTCCGCGACGCCCGGCGCCGGGCGTCGGACCTGCGAGAACGCCTGGCGCCCCTGGCTCCGCAAGCGCCCGCCGCGTCGGTCCCCTCCCCCTCCCCCGCCGCCTCCGTCTCCGTCGCCGTCGCCGTCGCCGAAACGGTCCGGCTCTCGATCCGGCGTGGAGGCGTCCAGGCGCTGAGCGGGGTGAGCCTGTCCGTATCGGCGGGTGAGACCGTGGCGCTCATGGGCCGCAACGGGGCGGGCAAGTCCACCCTGCTCGGCTCCCTGGTGGGACTGCACAAGCCGACCTCCGGGAGCGTGACCGCGGGCGGGCTCGTGCCGCACGCGGCAAAGCCGCGGGACCTCCTGCGCCGGGTCGGCCTCGTGCCGCAGGAACCGCGTGACCTCCTCTACACGGAGACGGTCGCGGCGGAGTGCGCGGCGGCCGACTCGGACGCGGGCGCCGAACCCGGCACCTGCCGCGCGCTGGTGTCCCGGCTCCTGCCCGGCGTCCCGGACGCGACCCACCCCCGTGACCTCTCCGAGGGCCAGCGCCTCACCCTCGCCCTCGCCGTCGTCCTCACCGCCCGCCCTCCGCTGCTCCTGCTGGACGAACCCACCCGCGGCCTCGACTACGCCGCCAAGTCCCGGCTGGTCTCGGCCCTGCGGGAGCTGGCGGCCGAGGGGCACGCGACGCTGCTCGCCACCCATGACGTGGAACTGGCCGCCGAGGTGGCGGACCGGGTGGTGATCCTGGCCGACGGCGAGGTGGTCGCGGACGGCCCGACCGCCGAGATCGTGGTGTCCTCACCGGCGTTCGCGCCCCAGGTCTCCAAGGTCCTCGGCCCCCAGCCGTGGCTCACCGTCGCGCAGGTCCAACGGGCCCTGGAGAGCGTTTCGTGAACGGCGCGAGCGGCGCGAACGGCGCGAACACCATGACCGCAATGAAGACCGCCGCCCAGGTCCGCCCGATACGCCTGGGCCCGCGTTCCACGGTGGTGCTGGTACTCGTCTCGCTCGTCGGCGTTGCCGCGTTCGGCTGGCCGCTGCTGGCGGATCCGCAGTCGGATCTGGCCCATTCCGCGGACGCCCCCTGGCTGTTCGCCGCGCTCCTGCCGCTCCTGCTGGCCGTGGTGATCGCCCAGATCTCCGAGGGCGGCATGGACGCGAAGGCGGTCGCCATGCTCGGTGTCCTGGCGGCGGTGGGCGCGGCGCTTCGCCCCCTGGGCGCGGGCACGGCGGGCATCGAGCCGATGTTCTTCCTGATGGTCCTGTCCGGGCGCGTCCTGGGTCCGGGCTTCGGCTTTGTGCTGGGCTCGGTGTCGATGTTCGCCTCGGCGCTGCTGACGGGCGGGGTGGGCCCGTGGATGCCCTTCCAGATGCTGAGCATGGGCTGGGTGTCGATGGGCGCGGGACTCCTGCCGGACCGCCGGCGCGGCCGCCGGGAGACGGCACTGCTCGCGGTCTACGGCGTCGTCTCCTCGGTGCTGTACGGGACGGTGATGAACCTTCAGGGCTGGCCGTACATCGGTGGCATGAGCAGCTCGGTCTCCTTCGTCCCCGGCGCCCCCGTCCCCGACAACGTCACCCGTTTCGCGGCCTACTGCCTGACCACCTCCCTCGGCTGGGACCTCCCCCGCGCCGCCGTCACGGCCGCCCTGACCCTCACCCTGGGCCACCCCCTCCTGAGAACGCTGCGCCGCGCCACCCGCAGGGCGGCATTCGACGCGTCCGCGACCTTTGCCGGCGAACGGAGTTGAACTGCCGCGTCCCGCTCGGCGGGGCGGTCGGGGACCAAGGGGCCGGGCGCGCACTCGCGCCCGGCCGGGCGTCCCGTCAGACCCTCTGGATGATCGTGCCCGTCGCCAGGGCGCCGCCGGCGCACATGGTGATCAGGGCGAACTCCTTGTCCGTTCGCTCCAGTTCGTTCAGGGCCGTCGTGATCAGGCGGGCGCCTGTCGCGCCGACCGGATGGCCCAGCGCTATCGCGCCGCCGTTGACGTTGACCTTCTCCAAGTCCTGGTCGAAGACCTGGGCCCAGGACAGCACGACGGACGCGAACGCCTCATTGATCTCCACGATGTCGATGTCCCGCAGGGTCATTCCGGCCTTGCCGAGCACCGCCCTGGTGGCGTCGATCGGGCCGTCGAGGTGGTAGTGCGGGTCCGAACCGACGAGGGCCTGGGCCACGATCCGCGCCCTCGGCTTGAGCTTCAACGCCCGGGCCATCCTGCGCGAGGCCCACATGACGGCCGCGGCGCCGTCGGAGATCTGGGAGGAGTTCCCGGCTGTGTGGATGGCCGTCGGCATGACCGTCTTCAGTCCCGCCAGCGCCTCCATGCTCGTGTCGCGCAGGCCCTCGTCGCGGTCGACCAGCCGCCACATGCCCTGCCCGGCCGCCTGCTCGTCCTCCGTGGTGGGGACCTGCACGGCGAAGGTCTCCCGTTTGAACCGTTCCTCCGCCCAGGCGCGAGCCGCCCGCTCCTGCGAGATCAGCCCGAGGCGGTCCACGTTCTCCCGGGTGAGGCCGCGGTTCCTGGCGATGCGCTCCGCCGCCTCGAACTGGTTGGGCAGGTCGACGTTCCACTCGTCCGGCCACGGCTTGCCGGGGCCGTGCTTGGAGCCGCTGCCCAGTGGCACGCGCGACATCGCCTCGAGGCCGCAGCCGATGCCTATGTCGATCACGCCCGCCGCCACCATGTTGGCGACGATGTGGTTGGCCTGCTGGGAGGAGCCGCACTGGCAGTCCACGGTGGTGGCCGCGGTCTCGTAGGGCAGGCCCACGGCCAGCCAGGCGTTGCGGGCGGGGTTCATCGACTGCTCGCCCGCGTGGGTGACGGTGCCGCCGACGATCTGTTCGACGGCGTCCGGCTGGATGCCCGTCCTGGCCAGCACTTCGCGGTAGGTCTCGCCCAGGAGGTAGGCCGGGTGGAGGTTGGCGAGCGCGCCGCCGCGCTTGCCGATGGGGGTGCGCACTGCTTCGACGATGACGGGTTCAGCGGCCATGACTCGTCCTCTCTCGTCCGTCGGGCGTCCCGGCGCCCGAGGAAGAACTAGTACGCGTTCTAGTTCCCAACAGCCTTCTTATTACCCGGGGTAGCCCCTACGCAAGAGTGCGGTCACGTCCCTTGTTTCCTTGTGCGGCGCTCATTACCGTCGGACGACATACCTGATGGGACGTCAGCCACTGTCGGCGGGCGCCCCGGCCCGTGCGTGCCAGGAGCCGCCATGTCCTGTCCAGCGCTGCCCGACGGATTCGACTTCACCGACCCCGACATCTACCAACAGCGCGTCCCCCTGCCCGAGTTCGCCCTCATGCGGGAGACCTCGCCCGTCTGGTGGAACGCCCAGCGCCACGGGGTGGCCGGTTTCGACGACGACGGCTACTGGGTGGTGACCCGCCATGCCGACGTCAAGGCGGTCTCCACCAACCCCGAGGTGTTCTCCTCCAACACCAACACCGCGATCATCCGCTTCAACGAGACCATCACCCGCGACCAGATCGATGTGCAGAAGCTGATCCTGCTCAATATGGATCCGCCCGAGCACACCCGCCTGCGCCAGATCGTCCAGCGCGGCTTCACCCCCCGCTCCATCCGCGCCCTGGAGAACGCGCTGCGCGAGCGCGCCACCCGTATCGTCGCCGACGCCACCTCCGGCGGCACCGGCAACTTCGTGACCGACATCGCCTCGGAGCTGCCGCTGCAGGCCATCGCCGAGCTCATCGGAGTCCCCCAGGGCGACCGGGCCAAGCTCTTCGACTGGTCCAACAAGATGGCCTCCTACGACGATCCCGAACTGGCCATCACCGAGGAGGTCGGCGCCGAGTCCGCGATGGAGCTCATCTCCTACGCCATGAACATGGCCGCCGCACGCAAGGAGTGCCCCGCGCACGACATCGTCACCAGGCTGGTCGCGGCGGAGGACGAGGGGAATCTGACCTCCGACGAGTTCGGCTTCTTCGTGCTCGTGCTCACCGTGGCGGGCAATGAGACCACCCGCAACGCCATCACGCACGGCATGCACGCCTTCCTCACCCACCCGGAGCAGTGGGGGCTGTTCAAGGCGACCCGCCCCCCGACCGCCGCCGACGAGATCGTGCGCTGGGCCACGCCCATCGTCTCCTTCCAGCGCACCGCCACCCGCGACACCGAGCTCGGCGGAGCGGCGATCAAGGAGGGGGACCGGGTCGGCGTCTTCTACTCCTCGGCCAACTACGACCCGCGGGTCTTCGACCGGCCCGACGTCTTCGACATCACCCGCGACCCGAACCCGCACCTCGGATTCGGCGGCGGCGGGCCGCACTTCTGCCTCGGCGCCAGCCTCGCCCGGGTGGAGATCAACCTCATCTTCAACGCGATCGCCGACGCCGCCCCCGACATCCGGCTGGTGGGCGACGAGCCGCGGAGGCTGCGGTCGGCGTGGATCAACGGGGTGAAGGAGATGCGGGTCAGATACGCCTGAGCCTGCCCGAAGCACCCCGGAGGAGACCTACGGGAGACAGCACGGCCCCCGACGCTCGGTGAGCGTCGGGGGCCGGTACCGGTTGCCCGGCAGTTACCGCGTTGCGCGTCAGTGAACGGCGGGCACGTCTGCCAGCGCGCGCCGGGACTGCTTGGCCGCGGCCGCGGTCGGCTCCGGCTGCGGGTGGGCGGCGCAGGTCACATCGCCCTTGTCGAGCTTGCCGGTGAGCAGGTAGGTGTCCACCCGGTCGTTGATGCAGGGGTTGACCAGGCCGGTGACACCGTGCGAGCCGGCGCCCTTCTCCGTGATGAGCAGGGAGTCCTTCAGGCGCTTGTGGAGCGAGAGCGCGCCGGAGTACGGGGTCGCGGCGTCACGGGTGCCGTTGATGAGCATGATCCGCGGCAGGCCCTTGCGGGTCTCCACCTTCACCGGGGTCTGCTGCGGCACGCCCCAGGTGGCGCACGGCAGGTTCATCCAGGCGTTGGACCAGGTCAGGAACGGGTACTTCTTGTGCAGCTCGGTGTTGTCCCGGTCCCACTTCTTCCAGGACGTGGGCCACTTGGCGTCGGTGCACTCGACCGCGGTGTAGACGGCGTTGCCGTTCTCCGCGGCGATGTTGCCCTTGGTGTCGCTCATGTCGGGGGCGGCGTTGTCGATCAGCGGCTGCGGGTCTCCCGCAACGTACTTGCTCCACGCGTCGGCCACGGGAATCCAGGCCGAGTCGTAGTAGGGAGCCCTCTGGAAGAAGCCGAGCAGCTCGGCCGGACCGACCTTGCCGCCGATGGGGTTGGCCTTGGCCGTGGCACGCAAGTTCCGCCACGCCGTCTCCACCTTGGCCGAGGTGTCGCCGATGTGGAAGGTGGAGTCGTGCTTGGCGACCCAGGCCTTCCAGTCGTCCCAGCGCACCTGGAACGCCACGTCCTGGTCGAGGTTGGCCTCGTACCAGATCTTCTTGCGGCTCGGGTCGACGATGCTGTCGACGATCATGCGGCGCACATGCGTCGGGAACAGCGTCGCGTAGACGCCGCCGATGTAGGTGCCGTAGGAGACGCCCAGGTAGTTGAGCTTCTTCTCGTGCAGCGCGGCGCGGATGACGTCGAGGTCGCGGACCGTGTTCGCCGTCGTCATGTACGGCAGAAGGGCGCCGCTGCGCTCCTTGCAGCCCTTGGCGTAGTCCTTGGCGAGCTTGCGCTGGAAGAGCTTGTCGGCCTCGTTGTCCGGGACCGGGTCCTTCTTCGGACCCTTGACGAACTCCTGCGGGTCCATGCAGGAGATCGGCGCGGAGTGGCCGACACCGCGCGGGTCGAAGCCGACGAAGTCGTACGCCGTCGAGGCCTTCGTCCACAGCGGGTTCTTGTTGGTCACGCGCGTCGGGAAGCGCATGCCGGAGCCACCGGGGCCACCGGGGTTGTAGACGAGGGCGCCCTGGCGCTGCGTCTCGCTCCCGGTGTTCTTGATCATGTCAACGGCGATCTTGATCTGCTCGCCGTCGGGCTTGGCGTAGTTGACGGGGACCGTGACGTAGCCGCACTGGATCGGGGCCGGGAAGCCCCAGTCAGTGGGACACAGTGCCCAGTCGACGCCCTTCGCGGCCGCCTTGGCGGCCGCGATCTTCACACCAGCGGCTTCGGCGCTGCCGCCGGGGACGTCGCCGCCCCGGGCCGCCGATGCCGCCGGGGCGGCGGCAACCGCGCCCGCCAGGAGAGTGCCGGCAACGCCGAGCACCGCTATTCGCTTCACAGGATGGTCCTCCCCCAACCGATCCGCCGCTCGTGGCAGCGGTGAAGTCCGAACGTTGTGGGCCGATCCTGCACGGAGGGGGAGGAATTCGAAAGATCGTCTCTGCAAATTTTTTGCCAATGCCTGAATGTTGACAGGATTACCTGCGGTTGATGTCCTGAATTGACTCCAATGTCCTCTGAGTTGAGGGGTTCAGACGGTGGACCAGACCTCGGCGACCGCGTCCGCCGCCGAGGCCGCCTGCTCCCGTCCCGCGCGGGCCGCGGGAGCGCGCCGGGCGGGATCGAGCATGTCGCCGCCGACGATCCTGCGCGTCGCCGGATCCGGCGAGACCACCACCACCTCGGGCCCTTCTCCCAGCTCGCGCACCTGGTCGGCCACGCTCTTGATGGCCCCCAGCCCCGCCGTCATGGGCGCCAGCACCACGATCCGCTCGCAGCCCGCGGCCAGGTCGACATTGGCGGGCGAGCGCACCCCGCCGTCCATCCAGCGGCGCCCCTTGATGGGGACGGGCGGCCAGACTCCCGGCACGGCGCAACTGGCCGCGACGGCGTCGATCAGATCGACCCCGCTCTCCCGGTCGAATGCCGCGAACTCCCCCGAATCCACGTCGACCGCAGTGATGAGGAGCCTGCGGTCGGGCCAGGTGTGGGTGGCCAGCCGGCTCGCTATGACCTTGCGGCGCTGTTCCTGCGGCACGGTGGGGACGGCGAGCGACATCCGCCCGAACCGGGCCCTGGCCTCCTGCTCGTCCCCCTCCCCGAAGAGGGCGGCGGCCATCCGCATCTTCTCGCGCATTCCGAGTCCGCCGGTCATCTCACCGACCGGTTCCTCGAGTTGGCGCTCGTAGTACACCTGGACATCGGCGCCGCAGGCCAGATGGACCCCCACGACCGAGCCCGCCGAAGTGCCCACGAACAGATCGGCGTCGGTGAGGTCGATCCCGGCGTCCGCGAGACCGGCCAGAACGCCCCACTCCCAGCCGATCCCGGTCAGTCCGCCGCCGCCGAGCACCAGTGCCCTGTCCCCCACAGCTCCCCCTCCGCGAGCACTCGCGCGGTCCACGGTCCGAGCCCGTGCTCCCACGGCCCGAGGCGGGCCGTGGACGGTCCGTCAGACCGAGGTTACGTCGACCCGCTCGCGTCGCTCTGTGGTGCTCTCGGCGCCGTCCCCCACGGCTGCCTCCTCGGCGTCCTCGGCCCCCGCACCCGGCCCCGGCGGCTTCAGGACCGGCTCCGGTTCCTTGCGGGAGAACGGGGTGACGCCGGTCAGCGCGTACTGGAGGCCGAGCCCGGCCGCCACCACGACCACTCCGCCGACCGCGTCCAGGACATAGTGGTTGGCCGTGCCGATGATGACGAACGTCGTCATGAACGGGTAGAGCAGGCCGAGCGCCTTCATCCACAGGCGCGGCGCCAGGAAGGCGATCATCAGCCCGCACCACAGCGCCCAGCCGACATGCAGCGACGGCATCGCCGCGTACTGGTTGGACAGCTTGGTGAGCGCGCCGAAGTCGGGGTGGGACAGGTCCTGGGTGCCGTGCACGGTGTCGACGGAGTTCATGCCGGGCATCAGCCGCGGCGGCGCCAGCGGGTAGAACCAGAAGCCGAACAGCCCGATGAGCGTGGCCAGGCCCAGCGAGGTGCGGGCGGCCCGGTAGGTCGCGGGACGGCGCGCGTAGAGCACACCGAGAATGGCCAGCGGAACGAGGAAGTGGAAGGTCGAGTAGAAGAAGTTCAGCCCGCTCTCGAGCCAGGAGACCTTGATGACCTGGTGGTTGAGCCAGTGCTCGATGTCCATGAACAGGGCGCCCTCGATGTCGAGGACCTGCCGCCCGTGGTGCTCGGCGACACTGCGCTGGTCGGGCACGGAGCCTCGGATGAACGAGTAGACCCAGTAGCCCACGCGGATCAGGAGCAGTTCCAGCAGAAGGTTGGGGCGGTTCAACGGGCGCGGCAGGGCACGCAGCAGGGGAAGCCACCGGAACCGGGTGCGCGCCGGAGCGGCCACCTCGGTCGGCACCGGCCGGTCCCACGCGGGGTTGGAGCGCGTCAGGAAGGGCATCACGCACGCGGCGACGACGGCGGCCAACAGCGGCGCGTTCGCGGCGACGGCGCCTGCGACCTTCATGTGCGGCACGAGCACCTGGCTGCCGAAGGTCATGACGAGGACGACGAACACCGGCCAGAGCAGGCGGTCCGACCGGCGCCTGCCCACCCGGCCGACGGCGGCGAGCAGGATCCACAACTGCTGGTGCTGCCACGCGACGGGAGAGACGGCGACGGCGACGCAGCCCACCAGGGCCGCCGCGAGCACCACCTGGCCGTCCTTGGCGTACGAGGACGCGCGGCGCAGGCCGATGACGGCGACGAGCCCGGCGAGGGCGCCGAAGACGAGCAGTTCGACCGGGCCGTGCAGGCCTATCCGCAGGAGCAGGCCGTGCAGCGACTGGTTGGACAGGCTGTCGGCGGGGTCGCCGAGCCCGGCTCCGGCAACGTGGTGGACCCAGTACGTGGCGGAGTCGCCGGGCAACGCCGCCCAGGCCAGGGCGGTGCAGCCGGCGAACGTGCCCGCGGCCGTGAGCGCGCCCGGCCGCCGCCCGGTCAGCCACAGGAACGGGACGAAGACGATCATCGCGGGCTGGAGCGCCGCGGCCAGGCCGACGAGGATTCCCGCCTGGTGGCGCGGGGCCGCGGGCAGGCAGGCCACCATGACGAGCAGGACCGGCAGGATGCTGGTCTGGCCCAGCGCGAAGGTGTTGCGGACCGGCAGTGACAGCACGAGAAGGCTGATGACCACCGGGGCGGCGAGCATGGTGTTGCGCCGGGTGCCCGGCAGTTCGCGGGCCACCACGAATCCGAGGCCGGCCACGAGGAGCAACGTCCCGAACGTCCAGAACAGGCCCAGGCTCGCCTCGGCCGCGTTGGTCAGGGGCTTGAGGGCGAGTCCGGCGAACGGGGTGCCGGTGAACGCGTCACTCTTGTCGTACAGCGACCCCTGGAAGTGCAGAACGCCGTTGCGGCCGATCCAGGTCTCCAGATCGGTCAGCCGCTCCCCCGGCGGCAGACGCAGCACCCGGGCGGCCTGGCGTGCGGCCAGCAGCGCGGTCAGCAGCCACAGAGCGCCGAGCGCCATGACGGTACGCGACCCCCGCAGTTCCCCCAGGCCGCGTCCGGTTGCGTTCGTCATCTGCCGCTGCTCCCCATTCCTCGCCGACGATCGGATGCCCCCACGGACCCGCGGCCTCCTGTGGAACAGACGCAGGACGCCCCATTGTCACCTGTCCGCCGTCTCGCATTGGTCCAAGATATGAGAATCGCACACGCACTCCGCACCCGCGCGATGTGCCCCCCGCACTCGGGATTACGCCGATTGAGTGATGTTCCGGCTCATCGGGGGATGACAATCACCTCCCTCGTCAACGGACTCGGGGGGACCGATGGGGACAACGGGGCACGTCAAGGGCTTGTTCACCGCTTGTTCACCGGCCTGCGCACGGGCTGACGGCGATCCCGGCCGCCGCGCTCGCCCTGAGCGGATGTTTGAATTCCGGCAACTCGGCCGACGACCCGGCGTCCGCAGCCGCCTCCTGCCGCCGACCCCCCATCGGTCCCCCCTGCGGCAGGATGGGGGGATGAGCATCGTGAAGATCAATGTGCTGACCGTGCCCGAGGAACAGCGCGAGACGCTGGAGAAGCGCTTCGGAGCGCGCGCCGGATCCGTGGAGAACTCCGACGGTTTCGAATGGTTCGAGCTGCTCCGTCCGGTCGAAGGCACCGACACCTACCTCGTCTACACCCGGTGGCGCAGCGAGGAGGACTTCCAGAAGTGGATGTCCGGGCCGATGCAGGCCGCCCACCGGGGCGGTGACCCTTCGCAGAAGCCGGCCGCCTCCGGCTCCACGCTGTGGTCGTTCGAGGTCGTGCAGCAGGCGGGGCCGAAGCAGGACTGACGCACGAGTGCGGCCCCGCCCGGTGGGCGGGGCCGGCGGCCGTCGGAGGCGGGCCGGGTTCAGATCTCGACCAGCCGGCCCACGAACGCCCGGTACTCCTGGAGCACCAGCCGGTACTCCTCGGTGTCCGGGGCCGTCTTCTGCCAGCCCTCCCGCAGGAGTTCCTGGCGGACCCTGATGGCTTCGGCTACCCGCGCGGTCACATCGGCGACCAGCTTGTCGGCCTCCTCGACGGCCCGCTTGGGGCTGTCGACGAAACCGGCCTGGATACCGCTCCACCGGGCCTGGAGCTCGGGCTCGGCGTCCTCTTCGAGGATCTTGTCCAGGGTGCTGCGTCCCGCGGGGGCGGGGGTTGCCTCTGGGGTGTCGGCCCGGGCGGCCTCGAGAGCGGTGCCCGAGGCGGCGTCGCCGCCGACTTCGGACGTGCGGCCGCTCTCCGTGGTGCGAGCGGGGGCGGGGCCGGGGTCGGTCACCGGGGCGGGCTTCGCCACGGGCGCCGGGTCGGCCACCGGTGCGGGCCTGCCCACGGAGACCGGGTCGCTCACCGGGGTCGGCTTGCCCACCGGCGCCGGGTCGGCGACGGACGCCGGCTTGGCGGCGGTCTCATGGGAGGCCGCGCGGTCGGCCTCGGGGACCGTGGAGGGTTCCGGCGTGGAGGCGCCGGTGCCGGGGCTGCCCGGGCGCTTCACTTGACACCTCCGCCGGGGGCGGCCTCGATGGGCGTGGTCGGCTTGCCGTGCTTGATCCGCTTGGGTTCCTTCGTGCGGGTGGCGCGCTCACCGCGGGCCTCGTCGTCCCGCCCGCTGCCGATGAGTTCGGCGAACAGGGTGCGGGTGCGGAGCATGGCCTCACGCAGTTCCTCGGTCGACGCCTTGCCGTCGACGGCGCGCTGCGCCGTGTCACGGGCCTGGCGGTAGCTCTGCAGCGCGGAGGCGTGCTCCACGGACAGCACGTCCATCGCCTCGCCGCGCTCCCGCGTCGGGTAGCCGCGTTCCTTCAGCAGGTCGCCGATGAGGTGGTCGGCGTCGACGACGGCCTTCGTGGGATGGTCCACGAACGCCTCCTGCACACCGGTCCATCGGGCCACGTACATCTCACGGGCCTGCGGCGTCAGGGGTTTGATGTCGAGGCCGCGGTGACGGCGCAGACGGCCCTCGAGGGCGTCCTCCGCCTCCTTGGTGCTGCCGCCGTGCTCGGCCAGAGCGCGGTCGTACTCGGTGCCGAACCGGCGCCGCAGACGGTTCGTTCTCAACTTCGGCCGCAGCACGGCGTATCCGATCGCCGCGAGCACCAGCACGGCCGCCAGGATGACAATCGCGGTCACTCCTGCGGACATCTCATGCCTCCAGTGTTTTCCGCACGTTCCGCGCGGGTGTTTGAGTGGGTCCGTCGCCGACTAATGAAGCGGCTTGCCTCGATGAGCGTTCTCAAACACCTTTGCCGAGCACCCGCGCGAGCGACTGCTGGGCACGGACACCCGGCCATGCGCACGGGCGGACGCCGGGACGCGCGCTCGGACGCTGGAACGTGCGCTCGGACGCCCGGACGTGCGCTCAGACGCTGGGACGCGCGCTCAGACGCCGGGGCGCGCGGTCGTTCGTGGCTGGGGCCGGTCCGCGTCGTCCCCGCACAGTTCACCGCTGAGCCGGTCGACCAGCTCGGCCAGTTCGGTGTGCTCCTCCGGCTTCCAGTCACCGAGCAGCCGGGCCAGCGACTCCCGTCGTGCCTCGACGAGCTTGGCGGCGACCCTCCTGCCCTCCTCCGTGAGCGTCAGCAGGACGCCGTCGCGCGCGGCGATGCCCCGTTCCTCCAACTGCCGTACGGCGTCGGCGATCACTTGCCGAGGGATCTCCACCCGGTCGGCGAGCAGCGCCGGATCCGTCTGCCCGTACCGGTTGGTCCTCAGCACCAGCCAGCTCGCCGCCGGCGGCAGATCCAACCCGGCGCGTTCGGTGATCCTGATGTAGAGGTCGCGGCGGCCCTCTCGGCAGCCGAGCAGGGACAGTCCGCGGGCCATCTCGTCGAGCGAGGACCGCTCCACCGGGTTGGTACCGAGGGTCTCCCCCTGGTCGGGCGCGGTCACCGAACCGCGCAGCGGTTGCTCCTTGAGGAACCACGCGAGCACGAACGCCACGACCGCCACCGGCACGGCCCACAGGAACACACTGGTGATGGAGACCGAGTACGCGTGCAGGACGGCGGACTGCAGATCGGCGGGCAGGCCGCGCAGACCCCGTGGATCGGCCTTGAGCGACGAAGGCCGGAACCCCGGCGGCAGCGGCTTGCCCCGCAGGGCGTCGGCCAGCTCGGTTGTGAGCCGGTTGGAGAAGATCGTGCCGAAGATGGATACACCGAACGACGCCCCGATGGAACGGAAGAACGTCGCTCCCGAGGTGGCCACGCCCAGGTCCTGGTAGCCGACCGCGTTCTGCACGATCAGGACGAGCACCTGCATGACCAGGCCGAGTCCGAAGCCGAAGGTGAGGAAGTACAGGCTCATCACGGTGTTGCCGGTGTTCTCGTCCAGGTGGTACAGCAGCAGGAGCCCGATGACCACGATGCCGGTGCCGGCGATGGGGAAGACCTTGTACCGCCCGGTGCGGCTGACGATCTGCCCGGATCCGATGGAGGCGACGAGCATGCCGCCCACCATGGGCAGCATGTGCACTCCCGACAGCGTCGGCGAGACATGGTGGACGACCTGGAGGAACGTCGGCAGGTAGGTGAGCGTGCCGAACATGGCGAAGCCCACGACGAACCCGATGATCGAGCACAGCGTGAACGTCCGCAGCCTGAACAGGCGCAGCGGCAGCACGGGTTCGACGGCGCGCCGCTCGATCGCGACGAACGCCACCAGCAGGACGGCGCCGAGGACGCCGAGCCCGGTGATCTGCCACGAGTCCCAGGGCCAGGTGACGCCGCCGAGTGAGGTCATGAGCACCAGGCAGGTGGCGACGGACGCGATGGTGAACGTTCCCAGGTAGTCGATCCGGTGCTTGGTGCGCCGCACCGGGATCTGGAGCACGGCGGCGATGACGGCGAGCGCGACCACGCCGATGGGCAGATTGATGTAGAAGACCCAGCGCCAGCTGAGGTGGTCCACGAACAGGCCGCCGAGCAGCGGGCCCAGCACGCTGGTGACGCCGAACACCGCGCCGAACACGCCCTGGTACCGCCCCCGGTCGCGTGGCGGGACGATGTCGCCGACGATCGCCATCGACAGCACGATCAGGCCGCCGCCGCCCAGCCCCTGGATGCCCCGGAAGGCGATCAGCTCGCCCATGTTCCGCGCCACGCCGCACAGCGCTGAGCCGACCAGGAAGATGACGATGGACCCCTGGTACAGCTTCTTGCGGCCGTACATGTCGCCGAGCTTCCCCCACAGCGGCGTGGCGGCCGTTGAGGCGAGCAGGTAGGCGGTGACGACCCAGGAGAGATGTTCGAGGCCGCCGAGGTCGCTGACGATGGTGGGCAGTGCGGTGGAGACGATGGTCTGGTCGAGTGCCGCGAGCAGCAGGCCGAGCAGGAGCGCGCCCATGACCACCCACACGCTGCGCGGCTCGTGCTCGACGGGGGCGCTGTCGACAGACGCCGCCGCCGGGGGCAGACCGGGCGGGTCGGGCGCTGCGGCGTGCGCGGGGTCCTGCGCCATGGCTTGCTCCTCGGCTCGCTCGGCTCCGGGTGGCCCGCACCCGCGGTGTCGCAGCTCGATTTTCGCGCGTTTGGCGGCTTATGCCATGTCGGGTACCGCCATCGGCCGAGAGAAAACGTACATTCCCTCCCCTCGAGGACCTGCTGTACCCAACCGGAGCAGAGCACTTCGCGCGGCTGTCCAAGCCGCTGGTCCTTCTGCATAATCTGTGCGCGACCGAGCGGCACAAGGACTTCGCCCGAGCTGACGTGTCTTTCGCCGGGCATCACCGGGGACGTTTCTCGTGTTCCCGGACATTCATGAGGAGGACCGCCAGTGGCGGCAGAGCAGTGCTCCCTTTGCGGGGCGAGCCTCGGCGCGGACGGAACGCCGACGTGCGACTGCCCTCCGCGTACGGCGGAGGAGGCGGTGGCGGCCGCGTTCGACTCGTTCCGCCCGACGCGGGTGCGTCCGTACTTCGCCCCCAGCGAGGGAAGCGCCGACGGCAGCGCCGACAAGGGCGCCCGCCCGTCGGCCGAGTCCACGAGCGACCCGCTGCCCTTTCCCCCGCCGCTGCCCGTCGGGCCCGAGGGGCTGACGCCCGCGGTGATCTCGGGGGCGCCCCGCCGCTCCAGCGGCGGGGCGGACGACGACGGCCCCAAGGCCGAGGACGTCGGGCTGTTCGGCGGCGAGGACGAGGGGGCCTTGGCGCTCCCGGTCCATGTGCCCGGCGCGGCGGCGGCCGGTGACGCGGCGCCCGAGCGCCCCAGGGCGGATCGCAGGAGGCGGGCGATAGGCGCCGCGGCCGCGCTGGTGGTGCTGGGTGTGGCCGCCATTGCCTTCGCCGTCGGCGCCTTCAGCGGCGGTGGCGGCTCCAAGGCCGGCGCCGCGAGCGGCCCCAGCCATGGCGCGGCTCCCGCGACCACTGCGGCCGTGCAGGAGCCGGGCGCTCCCTCGGCCCTGCCGAGCAGCGCCGCCTCCCCGTCGGCGTCCTCGTCGGCGAGCGCGAGCAGAAGCGCCTCGGCCGAGGCGGAGGGCAAGAAGAGCCCGTCGGCCTCCTCGTCCCCCACGAGGGACGGCGGCGGGACCTCCCCGGGCCCCTCGGCGAGTTCGGGCGGCTCGGGCGGGGGCGGCAACGGCGGCAACGGCGGCGGCTCGGGAGGCGGCGGAGGATCCCAGAAGCCTCCCGTCCTGCGCGAGGGCGACAGCGGCCCCGCGGTGGTGGACCTCCAGAAGCGGCTCAAGCGCTCGTCCTGCCTGTGCTACCTGCTCGGCGCCGAGGACGGCGAGTACGACGGCGCGGTGAAGGACGCGGTCAGCAGCTACCAGCGCGGGCATGACATCAAGGGCGACCCCGACGGCGTCTACGGTCCCAACACCCGGCGCGCCCTGGAGGCCGAGACTTCCTAGCGCCGGAGCCTGGGGCAGGCTGTTCCCCATGGCACCCGGATTCGGCCCCCTGGAGTTCCAACTCGTCCTCCTGCGCAGAATGGCGGACCACCATCCCGAGCTCGTGGAGGCGGCGCTGCGCGAGCTCGCCATGACCCGGACCGAGATGCGTGAGGCCAACCGCCGCTGGCAGGCGATGGTGCGCTCGCGCTCCTTCCCGCGCGGCGACCGGCGCTACGCCGCCGTTCTGGGGCCGCCGGAGAGCGAGGACGAGCGGCGTATCGGCGACATGACCAGCCGGGCGCTGCGCTGGCGCGTTCCGCTGTGGCCCTCGCTGCGCTTCGAGGTGCTGATCGGCCCCGGCGGGGCGGTCTGGAACGAATGGCTCGTCCGCGCCCCGGACGCCCCCTCCCCCGCGCTGAACGGCCTCGAGGACCTCGCACCGTGGTGCTGCACGGTGGACGAGGTGGCCCATGCCTTCCCTCCGGCGACGCCGATGGAGGGCACGGCACCCACGCGGTGGCGGCTGCTGATCACGATTCCCGGCGAGGGCCGCCACATCGCCGACTTCACCTGGGGACTGCTCCAGGAGGTCTCCCCCCTGTCGTAGTGGGTCCAGCGGTGCTACTTTGTATACCGGAGAAACAAACTGGGCTCCGCGCCCCACCCCGACCTGACCAGGGGCGCGGAGCTCCTCCACCTCCCCCGTCCGCCCTGGCCCGGGTGAGCGGGGCACTGCTGTGAAGTCCACCGCTTTCGCGCACCACCGCCTGTGTGCACCACCGCCTTGCGCACCACCGCTTTCGCGCCGCTGGGAGAAGAAGACGATGACCGAGCTGACCGCCCGCGCCCTCCTGCTGGACATGGACGGCACGCTCGTCAACTCCGACGCGGTCGTGGAGCGCTGCTGGCGCAGCTGGGCCGTCGAGAACGGACTGGATCCCGAGGCAGTGCTCCCGGTGGTCCACGGCCGCCAGGGCCACGCCACGATGGCCGTCCTGCTGCCCGACCGCCCCATGGAGCTGAACCTCGCGGACAACGCCCGGATGCTGGAGCGGGAGAACGCGGACGTCGACGGCGTGGTCCCGGTCCCCGGCGCACCCGACTTCATGGCCGCCGTCAAGGACCTCCCGCATGCCGTGGTCACCTCCGCGGACGACCGGCTGATGCGGACCCGGATGGCCGCGGCCGGCCTTCCTCTGCCCCCCGTCCTGATCACCGCCGAGTGTGTGAGCGTGAGCAAGCCCGACCCGGAGGGCTTCCTCAAGGGGGCGGCCGAACTGGGCTTCACCCCCGAGGAGTGCGTCGTCTTCGAGGACTCCGAGGCGGGAATCGCCGCCGGGCTCGCCGCGGGGATGCGGGTGGTCGGCGTGGGCCCGCGCTCCGGGTCCGGCCCGCAGGCTCCGACCGCCGTCGTCAGGACGCTGGAGCAGGTCGAGGTCACGGCCGACCCCGGCACGGGCCTCGTCCGGCTGACGCTCACCCCCTGACGGCGCTCACGACGTGAGCGCCGTCAGGGGATCGCCGCGGCGGTGATGGCGGCGCTCGACGAACGCGGCGGCGATCCCGCAGAAGACATGGACCGCCCGGTATCTGGTGCGAGCATCAGGCCCGCGAGCAGGCCGCCGTCCCGGTGCCCGCGTAGCCGCCGCACGCGGTCGCCGGGAAGCTCGGCGAGGAAGACCACACCTAAGGTGATCGCGGCGACGGTGAGGCTGAAACAAGGGTGTGTCCGTTCCGGTCGGGCTGCCCGCACCGAGGAATCCGGGGAGTTCCGGGGACGCTTCGGCACGGCAACGCTGAATTCAGCACTGCGGCCGAAGGTCTCGCCGGCGCGGCCGCCTCACTGAGGCGCTTGCCAAGTGCCGCGCTCCGGGCGCCGGGCCGGCCTCCTCGCGGAGACGGGCCGGTATGTCGACAGTCCGAGGTCCCTCCTGCCCGGCAGGAACCGCACGCGGTCCACCGAGCACAGGAGGAAGGGCTACTCCCCTTCGCTCCTGCAAGGAGCCGTCACGCGTGTCGCGGGGGCCTGGTCACCCGGCCCCTCGCGACCAGCTCCAGCACCAAAGCCACCGCCACCGCCTCCACCTCCAGCAGCGCGACCAGCACGAACAGCTGCACCGCCCCCGCCATCAGCGGCGACGCCCCGCCGAGGAGCATGCCGACGAACGCCCCGGGAAGGGTGACCAGCCCCACCGTCCTCGTCTGGTCCAGCGCGGGGATCAACGCGCCCGCCGCCGCGGTGCGGGCGATCTCCAGTCGCGCCTGCCGGTCCAGCAGGCCGATCGACATCGCCGCCTCCACCTCCCCGTGCCGGGTCTCCAGCTCCTCCAGCGCGCGCCGACCGGCCAGGACCGTGGCCGTGAGCGCCCCGCCTATGAGGATGCCGCTGACCGGGATGAGCGCGATGCCCCGCAGCGGTACGAGTCCGCAGGTCACGAGCGCCAGGACAACAGGGGCCACCCCCATGGCGATCGGCACCGCCACCCACCGCCACGAGCGGTCGGAGGTGATCCGGCGCCCCGCCGTGCGCACCGCCACCGCGAACATCACCAGCAGGAACACGAAGAGCAGCGGTAGCGACTCGAGCGCCCAGCGGATGACGAGGGCGACCGCGGCGAGCTGCACGGCCGCCCGGACCCCGGCGAGGACGATGGCGCGCGCGTGGCCGAGCCCGGCCACCGCGGCGACACCGGCCGCCGCCGCGAGGAGGACGAAGAGGACCGCACCGAGAGTCGTATTGACCGGGAGCAGGGTGCTGGCCGACGTGATCACGGGGCTCACCCTAAGTGCCTTGCGGCGTGAACTTCCCCATATGCGAGCAGACCTGGTGCTCCATCACCACCCTCCACCCCCTTGATTCTGACGTGCACATGCCGCCAGCCTGTTACCTGATGCACACCGTGGCGAAACCCTCCACCGAAACGATTCCCCACGGTCCAGCCGCTCCACAACGACATCGCGCCCTGGAGGCACCGTGTTCTCGTTCTACGCGCGTCAAACCCGCCCTTCCCTCGCCGCCCTCGCCGCCGCCGTGGGCCTCGCCACGACGGCCACGCTGCTCGGGGGATCCTCCGCCCAGGCCGCCCCGCCCACCCCGCCGAGCGCGGCCACCGCCCGCGGCTACCTCGCCGCCCTCACCGTGCAGGCCGAAGGCTCCTCCACCGGCTACAGCCGCGACAAGTTCCCGCACTGGATCACCCAGAGCGGGACCTGCAACACCCGTGAGGTCGTCCTCAAGCGCGACGGCACCGGCGTCGTCCAGGACTCCAGCTGTGCGGCCGTCAGCGGCACCTGGTTCTCCCCCTACGACGGCGCCACCTGGCACGCCGCCGCCGACGTGGACATCGACCACGTCGTCCCCCTGGCCGAGGCCTGGCGCTCCGGCGCGAGCAGCTGGACCACCGCCAAGCGGCAGGGCTTCGCCAACGACCTCACCCGCTCCCAGCTCATAGCCGTCACCGACAACGTCAACCAGGCCAAGGGCGACCAGGACCCGGCCGAGTGGCTTCCGTCGGTGACCGGCTACCGCTGCACGTACGCTCGTATGTGGGTGTGGGTGAAGTACTACTACTTGCTCACCGTGGACTCCGCGGAGAAGAACGCGCTCAGCTCCATACTCAACGGCTGCTGAGACCGGCCGCTGAGACGGGCTGCTGAGACCGGCCGCTGAGGTCAGCCGCTGAGGCCGGCTGCTGAGGCCGACCGCTGGGAACAGGGCCGAACAGCTGCTGACCTTCCCCGGAGCCCGACGTTCGGGAACACTGGCCCCCACCCAATCGTCGCCGAAGGGGACGAAGCAAGGAGGGGCCAGGATGCCCGAGCTGTTGTTGGGCCCGCTGCTGCGCTACGTGGACGCGGACAGCGCCACCGTCTGGGTCGAGACCGACCGGCCCTGCACGGTGCGGGTGACCACGGACGCCGGAGCCGGCGGCTCGTCCTCCACCTGGCGGGTCGCCGGCCACCACTACGCCCTCGTCCCCGTCACCGGCCTGCGCCCCGCCACCACGACCGCCTACCAGGTCACCCTCGACGGGGACCGGGCCTGGCCGCTCCCGGACTCGGCCTTCCCGCCGAGCACGATCCGCACCCTGCCGAGCACGGACACGGGTGCGGCCACGGGTGCGGTCGCGGACACGGGCACCGCCGAAGACGCGGGCACCGCCGAGGACACGGGCACCGCCGAGGACACGGGCACCGCCGACGATGCGGCCACGGCCACGGATGCCGCGGATGACACGGGTACGCGCACGGCCTCCGGGTCCGCCCCCGAGCTCCGCGTCTCCTTCGGCTCCTGCCGCTGGGGCTGCCCCTCGACCGTGCGCCACACCCCCGGCGGCGACAAGGTCGGCCCGGACGCCCTCGACGCGCTCTCCGCCCGCCTCGCCGCCGACCCCGACGGCCCCGAGCGCCCCGATGTGCTGCTCCTGCTCGGCGACCAGGTCTACGCGGACGAGACCTCGGCCGCCACGCGCGACTACCTCGCCGGAAGGCGCGACCTGGACACCCCGCCCGGCGACCAGGTGGCGGACTACGAGGAGTACACCCACCTCTACTACGAATCCTGGCGCGACCCCGAGATCCGCTGGCTGCTCTCCACCGTCCCCACGTGCATGGTCTTCGACGACCACGACGTGATCGACGACTGGAACACCTCGGACTCCTGGCGCGAGCAGATCCGCGCCGCCGACTGGTGGTCCGAGCGCATCCTCGGCGGCCTGACCTCGTACTGGGTCTACCAGCACCTGGGCAATCTCTCCCCCGACGAGCTCGAGGCCGACAAGCTCTACGCGGCCGTGCGCGCCGCGCACGACGGGGCGGACGAGCTGCGCGCCTTCGCCGCCCGAGCCGACGCCGACCCCATGGCCGCACGCTGGAGCTACCACCGGGACTTCGGGCGCACCCGGCTCCTCATGGTCGACTCCCGGGCCGCGCGCGTCCTGCGGGAGGGCGAGCGGGCGATGCTGGACGACGCCGAGATGGCATGGCTCGAGGAGCTGGCCACGAACGGCTCGTTCGACCACCTGCTCATCGGCACCTCCCTGCCGTGGCTCCTGCCGCCGGGCATCCATGACGCCGAGTCGTGGAACGAGTCGTTGTGCGGCGGTCGGCGCGGACCGCGTTGGGCACGGCTGTCCGAGAAGCTTCGGCGGGCCGCCGATCTGGAGCACTGGGCCGCGTTCCGCCGCTCGTTCGACGACCTGGCGAGGATCGTCGCGGGTGTCGGCAGCGCGCCGAACGCGCCCGCCACCGTCTGCGTCCTGTCCGGCGACGTCCACCATGCCTATCTGGCCGAGGCGCGCTTCCCAGCGGCGATGCGCAGCCGGGTGCTCCAACTCACCTGCTCGCCCGTGCACAACGCCGTACCGGCCGCCATCCGCGCCGGGTTCCGCTTCGGCTGGAGCCGCCCCGCGCGCTGGATCGGCCGAGCGCTGGCCCGCCACGGCAAGGTGGCGCCGCTGCCGGTGACCTGGGACCGGCTCAACGGTCCGCACTTCGGCAATCAGCTGATGACGCTGACGTTGAAGGGCCGCGCCGCACGGCTGCGGCTGGAGCGGGCGGTGCCGAGTCGGCCCCGCGCGCATCTGTCGCCGACGTTCGACGCCACCATCACGGAGTGATCTGCCTCACCCCCAATTCCCCCGTACCGGCGCACACCGGAACCTCCACGTCCACTCCTAGGGCCAAAGGTCGTCCGAACGGCGCATGATGTGCTCTCGCCCCCAGCCCCAGCTCTGCAGGAGACGAAATCTTGGCCGGAGAGCACCCCGCGATAGCCGTCGTCGGAGCGGGCCCGCGAGGCACCAGCGTGCTGGAGCGCATCTGCGCCAACGCGCCGGAGCTAGCTCCGGGCGGCCATCTCACCGTCCATGTGGCCGACCCCGCTCCCCCGGGTCCCGGGCGGGTGTGGCGCACCGCCCAGTCGCGGCTTCTGCTGATGAACACGGTGGCCTCCCAGGTGACGCTGTTCACCGACGAGACCGTCGACTGCGAGGGGCCGGTCCGTCCCGGCCCCAGCCTCTTCGAGTGGGCCGCCGAGGCGGGCTGCCCGATCGGGCCGGACGAGTACCCGACGCGCGCCTTCTACGGCCGCTATCTCGAGTGGGTCTTCAACCGGACCGTCCGCACCGCCCCGGCCCACGTCACCGTCCGTGTCCACGAGGCGCTGGCCGTCTCGCTCGACGACACCTCGCTCACCCTCGAGGACGGCACGGTGCTGGCGGGCCTGTCCGCCGTCGTCCTCACCCAGGGCCACCTGCCGACCGCCCCGACCCCCGAGGAGAGCGCCCTCGCCGAGCACGCCCTCGCCCACGGACTGCGCTACGCGGCCCCGGCCAACCCCGCCGACCTCGGCGAGCTCGAGCTGATCCCCCCGGGCGAGCCGACCCTCCTGCGCGGTCTCGGCCTCAACTTCTTCGACCACATGGCCCTGCTCACCCTGGGCCGGGGAGGCACCTTCTCCGAGGGGGACGGGGGTCTGGTCTACCACCCCAGCGGCCGGGAGCCGCGCCTGTACGCGGGGTCGAGGCGCGGGGTGCCGTACCACGCGCGCGGCGACAACGAGAAGGGCGCCCACGGCCGCCACGAACCCGCCGTCATCACTCCCGACGTCATCGCGCGCCTGCGCAAGCGGGCCGACGCCGGGGACCACCCGGACTTCCTGCGTGATGTGTGGCCGCTGGTCTCCAAGGAGGTCGAGAGCGTCTACTACTGCGCCCTGCTGACCTCCCGTGGGATGGAGCCCGAACGTTTCCGCGCCCGTTTCCTGGACCTCGCGCCCTCCTCGGCCGGCGAGGAGGACCTGCTCGCCGAGTTCGGCGTCCCGGCGGCGGACCGCTGGGACTGGGAGCGGGTCGCCCGCCCCCACCTGGGACGCTCCTTCACCGGTCCCGCCGACTTCCGCGAGTGGCTGCTGACCCATCTGAGGCAGGACATCCACGAGGCCCGCCGGGGCAATGTCGCCGGCCCTCTGAAGGCCGCCCTCGACGTCCTGCGGGACCTGCGCAACGAGCTGCGCCAGATCGTCGACCACGCCGGGCTGTCCGGCGACTCCCACCGCGACCACCTCCAGCGCTGGTACACCCCGCTCAACGCGCACCTGTCCATAGGTCCGCCCCGCAGGCGTATCGAGGAACTGGTGGCGCTGATCGAGGCGGGGGTCGTGGAGATCCTCGGCCCCGGCCTGACCGTACGGACCCGCGATGGGGCCTTCCTCGCCTCCTCGGCCGAGGTCCCGGGCCCGCCGGTCGAGGTCACCACCCTCATCGAGGCCCGCCTGCCCGAGACCGACCTGCGCCGTACGACCGATCCCCTGCTCTCACGCCTGCTGGCGCAGGGCCGCTGCCGCCCGCACACGGTGACCGGCCATGAGACCGGCGGGCTGGACGTGACCGAGCGGCCCTACCGCGTGGTGGACCGCGAAGGCCACCCGCACCCGAGGTGGTTCGCCTGCGGAGTCCCCACCGAGGGCGTGCACTGGGTCACCGCGGCCGGCGCGCGCCCCGGCGTGAACTCGGTGACGCTCTCCGACACGGACGCCGTCGCCCGAGCGGCCCTCGGGGTCCCTCCGCCCGCGAAAGCGGGTGCGGACCGGCGGTGACGCCCGGAAGGCCGGTCCCACCGACCGGCCCCGGCGACCGGTCCCGTGTCGGTCTCGCAGGTCGGACACGCAGATCACTAGGCTGCCGGGTGCTCAGCGAGTAGCGCGGCGACATCCGGCACGTCCATGTAGCCCTGCAAGCGGCGGAGGATGACACGCACCCGTTGCGCAGTTCTTTCTGACGCTATATCAGATGACAGGGTGATGACGCGTCCCGTCACCTCGGCTGCCTCTTCCGGCTCGTTGGCGTCAGCGAGAGCCACAGCCAGCCATGAGAGATACAGCGCCATTTCCCGCACACGCGTGGCGTCGTATTGGCCGAGCACTTCCCGGAGCAAGGGCACGGCGCGCAAGGGCCGGCGCAGCTCTGTGTAGACGCGCGACTCCATGACGCGAAGCTCCCCGGCGTCAAGCCAGTAAAGGTAGGCGGGTGACTCCAGACCCTCGCTGTCTTGCGCCAACGCTTCCGAGGCTTCCCCCAACGCACGCATGGCCGGTTGTGCTTCGCCTGCCTGAGTGTGCGCCCAGGCCACCCGGTCCAGGTACAGCGCGCGGGCTTTCGGCGGAACGTCGGGGCCGCAGTCGCTGAGCGCCGCACGGGCAAGCGCGACACCTTGGGCCTCCCGGCCCGTGTTGCTGAATTGGTAGGCCAACGACCCGGCGATATTCCCGGCCAGCGTGCGGTCTTCCGCCTGCCTCGCCGCGCTGATTCCCAGCCGATAGATGCGCTCAGCCTCTTCGTGCCTCCCGGCGTCGCTGGCAATCCATCCAGCGATCTGCGCCAACTCGCCAATTTGCCGCAGAAGTTGCCGCCCGACTTCGCTGGTGTGCGTTCCTTCCCGGTACAGCCTCACGGCGGAGCGCAGTTCACGGAGCGCGGGGCGGATGAGGTCTCCTCCGGCCAGCACGTCATCAGCGAGCCTGAGCCCGTGCACACGCTGTCGCAGGGCGTCCACCGCGCCCATGCCGACACGGCTTCCGGTACGAGCTTTGAGCGGCCTCAGCGGGTCACCTTCGGGCAGGAAGTCGCTCAGCGTCGGCAAAGGCGGCTCAGCCGGCTTCTTCGGTGCTTTGAGGACTTCCACGGAGACACCCAGAACCCCAGCGAGGCACGGCAGCCACTCTCGGGGTGTGCGCTTCCCCTTCTCCCATCGGCTGACCTCTTGCCGTCCGACCGGATCACCGATCAACCCGGCAGCACGACAGACCTCATGGGCCAACCGTGCTTGGCTCCACCCGCGTTCTTCGCGTAAACGCCGGATGTTGGCCCCGATATCACTGCTCATGTCCCCATTCTGGCCGACAGCCGGCCGACAGAGGGCCGCTGGCCGCTGATCACTGAAGCGCGGAGCATCGGAGCTTGGGCGCGAACAAAAAAGAAGCACCGGTAGGCGCGGGCTCGCGCCGCTGGAATGCGCCGCTCATGCCGGATGACAAAAGGAGCAGGGGACATGGCTATACCGATGACGCCGCCCTCGTCTGTCGATGAACCGTTGCCCAAGGGGGGCGTGGGGGAGCGCGGACTGGTTGAACCCGCGTGGCGAGATCTGCGGCCGGATCGCTTCGGGTCGCAGGTGCTGTACCGGGCCGCGTCTTTGCGGTTGGACGGTACGCGGGCAGACGCGGCTCGTCAGGGGCGGCTGCTGGCGACGGCGGCGCTGGCCGACTGGCGTCTGTGGCCGGTGCAGAGTGACGCGGTGCTGTGCGTCTCCGAGCTGGTGGGCAACGCCAAGCGGCACGCGGTGCGGCCGGTTATCGGCAGTGCTGATGATCGCCGGGTGTCAGTGGGGCTGTGGTGCCGGTCCGGTGAGCTGCTGTTAGGGGTCGGCGACTACGACGCGCACATGCCGAGACTGCCGGTGGAGGGCGATGATCCGTCCTTGATGGACGAGGGCGGGCGGGGCCTGCGGATGGTCGCGGCGCTGTCGGACGGGCTGTTCTGCAAGCGGGCGGCGCACGGGGGCAAGGTCGTCCTCTGCCGGTTCGTACTGGCCCGCTACGGGCTGCGGCCGTGCGCGGTCGGGGGTGCGGCGTGAGGCAATGCGTGATGTCGGTGCTGTACGCGGCCCTGTGCGTGGCTGCCGTCCTGTCTTTGGCGGCCACGAGCGATCCGCACCAGAGCTGGGCGGGGGCCGAAGGGTGTCCGCTGCTGGCGCTGCGGCTTCCGGCCGATCCGGGGCCCCTGGTCGCCGGGGGCCGCGGCGTCGGTCAACCCGCGCTGCCGGTACCGCCGGGCGGGACGCTCACGCGGTAGAAGACCTTGCCGTCCTGCGCCCGGGCGCCGAGGGATTCATAGAACTTCAGCGCCACCGGATTGTCCCGGTCGGCCGTCCATTCGATCCGGCTGCAACCGGTGTCGCGGGCGGCCTGCCGCAGGGCCTCCATCAGGAGCCGGGCCGTGCCCTTGCGGCGGCCCGGCTCCCGGACGTAGAGCTCCTTCAGATACAGCGAACAGGTGACTCCCACGGCGGGCCATATGGAGGAGTAGCAGGCGATCCCGAGGGTGACACCGCCCTCGCGGGCGAGCAGGACGCGGGCGGCGGGGTGGTCTGCGAAGAGCAGTTCCCTGACGCGCTCGACGCGCTCGGCGGCGGGCGGAGCGGCCCGCGAGCCGTAGTAGTCCTCGATCTCCTCGATCAGCTCCGAGATCACCGGTGCGTCGTCCGCCGTCGCGTGCTCCACCACCACCGTCATCCGGGCACGCTACCCGCCCGGCGTGGCTGGCATGCCGGGCCGCGGGTACCGCATACCTTGATCATCGTGAACAGACGGATCATCGGATCTCTCACACTCACCCTCGTGCTCACGCTGGGCCAGGGCGCCCTGTCGGCCGGCCCGTCCTCGGCCGCCCATGCCCCCATCGCCCGTGCCCACGTCGCCCATGCTCCCATCGCCCATGCCCCGATCACCCATGCCTCCGCCACCCTTGCCCCCGCCTACGCGTACGACGAGTCCCGCTGCGGCAACAGCTCTGGCCGGGTGCTCCTGACCTTCGACGACTGGGCCTACAGCGATCCCCGCCGGGCCACACGGATCGGCGAGTATCTGGAGGACCGGGGGATCCGGGCGGCGTTCTTCCTGATCGAGGAGTTCGCCAAGGAGTACCCCGACATCGTCCCCACGCTGCGGCGGCAGGGCCACTGGGTGGCCAACCACACGTACTCGCACCAACTCCTGACCGCACTGACGTACGAGCAGGCCGAGCAGGAGATCGAGAACGGGGTGCACAGCGATCTGCTGCGCCCGCCGTACGGCTCCTACGGGGAGCGCGAGAAGTCCATCGCCGACTCCCTTGGCTACCGGATGTGCCTGTGGACCATCGACACCCTCGACTGGGAGGAGGCGGGCGACGGCTTCCGGAGCGTGGACTCCATCCGGGACAGGGTGCGGGACGCGCCCTCCTCCGCCAAGAGGAACGGGGTCGTCCTCGGGCACCTCGACTACAACTACCCGGACGCGGTGCCGGGGATCATCGACGATCTGGAGGAGGACGGCTACCGGCTCTGCCGCAACGACGGCGCGGTCGGCGAGAAGGTGCCGTCCCCGCTCGACTGCGCCGACTGAGCCGCCACCGGCGGAGCCCGGCCGGGTCGCCCGGTCAGCCGGTGGGCGCCGTCCACTTCTGGTTGGCGCCACCCGTGCAGGTCCAGATCTGCAACGGGGTCCCATTGGCGGAGTTGTTGTCCGTCACATCCAGGCACTTGTCGGCCTGCGGATTGACGAGGTCATGGGTGGAGGCGTTGTACGACCAGTTCTGCGCCCCCGTGCCATTGCAGTCGTACAGCTGGGTCCTGGCTCCGTTCGCCGTGGAGCCGGAGGCGACGTCGAGGCACTTGCCGAGGGCGCGCACGGTCCCGTCGGCGCCCAGCGTCCATGTCTGCGCCGAGGTCCCGTTGCAGTCGTAGAGCTGGACGGCCGTGCCATTGGCGCTGTTGGCGCCGGCGACGTCGGCGCACTTGCCGGCCAGTCCGGTGATCGGGCCGGTGGCCCCACCGCCTCCCCCATCCTGGATGCCGTTCCAGGTGAAGGTCGCGGAGGTCTTGGTGGGGAGGCTGTAGGAGAAGGACTGCCCGCCCCAGTTCACCCGCACGGTCTGGGAGCTCGCGGTGTCGTTGTAGGCGATCAGCGCCTTGGAGCCGTCGGGATTGCGCCAGGCGACGTTGGGCACGGAGGAGTTCGCGGTGGAGGCGATGCGGTGGGCGCCCGGCCTCACGAACTTCGTGAGGTGGCCCATCGTGTAGTACTCGACGGTGTAGTCGACCTGTCCGCTGCGGCCGTCGCCGTTGTGGACGGTGACCAGGCCCGTGCAGGTGTCGCAGCCGCCGTTGTGCGGGCCCATGTTCTGGTCGACGGCCAGGCTCCACTTGACCACCGACTTACCCCAGTTGCGGGTGTAGTCGATGATGTTGCGCATGTCCTCCTGCTGTTGGTCGCCGATCCAGGTGCCACCGGAGTGCTCGGTGTCGAAGGCGTCCAGCGAGGGGTACTGGTTGTGCACGGTGGTCTGCTGGGCGACATCGCCGCCGTAGCCGTGCCAGGCGATCCCCCCGAACAGGGAGTCGTTGCGGATGCCCGCGTCGTCCACGATGGGTGCCGCGTAGCTGCCGTACTGGTCCCAGTTCCAGTCCAGGGCGAGCACCTTGGCGGTGAGGTTCGCCGAGTGGAGGGCGGGCAGCAGATTGTTCTTCGTGAAGTAGTTGAGCCCGGAGCCGTTCCAGCTCATGGAGGGGTAGCCCGAACAGCAGGTGGGCTCGTTCTGCACGGTCACAAGGTTCACCGGGACGCCCTGGGCCTGGTACGCCTGGAGGTACTTGACGAAGTACTGGGCGTACGAGCCGTAGAACCGGGACTGGAGCCAGCCGCCGTTGAGGCTGCCGCTGTCCTTCATCCAGGCCGGGGCGGTCCAGGGGCTGGCCATCACGGTCAGCCGGGGGTTGAGCTGCCGGGCCTGCTTGGTCAGGGGCACCACATCGGCGAGGTCATGGGCGATGGAGAAGCGGCTCAGGCCCGGATCGGTCTGCCCGGAGGGCATGTCGTCGTAGGTGTAGCCGTAGCGGGCGAGGTCGGAGGCCCCCATCGGGTTGCGCAGGAAGGACAGCCCGATGCCGTCGCCGGGGTCGAAGAGTTTGCGCATGACCGCGTCACGGGTGGCGCCGCTCAGGGCGCCGCTGCTGTTCATGAGCCATGCGGCGGTGTCGGTGAACGAGGCGCCGCCACCGGTGAACTGCTGGTAGCGCGTGTTCTCGTCGACGGTGATGGTCTGGCCGCTGCCGCCGGTGCCGGAGGAGAACGAGACGGGAGTCTGCCGTTCGAGGCCACGGGTGACCGAGCGGCCCCCGGAGTCATCGGTGGTGGTCAGCCAGATGTTCACCTGTTCATTGGCGGCGTGGGCGGTGGGGGCGGCCGGGCCGATCCCGATGGCTGCCAGAAGGCCGGTGACGGTCATCACCGTCAGAGCTCGCAGACGTGGCCTGCGACGGCTGAACGCGGGCATGGCGGATCCGCCTTTCGGCTGGGAGGGATCAGTGCGCGAGCGAGGAGCGTGGGTGTGCGTGGATGTGCACGTTGCCGGAATTGTCAGGAGCATGACAGATACAGGAGTGAGCCACCGGACTTCCGGACTTCGCCACCGCTTACTTCACGACGTGATTTAACTCCTGGCCGAATGGGGCGTCAAGGCTTCACGCAGTAAACGCCGTTCGGGCTCAAGGCCGCCCCGCGGCCGCCTCCGCCGGGCGGCCCCTTGGTGAAGTGGAGGCTTTCGGCGCTCCATTGCGCGCCGGGTCGCCCGGCTCCGGACCGCCCGCCCGCGAGCCCCTCGAGGCCCGCGAGCCCCCCGCCCCCGTGCCGCGGGTTTCCAGGCCGCCGTTTTCGAGGCCGCCGCATTCGAAGAAGTGCGCCAGCGGAAGGGTCGCCGCACCCATCGCCACGGCGTCCGGACCGAGGCGGCACAGGTCGATCGTGGCCTGGGCGAACGGGTGCCGCAGCGCATAGGAGGCCGCCGCCTCCCGGATCTGCGGCAGGAGGCGGGCACCGAGCATGAGCCCTGCCCAACCGCCGAGGATGATCCGCTCGGGATTGAAGAGATTGATCAGGTCGCCGATCCCCGCACCGAGGTAGAGGGCGGTCTCGTCCAGGACCGCCCGGGCCTCCCGCGAGGTGTCGGCGGCCTTGATGAGGACGGCGAGCGCGGTCTCCTCGTCGGGGGCGGTGACCTTGCCGTACCGCTCGATGACGCCTTCCGCGCCGACGTACGCCTCGAGGCAGCCCGCCGCCCCGCAGCGGCAGGCGCGCCCGCCCACCTGCACCACCGTGTGGCCCCACTCGCCGGCGCTACTGCTCGCCCCCCGGTACGGAGCGCCGTCGGTGACGATGCTGGCGCCGACACCGGAGCCGACGAGCGCGACAACGGCGTTGCGCGCCCCCCGTCCCGCGCCGAACCACAGCTCGGCCTGGCCGAGCGTCGTGGCCCCGTTGTCGATGAACAGCGGCAGTTGGGTTCCCTGGGCCAGCAGCCGTTCGAGCGGTACGGCGTCCCATCCGATCGTCTGGCCGTGGACCAGGACCTCTGGGCCCTGCTCGACGGTGCCGGGCACTCCCACGCCGACACCGATGATCGTCGCCGGGTCCACTCCGCTGTCCGCGACGACCGCGTCGAGTCCGGCCAGGATGTGGCCGACGATCGGCTCGACCGCGTAGTCGCCGGGGGGCAGGGGATGGTCGGCCCTGGCCAGTTCGGTCAGGCCGAGGTCGAACAGTTCGACGCGCACCCGCGTCTCGCCGACGTCCACACCCACGAGATGAGCCCGCCCGGGGTCCACCTTGAGGAGGATGCGCGGGCGGCCGCCGTCCGACTCGACGGCTCCCGCCTCGACGACGATCCCCGCCTCGACGAGCTCACCCACGACGTTGCTGACGGAGGCCGGGCTGAGCCCGGTGTCCTGGCTCAGTTCCTGCCGGCTGAGCGGCCCCTCGAAGTACAGGTGGCGCAGCAGCCCCGAGCGGTTGCCCCGGCGCAGGTCACGCACCGTGCGCCTGTTGCGTTCCGGCATGCCCCGTCCTCCCCCGACGGCCTCGACCGTTCGGATTCTCGTGCACGAAGTCTTGACTCGCCATTTTCTCACAAGTTAAATCACGACGTGAATTAAGTGACGCAGGGCAGCCCTCCCGTGATACGCACGCCCCACACCGCACCTCCTCCACCGGCACCTCCTCCCCCGCACCTCCTCCCACCGCTCCTCCTCCATCCGCACGTCCTCCACCCGCACCCCACGCACTCCTGAGAGGCAGCCGACGATGCGCCGTACATGGACACGCAAGCTCTGGACCGCCGCCACGGCCACCGCTCTCGTCGCGGGCGCCGCTGCCTGCGGAGGTGGCAGCGCCACCTCATCGGCCGGGGGCAACGGCTCCCCGAAGACGCTGACCTACTGGGCCAGCAACCAGGGCGCCGGCCTCGAGGCGGACAAGGCGATCCTCACGCCGGAGCTGAAGAAGTTCGAGAAGCGGACCGGGATCAAGGTCAAGCTCGAGGTCGTCCCCTGGTCCGACCTGCTCAACCGCATCCTCGCGGCCACCACCTCCGGCCAGGGTCCCGACGTGCTCAACATCGGCAACACCTGGTCGGCCTCGCTCCAGGCCACCGGTGCCCTGCTGCCCTTCGACGACAAGGTGATGGAGCGCATAGGCGGCAAGGACCGGTTCGTGGCCAACGCGCTGGCCGCCGCGGGCGCCGAGGGCAGGCCACCGGCGGCCGTTCCGCTGTACTCGCTGGCCTACGGCCTCTACTACAACAAGAAGCTGTTCAAGGAGGCGGGCATCGACGCCCCTCCAGCCACCTGGGACGAGCTCGTCGCCGACGGCAAGAAGCTCACCGGGCACGGCCGGTGGGGCCTCGCCGTCGAGGGCGCCAGCTACACCGAGAACGTCCACCACGCCTTCGTCCTCGGACAGCAGCAGGGGGCCCGGCCGTTCACCCCCGAGGGCAGGCCGGCATTCGACTCCCCCCAGCAGGTCACGGCGGTGAAGGACTTCGTCGACCTGATGGCGAAGGACCGGATCGTCAACCCGGGCAACGCCGAGTACGCCAACCAGCAGTCCGTCACCGACTTCGCCCGCGGCAAGGCCGCGATGCTGATGTGGCAGGCCGCGACCAGCTCCCTGAAGAAGCAGGGCATGGACGCCGCCGACTACGGCATCGCGCCCGTTCCCCTGCCCGCGAAGACCCCGCCCGGTGGCAAGCAGGTGACCTCGATGGTCGCCGGGATCAACCTCGCCGTCTTCAAGAACACCGACAACCGCGACGGCGCGCTGAAGTTCGTGAAGTTCATGACCGGCAAGGACGAGCAGCGCATCCTCAACAAGACCTACGGCTCGATGCCCCCGGTCACCGACGCCTATGGCGACCCGGCCTTCGAGACACCGGAGCTGAAGACCCTCCGGAAGGTCCTGGCGGACTCCGCCGCACCGCTGCCGCAGGTCCCCCAGGAGAGCCAGTACGAGACGCTGGTGGGCAACGCGGTGAAGAAGCTGTTCGCGGACGCGGCCTCCGGCCACCCGGTCACCGAATCCTCCGTCAAGGCCGAACTCACCAAGGCCAAGCAGCAGATGCCGGGGGGCAAGGGCTGATGCCCGCGGCCGCCAAGGTCCGTCCCCGGGCGGACCATCCCCGACCGGTGGCGCCGCCGCCCCGCGAGCGCCCGGCCCGTCGGCTGACCGCCCGGCTGCGCGGCCCCGCCCTGCCCTACCTGCTGATCCTCCCGGCGCTGGCCCTCGAACTGCTCATCCACATCGTGCCGATGGCCGTCGGCATAGGGATGAGCTTCCTGGAGCTCACGCAGTTCTCCATCCGCGACTGGACCACCGCGCCCGGCGCCGGACTCGACAACTACCGCCTCGCCATCGACTTCAACGCACCCGTCGGCCAGGAACTGCTGCACTCCTTCTGGATCACCTGCGCCTACACCCTGCTCTCCGTCGGCCTGTCCTGGCTGCTGGGCACGGCCGCGGCGGTCCTCACGCAGGGGCCGTTCCCGGGGCGCGGACTGCTGCGCACGCTGTTCCTGGTGCCGTACGCGCTGCCCGTCTACGCCGCCGTGATCACCTGGAGCTTTCTCCTCCAGCGCGACAACGGCCTGCTCAACCACGTCATCGTGGACCAGCTCCACCTCACCCACGACCGCCCGTTCTGGCTGCTGGGCGGCAACAGCTTCTTCGCGATCGTCGTCGTCTCGGTCTGGCGCTCCTGGCCGTTCGCGTTCCTCGCCCTGACCGCGGCACTGCAGAACATCCCCCGGGACCTGTACGAGGCGGCCGCCCTCGACGGCGCCGGGATGTGGCAGCAGATCCGCCGGATCACCCTGCCGTCCCTGCGGCCCGTCAACCAGGTCCTGCTCCTTGTGCTCTTCCTGTGGACATTCAACGACTTCAACACGCCCTATGTCCTGTTCGGCAGGTCCGCGCCCGCCGAGGCAGACCTGATCTCGATCCACATCTACGAGAGCTCGTTCGTCACGTGGAACTTCGGCACCGGCTCGGCGATGTCCGTGCTCCTGCTGCTGTTCCTGCTCGTGGTGACGGCCGGATACCTGCTCGCCACGAGGAGGAGGACCGCCGATGCCTAGGCCCACGGCGTCCAGGACGCCGACGCGCACCGCCCGCTCCCCCATGGCGCCGCCCCGCGCGTTCCTGTGGACCAGGCGGATCGTGCTCACCCTGCTGGCGGTGTTCACCCTCGCGCCCCTCTATGTGATGGTGAGCTCCTCGCTCAAGCCGCTGGGCGATGTCCAGTCCCGCTTCACCTGGTGGCCGTCCACCTTCACCGTGCGGCCCTACCTCGACATCTGGGACACCGTTCCGCTCGCCGACTACTTCGTCAACAGCCTGATCGTCTCGGTCAGCGCCACCGTGCTGTCGGTGGCCGTGGCGGTCTTCGCCGCCTACGCGATCAGCCGCTACCGCTTCCGTGGCCGCCGGGTGTTCTCGGTCGCGGTGCTGTCCACGCAGATGTTCCCCGGCATCCTCTTCCTGCTGCCGCTGTTCCTGATCTTCGTCAACATCGGCAACACCACCGGCATCGCCCTCTACGGCAGCCGCGCCGGGCTGATCATCACCTATCTCACCTTCTCCCTCCCCTTCTCCGTCTGGATGCTCGTCGGCTACTTCGACTCGATCCCCCGAGACCTCGACGAGGCAGCGCTGGTGGACGGCAACGGGCCCATCGGCGCCCTGTTCCGGGTGGTCGTCCCCGCCGCCGTACCGGGCATCGTCGCGGTCTCCGTCTACGCGTTCATGACCGCCTGGGGCGAGGTGCTGTTCGCCTCCGTCATGACCAACGACACCACCCGCACCCTCGCCGTCGGCCTTCAGGGCTACGCCACCCAGACCGATGTGTATTGGAACCAGGTCATGGCCGCCTCGCTGGTCGTCAGCCTCCCCGTGGTCGCGGGGTTCCTGCTGCTCCAGCGCTACCTCGTCGCCGGACTCACCGCCGGAGCCGTCAAATGACCGCTCCCCACCCCGCGGAAGGGCACTCCATGGATGAGCTGACCGCCTTCGGCCCCGACTTCGTCTGGGGCACCGCCACCTCCGCCTACCAGGTGGAGGGGGCCGTGGACGAGGACGGGCGCCTGCCGTCGATCTGGGACACCTTCGCCCGGACACCGGGCGCGGTCGACAACGGGCACACCGGCGAGACCGCCTGCGACCACTACCACCGCTGGTCCGAGGACATCGGGCTGATGCGGCGGCTCGGCACGGACGCCTACCGCTTCTCCGTGGCCTGGCCCAGGGTCGTACCCAAGGGCGAAGGCCAGGTCAACGCCCCCGGACTGGCGTTCTACGACCGGCTGGTGGACGCCCTGCTGGACGCCGGGATCACCCCGCATGTCACCCTCTACCACTGGGACCTGCCCCAGGCGTCGCAGGACCGGGGCGGCTGGCAGGAGCGTGAGACCGCCGAGCGGTTCGCCGAGTACGCGTTCGCCGTCGCCCGCGCGCTCGGCGACCGGGTGACCGACTGGGCCACGCTCAACGAGCCGTTGTGCTCGGCGTGGATCGGCCACCTCGAGGGGCGGATGGCACCGGGCCTGACCGACCTCACCGCCGCCGTCCGGGCCTCCTACCACCTCCATCTGGGCCATGGCCTCGCCACGCAGGCCGTACGCGCGGCGGCCACCGCCCCGCCGTCGGTCGGCATCGTCAACAACCTCAGCCCGTGCGAGGCGGCCTCGGACCGGGAGGAGGACATCGCCGCCGCCCACCGCGCCGACGGGCACACCAACCGCTGGTGGCTCGACCCGATCCACGGCCGCGGCTACCCCCAGGACATGCTCGAGCTGTACGGCGTCGACCTGCCCGTCCGGCCGGGGGACCTCGACGTCATCGCCACTGCGCTGGACTGGCTCGGCCTCAACTACTACTTCCGCAACGTCGTGGAGAACGACCCCGACGGCCCGGTGCCCCACGCCCGCTCCATCGACGTTCCGGGCGCGCACCGCACGGCGATGGGCTGGGAGGTGCATGCCGCCGGACTTGAGGAGATGCTGGTGCGGGTGGCCCGGGAGTACCGCCCCGAGCGGATCCTCGTCACCGAGAACGGCTCCGCCTACCCGGACACGGTAGGCCCCGACGGCCGGATCCACGACCCGGAGCGCACCGCCTATCTGGAGGCCCATCTCGCCGCGTGCGCGGCGGCGGTCGAGCGGGGCGCTCCCCTGGCGGGCTACTTCGCCTGGTCACTGCTGGACAACTTCGAGTGGGCCTACGGCTACGACAAGCGCTTCGGCCTCGTCCACGTCGACTACGCCACGCAGAAGCGCACGATCAAGGGCAGCGGGCACCGCTACGCCGAGATCGTCCGCGCCCACCGGAGCCGGGCGGAGCGGGCCGCCTGACCGGCGCGGCGGGCGATCCGCTCCCCGTCCTCCATGCCGTCCTCCACGCCGTCCTCCACGCCGCCGTCATGCCGTCCGTCATTCCGCCCGTCATGCGGGCGGGGAGAAGTGGCCGATCAGAAGGGCGAGTCGGCGGTCGTGGCTCTCACGGCGGAGGCGGCCACTGCGCATGAGGGTGATGAGGCCGTGCAGGCCGCTCCAGAAGGTCTCGGTGAGGGCGTCCGGGTCCTCGTCCCCGGCCAGCGGCTCGATGACCCGGTGCAGTGAGGCGAAGGCCTCGCGCAGGGCGGCAGGGGCCTCGGGGGTGGCGAACGGCAGATCGACGGCGCGGACGAACATCGCGTCGTACAGCGCGGGGCGCCGATCGGCGAACGCCGCGTAGGCCTCGGCGACGGCGGCAAGGGCCTCGCGCGGGCCGGGCGCCGAGGTGCCGGCCGCCCGCAGCTCGCCCGCCATCTCGGCGAAGCCCTGGACGGCCACTGCGACCATGATCGCGTCCTTGCCCTTGAAGTGGCTGTAGAGAACGGGCTGGCTGTACTCGATCTCGGCGGCGAGGCGGCGGGTGGTCACCGCGTCCCAGCCCTCGGCCTCGGCCAGCTCCCGCGCGGCCGTGACGATCAGCCGCTCACGCTCCGCTCGTTCGCGCTCCCGGCGCTCCTTGATCGACATACAGCAGATTCTAGCACCGCTAGCGCCAGTATCAGCGATCTGCTAGTGTCGCTTTCATTCCTAGCAGCGCTAGAAGTAGCCATCGGCGTGCTTACCACCACCGCTTACAGCCTTGCCGTCGTGCTCGACCTGTTCGTCATCCTGATCGGCGCCCGCTTCCTGCTGGTGCCCCAGCCCGCCGCCGCCGGCTACGGCGTGCCCGCCAAGCCGAACGGCGATGCCGCCTACCTGACGGTCAAGGGCCTGCGAGACACCACTTTCGGCATCATGGGCCTGGCCCTGCTCTTCTTCGCCGGCGCCCACGCCGAGGCATGGTTCATGCTGGCCGTGGCCCTGACACCCCTCGGTGACACGCTGATAGTGCTGCGCCACGGCGGCACCAGGGCCGTCGCCTTCGGCATCCACTTCGCGACCGCCGTCGTCGTGCTCACCGGCGCGGCCCTGCTGTTCGCCGTCTGAGATCGCCTTCTGAGATCGCCGTCCGGGATTCATCGCCCGAGATTGCCGTCCGGGATTCGCCGTCCGAAAACCGAATCGCCCACTCACCGGGGAGTCATGAGATGTCGCTGATCCTGCCGGACTTCGACGAGTCCGTGATCGTCCGTTCCGCGGAGGCCGAAGTGGTCGGCCGAGCCCCCACCACCATCCGGATGCTCGCCGACAGCGGTTCGACCGGCGGCGCGCTGTCCACCCAGCGGGTCACCCTCACCGGCGGCGCCGACGGCGCCAGGCCACACCACCACGCGCGCTCCGCCGAGATGTTCTACATGCTCGACGGCACCGCCGAGGTCCTGTCCGGCGGCCAGGTCGTCACCGTCGAGCGCGGCGACCTGGTCGTCGTGCCGCCCGGCCTCCCGCACGCCTTCGGTGCCGCACCCGGGCATGACGCCGACATCCTCGTCGTCATCACGCCCGGCGTCGAACGGTTCGAGTACTTCCGCCATCTCGAGCGCATAGCCCTTGGCAAGGTGCCGCCGGAGAGCCTGCTGGAGGTTCAGGGGCTCTACGACACCCACTTCCTCGAAAGCGCCGCCTGGGAGGAGCGGCGCTAGGCCGCCGCGGGCAGGCGGCGGACCAGGCGGCGCGGAAGGCTGTGCGCCCGCGCGCTAGGTGCCCAGCCGGTCGGCTATCCGGGCCCGCATGCCCGCCATCGTGAAGCCGCGCGGGTCCACCTTGCCCGGTTGCCATTCGAGGTGCCCGATGACCGACTTCTCGGTCCATCCGTGCACCCGGCACACCGCGGCCGCGGCCTTCTCCACGGCCTCCAGCTGCACTTGCGGCCACGGGTCCTTCCCGTCACCGAGGTTCTCGCACTCGAAGCCGTAGAAACGGGCGTTGCCATCGGTGTTGGCCTCGTTGTCCGGCGGCAGCGGGAACCGCTCGGCGATGACGGCCCTCAGTACGTCGTCGTCGCCGCGCCCCGCGTGGTTGGCCCTGCCGTACCCGACGAGGTGGACGGTCCCGTCCTTGGTGATGACGCCGTGGCACAGCGGCCCCGGCAGCCCGGAGTAGCCGTCGCGGCAGATGCGGACCGTGGCTTGCGAGCCCTGGGTGACGGTGTGATGGATCATCACCCCGTTGACGGGACCCCAGGGGCCGACGTGGTTGCGGTTGTGCGTGCGCCACTCCCCGACTTCTACGACATGCAGCCCCTCGGCTTTGAGGGCTCTGAGAAAACGGGACGCGCTCATGGGATCGGACATGGCTGCAAACCCCCTTGGCGGGGCGGAATGGGTGTGTACATTTCAGATACCCACCGAAACCAACTCCCTACCCTCCGTAAGCGGATTGAGTGCCCGCCGGTTCCATCCCGCGGCCTCCGAGGCCGGCTGGAGCCGCGAATACCGCCGCCGACACCGCCGTGGACGTGGCTAGACTGCGGACCGCTTGTCGTGACCGCGCCAGGACCCACCGTGCTGGAGGCAGTATGAGCAAGTTCCTTGTCCGCCTGTGTGCCGCAGTCGTCTCGCTCGTCGCGTGCGCCCCCTCGCAGTTGCAGGGCGCGGCCTCGGCCGCCGACCGGGAACGGACCGCGTGTGCCGACCCCGCCGCGGCCGTGACCGTGGAGGAGCAGCGGCTGGACCGGCCGGTGCCGCAGGAGATCCTGCGGCGCAGCGGATTCGACGCGGCGGTCGCGCGCTTCGGTCAGGATCTGTGCCGGGCAGGGTCGTTGACCGCCGCGCGGAGCGTGGTCGACGTGCGCGGGCGGCAGTTGTGGCGCTCCGCGGTCGACCGGGTCCAGGGAAGGGGACCGGCCCAGGGCGATCTGCGCCGCGACGACGACCGGCCGCTGTACTGGGCGCGGCTGGCGATGGCCAGGGCGCTTCGGCAGTGGCAGCCCTCCTTCTCACTGGAGGACGCCCGGCGCGAGGAACTGATCGGACGGCTGGAGCGCACCTCACGCGGGCAGGACGCCATCTCGTTCGGCTGCGGCGACCGGGTCAAGCGGATCCTCGTCACCGGCTTCGACCCGTTCACCCTCGACCGGGACATCAGGATCAGCAATCCCTCCGGGGCGTCGGCGCTCGCCCTGGACGGCGTCACGGTCGAGACCGCCTCGGGTCCGGCGAGGATCGAGACCGTGGTCTTCCCCGTCCGCTGGCGGGACTTCGCCGAGGGCACGGTCGAGCGGACCCTGCTGCCGTACTTCCGTCCGGGACCGCGGCGGGTGGACATGTTCACCACGGTGAGCCAGGGCCGCCCCGGCCGGTTCGACGTCGAGCGGTGGAACGGCGCCTGGCGCGGTGGCTTCGGCGACAACGAGAACGCCTCCAGCACCGGCGTGGTGCCGATCCCCGAGGACGTCCCCGCCCAGCACCCGCAGCCCCAGTGGACCGTGACGACGCTGCCCTACAAGGCTCTCGTCGACGCCGGCACCGGGCGTTTCCCGGTGCGGGACAACACCTCCGTCACCGAGATTCCCGCCGGGCAGAGCACCCCCGTAGTGCGCGACGACGGACCCACCGAGGGCTCGGCTGCCCGCGCGGGCGGGGGCGGCGACTACCTGTCCAACGAGATCGCCTACCGTGCGACCGCGCTGAGGGACGCGGTCGGCCTCAAGGTGCCCGGCGGCCATGTCCACACCCCTGTGCTGACGTTCGGGGCCGGCAACCCCGACCAGGTCACCGACCCCGAGTTCGTCCGCAACCGGCTCGACATCGTCGCCCAGGTGCGTGCGATCCTGACCACGGCCGCGGGCACCCTCGACGGCTGACGGGCTTCGCGGGCCGTGCGCCCGCCCTAGCCCTCGAACCGCTTGGCGGCCCAGGCCAGCAGGTCGGGCAGGGCCGCCTTCATGACTCCGCCGTGGTCGGCGCCGACGTAGAACTTGAAGGTCACATCGGTGCCGGCCGCGGCCAGTTGCTTCGCGGTCAAGGCCGTCGCGGGCGGGTACACCGTCCGATCGGCCGTGCCCTGGGCGATGTAGACCGGGGCGCCGTACTTGGCGATGGGGACCTCGCCCACGCCCTCCAGCAGTTCGACCAGCTTCGCCGTCCGGGTCTCGTCCAGCGTCTGGAACTGCCCGACGGTCACATGGTCCGCCGCCATCTTCGCGGTGACGGCGTCAAGGCAGGACGAGCGCTTCGCGTCCCGGTAGTACCGCAGACCGAGGGGCGTGAGGTAGTCGGCGGGGTCGAAGCCCTGCGGATGCGTGGACGCGACCCCGGCGAGGATCATGGGCAGCAGCGGATTGGCCGGGTCCTCCGGCTTGTTGGGCAGGACGCTGACGGTGAGCTTCCACTGCGAGGGCGGGGCGGTGGCCACGGTGCCGCGGAAGTCCAGCTCGGGGGCGTACCGTTCGGCGCCGTCGCCCGTGAACAGCGAGGCCTGGCCGCCCTGCGACTGACCGACCGTCAGCCACTTGCGGCTGAGCGAGGGGACCACCCTGCGGGCGGCGCGCACCATGTCGATGACGGAGTGCGCCTCCGACTTCCCCACGAGGTAGGGGTGGGGGCCGGGGGTGCCCAGGCCCTCGTAGTCCGTCGCCACGACCGCGTAACCGGCGCCCAGCCACGCGCCCAGGTACTCGGCGTCCCGAGCCGAGCGGGGGTTGCGGGAGGGGGCGCAGTCGTCGGCGACCCCGACCGTGCCGTGCGCCCAGCCGACGACCGGATGCCCGCCCTTCGGCGCCTGCGTGTCGGGCACGAACACCGCGCCGGAGACAATCCTGGGCCCGCCGTCGGCGCTGGTCGACAGGTACAGCACACGGTAGGCGCGGGCGGTGTGCGGCAGCCACAGTTCCTTCGGCAGCGGGCGGGCGCTGAGCACGTGCCCCGCCCAGCCACTGCCCCATGAGGCCGCCGCCCTGGCCGCGGCGCCCGCCGCCGAGCTCTCCTTGGCGGCCGCCTGGGTGTGGGCCGCCTGGGCCACCGCGATCGACGTACCGTCGGCCGCCGCCAGGGCCAAGGCCACTGCCAGGGCCGTGGCGCCGCGGCGAAACCGGGTGCTGACCATACGAACACTCCCCCACTCGTCCTCCTGGCCCACTCGTCCGATGGGCCGTTCGACGTCGTCGAACTACCGGACAGTAAGTGGGAGTTGACCACGTCGGCAAGGGATGCGCGCACATGCCGCGGGCAAGCGAGCGCCCCGCTGTCGACGGGGGATGCGATAGCGGGGCGTGAGAACAACATTAGCCCGGGGACGACGTGGCGGCGCGCTTCCGTTGCGTCCGGGTCCTGCCGTGCAGCTTCCTGCCTCACCGGTAACAACGGCGCGTAGGGCCGGCCCCACGGTCCCTCTCGCCAGGATGAACGGGCATCTTCCCCGCGGAATTCCCGCTTCCACGGACCTGTTCGAGGCCGGGCGCGGGACATCGGGGCGTGCCTGAGGCGATCCGGACGCGGCGGATGGCAGCCTGGCACTCCCGGCACACCACCGACGATACGAGGCGCCCCCATGAGCCTGAGCATCCGCAACCAGTTGCCCGGCACCGTCCTGTCCATCGCGCGGGGCGAGGCCATGGCCACCGTCAGGGCCCGCCTGTCCGGCGGCGGGCAGATCACCGCCGCCGTGACCCTGGAGGCGGTGCGGGAACTCGGCCTCGCCGAAGGCAGCGAGATCCGCGCCCTGGTGAAGTCCACGGAGGTCGCCCTGGCCACCGGCCAGGTCTCCGGGCTGAGCATCCGCAACCAGCTCCCCGGCACCGTCTCGTCCGTCACCACCGGCGAGGCCATGGCCACCGTCAAGGTCTCGCTCGAGAGCGGCGACCTGACGGCGGCCGTGACCAAGGACGCCGTGGACGAACTCGGCCTGACCTCGGGGACGCGGGTGACCGCGTTGATCAAGTCCACCGAGATCGCCCTCGCCACGGCCTGATCGGCCACCGACGAGGCGCTACCGGTGCGACGCTGCCGGTGTCACGGCTTAGGATTTCCCCGTGATCCGAGCTGTGGTGTTCGACGTCGGTGCGACGCTCGTTCGCGAGGACCGGTACTGGAACGCCTGGGCCGACTGGGTGGATGTCCCCCGCCACACCCTGTCCGCGCTCGTGGGCGCGGTCGTCGCCCTCGGCATGGACGACGCCGAGGCCCTGCGGATGCTCAAGCCGGGCATCGACATCACGGCCGAACGAGCGGCCATGGAGGCCGCGGGCGAGGGCGAACGGCTGGACGACACCGACCTCTACCAGGACGTCCGCCGGGGGCTCAGGGCCCTGAGTGAAGCGGGAATGCGCGTCTACGTCGCCGGAAACCAGACCGCCCGAGCCGCCGGACTCCTGCGCGCCCTCGACCTGCCCGTCAACGGGGTGGCGACCTCCGGGGAGTGGGGCGTCGCCAAGCCCCAGCCGGCGTTCTTCGAACGGGTGCTCGACATGACGGGCACGGCCGCCCACGAGACCGTGTACGTGGGCGACTTCCCGGACAACGATGTGATCCCCGCCAAGGCCCTGGGCCTTCAGGCCTGCCATCTGCGGCGAGGGCCGTGGGGGCACCTGTGGGCGAACGAGCCCGCGACCCTGGCCGCCGCCGACTGGCGCGTCGACTCACTCCTCGACCTGCCCGCGCTGCTGGCACCGTAGGGCACCGACTCCGTCACAGTGCTGCCACATCGGGGCAACGCACCGTGATCGTTCGCGATCATGGCGGTATGCGCACACGCCCTCTCCCCGCCGCCACGGCGGCCGTCGCGGTCGTCCTGTTCACCCTTGCCCTCACCGCTTGCGGCTCGGACTCCGGTACCGCCCCGCGTTCCGGGAGCACTTCCCGTCAAACCCCGGCAACCGACAGCCAGTCGGCCACACCGGACGGCAACTCCTTCGCGGCGCCGAGGCCGAACGCCGCGCAGAGCCGGAAGCTGCTGGACCGGTTGAGGGCGATCGACCCGGCTCTGGCCGATCAGGGGCGCACCGCGGTCCAGCACAGCGTGGTCACCTGTGAGGCCCTGGCGAACGGGGTCCCCCGTGCCGAGGTCGTCAAGCAGGCGGGGAAGGAGTTCGGAGGCGGGAACAAGGCGGTGGACACTGCCGAGGCGAACCGGATCGTGACCGCCGTCCAGAAGACCTTCTGTACGGCATGACCGCCCATGGCCGACCTCCTTCCGGCTCCTTCCGGCTCCTTCCGGCTCCTTCCGGCGCGCGCGTTGCGGCCGGTCGTGGTGGACTGGACGTGTGGGAGTCCGGACCCCACCCGCCGATGAGTTCCGTCCGGAGCCGCAGCGGCTCCGTGGGGCTCCCCGCGAGGCACTGCCCGGCGACGACCGGACGCAGAGACCCACACCCATCGGACCGGGAGGTGCTCCATGACCGGCCGCGCAGGTAAGACCCGCAACATCTTTCTGGTCTGGCTGATCTGGCCGCTGATCACCTTGGGGATCTACCACTTCGTTTGGTACTACAAGGTGAACCGTGAGGCGAAGGACCTCGATCCGCGGATCGAGGTCAACCCCGCGATGACCGTGGTGGCCATCACCCTCGGCTGGCTGTTGATCATCCCGCCGTTCGTATCGGTGTACAACACCGGTGAACGCATCGCCAGGATGCAGCGCTCGGCCGGACTGGCGCCCACCTGCAACCCGTGGATCGGCCTCATCCTCATGTTCGTGGCCGGGCTGCACCCGCTGTACTACCAGAACGAGTTGAACCAGATCTGGGCGCACTACGGCTACCCCGAAGAGGGGCAGCAGGTGACGCTTGCCGCCTGACGGATCGGCACCGCGTCAGCCCCCCGTCGGCCCCTGGGCCACCCGACCGGACACCGAACCGGTGGTGGGAGCAACATCAGCCGGTGCAAGATGGCTCCAGGCACGGGGGTGACATCATGGGCGAGCGCAGGCCGATCACGGCGCTGACGGCGGAGCAGGAGAGCGCCGTACGCGAGGTGGGCGAGGAGTGGGCGGCCGTCGGTCTGGCCACCGGGCCCGGCGACCGGGCGGCCGCGGAGAACGCGGTCCGTGCCGCCTATCTGGCCGTCGGACTTCCACCCCCGCGGTTCATCGTCCGGCTCGGTTCCCCCTGGGCCGGCCAGCTCGGGCAGTCGATCCTTCCCAAGGTCATCGCTTCGGTCGTGGGGAGCCGGTACTCCCGCGTGCGCGCACGACTCCGCAGACGCGAGCAGGGGCACATCGCGAATGAGCGGGGCTTCCAGGCGTTCCTCTCCGCCGATGTCTTTCCCTGGATCTCGACCCAGGTGAGCGATGAGGTGGACCAGCGGGTGATGGCTCTGTTGCGCGAACGGCTGGGCCCGCAGATTGCCTGGCACAGCCTCGTGGGGGCTCATGTGCGCGACCATGCGCAGGCGCAGCGAGAGGGGACCGTGGCCGACACGGACGACCCATGGGCGCACACCCAGGTGCAGGCCAGGGTCGACCGCACGGTGGTGCCGCGGGTGCAGGCGGAGTTGACCGCTCAGGTGGCCGCCCAGGCCGGCGTCCCCGCACCACCCGAGAGGCCGACGTTCCGACCGCCGCCCCGCTGGTGGCGCTCACAGCCCCGCGGCATGTTCGGGATGAACCCCTACGCGTTCACGGCCGCGATGGAGCGCATCGGGGTCACCGGCCTCGACGTTCACCACGAGCAGCGGATCGCCCGGAACGGGAGCTGGTGGTGGGCCTTTCGCGACTACGCGGTCCTCACCGCGCGCCCCGACGTCCTCCGGCTGGACGCGCAAGGCCGGGTCCACTGCGCCGACGGACCGGCGGCGGTGTGGCCCGACGGCTGGACGATGCACGCGTGGCACGGCACCAGGGTTCCCGCCGAGCTGATCGAGGTCGGCTGGGACACCACACGGACTCTGCGGGAGCGCAACGCCGAGGTGCGCCGATGCGCCATAGAACGGATGGGCTGGCCGGAGTTCATCGCCGCCGCCGGGCTTCGGCAGGTGGGCCGCAGCGAGCCCGACCCCGGCAATCCGGGCTGCCGACTGAGCCTTTACGACCTGCCCACCCGTATCTACAACGTCCCCGTGCGGGTCCTGCTGTGCACCAACGCCTCACCGGAGCGCGACGGCACCCGCCGCCAATACGGGCTCACCGTGCCCGCCGACACCCCCGACCCCACGACGGCGGCGGCCGGCCTCCTCGGCCTCACCCGCGAGCAGTACCTCACCCTCACCCGTGCCACTTGAGTGCCATACGAAGCGGAGAACCACATGGCCCAGCACCCCACCCTCGGACACGTCACCGCCCTCGCCGGGGTCGACGTCCTCGAACACCTCGACCGGCAGGCCACCATCCCCGTCTCCTCGGGTCTGCAGCGCCAGGGCGACGTGGGCCTGATCCCCGTGGCACTCATCGGGTATGACGCACCGAAGGGCGGCGAGCAGGTCCCCGCCGCCGGGGTCCCCCTGGTGTCCTCCGTCGACGGCCACACCCACCTCCTCGTGGCCGAGGGCCCGGTCACCTGGACCCCGATCGAGAGCGACGGCCCGGACGTGGGTTGCTTCACCGTCCACGAGAACGCAACCGCGTACGTCCTCCACCCCGAGCACGGCGCCATGGGCCACGCCCCGGGCACCTACCTGGTCCGCCGCCAGACCGAACAGGCCGACGACCAGCGCCTGGTGACGGACTGACCGACCGGCCGGACATCCTTGGGGGGCATGTGGGACTCGGCGACCAGCTACCCACGCTGGTGGGCGTGGTCGTGGGTGGGGCGATGTCCTACCTCGTGGGAACGCTCACCGAACGGAGCCGGTGGCGCCGGGAACAGGCCGCCCGCTGGGACGGGCGCCTCCTCGAGGCGTACAGCGACTACGCCGACGCGGTGAAGGAGTGCGTCACCTACTACCAGCGCCTCGCCGCCCACCGCGGCCTCTCGAACCACCCGGCGCCGCTCCAACCCACCGAGGAGACCTCGGAGAGGGCCGCGGCCGCCGAAGCACGCCGATCGGCGATGGTGGAGCCCCTCAGCCTCCTCACCAACGCCGAGACCGCGCAGGCGGTCCGCGAGGTCAACCAGTGCGTCTGGCACCTGGAATGGCTGGCACGCGGCCGGAAGGCAGGAGACGCCGCGGCCTGGGAAGAGGCCTTCGGCGCCTATAGAACAGCCCGAGCGGAGTTCTACCGACAGGCCCGCAGAAGCCTGAACATTCCGGAGATGGCCGGCTTGCCGGACTCCCAATGGCCCCCGCGGTGGCGGACGAACGACCGCTGACCAACGTCAAACCCCGTTCGGTGGAGCGGTGCAGGATGCCGGGGCCGGTGCCGGGGCCGGTGCCGGGGCCGCCCCGACCGACATTGGCCTGCCTGGTCAGGTGAGGTGCGTGATGACAGGGTGTCCGCCGCCGACCGGGTGACAGGTCCCTACCGGCACCTCCGGTTGCGGGCCGGATGGCGGGCATCGATAGTGGGAGAGGCAAGTCAGGCCGGCCGCAAGAGCAGGAGTCCCGGAAGGGGAGCCCACTCCACTTCGCCGTCGAGGCAGCGGACCTGGCCGCGGGGCCGGTCCGGACTGGGGAGGCTCTGCGCCCCCTTCCCCCGACGGCCGCCGCCCCCACGTCACCCACCAACGCCCAGACGCACCGTGCCGTGATCGGCACCGGCAGCACGCGCGAAGGGGCGCAAGGCCCCTTTCTGACCACCCTCCTTATCTGGCCACCCTCGCAGAATCAAGAGAGGAAGCACTCCTATGCGCAAGAACACTTGGGCACGTCGTCTCCTGACGTCCTCGGCGGTTTTTGTCGCCGGGGGCGCCATGCTGCCGGCACCTGCGTTCGCGCAGACGTCGACGCACAGCACGGCAACGACCGGTACGGCCGCGCACATCGCCTCGGCACGGCAGGTGGGGTCCGGCTTCCAGGTCATCAACGTGCAGACCGGCAAGTGCGCGACCGTCGCCGGGGGCGTCAGCACCGCCAACAACGTCGGGCTGGTCCAATTCACCTGCGACACGCATCCCTCGCGCCGCTGGAGGATCGCCAACTCGAACGGCAGCTCCTTCCAGCTCCTCAACGTGCAGACCGGCAAGTGCGCGACCGTCGCCGGAGGGGTGAGCACCGCCAACAACGTCGAACTCGTCCAATTCACCTGCGACACACACCCCTCACGCCGCTGGAGACTCGCCAACTGGGACGGCAGCTCGTTCCAGCTCGTCAACGTCGAGACCGGCAAATGCGCGACCGTCGCCGGAGGGGTGAGCACCGCCAACAACGTCGAACTCGTCCAATTCACCTGCGACACACACCCCTCACGCCGCTGGAGACTCGCCAACTGGGACGGCAGCTCGTTCCAGCTCGTCAACGTCGAGACCGGCAAATGCGCGACCGTCGCCGGAGGGGTGAGCACCGCCAACAACGTCGAACTCGTCCAATTCACCTGCGACACACACCCCTCACGCCGCTGGAGCCTGCGGCTGGCGGGATAACCGCACCAATCACGACCGCATCCCCACCCCACCAGGGCCGGGGATGCGGCCCCCACGTTCAGTCCGCAGCGCCGAGGTCGTCGCGGCTCAGGCGCGGCGGGAGCTCGACGGCATCCGGTACGCCATCCAGCTCGCCGACGTGTGACGAAAGGGCCGATGGTGGGTGACGACCTGACCGAGGTGGCGCGGTTCCTGTTCGAGACGGGCACGCTCAAGCAGGCCCGGCGTACCGGCTGGTGGATGGCCGGGGTACGTGATCCGGAGAGCGTGGCCGAGCATGCGTGGCGCACGTCGCTGCTGGCGTCGGTCATCGCCCAGCTGGAGGGCGCGGACCCGGCACGGGCCGCACTTCTGGCGGTGTGGCACGACTCGCACGAGTCCCGGACGGGGGATGTGAACCACCTGTCGAAGAAGTACGCCCCGACCGCGGACCCCGAGGCGGTCACGGCGGACCAGGTGGCCGGGATGCCGGAGGTGCTGGCTCGAGCGGTGCGCGGGATCGTTGCCGAATATGAGGCGAAGGAGTCGCCGGAGGCGGTGTGCGCGCGGGACGCGGACAAGCTGGAGTGCTTGTTGCAGGGGATCGAGTACCGGTCCCAGGGCTATGAGGGTGCACAGCGGTGGATCGACAACAGCCGCAGGCGCATTGCCACGAAGACGGGGCAGCGCCTGGCAGATGCGCTGCTCGCCATGGAGCCGCTGGATTGGCTACGTACCGCCATGGGCGAGAAGCCCGTCGAAGGGTGATACGGCGAAGGCGCCCCCGCGTCCTGAAGGACAGCGGGGGCGCGTTCGGAGGCTGACCATCGAGTAGTAGGACTGCCCGGCCGCGGTGGCCACGGCCTGGGCGATCTCGCTGGTGCCGCCTTCCAGGCTGCCGCCGTGGATGGCGATGTGGCACACGGCCGACAGGGTGCCGGTCAGGTGGAGGCGGTAGTCCATGCCAAGGTGGTGGCGGCGGCCAGGTCCGCCCATCGGGCGTAGGTGCCGACCACTGGTGCTGGCCCCTACTGGTTCCGTGTCAGGCGGAAGGCCTGGGCGGCGAAGCAGACCTGCGCCCAGGTCACCGTGAACCATGCGCTCGCGCTGCTGTCGATGATCCTGACCGGCGCGGCTGATGCCGGCTACCTCCTCGCGAACCCGATGTACGGGCGCCTACGGCGGACCGACCGCGTGTCGCATGACGCCGGTCGTCACCGCAAGGAGGGGTCCGAGGAGGTGTGGGCGCGGCCCGCCGAGGTCTATGGCATCCATCAGCGGCTCGGCGGCGTGGCCGGGCTGATGGTGGTCACGGCCGCCTACACCGGCCTGCGGTGGGGCCTCTCCCACCAGCAGCTCCCGTCTGCGGCTGATGGCCGGTCGGCGCGCGCCGCGTCGCGCGGGCATGCGCCGCTGGAGGCGTGGGAGCCGATCCCGCCCGGGGTGACGATGCGCGGGATGAGGCACACGAACTCGACATGGAAGCGCGCTGCGGTTCGAGACGATGGGCTGGGCGGTGAAGGACATCGAGGGCGTGTACGAGCACGTGACACCGCAGATGCGCCAAGTCCGCCTGGCTGCTCTCGAGAAGCGGTGGACGCGCGCCAGCCGGGCGCGCCTGCGGGTGGCCGGGTGGCGCCGGAAGAAGTTGATCTCCCGTTTCGCTCCCAGTTGATCCGCAAACCCCCGAAGCGATCTTACTCCGGGGGTTTTGCCTGGTCAGGTGGGTGGGCACAGACGGATTCGAACCGCCGACATCTGCTTTGTAAGAGCAGCGCTCTACCGCTGAGCTATGCGCCCGCTGCGCCTCGGGGGCGCTGCGTGAGTGGACAGGTTACATCGTCCGGGGCGGGGCAGCCCGTCCGGCGGGCAGGGGGGAAACCCCACCACAGGTCAGGGGGTGGTCCGGATCGAGGTCCAGGGCCGGGCTGCGTAGGTTCATGAGGGTAGTCGGGAACGGCGTTTCCCGCCCAGATTCCACCACCGGAGGCACTCTCGTGGCCACGCCCAGGCATCTCATCCGCACGCTCCTCGGCGCAGGCGGCGCGCTGCTCGTGCTGACCGCCGTGACCGGGTGCAGTGACGCAAGTGACGACGGCAAGCCCGAGAAGCGGGGGTTCGCCCTGTCGGGGAAGGTCCTCACCGTCGACGCCGACGACAGCGATGTGGTGATCAAGCCCGCGGACGTGGGGAAGGTCGAGGTCACCCGGTGGTTCGACGCCTGGTCGGTGCTCGGGAGTACGCCCAAGGCGAAGTGGTCGATGAAGGGGAGCACACTGCGCCTGGACGTCGACTGCGGGCCGGCCGTGGTGCAGAACTGCGACGCCAGGCATGAGGTGCTGGTGCCGCGCGGGGTGGCGGTCACGGTCAGGGGGGACAACGGGAAGGTGACCGCCTCGGGGTTCGACACGCCGCTCAAGATCACGGCGGACAACGGCGAGGTCATAGTCCGGGGCGCCTCGGGCAAGCTCACCCTGACCAGCGACAACGGGGAGGTCCGGGCGAGTGGGATCCGCTCCTCCCATGTGTCGGCGGGGTCGGACAACGGCGAGGTGGACCTGAGGTTCGCGAAGGTCCCCGACAGCGTCCGGGCGAATTCGGACAATGGGGAGGTGACCATGGCGCTGCCCGACGCCGAGTACAAGGTCAGCACCCGGGCGCGCGACGGCGACGTGCACATGGGGATAGCCAGGGACGACACGAGCAAGCACGTCATCAGCGCCGAGTCCGACAACGGCGAGATCACCCTCCGGAAGGCGGGCTGATCAGTGCGCCGACCCGTGGCCTGACCTGCGGACCCTGGGTGCGGGGCACCATGCGGGGCGCCCCGCGGGCGGTCTCGCACGCCGACAAGGCAGCCGCTCCCATGGAACCGGGGCGGTGGCGCGGAGCGTTCTTACGTTGACCGGTGGCTCTCGAAGGGGGGCCAGGTGGGAGGATGAATCCGGGACAGCGGCGCGACGCGGGAGAGGGATGTGACGGCGAACCACACGCCAGTACGTCGAGGGACCACCGACGCACTCGGGGTGCTGCTGTCCGGGCCGCTGCTGGCGGGCGCCGCGCTGATCGCCGTCGCCCGTGCGGCCCTTCCCGCCTCCCACACCGGCGGCGGGACGAGGTCGTGGTGGCGGCGCGGTGACAACCTCCGCGCCGACGCCCAGGCCGCCAAGGACGCCGCCGCACAGGCGTTCTACGAGCTCGACACCGCGCAGCGCGATCTGAAGATCTCGATAGAGACCATCGGCGCCGTCGACAACTCCCCTCCGGCCCAGCGCGCCGCAGCCGACTTCGCCGCGTTCTCGCAGCGCATCGACGAGGCCAGCCACGCCTACATCACCGCTGTGGACGCCTATGACCTCGACCACGACGAGCTCGACTCCGGCACGGCCTCCCGGGCACGCAATGAACTGGGCAGGGCACGGGACGAGTTGATCCGGGTGAAGGCCGATCTGGAGCGGTTCGGGGAGAGCCTGGGACCGCTGCTGTCGAAGGCGGAGACCCAGCTCGCCCGGGTCGCCCCCGCTGTCGAGCAGGCCAGACAGGGGCTACTGCGGGCCACCACCGCGCTGGACGCCGTCCGCGAGGCCGGGCTGAAGGCCGACGACCTCGCCGCCCGCCTCGCGGCGCTCGCACCCGAGCTGACCAGGCTCAACCAGGGCGCCGGCGTCCACGGCGTGCAGGAGACCCTGCGCCGCGCCGACGAGGTCCGGGCCAAGGCGGAGGAGATCCGCGCCCAGGCAGCGGGGCTGCCCGCGCGCGCCGAGGAGATCGACCACCGGCTGGTCTCGCTGCGCACCCGCGTGGACGCGATCGCCAACCGCGTCGGCACCGTCGAGCCGGTCCTCAGCGAGCTGCGGCGCCGTTTCTCGGCCGCCTGCTGGCAGGATCTCCAGCAGGTGCCGACGCAAGCGCAGCAGGCGGTGGAGCAGGCACGCACCAAGCTCACGGAGGCCGGGAAGGCACGGGAGGAGCAGCGGTGGCCGGACGCGACCTCGCGTCTGAGCACCGTTCGCGCCCTGCTGAACGACGCCGAGGCCGGGATCTCCGCGGCGGCCAAGCGGCTGCAGTCGCTCAATGAGGTGGCGAGGGATCCCAAGGCGGAGATCGAGCGGACCCGGTTCGCGCTGCGCGACGCCCAGAGGCTGGCGATGGCGGGGCGTTCCACGCCGGATCCCAAGCACGCCCGGCCGCTGGACGACGCGGTGTCGCGGATCGACCGGGCGGTGGCCGCTCTGGACGGGCGGCACCCTGACTACTGGCACTTCCTGACCGAGATGGCGGCGGTGCGCGAGACGGCCGGCCGGGTCGTCGCGGTGATCAGGGAGGAACGCGCCGCCGGACAGTGACAGCAACCGGACAGTGACAAGGGCAGGACTGCGACAGCTGCCCGACGGGGATGGCCGCGGACGGTGCCTTCCCCCTGGGCGGCGACGGTCGCGGAACGGCCGCAGAGTCCCGAGACGGCGCCGCGGTCCCGTGGCGCCACGCTCCGAGACGGCGCCGCGGTCCCGTGGCGCCACGCTCCGAGACGGCGCCGCGGTCCCCGTGGCGCCACGCTCCGGGATCGCCTCATCCGCCGGGCGGCGGGAAGCGGTGCGCGCTCACAGGGCGACCGCGGCGGGCCGCCTGGCTACGCTAGGGGCATGCCTCGCTACGAGTACCGCTGCAAGACGTGCGGCGCCACGTTCGAAATGCGCCGCCCCATGTCCCAGTCGAACGCACCCGCTCCCTGCCCCGAGGGCCACGGCGACACCGTGAAGCTGCTGTCCACGGTGGCCGTCACCGGCACCGCGAGCGCCTCGGCGCGCCCGGCACCGCAGAGCGGCGGCGGGGGCGGAGGCGGCGGCTGCTGCGGAGGAGGCTGCTGCGGCTGAGTTGTCCGGGGGCCCGTAGGGGCGGATCCTGGACTCCTGGGCCTGTCCCCTCACGGACGAAGGAGGCCGGGCGATGAAGGGCATCAAGGTTCAGACCCGAAGGCTCGAGGAAGAGCTGCCCGTGGACCACAGGCTCAGCCAGGTCTACCGCGTGGGCGCCGGCCTCATGGGACTGGTCCTGGTGACGTTCGGGATTCTGGGCTTCACCAACAACATCCCCTTCCTGAGCACGCACGGGGACACCGTCGCGGGACTGAACACCAATGGCGCGCTCAGCACCCTGTCGGTGGTCGTGGGGGCGCTGTTGCTCGTGGGGATGGTCATCGGGGGGAACACCGCCTCGACGCTGAACATGGTCCTCGGCATCCTGTTCATCGTCAGCGGCTTCGTGAACCTGGCGCTGCTGGACACCGGGAACAACTTCCTGGCCTTCCACATGTCCAATGTGATCTTCAGCTTCCTGGTGGGGCTGATGCTCATGGTCTTCGGCATGTACGGACGGGTCAGTACGACGCTGCCGCACAACAATCCCTACTGGCGCCAGCGCCACCCGGAGCAGGCCGCGCGCGAGGCCGAGGCGGCGCGGGCGATCGCCGCCGGGAGGCAGCGGCACCCGCTCCCCCGGCGCGGGGTCCCCGGAACCGGCTGAGAACCCCGCTGAGAACGCCGCTGAGAGACCGGTTGAGCCACCGGCCGGCGGACGGCGCGCCCGGTCGGGCGACCGGGACTGAGCCGGGGACGACCACGGGTAGGACTTACCGGGTGACCACGGGCACGGCGGCGGAGGGGGCGCTTGTATGACGGACCCGGTCCTGTCCGTGGAGGACGTCGCCTGGTACAGCGACGACGGCCCGGGGATGCCCGCGGCCGTGCGGGAGACCGCGGTGCGCCTGGCCGGCGGCTGCGGGTTCGCCGCCGAGCGCGTCGCCGACATCGCCATCGCCGCCACCGAGGTCGCCGAGCATGTGCGCCTGCACGCCGACGAGGGCCGGGTGCTGCTGAGAACGGTGCTGCGCGGCGGCATGGCCGGGCTGGAACTCGTGACGGTCGACCAGGGCCCCGGCATGCGCGACGTCTCCGCTCCCCGTCGCCGCAAGGACATGCTCGGGCTGGCGGCGGTCGAGGCGGTCGGCACGCTGGGGATAGGGCTGGGGGCGGTGGAACGGCTGGCGGACGCGTTCGATGTCCACTCCGTGCCCGGGCGCGGCACGGTCCTCACGGTCCACTTCTGGGCCTCGGGTCCCCCGTCCGACCGCCTGTGGTGCGTCGGCGGCATCACCCGCCCCATGCACGGCGAGACGGTGTGCGGTGACCGCTGGGCGGCGAGGGAGAGCGGCGGGTACCTGATGGTGATGCTCTGCGACGGCCAGGGCCATGGGGCGGCCGCCGCGGCCGCGTCCCGTGCGGCCGTGGCGGCGTTCAACGACGAGTGCGACACCGAGCCCGACGCGGTGATGGCCCGCCTGGACGCCGCTCTGCGCGACACCCGGGGAGGCGCCGTCTGCGTGGTGCGGATCGACTCGATCGAGGGCCGGGCGATGGTCTGCGGGGTCGGCGACATCGCCGGCGCCCTCGTCTCGGAGACCTCGCGGATCGGCCTGGCCGGGTCTCCGGGCGTCGTCGGCCGCCGGATCGGGGAGCCGCGCACCTACCAGTACCCGCTGCGCCGCTTCCGGGCGCTGGTGCTGCACACCAACGGCGTCACCAACCGCTGGCGCGTCGACGCGATGCCCGGCCTGCTCTCGCGCACCCCGCTGGTGATCGCGGGGCAGTTGCTGCGCGAGGCGGGTGTGCAGCGCGCCGACGCGGCCGTCGTGGTGGTCTCACAGGCCTGGTGAGACGGTCTCCGCTTCGTCCCGGCGCCGGGCGATGGTGACCCCGTCGGCGATGGGCAGGAGGATCGAGTCCATCCGGGGGTCGGCCTTCACATGATCGTTGAACGCCCGGATGGCCTGGGCGTTCTCGTATATGCCGGAGTCGGCCACGTCCCCGTGGTACAGCACATTGTCCGCGACGATCAGCCCGCCGGGCCGGACCCTGGGCACGAGCTCCTCCCAGTACGTGATGTAGCCGGGCTTGTCCGCGTCCACGAACGCCAGGTCGATCCAGGGCTCGGCAGGGAGTCGGCGCAACGTTTCCGCGGCCGGGCCGATCCGCAGCTCCACGCGGTCCGCGACCCCCGCCCGCTCCCACGCCTCGCGGGCGATCGACGTCCACTCCTGCGAGACGTCCAGCGCCAGCAGGCGCCCGTCCTTGGGCAGGGCCTTCGCCATCGACAGCGAGGAGAACCCGGTGAAGGTCCCGATCTCCACGACCTGCCTGGCGCCCACAAGCCGCACCAGGAAGGCCAGCAACGGGGCCTGCTCGGGGGCGATCTGCATCATCGCGATGCCGCCGAGGCTGTGGGTGCGTTCGATCAGGCCGGTCTGCACCTCGTCCAGCGGAGGGTTGTGGTCGAGCACGTACCGGTACAGCTCGGGGGTCATCACCAGGTGTTTCATCACTGCCCACGGCTCCTCTCGAAGGGCGCCCCACCGTAGGGTGGCCTTCATGTCCGACGCGCTGATCGACGATGCCGTGACCCTCGCGGACTCCGGGGACGCGCGCAAGCTGCTCGGCCTGGCGGGTGCCCCGGCGGCGGGGAAGTCCACCCTGGCGAGGCGGCTCGTCGACGGCGTCAATCGTCGGCTCGGCCCCTATACCGCCGCCTATGTGCCGCTGGACGGGTTCCATCTGTCCAACGCCCGGTTGGAGCGGCTGGGACTGCGCCATCGTAAGGGCGCACCCGAGACGTTCGACGTGTTCGGCTATCTCTCTCTTCTGCGTCGTCTGCTGTCCGAGACCGAGTACCCCGTCCACGCCCCGGATTTCGACCGAATCGTCGACGAACCGGTGGCGGCCTCGCTCGTGGTCCCGCCGCGGACCCGGCTCGTGGTCACGGAGGGCAACTACCTCGCCGACGACGCCCCGGGATGGCGCGAGGTGGGGGAACTGCTGGACGAGCTGTGGTTCGTCGAGGCGGCCGATTCCGTCCGCGAGGAACGGCTCCGGGAGCGCCACACCACCGGCGGTATGACCGAGGAGTCGGCGCTCGCGTTCATCGAGGCCAGCGAGCGGCCGAACGCGGAACGGGTGAAGCGGCAGCGCGCCCGCTGCACTCGGGTCGTCAGGGTCTGACGGCGTCCGGCTCCCGCCGCGGCGGCGCTGCCCGCTTCACAGCCGGTCGGCCGGCCGTGCGGGCGTGGGCGGAGTCGGACGGCATGTCGGACGGCCGAGGCAGCTCACCCCGTCACCGCCGCCAGCATGCGGCGCACGATCTCCTCGCCCGCCGCCGCCCCGACGGTCTCCAGCGCGATGACTCCCTCCGACGACCAGCCCGTCTCGGCGAGTTCGCCGTGGCCGGGGCGCCAGGCGAGGTCGGCGGCCCGCAGCAGGTCCCCGTCGAGGAAGGAATCGCCCGCGGACAGGATCCGGGTGGTGCCGGTGCGGCGCACGACCTCCTCCAAGGCGGCGCTCTTGGTCAGCGGCTTGGGCACCACGTAGACCTTGCGGCCCTGCAACGAGACCGTCCACCCGCGGTCGTCCGCCCAGGCGGTCAGCCCGGCGAGCCACGCGTCGGGCATCAGACGGCGCTCGACGACCAGATAGGCGAACAGGTCCTCCGCCACCCGGTCCTTCAGCAGCCAGGCCGGGTCCGCCTCGGCAGCGAGGTGGGCGCGGATCTCGGCGAGCGGGGCGCAGTCGTCGGCGAGGCGCTGCTGGACCAGGGCGCGCCAGTCGTGGTCGGTCTTGCCGTCGACGAGGATGTGGCCGCCGTTGGCGCAGATCGCGTACGGCGGGACCGGGCCGGGCAGATGGATGCGCCGGTACTGCTCTCGGGTGCGGGTGGTGGCGGGGACGAAGACGGCCGCCTCGGCGAGCTCACGGAGCATCTCGGCCGCGCGCTCGGTCATGAACGACAACGGCCTGTGCTCGTACACCTCCACGCACAGCAGGCGCGGGGCCTGCTCGTCCGGCACCTCGAGGGCGAGGGCGGCGCTGGAGTAGATGAGCGTGCGGTCCAGATCGCTGGCGACGAGGGTGCCGGTCGCTGCCGCCTCCTGCCCGGTCAACAGCGGGCCGGTCGTCGCCGACCCGGTCGTCACTGCGCCGGTCGGCTCTGGGCTGGTCGTCACTGGGCGCTGCCTCCGGCGGCCGTGCCCGAGGCACCCACGGCGCCTCGGGTGTACTTGGGGTGGATCAGGCCGACGCAGGAGTAGGGAAGGCCGTCGACCTCCTCGACGGGGACCGAGCGCTGCCGGGCGAGGAGCCTGACGTGGTCGAGGTCGGCTCCCGCGCCGCGCTTGGCCAGGATCCTCCAGGGGACCCGGCGCAGCAGGACGCGGGTGGTCTCGCCGACGCCGGGCTTGACGAGGTTGACGTCCCCGATGCCGTACTCCTCGCTGATGCGCTCGACGGCGGCCCAGCCCTCCCAGGTGGGGGCGCGGTCGTGGCCGGCGAGGGCCTCGACGTCCTCGGCGACGGCTTCGCGGACGGCGCCGAACCGCTCGGTGACGGTGTCGACGAAGAGGCCGGAGGCATCGGCGTCGGCGAGTTCACGGTAGAACTTCGCCCCGTGGAAGTCGTTCGGCCCCACGAGGTCGGCACGCAGCACCGTTCGCGAGACCAGGCCGGAGACGGTGGAGTTCAGGCACGCGGACGGGATCAGGAAGTCGTCCCGTGTGCCATAGGTGCGTACACAGCCGCCGGGGTCGGCGAGCACGGCGATCTCGGGGACGAAGCCCTCGAAGCCCGACAGGGCCTCGGCGAGCTCGCGGGTGATGGCGCCCTTGCCGGTCCAGCCGTCCACGAAGACCACGTCGGCGGGGTTGTGGCGGGCGGCGAGGTAGCGCATCGCGACCGTGTCGATGCCGCGGCCGCGCACGATGGAGACCGCGTAGTGCGGCAGGTCGATGCCGTGGACCTGCCGGGCCCAGCGGCGCATGAGCACCCCGACGGGCGTTCCGGCGCGGGCGAGCGAGGCCAGGACGGCGCCGCGGCCGCGTTCGGCCAGGACCGTGTCGGTCACCACTCCGACGGCGCGCGCGATCCGCTCGGCCGAGGACTCCAGCGCCGCCCTGAACAGCGCCTGGTACTCATCGCTGGGCTGGTATTCCACGGGCAGCGACTCGGCGTAGTGCGCGCCACCGCTCTGGATCGCCTCCTCGCGCTCCTCGGTGGGCGCTTCGAGGGCGACGTCGGAGAGGTCCTGCAGGAGCCAGGACACCTCGTCGTGCGCGTAGGAGCCGAACCCCGGACCGTGCAACGGGCTCGGCAGGGCGCGGGCGGGGAGGTAGGAGGGGACGACGGCCAGCACCACCCGGTCGGTGGTCCCGCGCAGCTTGTCGACGAGCCCGCCGGGCGTGTGCAGCGCCGGGGTGTCGGCGGCGGAGTCGACCACGAGGACGACCGCGTCGAAGCGGCGGCCGGGATCGTTCCCCGCGGCCACGTTGTAGGCGTAGCGGGGGCCCGGTCCGTCCACCGGGTCGTCGTGGGCTGGGAACGAGATCCGGGTCCTGATGGCGTATCCGGGCTCGTCCACGGCCAGGACCGGGGAGCGGGTGGTCGTGGAGAACAGCACCTCGCGGTCCTCGCCGAGGGCCTGCTCGAGCGCCAGGGCCAGCCGCAGCGGTGCGTACATCAGCTCCTCGAAGCCGAGGACGAGGATCCTGCGGGCTCCGTCGACGGACTCGGCGAGCTGCTTGGCCATGCCGGGCAGGGCGTCGTCGAGCGCCGCCCGGTGCTCGGGGGTGAAGCCGTGGCGGCCTCCGTCGGGCACCCCGGCCGGCCAGTCGAGGTCGATCTTCGCCGACGAGCCGCGGCCGCTGGGCGGGGTGTCGCCGCCGTCGTGCTCCGCGACGAGCGCCTGGCCGCGTTCGAGGATGCCCTCGGGGAGTTGAACGGTCCCGGTCACGGCCGCCACCACGTGCACCCGCACGCCCAGCCGTGCCGCGAACGCCTGGAGGTGCGCCCGGTGCTCCTCGGAGCGCATGTCGGCCAGCGCCACGATGACGTAGGTCCGACGCGGGGCACGGGCGTGCAGCGCCTCGATGGTGTTGAGGACGGTCCGGCCGGTGGAGAACTCGTCGTCCACCAGCACCAGCGGCCCGTCGCCCGCGAGCAGGAGCGGGTCCTCGGGCAGGAGCAGGTGCGAGGTGGCGTGCGAGTGCTCCTCCTCGAAGCCGCCCACCAGGTCGATGCCGGGAACGGGGCGACGGGTCGAGTGCAGGCAGGTGACGCCGCCGATGCCGTCGGCGACGCTGTGGCCGAGGCCGGTCGCGGTCTCGGCGTAGCCCAGGACGACGGCGCGGTCCGCCTGCTCGTCTCCGAGGAGTTCGCGGACCCGCTCGCCGAGCCGTGTCCCCGCGCCCAGCACGACCGAGGGGCGCTGGGGGACATGCTTGCCCAGGACCTGGGAGACGAGCAGATGCGCGCGCTTGGGGTTGCGGCGCAGGGCGAGGCCGAGGAGCGCGGGCACGCCCTCGCCGTGCAGGGCGAGGCCGAGACGCTGCGCGACCCACTGTCCTGACCAGGCGTTCTTGTCGGGCATGCGGTTCCTTCTGCTGGGGCTGCTGCGGTGCGGGCGGGGGGATGTCTGCGGGGCGCCTCGACGCGATGGGCGCGGGCGCCGGGGATCAGGACGGCAGGGAGGCGGTGAGCAGTTCCACGAAGGAGATGTCCTCGCGGGCCACGCCGAAGACCTCGGCCCGGCGCAGGGTCCGTTCGGCCCAGGCACGGTGGGGCTTGGCCTCGTTCATCTTGTTCGTATACGCCGAGCGCAGCACACCGCCGCCCGCCCTGTCGACCTGGAGGATGTCGAGGGCGTCCGTGTACTCCTCGTGCGTGACGACGGACAGCGCGTGCACGGGGGCCACGTGGGTGGGGTGGATGCAGGTCTTGCCGAGCAGTCCATTGGCCCGGTCGAGTTCGATCTCGCGCAGGAGGCCGTCCATGTCGTGCTCGATGAGCTGGGTGCGCAGCTTCTCCGCCCTGGGCGCGACCTGCAAGAACGGGGAGCGGCGCAGCTGTGGTTTGAACATCCGCTCGCCCGCCTTGAAGTACTCCCACACCGGTCCGGTGACGACGTAGCCGGTGCCGTCGGCGCGGCCGAGGACATTGACGACGTCGGCGATGGCGCAGGCCACGACGTGGACGTCGTACGCGGTCAGGTCCGGCGGGCGGCGCAGTCCGTAGGCGGAGCAGAAGTCGGTGACGCCGAGCCGCAGGACGAGGACCCGGTCGCGGTACTTGTCGACGACGCGGGAGATGCCCAGCAGGGTCTCGTGCCTGGTCTCGAGGTGGAGCAGCTGCGGGGACTCGAGGACCGGCATGGCGAAGAGGCGGTGGCCGCTGTCGGACTCGGCGGCGGTGAGCGCTTCGAGGAAGGGGCCGCCCGACTCCTCTGTGAACTTCGGAAGTACGAATCCGGACAAGAGGCGGACGGTGCCGCCGAGCCGGCGAACGAGGTCGGTGATCTGCTCGGGGGTGCGCACCCTGACGAAGATCAGCGGGAGGTCGGCACCGCGTTCGGCGAGGTCGGCGAGAAGGGCGAACTGGCGGACGAGGTTCTCCTCGGCCGCGGGCACTTCGCCGTCGGCTATGGAGTCCTCGAGGCACAGGACCATCGAGATGACCCCGCGGCCCGCGAGCTTCACGACGTCGTCCGCGAGCGCGGGGCGCGTCGCCGGGCTGTAGAGGGTCGCGCCCAGCGCGTAGGAGAGGGTCTCCGCGGACGCGTCCGCGTCGAAGCGCCGGGGCTGCTCGTGGAACAGCCCTGCGCGTACACCCTCCTCCAGGTGCCCGAAATGGCGCATATATCTCCCGCTCTTGAAGGGACCTTTACTGTCTACGTGGCCGATTATCGTACGTGCGCGGTCAGGCGTGGAGTTCCCAACTACGTGAAGACCACGAAACAACCACGTTTCCGCAAAGCAACCCGCTCTGCCACCGGCAGCCGCGTTGTCCCTCCCACCCCCGGGAGGGCAGGATTACAGCCATGACGCACGCGATGGTGAAGGGGTCGAACATCCCGCTCGAGGCATCCGCCGTGCGCGCGGTGCTGCGCTGGAGCGCGAGTGCGGGGGTGCCGGATCTCGATGCCTCGGCCCTCTTGCTCGGCCCCGACGGGCGCGTGCGTTCCGACCAGGACTTCGTGTTCTACAACCAGCCACGCCACCCCTCCGGGCTGGTGCGCCACCGGCCGAAGAAGCGTGTGCAGGGCGACATCACCGACACCGTCGAGGTCGACCTCGGCTCGTTGGACCAATCGGTGGACCGCGTGGTGATCGCCGCCTCCGTCGACGGAGGGGCGTTCTCCGCGGTCGGCGACCTGCGGGTGCTCATCTACGACATCGCGGAGGGGCCGGACGCCCAGGCGGTGGCCGAGTACATGGTCAACCCCGAGACGGGCGAAGAGTCCGCCATGAACTGCGGCGAGCTGTACCGGCGCCGCGACCAGTGGAAGTTCAGGGCAGTGGGGCAGGGCTACACCTCCGGGCTGATCGGCCTCGCCACCGACTTCGGGATCGCCGTGGACGACGGCGAGGGCGACGAGAACGGGGCACTCGCGGACGGCGGCCCTCCCGTGCCCTCGACGCAGCGGCAGAGCGCTCCGTCCACGCAGTCCCCGTCCCAGTCCCCGGCGCAGCCGGCGCCTTCGCAGCCGTCCCGGGCGCCTTCCCAGCCGTCCCCGTCACACTCGTCCCCGCCGCAACGGCGGCCCCAGGCGGCCCCGGAGCCCGCGCCCGCCCCGCCCACGGCCTCCCCCTCGGCCGCGCCCGCGGCGACCAGCGCGCCGCCGACTCCGCCCCCGCCGACGCTCCCGGCACCGGCCACCGCTCCCCTGGCTCCGGCGGCCACCGCCGAGCCGTCCACGCCTCCGCCTCCGGCCGCGCCCCCGCACCAGGGCTCCTACGGCTACCCGCAGCCGCAGCCCCCGGGCCGGCCCCCCGGCTCCTACGGCTACCCGCCCCAGCAGGGCTCCTACGGGTATCCGAACCAGCGCCCCCAGCAGCCGCACCAGGGCTATGGCTACCCCCAGCCGCAGCCCCAGGCGGGCTATCCCCCGCCGCGGCCCCAGCCGCACGGAGCGGCCCAGCCGCCCAACGGCGAGTTCAAGCTGCCCCCGCAGGGCCCGCAGTTCCAGCCGGACCGGTCGCACAGGCGCTGAGCCCGTCGAGCGGCCCCGGTCAGCGAGGCGCCGGGCCGAGCAGCACCGCGCCCAGCGCGAGCAGGCCAGGAACGACAGCCAGCAGCCCCATCAGGCGCATCAGTGGGGGGTCGGTGATGGGGCGGCCCTCGCTGAGCGAGCGGTAGACACGGCGGTACCGGTGCGCCCCGCACAGATGGAACGCGAGCGCGCACATCAGCACGACCAGCCCCGGCAGAGCGCCGGACGCCCCATGTCCCGCGAAGCCGCCCGCGTGGAGCAGGAGCAAGCCGTTGACCGCCACGGCGAAGGCGGTGCGCGACCAGGCCAGCCGGGTGCGCTCGGCCTGAAGTCCGCTGTCGGCGACGGTCGTGTGCGGCTCGGGCATCACGTCACCCGGTCGAGCAGGACCACGAGGACCAGGGCCCCCACCGCGACGGCGGTGATGCCGTAGGCCAGCAGGGGGATCTGGGGGGTGCGCGGCAGCGTCCGCTTCATCCGCATGGCCCGCTCGTTGCGGCGCCATCTGCGGTGGCTCATCGCGGCGAGGGCCGTGCCCAGGAGGATGAGCACGACGGCGGGCACCAGCCGTTCATGGCGGGAGCCGACGTTCGGGGCGAACTGCATGAGCGCGATACCGCCCGCCAGCAGGGCCAGGGCGGTCCTTATCCAGGCCAGGAAGGTGCGCTCGTTCGCCAGGGAGAAGCGGTAGTCCGGGTCCTCGCCCTCGTCCTCGAACTGGGTGCGGGACGGGTCGAGCGGCCTTCTCATGCCTTCATCGTAGGCGGGTCAGCCGCACAGCTCGAACCAGACCGCCTTGCCGCCCGGCTCGGGCTCGACGCCCCAGCGGTCGGCCAGCCCGTCCACGAGGGCGATGCCGCGGCCGCCCTCGTCGTCGATGTCCGCGCGCACCAGCCGGGGCGGCCGGGGGTTCTCGTCGGCGACCATGGCCCGCAGCCCGCCGGGCAGCCGCTCGAGGGTGAGCGTGAGCGGGCCGTCGGTGTGCCGCAGCGCGTTGGAGACGAGTTCGCTGACGAGAAGCTCCGCTGTCGGCACCAGGTGCTCCAGCCCCCAGGCGGTGAGGGTCTCGCGAAGCTCCTTGCGGGCCTTGCGGCATGAGCCGAGGGTGCGGGGGAGGGTCCAGGGGCCGGCGGTGCGGACGGCGCGGACCGGGGAGGGCGCACGGGCACCGGCGGGCGCCTGCCGCCGACTGGGCAGGGGCAATCGGGCAGGCGCGTCGGAGGCCCCCTCCTCGGAGGACCGCGCTGCAGGCGGGTGGTGCATGGACTCTCCACTACGGCCCGGCAGCCCACACCTGGGAAGGGAGGCTGCGAGTGGCGTCGGGCGGCGGGCACCTCGACGCTGAGCACCCGGGCCTGGCTGCCGACCGCCGCATCGCGCTCCCCCCTCTGGAGCATGATCGCAGTCGGGTTTACCGACGCGTTAGACCATAATTCGGCTTTACATGTAAGTAAAGAAGACTCCATGGACCGGAATCCTGACCGAAATGGGCGGCCACCCGCGCGGTCGCCCCGCTCATCGCCCCGGCCGCCCGGCTGATCGCCTCGGGGTCCCGCCGCACTCGCTCTGGAGCAGGGCTCAGCCGACGAGTTCCTCGCGGACCTCGCGGAAGGCCTGGACGGTCCGCAGCACATCGTCCTTGGAGTGGGCGGCGGACAGCTGCACCCGGATCCGGGCCTTGCCCCTGGGCACCACGGGGTACGAGAACGCGATCACGTAGATCCCCTTGTCCAGCAGGGCCGCCGCCATCCGTGCGGCGAGGGCGGCGTCACCGACCATGACCGGAGTGATCGGGTGCTCGCCCGGCAGGATGTCGAACCCGGCCGCGGCCATTTCCGAGCGGAACAGCGCCGTGTTCTCCCGCAGCCGTGTCCGGCGGTCCCCGGACTCGGCCAGCAGGTCGAGGATCCGCAGCGAGGCTCCGACGATGGCCGGGGCGAGGGAGTTGGAGAACAGGTACGGGCGCGAACGCTGGCGCAGCAGCTCCACGATCTCGGCGCGGGCGGCCACGTAGCCGCCGCTGGCCCCGCCGAGGGCCTTGCCGAGGGTGCCTGTGACGATGTCCACACGCTCGGTCACGCCGAACAGCTCGGGCGTGCCGCGGCCTTCCGCGCCGACGAAGCCGACGGCGTGCGAGTCGTCCACCATGACCAGCGCGTCGTACCGCTCGGCCAGGTCGCAGATCTTGTCCAGGGGCGCGATGTAGCCGTCCATGGAGAACACACCGTCGGTGACGACCAGCTTGTGGCGGGCGCCCGAGGCGGCCGCCTCCTTCAGGCAGCGCTCGAGGTCGGCCATGTCCCGGTTCTTGTAGCGGAACCGGGCGGCCTTCGACAGGCGGATGCCGTCGATGATGCTGGCGTGGTTGAGCTCGTCGGAGATGATCGCGTCGGCGTCGGAGAGCAGGGTCTCGAAGACACCGCCGTTGGCGTCGAAGCAGGAGCTGTAGAGGATGGTGTCCTCGGTGCCGAGGAAGGCGGAGATGCGGCTCTCCAGCTTCTTGTGCGGCTCCTGGGTGCCGCAGATGAAGCGGACGGAGGCCATGCCGAAGCCCCAGTCGTCCAGGGCCTGCTTGGCTGCGGCGACGACCTCGGGGTGGTCGGCGAGGTCGAGGTAGTTGTTGGAGCAGAAGTTGACGACCTCGTCGCCGCCGACCGTGATGCTCGCGGACTGCGGGCTGGAGATCACACGTTCGGACTTGTGCAGCCCGGCGGCGCGGATCTCGTCGAGTTGGTCGCGCAGGTCCTGGCGCATGGTGTCGAACACGGGTCTGCCTCTCGTTTCTGGCTGCGTCGTCGGCGTGTGCGGGTCTCGGGCGAGGGCGATGGGCTCAGACGGCCGTCGGCGCGGCAGTCGGCACGGCTTCGGCGGCCGGCACAGCTTCGGCAGTCGGCCGGGTCCAGTCGATGACGACCTTTCCGCACCGGCCGGAGCGGGCGGCGGCGAATGCCTCGGTGTGCTGCTCGTAGCCGAACCTGTGAGTGATCACCGGGCCGATGTCCAGTCCTGCCCGCAGGAGGACCGACATCGCGTACCACGTCTCGTACATCTCACGGCCGTAGATCCCACGCAGGGTGAGCATGCGGGTGACGACCGTGGCCATGTCGAGCGGCACATCGCCCGTCGGCAGGCCGAGGACCGCGATGCGGCCGCCCGGGCGCATGGTGGCGACCATCTCCTGGAGGGCGTCGGCCCGGCCGGACATCTCCATGCCGACGTCGAAGCCCTCGCTCATGCCGAGTTCGGGCATGACATCGGCGATGGGCTCCTTGCTCACGTCGAGGGCGACGGTGGCGCCGACCTTGCGGGCGAGCTCCAGCCGGTACTCGCTGACGTCGGTGATCACGACGCTGCGGGCGCCCGCGTGGCGGGCGATGGCCGCGGCCATGATGCCGATGGGCCCCGCGCCGGTGATCAGCACATCCTCGTTGAGCACGGGGAAGGCCAGGGCGGTGTGCACGGCGTTGCCGAACGGGTCGAAGATCGCCGCGACGTCCAGGTCGATCTCGTGCCGGTGGACCCACACATTGGACTCGGGCAGCACCACGTACTCGGCGAAGGCGCCGTCGGTGTGCACGCCGAGGCCGATCGTGCGGATGCACAGGTGGCGGCGGCCGGCCATGCAGTTGCGGCAGGTGCCGCAGACGAGGTGGCCCTCACCGCTGACGGTGTCGCCGGGGCGCACGTCCTTCACACCCGGCCCGGTCCCGACGACCTCGCCGACGAACTCGTGGCCGAGCACCAGGGGTGCGCGGACGACCCGGGAAGCCCAGTCGTCCCAGCTGTCGATGTGCAGGTCGGTGCCGCAGATCCCGGTGCGCAGCACCTTGATCAGCACCTGCCCGGCGCCCGCCTTCGGGGTCGGCACGTCGGTCAGTTCCAGACCCGGTCCCGCGGTGGTCTTCACCAAAGCCCTCATGGCGAACACTGTGGTGGGCCACTCCCTGTGAAGTCCATCGCCATTTTTCCAGGGGGCCTGTGAAGCTGAGCTTCACAGAGCGTGCGAGACTGCCCCCGTGATCGATCCTCGAAGGCTCCGGGTGCTGCGGGCGCTGGCCGACCACGGCACCGTGACGGCCGCGGCGCAGTCCCTCTACCTGTCCCCGTCGGCCGCCTCCCAGCAACTGGCCGCGCTGGAGACGGAGGTGGGGCAGGCGCTGCTGGAGCGGCGCGGGCGGGCCGTGCGGCTGACCGCGGCCGGGACGGTGCTCGCCGAGCACGCCAGGGCCATCGCCGTCCAGCTCGAGCGGGCCCAGGCCGATGTCGCCGCCTGCGCCGCGGGATCCACCGGTGACGTGGCGATCGCCGCGTTCGCCACCGCGATCACCGAGGTGGTGGCGCCCAGCGTGGCGCGGTTGCGCGAGCGGGCGCCCGGCGTGAGGGTGCGCGTGAAGGACGCCGAGGGGCACACCAGCCGGCGGCTCCTCATCGACGGCGAGGTCGATGTGGCGGTGGCCGTCGAGCACCGGGACACCATCGGGGGCAGGGATGACGAGCGGGTGCTGCGCGAGCCCCTGTACGCCGAGCCGTTCGATGTCGTGCTGCCGCCCGGTCACCGCCTCGAGCACACCGCCGAGGTGCCGCTGTCGCAGTTGCGCACGGACCCGTGGATCACCCCGTGGCCCGGCAACCCCATCCATGACGTCGTCCTGCTCGCGTGCGAGCAGGCCCGCTTCCAGCCCCGCGTGGACAGCCTCTCGGACGACTTCCGGGCCGTCTGCGCCCTGGTGGCGGTGGGAGCCGGGGTGGCGTTGGTGCCCCGGTCGGCGCTGCGCGGCATCGACCTGGCGGGCGCCGGGGTGCGGCCGGTCAGCGGCCCCCGGCCCACCCGGAGGGTCTTCGCGGCCGTGCGGCGCGGCAGCGAGCGCCACCCGCTGCTGGAGCTGACGCTGGGGGCGCTGCGCGATCAGGCCGAAGGGCTCAGCGCCTGAACCCCGCGCCCCGGCTCAGCGGCGGCACGGAGCCCCGGCGGTACGGCCCCGGCAGCGCGGCCCCAGCGGTACGGACTCGGCGGTACGGGCTCGGCAGTACTACGGCCTCGTCACGTCTTGCTCTTGTAGCCGCGTGCCCATTGCAGCCCCCAGCCGTAGAGGCGGTCGAGCTCGGCCTGGAAGCCGTAGACGTACTTCACCTCGCGGCGCACCATCAGATTGCCCTTGCGGTTCTCTATCAGCAGGACCGCGCAGGAACGGGCCTGCGGCGCCCGTTCGTCCAGCTCGATCTCGATGCGCGGCCCGGTGTTGGGGAAGAGCGTGACCACGGCGTGCGTGCGGTCGAACGCCGGTGTGCCGTCGTAGATGTAGACGAAGATCAGCAGGCGCTTGATCTCGTCCTTCTTGTCGAGGTTGACGTAGATCGTCTCACCGGAGGGGCTGCCGAACCGGTCGTCGCCGCTGGTCTCGACGTACGGCGGCTTGTGCAGGTCGCCGAAGAAGTTGCCGAGCGGCTGCACCACGCCCTTGGTGCCGTCCGCGAGCTCGTACATGCACGCGAGGTCGAGGTCGACATTGACCATGGCCGGCCCCTGCGCCTGCACCACCTGCGGTTTGAGGACGCTCAGCGGGTTGCGCAGCAGGCTGCCGGCGCTGCGGCCCGGGGTGAAGTCGGCGGCCCGCATGGACCAGGCGAGGTTGACGCGCAGGTTGCCCGTGGCCGCCCCCTGCTCGGTGAGGGAGATCAGCGGTGTCCGCTTGGTCAGCGTGACCTTGTAGGGGCTGCCGCTGTCGACACTGGCCATCCTGCCCGGCCGCAAGAAGTCCCACATGACGTTCCTGTCCCCCTCCATGCCCATGGACCTGCTGCGACACCGCCGCGGGGCGGCCCCGGGGCTGTCCCCGGTGACCGCCCCGCAAGGAAGCGTTCCGCAATCGCGGTCGCGTCACACCGAGATTTCGGTCTTCTCGTCCGAACCCGAGCCGCCTTCGTCCTCGGCCTCCTCGCGGCGGTTGCGCACCACCGAGGACCAGAAGGACGCGGCGATCAGGAAGACACCGACCAGGCCGGTGACGACCTCGTTGATCTCGTACTTGATGGTCACGAGCAGGATGACGGCCAGAGCGCCGATCGCGTAGTGCGCGCCGTGCTCGAGGTAGACGTAGTCGTCCAGGGTGCCCTTGCGGACCAGGTAGACGGTGAGCGACCGCACGTACATCGCGCCGATGCCCAGGCCGAGCGCCATCCAGAAGATGTCGTTGGTGATCGCGAAGGCACCGATGACGCCGTCGAAGGAGAACGAGGCGTCCAGGACCTCCAGGTACAGGAAGAGGAAGAACGCCGCCTTGCCCGCGAGGCCGACGGCCGACGGCCGGCCGGCCTTCTCGGCCTCCGCCTCGGCTTCCTCCTCCTCTTCGAGCTTGTTCTCGAAGTGCCCGGACAGACCGCCGACGATCAAGTAGGTGACCAGACCGGCGATACCGGAGAGCAGGACGGTGGAGGCCTTGTCACCGCCGTCGTGGGCGACGTCCGTGGCGAAGGTGGTCGCGGTGATGATCAGGGCGATCAGCGCGATGGTGACCGAGAGCATGTCCAGCTTGCCGAGCTTGGCCAGCGGGCGCTCCAGCCAGGCCAGCCACGCGTGCTCGCGCTCCTCGAAGATGAAGTCGAGGAAGATCATCAGCAGGAACATACCGCCGAAGGCCGCGATGGCCGGGTGCGCGGCGGTCACCAGCTCCTGGTAGTGGTCCTTGTTGTTGATCGCCAGGTCGACCGCCTCGATCGGACCGAGCTTGGCGGTGATCGCGACGATGACGACCGGGAAGACGAGCCGCATGCCGAAGACCGCGATGAGCACGCCGACGGTGAGGAAGATCTTCTGCCAGAAGGCGTTCATCTTCTTCAGGATGCTGGCGTTGACGACCGCGTTGTCGAACGACAAGGAGATCTCGAGGACGGACAGGATCGCCACCACGGCGAAGCCTTCCCACCCCCACACCCAGGCGGCGAAGGCCAGTCCCACGGCAGTGATGCCGAGGGACCAGCCGAAGGTTCGGAGGAGCACTGGTTGTCCTAACTCAAGAATCGGTTGCAGGTCGATGGGGTCCGCGCCAGGAGGGGACGTCGGATGAGACGGCCTGAAACACGATGATCCCCCGGGCTGTCCGCAGCAGTTTTACGAGACGTTGACCCCGAAGTCTAGAGCGATGCCCCGCAACCCGGATGCGTACCCCTGTCCAACGGCCCGGAACTTCCACTCGCCGCCGTACCTGTAGAGCTCGCCGAAGATCATCGCTGTCTCGTTGGAGGCGTCCTCGGTGAGGTCGTAGCGCGCCAGCTCCGCCCCGTCGACCTGGTTGATGACGCGGATGTAGGCGTCCCTGACCTGACCGAAGCTCTGTCCGCGGTTCTCGGCGTCATAGATGGAGACCGGGAAGACGATCTTGTCGACGGACTGCGGGACCTGGAGCAGGTTCACCAGGATCGTCTCGTCGTCGCCACCGGTACCGCCGACGAGCTCGTCACCGGTGTGCTCGACGGAGCCGTCGGGACTCTTGAGGTTGTTGTAGAAGACGAAGTACTCGTCCCCGAGGACCCGTCCGCCGCCGCACAGCAGTGCGCTGGCGTCGAGGTCGAAGGGGGCGCCGGTGGTGGACCGGGCCTCCCAGCCGAGGCCGACGGCAACCTGCGTCAGGTTCGGAGCGGCCTTGGTGAGGGAGACATTTCCCCCCTTGGCGAGCGTTACGCCCATGTTGTCCTTTCCTCCCGGTCGATCCAACGAAAGTCGTGCCCGATCGCACGCGGCGCCGCACACCCGAGGGCGTGCGGCGCCGCGTCGATACCGTTGTCCCGCTCGTTCGCGCCGGGCCTCAGACGTTGACGCCGAAGTCCTGGGCGATGCCGCGCAGGCCGGAGGCATACCCCTGGCCGATGGCGCGGAACTTCCACTCCGCCCCGTTCCGGTACAGCTCGCCGAAGACCATGGCGGTCTCCGTCGAGGCGTCCTCGGTGAGGTCGTAGCGGGCCAGCTCCTGGTTGTCGGCCTGGTTCACGACGCGGATGTACGCGTTGCGAACCTGTCCGAAACTCTGCTGGCGCGTCTCGGCCTCGTAGATCGAGACCGGGAAGACGACCTTGGCGACATCGGCCGGAACGGCGGCCAGGTTGACCTTGATCGCCTCGTCGTCGCCCTCGCCCTCACCGGTGAGGTTGTCACCGGTGTGCTCGACGGAGCCGTCGGGGCTCTTGAGGTTGTTGAAGAACACGAAGTGGCTGTCGGAGATGACCTTGCCGTCCGCGTTCGTCAGCAGGGCGCTGGCGTCGAGGTCGAAGTCCGAGCCGGTGGTGGTGCGCGCGTCCCAGCCGAGTCCGACGAGAACCGCCGTCAGGTTCGGCGCGGCCTTGGTCAGCGAGACGTTGCCGCCCTTGCTGAGGCTGACTCCCACGAGTCCTCCCATTGGTCGAGGAGCACACTCCCGTGCCCCCGTAGTGCGGATGCCATCGGATCAACAGTTTTGATCCTAGTAGTCGGGTCGCCCGGGTGGGGACCCGTTACGCAGGCCCTTACAGGGCGTTGAGGGCCTTGAGGTACTCCTTCAGGTCACGGGCGTCGGAGATCGCGTTGACGACCGTCCAGCGCACGATGCCCTCCTTGTCGATGACGAACGTGCCGCGCATGGCGCAGCCCTTCCCCTCGTCGAAGACGCCGTAGGCCCGGGAAACGTCACCGTGCGGCCAGAAGTCGGACAGGAGCGGGTAGTCCAGGCCCTCCTTCTCGCTGAAGACGCGGAGGGTGAACGGGGAGTCGTTGGAGACCGCGAGGATCTGCACGTCGTCGTTGACGAACCGCGGGAGTTCGTCGCGGACCGCGCACAGCTCACCGGTGCACACACCCGTGAACGCGAACGGGTAGAACAGCAGGACCACGTTCTTGCCCGGGGCGGTCTCGCTGCCGCGGAAGTCGGACAGGCGAACCAGCTCGCCGTGCTGGTTCTTGAGCTCGAAGTCCGGTGCTACAACGCCGGCCTCGATCGCCATGAGCGCACATCCCTTCGTGGAATCCACCCCGTCCGGCATCGGTGCCGGACGTCGGGAACAGTCTGGCACCAGGAGCCCGGGCGGTGATCGCCCGGCCCCATCCCGGCGCCCCGGCGCCCCGGCGGCCACGGCCCGGTCCCGAGAGACCCGGCGCCCGGACGGAACGGCGGCCCCGCCGGCCCCGAGAACCCGGTGGCCGGCGGGGCGGCCGCGGGCCGGGGCGCGGAGCGCGGACATGCGGAACGCGGACATGCGGCGTGCGGGCATGCGCACTGCGGGCATGCGCACTGCGGGCATGAAGAAGCCCCGCCGTTGGTACGGCGGGGCCTCCAGTGCGGTACGGGTCCGGTGTGGCTCAGCGCTTTCCGGAGCGCGCGGCCTTCGGTGTCACCAGGCGGCTGCCCGACCAGTCCTTGCTGGCGTTGAAGCTGCTGGTCTGGGCCAGGCCGGCGGTCGCGGCGGCCTCGCCGATGTCGCTCGGCTCCACGTATCCCGGACGGCCGGTCTTCGGCGTCAGCAGCAGGATCGGGGCGCCGTCGTCAACGGCGGAAGTGGCATCCACCAGGGCGTCGGTCAGGTCGCCGTCGTCCTCGCGGAACCACAGCACCACGGCGTCGGGGACGTCGTCGTAGTCCTCGTCGGCGAGCTCCGTGCCCGTGAGCTCCTCAATACTCTCCCGGAGCTCCTGGTCGGAGTCCTCGTCCCAACCAAGCTCCTGGACCACCTGTCCGGGCTGGAATCCCAACCGGCTTGCCGGGTTGGACTCCGCGTGGCCCGCGGTCGCGCTCACGGATTGCCTCCTGTCTTCGGTATGTTCTTCGCCCCCGACCTCCGTCCGGGGCTGTGGCCGTAGTCCACACGGGCCGGGCGGATCGCGCAAGTACCCGGCGGGCGATCCCGCCCAAACGTTGACGTGTCGCCCTATCCCGCACGGAAGCCAGTGATACAGGCCACTGGCGTTTGCGGTGCTTCTTCCTGGATTCTGCCCGCTTTCCCGACAATGGCTGACTTATGTCGCCCAGATATGCCACACCGCCGAACGGCCGTACGTGAACCCGGCTCCGCGCGTCGCTCCACCAGCCGTGGTCCGGGCATCGACCCCGCGGGCGTAGAGTGACGATTTGGCCCCCGCCTGGCCGCGGAGACACCCCTTTCCGCGGCCGCGTCTCACGGAGTGGCAGTTACCGCCCAGTAGAGATGACGTATCCGCGAGCGCGGTACACGATGGAGGCGGCGCGACACACCAGAGTTAGACCGACAGTGAAGGAACAGCGTGGCTTCCGGATCCGATCGCAACCCGATCATTATCGGCGGCATGCCCAGCCAGGTCCCGGACATCGACCCGGAAGAGACCGGCGAGTGGATTGAGTCGCTCGACGCCGTCGCGGACGAACGCGGCCGCGAGCGCGCCCGCTACCTCATGCTGCGTCTCCTTGAGCGTGCCCGCGAGAAGCAGATCGGCGGCCTCGGCCTGCGCGGCACCGATTACATCAACACCATCCCCACCGAGAGCGAGCCGTTCTTCCCCGGCAACGAGGAGATCGAGCGCAAGGTCCTCGCGGCCACCCGGTGGAACGCTGCGGTGATGGTCTCCCGCGCGCAGCGGCCCGGCATCGGCGTGGGCGGTCACATCGCCACCTTCGCCTCCTCCGCCTCCCTGTACGACGTGGGCTTCAACCACTTCTTCCGCGGCAAGGACAGGGGTGACGGCGGGGACCAGATCTTCTTCCAGGGCCATGCCTCCCCCGGTATCTACGCCCGCGCCTTCCTGCTGGACCGGCTCAGCGAGAACCAGCTCGACGCCTTCCGGCAGGAGAAGTCCAAGGCCCCCCACGGTCTGTCCAGCTACCCGCACCCGCGGCTGATGCCGGACTTCTGGGAGTTTCCGACCGTGTCCATGGGCCTCGGCCCGCTGGGCGCGATCTACCAGGCCCGGATGAACCGGTACATGGAGGCCCGCGGCATCGCGGACACCGCGAACTCCCACGTGTGGGCATTCCTCGGTGACGGCGAGATGGACGAGCCGGAGTCGCTCGGGCAGCTCAGCCTGGCCGCGCGCGAGGGCCTGGACAACCTCACCTTCGTCGTCAACTGCAACCTGCAGCGCCTCGACGGCCCGGTCCGCGGCAATGGCAAGATCATCCAGGAGCTGGAGGCCTACTTCCGCGGCGCCGGATGGAATGTGATCAAGCTCGTATGGGACCGCTCCTGGGACCCGCTGCTGGCGCAGGACGTCGACGCCGTCCTGGTCAACAAGCTGAACAACACCCCGGACGGGCAGTTCCAGACGTACGCCACCGAGACCGGCGCGTACATCCGCGAGCACTTCTTCGGTGACGACCACCGCCTGCGCAAGATGGTCGAGAACCTCAGCGACGACCAGATCCTGCACCTCGGCCGCGGCGGGCACGACCACCGCAAGATCTACGCGGCGTTCAAGGCGGCCAAGGAGCACAAGGGCCAGCCGACCGTCGTCCTCGCGCAGACGGTCAAGGGCTGGACGCTGGGCCCGAACTTCGAGGGCCGCAACGCCACGCACCAGATGAAGAAGCTGACGGTCGAGGACCTCAAGCGCTTCCGCGACCGGCTGCACATCCCGATCACGGACCAGCAGCTCGAGTCCGGCGCGCCGCCGTACTACCACCCCGGCCGGAACTCCGAGGAGATCCAGTACATGCACGACCGCCGCAGCTCGCTGGGCGGCTACGTGCCGACCCGCGTCGTGCGGTCGAAGCCGCTGAACCTCCCGGACGACAAGGCCTACGCCGCCCTGAAGAAGGGCTCCGGCAACCAGCAGATCGCCACCACCATGGCGTTCGTCCGGCTGCTGAAGGACCTCATGCGGGACAAGGAGATCGGCAAGCGCTTCGTGCCGATCGCCCCGGACGAGTACCGCACCTTCGGTATGGACTCGCTCTTCCCCTCGGCGAAGATCTACTCGCCCATGGGCCAGACCTACGAGTCCGTGGACCGCGAGCTCCTGCTGGCGTACAAGGAGTCCGCGAGCGGGCAGATGCTGCACGACGGCATCTCCGAGGCGGGCTGTTCGGCATCGCTGATCGCGGCAGGCTCCGCCTACGCCACGCACGGCGAGCCGCTGATCCCGGTCTACGTCTTCTACTCGATGTTCGGCTTCCAGCGCACCGGTGACCAGTTCTGGCAGATGGCCGACCAGCTCGCGCGCGGCTTCGTCCTCGGCGCCACCGCCGGCCGGACCACCCTGACCGGTGAGGGCCTGCAGCACGCCGACGGCCACTCGCAGCTGCTCGCCTCGACCAACCCGGCCGCCGTCGCGTACGACCCGGCGTTCGGCTTCGAGATCGCGCACATCGTCAAGAGCGGCCTCGAGCGGATGTACGGCTCCACGCCGGAGCACCCGCACGGTGAGGACGTCTTCTTCTACCTCACCGTGTACAACGAGCCCATGGTGATGCCCGCCGAGCCCGAGGGCGTCGACGCGGAGGGCGTCGTCAAGGGCCTGTACCGGTACAAGGCCGGTGAGTCGGGCGGGATCCCGGCGCAGATCCTCGCCTCCGGCGTGGCCGTTCCTTGGGCCCTGGAGGCCCAGCGGATCCTCGCCGAGGAGTGGAACGTCAAGGCGGATGTCTGGTCGGCGACCTCCTGGAACGAACTGCGCCGCGACGCGGTGGCCGTGGAGGAGCACAACCTCCTCCACCCGGAGGAGGAGCAGCGTGTCCCGTACGTGACGCGCAAGCTCCAGGGCTCCGAGGGCCCGTTCGTGGCGGTGTCGGACTGGATGCGGGCGGTGCCGGACCAGATCTCGCGCTGGGTGCCGGGCACCTGGCAGTCGCTGGGCGCCGACGGCTTCGGCTTCGCGGACACCCGTGGCGCTGCCCGGCGGTTCTTCCACATCGACGCCCAGTCGGTGGTCCTGGCCGTGCTCACCGAGCTCGCCAAGGAGGGGAAGATCGACCGCTCCGCGCTGAAGTCGGCGATCGACCGCTACCAGCTGCTCGATGTGGCCGCTGCCGACCCGGGCGCCGCCGGCGGCGACGCCTGACGGTGGCGGCACCTGGCACCGGAGCGCCTCACAGCGAGGCGCGCTGAGCGCCGGGTACCAACCCCGACAGGGGTACCACGCCTGCGACAGGGGCGGTGGTGCGCCGGACTCTCCGTCCGGCCGCCCCCGCCCCCGCTGCGTGAGGGGCGGGGCTGCGTGGGGGATTGGCCGCGTGAGGGGCGGGGCTGTGTGAGGGGCCGGGCTGCGTGCGGGCTGGGCGGCCGCGTCAGAAGAGCATTCCGGTGGTCGCCGCGGTGCTGAGCCATATCACCGCCAGGACGGTGTCGATCCAGCCGAGCACGAACGCCGCCGTCGCCATGCCGGGCCTTCCGCCACTCCACCTGCGGCCCATGGCCAGCCAGCCGAAGACGATCGCCAGCGGCCCGAGCACGATGCTCAGGACGAAGAGTCCGACGATTCCGCAGACCAGTCCCGCTACGGCCATGCCGCTCGCGTCCGAGCGAGCCGCACCTGTCCGCCTGCTGTGCCCGAAGCTCGACATCATGTCTCCTTGGGTGTGGGGTTGGGTGTGGGGCTGCTGTCTCCTCTCCGTCGGCTTCCCCCGGACCTCCGGCCCATGCCCCCGTCGGTTCTCCCTCGGTTCTCCCCGATGTCCGGTCAGTTCTCCCAGACCTGGAACGCCCGTACGACATAGGGCGCTTCGGGGACCCAAGTGCCGTCGCCCGGATAGGTGTCGAACTCGCCCTCCGTGCCGCACTCACGGTCCTGGTAGGTGGTGACCGGCCGCCCGATGCGGTTGGCGAACGACCGCGCGCTCACCCCTTGCGGTAACGGCACACAGCTCTCGATGCCGGCTGTGGACAGGTCCCAGGTGTACCGCTGCCCGCCATGGTTCAGACCGGTCCAGGCGCAGAACTCCCCTCGATCGCACGTGGCGCCCGCGGCGGCCCCCGCCCGGCGGCCGTGGGCGGTGCCCGCAACGCCGCCGCCCTTTGCTGCGGCAGCCTGCGTGCCGCCCGGGGCGCCGCTCCTCGCGGCCCGCGCGGCGGCGCTCGTCACTGGCGCGGTCATGGCCGTAGTCGTCGTAGCGGCCAGGGCCGCCGTGGTGATCAGAACGGCGATGATGGCACGTCGCATATGGATCAGCTCCCCCGGAGAACTCGAGTGGAAGGACGCCGTCCGCCCGGCGTCCCCGAATGCCCCAAGCCTTCCTCCGCCCCGTCCCCGCTGCCAAGATCTCGCGGCTCCGACCACCCGGACGAGCGGCCGACCAGGTGCCGAAATCGCGGGGGCCGACACCCGATCAGGTGAGGGGCCCGCCCGGGTAGACCCAGAAGCCGCCCGAGAAGCCGCCGCAGAAGCCGCCCGAGAAGCCCGCCCCGGAAGTCGGCCCAGGAACCGCCGGGCGGCCGAGCCCGGGCCACCCGTCGGCTGCCCGACTGCTCGATCGGTCAACCGTTCGGTCCGTTCGAGCGGCCCCGCCGATCGGGCGAGCCCACCCGACAGTTGCGCGAGTCACACATCCCCCGGAATCACTATCCGGTCATACATGATGAAATCGGACCTATGTGACAACAGACGGCCCGTCATGTTCGCCTACGCGAGTGGCCTGGTCACCCGAAGTGAACGCGACCGAGTGAGTTTGCGTAAATCTGTACGTGACCTGACTCACCGAACGTGCGCAGGCGCCTTTCACTCTCCTAGGGTGGGCCGCGGTGAATGTTCTCAACTCCCTCGACGAGCAGCTGAGCGGCTCCTCGTCGCAAACGGATTCCCCAGGCACGGTCTCGCCCCGCTCGGTCGGGTGGGCCTGGCTGCGCGCTGTGGCCCAGGATGTGACGTCTCCGGGCCGGGCGCTGCTGGCGCTCGCCGTCGTGTTCCTTCTCCTGGCCACGAGTGGCTGGACCGCCCAGCGCCACCTGGGCCAGGCCAAGGACCCCAGAGCCCTGGCGCTGTCCGCGTGGCTGCACGGCTCGGTCAACGCGCACCGGCTGCCCCGCCCCGACGCACCGCCGCAGACCATCGCGCACTTCTTCGCGACGCTCACAGCCCATCAGCGGGCCCGGCTGGCGCATCGGTACCCCCTCGTGGTGGGGAACCTCAACGGCGCTCCGGCGACGCTGCGCTACCGCGCCAACCGCATCTCCATCCACCGCGCGCTCAAGGCGGAGCGGCGCCGCCAGCACACCGCCCTGCTGAACGACGCGGGCCGCTGGGAGTCCCGGCGGCGGGTCCACCGGTACCTCTCGCTCCTCCATGCCGGCCGGCAGATCTTCTCCTTCGACCCGTCGGGGCGCGGCAAGGCGGCCGAGGTCTTCGGCAACCTGAACACCGCCGACCGCGTGTCGGTCCTCGTGCCCGGTGTGGATGTCGACCTGCTGTCGTTCGAGCGGACCGACAAGCCGCGGACGGCGCCGGTCGGCATGGCGCGCTCGCTCTACAACTCGGCGCGCCGTACCGATCCCAAGGCGCGTATCGCGATGATCGCCTGGGCCGACTACCGAACTCCGGTGGGGATAGGGGTGGACGCGGCCACCGGCACCCTCGCCTCGCAGGGCGCCGACCGGCTCGAGCAACTGGTGGCCGCGCTGCCGCGGAAGGTCTCGACCTCGCTGTTCTGCCACAGCTACGGCTCCGTCGTGTGCGGCATGGCGGCGGCGGGGCTGCCCAAGCACAAGGTCTCCGACATCGCCGTCTTCGGCAGCCCCGGTATGCGCGTGGACCGGGCTTCCGACCTGCACACGGACGCCCGTGTGTGGGCCGCCAGGGATCCGAGCGACTGGATCGAGGACGTGCCCCATCTGGAGTTCGCGGGGCTCGGGCACGGCGCGGACCCGGTCTCCCCCGGCTTCGGCGCACGGGTGGTCGACGCGGACAACGCCCACGGCCACGCCGGATACCTCGAACCCGGCACGGCGAGCCTGCGCAACTTCGCCCGCCTCGCCGTCGGCAAGTACTGGTCCGTCTCATGCGCCACGGGTAACACCTGCACCACGGGCATCGTTTGAAACATGCGTTGCGCGAGCAGCGTTGAGGGAGGCGGATTTCGACGCGCGTAGCGTCCGAGCCCAGGACGGCTCCCCGCCCCGCGCCTACGATGGCCTGCATGGGTGACGTGCTCGCCGGCAGCAACGCCGCATGGGAGTTCGGCGCGGATTCGGTACTGATCCGCTACGACCGGGGGATCCGCACGCCGAAGCTTCTCCAGGTGCTGGCGGAGCGCCGGATCCCCTACGAGGCCCTGGCCGGGGTCTCGCTCGCCCCGGGCAGACGCGGCACGGTCGTGCTGCGCGCCCGGCCCCGCCCGGGAGCCGATCCGCTGATCGACGCGGCCGCGGACCAGCTCAAGGAGGTCAGCGACCCCTACCGCCTGGTGCTCCCGGGCGAACGGGCGCTCCTCGCCGAGTCCTGCGCCGACCGCCTGCGTTCGGCGATCGACGGTTCGGGGCCGCCGCCCCAGCGCTACCTGGTGACCGCTCCCCCGCCCCCCTTGCAGTTCAAGGGCATCGACGCCAAGGCCACGTTCGACGGCCGCGCGGTGACCTTCCGCCTGTTCTGGAGCGGTGCCTCCTCCACCAAGTGGAAGGCCGGTGACCAGACGTTCGAGGTGTCGGAGCTGGCCGGGGTCGAATGGCACTCCCCCGACGTGCTCAGCGGCCATCTGCGGCTGCTGGTACGGGGCGAGGACCAGCCCGCCGACGCCTCGCACGACCCCGCGGCCGTCACCTTCGGGATCGGCTACGGGCTGGTGCACGAGTCGCTGCCGTTCGCGGCGAGCGTGCTCGAGGCCATCGGCTCCGCGCCCATGGCCACCTCCGCCGTCCCACCGCTCGACCCCCTGGAGCGCCCCGCGCCGAGCGAGGTCGCCGCCCGTATCCGGGAGCTCGGCGAACTGCACAGCGCGGGGTTCGTGACGGACGAGGAGTTCACCGCGAAGAAGGCCGACCTCCTCGCCGAGCTGTGAGTACGGCCAGGTGAACGGCGCCGACGCGGTGGACGCGGCCGAGGCGAACGCGCATGACGCGAACACGGCCCACGCGCGTGACGCGAACGCATCCGCCGTGAAAGCGTCCGACGCAAACGCGTCCGCTGTGCAAGCGGCGGAGCCGAAAGGGCGGTCGGGGGTGGCGGGGATCGACATCGTGGGCATCGACACCGAGCGCCTCGAGGAGGCCGGAGAGATCCGTCTGGCGCGCTGGGAACGGCACACTCAGGGGCCGCTGCTCGCGCTCGCCGTGCTGTTCACCGCCGCCTACGCCGTCTCGATCCTCATGCCCGGCCACCACCGGGTGCACCATGTGGCGACCTGGGTGGAGTGGGTGGTCTGGGCGGCGTTCGGCGCCGACTACGTGGGGCGGCTGTCCCTCGCCGAGCACCGCTGGCGGTTCGTGCGCGGCAACCCGCTGGCACTGATCACCGTCCTGCTGCCGATCATGCAGCCGCTGCGCCTGCTCCGGGTCGTCTCCGCGGTCCTTCTGGTGGGGCAGCGGGTGCGCCTGGCCGATCAGGTGCGCCTGACCACCTATGTGGTGGGCTCGGTCTTCACCCTGCTCGTCTTCGGCGCCCTGGGTGTGCTCGAGGCCGAACGAGGCTCCCCCAACGGCAATATCCGCACCCTCGACGATGCCATGTGGTGGGCCTTCACCACCATGACGACCGTCGGCTACGGCGACCACGCCCCGACCACCGGCCGGGGGCGGCTGATCGCCGTCGGGCTGATGCTCTCGGGCATCGCCCTGCTCGGTGTGGTGACCGCCAATATCGCGGCCTGGTTCATCGCCCGGTTCCAGGAGGAGGAGGCGGAGGGCAGGCGCGGCCAACAGGTCCTGGAGGAACTGGTGACCGAGGTGCGGGCGCTGCGCGGGGAGGTCGCCGCCCTGAAGGCGGCGCAGGCACCCGCGCCTGCGGCCGCACGTCACGGGGGCGGGAACGTCACCACCGACGTCCCCGCCCCCGAGGTGTGAGCCCACGCGGACCCGGCCCGTGCCCCCGCTCCGCCCGGGTCGGGCCGACCGGTCCCGATCGGAGAGGGCCGACTCCGCCCGGACGCAATCAGCCCTCGCGCGCCGCCGACGTCGAGCTCATGTCCGGGTAGCGGTCGCCCGTCACCTGTTCGGCGATCGGCTCGAGCTGCGCCAGCTCGTCCTGACTCAGTGTCAGCCCGACGGCGCCGACGTTCTCCAGCAGCCGCGAGCGCTTGCGCGTGCCGGGGATCGGGACGACGCTCAGGCCGTGCACCTCGGCACGCTGCTGTACCCAGGCGAGCGCGACCTGCGCCGCCGTCGCCCCGTGGCTCGCCGCGATCTTGTGCACGGGCTCGAGCAGGGCGGCGTTGGCCTTGGCGTTCTCCCCGGTGAAGCGGGGCTGGTACTGCCGGAAGTCACCGCTCTCCAAGTCCTTGGAGGCGTCGGCGAAGGCGCCGGTCAGGAAGCCTCGGCCGAGCGGCGAGTAGGGCACGAAGGCCACTCCCAGCTCCTTGGCCGCGCCCACGGCCGAGCGCTCCACGTCGCGGCTGAACAGCGACCACTCCGACTGGAGCGCCGCGATCGGGTGCACGGCGTGGGCGGCACGCAGCTCGGCACCGGTCACCTCGGACAGGCCGAGGTGGCGCACCTTGCCCTCCGCGACCAGCTCGGCCATCGCGCCCACGGTCTCCTCGATGGGCACGGTCAGGTCCCGGCGGTGGGCGTAGTACAGGTCGATGACGTCCACACCGAGCCGCCGCAGGCTCCCCTCGACGGCTCCGCGGATGTACTCGCGGTCGCCGCGCACGCCCCGGTAGTGGGGGTCGTCGGCCTTGCGCACTATGCCGAACTTGGTGGCCAGGAGCACCTGGTCGCGGTTGGCCCGCACGAAGGGGCCGATGAACTCCTCATTGGCACCGCTGCCGTAGACGTCGGCGGTGTCGAACATCGTGACGCCCGCGTCGAGCGCGGCCTGGAGGGTGTCCCGGGCCTGCGTCTCGTCGGTGGCTCCGTAGAACTCGCTCATGCCCATGCAGCCCAGCCCCTGCACCCCGACCCGGGGGCCGTCGGTGCCGAGCGGGGCGGTGGGAAGTGTGCCTGCCGTGCTGTTCGAGCTCTCTGTGGTCGAGCCGTTCGTCATCGTGAGATCAAACCCTCTCCTGCGCCCTGGTGGCGCCCGCATATGTACCGATCTTGTGGTCCAGCACCGTGAGGGAGTCCTGGAGCTCGGCGATCCGGTTGTGCACGACCTCGCGATGGGCCTCCAGCAGCTCCCGCCGCTCGACGAATGTGTGCTCGCCCTCGCGCACCAGTTCGGCGTAGCGGACCATGTCCGCCACCGGCATCCCGGTCAGCCGCAGCTTGCCGACGAAGTCGAGCCACCCCAGGTCCTTGTTGGCGAAGCGGCGCTGCCCGGTGTGCGAGCGGTCGACGTGGGGCATCAGCCCGATCCGCTCGTACCAGCGCAGGGTGTGCGGGCTCAGGCCCGTGTACTCGGCCACCTCACTGATCAGGTAGCGGTCCTCGCCGTCGGGACGGGGGAAGCGGATGGGCTCCGCGCAACCGGCGGTGGCCGGGTTCTCGGTCTCCTGTGCCTCGAGCGTCTCCAGCAACGACACGGCTACCCCATCCCGGTTCGACTCGACTGCCTGCCTGCCGCCCTCGCGGTGCCCTCAAAGCTACTTACTTGGAGTGCACTCCAAGCAAGCGGATTCGGAGGTGGTTTTCCGTCCGGTTAGAGTCACCGTCATGGAGAGTCTGCGGGCGATGGACAGCTGGCCGGTCGAGAACGCCACCGCGGTGGTGGTGGGTCGGGACGGAACGGTGCTGGGCGCGCACGGCCCCACCGACCGCCCGTACCGCCTGGCGTCCGTCACCAAGCTGCTGACCTCCTACGCGTCGCTCATCGCCGTCGAGGAGGGCGCGCTCGCGCTGGACGACCCGGCCGGTCCCGAGGGGGCCACGGTGCGGCATCTGCTCGCGCACACCTCCGGTCTGGCCTTCGACGAGCACCGGGTGGTGGCCCCTCCCGGTGAGCGCCGCCTGTATTCGAACGCGGGCATGGAGGTGCTGGCGGACACCGTCGCCAAGGCCGCCGAGATACCGTTCGAGGAGTATCTGCGCCAGGCGGTCCTGGTGCCGCTGGGCATGGCCTCGACGACGCTGAACGGCTCTCCCGCGTGGGGCGCGTACTCCAGCGCGGACGACCTGGCCCGGTTCGCCGCCGAGCTTCAGAGCCCGCGCCTGCTCGACCCCTCGACCATGGCCGAGGCCACGCGAGTCGCCTTCCCCGGCCTCAAGGGGGTGCTGCCGGGCTACGGGCACCAAAGGCCCAACGACTGGGGCCTCGGCTTCGAGATCCGCGACCACAAGAGCCCGCACTGGACCGGCTCCGCCTCCTCCCCGGCCACCTTCGGGCACTTCGGGCAGTCCGGAACGTTCCTGTGGGTGGATCCTTCGGCGGACGCGGCCTGCGTCTGCCTGACCGACCGCGACTTCGGCCCCTGGGCGGTCCCTCTGTGGCCCGCGTTCACGGACGCGGTCCTGGCCGGACTGCCCCGGCCGTAGCCAGGACAACGGCTATCCGAAGCTCAGATCCTTGCGCATCTCCCACACCAGGAACTCGGCCCCCTCGGGCACGAACACCCGCTCACCCGCCGCGTCCGTGATGCGGGCCGAGTCCCCCGGACCCAGTTCGTGCCCGTCCAGCCGCAGGGACCCGCGCACCACATGCAGGTAGACGAACGGCGCCGACGGCAGCTCCACCTCCTCTCCACCGCGCGGACGGGCCGCGCGCAAGGTGGCGTGCGGCAGCCGCAGCACGGTCACCAGCCCGCCCCGGCCGAGATCCACCACGCGCTGCTCGTACCGGGGATCACCGCCGAAGGCGTCCGGCTGCACCCACATCTGCACGAAACGCACGGGTGAGGCGCCCACGTTCCGCTCGGTGTGCGTCACGCCTCCGCCCGCGCTCATCCGCTGCACCATGCCCGGCCGCACCACGCCCCCGCGCCCGGCCGAGTCCCGGTGCTCCAGTTCGCCCTCGACGACCCAGGTGACGATCTCGGTGTCCCGGTGCCGGTGCTCGCCGAAGCCCGCGCCCGGCTCCAGGCACTCCTCGTTGACCGCGATCAGCGGCCCGAAGTGAATGTTCCGCGGGTCGTAGTGGTCGCCGAACGAGAAGGCGTACCGGGACACGATGCCCTCGGAGCCCCCCGTCAGCCGCTCGCTGCCCCGCCTCACGTCGACCGCCATCACGTGCCACCTCCGACGTCATCCTCCCGTATTCCGTGAGCACCCCGTACCTGAGCACTGCCTGCGGTAAGGCAGGCTTGTGTCTGTGCCTGAAGCCTCCCCCTCCGCCCCGAATGACCGCGACGACGACAGCCGCGTCGGTCACGCGGCCACCCTGCGCCGTCTGGAGAAGTCCGCGGGATCGCTCGCCGCGGCCGCCATCGCCCGCATGGATGAATCCCTTCCGTGGTACCGGGCGATGCCCCCGGAGAACCGCTCGTGGATCGGCCTGGTCGCCCAGGCGGGCATCGCGGCGTTCACCGAGTGGTTCCGCCACCCCGAGACCAAGCAGGCGATCAGCACCGACGTCTTCGGCACCGCGCCGCGTGAGCTGACCAGGGCGATCACGCTGCGCCAGACGGTGGAGATGGTGCGCACGACCATCGAGGTCATGGAGGAGGCCATCGAGGAGGTCGCGGCGCCCGGGGACGAGGCGCTGCTGCGGGAGGCGCTGCTGGTGTACGCGCGGGAGATCGCCTTCGCCACCGCGCAGGTGTACGCCCAGGCGGCGGAGGCGCGGGGCGCCTGGGACGCCCGCCTGGAGTCGCTCGTGGTCAACGCGGTGCTGTCGGGCGAGGCCGACGAGGGTGTGCTCTCCCGGGCCGCCGCGCTCGGCTGGAACGCGCCCGAACAGGTCCTCGTGGTGCTGGGGACCGCGCCCGACGGGGACAGCGAGCTCACCGTGGACGCGATCCGGCGGGCGGCCCGGCACGCCAGGCTCCAGGTGCTCACCGGGGTGCTCGGCGACCGCTTGGTGGTGATCGCCGGGGGGAGCACCGACCCTCTGCACACCGCGCGCGCGCTGATCGGTCCGTTCGCCCCGGGGCCGGTCGTGGTGGGCCCCGTGGTGCCCGATCTGCTGTCGGCGACACGCTCCGCACAGTCGGCGGCGGCGGGCCTGAAGGCTTGCGCCGCCTGGCCCGACGCCCCCCGTCCCGTTCTCGCGGACGATCTTCTGCCGGAGCGGGCGATGGCCGGAGACACAACGGCCCGCGACCAGCTGGTGGAGGAGATCTACAGACCATTGGAGGAAGCGGGCTCCGCCCTGCTGGAAACACTGTCCGTGTACCTCGAACAGGCCTCCTCCCTGGAGGGTGCGGCACGGATGTTGTTCGTTCACCCCAACACCGTCCGCTACCGGCTGCGACGTGTGACTGACGTCACCGGCTGGTCGCCTTCCGATGTACGTTCGGCATTCACTCTGCGTACGGCCCTTATCCTCGGACGACTGTCGGACGCCGAGCAGCCGCTCTAGGTAGTTGTTGGGTGCCTACAAATCGCCTGTGAGTTCTTCGTCCGCGTCCCCACGCGCACCGGACCCCCTCGGCGAGAGAGAGTGTGAAGGTGCTCGTACTCGTCGCTCCCGGCCAGGGCGCTCAGACGCCCGGCTTCCTCAGTCCCTGGCTCGAACTTCCCGGTGTCGCCGACCGCTTGAACTGGTGGTCGGCCGTCGCGGGCCTGGACCTCGTCCACTACGGCACCAAGGCCGACGCGGAGGAGATCCGTGACACCGCCGTGGCCCAGCCCCTGCTGGTCGCCGCCGGTCTCGTCTCCGCCCTGTCGATATTCCCCCACCCCTCCGACGGCCAGCGCCTCGTCGGCGCCGCCGCCGGACACAGCGTCGGTGAGATCACCGCCGCCGCGGGCACCGGCGTCATCACGGCAGAGTCCGCGATGGCCCTGGTCCGCAGGCGCGGCCTGGCGATGGCCGAGGCCGCCGCGGTCACCGAGACCGGGATGTGCGCCGTCCTCGGCGGCGACCCGGAAACCGTGCTCGCCAAGATCGAGGAGCACGGCCTCACCCCCGCCAACAGCAACGGCGGCGGCCAGATCGTGGCCGCCGGCACCATGGAACAGCTCGCCGCGCTCAAGGACGACAAGCCCGAGGGCGCGCGGGTCCTGCCGCTGAAGGTCGCGGGCGCGTTCCACACGCACCACATGGCGCCCGCCGTCTCCACCCTGGAAGCGCTCGTTCCCGGCGTGACCGTGCGCGACCCGCGCACCCGCTACGTCTCGAACGCCGACGGCCAGGTCGTGCACAGCGGCACGGACGTCATCAAGCGGATCGTCTCCCAGGTCTCCAACCCGGTCCGCTGGGACCTGTGCATGGAGACCTTCAAGGAGCTCGGCGCCACGGCGATCATCGAGGTCGCCCCCGCCGGAACCCTGGTCGGCCTGGCCAAGCGCGCCCTGCCGGGTGTGCAGACCCTCGCCCTGAAGACCCCGGACGACATCGACGCCGCCCGCAAGATGATCGCCGAACACGGCGAGGCGGCGGGCAACCCGCTGGAGCACTCCCCGACGTGGCGGCTCGCCGTGGCCCCGTTCAAGGGGATCGTGCGGGTCAGCGACATAAGGCCCGGCCATGTCCTGGCCCCGGGCACCGAGGTGGCCGTGGTCGCCAACAACCGCGAACAGCAGGCCGTGGCCGCGCAGCACGGCGGTACGGTCGTCGAATGGCTGGTGGAGGACGGCGACCCAGTCTCCCCGGGACAGCCCCTGCTCCGCCTCCACCCCGAGGCGTCCCCGGAGTAAGGCGCCGCACCGACGGCCCCCAGCCCCCCGCCCACGCAGCCGTTCCAGGAAGGGACGCCCCCTGCTATGACCGCCAAGATCACATCGCCTCGAGGTGCCGCGTTCGCGCGGATCCTCGGCGTCGGCGGATACCGCCCGTCGCGTGTCGTGCCCAACGAGGAGATCCTCAAGCACATCGACTCCAGCGACGAGTGGATCCGCTCCCGTTCCGGCATCGCCACCCGGCACTGGGCCGGTCCCGACGAGACCGTCGCCGAGATGTCGCTCATCGCCGCGGGCAAGGCCATCGCCGACGCGGGTATCGACGCCGAGGACATCGAGGCGGTCGTGGTCGCCACGGTCTCGCACTTCAAGCAGACCCCGGCCATCGCCACCGAGATCGCGCACCGGGTCGGGGCCGGCAAGCCGGCGGCGTTCGACATCTCGGCGGGCTGCGCGGGCTTCACCTACGCCCTGAACCTCGCCAAGGACATGGTCACCGGCGGCAGCGCCGGACACGTCCTGGTGATCGGTGTGGAGCGCCTGTCCGACCTGACGGACCTGACCGACCGCGCCACGGCGTTCCTCTTCGGCGACGGCGCCGGTGCCGTCGTCGTCGGCCCCTCGGAGGAGCCGGCCATCGGCCAGGTCGTCTGGGGCTCCGAGGGCGACAAGTCCGAGACGATCTCGCAGACGGCCTCCTGGGAGGAGTACCGCGAGGGAAGCCCGGACAGGTTCCCGGCGATCCGTCAGGAAGGCCAGACGGTCTTCCGCTGGGCGGTCTACGAGATGGCCAAGGTGGCCCAGCAGGCGCTCGACGCGGCCGGGATCACCGCGGACGACCTGGATGTGTTCATCCCGCACCAGGCGAACATGCGCATCATCGACTCGATGATCAAGGCACTGAAGCTGCCGCCGCACGTGGCGGTGGCGCGTGACGTCGAGACCACCGGCAACACCTCCGCCGCCTCCATTCCGCTGGCGATGGAGCGGCTGCTCGCGGCCGGCGAGGCCAGGAGCGGTGACACGGCACTCGTCATCGGCTTCGGGGCGGGTCTCGTGTACGCAGCCACTGTCGTTACCCTCCCGTAGCGGACCGCATCCGCGATCCGTTCACACCACCCCCGCAGAAGCAACACAACGAAGGAGCGCCTGATGGCCGCCACGAAGGACGAGATCGTCGAGGGTCTCGCGGAGATCGTCAACGAGATCGCCGGTATCCCCACCGAGGACGTTGAGCTGGACAAGTCCTTCACCGACGACCTGGACGTCGACTCGCTGTCCATGGTCGAGGTCGTTGTCGCCGCGGAGGAGCGCTTCGAGGTCAAGATCCCGGACGACGACGTGAAGAACCTCAAGACCGTCGGCGACGCCGTGGACTACATCCTCAAGGCCCAGGGCTGACAGCCCGGCCCGTCACACCCTGACGGGCACCCGCCAGGACGACGCGCCTGTCGCCACCTCGCGTGGCGCCGCACATCCTCACACCGACACGTGGAGACAATTCCTGTGAACGCGACCAACCGCACCGTGGTCGTCACCGGTATCGGCGCGACCACCCCGCTGGGTGGCGACAGCGCATCGACCTGGGATGGCCTGATCGCCGGAAAGTCCGGAGTCAAGGCTCTGGAGCAGGAGTGGGCCGCGGAACTGCCGGTGCGCATCGCCGCACCGGTGGCCGTGGACCCCTCCGAGGTCCTGCCCCGGCCGCTGGCCCGAAAGCTCGACCGTTCGGCGCAGTTCGCACTGATCGCCGCCCGCGAGGCATGGGCCGACGCCGGTTTCACCGCCCCCGCGGACGGCAGCCAGGTCGCCCCCGAGCGGCTCGGCGCGGTCATCGCGTCGGGCATCGGTGGGGTGACCACCCTGCTCGACCAGTACGACGTGCTCAAGGAGAAGGGCGTCCGCAAGGTCTCCCCGCACACCGTGCCGATGCTCATGCCGAACGGCCCGGCCGCCAACGTAGGACTGGAGATCGGCGCCCAGGCGGGCGTGCACACCCCGGTGAGCGCCTGCGCCTCCGGCGCCGAGGCCATCGGCTACGCGATCGAGATGATCCGCACCGGCCGCGCCGACGTCGTGGTTGCCGGAGGCACCGAGGCCGCGATCCACCCGCTGCCGATCGCCGCCTTCGCCAACATGATGGCGATGTCCAAGAACAACGACGACCCGCAGCGCGCTTCGCGCCCCTACGACAAGGCCCGTGACGGCTTCGTGCTGGGCGAGGGCTCCGGCGTGGTCGTCCTGGAGTCGGCCGAGCACGCCGCCAAGCGCGGCGCCAGGGTCTACTGCGAGGCCGTCGGGCAGGGGCTGTCCGCGGACAGCCACCACATCGCCCAGCCCGAGCCCACCGGGCGCGGCGTCGCGGCCGCCCTCCAGAACCTCTTCGACACCGGCGACGTCAAGCCCGCCGAGGTCGTGCACATCAACGCCCACGCCACCTCGACCCCGCAGGGCGACACCGCCGAGATCAAGGCACTGCGCAAGGTGCTCGGCGACGACCTCGACCACGTGGCCATCTCCGGCACCAAGTCGATGACGGGTCATCTGCTGGGCGGTGCGGGTGGTATCGAGACCGTCGCGACGGTTCTCGCGCTGCATCACCGCACGGCTCCCCCTACGATCAACGTTGACGACCTCGACGCCGAGATCGAGGCCGACGCCGACATCGTGCTCGGCGAGCCGAGGGCACTGCCCGAGGGCACCATCGTGGCCCTCAACAACTCGTTCGGCTTCGGCGGCCACAACGTCGTCCTGGCCTTCCGCCGGTCGTAAAGGGGCCAAACGGACATGACCATCACCAACGCGGCCCCGGTGGCCGCGCCCGCCAAGGGTGCCAAACCGGACCGCGACAGCGACCCGCGCAACCCGCGGATCCGCCTTCGTGCCCTGCTGGACGAGGGCAGTTACCAGGAGATCTCGGAGTACGACCGCTCGGGCATGCTCGCCGCGATCGGCACCGTGGGCGGCACCAAGGTCGTCGCGTTCGCGTCCGACCCGACCGTGCAGGGCGGCGCCATGGGCATGGACGGGTGCGACGTCGTCGTCCGCGCCTACGACCGCGCCGTCGCCGAGGGAGCGCCGATCATCGGCATCTACCACTCGGGTGGCGCAAGGCTGCAGGAGGGCGTCGGCTCGCTTCACGCGGTCGGCCGAATCTTCAACGCGATGATCCAGGCCTCCGGCCGGATCCCGCAGATCTCCGTGGTGCTCGGCGCCGCGGCCGGTGGCGCCGCGTACGGTCCCGCGCTCACCGACGTCGTCATCCTCGCCCCCGAGGGCCGGATCTTCGTCACCGGACCCGACGTGGTCCGCTCGGTGACCGGCGAGGACGTGGACATGGCGCGTCTCGGCGGCCCGGAGCCGCACGGCCGCCGCTCCGGTGTCGTGCACGTGCTCGCGCAGTCCGAGCGCGACGCCATCGACCAGGCCAGGCGCCTGGCCGACCTGCTCGGCAACCAGGGCGAGCTGGACGTGGACTCCGTCGAGGAGCGCGCGCTCGCCGACGTGCTGCCGGAGTCCCCCAAGCGCGCCTACGACGTGCACCCGCTGGTCGCCCGTGTCCTGGACGAGCCGGGGCTGGAGCTGCACGCGAAGTGGGCGCCGAACATCACCACGACGCTCGGCCGCTTCGGCGGGCGCACGGTCGGTGTGGTCGCCAACAACCCGCTGCGCCTCGGCGGTTGCCTGGACTCCGCCTCGGCGGAGAAGGCGGCGCGGTTCGTGCGCATGTGCGACGCGTTCGGCGTTCCGCTGGTCGTGCTCGTGGACGTCCCCGGGTACCTGCCGGGTGTCGGCCAGGAGTGGGACGGTGTGGTGCGCCGCGGTGCCAAGCTCCTGCACGCGTTCGCCGAGTGCGTCGTCCCGCGGGTCACCCTGGTCACCCGTAAGTCGTACGGCGGCGCGTACATCGCGATGAACGCGCGCTCGCTGGGCGCCACCAAGGTGTTCGCCTGGCCGACCGCGCAGGTCGCGGTGATGGGCGCGGTCGCGGCCGTGCGCATCCTGCACCGCCGCAAGCTGGCCGAGGTGCCGGACGAGCTCAAGCCTCAGGTGGAGCTCGAACTCGCGGCCGAGCACGAGATCGTGGCCGGCGGTCTGAACAAGGCCATGGAACTCGGCGTCGTGGACGAGGTCGTGGAGCCGGACGCCAGCCGCAAGGCCATCGCCCGCGCCATCGCCGAGGCCCCGGCGAGGCGTGGCCGGCACGGCAACATCCCGCTGTAGCGGGTGGACGCTCGCACACATACGCGGGGGCCCGGCGGAATCCGCCGGGCCCCCGCGTATCTGCGGTGCGCGGTGTGCGCGATGGGAACGGCGGGCCGCGACCGCTGCGCCGTGCCGTGGGTGCGGGGCGTCACACCACCTGGTGGAGCCAGCGGACCGGGGCGCCCTCCCCCGCGTACCGGAAGGGCTCCAACTCGTCGTCCCAGGGCTTCCCGAGGAGCTTGGCGATCTCGGCCTCGAGGTCCGCCTCCCCGTTGTGGGCACGCAACAGCGCGGCACGCAGCCGGTCCTCGGGGATGAGGATGTCGCCGTGCATGCCGGTCACCGCGTGGAAGATGCCGAGCTCCGGGGTGCTGCTGTAGCGCTCGCCCTCCGCGGTCGGGCACGGCTCGGCGGTCACCTCGAAGCGGAGCAGGTGCCAGCCCCGCAGCGCGGACGCCAGTTTGGACGCCGTACCGGGCTCCCCCTGCCAGGAGAACTCGGCCCGCCAGGTGCCCGGCGAGGCCGGCTGGCGGATCCAGTCAAGGCTTACGCGCACGCCGAGCACGCCCGCGACGGCCCACTCGACGTGCGGGCACAGCGCGCGCGGCGCGGAGTGCACGTACAGAACTCCACGTGTCGTCACCGGGACCTCCAGACTGTGGACGAGGTTCGCCTTCCCCAGCGGCCTCGTGCCCGTTCGCCTGGCGGGCTCGATTCAGGACAGACATTGTGCCCCATTGGTCACTGTCATACCAGTTCCCGAAGTGACATTCGGTAAACGCTACCGACACCAAAGGCGCACAAAGGGGACATGTAACGACAGGGCGTGACTCATTTCAAGCCAAAAGTACGCTCCGTGATCTTCTTCACGCCGCAGCGGGTTCGCATCCGTACGACACTCGGGGAAAACGCTACCGTGCAAGGACGCCTGAAGAGTGACGTACCGTCGGGCCCAACCGGATATCACCCGCTCGTCCGAGGGGAGTTCGATGCGAGAGCAAGCCCCGCGCCGCCGGGGCGCCTGCGTGGCCGCTGCGGCGGTCGCCGCGCTGCTCGCCGGCTGTGGTTCGGCCGACCATCCCTCGACCCGCTCCGCCTCGGCCTCACCCGCTCGCACAGCGGCCTCGCACCACCCTCCGCCGGTGTGGAAGAAGATGCCCCGAACGGTGGCCGCGGTCGGTGACTCCATCACCCGTGGGTTCGACGCGTGTTCAGTGCTCGCCGACTGCCCCGAGGTCTCCTGGGTCACGGGCACGGACGACCGGGTCGGCAGCCTGGCGTCCCGGCTGCGGCCGAAGAGTTCACGCGGCGGCCACCGCGCCGGGTCCGGCAAGGAGGCGGGGCAGACCGTCAGGAACAGCTGGAACCTGGCCAGGAGCGGCGCCAGGATGTCCGACCTGCCCCGCCAGATCGACGAAGCGGTGGAGAAGCGGCCGGACATGGTGGCGGTCCTGATGGGCGCCAACGACGCCTGCCGCAGCAGCACCGGGGCCATGACGCCGACCGCGGAGTTCCGCCAGGACTTCGAGGACTCGCTCTCCACGCTCCACAAGGAACTCCCCGACACCCGCGTCCTCGTGGCCAGTGTCCCCGATCTGGAGCACCTGTGGCAGGTCGGACGGCAGAACCCCCTGGCCAAGCAGGTGTGGCGCCTCGGCATCTGCCCCTCGATGCTGAGCCGCCCCGACTCGACCGCGGTGAACGACCAGGAGCGCCGGGCGTCGGTCGGCGAGCGTGTCGACGAGTACAACGAGGTGCTCAGGCGCTCCTGCGCCAAGTACCCGTCCTGCACCTTCGACGGCGGGGCGGTGCACGCGCTGCGGTTCTCGATCGGCGATCTGAGCCCGTGGGACTGGTTCCATCCGAGCGTGCGGGGACAGGCGACGCTGGCGCGTGTCCTGTACGAGGTGGCGTTCAAGGAGCACGCGTAGACGCGGGGGCCGCGGTGAAACGCGGAGCGCCCCCGGCCCGCGTCCGCGGTCCGGGGGCGCCTGGCTGTGCGGCGTCGTGCGATGCCCCGATCAGGGGTCCGGACGCCTACTCGGGGATCTTGACGATCATCTTGCCGATGTTCTCGCCGCGCAGCATGCCGAGGAACGCGTCCACCGCGTTCTCGATGCCCTCGACGACCGTCTCGCGGTAGCGCAGCTTCCCCTCGCGGATCCAGCCGCCGACCTCTTCCACGAACTGGCCCTGCAGGTGGGCGTGGTCACGCACCAGCACGCCCTGCAGGCGCAGGCGCTTGCCGATCAGCTGCGTCAGATTGCGCGGGCCGGGCGGCGGCTCGGTCTCGTTGTACTGGGCGATGGCCCCGCACACCGCGGCGCGGCCGTGCACCCTGAACGCGTCGATGGCCGCCTCGAGATGGTCGCCGCCGACGTTGTCGAAGTAGACGTCGATGCCGTCGGGAGCCGCCTTCGCCAGTTGCTCGCCGACGGGGCCGTCCTTGTAGTTGAAGGCGGCGTCGAAGCCGTACTCCTCCTCGAGCACCCGCACCTTCTCGGCGGAGCCGGCGCTGCCGATGACGCGCGAGGCGCCCTTGAGCCTGGCGATCTGGCCGACCTGGCTGCCCACCGCGCCGGCGGCGCCGGAGACGAAGACGATGTCGCCCTCCTTGAGCTGGGCAACCTCCAGCAGGCCCGCGTACGCCGTCAGGCCCGGCATGCCCAGGACGCCGAGGTAGGCGCTGAGCGGAGCCACGTCCGGGTCGACCTCGACCGCGTGCTTGGCCTCCACGAGGGCGTACTCGCGCCAGCCGAGGCCGTGCAGGACATGGTCACCGGGCTCGAATCCCTCGGCCTTGGAGGCGACGACGCGGCCGACCGCTCCGCCCTCCATGGGGGCGTCGAGCCGGTACGGCGGGACGTAGGACTTCACGTCGTTCATCCGGCCGCGCATATAGGGGTCGACCGACATGTAGAGGTTGCGCACCAGGATCTGCCCGGGCTCGGGTTCGGCGGTGGGAGCCTCCCGGACGGCGAAGTCCTCATGGGTGGGCCACCCGTGCGGGCGGGAGAGCAGATGGACTTCGCGGCCGGTGGTGGGCAGTTGGGACATGGGGGTCGGTCTCTCCTCGGGGCGTGGGCGTGCGGGGGAAAGCTTCAATACCTCAACCAACGATGCACCTACATAATTGAGATTGTCAAGTAAACCTCCTCCGGCGCGCCGCCGGAGGGTCGTCACCACCCCCGCCCTCGGGCCGCCTCCACCGCCTTCCGGATGGACTCGCTCAGGGCCTGGGCCCATCGGCTGGAATAGACGAGACGTTGCGTCTAGTATTTCTCGGGCAGCCGACCGAGGAGAGACCCGTGGACCACGCCCCATCCGATCCGCCGCCGCGCGGCACGAGGTCCGCCGCCGCGGCCGCCGCGTTCGCGCTGTGGTCGACCATGACGGGCACCACCATCCCGACGCCGCTCTACCCGCTCTACGAGCGCGCGTTCGACTTCTCCTCCCTTACGGTCACCGTCGTCTTCGCCGTCTACGCCATCGGCGTGGTGGTCGGCCTGCTCGCCTTCGGCCGCCTGTCCGATCAGATCGGGCGGCGGCCGGTCATGGCCATCGCCGCCCTGCTGTCGGCCTTCGCTGCGGGTGTCTTCCTGGCCGCGCAGGATGTGACGGTGATGCTGGTCGGGCGGGTGTTCTCCGGCTTCGCCGCCGCCCTGATCACCGGCTCGGCCACGGCGGCGATCACCGAGCTGATGCCCTCCGGCGGCCGGGTCGGGCCCGCCACCGTGGCGCTGTTCGCCAATATGGGCGGCCTCGCGTCCGGGACCCTGCTCGCCGGAATCCTGGCCGACGCCGCCCCCTGGCCGCTGCGCACACCGTGGGTGGTCAGCCTCGCCCTGTCCCTGATCGCGCTGGCCTGGGTGCTGGCCGGACGGGAGAGCGCCGAATTCCGGTCAGGATTCGAACTGAGGTGGCAGAGACTGAGGATTCCCCAGGAGATCCGAGGCGCCTTCCTGCGGTCCGCCATGGCCGCCGGAGCCGGCTTCGCCGTCCTCGGGGTGCTCACCTCCGTGACCGGGCTCTTCCTGGGCACCGTCCTGCACTCGACCAGTCACACCCTCACCGGCGCCGTCGTCTTCACCGCGTTCCTCTGCACGGCTCTGGGCCAGTTGCTGGTGCGGCTTTTCAGACCCTCCACGGCACTGACCGTCGCCTGCGCCGGGCTGATCGCCGCGGCGGCTCTCATCGCCACCGCCATGGCCGTCGAATCACTGGCACCGCTGTTCGCGGGCGCCGCCGTCGTCGGTCTGGCCACCGGTATGGCGGTCGGCCACGGCGTCAGCACCATCGCCACCCGGGTCGCCGCCGAGCGGCGCGGGGAGGCCTTCTCGACGTTCTTCGCGATCCTCTACACGATGCTGGCGCTGCCGGCCGTCGGAGTCGGCGTGCTCATCGAGCTGACCAGTCTGCGCCCGGCGGGCGGGATCTTCAGCGGGCTGGTGGCGCTGCTCGCCCTCGCGGTGCTGGTCAGCCTCGGCCGACGGAAGAGGGCGCGGTGATCCGGTATGCCAAAATCGGCTCCGTCCCCGACCCCCGAAAGGCGAATGGCCATCAGCGCAGCACGCAACGGTGAAGGCGAACGCGACGCCCCCCGCACGCCCCCGCCGGTGGTGAGCCGGACCGGTCCTCGGCGCAGTGAGAGCGCCCGCCTCGCGGTGCTCCGCGCGGCGGACGATCTGCTGGTGGAGCGGGGATTCGACGGTGTGACCGTCGAGGGGATCGCGGCCCGCGCCGGGGTGTCCAAGCAGACGATCTACCGCTGGTGGAAGTCCAAGGTCGACATCCTCCTGGACACCATCGCGGACGACGCTCCCGAGGCCCTGGCATGGGAAGGGGGCCGCGGCACCCCGGAGGAGGAGCTGAAGGCCCAACTGCGCCGCGTCGCCGACTTCCTGGCGAGTCCCCCGGGGCAGGTGCTCCAGGCGCTGCTCGGCCATGCCCAGCTCGACGAACGGACGGCGCGGAGGCTGCGCGAGGGGTTTGTGCGCGAGCAGAGGGAGCGGGATCTTGCGGGGCTGCGGGCGGTGCTGGCCCGGCACGCAGGCGCGGAGCTGGACAGGGAGACGGGCAGCGAGGTGGAAGCGGCCACGGCGGAACGGCTCCTCGATGCGCTCCTCGGCCCGCTCTACCACCAGGTGCTCGTCCAGGGGCAGGTCCCGGGGCCGGAGTTCACGGACGCCGTCGCCGAATGGGTTCTGGAGCTCGCGAGCCGATGAGCGACTGGCGGTGCACCGGACTGGGCTGGAACGAGGACGAGGCGGCCCTGACGTGGCACTCCCCTCGTCATGGCGACCGCCACAGCCCCCTGTCCCGGGGCAGGCGTCTGGCGTTCGCCGCCATCGGGGAGAGGACCTGTGTGGGGGTGTGGCGGGCGGGCCGCCACACGGCCTGCCCCACGGGAGCGGCGATCACCCCGTCCACGATGAGCGACCAGTGCGCCGACTGCGCCCGCCTGGACCGTTCGTTCTCCATCGCCGCGGACACACACGCCGATGACCCTCGGACCTTCGTGGTCTATCTCGCCTACTTCGGCCCCGAGTTGCTGAAAGTGGGGATCACCGCGGAGCAGCGCGGACGGGCCAGGCTGCTGGAGCAGGGCGCGATCACGTTCACCCGGCTCGGCAGGGGCCCGCTGATGGCCGCTCGCCGGACCGAGGCCGTGCTCGGTTCGGTGCTCGGCGTCAAGGACCGTATCCCCTCGGCGGACAAGCGCGTCGCGCTCGCGTCCCTTCCCTCGCCCGAGGAACGGGCGGACAGGCTCGCCGGTCTGCACCGGCGGGCGGTGGAACTGCCCGACTGGCCCGAGGCCGTTGAGCCCTCGCCCTTCCAACCGGTCGACCATGCGGCGGACTTCGGAGTCGAGACCTTCCGCCCCGCCGAGTCGGTCGTCACGGCGCTGGCGCCCGAGGCCGTCGTCAGGGGCGAGGTGGCGGCCGTGGTGGGGCACGACCTCTACCTCGCCTCGCCGGGCGGGAGGACGCTTCTCGACGCCAGGCTGCTGTCGGGGTGGAGCCTCACGGTGGTCCCCGGGCAGCCGGAGACCACGGCCCCCTCGAAACCGTTCGCCCCTCCCGGGCAGGGGCCGCAGACGCAGACGGGGCTGTTCTGACGACGCTCCGACCAGGACTCTCGGCCTCTACGGCTTCGCGGCGGCGGCCTCCGTCACGGACAGGGCGGCGGCCATGACGGTGAGCTGGGGGTTCACCTCGGGGCAGCTGGGCAGCAGCGATCCGTCGGCGACCAGCACCCCCCGAACGCCACGCAGCCATCCCTCCTCGTCGGCGGGGGCGGTCCGCGGGTCGGCGCCCATGGCGACGGTGCCGGTGGGGTGGAACGCCGACAGATGGAGTTGACGAGCCGTCACACCGACCAGTGCCGCGTCCAGTTCGGCGGTGGAACGGATCCGGGGTGTGGCCGGCAGCCCGGTCAGGACCTCCTGCGCCCCCGCGGCGAGGAGCAGTTCGCCCATCGCACGGATCGACCGGAGGAGCCGTCCGGCGTCACGGGGGTCGAGGTCGTATCGCAGCAGAGTGCGTGTGCTGCCCAGCACACGGCCGCCGGGCCGGTCGGCGATCATCGCGCCGAGGGTGGCCAGACGCGCGGAGTCGTCGAGCTCGTCCCGCAGTTCGCGGCCCGCTCCGGGCAGGACGAACGAGCCCATGCCGGGCGGTGGCGCGGTCGCCTCGATCAGGATGCCGTCGTGGTGGAGCTCCTCGACGCCGACGCTCTGGAGCACGCCCCGCCAAGGAGTGATCGGATCGGGGAAGCGCCCGGCGACGCTGATGGCGGGGTGGATGGCGAGGTTGCGGCCGAGCCGGGGATGGCGTCCGAGCCCGGAACGCCGCAGGAGGGGCGGGGACTCCAGCGCTCCCGCCGCCACGACGACGAGCGGGCCGAGGATCTCGAAGGAGGTGCCGTCGGGGCGCACCGCGGCCACACCCGAGGCACACGGGCCGCCCGGCCGGTCGGGATCGACGAGGACACGCCGCACCCGGGCGCTGGTGACGATCCTGGCGCCCGCCGCGCAGGCGTCGGGCAGCACCGACAGCTGCACGCTCTGCTTGGCGCCGGTCGGACATCCGGCGACGCACTGGCAGGAGCCCTTGCAGCCGGGGGCGTTGCGGCGCAGCGGTCCTGCCCGCCAGCCGAGCCGGTCCGCGCCCCGCAGGGCGAGCAGGCCATTGGAGCCGAGGACGTCGAGGGGCTGGGTGGCGACCCGCAGGGCCCGTTCGACCTCGTCCAGCCGGGCACCGAAGCCGGCCGCGTCGGCCAGGGCGAGGCCGAACTCCTCGCGCCAGCGCGTCAGGACATGTTCCGGAGTGCGGTAGCACGTACCGGAGTTGACCAGGGTGGTGCCCCCGACGGCTCGGCCGGTGGGGATGACGACGGGCGGATCGCCGAGCGCGACGGCCGCTCCTCCGTCGCGGTACAGCTCGGTGAAACGGTCGAGCGGCGCCTTGCGGCCGAACTCGGCCGTGGTGTGCCTGCGTCCCTCTTCCAGGACGACGACGCGCAGGCCTGCCCGGGCGAGGGTGCGGGCCGCGATGGCGCCGCCCGCGCCCGAGCCGATCACGACGGCGTCCGCCGTCGAGCGGTCCGGCCAGTGCGCGGAGGGCACGCAGTCGAGTTCGGGGTCGTCCGCGGGGGTGATCGCGGGCGGCCGGGCCTCGTTCAGCATCCTTTCCGTGCCCGCCGCCAGCAGCACCGGCACCTTCACGGTGTCGAGCAGTCGGCTCAGCGCCGGCCGGGCACGCACGCTCGCGAGGACGTCCTCACGTTCCGCGGGGGTGAGGGCGTGCAGGCGGCGGCCGGTGCGTGCCGCGGCGTAGGCGTCGGCGGTGGCCGCGGCTCCCCGGACCGCGGCGCGGGCCGCCGGGGGCATGGCCGCGAGCACGGAATCGAGGCGCCGTGGAACGGCAGCCGGCCAGACGGCGCTGCCGTCGTTGGCGAGAAGGGCGGCAACGAGGCCGTCGAGGGCGCGGCTCATCGCTCCCCCACCTCCGCGTGCGCGGTGCCGTCCAGCGCCCACTGGGCCTCGGAGCGCCAGTGCCCCCACCAGCGCTCCAGAACGATCCGGGCATCGGCGGTCTCGCTGTTGCGGCACACCGCGGGGCTGCCGTCGGGGTCGGCGTAGTCCAGGGCGAGGGTGCGCTCGGGGGGCTGGGTGACCTCGATCCGGATACGGCGCAGACCGGCTCGGCCGGTGACGGTCCAGGAGGGCAGCCCGAGTCGGGCCCGGAACCGGCCGAGCCCCGCCCGGCCGACGGCGCTGCGCAGGGCTCCTCGCGGCCAGGTGCGGCCGTCCTTGCGCAGCCGCAGGAAGACCAGGGGTGGAAGGCCGCGCAGCCCGGGGCGCGTGGAGACGGCGGCCACGACCTCCAGCACGTCTCCGCCTCCGAGGTCGGCGTGGAGCCAGCCCCAGCGGCGGGCGTTGCCATGGCCGTAGACGCGGGCGGTGGCTCCGACGGCCCCGTCCAGGCGCAGCTCCCCACCGCTGTGGACGACCGTTCCGGTGAAGGCGGAGCGCGGTGACGGGACGATCTGCGCGGCGGGCAGTACGGGCCGCCGCCAGGACCAGCGGGGGAAGGTGAACAGCGGCTCCGAGCAGGGCTGTTCGGCGAGGTCCCAGCGGAACGGTCCCGCGCTTCCGCGCAGCCGCCCCGGTCCGGCCTCCACCTCGCAGGCGGCGAACCCGGTCCCGTTCGGCCTCCAGGGCTCGGGCCCGAACCGGGCGTGTTCGACGGGGCCTTCGGCAGGGAAGAGGGCGACCCAGCCGTGGGCGAAGGCGGGTTGGCCGTCGGTGGGCGCGGTGAGTTCATGGTGCAGCCAGAGGCCGGTGCCGGTGACCGGGTCGGTCGCCGTGGTGTACCAGACCTCGGTGCGGCCGGGAGTGCCGTCCCAGCGGGGCGCCAGGTGCTCATCGGCGTCGTCGCGGCGGGGGAAGCGGAAGCCGGTGAGGAAGGGGACGAGACCGGTCGCGAGCGGGAAGCGCAGGATGCCTTCACCGGCGTTCCGGCCGTCATCCGCGCCGGAGGGGGTCTGCGCGGGCTCGCCGGACTCGTGCACCTCCTTCATCTCGTTCGCCTCGTTCACCTCGCCCAGCTCCTTCGCCTCCTTCACCTCGTTCGCCTCCTTGGCCTCCTTCACCTCTTTCACCTCGTTCACCTCCTTCACCTCGTTGAGCGAGAACGGCAGTACGGTCATGGACTTCAGCGGCCTGCGCGGTGAGACGGACTTCCAGCCGTCGAGGCGGTAGCGCCGACCGTCCGCCGTGAAGTCCAGCCGGTATCGGATCCGCCGCCGGGCCATCGGGGAGATCTCCAACTCCCCCTCGGCATCCGCGTCGTCGGCCCATCCGGTGACCCGCACCCGGCCGGTGAGCCTCGCCTGAGTCGTGCGGTGCGGCAGGAGCACCGCGTCGGCGCGGGCCGTGAGGTCCAGCCGCATCCGCCGGGGTTCGGCCTCCCCGGCCAGGCATACGGTGCCCAGCATGGTCTCGCTGAAGTCCGTTCCCCGGGCGCTCACTTGGCGTCCCCAGCGGTACGCAGCCCATCGAGCATGATCTCTTCCGTGGCGGACAGGTAGGCGTCCGCGGCGGACCGGGCAGCGGGAGCGTCGCCGACCTCCACGGCGTCGACCACCGGTTCCAACCGGGCGTGCGCGGCCTCAGCGTCCTGGAACGGCCCGGCAAGCTGCTTGCGAACGGGCAGGTAGGCGTTGAAGAGGGTGTTGGTCAGCAGGGCGTAGACCCGGTTGCCGGTGGCGCGGGCGAGCGCCCGGTGCACCTCGACGTCGGCGAGTTGGACCGCGTCGGCGCTGTCGGCCTCGCGTACGGCGTCCAACAGGGTGCGCAACTCGGCCCGTTGCCCGGCGGTGGCCCGCATTGCCGCCCGTTCGGCGATCAGCGCCCCGACGCTGCGCCTGACCTCGAAGATCTCCCCCAGCCAGTCGGGGCTGTGCCGCACCAGCATCGGCAGCAGATCGGCGCCCCCGAGCCGGGCGAAGTCCCTGACCCGGGTGCCCACGCCGTGCCGTGTCTCCAGCAGACCTGCCTGGACCAGACGCCCGAAGGCGTGCTTGAGCGTGGTCCGGGTGACGCCGTAGCCGTCGGCCAGCTCCCGCTCCGGTGGGAGGTAGCTGCCGGCGGCGTGCCGCCCGGCCAGGATCTCCTCACGCAGACGGCCCTCGAGCACGTCGACGATCGTTTCCCTGGGCAGCGTCTCCATCGGAACTCCTTGACGAGTGGATCAGTGGATGAGCCACTCAACCAGGAGTCGGGAGGGAGGGTCAACACCACGGGGGACCTTCGCCGCGGTCGCCGTGATCATCGGCGTCGTGGTCCCCCTCACCGGGTCCGCCCTCACCGGGTCCGCCCTGATCGCGTCACCGTGAACGTGGGCGAGTCCGCTTTCCGCTGTCCTCGGCGGCGTACCCCGCCAGGAGTTCCTTCTCCCGGTCCCGGCCCGGGAAGAGGAAGAACACCAGCGAGGCGCCGAGAAGGATGGAGAGGATGCCCGCCGCGTACGCCCAGTCGGAGCCCGACAGGAACGACCCCCTGGCCGCGTGGGTGATCTCCTCCGCGTAGCGCGGATATCGCTCGGCCACCTGGGACGCACCGGAGAACGACTTCTCCAACTGGTTCCGCACACCGTCGGAGATCCGCTGCTGATCCGGCGCACCGCCGATCGCCTTCGCGAACTGCCTGGAGTACCCGGCCGCGAGCAGGGCGCCCAGGATCGACTGCATGACCGCCCCGCCGAGGTCTCGTTGGAGGTCCGCGGTCCCCGAGGCCATACCGGCCCTGCGCACCGGCACGGAGCCCGTCAGCGAGTGGGACGCCGGTGTGCCGGCCAGGCCGACCCCCGCGCCGACCAGGGCATAGCCCAGCGCCACCCTCCAGTAGTGGGCGCCCTCCTTCCACAGCACCAGCATGGTGACGAAGCCCAGCAGGCAGAAGCCGTAGCCCGCGAGGAGCGCGAATCTTGACCCGTGGACATTGACGGCCCTGGCCGACAGCGGCGCCGCCAGCACCATGAGGACGGCGGCGGGCAGGATGGCGGCCCCCGCCTCGAGGGTGGAGTAGCCGAGCACGTTCTGCAGGAACTGCTGGCCCACGAAGAGCGAGCCCATCAGCGTTCCGAACACGATCATTCCCGCGCACGCCGCCACCCAGAAGACGCGCCGCCCGGCCACATGGAGGTCGTAGAGCGGGGCCGACGCCTTGCGCTGGCGGACGAAGAACGCGGCTCCGGTCAGTACGGCGGCCACCGCGAGCGCCAGCGTCTCATCGGTCCGGCCCGGGGCGGGGGCGAAGCTGATGGCCAGGACGAGCGAGGCCACGAAGGCGATGGACAGCACTCCACCGAGGTTGTCGACGGGGCCCTCGGCCTCGTTGGCATGGCTCGGCACGAAGAACCACGCCATCGCCAGTGCCACGGCGGCCAGCGGCAGGGTGATCAGGAACACCGAGCCCCACCACCAGTGCTGGAGCACCGCGCCGGCGGCGAGCGGGCCGACCGCGGAGATCCCGCCGCCCACGCCCGACCACAGCGCGATGCACCGGGTGCGGGGCGACCCCGACCACAATGCCGTGATCAGCGCCAGCGTCGTCGGGAAGGCCATGCCCGCCGAGACACCGCCCAGGACGCGGGCGAGCACGAGCACACCGACACTCGGCGCGAACGCGGCCAGCAGGCAGGCCGGGACCGAGAGCGCCATCCCCAGCACGAGCATCATCTTGCGCCCATGGCGGTCGCCGATCGCCCCGAGGTAGATCACCGAGGCGGCCAGGCCCAGCGAGTAGCCGATGGCGACGAGATCGAGCCCGGCCTGCGAGGCGTCGAAGGCCCTGCCGATGTCGGGCAGCGCCACATTGGCCACGGACAGATTCAGATTGGCGACCGCCGAGACCAGGATGAGCGAGAGGAGAACCAGCCGGGCCCGGTCCGGGGCGGCGAAGCCCTCCGGGGCGCGGCCCGCCGCCGTCACCCGTTCCTCGACCCTGGGACCGAGGCCGCCGGGAACCCCGCCGGCCCTGCCACGGGTGGGCAGGGGCTCCGGGCCCTCGTTGACGGGCATACGCCGTCCATCCTTCCGGTCCCTGCCCCGATCGGCTCCCCCGGCGGAGGGGGACGAGCGACAACGTAGGGGGCGGCCTCGCCGGAATCGAGCACACGAGGGTCCTTCGGATCGGTGATCACCCGATCGGATGCGACGACGACAGAAGTAGGCAGACCGCGCCATGACGCTCGGTCACACGGGGAGGAGAAGGAGCCGAGGGTGACTTCCCGCGGCGACGGTCGTTGTTCCTCGAAACGCTCCTCTCGCCCGTGGGACCGGGCCCGGCAGTCGGGCCGCCGGGCGGGGGGAGAGAGCGTGGAAGGCCGTGCGGGACGCTCAGGGTGGGGCGGGTGGGACTCGAACCCACGACCCACGGATTATGAGTCGCCAGGATTCCCTGCCGGACGATGACGGGTGATGCCACCCCGTCCCGTACATGGAGGTCTGAGGCGGTGGACTGTCCGCCTCAGACTCTGCGGTGATACGGCGTCCAACGGCGTCCGGGCTCACCGCGGGCTCACGCGGGGCGCCCTGTGCGGGCTGTCCCCCATGTGGCCTACAGCGGGCGGCGAGACCCGGGCGACGTGATCGCGGTATGCCCTACGCGTGGGCCGGACAGAGGCAGGCCCGGCCTCTACGGCCGACCGGGGCAATCCCCGACTCGGACGGTGCGGCCCCTCACTGCCGGCGGTGGCGTGGGGGCCGTCTGTCGATGAAGGGGCCGCCGCGTAGCGCCGGCCGGCTCGGCTTCGGACCAGTGCTGTGGGGTAGTGGGCTGGAGGCCAGCCCTACGTCTGAGGTTCCTCCCATGGGGACGATGACGGGTTCACCGGCACGGATCGAAGCACCCGCGCGGTTGTAGATCGGCGCTCAGCAGGGTCCACCTGCTCGATCAGTACGGCAACTTCGGTGGCTGAGGATTGGCCGGTTGGCGTTCGGTGGACCGGCGTACCTCGGCGTCCGTGGCCTGCCCGCTTCAGTGTCGTGCCTCTGGTGACCGCTATTTCTCCGGTCCGGCGAGAGTGAAGTCGTCCTGGGTCAGCTCGCCTCGCAGCCTGCGTTCGGCGATTCCAACGTAGTGGGCGGAGAGTTCGACGCCGAGGAAGTGCCGGCCTTCGCGCACGGCGGCGACCCCGGTGGAGCCGCTGCCGGTGAACGGGTCGAGGACGGTGCCGCCGTCTGGGCAGATACGGACGAGTTGCCGCATGACCTCGATGGGTTTCTGGGTGATGTGGACGCGGTCCTTGCGCGGCTGGGAGGCGATGAAGTGGCCGGGCAGATACAGCTTCCGGCTGTTGTCGAGGCTGCCCTTGACGCCCCAGGCGATGAACTCCGCGGACTGCTTGAAGCCGCCCTTGCGGGGGCGGGAGGCGGGCTTCCAGGGGATGGTGCCGGACCAGGTCCAGCCGGCCATCTGCAGGGCGTCGGAGGTCGTGGGAGCCTGGCGCCAGTCGGAGAAGACCATGCACACCGCGTGATTGACCGCCGCTCGATAGGACTCGGTGAGCAGTTCGGTCAACCAGGACCGGTAGGAGCGCTGGTCACGGTTCTCACCGGGGAAGTCCGCCAGGTCGTGCGCGGATCCGGCGGTGACGTACTTGGCGCGGGCGGAGCGGCTCGTGCGCTCCGAACTGGTGCGTCCACCACTGTTGTAGGGCGGGTCTGTGATGACCGCGTCGATACTCTCGTCGGGCAGGGTCTTGAGCACGGTGAGGGCATCCCCTCGGTGCAGCGTGTAGCTCATGCGGACCGCGGACCTCTCTCGGGGTGCGACGGATCGGGACATGCTGCGGGCGGCGCCCGGCAGCGGCCCACTCGGGGCATGTGGCCGGCACAGTAGCGGGGTTTTCCGGCCGCGCCCTGAGCCGTCTCGCTGGTTGCGTCGGCTGGGTGAGGGGTCGTTTGGGGGGATCGCCGAGGTGAGCCCAAAAGGGGTCATGGGATGATCTTGAACCGCTGAGAGGCCCGGCCCGTCACCCGTTCGGCTCAGTGTCGTTGGTGGTGATGTTGACCATCGTCTGGGGCCTGGAGTGGGTTGTGACCTCGATCGAGCGGACCCCGTATCCGCGGTTCAAGCTACGTGATCGACTGGGACCTGATCGAATCGCAGTTCCGGCCCCCGATGCGGGTGGCCGTCTCGGTGCGCGAGGGGGCGATCTCCCCTCCACGCTGCTGAAGCGGCTGCGGTCGGGCTCCAAGAAGAACGCCACCTACGCCGCGTTCCGCGAGGTCGGCCGTGTGATCCGCACCGTGCAACTGCTGCGCTACCCCTCCGACGCGCCGCTGCGCAGGCGGGTTACCGCGGCGACGAACAAAGTCGAGTCGTTCAACCGGTTCTCCCAATGGGTCGGCTTCGGCAACCGCGGCGTCATCGCCGACAACGACCCGGTCGAGCAGGAGAAGGCGATGAAATTCAACGCTCTGCTCACGAACGCGGTCATTTTTCACAATGCCCTGGACATCGCCGAGATCGTCCGCCACCTGCTGGAGGAGGGCTGGACGATCGAGCCGGAGGACCTGGCGCACATCTCGCCGTACCTGACCGAGCACATCAACCGGTTCGGCGAGTACAGCACGCACGAGCTCGGCATCCAGCCCGAGGCGTACGACCCGAAGCTGGACGTGGACTTCACCCCGCTGCGCGAGGCAGACCCGGCCGCGGCCGGCTTCGGTCAGGCCGCCTGAAAGGCCGCGGCCGGGGCGGCATCATGAAGTCCATGGACGATTGATCGAGGGTGCTTACGGCGGCGCGGCCGGTGACGGCAGCATCGTCCGCTGGCCGGTGTTGCCCCAGGATCGGCGTGCTGATTCAGGCTGAGTTCTTCGACTGCGACTCGCGGCCTTGTGTGCGCAGGTGCTCGTTGATGCGCCGGGCTTCTTCGAGCTGGTCTTCGAGGATGACGATGCGGCAGGCGGCTTCGATGGGGGTGCCCTCGTCGACGAGTTCGCGGGCGCGGGCGGCGATGCGCAGCTGGTAGCGGGAGTAGCGGCGGTGGCCGCCTTCGGAGCGCAGCGGGGTGATCAGGAGGTGTTCGCCGAGGGCGCGGAGGAAGGCGGGGGTGGTGCCGAGCATCTCGGCGGCCCGGCCCATGGTGTAGGCGGGGTAGTCGTCATCGTCGAGACTGTCGACGGGACGGGAACTGGCAGGGGGCATAGACCTCTTCTTTCAGGGGACACGTCGGGGGCCCGGGTGCCGTACGGCACCCGGGCCCCGAGCTTTCAACACCATCTACCGGCGAACTGCGCCGGCCTTATTTGTCCGCAGGATCCGCCTGGGAGGGCGGGGCTGCGGGGATCGCGGATGCGTGACCGGGGACCACCTTCCAATCCGGGGCCTGCGGTACCCGGGCGGACTGCTTCCTCGCCCGGGCGATCCTGATGGCGTCTGCTCCTTTACTTCGGCTACACGGTCGTACTGCTGGATAACGCGGGTACTGCTCGCAGCACCCGTGGGGTGTCCTGCTTGACCTGCATGCGCGGCAGTTCATCTCTGCCGTGCCCATCTCGACTTCCTGGGTACACGGAAAAGAATAACCCTGCGACGAGCCAATGTCTACTGTGACCGCGACAGATTTTCTCCAGGTTCGATGGAGGTAGTTCTGCCGCAAACACACCTGCATGAGTGATGCCCCGGCGCGAGCCCACGAGGCGCGGACGAGGAAGCTGGCCATCCTCTACGAGCTGTGTGTGCTGGTCAGCCGGCGGGATGCGCTGCGTCGGCGGGAGATCTGGGCGCCGGGGGCGAACCGGTGGCGTAACCCGGAGGACGATCTGCCGCCGGACTTCGAGGGCAATCGGGTGTTCGCCCGGGGGCGGAGGCTGACTGGGCTGTTGCGGGGCACCGGGCGGGGTCAGGGGGGAGTGAGGGTGTCGAGCCGGGCGGCGAGGTCGGGGTGGGCGGCGGCCAGGTGGGGGCGGGTGGCGGTCAGGGGGGCGATGAGGTCGGCGGGGTCGTTGTGGGCGAGGGCCGCGTGGAGCTCATCGAGCGGGCGGCGGGCGGCGGGGGGAAGGTCGGTGAGGGCGGTGATCTGGCCGGCGAGGCGGCGCAGGTCGGCCGCATTGCGGTGGGCCCAGGTGGCGGTGTTGCGGTCGGCGGCCCGGGCCTGACGGGTGGCCGTCACGCGCTGTTCTCCGGTGGTCCCGGCCGGGCCGGGGCGGCCGCGCAGGTAGCGGCGCTCGGCGGCCTGGCGGCTGGCGACACCCAGGGGAGAGGCGAGGTCGGCCCAGCTGGCGCCCGCGTCCCGGGCCGTTTCGATCAGGCCGGTCTCCCATCCGGCGAGCCGCTCACGTACCTGCCGCAGCAGCATCAGCGAGGCGAGGGCCTGCTCCGGGGCCGGCCCGGCGCCGAGGGTGTCGGGGGTCTCGTGCTGGGCGTCGCGCAGGGCGTCGTCTATGGCTTTCAGGGCCGCCGCCGCGGCGAGGAACGACGCCGGGCTGTGGGCGTCGGCGTCGGTGGAGACCGGCTGGTCGGGTGCGGGCACGGGCACCTCCCTCGGGTTGTCATCAAGTAGACGACATCGTGTTTGTCATCCATTGGATGACATGTTACAACGGTGTCAGTGAGGCGCATTGGCAGTCACTGCCTGAACCTGCTGGAGGTGTTTTCACGATGTTGATGCGCACTGACCCCTTCCGTGAGCTGGACCGGCTGGCGCAGCAGCTGATGGGCCCGGGCACCTGGTCGAAGCCGTCGGCGATGCCGATGGACGCCTACCGCGAGGGTGACGAGTACGTGGTGGCCTTCGACCTTCCCGGCGTCAGCGCGGACGCGATCGACATCGACGTCGAGCGGAACATGCTGACGGTCAAGGCGGAGCGCCGGCCGGTGGCGAAGGCCGACGACGTGCAGATGGAGCTGTCCGAGCGGCCGCTGGGCGTCTTCTCCCGCCAGATCGTGCTCGCCGACACCCTCGACACCGAGCACATCAAGGCCGACTACGACGCGGGCGTGCTGACCCTGCGCATCCCGATCGCCGAGCGTGCCAAGCCCCGCAAGATCTCCATCGGCGTCGGGACCGGCCACAAGGAGATCTCCGGCTGACACCGGCCGGACAGGTGCGGAGGACGGGCACCTGATCTCCCCCTCACCCCGTCCTCCGCACCCCGTGGGGCAGGCCGAAGAACAAGAAGGGGTGGCGGCGAGATGACTCTGCGACGCGAAGCGTTCCTCGACCGCGTGAAGGAGCGCGGCGAGTACGGCACTGTGGAGGAAGCCGAGCGCGCGGCCCGTGTGGTGCTCGCCCTGCTGGGCGCGCATCTGGTCGGCGAGGTTCGCGCCCAGCTCGCGGCACGTCTCCCGGAGGAATTCGCCCTGATCCTGCTCAACCCGCTGCAGAGCGCCGAACCGCTGCCCCCGGAGCGGTTCGTCCGGGCGACCGCGGCCTGGATCGAGGGCGCCACCGAGCAGACCGCGACCTGGGACGTCAGCGCCGTGCTGTCCACGGTCGCCGACACGGCCGGCGAGGACCTGCTGGGGCAGATCCTGCTCCAGCTCCCCGCCGGCTACGACCTCCTCTTCGGCCGCCCCCAGCCCACCTGACCCCTACCTCGGTGCCACACACCCGCACCGCTCTACGAAAGGCATGCACTGCAGTGATCACCGACGTGCGCGTACCGGCTGAGGACCAGCAGCCGTACTCGACGGCGTATGAGCAGATGCTGGAGAAGGTCCTCTACGAGGGCGCCTACCCCACCCGCGAGAGAGCCGAGGAAGCCGTCCGCCTTGTTCTCGCGGGGCTGGGACGCCAGCTGACCGGCGACGAACGCGTCGACCTTGCCGCCTGCCTGCCCCTGGAAGCCGCACGTGTCCTCACCGCACAGATCCCCGACACCCAGCCGCTGACCGGCTGGGCCTTCGTCAAGTACCTCGCCGCCCGCTCCGGTGCCTCCCTGGCCACCACCCGCTGGGACACCGGCTCCGTCTTCGCGGCCGTCGCCGCCCACGCCGACCCTGACCTCATCACCCGCATCCTCCACCAGCTCCCCACCGGCCACGCGCTGTTGTTCGGCCGCGCCGAACTCACCTCCGCCGCGTAAACGGCACCGGCACCCCGGGAAGCCGTTCCGGAGGATCACCGGGGCTGCCACGCGGCAGCGCATCCGCTCCACGTTGCGGGCGGCGCTGAACGCGGCGATCGCCCGGCAGCTCATCACCTTCAACGCGGCAGAGCACGTGGAGCTGGCGTCCGGCAAGCGACCCAAGGGCCTGCTCTGGACGGAGGAACGGGTCCGCCATTGGGAAAGGACCGGTGCGAAGCCCTCCCCGGTCATGGTGTGGACGCCGGAGCAGCTCGGCCGCTTCCTGGACGCAGCCGAGGGCGACCGGCTGTACCCCATGTTCCATCTCATCGCCTTCCGCGGTCTGCGGCGCGGTGAGGCGGTGGGCCAGAACTGGATGGACATCAATCTGGACCGTGCCGAACTGACCGTCGCCAAAGAGATCGTCCAGGACGGCGGGACGACGTACGAGTCGGAGCCGAAAACGGACGGCAGCGCCGCCACCATCCACCTCGACAGCCGCACGGTGACAGTACTGAGGGCACACCGCGCCCGCCAGAACCGCGAGCGCCTGAAGTGGGGTGAGGCATGGCAGGACACGGGCAAGGCGTTCACCCGGGAAGACGGCAGCTGGCTGCACCCGGAGGCGGTGTCCGACGCCTTCCGCCGCATCGTCAAAGCAGCCGGCCTACCGCCGATCAACCTCCGGGATCTCCGCCACGGCGCGGCCACCCTGACGCACGCGGGTGGTGGTGATCTTCACACGATCAAGGAGACCTTGCGGCACTCGACCATCACCCTCACGTCCGACACGTACAGCAACCTCCTGCCGGACATCGACCGGGAGGTCTCGGAGAAGGCCGCGCGGCTCGTGCCGCGATCCCGCCCGAAGGCGGCGGGAGGCACGTCCGGGCTCACTTCGGGCTCACCTGCCACCGCCCAGGGAAGCGTCTTCCCCCTCGCAAAGATCGACCTCAAGCCCTTCAGCGAGGTCAACAGGGGGATGCCGGTCGATCCGCTCGGTGGGGCGGGTGGGACTCGAACCCACGGCCGACGGATTATGAGTCCGCTGCTCTAACCGGCTGAGCTACCGCCCCGTAACGGCACGTCGCGACATGTCGTTCGCACCGTCTGCCGCAGCATAGCCGTTCATAGGATCTGTCGCCCTCGGGGGGCCGGAATGATCCTTCTTCAGCCATGCCCGGCTCCGGACGCGGGCCCCTGCGGCATGCGCGCCACACAGAGAACGGTCCCCGCGGCGGATGCCAGGGGGACCGTGTCTGTTGCGCTCCCCCGACTGGACTCGAACCAGTAACCTGCCGGTTAACAGCCGGCTGCTCTGCCAATTGAGCTACAGGGGATTGCTCCGATTGCCCTCCCACCGGTCTCCCGGGCGGCGGGCGCTCGCTGCGAGACATACATTAGCGCAACGAGGGGGGTGCTCCGCCAATCGGATTCGCCGCCCCGTTCTCCGGGTAGGCGCGAGGCGGCAGCAGACGCCTGGAACGCCGAACTCGGGACGAAAGGGTGGAGCCATGCGCTACCGGCTGACATTCATGAGTGGGGTCGCCGTCGGCTACGTGCTCGGAGCCAGAGCCGGCCGCGAGCGGTACGAACAGCTGCGCAAGGCGGCCCGCCAGTTCGCCCAGAACCCCGCCGTGCAGGACGCGGCGAAGAACGCCAAGGACACCGGGCGCACCGTGGCCTCGAAGGCCGCGGGCACCGTGGCGGGCAAGGTCGGCGACAAGCTCCCCGACAGCGTGACCGACCGCGTGCGCTACCTGCGCGAGCGCGGTTCCGAGGACGACTGGGGCACCAGTAACACCTGATCGTCTCCCCCGTGCCGCGGATCCATATGATCTGCGGCATGGGGATTGTCGCCGGGATCGAATGCTCGTCCCAGTTCACGAAGATTGTCGTCTGCGACTCGGACACCGGATCCGTGCTGAGGCAGGGGCATGCCGCGCACCCCGAGCTGCCACCGAACCGGCAGGAGAAGACGGAGATCGACCCGCAGGCCTGGCTGATCTCCCTGGGGGAGGCGGCCGGCGGCGGGGTGCTGGAAGGCGTCCAGGCCATCGGCATCGCCGGCCAGCAGCACGGGATGATCGCGCTCGACGTCGGCGGGGTGGCGGTGCGCCCCGCGCTGCTGTGGAACGACAAGCGGGCCACCGGTGCGGCGGCCGACCTCGTCGAGGCGCTCGGCGGCCCGGAGGCGTGGGCGCAGGCCGTCGGTTCCATTCCCCGGGCCTCGCACACCGTGGCCAAGCTGCGGTGGCTCGCGCAGGCGGAACCGCAGAACGCTCGGCGCACCGCCGAAGTGCTCCTCCCCCACGACTGGCTCACCTGGCAGCTCCTGGGCGGCCAGGCCCCCCGCAGCACGGACCGCGGCGATGTCTCGGGGACCGGCTACTGGTCGGCGGCGACCGGTGAGTACCGGCCCGACCTGGTGGAGCTGGCCCTCGGCCACCAGGTGGCCCTGCCCCGGGTGCTGGGCCCCGCCGAGCCCGCCGGGCACACTCCGGAGGGACTGCTGATCTCGGCGGGCACCGGTGACAACATGGCGGCGGCGCTCGGCCTCGGGGTCGGCCCCGGCGACGCCGTGGTCTCGCTCGGGGCCTCGTCCACGATCTTCGCCATCCACCACGAGGCGCTGCACGACCCGACGGGGACCATCACCTCGTTCGCCGACGCGACCGGGAACCATATGCCGGTCGTCCACACCCTCAATGCCTCGCGGGTGCTGAGAGGCGCGGCCGAGCTGCTGGGCACCGAGCTCGACGGGCTCTCCGAGCTGGCGCTGCGCTCCACTCCGGGCGCCTACGGCCTGGTGCTCCTGCCGTATCTGGAGGGCGAGCGCACCCCGAGCCTGCCGCACACGGCGGGCACGCTGTCGGGGCTGCGCCGCGAGAGCATGAAGCCGGAACACCTGGCGCGGGCGGCGGTCGAAGGGATGCTGTGCGGGCTGGCGGACGCGCTGGACGTACTGCGGCGGCGCGGGGTCCAGGTACGGCGGGTCTTCCTCCTGGGCGCCGCCGCCAATCTGCCCGCCGTGCGCACGGTGGCCCCGCTGATCTTCGGCACCAACGTCGTCGTTCCGCAGCCGGCCGAGTACGCGGCTCTGGGCGCGGCCAGGCAGGCGGCCTGGGCGATGCACGGGCAGCACGCGAGCCGGCCCCTGCCGGAGCCTCCGCGCTGGCGGGCCGTGGCGGCGGAGCCTTCGGCGGAGCTGACCGAGGAGGACATCGCGATCGGGCAGGCGGTGCGGCAGCAGTTCACGGCGGTGCGCGAGCAGACCCACCCGGGGGCGTTCGGCTGAGCCGGACACGGCGAGGACTGCCACCACGGAATCTGCCACCGCCGAGCAGGAAGATGCGGAAACTGCCACCGCGGAGCCGGAAGCTGCGGAACTGCCACCGCGGAAGCTCCCCCGCCGAGACCGGCGACGCCGACCGGCGAGGCAGGCCGGGTACGGCCGGGTACGGCCGGGTACGGCCGGGTACGGCCGGGTACGGCCGGGTACGGCCGGGTACGGCCGGGTACGGCCGGGTACGGCCGGGTACGGCCGGGTACGGCCGGGTACGGCCGGGTACGGCCGGGTACGGCCAGTACCGCTATTCGAGATACCCGCGCAGTTGGTCGGCGAAGGCGTGGTCGCGCAGTTTGTTGAGGGTCTTGGACTCGATCTGGCGGATGCGCTCGCGCGTGACGCCGAAGATGCGGCCGATCTCCTCCAGGGTGCGCGGGCGGCCGTCGGCGAGGCCGTAGCGCAGCTGGACGACCTTGCGTTCGCGTTCGCCGAGGGTTGACAGGACCGCCTCGAGGTGTTCGCGCAGGAGCAGGAAGGCGGCGGACTCGACGGGAGAGGCGGCGTCGCCGTCCTCTATGAGGTCGCCGAGGGCGACGTCCTCCTCCTCGCCCACGGGCGCGTGCAGGGACACCGGTTCCTGGGCCAGGCGCAGCACCTCGCCGACCCTTTCCTCCGACAGGTCGAGCTGCGCCGCGACTTCGGCGGTGGTGGGCTCGTAGCCGCGTTCCTGGAGCAAACGGCGCTGCACGCGCACCACGCGGTTGATGAGCTCGACGACGTGGACGGGCACCCGGATGGTGCGGGCCTGGTCGGCCAGCGCCCGGCTCATGGCCTGCCGGATCCACCAGGTCGCGTAGGTCGAGAACTTGTAGCCGCGCGCGTAGTCGAACTTCTCAACTGCCCTGATCAGACCGAGATTGCCCTCCTGGACGAGGTCCAGCATCGTCAGGCCCCGGCCGATGTAGCGCTTGGCGACGGAGACGACGAGGCGCAGATTGGCCTCGATCAGGCGCCGTTTTGCCATGCGGCCCAGCACGACGAGCTGGTCCAGCTCATCGGCGAACACCACGTCGAGGTCGGTGTGGCGGGCGAGTTCGGCCTCGGCGAACAGGCCCGCCTCCACCTTGCGGGCGAGATCGACCTCCTCCTCCGCGGTGAGCAGGGGGATGCGGCCGATCTCGCGCAGGTACTGGCGGAACAGATCGGCGGAAGGACCGGAGGCGTCCTCGCGGGCGGGCCGCTCCTCGTCGCCCTCGCGCGCCCCGGCCTTGGCGTCGGCGCGGACGCGGGTCTGCGGGGGCACGCGCTCCCCGACCGCAGGATCGGCCAGGGGATCGACCTGCGGATCGGCCTCGGGATCGGTCTCCGGGAGCAGGTCGGCGTCAGTGGGCTCGCCAGTGTCCTCCGGGCCTGCGGCGGCCTCTGGGCCCGCGGCGTCCGCGGGGCCTTCAGGATCTGCGGCGTCCGACGACTCGGCGGGGACGGTGGACTCGGCGGTGTCGGCGGGCAGCACTTGCATCGGCACGGAAACGGCCTCCACGGTGAGCGCGGGCAGGGCTTGCGCGTGCAGCGTCGCGGCGGCTTGCTGGGAGCGGGCACGCGAGACCGGAACGGTCACGGCCGAGCCGTTGTCCGTCTGGTACCGCGTGTGCGGGACTCCCGTGGAGTCGGGGGCTCCGCGCTCCGATGATTGGTGCACCGGGACCCAGTGTGGCGTACGGCACACGGTGCCACGAGGGGTGTGCGGGCACTTTTTGCCGCATCCCTCGCTGTGCGCGGTCGGCCGGTTACAGCGCGGTGGCGCCCTTCTCGCGAAGGCTCTGGCCGTACTGCTGGAGCGCCCACAGCTCGGCTGCGACGGCGTTCGCCTGCTCGGCGTCGGCACGCGGTCCGAGCCGTTGCAGCTGGGCGCGGACCTCGGCGACACGGCGGTCAACGGCGTGCAGGCGTACGGCGACCAGTTGCTCGCCCGCGTAGATGGCGTCGGCCTGGCGTCGGGTGCGCGGCGGTTCCACGGCCAGCTCGGTGATCAGGGAGCGCAGGACGTCGTCGGGGGCGGCTTCGCGTACGCGCGTCAGCCAGCCGTCGTCGGCGCCCGCCGCTCCCCCGGCCTCGGCGAGGGCGCGCCGCACGGCAGCGTAGGGCGCCGCGGTGAACTCGTCCTCGCCGTAGGCGTCGAACGCCGGTGAGACCAGCTCGGGGAACTGCAGCGCGAGCTTGAGCAGTTCACGCTCGACCATCTGGACCGGGTTGCGCAGGTCCAGCCGGATCGCGCCGCGCCCGCGCTCGGGCGACGGTGCCTGTTGCCGCTGATGCTGCTGAACCGCCCCGCGGCCGCCGTCGCCGCGCCGCTGGTCGCCTCCGTGCCTGCTGCGCCGCTCGCGTTCCCAGCGGGCGAGCTGCGCGATCCGGCCGACGACGAACCGCTCGTCGAGGTAGCCGAGCATCGAGCCGAGCCGGACCGCGTAGGAGTGGCGCAGCGCGGTGTCCTTGATCTTCGCGACGATGGGCGCGGCCGAGTCGAGGGCGGCGACCCGCCCCTCCTCGGTCTCGAGGTCGTAGCGGTCCACGGCGCTGCGGATGGCGAACTCGAAGAGCGGGACGCGGGTGTCCACGAGGTTGCGCACGGCGGTGTCGCCCTCGCTGACGCGCAGCTCGCAGGGGTCCATCCCGTTCGGCCCCACGGCGATGAAGGTGCGGGCGACGAACTTCTGGTCGTCCTCGAACGCCTTGAGGGCAGCCTTCTGCCCGGCCGCGTCGCCGTCGAAGGTGAAGACGACCTCGCCGCGGAACTCCCCCGTGTCCATCAGCATCCGCCGCAGGATCTTGATGTGGTCCTCGCCGAAGGCCGTGCCGCAGGTGGCGATGGCGGTGGTGACACCGGCGAGGTGGCAGGCCATGACGTCGGTGTAGCCCTCGACGACCACGGCCCGGCCGGACTTGGCGATGTCCTTCTTGGCCAGGTCGATGCCGTACAGGACATGGGACTTCTTGTAGATGGGTGTCTCGGGGGTGTTGAGGTACTTCGGGCCGTTGTCGTCCTCGCGCAGCCGCCGCGCGCCGAAGCCGATGACCTCACCGGTGATGTCGCGGATCGGCCAGATAAGCCGTCCGCGGAAGCGGTCCATGGGGCCCCGGCGGCCCTCGCTCGCCAGACCGGAGGTGAGCAGTTCCTTGTCGCTGAAGCCGCGCCCGCGCAGGAACCGGACGAGGTTCTCCCATCCGGCGGGGGCGTAGCCGACGCCGAAGTGCTTGGCGGCGGCCTCGTCGAAGCCGCGCTCGGCGAGGAAGACCCGGCCGATCTCGGCCTCGGGGCTGCTGAGCTGTTCGGCGAACCAGGCGGCGGCGGCCTTGTGCGCCTCGACCAGCCGGGTGCGCTCGCCCTGCTGGCGTCCGGGGGTGTACCCGCCCTCCTCGTACCGCAGGGCGATCCCGGCCTGCCCGGCGAGCCGCTCGACCGCCTCGGCGAAGGTGATGTGCTCGAGCTTCATCACGAAGTCGAGGGTGTCGCCGCCCTCCTGGCAGCCGAAGCAGTAGTACAGCCCCTTGGCCGGGCTGACCTGGAAGGACGGGCTCTTCTCGTCGTGGAAGGGGCACAGGCCCTTCAGATTCCCCCCGCCCGCGTTGCGCAGCTGGAGGTACTCGGAGACGACGACGTCGATGGGGACCGCGTCCCGTACCGCCTTGACGTCCTCGTCCCTGATCCGACCTGCCACGCTCGAAGTCTACGGCCGGGCGGGGACACTCTCGGCCGGACGGTGCCCGCTGTGCGGCCGTCACCGTAGTGGCGGCTCGGCCGGGCGGGGCCGACGGCGGGGCGGGGCGGGGCCGGAAGGGCCGGTCAGGCCTTGTGGACGAAGATGTAGTGCGGGCCGCTGGGCGCCAGCTCGAACTCCTCGCCGACCGCCGTGAAGCCGGCCCGCTCGTAGAAGCCCCGGGCGCTGGTGCGGCCGTTGCACCACACCACCTCGGCGCCGCGTTCGGCGGCGGCCCCGATGCCCGCCGCGATCAGCGCGGCCCCGTACCCCTGGCCGCGCACCTCGGGCGCGGTGCCCATGCCGCGGAAGCGGTAGGCGGTGGCGCCCGGGGCACCGTCCCAGGGGTCGGGGAAGAAGGTGACGCAGCCGACGACACGCCCTTGCTCGTCCCAGGCGGCGAGGTGGAACGTGTCCGGGCGCGCGTCCTCCGGGTAATGGGCCGCCTCAGCGGGCATTCCGGTACGGAGCACCTGGTGCCGCAGGTCGAAGATGTCGGCGAGCGAGGTGACGGCTGTGCGCATGCCGTGGACGCTACAGGTGCCCCTCCACCAGGGATTCGAGGGGGGTGTCGGGGTCGGACAGCCGCTCGGGGTCGACCTGGACCCGGCTGCGGATGAGGCGCTGGACCGGGTCGGTGACATCCCAGACATTGACGTTCATACCGGCCAGCACACGTCCTTCGCGCAGCCAGAACGCGATGAACTCGCGCTTGCCGACGTCGCCGCGGCACACCACCTGGTCGTACTGGCCGGGCGCGGCATGGCCCGAGTACTCCAGGCCGAGGTCGTACTGGTCGCTGAAGAAGTAGGGGACGCGGTCGTGGGCGGCGTCCTGGCCGAGCATCGAACGGGCCGCGCAGGGGCCGCCGTTGAGGGCGTTGGCCCAGTGCTCGACACGGACCCGGTGGCCGAGGTGGGGGGTCTCGGCGTTGGCGACGTCCCCGGCGGCGTAGATGTCGGGATCGGAGGTCCGCAGCGAGGCGTCGACCGCGATGCCGCCGCCCTCCTCACGGGGGGCGAGCGCCAGTCCGGCGTTCTCGGCCAGGGCGGTGCGGGGTGCGGCGCCGATGGCGGCGAGTACCGCGTGGGCGGGGTGCTCGTCGCCGTCGTCGGTGGTGGCGGCGAAGACCATGCCGTCCTGGCCGGTGATGGCGGTCAGGCGGGCGCCGAAGTGGAAGGTGACGCCGTGCTGCCGGTGCAGGTCGGTGAAGAGGGAGCCGAGCTGGGGGCCCAGCACGGAGTGCAGCGGGGTCGGCTCGGGTTCGACGATGGTCACCTCGACGCCGTAGCCGCGGGCGGCCGCGGCCACCTCGAGGCCGATCCAGCCGGCGCCCGCGATCAGCAGGCGGCCGTTCTCCCGGCCGAGGCTGGCCAGGGTGCCGCGCAGAAGCTCCGCGTGGGCGATCCGGCGCAGGTGGTGGACGCCGGCGAGGTCGGTGCCGGGGATGTCGAGGCGGCGGGGTTCGGCGCCGGTGGCGAGGAGCAGTTTGTCGTACCGGATGACGCTGCCGTCGCCGAGCCGGACGGTTTTGGCGGCCCGGTCGAGGTGGGTGACGGTCTGCCCGAGGTGCAGTTCGACGTCGTGGTTGGCGTACCAGCCGGGTTCGTGGACGAAGACGGAGGCCCGGTCCTTCTCCCCGGTGAGGAATCCCTTGGACAGGGGAGGCCGCTCGTACGGGGGGTCGAGCTCGTCGCCGATCAGGATGACCCTGCCGGAGAAATTCTCCGACCGGAGGGTCTGGGCCGCCTTGGCCCCGGCCAGGCCTCCTCCGACGATCACAAACGTCTGGTCTGCGTCCACCACCGTGCACTCCGATCTCGCGTCGTCCCCGTCGTCCCCCGTGTACGTACCGTGCCTCCCCGGCGGCCCGTGTCCTTGGTTGGAGCGTGCCGCACCGGGCCGCTCCCGTGAAGAGCACGGGAATGAGACACCATTGTCACTCTCAAGATCGGCCCGGCACAAAAGCCCGCGCACCACTGGGCGCGCCCGCGCGACCGGCTCTTCGCGCGCCGACCGTGCGGCCGCGCGCGCTCCTTCGGGGAGCGCATGCCTCTCGCGCACACCGACTGGTTGTCACGGGAAGGCATCCGATCATGCGATCGGACGTACCTCGGCCCGATCGGGTTCCGGTGGCCGGTCCGGCGCACTCCCGTCGTACCCCTCAGCGCACCACCAGGCGCTCGTGTAGGGCGACCGCCGAGGCGTCCGTCAGGGACGCGATCTGGTCGACGACCGCGCGCAGGCGGGCGCGGTCGTCGCCGGCGCGGTGGTACAGCGTCCGGAACGGAGGGGCCAGGGCTTCGGGGGCTCTGCGCATCAGGGCCTCGCCCAGTTCGGCCATGACGACGCGCTGGTGCCTGCGGCGGCGTTCCTGGTCGGCGCGCTGCATGACGTAGCGGTTGGCCACGCCCTTGAGCACGGCGCATTCCAGCCGTGCGGCGCGGGGCACGACCAGTTCGGCCTGGTAGCGGGTGAGCCGCCCCGGTCCGTGGCGGGCGCGGGTGGCCCGCTCCGCCTCCAGGCAGAACCGGCCGATGAGCTGGCTGGTGGCGTCCTTCAGACGGGCCTCGGCGACGGCCGACCCGTCGTAGGAGTGCGGCCACCACTCCTGGTCGTGCAGCCGGTCGAGCGCCTGGGCCAGTTCCTCGGTGTCCGCGTCCGGGGCGTACCGCTTCACGGTCAGCTCGAACAGGTCCCTGCGCTCGGGCTCCGCGAGCAGCAGGCCGGGGTCGAGGTGTCCGGCGTGCAGCCCGTCCTCGAGGTCGTGCACGGAGTAGGCGACGTCGTCCGCCCAGTCCATGACCTGCGCCTCGAAGCACTGGCGGCCCTCGGGGGCGCCCTCGCGCAGCCAGGCGAAGACCGGTGCGTCGTCCTCGTACACGCCGAACTTGGGCGACCGCGGGCCGTCGGGCCCCTCTGCCCGGGTCCAGGGGTATTTGGTTGCGGCGTCGAGGGCCGCCCGAGTGAGATTGAGCCCGACGCTGCGCTCGCCGTCGCCGTCGGGGACGAACCGCTTGGGCTCCAGGCGGGTGAGCAGGCGCAGCGACTGCGCGTTCCCCTCGAAGCCCCCGCAGTCGGCGGCGAACGCGTTGAGCGCCTGCTCTCCGTTGTGGCCGAACGGGGGGTGGCCGAGGTCGTGCGCCAGGCACGCGGTCTCCACGAGGTCCGGATCGCAGCCGAGGGCGGCGCCGAGCTCACGGCCGACCTGCGCGCACTCCAGGGAGTGGGTGAGCCGGGTGCGCGGGCTCGTATTGATCTCGGGGGCGACCTCCAGCGGCGCCACCACCTGGGTCTTGCCCGCGAGCCGCCGCAGCGCCGCCGAGTGCAGCACACGCGCCCGGTCCCGCTGGAACGCGGTGCGCCCGGGCCGCTTGTCCGGCTCGGACACCCAGCGTTCCTGTGCCGAGATGTCGTAGCCGGTGGCGGTCTGGTCCTGCGCGATCCCGTCCATACCCGGCACGGTAACCGCCATCGGCGACGATCAGTCCCCCGACGGGTGTCGGGGCGGTTTCAGTGCGGCGTGTGCTCGGGTCCCGAGGGCGGCGGCGGGGCGGGCGGCGCGAGCCGGGAGAGCTGGTCGGCGAGCTGTGCGTCGATCCTGGACATCAGCTGCGCTGTGCTGTCGAGGGTGGATTCCGGGCCGAGGTGTGCTGTCAGGGCCGTCATGGGTCGAGTGTGGGCAACGGGTGTTGCCCACTGGTTGCCTGCGGGTCACATATGGACGATCCGCCAGGGACCGCGCCATGGCCTTCGCCACGACTGGCCGCAGCACACGGCCGAAGCACATGATCGACCGCCGCGCAGCAATGTGATCGTCCCGTAACAATTACTCACCCATACGACCTCGGCAAATGAATTCGCACACGCTGTGCAGATACTGAGCAGATGCCACGTGTCCTGCTCATAGAAGACGATCGCGCCGTGCGCGAAGGGGTGGAACTCGCCCTGCGCCGGCAGGGACACGACGTCGCCGCGGTCGAGACCGGTGAGGACGGGCTGGCCCGCCTGCGGTCGTTCCGCCCGGACGTCGTGGTGCTCGATCTGATGCTGCCCGGCATGACCGGCCTGGAGGTGTGCCGCCGGATCAGGGCCACCGACCAGGTGCCCATCCTCATGGCGACCGCCCGGGGCGACGACGTGGACGTCATCGTCGGGCTCGAGGCGGGGGCCGACGACTACGTGGTCAAACCCGTCCAGGCACGGGTGCTCGAGGCACGGATACGCGCGGTGCTGCGAAGGGTCGTCGGCACCACTGACGGCAGCGTGCCCCGCGTGGAGGTGCACGGCGACCTCACCGTCGACCGGGCCGGGCTCACCGTGACCCACCGCGGCGAGCCGATCCCGCTCGCCCCGTCCGAGCTGCGGCTCCTGCTCGTGCTCTCGGCCTCCCCCGGCCAGGTCTTCAGCCGCCAGCAGTTGCTGGAGTCGGTGTGGGAGCACAGCTACCACGGCGACTCACGGCTGGTGGACGCCTGTGTGAAGAGGCTGCGCACCAAGATGGGAGAACCCGCGGGCCAGCCCCGCTATGTGCAGACCGTGCGCGGTTTCGGCTATCGGTTCCAGGCCCAATGAAGGCGCCCCAATGAAGGCGCCCCGATGAAGGCGCCTCCGCTCCTGCGCGGCCTGCGGATCCGCCTCGTCGTCGCGTTCGCCCTCGTGGCGGCGGTCAGCGCGCTCACCACAGGCGCGCTGACCTACCGGGAGGCCCGTACGGGGGTGCTCCAGCAGAGCCAGGACACCGTGGTCAAGCAGTTCCGCGACCACGTCAACACGCTCGCGCTCACGGTCCGCTTCCCCCTCGACCAGGAGTCCCTCGACACGTTCGCCGGGGATGTCGCCCGCGCCGGGCGCTCCCAGAGCTGGCGGGTGCTGGCGGCCTTCGGACCGCTGCGGTCCACCTCCACCCCGGGCGACTCCTTCCGGGATCTGACCCCGCGGATGCGCGAGGCGGTGCACAAGCGGCCGGCGACCGTCTTCCAGCGCGTCGTCAGGGGCGGCCACTCCTCGCTCGTCGTCGGCCTGCCCGTCACCTTCGCCGCCGCGCGGGACGGCAGGGTGAGGGCTTCCGGGCTCGAGGTCTTCCTGATCGTTCCGCAGACGAACGAGCAGGCGTACGCGGACGCCCTGGTCACCGCGGTCGAGCGGGCCACCGTCCCCGCGCTGGTCCTGGCCGTCCTCCTCGCGCTGCTGGCCGCCCGGGGAGTGCTGCGCCCGGTCCGTGAGCTGCGGCGGGCCGCCCGCGACATGGCGCGGGGCAACCTCGACACCCGGCTGAGGGTCAATGGCTCCGACGAGCTCGCCGACCTGTCCAGGACATTCAACGAGACCGCCGCCGCACTCGCGGAGTCCATGGCGGAGCTGCGGCGGATGGAGGCGCGGGCCCGGCGCTTCGCCGCCGACGTCTCGCACGAACTGCGCACCCCGCTGGCGGCGATGTCGGCCGTCACCGACGTCCTGGACGAGGACGCGGCCGGACTCGACGGTGACACCGCCACCGCCGTGCGGCTGATCAGCGAGGAGACCGTGAAGCTCGCCCGGCTCGTCGACGACCTCATGGAGATCTCCCGCTTCGACGCGGGGGCGGCATCCCTGCACCTGGACGAGGTGGACCTCGGCGAGTCCGTACGCCGGACGCTGTCGTCCCGGGCGTGGCAGGACTCGGTGGAGACGGAGCTGCCGGAGGTGCCGCTGCGCGGCCGGCTGGACCCGCGCAGGCTGGACGTGGTGGTGGCCAACCTCGTCGGCAACGCCCTGCGGCACGGAGCGCGCCCGGTCCGGCTGCGCCTGACCGCCGAGGAGAGCGCGGACGGGGAACGGTGGGCGGTGCTGGAGGTCTCCGACAGCGGTTCCGGGATACCCGCCGATGTGCTGCCGCACGTCTTCGAGCGCTTCTTCAAGGCCGACAACGCCCGCGTCAGGACCGAGGGCAGCGGGCTGGGGCTCGCCATCACCGCGGAGAACGTCCATCTGCACGGCGGCACCGTCCGAGTCGCCAACCGGCCCGGAGGCGGCGCCGTCTTCACCGTCGGGCTGCCGCTGTGGGCGCACCGTTCCGAGGAGGCTTCCTCATGAGGTCGAGCAGCGCCGGGAGTGTGTGGCGGACAAGTGTGGGGCGCGGGTACGCCGCCGCTGTGCTGTTCACGCTGGCGGGCACCGCGCTGTCCGGGTGCGAGATCCCGGCCACGGGTGTGGTGGAGGCGGGCGAGCCCGCGACGGGGATCCAGGGGACCACGACGGTCTACTTCGTCGAGGGCGGCGAACTGCGGCCCTCGCCGCGGTGGCTCGACGTCCCGGTCGGCATCCGGGCGGCGCTGGAGCTCCTCTCCAACGGCCCCGACGAATCCGAGCGCAGCCAGGGCCTGGTCACCGAACTCCCCCCGGGGCTGCGGCCCGAGAAGGTGACGGTCAAGGGCGCGAGTGTGGTGCTCGTCCTGCCCATGGATGTGCGGCGGCTCAGTGAGCGGGCCGTGGGCCAGCTGGTGTGCACGGCCGCCGACGCCCGTGCGGTGGAGGCGCCGGGCACCGGCCCGGTCGAGGTGACCCTGCGGGGCGCGGGCTCCGAACGCGCCCCGCAGCGCTGCTGGTGACGGACGTCAGGCGGCGGCCAGCGGCGCCTTGACGGGAGGCGGCCCGACGGGCGCGACGGGCACGATGGTCAACGGGAACGGCTCCGACCGGCTCGCCCGCTCCAGGGCCTGACGCGTGGGTGACTCCTCCGGTACCGCGATCCCGAGCCGGGCGCCCAGCGCACGGGCCCGCCGGTTGGCGCGAATGAGGGCGGGCACGCCGCAGCACTCGCACACCACCGCGCAATCGGTCAGATCCACGATGACGTCACGGGCACCGCGGTTGAGCAGGATCAGCAGCTGCTCCCGGACCTGAACCGCGTTGGAGCAGGCGAGTTCCTGGAGGCGGGCGCGTGCCGCCCCGCCCTCGACGGACTCCAAACCGAGTGCCTGGAAGTCGATGCGCATGGATGACTCTCTCCTTCACGAGAAGAATCCCTCGTGGGACCGATCCCTCGGGGGAAGACTTTCGGGCCGGACCCCGGGTCACAGCCGGATGACCCTTTTTCCACGGCCTACCAACTTTCATGCCCAATCCCTGCATGACGGACCTTCTTGGACCTGTGGGTCTTGTCACGGAACCGCCCGAGGTCTCGGCGAGCCGCCAGGCGGCACCGACCCGCAGGACCGGATGCGCTCCCGAGCCGAACGCCGGTCAGGCGCGGCCGGGTTGGACCCGACGGGGCGCCCGGCGCGACAGCGCGACGGAGGTCCACCCGCACCCGCCGCAGATCGGCGGGGAGCGAACTCCCGTTCACGACCGGGAGATGGGGCCAAGGAGTCGGCCATCAAACCGTCATACGATCATGTTTCCGGTTTTTCATTGGGTTGGAGGGCCCGTGATCGGGCGGCCGTTGCGGGTGAAGGGCCAGACGTTGGGTTTGCAGCCCTTGAGGCCCTTGATCTGCTGCATCATCACCGGCGCGGGCTCACCGCCGCCGGGGCAGGACTCGTGGCCGTGGCCCAGGAAGTGGCCCACCTCGTGGTTGATGATGAGGGCCCGGTAGCCGGGAACGTCCTTGTCGTAGTACCGAGTCGCCAGCAGCCAGCGTTTGAGGTTGACGACCACATCCACGCCCGCCCGGCAGTTGACCTCACCGCCGGTGTCCAGGCCGGCGCCGCCGCAGATCTTGTCCACGGTGTCCGGCGTGGCCACCCGGACCACGAAGTCGGGGGTGCCGCCGGAGACCCGCCGGAAGGCCCACTGCCCGTCCCCCGTCCAACCCCGCTTGTCGGCAAGGATCGCACCGACCTCGGCGGCGACCTTGGGGGCGGACAGGCCGATACCCTTCTCCACCTCGACCTTGTACCGCAGCAGCCGACCGCGGCCGACCTTGCCGCCGTCCCCCTCGGCGGTGGTGAACGTCCCGGAACCGGACCGGGGCACGGAGGACTCGGAGCGGCCGGGGACGTCATCACCGGCGGCCCCGACCTCGTTGCCCGGGTCCGGGCCGGAGGAGTCCCCCTCGGCATCCGTCGCCATTCCTACCGCCAGGCATCCGGCCAGCACGGCCAGCGAGGCCACCGCGGCGGGCAGCAGCCTGCTCGACCGCTTACGGGCGCGGCGGTGGCTGCGGGGCTGCGGGGTGTTGCGAGAGTGCGCTGTCACGATCATCAGGCTGCGGCGCCCATGTGATAGGACCTGGCCCGGATGGTCACAAAACGATAACAGCGCCGTGCCGCCGAGCCATGTCGGGAATGCGAGCAATGCTTCGGCGCCGCGCCGCCACCGCCTCAAGCGAGGGCCGCCATCAGAATGCGACAGCACTTGACAGCACGCCGTCACACTAACAATCTGAGTCGCACAGGACTGTTAGGAAACTTACCTAACTCTGGAAGGCGGGTGCACAACCGATGACAGCACCGCACGACACGGCCGGGACCCCCACGGCCAAGGCTCCGAAGCCCGAAGAGACGGCCTGGGTCAAGCCCGACTATCAGGTCGTCGACACCTCCATGGAGTGCACGGCCTACGTCCTCACCAAGCGTTAGGCCCGGCCGCCATGCTGTTGCAGGTCCTCGGTACCGCGGCGGGCGGCGGCATCCCCCAGTGGAACTGCGCGTGCCCCGGCTGCCTCGGGGCACGCGCTCACCCCGGCCGGAGGCGTCGGCACGCCTCGATCGCGATCCGCGCGGCGCAGGCGCGCTGGTTCGTCGTCAACGCGACGCCGGACATCGCAGACCAGATCGAGGACAGCGCGGCACTGCGACCCGGTCCCGGGCCGCGTGAGACGCCGCTGGCCGGGGTGGTCCTCACCGACGCCGAGCTCGACCACACCCTGGGGATGGCGCGGCTGCGCGAGGCACAGGGGTTCGACGTCTTCGCCGCCCCCGCCGTGCGCGACGCGCTCATCACCCGTCTCAGGCTCGGTGAGGTCCTCGGCCCCTACACGGGCGTGGCCTGGCGAGAGCTGCCGCGCACCCGTTCGGTCCCCCTCACGGAGAACGGCTCGATCGAGATCTCCGGGATCAAGGTCTCCGGCAAGCGCCCGCGTTACGCCGCCGACGCCGAGCCGCACGAGGTCAGCGACGACACCTGGGTGGTGGCGCTGCGCATCAGCGACCGCGAGACCGGCACCGCGGCCCTGTACGCGCCCGCGATGGCGGCCTGGCCCGAGGAGTTCGACGCGGCGGCCCGCGAGGCCGACTGCGTGATCGTCGACGGCACTTTCTGGGACGACGAGGAACCCCGGCGCACCGGGATTTCGCGCCGCACCGCCACGGGCATGGGACATCTGCCGATCGAGGGCCCGGCAGGCACCGCCGACCGCCTGGCGAAGCTCGGCGCGCGCCACCGCCTCTACACACATCTGAACAACACCAACCCCCTCGTGGACCCGGACGCGCCCCAGCACAGGGCACTCGCCGAACGGGGCATCGAGGTGGCCGACGACGGGATGGTGATCGAGCTGTGACATCAGCGCCGCCCAGTACCGGTACAGCGGGGACGAGCACGGCGGGGACGAACACGGCGGGGACGAACACGGCGGGGACGAACACGGCGGGGACGAACACGGCGACAGGGACCGGCGCACGAGAGACCGGCGCGCCAGGGACCGGCACTCCGGGCACCGGCACCGGCACTGGCACTGGCACTGGCACTCCAGGCACGGGCACCACGACGACGAGCACAGTGGTCACCGTCGACCGGTGGAGCCCGGAGGAGTTCGAGTCCCGGCTGCGCGCGGTGGCGCGGGCCCGCTACCACCACCTCCACCCGTTCAATCTGCGCATGCACCGGGGCGGGCTCACACCCGACGAGATCCGCCTGTGGATCATCAACCGCTTCCACTACCAGCGCCACATCCCCGTCAAGGACGCGCTCATCCTGGCCAAGCTGGACTCCTCGCGGCTGCGCCGGATGTGGGTGCGCCGCATCCAGGACCACGACGGCCGGGCCGAGGACGAGGGCGGTATCGAACGGTGGCTCAGGCTCGGCGAGGCCGCGGGCCTCGACCGCTCCCTGCTGCTGTCCGGCGAGCACGTGCCGCCGGGGGTGCGCCTCGCGGTCGAGGGCTACGTCAACTTCTGCCGTCTGAAGTCCCCGCTGGAGGCCGTGGCCTCCTCCCTCACCGAGATGTTCGCCCCGGATCTGATGGTCACCCGGATCGAGGCGTTCGAGAAGCACTACACCTGGCTGGACCAGGACGGGCTGCAGTACTTCCGCAACCGCGTCACCCAGGGGCGGCGGGACAGCGAGGAGGCGCTCGGCCTCGTCCTCGGCTGGGCGCGTGAACGGTCGGACCAGGAAAGGGCCGTGGCCGCGCTGTCGTTCAAATGCGATGTGCTGTGGAGCCTGCTCGACGCGGTGGAGCTGGAGTGCCGCGGTGGACGCTGACTGGCGGCCCGCGCTCGCTGCCTCGATCCTGCTGCGCCACGACAAACGGCGCGATGCCGACCTGCTGGTCATGCCCGAGCGTGTGGTCGTGCTCAGCGGGCAGGCCGCGTCCGTCCTGCGGCTGTGCGACGGGAACCGGTCGGCGGGCGACATCGTGGCGGAACTGGAGCGGCGGTTCCCCGGCGCACCCGTCGCCGACGATGTGACGGGATTCCTGGACCGGGTGCGCGACGAGGGGTGGCTGCGGTGAACCCGCCCGACGACCGGCGTGCCCTGAACCGGCCCTGGGGGCTGCTCGCCGAGCTGACCCACGCCTGCCCGCTGCACTGCCCCTACTGCTCCAACCCGCTCGAACTCGTCCGCCGCTCCAGGGAACTGCCCACCGAGGAGTGGGAGCGCGTTATGCGGGAGGCCGGCGAGCTGGGTGTCGTCCATGTGCACCTGTCCGGCGGAGAGCCGCTGCTGCGCCCCGACCTGGCCGCGATCGTGGCCGCCGCCGTCCGCTCCGACCTGTACACACAGCTCGTGACCAGCGGACTCGGCCTGGACGGGGCCCGGCTCGACGAGCTGGCGGCGGTCGGCCTGCACAGCGTCCAGCTCTCGGTGCAGGACGCCGACCCCGTCAACTCCGAGCTCATCGCCGGGCGCCGCTCGTTCGCCGCCAAGGAGAAGGCCGCCGCCGCCGTCCGCGAGCGCGGCCTCCCGCTCGGCCTCAATGTGGTGCTGCACCGCCGCAACCTCGACTCCATCGAGGAGATCATCGCCCTGGGCGAGGCCTGGGGCGTGGAGCGCATCGAGCTGGCCAATACGCAGTTCTACGGGTGGGCGCTGCTCAACCGGGCGACGCTGCTGCCCGACCGCGACCAGCTCGCCCGGGCGGAGGAGGCGGTCGAGCGCCGGCGGGAGCGGCTGGCCGGGCGGATCGAGCTGGTCTGGGTGGTGCCGGACTACTTCGACGGTGTGGCCAAGCCCTGCATGGGCGGCTGGGGCGCGGTCTCGCTCACGGTCTCTCCCGAAGGAACCGCGCTGCCGTGCCCGGCGGCGTACGCGCTCGAGGGGCTGGAAGCGCCGAATGTGCGCGAGCACTCGCTGGAGTGGATCTGGGAGGAGTCCGAGGCGTTCAACGCCTACCGGGGCTCGGACTGGATGCGGGAGCCCTGCCGCTCCTGTGCCCACCGGGACACCGACTTCGGGGGCTGCCGCTGCCAGGCCTTCGCGCTGACCGGGGACGCCACCCGCACCGACCCCGCGTGCCGGCTCTCCCCCGACCACCACATCATCCAGCGGATCGCCGCCGCACGGCCCGCCGACCCCACGGCGGTGCCGTTCACCTACCGCAAACTCGGCGGGCAGCAGACGCCGCCCGCCACCGCCCCTTCCACCGCCGCCCCATCTCCCGCCACCCCTTACGACGCTCCCGCTTCCACCGCCGCCCCCTCCACCGCCGGAGCGCCGCCCGGCGGCGGTTCCCGGCCGGCCGAAGGGCCGCCGCCGGGCCGCTGAGTCCCGCCCCGTGCCCGAGGCACCGCCTCTACGCTGAGGAGGCGCACAGCCCGACAGCAGGGAGACGGCATGGCAGGCTGGACAGCAGCGGACATACCCGATCAGCGTGGACGGACCGCCGTGGTCACGGGGGCCAACAGCGGCATCGGCTACTGCACGGCGCGTGAGCTCGCCCGCAAGGGCGCGCACGTCGTACTGGCGTGCCGGGACGAGAGCCGGGGCAAGGCCGCCGAGGCCCGCATCGGCGAGGAGGTCCCCGGTGCCGAGGTGGAGCTGTCCGTGCTCGACCTCGCCGACCTGGCCTCGGTGCGCGACTTCGCCGAGCGCTACGGCAGGTCCGGGCGGGAGGGGCTGGACCTGCTGGTCAACAACGCCGGGGTGATGGCGCTGCCCTACCGCAGGACCGCGGACGGGTTCGAGACGCAGTTCGGGGTCAACCACCTCGGCCACTTCGCCCTCACCGGACTGCTCCTGCCGAAGCTGCTGGCCCGTCCGGGCGCTCGGGTGGTCAGCGTCTCCAGTGGCTTCCACGCCCTGGGCAATGTCGACCTCGGCGATCTCAACAGCGAGCGCAAGTACCGGCGCTGGATCGCCTACGGCCGCAGCAAGACCGCGAATCTGCTCTTCACTCACGAACTCGCCCGGCGGGCGGTCGCGGCGGGCGCCGATCTGGTGGCGGCCGCGGCCCACCCCGGGTACGCCTCGACCAATCTGCAGACGGCGGGGGTGCGGATGGAGGGGCGCCGCATGGCCGAGCGGGTGGCGGAACTCGCCAACCGCGTCATCGCGCAGAGCGCGGACGCCGGGGCACTGCCGGCGCTCTTCGCGGCAACCGCTCCCGGGGTGGCGCAGGACGCCTTCTTCGGGCCGAGGGTCCAGGGGTGGCGGGGTGCGCCGGCGCCGTCGTGGCGGGCCAAATGGACCCTCGACGACAAGTCCGCCGAGCTGCTGTGGAGCGCCTCCGAGCAGCTGACCGGCGTCACGTACGAGGGTCTGTAGGCGGCTCCCCGCCGGCCCCGGACGCGGACGGGTGGAAAGAGCCCCGGCCCCGCCCGATGCCGCAAAGGACCGGAGCCCCGGTCCCGGACGACCGGGAAGAACCGCCCCGGGCAAACCCGAGGGCGGCGCCTCCGCACAAGGCGCCGCCCTCGCTCAAGGTGGTCCTGCGGGTCAGCGCGAGTCGCTGCCCTTGCTCTGTGCCGCCGCGCGGCCGGCCTCCAGACGCGCCACCGGGATCCGGAACGGCGAGCAGGAGACGTAGTCGAGCCCGACCTCGTGGAAGAAGTGCACGGACTCGGGGTCCCCGCCGTGCTCGCCGCAGACGCCGAGCTTGAGGCCGGGACGGGTCGCCCGTCCCTCCTCGACCGCCCGCCGCACCAGCGAGCCGACGCCGTCGCGGTCGATGGTCTCGAACGGGGAGACGCCGAAGATGCCCTTCTCCAGGTAGGCCGTGAAGAACGAGGCCTCCACGTCGTCGCGCGAGAAGCCCCACACGGTCTGGGTGAGGTCGTTGGTGCCGAACGAGAAGAACTCGGCCGCCTCCGCGATCTGCCCCGCCGTCAGCGCCGCCCTCGGCAGCTCGATCATCGTGCCGAGCGCCAGCTTGAGTTCGACACCGGTCTCGCGCTGCACATCGGCGATGACCTTCTCCGCGTCGTCGCGGACGATCTCCAGCTCCTGGACGGTGCCCACGAGCGGGATCATGATCTCCGCCCGGGGGTCGCCCTTGGCCTCCTTGCGCTGCGCGGCCGCCTCGGCGATGGCGCGCACCTGCATGGTGAACAGGCCGGGGATGACCAGGCCGAGGCGCACACCGCGCAGACCCAGCATCGGGTTCTGCTCGTGGAGCTTGTGCACGGCCTGGAGCAGGCGCAGGTCGTTCTCGTTGGCGTCCTTGCGGGACTCGGCCAGTGCCACGCGCACCGACAGCTCGGTGATGTCGGGCAGGAACTCGTGCAGCGGCGGGTCGAGGAGCCGGACGGTGACCGGAAGCCCGTCCATGGCCTCGAACAGCTCGATGAAGTCCCGCTTCTGCATGGGCAGAAGGTTCGACAGGGCGTCGTCGCGCTCCTCCTCGGTGTCGGCGAGGATGAGCTTCTCGACGAGCTCGCGCCGCTCACCGAGGAACATGTGCTCGGTGCGGCACAGGCCGATGCCCTGGGCGCCGAAGCGGCGGGCGCGCGAGGCGTCCTCGGCGTTGTCCGCGTTGGCGCGTACTCGCAGGCGGCGTACGCGGTCCGCGTAGGCCATGATCCGGTGCACGGCGCGCACCAGCTCGTCGGCGTCCTCGGCCCCGGCGTGCATCCGGCCCTCGAAGTACTCGACGACCGGGGACGGGACGACGGGGACCTCGCCGACGTAGACCTTGCCGGACGAGCCGTCGATCGAGACGACGTCGCCCTCCTCGATCACGATGCTGCCCTTGCCGTCCGGGCCCTTCGCGGTCATCCGGCGGCGCTTGGTGTCGACCTCGAGCTCCTCGGCGCCGCAGACACAGGTCTTGCCCATGCCACGGGCGACGACGGCCGCGTGGGAGGTCTTGCCGCCGCGCGAGGTGAGGATGCCCTCGGCGGCGATCATGCCATTGAGGTCGTCGGGGTTGGTCTCACGGCGGATGAGGATGACCTTCTCACCGGAGCGGGACCACTTGACGGCCGTGTACGAGTCGAAGACGGCCTTGCCGACGGCGGCGCCGGGCGAGGCTGCGATGCCCCAGCCGATCCGCTCCGCCTTCCTGGCGTCCCCGCTCAGCGCGGTGTCGTCGAAGCGCGGGAACATCAGCTGCGCCAGCTGCGCGCCGTTGACCCGCTGCAGCGCCTCGGCCTCGTCGATCAGGCCCTGGTCGACGAGCTGCGTGGCGATGCGGAACGCCGCCGCCGCCGTCCGCTTGCCGACGCGGGTCTGGAGCATCCACAGCTTGCCGCTCTCGATGGTGAACTCGATGTCGCACAGGTCGCGGTAGTGCGTCTCCAGCGTCTCCATGATCTGGAGCAACTGGTCGTAGGAGGCCTTGTCGATGCCCTCGAGGTCGGCGAGCGGCACGGTGTTGCGGATACCCGCGACGACGTCCTCGCCCTGGGCGTTCTGGAGGTAGTCGCCGTAGACACCCTGGTGGCCGCTGGCGGGGTCACGGGTGAAGGCGACACCGGTGCCGGAGTCGGGGCCCAGGTTGCCGAAGACCATGGAACAGATGTTGACCGCGGTGCCCAGATCGTTGGGGATGCGCTCCTGGCGGCGGTAGAGCTTGGCCCGGTCGGTGTTCCACGACTCGAAGACCGCGCGGACGGCGAGGTCCATCTGCTCGCGGGGCTCCTGCGGGAACTCCCGGCCGGTCTCCTTGAGCACGATGCCCTTGAAGTCGTCGACCAGTTGCTTGAGGTCCTCGGCGCCCAGGCCCAGGTCGCTGTCGGCGCCCTTGGCCCGCTTGGCCTCCTCGAGCGCCTCCTCGAACAGGTCGCCGTCGACACCCATGACCGTCTTGCCGAACATCTGCACAAGGCGGCGGTAGGAGTCCCAGGCGAAGCGGTCGTCGCCGGCCTGCGCCGCGAGACCGGTGACCGACACGTCGCTCAAGCCGATGTTGAGGACGGTGTCCATCATTCCCGGCATGGAGAACTTGGCTCCGGAGCGCACGGACACCAGGAGCGGGTCGTCGGCCTGGCCGAGCTTCTTGTCCATCTTCTGCTCAAGTGCTTCGAGGTGCGCACTCACCTCGTCGCGCAGCTGCTTGGGCTCGCTGCCGCTGTCCAGGTAGACCTTGCACGCCTCGGTGGTGATGGTGAAGCCCGGAGGGACGGGCAGACCGAGGTTGGTCATCTCGGCGAGGTTCGCTCCCTTCCCGCCGAGAAGGTCTTTGAGGTCTTTGTTGCCCTCAGTGAAGTCGTAGACGAATTTCTGCGTCTGTTCCGACACGGGTCTGCTCCCTGCCACGGATGCCCTGACGGCGGGGAGCGTACCCAGATCCAAGGCAGGTCAGCGCATCAACCGCACCGACTCCTACCTGCAACCACCCGTCCGCCAGGAGATCGAAAGTGACCCGGGCCACGGAGCCTGCGAACTCCACGCTGTCATCCGCATGACACCTTGCGTTCATAACTTGAACGCGCCCTTCCGAAGAGTGCGGGGCGGGGTGCGGTCTACGCGCAGAGCCGTGGCCACGCAAGCGCGCACCGTGATCCATTCCTTGGACCTGTGGCGGCAGCGTGCATGGCACCGGGTGCCAGGTATTGGACAGTTGTGAACGGCGGGAGACTCCTGAAGGCTTCTTGGCGATCTCTCACCGGCACTGCCGTCCATACCCGGAGGTGGTGAGAATCACGCGTGTCGCCGGATGAACGTCTCAGCCATCGGACGCAGTTCCCGAAGCTCGGACGCGTGGACGACCGGGCACGACGCGGGCCGGGCGGCGCACGCCGGACGGGACGCGCCGACGAGGCGGGCACGGGGCACGGCACGGGCGGCGGTGTCCGGCCGCTCGACGTGTCAGCCGCCGGAGGTGTCGCACTCGGCGTCCTCGCTGGGCACGGCGCGGTCGTGGGGATCGTCGAGCCAGCCCTCCGGCAGGACGACGCGCTTGGTGCCCGCCGTGCGTCCGCGGGGGCCGTCCGCGCCCGCCGGCCAGGGCTGGTCGAGGTCGAGCCCGGCCAGGTGCTCGTCGAGCTCCGCGAGCGAGGACGCCATCGCGAGCCGCTGCCGCATCTGAGAGCCGACCGAGAAGCCCTTGGTGTACCAGGCGACATGCTTGCGGAAGTCGGTGACACCGCGTGCCTCGTCACCGATCCACTCCCCGAGCAGTTCGGCATGGCGGCGCATGACCGCGGCGACCTCCCCCAGCGTCGGCCGGGCGGTCTGCCCACCACCCTCGAAGGCGTCGACCAGGTCGCCGAACAGCCAGGGCCGCCCGAGGCAGCCGCGCCCCACGACGACGCCGTCGCAGCCGGTCTCCCGCATCATGCGCACCGCGTCGGCGGCGCTCCAGATGTCGCCGTTGCCGAGGACAGGGATCTCGGGGACCGACTCCTTCAGCCGGGCGATCGCCTCCCAGTCGGCCGTGCCGCCGTAGTGCTGCTGGGCGGTGCGCCCGTGCAGGGCGATCGCGGTCACCCCCTCCTCGACGGCGATCCGTCCGGCGTCGAGGTAGGTGAGGTGGTCGTCGTCGATCCCCTTGCGCATCTTCATCGTGACCGGCAGCGATCCGGCGCCGGTGACGGCCTCGCGCAGGATCTGGCGCAGGAGTTCCCGCTTGTACGGCAGCGCGGAGCCGCCGCCCTTGCGGGTCACCTTGGGCACCGGGCAGCCGAAGTTGAGGTCGATGTGGTCGGCGAGGTCCTCGTCCACGATCATGCGCACGGCCTTGCCTACGGTTGCCGGGTCCACCCCGTAGAGCTGGATCGAGCGTGGCTTCTCGGTGCCGTCGAACCGGATCAGCCGCAGGGTCTTGACGTCGCGCTCCACGAGTGCCCGCGTGGTGATCATCTCGCTCACGAACAGCCCCTTGCCGCCGGAGAACTCCCGGCACAGGGTGCGGAACGGAGCGTTGGTGATCCCCGCCATCGGCGCCAGCACCACCGGCGGCCGCACGGTGTGCGTTCCGATCTGCAGGTCGCTCATGGGACTTCCTTCCGGGGACGGCGGGCCTGGGGTCGGCGGGCACAGGGTCGGCGGTCGCGGGGGTCGGCGGGCTTGGGTCGGTGGGCGCGGGGGTCGGCGGGCTTGGGTCGGTGGGCGCGGGGGTCGGCGGGCTTGGGTCGGTGGGCGCGGGGGTCGGCGGGCATGGTGGGCGGTCCGCCCGGGGTCGCGCACGGCGGGCAGACCGTCCATTGTCCCACGGGCTACGCCCAGGCCTCCTCATGGTCCCCGGCCACGGACCCGGTGAGCGCCGGCTCCCCCGTCCCGCCCGGTCCAGGGGCCTCGCCCCGGCCCGCGGCGGAAGCCCGCTCACGGGCCGACTCCAGCAGCCGCTCCAGCCTGCGGCGGGTCTCCTCGTCGGACGGGACGTAGGTGACCAGGCGGGGCCCTGCCTGGGGGCCGAGCCACAGGGAGGTGTGGTCGAAGTTCAACCGCCCCACCTCCCGGTTGAGGAAGCACTTGGCGCGATTGTCCGGCATCACCACATCATGGCGCGCCCACAGCTCACGGAACTCCGCCGACTCGCTCAGCAGCCGCTTGACCAGGCACTTCCACGTGGGCTCCGCCAGGTGCTCGGCCATGGCGGTACGGAACTTGGCGGCCATCACCCGCACCGTCTCGGCCCGGTCCACCAGTGCCTCGCGCCAGGCCGGGTGGGTGAACGCCAGCCACATCACATTGCGGTCCTCGAACGGCAGCTCGTCCAGGTCGACCACCAGATGGCGGTAGGCGCCGTTGTAGGCGACGACGTCGTAGCGGCTGTTCATCACACAGGCCGGGAACGGCTCGAGCCGGTCGAGCATCAGGCGCACCGGAGCCGACACACCGGGGCACTCGGTGCCAGGTACGGGGTCCATCTGCCCGGCGAGCACGAACAGGTGCGAGCGCTCGTTCTTGTCCAGCTCGAGGGCGCGGGCGATGGCGTCCAGCACCTGCGGCGACACATGGATGTCGCGGGCCTGCTCCAGCCACGTGTACCAGGTGACGCCGACCGCGGCGAGCTGCGCCACCTCCTCGCGGCGCAGGCCCGGAGTACGGCGGCGGGGGCCTCGGGGCAGGCCCACCCTCTCGGGGGTGATCCGCTCGCGGCGACTGCGGAGGAAGTCCGCGAGCTCCCGGCGACGGATGGTGTCGGACGGCGGCGTGGAGGACGCGAAGGCGCCCGGCACGGCGGCGGACGGTGCGCTGCTGCTCATGCCTCCAGCATGAGGGACAGCGCAGCCTATTTCCAGGTACTCCCAATACCTGGATAACCACACTCTGGTACCACCCTACGATCCCGACGATCGTTAGCGCCGTGAACGAACGGATCGCACACACCCAGACCCTGACCACGAGGGCCGCCGTCCGGCCCCGCGTCATCCGCGTCGGCACGCCCGGCGCCCCCTCGACCGGCACGGAGGCGGCCGGCCCGAACGTCACCGGCCCGAAGACCGCGACCGGAACCGGCCGGGACCCGGCCGCTCCTCCCGCTCCCCCGCGGCTCGGGCCGCTCGGCCTGCTGACCGTGCTCCTCGGCGCGGCGCTCCCGATGCTCGACTTCTTCATCGTCAACGTGGCGCTGCCCACCATCGACCGCGATCTGAACGCCGGTCCCGCCGTGCTGGAGATGGTCGTCGCCGGGTACGGCGTGGCCTACGCGGTGCTCCTCGTCCTCGGTGGGCGGCTCGGCGACACCTTCGGCCGCCGAAGGCTCTTCCTCGTGGGCACGGCGGCCTTCGCGGTGACCTCCCTCGCCTGCGGTGTCGCGCCCACCGCCTGGACCCTGGTGGCGGCCCGCACAGCCCAGGGCGCCGCCGCGGCGCTGATGCTGCCGCAGGTGCTCGCCACCATCCACGCCGCCACCTCCGGCGAGCGCCGGGCACGGGCCCTCGGCCTGTACGGCGCCACCGGCGGCATCTCCAGCGTCGTCGGGCAGGTCCTGGGCGGATTGCTGGTCGCCGCGAATGTGGCCGGCACCGGCTGGCGCTCGATCTTCCTCGTGAACGTTCCGGTGGCGCTGCTCGGCCTCGTGCTGGCCCTGCGGACCGTGCCGGAGAGCCGCGCGGAGCGGCCCGCCGGGGTGGACGCGCCCGGCACCGCGCTGCTGGGTGCCTCCCTCCTCGCCCTCCTGCTGCCGCTGACCGAGGGCCGGGCCATGGGCTGGCCGCTGTGGACCTGGCTGTCGCTGGCCGCGGCCCCGGTGGCGATCGCCGCGTTCCTCCTGGTCGAGCGCCGGGCGGAGCGGCGCGGCGGCACACCGCTGGTGCCGCCGAGCCTCGTGCGGCTGCCCGGGGTGCGTACCGGGCTGGCGCTGGCGGTGCCGCTGTTCACCGGGTTCGGCGGCTTCATGTTCGTGGTCGCCGTGGCGCTCCAGCAGGGGCTGCGGCTGGGTCCGGTCGAGGCCGGGTCGGCGCTCGTGCCGATGGCGGCCGCGTTCCTCGCCGCGTCGCTGGCGGGGCCCCGCCTGGTGGGCCGGTTCGGACGCCGGGTGGTCACGGCCGGTGCGGTGCTCCAGGGCCTGGGCCTGGCCGGGGTGATCGTGACCTTCGCCTCCGACTGGCCGCACGTGGGCCCGTGGCAGCTTCTGCCCGGCATGGCCGTCCTCGGCTTCGGCCAGGGCCTGCTGCTGACGACGCTGTTCCGGATCGTCCTCGCGGACGTGCCCGCCGAGCGGGCGGGGGTCGGCAGCGGGGTGCTGGTCACCACCCAGCAGTCCTGCCTGGCCCTCGGTGTGGCGACGCTCGGCACGCTCTTCCTCTCCCTGGCGCCGCAGTCGGCCCTGGGCATGCGTGACGCCCTGCTGGCGGCTCTGGCGGTGCAGTTGGCCGGGGTGGGCGTGACGGCCCTGCTGAGCCTGCGCCTGCCGCGCACGGTCGGCTGAGGCCGAGGCCCGGTCGGCAGCGGCCGGGCGGGTCGGGTGCCGGGTGCCGGTCCCGCGGACGGCGAAGGCCCCGGGCTCCCTCCCGGAAGGAGGGGCCCGGGCCTCGTTCCGCTCCGGCGTTCGCCCGCCGTCTTTCCCCTGGGCGTTCACCCCGCCGCGTTTCCGACCCGCGGCGTTCCGACCCGCGGCGTTCCGACCCGCGGCGTTCGCCTCTCGGCGTCAGCAGCCGAGGAGCTTGCCCGCCAGGTAGGACTCCACCTGGTCGATGGAGATGCGCTGCTGGGCCATGGTGTCGCGCTCGCGGATGGTCACCGCGTTGTCCTCGAGGGTGTCGAAGTCGACGGTCACGCAGAACGGGGTGCCGATCTCGTCCTGGCGGCGGTAGCGGCGGCCGATCGCGCCGGCGTCGTCGAAGTCCACGTTCCAGTGCTTGCGCAGGTCGGAGGCGAGGCCGCGGGCCTTCGGGGACAGGGCGGGATTGCGCGACAGCGGCAGCACGGCGACCTTGACCGGCGCCAGACGCGGGTCGAGGCGCAGCACGGTGCGCTTCTCCATGACGCCCTTGGCGTTGGGCGCCTCGTCCTCGACGTAGGCGTCGAGCAGGAAGGCGAGCATGGCGCGGTTCACACCGGCCGCGGGCTCGATGACGTAGGGGAACCAGCGCTCGCCGGCCTCCTGGTCGAAGTACGAAAGGTCCTGGCCGGACGCCTTGGAGTGCGCGGCCAGGTCGAAGTCGGTGCGGTTGGCCACACCCTCGAGCTCGGAGAACTCGGTGCCGCCGAAGTTGAAGCGGTACTCGATGTCAGCCGTCCGCTTGGAGTAGTGGGACAGCTTCTCCTTCGGGTGCTCGTACCACCGGATGTTCTCGGGCGTGATGCCGAGGTCGACGTACCAGTTCCAGCGCTCGGCCATCCAGTACTCGTGCCACTTCTCGTCCTCGCCCGGCTTGACGAAGAACTCCATCTCCATCTGCTCGAACTCGCGGGTGCGGAAGATGAAGTTGCCCGGTGTGATCTCGTTGCGGAAGCTCTTGCCGATCTGGGCGATGCCGAACGGCGGCTTCTTGCGCGAGGTCTGCTGGACGGCCGCGAAGTTGGTGAAGATGCCCTGGGCGGTCTCCGGGCGCAGGTACGCCACCGAGCCGGAGTCCTGCGTGGGGCCGAGGTGGGTGGAGAGCAGGCCGGAGAACTGCTTGGGCTCGGTGAAGGTGCCCTTGTTGCCGCAGTTCGGGCAGTTGATGTCGGCGAGGCCACCCGCCGGGGGGCGCCCGTGCTTGGCCTCGTAGGCCTCCTCCAGGTGGTCCGCGCGGAACCGCTTGTGGCAGGAGGTGCACTCGGTGAGCGGGTCCGTGAAGGTGGCCACGTGACCCGAGGCCTCCCAGACCTCGCGGGCCAGGATCACGGAGGAGTCGAGGCCGACGACGTCGTCGCGGGAGGTGACCATCGAGCGCCACCACTGGCGCTTGATGTTTTCCTTGAGCTCCACGCCGAGCGGTCCGTAGTCCCAGGCGGCGCGCTGTCCGCCGTAGATCTCACTGCAGGGATAGACGAAGCCACGGCGCTTGCTCAGGCTGACGATGGTGTCGATCTTGTCGGCGGCCACAGTGCTCTCTTCAGTACGACGAAGCGGTCAGTGGAGATCGGCTGGCGGGCGGGCGTACCGCGGCGCCTAGGCGAATACCTCAGATTACCGGCGGCGGCACCCCCCACTCCAAATCGGTTCCGGGCCCGCCCGCCCCGGGGCACAGGGTGCAACGGGCCGCGACACTCAATTGACAATCGTTTCCATTTTCGTTGAGAATGATTGTCATGAACGTACGCCGTCGCCTCGTACCCGGCCTCCTCGCCGCGGCCGCCGCCACCTCCATGATCGCCCTGACCGGGTGCTCCCCGGAAAGCGGTGGAAGCGGCAACGGCAAGGTCGACGCGACCGCGTCCTTCTACCCCCTCGAGTACATCACCAAGCGGATCGGCGGCGAGCACGTCAACGTCACCGGTCTCACCAAGCCGGGCGTCGAGCCGCACGACCTCGAACTCACCCCGCGCCAGGTCGGCCGCCTCAGCGACACCGACCTCGTCGTGTACCTCAAGGGCCTCCAGCCCGCCGTGGACGAGGCCGTCTCCCAGGCCCACCCCAAGCACCTCGTCGAGGCAACGCGGTACTCGCCCCTCGTGGCGCACGGCGAGGAAGTCGACGCCGTGCACGGCGGCACCGCCCCCGAGGAGGGCGGCCACGGGGAGAACGCCTCGGGCGATCCGCACATCTGGCTCGACCCCACCCGGCTCGCCAAGGTCGCCGAGGGCGTGAACAAGCAGCTGGCCGCCGCCGACCCGGCCCACGCCGCCTCCTACAAGGCCAACACCGACAAGCTGGTCGGCGAGCTCAACGCCCTCGACAAGGAGTTCACCGAGGGCCTGTCGGGCGTGAAGCGGCGGACCTTCGTCACCACCCATGCCGCGTTCGGCTACCTCGCCGAGCGCTACCGGCTGGACGAGGTCGGCATAAGCGGCCTGGACCCGGAGGCGGAGCCCAGCCCCGCGCATCTGGCCGACTTGCACCGGACGGCCGAGGAGAAGAAGGTGAGCACGATCTTCTTCGAGACCCTGGCCAATCCCAAGACCGCCAAGACCCTCGCCGAGGACCTCCACCTGAAGACGGCGGTCCTCGACCCGGTCGAGGGCGTGCGGGACCCCAAGAAGAGCGACTACTTCTCGGTCATGCGGCAGAACCTCAAGAACCTGCAAGCGGCCCTGGGGAGCTCATGACAGCGCTGATGCCCGGCCCGCGGGCGGAGCAGGAGACGAGCGTGGAACCGACCCGGAACGGCTCAGGTGAGCCCGTCATATCCCTGCGCGGGGCGACCGCGTCGCTGGGGGCCCGCCGCGTCCTGCGCGGAGTGGACCTCGGCGTCGAGCGCGGCGAGGTCGTCGCGCTCCTCGGCGCGAACGGCTCCGGCAAGTCCACCACCGTGCGGGCGGTGGTCGGCCAGGTGCCCCTGTCCGGGGGCGAGCTGAGCCTGTTCGGCACCCCCTACCGGCGCTTCCGCCAATGGCGCCGCATCGGCTACGTGCCCCAGCGCACCACGGCCGCCAGCGGCGTGCCCGCGACGGTGCGCGAGGTCGTCTCCTCCGGGCGGCTCTCCCGCGGCAGGCTGCGGCCGCTGCGCCGCGCCGACCGCGCCGCCGTCGACCGGGCCCTGGAGCTCGTGGGCCTCGCCGACCGCGCCAAGGACTCGGTCAACGCCCTGTCCGGCGGTCAGCACCAGCGGGTGCTCATCGCCCGCGCCCTCGCCGGCGAACCCGAGCTGCTGATCATGGACGAGCCGATGGCGGGTGTGGACCTGGCCGGCCAGCAGGTCCTCGCCGGCACCCTGCGCGAGGAGGTCGCCGAGGGCACCACGGTCCTGCTCGTCCTCCATGAGCTCGGCGCCCTCGAACCACTGATCGACCGGGCCGTGGTCCTGCGCGACGGCTGCGTCGTCCACGACGGCGCACCGCCTCCCGCGACCGGCCAGCACGCCCTGCCGGGCCACGACCATGTGCACCCGCACGCTCCCGAGGAGCCGATCCGGACGGGGCTGCTGACATGACCTTCCTCCAGGACGCCTTCATGCAGCGGGCGCTCGTCGCCGCGATCCTCATCGGGATCACCGCGCCCGCGGTCGGCATCTACCTGGTCCAGCGCCGCCAGGCGATCATGGGCGACGGAATCGGCCATGTCGCGCTCACCGGTGTCGCGCTCGGCTTCCTCACCGGCACCAACCCGGTGTGGATGGCCGTGCTGGTCTCCTCGGCCGGCGCGGTGGCCATGGAGCTGGTCAGGGCCCGCGGCAGGACCCAGGGCGACATCGCGCTCGCCATGCTCTTCTACGGGGGCATGTCCGGCGGTGTGCTCCTGATCCATCTGTCGCCCAACGGGAGCAACGCCAATCTGCTGTCCTACCTGTTCGGCTCGATCACCACGGTCTCCCAGGAGGACGTGGTGGTGATCGGCATCCTGGCGGCGGTCGTCGTCGCGGTCACCGTCGGCCTGCGGCGGCAGCTGTTCGCGGTCTGCCAGGACGAGGAGTTCGCCCGCGTCACCGGTCTGCCGGTGCGCCTGCTCAACATCGTGCTCGCGGTCACCGCGGCCGTCACCGTCACCGTCGCCATGCGCGTCGTCGGCCTGTTGCTGGTGAGCGCCCTGATGGTCGTTCCCGTCGCGGCCGCCCAGCAGCTCACCCGCGGCTTCGCGGCCACGATGGCCTTCGCCGTCGCCATCGGACTCACGGTGACCACGTCGGGCACCGTGTACACGTACTACGTGGACGTCCCCTCCGGCGCGACCATCGTCGTCATGGCCATCGGGGTGTTCCTGGCCGTGACCGCCCTCGCCGCTCCCCTGGCGAAACGCAGGGCCCGGCGCTCGGCCGCCCCGGTGTCGGAGGAGGCGGAGTGCACCCTCGAACCCTCGCGCAGCCGTTCCCCGGAGGACGATGTGCGCGTTTAGGGTCACCTCACTGACACACTGGCACAATGTCCCCATGCACAGCGACAGCGCTGGCCGGCCAGAGTCTCGAGGAGGAGAACCGGTGAACACCGCAAACCCCCCGACGCGCGGCCGCGCGACGCGGCAGCGCGCCGCGGTCGCGTCCGCGCTCGACGAGGTCGACGAGTTCCGCAGCGCGCAGGAGCTCCACGACCTGCTCAAGCACCGCGGTGACTCGGTCGGCCTCACCACCGTCTACCGCACCCTCCAGTCCCTCGCCGACGCCGGTGAGGTGGACGTCCTGCGCACCGACGACGGCGAGGCCGTCTACCGGCGGTGCAGCCAGGGCCACCACCACCACCTGGTGTGCCGCTCCTGCGGCCGCGCCGTCGAGGTCGAGGGTCCCGCCGTGGAGAAGTGGGCGGACGCGGTCGCCGCCGACCACGGCTTCGTCGACGTCGCCCACACGATGGAGATCTTCGGCACCTGCGGCCAGTGCGCCTCCGCCTGACCGCCTGACGCGCCCGACCGCCTCCGCCTGCGGGTCCTTTCGCGCCATGAGGGCGCGACCCCTTGTCCGGGTCGCGCCCTCATGGCGTTTCCGTACGGCCCGTTCAGCGGGCCGGGACCTCGGCCACCTGGTTGGGCAGCGCTCCGCCGTAGCGGCGGTCGCGGGAGGCGTACTCCTGGCAGGCGTCCCACAGGTTCCGGCGGTCGAAGTCCGGCCAGAGGATGTCCTGGAAGACCATCTCGGCGTAGGCGGACTGCCAGATCAGGAAGTTGGAGGTGCGCTGCTCGCCCGAGGGCCGGATGAACAGGTCCACGTCCGGCATGTCCGGGTGGTACATGTACTTCGCCAGCAGCTTCTCGTTGACCTTCGCCGGGTCGACGCGGCCGGCGGCCACGTCCATGGCCATGGCCCGCGCGGCGTCGGCGACCTCGGCGCGGCCGCCGTAGTTGACGCACATGTACAGCGTCATGGCGTCGTTGTCGCGGGTGTGCTCCTCGGCGATCTGGAGCTCGTTGACCACGCTCTTCCACAGCTTGGGCATGCGCCCGGCCCAGCGGATGCGCACACCCATCGCGCCGAGCTCCTCGCGGCGGCGGCGGATCACATCGCGGTTGAAGTTCATCAGGAAGCGCACCTCGTCCGGCGAGCGCTTCCAGTTCTCGGTGGAGAAGGCGTAGAGGGAGAGGTTCTTCACCCCCAGTTCGAGGCAGCCGCGGACCACGTCGAGGACGACCGACTCGCCCACCTTGTGGCCCTCGGTGCGCGGCAGGTTGCGCTCCTTCGCCCAGCGCCCGTTGCCGTCCATGACGATGGCCACATGGCCCGGCACCAACTCCCCCGGCAGCATGGGGGGCTTGGCGCCGGAGGGGTGGGGCTCGGGCGGCAGGTACTCGCGACGCTGTCGGCTGAGGATCCCGCGACGTGCCATGCGCTATTTCTCCACGTATCTCAGCGAGCGGAGACCCCGCTCGAGGTGCCACTGCAGGTACGCAGCGACCATGCCGCTGCCTTCTCGGCAGAAGCGCGGCTCGCACGCGTCTGCCGTCTCCCAGTCCCCGGCGAGCAGCGCGCCCAGGAGTTGGAGGGACTCCGGAGAGGGTACGACGCTGCCGGGCACCCGGCACTCGCCGCACACGGTGCCGCCGGAGGCGACGGAGAAGAAACGGTTGGGGCCGGGCATACCGCACTTCGCGCAGTCGTCGAAGCTCGGCGCGTAGCCGTTGACCGCCAGCGAGCGCAGCAGGAAGGCGTCGAGCACCAGCCCCGGGCCATGGGCGCCGGAGGCGAGGGTGCGCATCGCCCCGACGAGCAGGAGGTACTGCTGGATGGCGGGCTCGCCCTCGTGGTCGGTGAACCGCTCGGCCGTCTCCAGCATGGCCGTGCCCGCGGTGTACCGGGCGTAGTCGGTGACGATGCTGCCGCCGAAGGCCGCGATCGTCTCCACCTGCGTGCACAGCGGGAGGCCGCGGCCGACGAGGTCGCCGCCGCGGGCGAAGAACTGCGCGTCGACGTGGCTGAAGGGCTCCAGGCGGGCCCCGAACTTGGACTTGGTGCGCCGCACTCCTCGGGCGACCGCGCGTACCCGGCCGTGGTGGCGGGTGAGCAGGGTGATGATCCGGTCCGCCTCACCCAGCTTCTGGGTGCGCAGCACGATGCCGTCGTCGCGGAACAGACTCATGGCGCCATTCTCGCGTACCGCGGCGCATGCCCGGTCGGCAGTCCCGCGGTCCGGCCGCGGACGGGGCGGTCAGGGCAGGACGCGGGCCGCGGCCTCCAGGACGCACTCGGTGGCCTCGGTGGACATCCGCAGGCAGCGGCCCACCGCGGCGAGGGCATCCCGCTCGGCCGGACGGTACGGGCCGTCGGCCAGGGCGATACGGGCGCCCTGGAGCAGGATCCGCTCGCAGCCCTGGGGCGCCAGGTGCTCGGCGAGGGGTTCGAGGACCTCGTGAAGCTCGATGGACAGCCAGCTGCCGCAGCCGTCGATCGCGTCGCCGAGCCCACGGTCGGGGACCGCGTCGGCGGTCGTCGACAGCGCGGTGAGCATGGCCAGCAGCTGCTCCTGCGTGCAGTCGGTGAACCCGGCCTCGCGCACGGCGGCCGTGGCGACCTCCCTGGTGTGCCGGCTGGTGGCGCCACCGGCGACGAGGACGGCCAGCGCGACGGTGTAGGCGGCGTCGCGCAGCATGGCGGAAAACCGCGTCGTGGTGGGGCGCTCCAGCGCCTCGAGGCCGTAACGGGTCCGGCAGGCCGCGCATTCGATCACGCTGCCGGCCGAGCCCCGCGCCATCAGCGGCACCCCGACCACCGTGAGCTTGCGTGTCCCGGCGCGCCTGCGGTAGCCGCGGTCACCGCCGCATCCCGGGCAGTAGAAGTCGCCGTCCGACTCCGTGCGCCATGACGTGCGTACGCCCCAGATACACAGGCCCCAGATCTGCAACAATCCGACACTCCCCGCCATCTGACCGACTGCGGCACCCTGCGGCTCTGCCGGGCGCAGGCGACGGCAGGGCCCCATAACGCTTCGGCAACGGTGCCGTCTGCGTGATGCTGCCATACAAGTCACAGCGAGTCAGTAGCGAGTGGACGGGGAGTTCCGGACAATCGCGCCCCGCCTGCCTCTGAGCAGGCGGGGCGCGGAAAACCGTCCGGCAAAGAAGGGTAAAAGAGTTCGCCGGATCGAGACTTCCGGTCAGCGGTGGGCGCGGTTGACGGCGCTCACGACGGCCTTCAGCGAGGCGCGCACGATGTTCGCGTCGATGCCCACGCCCCACAGGACCCGCTCGCCGACGGCGCACTCGATGTACGCGGCCGCCTTGGCGTCCGCGCCCTCGCTCTGCGTGTGCTCGGCGTAGTCCAGCAGCCGCACGTCCACGTCGATGCCGGACAGCGCGTCGAAGAACGCGGCGATCGGGCCGTTGCCGGTGCCGGTCAGCGTGGTGTCCTCGCCGTCGACGACCGCCTCGACGACCAGGGAGTCCTGGCCCTCCACCGTGGTCGACGCCTGGTGGGTGCGCAGTGCGATCCGGCCCCAGGGGTTGTCCGTGGTGGGCAGGTACTCGTCGGAGAAGACGTCCCAGATCTGCTTCGGCGTGACCTCGCCGCCCTCGGCGTCGGTCTTGGCCTGGATGATCTTCGAGAACTCGATCTGCATCCGCCGCGGCAGGTCCAGCTTGTGGTCGTTCTTCAGGACGTAGGCCACCCCGCCCTTGCCGGACTGGGAGTTGACCCGGATGACCGCCTCGTAGGAGCGGCCGACGTCCTTGGGGTCGATCGGCAGGTAGGGCACGCCCCACTCGATGTCGTCCACGCGGATGCCCCGGGCGGCGGCGTCCGCCTCCAGGGCCTCGAAGCCCTTCTTGATGGCGTCCTGGTGGGAGCCGGAGAAGGACGTGTAGACCAGGTCGCCCGCGTAGGGGTGGCGCGAGTGGATCTCCATCTGGTTGCAGTACTCGGCCGTCCGGCGGATCTCGTCGATCTGCGAGAAGTCGATCATCGGGTCGACACCCTGGCTGAACAGGTTCATGCCCAGCGTCACCAGGTCGACGTTGCCGGTGCGCTCGCCCTGCCCGAACAGGCAGCCCTCGACGCGGTCGGCGCCGGCCATCACGGCCAGTTCGGCGCTGGCGACGGCGGTGCCGCGGTCGTTGTGCGGGTGCGTGGACAGGCAGACGAACTCGCGGCGCGACAGGTTGCGCGACATCCACTCGAACTGGTCGGCGTGGACATTGGGGGTGGCCCGCTCGATCGTGGCGGGCAGGTTCAGGATGATCTCGCGGCCGGCCTCCGGCTGCCAGACGTCCATGACCGCCTCGCAGACCTCCAGCGCGAAGTCCAGCTCGGTGTCGACGAAGATCTCGGGGCTGTACTGGTAGCCGAAGACGGTCTCGCCACCCAGCACCTTGTCCGCGTACTCCATCACCAGGCGGGTGCCGTCGGTGGCGATGGCCTTGGTCGCGTCGCGGTCGTTGCGGAAGACCACACGGCGGAAGAGCGGCGCCGTGGCGTTGTACAGGTGGACAGTGGCGCGGGGGGCGCCGACCAGCGACTCGACGGTGCGCTCGATCAGTTCCTCGCGGGCCTGGGTCAGGACGGAGATCGTCACATCCTCCGGTACCGCGCCCTCCTCGATGATGCTGCGGACGAACTCGAAGTCGGTGGCACCCGAGGAGGGGAAGCCGACCTCGATCTCCTTGTAGCCCATCTTCACCAGCAGGTCGAACATGGCGCGCTTGCGGGCGGGGGACATCGGGTCGATCAGGGCCTGGTTGCCGTCCCGCAGGTCGGTGGACAGCCAGCGGGGAGCCTTCGTGATCGCCCTGCCCGGCCAGGTGCGGTCGGGCAGGTCGACGCGGGGGTGCGCCCGGTAGCGGTCGATCGGCATCCCGGAGGGGCGCTGGGTGACGGTGGCGGCGGTGACCGGCGTGGGACGGCCGACGGAAGCGGAGGTGTTCTGCGAGGACATGGCGTTGGACTCCTACGTGGGGTCTGCGGCGGCCGACAACGGCGTGATGAGCGCATGGCCCGACTCCGCGGCGAAGGAGTCAGCCTCGACTACAGACCCTCGCCGCGGCAGCTAAGAAGAAGCAGCCCGTAACGCATGATGGTCAGAGACTAACCCGACGCCACTGCCGAGCGCAGCCGGTGCCCGACTCTTCCCAGTATCTGGAACGGACGGTGTCGAGACCCGGGTCCAAAGTCACCCAAGAGTCACCGAAGCGGAAGTTTTACACCTATTTTCATGAATCGTCGCCGGATTCAGTGACAGCACGTGGTCCTTCTGCCACTTTTGGCCACATGGATGCCAACCATGTCTTCTGCGGCATCGTGCCGCCGCACATGCTCGACCACCTCGCCCGCTCGGGCAGCGCCGCCGTTGCCGACGCCGCCCGCAACGCCCTGCGCATGGACGCCTTCCACCGTGAGCGCCGCCTCTCCGCGGTCGCCGGAGCGCCCCCGCAGCCGACCGTGCCCGGCGCCGGCACGCCGCCCGACGCGGCGCAGCGGTGCGCCGAATCCGTGCTCCGGCGCACCATCGGGGACGCCGAGCACCACCAGCGCCTGCCCGGCAGGGTCGTGCGCGCCGAGGGCCAGGACGCCGTCTCGGACGAGCCGGTCAACCGCGCCTACGACGGCCTCGGCCACACCCACCGGCTGTACCTGGACGCCTTCGAGCGCGACTCCATCGACGACTCGGGGCTCGCGCTGAACGCGACGGTCCACTACAGCCGCCACTACGACAACGCGTTCTGGGACGGCGAGCAGATGGTCTTCGGCGACGGGGACGGGGAGGTCTTCAACGACTTCACGATCTCGCTCGACGTCATCGGCCACGAGCTGACGCACGGCGTCACCCAGTACACGGCCAATCTCGACTACTCCGGGCAGTCCGGGGCGCTGAACGAGTCGATGTCCGACGTGTTCGGCTCCCTGGTCAAGCAGTACGCGCTCGGGCAGGGCGCGGCGGAGGCCGACTGGCTGATCGGCGAGGGGCTGCTGACCGACCAGGTCCAGGGCGTGGCGCTGCGCTCGATGAAGGCGCCCGGCACCGCCTACGACGACGACGTCCTCGGCAAGGACCCTCAGCCGGCCACCATGGACGACTACGTCGAGACCACGGACGACAACGGCGGAGTGCACATCAACTCCGGCATCCCCAACCACGCCTTCTACCTCGCGGCCACGGCCCTGGGCGGCAACGCGTGGGAGCGCGCGGGCCGGATCTGGTACGACGTGCTGACCGGCGGCAAGCTGGCGACCGACGCGGACTTCGCCTCGTTCGCGGGGCTCACCGCGGCGGCGGCGCGCGCCCGCTACGGCGAGGGGGAGGAAGTGCAGGCCGTGCTGGACGCGTGGAAGCAGGTCGGGGTCCCCACCGGTTCCGAGGAGGGCAGCGCCGTCGTCCGGCAGCGGTCCGGGACGACCGCCCCGACGCCGACCATCTAGGACAAGCTGGGGTCATGCATATCCAGGTCAAGCGCACCGGTGGGTTCGTGGGAGCGACACGTCGGGCCGAGGTGGACACCTCCGGCCGGTCCGACGCGGAGGCATGGCACAGCCTGGCCCGGGAGGCGCTGGCCTCGGGCAAGGGCTCTGAGCGGGCGGGGGTCCCCGACGGCTTCCACTACGAGGTCACGGTCGACGGACACACCGTCCACTTCGCGGACCCGCATCTGACGGACGCCCAGCGGAGCCTGGTGTCCAAGGTCCTGAAGGAAGGCGCCTGAGCGGCGATCGAGGGCTCCGCGCCCGGGGCTCCGCTCAGGGCGCCGCCCGAAGGGGCCGTTCGAGGGGGCGCCGGCCTCCTCGGGCGGCACCGCGGGGGCGGCAGTCCCTCGGGCGGCACCGCGCGCCGGGGCGTCCGCCCCGCGGTGCCGGACCGGCTGCCGGAAGTGACCGGACACACGCCGTCGGAAGGACGGGGCGGCCGCGCAGTGGCCGGACAGGCCGTCAGAAGCCCAGTTTGCGCAGCTGCTTGGGGTCGCGCTGCCAGTCCTTGGCCACCTTCACATGCAGGTCCAGGAAGACCGGCGTCCCCAGCAGCGCCTCGATGTGGCGGCGGGACTTCGTCCCGACCTCCTTCAGACGGGCGCCCTTCGGGCCGATGATGATGCCCTTCTGGCTGGGGCGCTCGATGTAGAGATTGGCGTGGATGTCCAGCAGCGGGCGGTCGGCGGGGCGGCCCTCACGGGGCAGCATCTCCTCCACGACCACCGCGATGGAGTGGGGAAGCTCGTCCCGCACACCCTCGAGCGCGGCCTCGCGGATCAGCTCCGCCACCATGACCTGCTCGGGCTCGTCGGTCAGGTCCCCGTCCGGGTAGAGCGCCGGACCCTCGGGGAGCAGGGGCGCGAGGAGGTCGGCGAGCAGGCCGACCTGCTTGCCGGAGACGGCCGAGACCGGGACGATCTGCGCCCACTCGATGCCCAGCTCCGCGCCGAGCCGGTCGATGGCGATCAACTGCTCGGCGAGGGTCTTGGAGTCCACCAGGTCGGTCTTGGTGACGATGGCGACCTTGGGGGTGCGCTTGGCCTCGGCGAGCTCCTTGGCGATGTAGCGGTCGCCGGGGCCGAGCTTCTGGTCGGCGGGCAGGCAGAAGCCGATGACGTCCACCTCGCCCCAGGTCGAGCGGACCAGGTCGTTGAGCCGCTCACCCAGCAGGGTGCGCGGCTTGTGCAGCCCGGGGGTGTCGACGAGGACGAGCTGGGCGTCGGGGCGGTGCACGATGCCGCGCACGGTGTGCCGGGTGGTCTGCGGGCGCCCGGAGGTGATGGCGACCTTGGTGCCCACCAGAGCGTTCGTCAGGGTGGACTTGCCTGCGTTGGGGCGCCCGACGAAGCAGGCGAAGCCCGCACGGTGGGCCTGGTCATCGGAGGAGGGGCGAACGCTCATGCCGACCATTCTCCCCGATCGCGCGGGCTCCCTCAGCCAACCGTGACCGTGGAGCGCACCGAACCGTCCGGCCCGGCCAGCACCAAGGGGGTGTCCGGGCCGCCCAGGTCGCGGACGGCGGCCCGGTCGGCGTCGGCCGCGGCGGTGGCCTCGGAGACCACGGCGGCGGCCTCAAGGCTCTTCGCCCCGCTGGCCACGGCCATGGCCACAGCGGTCTGCAGGGCGGTCAGCCGCAGGGAGTCCAGGGACACCGTGCCGGCCACATAGGTGCGCCCGGTCTCGTCGCGCACGGCCGCGCCCTCCGCGACACCGTTGCGGGCGCGGGCGGAGCGGGCGAGGGTCACGAGCTTGCGGTCCTCGGCGTCGAGCTGGGCGTCGTCTCTCATGGGCCGAGCATAGAACGGGACGAGGCCGCCCCCGTCGGCGGACCGCGCCGCGCCGAGAGCACGCCCTTCGGCGGACCGCGCGCCCTGCTGGAGCGGCGCCCGTCAGCGGACCGCGTCCTCCTCGGACTTCCCGTTCTCCCCGGGGATCCGCCGCACCAGCACGGTGCCGATGCGGTTGCGCCGCCCGGCCACGCTCTCCGCGGTGAGCCGGATGCCCTCGACCACCGCCGTGGCGCCGGGAATCGGCACCCTGCCGAGCGCCTTGGCGAGCAGGCCGCCGACGGTCTCCACGTCCTCGTCGTCCAGCTCGATCCCGTACAGGTCGCCGAGGTCCTCGATGTCCAGGCGGGCGGTCACCCGGTACTCGCCGTCGCCGAGTTCCTCGACGGGCGGCATCTCGCGGTCGTACTCGTCGGTGATCTCGCCGACGATCTCCTCGAGGATGTCCTCGATGGTCACGATCCCGGCCGTGCCGCCGTACTCGTCGATCACGACGGCCACGTGGTTGCGGTCCTTCTGCATCTCGCGCAGCAGGTCGGCGACGGGCTTGGTGTCGGGGATGAACGCCGCGGGGCGCATCACCGTGGAGATCAGCTCGCTCTCCGCCTCGCGGTTGATGTGCACCCGCCGGGCCAGGTCCTTGACGTAGACGATGCCGACGACGTCGTCCTCGTTCTCGCCGGTGACCGGGATCCGGGAGAAGCCGCTGCGCAGGGCGAGGGTGAGGGCCTGCCGGATGGTCTTGAACCGCTCGATCATCACCAGGTCGGTGCGCGGCACCATGACCTCGCGCACGATGGTGTCGCCGAGCTCGAAGACGGAGTGCACCATACGGCGTTCGTCGTCCTCGATGAGGGAGTCCTTCTCCGCGAGGTCGACGACCGCGCGCAGCTCGGCCTCGGAGGCGAACGGGCCGTGGCGGAAGCCCTTGCCCGGCGTCAGCGCGTTTCCGAGCAGGATCAGCAGGCGCGGAATGGGCCCCATGACGCGGGCCAGCGGCAGCAGCACATAAGCGGCGGCCGTGGCGGTGTTGAGCGGGTGCTGGCGGCCGATGGTGCGCGGGGAGACCCCGACGGCCACATACGAGACGAGGACCATCGCGCCGATCGCGACGAGCAGCACCTGCCACGTCTCGTCGAAGGAGTGCTCGGCGACGATCGCCACGAGCACGGCCGCCGCCATCTCGCAGCCGACCCGAACCAGCAGGGCCACATTGAGGTAGCGGGTGGGGTCGGAGGCGACCGCCAGCAGCTTCTCGCCGCCGCGGCGCCCGGAGCGCGCCGCCTCCTCGGCCCGCCAGCGGGAGACCCTGGCCAGTCCCGCCTCGGCGCAGGCCGCCAGCCAGGCGACGACGACCAGCGCCACCGCGGCGATCAGATAGCTCCTGGTGATGTCCGCGGACACGTCAGGCGTCCGGTGACGCGGGGCCCGAGTCCCGCTGGGCACGCCAGGACTCGAGGATCTCCTTCTGGAGCCCGAACATCTCGCGTTCCTCGTCGGGCTCGGCGTGGTCGTAGCCGAGCAGGTGCAGCACACCGTGGACGGTGAGCAGGTGCAGTTCGTCGTCCATGGTGTGGCCGGCGCCGTCGCCCTGCTTCTTCGCCACCTCGGGGCACAGGACGATGTCGCCGAGCAGGCCCTGCGGCGGCTCCTCGTCCTCCTTGCCGGGCCGCAGCTCGTCCATGGGGAAGGAGAGCACGTCGGTGGGGCCCTGCTCGTCCATCCACTGGATGTGGAGCTGCTCCATCGCGTCGGTGTCGACGAAGATCAGCGACAGCTCGGAGAGGGGGTGGATGCGCATGCGCTGCAGGGCGTAGCGGGCGACGTCGAGCACGGACTGCTCGTCGACCTCCCACCCCGACTCGTTGTTGACGTCGATGGACATGGGGGTGCGGTTTCTCAGCTCTCGGTGCGGTGGGGCTGGTCGGTGCGGTGGGGCTGGCGCGAGGCACGGCCGCGGCGCTTGGGGGCGGCCGGCTCGTGCTCGCCGTCCTCGCCGGCGCCGTCGTGGGCCTCGTAGGCGTCCACGATGGCGCTGACCAGCTTGTGGCGGACCACGTCGGTGCTGGTCAGCCGGGAGAAGTGGATGTCCTCGATGCCGTCGAGGATGTGCTGGACCTGGCGCAGGCCGCTCTTGGTGCCGCCCGGCAGGTCGACCTGGGTGACGTCTCCGGTGATGACGACCTTGGAGTTGAACCCGAGCCGGGTCAGGAACATCTTCATCTGCTCGGCGCTGGTGTTCTGCGCCTCGTCGAGGATGATGAACGCGTCGTTGAGCGTGCGGCCGCGCATGTACGCCAAAGGAGCGACCTCGATGGTGCCCGCGGCCATCAGACGCGGGATCGAGTCGGGGTCGATCATGTCGTGCAGCGCGTCGTACAGCGGCCGCAGGTACGGGTCGATCTTCTCGTAGAGCGTGCCGGGCAGGAAGCCGAGGCGCTCTCCGGCCTCGACGGCCGGACGGGTGAGGATGATCCGGTTGACCTGCTTGGACTGCAGGGCCTGGACGGCCTTGGCCATGGCGAGGTAGGTCTTGCCGGTGCCGGCGGGGCCGATGCCGAAGACGACCGTGTGCTTGTCGATCGCGTCGACGTAGCGCTTCTGGTTCAGCGTCTTCGGGCGGATCGTGCGCCCGCGGTTGGACAGGATGTTGGCGGTGAGCACCTCGGCGGGGCGCTCCGTCTGCTCGCCGTCCGCCTCCTGGCGGAGCATGGCGATGGAACGCTCCACTGAGTCCTCCGTCATGGGCTGGCCGGTGCGCAGCACCAGCATCATCTCGTCGAAGAGCCGCTGGACCAGGGCGACCTCTGCCGGGTCACCGGTCGCGCTCACCTCGTTGCCCCGGACGTGGATGTCCGTCGCGGGGAATGCTCTCTCGATCACACGCAGCAGCGCGTCGCCGGAACCGAGGACGGTGACCATCGGATGCTTGGCCGGCACCACGATGCGGGCGCGCGCCTGGGGCCCTGAGGGCTCGGTCCGGGAGGTGGGTGTCTGAGTCATGGGTCGGCCGCGAGGACCAGATCATCCCGTTTCTTCATCAGGGGCTGTGGCACTGGCCATGGTAACCGGGCCGGGCGGGCCGGGGGCGAGCGCTTTTACCGGGCACGGGCCTGTCGGCGCTTGGGGACGGGCACCCGTATGAGGTCGTCGGCCACGGTGATCTCCCCGTCGAAACGGGCCCCGGCCTCGGCCAGGAACGCGCCCGGGTCGGGGTAGCGCTGCGAGAAGTGGGTGAGCACCAGGTGGCGCACCCCGGCCTCGGCGGCCGCCCGGCCCGCCTGGCCGGCGGTGAGGTGGCCCACCTCGTCGGCCAGCTGAGCGTCCGCCTCGAGGAAGGTGGACTCGATGACGAGCATGTCCACTCCCTGGGCGAGGGCGTGGACCCCTGCGCACATCCGGGTGTCCATGACGAAGGCGAAGCTTTGACCTGGGCGGGGCTCGCTGACCTGGTCGATCCGGACGGTCGTGCCGTCGGGGGCGAGGACGGAGCCCTCGCGCTGGAGCACGCCCACCGCCGGGCCCGCGACGCCGAGGGCGGCGAGACGGTCCGGCAGCATCCGGCGGCCGTCCGGCTCGGTGACGCGGTAGCCGAACGACTCCACCGGATGGGAGAGCCTGCGGGCCTCGAGGGTGAACGCGGCCGAGACCTCCAGCACCCCGTCCTCGACGACCGGGCGCTCGCGCAGCTCGACGCTCTCGTAGTACGAGCTGGCGTACCGCAGCCGGTCGAAGAAGTGCTGGCCGCTGCCCGGGTAGTGGGCGGTGACCGGGTGCGGCACCCGGTCCAGGTTGAGCCGCTGCACCACCCCGGCGAGTCCCAGGCAGTGGTCGCCGTGGAAGTGCGTGACGCAGATGCGGGTCAGGTCGTGCGCGGCGACACCCGCGTGCAGCATCTGCCGCTGGGTGCCCTCGCCCGGGTCGAACAGGATGCCCTCGCCGTCCCAGCGCAGCAGGTACCCGTTGTGGTTGCGGGTCCTGGTCGGCGCCTGGCTGGCCGTGCCCAGGACGACGAGTTCGCGCAAAGCCCTGTCCCCTTGTACCCGGTTTGTACCCGGTGTCCCTGTCCTTGACGTCCCCGTGCCCGACGTCTCGTGCCTGACGTCTATGTGCATGACGTCCTGTGCCCGAGTCTCGTGCATGACGTCCTGTGCCCGACGCGCCCGCACCGGTGCCCTGGCCCGCGATCCCCCGTCGGCGCGGACCGTGCGCGCCCTATCCCGGAGGCCACTCGAGGCCGCGGCCCCCGAGCACATGGGCGTGCGCGTGGAACACCGTCTGGCCCGCGCCGGTCCCCGTGTTGAACACGATGCGGTAGCCGGTGCTGTCCACCTTGTCCTCCGCGGCCACCCGGCCCGCCTCCACGAGCACGTCCGCGGTGACGGCCGGGTCGGCGGCGGCCAGCTCAGCGGCATCGCGGTAGTGGACCCTGGGGATCACCAGGACGTGGGTGGGTGCCTGCGGGTTGATGTCGCGGAACGCCACGGTGGTCTCGGTCTCCCGGACCACGGTCGCCGGGATGTCCCCCGCGACGATCTTGCAGAACAGGCAGTCCGCCTGCGGCTCTCCCGCCACCGGGAGCCTCCTTCTGATCGGTTGCTGCTGGATGCTATCGAGGAACGGTCAGCCGAGGCCGGGAAGCGGGGGCGGGGTCGCGGCCGGGTGTTCCGCGAGGGCCTCCAGGGCCAGGGCGACGGCCTTGTCCAGCTGGGGGTCGCGGCCGGCGGCGTGGTCCTGGGGCGCGCACACCACCTCGACGTCGGGGTCGACGCCGTGGTTCTCCACACCCCACCCGTACCCCTGGAGCCAGACGGCGTACTTGGGCTGGGTCACCGAGGTGCCGTCCACCAGCGAGTAGCGGCTGTCGATGCCGATGACCCCGCCCCAGGTGCGGGTGCCCACGACGGGGCCGAGACCCAGCGCCTGGATGGCCGCGTTGACCATGTCGCCGTCGGAGCCGGAGAACTCGTTCGCCACGGCCACTATCGGCCCGCGCGGGGCGTCCAGGGGGTAGCTGAGCGCACGCGTGCCGCGCGGCACGTCCCAGCCGACGATCCTGCGGGCGAGCTTCTCCACGACGAGCTGCGAGGTGTGCCCGCCGCGGTTCTCCCGCACGTCGACGACCAGGCCGTCCCGGGCGACCTCGACCCTCAGGTCCCGGTGGAGCTGCGCCCAGCCGGAGCCCACCATGTCGGGCACGTGCAGATAGCCGAGGCGGCCCTCGGACTGCCGGTGGACGTAGGCACGGCGGTCGGCCACCCAGTCGTGGTAGCGCAGCGGCTCCTCGTCGTCGACGGGGACGGCCACGGCGTGCCGGGGCTCGCCGCCTCCCGAGGGGGCGACGGTGAGCTCGACGGGCTGGTCGGCGGCGCCCACGAGCAGGGGTCCGGGGCCGACGACCGGGTCCACGGGCCGACCGTCCACCGCGAGGATCGCGTCGCCGGGACCGACCGCGACGCCGGGTGCGGTCAGCGGGGAGCGCGCCCGGGGGTCGGAGCTCTCCGAGGGCAGGACCCGGGCGACGCGCCAGACGCCCTCCGCGTCCCGTTCGAGGTCGGCGCCGAGCAGTCCCTGGCGCCGGGCGCCGCCGCCGTGCCCTCCGGGCGGGATGACATAGGCGTGCGAGGTGTTGAGCTCGCCCTGGACCTCCCAGAGCAGGTCCACGAGGTCGTCGTGGGTGGCGAGCAGGTCCAGCAGCGGGCGGTACCGGTCCAGTACGCCCTCCCAGTCCACGCCGCCCATGTCGGGCCGCCAGAAGTTGTCCCGCATGAGGCGCCCGGCCTCGTCGAACATCTGCCGCCACTCCTCGGCGGGCTGGACGGTGACCCGCACGCGGGACAGGTCGACGGGGATCCGGTCGTCGCTGTTCTCGTCGTCGGACGCCTTCCGGTCGGCGGGCAGCACCACGAGCTTGTCGCCCTCCAGCACCAGCAGGCGGCTGCCGTCCCCGGTGACGGAGAAGTCCTCGATGTCCTCGGCGAGCACCTCCAGCCGGTGGCCCGTCAGGTCGTAGCGCTCCAGGGCGGGGCCGGGCGGCGCGCTGTCGGGGGTGGCCAGGCCCGCGCCGAGGACGCCCTGGACGGGGTGGCGCAGCCACAGCACTCCGTCCTTGGCCGTGCGCAGCGTCGAGTAGCGGTCGGCGCAGACGGGGAAGGCGACGATGCGGTCGGCGAGGCCGTCGAGGTCGACGCGGGTCTGCGGCGCGCTCTCCTCCGTGGCCGTATCGCCGCTCTCCTTCTCGGCGCCGACTCCCCGGCCGTGGCGCTGCGGGCCGAACGGGGACGGGGTGGCGGCGGCGAGGGTGATCAGGTGGGGGCGGCACCCGGCGGGGAACGACAGGTCGAAGACGTGGGCGTCGTAGACGGGGTCGAAGCTGCGCTCGGAAAGGAACGCCAGATGCTTGCCGTCAGGGGTGAAGGCGGGCGAGAAGTCGGTGAAGCGCAGCGGGGTGGCGTCGGCGACGGACAGGTCGGCGGCGTTGGCGATCTTCAGCTGGCGCAGCGGCTCGGGGCCGGGGTGGGACCAGGCCAGCCAGCCGGAGTCGGGGGAGAACACCAGGCCGTTGGCGTCGCCGTCCTCGCTCCTGGCCACCTCCCGCACCTCGCCGGTCTGGGCCTCGACCAGCAGGACCCGGCCGTCGTGGGAGGACACGGCCACCCGGCGGCCGTCGGGAGAGACGGCGAGGTCCAGCACCCGGCCGAGCTGCCCGGAGCCGATGCGGCGCGGGGGCGTGTCCAGGGACGCTCCGGTCGCGGGCGCGAACTCCAGCCCGTCCTCGCCCTCGGCGTCGGACACCCACACCACCTGGTCGCCCAGCACCCTGGGCAGCCTGGCCCGCACCCCCGGCGCCGCGCTCAGGACCCTGGCCGGGCCCTCGCGGTGCGTGACCCAGTGCACGGTCCCGCGCACCTCCACGGCGCTGCCGCGGCCGGTGTGGTCGGGGACGGCCTCGCCGAGGTGGCCCGCCGCCCGCAGGGGGTAGGGCTGAAGGTCGACCCGGGGGCCGCCGAGGCGGATGTCGAGGCGGCGCGGCTCGGCTCCGTCGAGGTCGTCGAGCACCCACACGCGGCCCGCGCTCGCGTAGACGACACGGGCGCCGTCGGTGGAGGCGTGGCGGGCGTAGAAGCCGTCCAGCGGGGTGTGGCGGCGCAGGTCCGAGCCGTCGGGCAGGCTCGAGTACAGGGCGCCGACGCCTTCCTGGTCGGAGAGGAAGGCGATGCGCTCCCCCACCCACAGCGCGCACTCGAGATTGCCGTCGATGCCCTCGTGGACACGGCTGAACTGTCCGTCGCCCGTCGCGTCCAGCCAGAGCTTGCCCGCCGTGCCACCGCGGTAGCGCTTCCAGTAGGCGGCCTCGCGGCCCATCGTGGCGGACAGCAGCAGGACCTCGCCGCCGGCGCCGCGGGCGACCCCGCCGACGGGCCCGTACGGCAGCCTGCGGGCGGGGCCGGCGTCGAGCGGCACGGCGTGCGCCCAGGTCCGCCGCAAGGACGCCTGCCCGGCGGTGGTGATGGCCAGCACCTCGGTGTCGCCGACCCAGCCGCGCACGGATGTCTTGGGACTGCCCCAGTGCGTCAGCCTGCGCGACGCTCCGCCCTCGACCGGAGCGATGTGCACCTCGGGGGCGCCGTCCCGCGTGGAGGTCCACGCGAGCCAGGTGCCGTCGGGAGAGAAACGGGGATGGTCCACGGGCATGTTGTCCGCGCTCACCCGCCAGGCGCGGCCACCGGTGAGCGGGGCCACCCAGACGTCGTCCTCGGCGGTGAAGGCGACCAGGTCGCCGTGGATGTGCGGGTAGCGGAGATAACCAGGCAGGTGCGTCACATCGGCCACAGTAGTCACGCCCGCGAGGCGGGGACGAGCGCTTTCGGACGTTCCCTCCCGTTCAGTTCCGCCCGTTCACGGGGCAGGAGTTGGGATGGGCGGGTGGCCAGGCAGCGGGCACGGGGTTTGCGGTGCCACTGCCCGACGGGCGGCTGCGCGGGCCGCGGGTCAGCCCCAGCGGCCGGTGCGCGTGAGCAGGGCGGCGGTCGCCGCGACGCCCGCCGTGGAGGTGCGCAGGACGCTCTGCCCCAGGCGGTACGGCTTGGCACCGGCGGCGGCGAAGGTGTCGATCTCCTCGGGACAGACCCCGCCCTCCGGGCCGACGACCAGCACGATCGAGCCGGAATCCGGCAGTGGGACCGCGGCCAGCGGCTGTGCGCCCTCCTCGTGGAGGACGGCGGCCAGATCGGCGCCGCCCAGCAGTCCGGCCACCTGATGGGTCGTCATCATGTCGTGCACGACCGGGAACCGCAGCCTGCGCGCCTGCTTGCCGGCCTCCCTGGCGGTGGCTCTCCACTTCGCCAGGGACTTCGCCCCGCGCTCGCCCTTCCACTGGGTGATGCAGCGTGAGGCCGCCCACGGCACGACGGCGTCGACGCCGACCTCGGTCATCGTCTCGACCGCGAGCTCACCCCGGTCGCCCTTGGGCAGCGCCTGGACGACGGTGATGCTCGGGCTCGGCGGCGGATCCTCGCGCAGGCTCTCCACGGCGACCTCGAGGGTGTCCTTGCCCTCGACGGAGGCGACGGTCCCCGAGGCGCCGTTGCCCTCGCCGTCGGTGAGCACGATCGGCTCACCGACCCTCAGCCGGCGGACGGAGACGGCGTGCCGCCCCTCCGCCCCGTCGAGGACGACCGAGCGGCCCGGCGCGGCCTTCGCCAGCCGTTCCGCCTCGACCAGGAAGACCGGTGCGCTCACGCCTGCGCCTTCTCGGCCTCGTCGATTTCGGCGGTCTTCTCGGCCTCGCTGACCTCGGCGGCCTTCTCGGCCTCGTTGACCTCGACGGTCTTCCTTGCCTCGTTGACCTCGGCAACCAGAGTCTCGACCAGCTCTGCGGCGGGCAGGGGGCGGGCGAGCCGGTGACCCTGTCCCGCCCACAGCGCCATCGCCTGCGGATCGCCCGCGGTTGCCGCCGCCTTGCGCAGCGGCGAGGTCAGATAGTGCACCTGCGGATAGGCGGCCGGGGCGTACGGTCCGTGCTCGCGCATGAACCGGTTCACCAGGCCGCGCGCCGGGCGACCCGAGAACGCCCTGGTCAGCTCGGTGTGGGTGAACAGCGGGTCGGTCATGGCCGATTTGTGCACGGCGTTCGCCCCCGACTCGGGGGTGACCAGGAAGGCCGTGCCGAGCTGAGCGGCGCTCGCGCCCGCGGCCAGCACCGCGGCGATCTGCGAGCCGCGCATGAGGCCGCCCGCGGCGATCAGGGGCAGGTCGACGCTCTCGCGCACCAGGCCGAGCAGCGACAGCAGGCCGAGCCCGGCCCCGTCCAGCTCGGGGTCGTTGCGGTGCGAACCCTGGTGCCCTCCGGCCTCCACGCCCTGAAGGCACACCGCGTCCGCGCCCGCGCGTTCGGCCGCGCGCGCCTCGGCGGGCGAGGTCACGGTCACCACGGTGGCGGTGCCGACGCGGCGCAGCGCCTCGATCTCGCTGGGCTTGGGGCAGCCGAAGGTGAAGCTGACCACGGGCACGGGTTCACTGATGAGCAGGGCGAGCTTGGCCTCGTAGGCGTCGTCCGTGGAGCCGCCGCTGTCCCCGAGGGAGGTCTTGAACCACGCGGCCTCGGTGCCCAGTTGCTCACGGTAGACGGCGACCGCCGCCGGATCGGCGGTGGGCGCCTGAGGCATGAAGAGATTGACGCCGAACGGCGTGCCCGGGGCCAGAAGGGGCCGCAGCCGCTCGATCTCCTCGCGCATGCCCGCCGCCGTCTTGTACCCCGCGGCCAGGAAGCCGAGGCCCCCCGCCTGCGAGACGGCGGCGGCGAGCTCCGGCCGGGAACCGCCGCCCGCCATGGGCGCCTGCACGACGGGATGCGGGAAGAGGCTGCTGAACTCGACCATGGGGCCATCGTTTCACGGGGCCAGGGCACACGGAACGCGGGGCGCCGCCCGTCGGACGGCGCCCCGCGGCACGCCACGGCGACAGATCGCCCGCCACCAGTCGGACTCGCCTGCTCAGCGGCCGTTGAAAGCGTCCTTCAGACGGGAGAACAGCCCCTGCTGGCCGGGCGCGAAGTGGCCCGAGGCCCGCTCCTCGCCCCGCAGCTTGGCCAGGCGCCGGATGAGCTCCTCCTGCTCGGCGTCGAGCTTGGAGGGCGTCTGCACCTCGACGTGCACGATCAGATCGCCGCGCCCGCCGCCGCGCAGATGGGTGACACCGCGCTGATGCAGCGGGATCGACTGGCCGGACTGGGTGCCGGGCCGGATGTCGACCTCCTCGAGCCCGTCGAGCGTCTCCAGCGGGATCTTGGTGCCCAGGGCGGCGGCGGTCATGGGCAGCGTGACCGTGCAGTGCAGGTCGTCGCCGCGCCGCTGGAAGACCGCGTGCGGCCGCTCGGAGATCTCCACGTAGAGGTCTCCGGCCGGGCCTCCGCCGGGGCCGACCTCGCCCTCACCGGCGAGTTGGATCCGGGTGCCGTTGTCCACACCGGCTGGGATCTTGACGGTCAGGGTGCGGCGGGAGCGGACCCGGCCGTCGCCCGCGCACTCGGGGCACGGGGTCGGCACGACCGTGCCGAACCCCTGGCACTGCGGGCAGGGACGCGAGGTCATGACCTGGCCCAGGAAGGAGCGGGTCACCTGCGAGACCTCACCGCGGCCGCGGCACATGTCGCAGGTCTGCGCCGAGGTGCCGGGCGCCGCGCCCTCGCCCTCACAGGTGGTGCAGACGACCGCGGTGTCCACCTGGATGTCCTTGGTGGTGCCGAACGCGGCCTCGTCCAGCTCGACCTCGAGACGGATCATCGCGTCCTGGCCGCGCCGGGTGCGCGAGCGCGGGCCGCGCTGCGAGGCGGTGCCGAAGAACGCGTCCATGATGTCGCTGAACCCGCCGAACCCGGCTCCGAAGCCACCCGCGCCGCCACCGCCGGCGGCGGACAGCGGATCGCCGCCGAGGTCGTAGACCTGCTTCTTCTGCGGGTCGGACAGGACCTCGTAAGCGGCGTTGATCTCCTTGAACCGCTCCTGGGTCTTGGGGTCCGGGTTGACGTCCGGGTGCAGCTCGCGCGCGAGACGGCGGAACGCCTTCTTGATCTCGTCCTGGCTCGCGTCACGACGGACGCCCAGGACCGCGTAGTAGTCCGTGGCCACTTACGACTCCGCCAGGATCTGTCCGACGTAACGTGCCACTGCGCGTACCGCTCCCATCGTTCCGGGGTAGTCCATGCGGGTCGGTCCGACCACGCCGAGTTTCGCAACTGCCTCGTCGCCCGAACCGTAGCCGACCGAGACGACGGACGTTGAGTTCAAGCCCTCATGGGCGTTCTCATGGCCGATTCGCACCGTCACTCCCGAGTCCTTCGCCTCACCGAGGAGCCTCAGGAGGACGACCTGCTCCTCCAGCGCTTCCAGCACCGGGCGGATGGTCATCGGGAAGTCGTGGCCGAATCTCGTGAGGTTGGAGGTGCCGCCGATCATCAGCCGCTCCTCGGTCTCCTCGACCAGGGTCTCCAGCAGGGTGGACAGCACGGTGGAGACATTGGAGCGGTCGTCCTGCTCGAACGACTCCGGGAGTTCCACCACCAGCTGGGGAACATCCGAGAACCGGCGCCCGACGACCCGGCTGTTGAGCCGGGCGCGCAGATCGGCCATGACCGTCTCGCCCATGGGGGACGGGCAGTCCACCACCCGCTGCTCGACCCGGCCGGTGTCGGTGATGAGCACCAGCATGACGCGGGCGGGCGCGAGCGAGAGCAGCTCGACATGGCGCACGGTGGAGCGGGTCAGCGAGGGGTACTGGACGACGGCGACCTGCCGGGTCAGCTGGGCGAGCAGCCGGACGGTGCGGGCGACCACGTCGTCGAGGTCCACCGCCCCGCCGAGGAAGTTGTGGATGGCGCGGCGTTCGGCGGCGGACAGCGGCTTGACGCCCGCGAGGCGGTCCACGAACAGCCGGTAGCCCTTGTCCGTGGGGATGCGTCCCGCGCTGGTGTGCGGCTGCTGGATGAAGCCGTCCTCCTCCAGCGCCGCCATGTCGTTGCGGACCGTGGCCGGGGAGACACCGAGGTTGTGGCGCTCGGTGAGCGCCTTGGAACCGACCGGCTCCTCCGTCCCCACGTAGTCCTGGACGATGGCGCGCAGCACCTCGAGCCTGCGTTCGCTGAGCATTCGCGCACCTCCAGCCGTGGTCCTGATCCTCGCGCGTCCTGATACTCGCGCGTCCTCATACCCGTGCATTGGCACTCTGCACAACCGAGTGCCAGTATTCCTGTGCCAGTGTACGGCCGGGTAGCAACGCTCCGGAATGCCGGACCGGCGCGGGCCACCGTATCGCGGCACTTCCCACCGGTTAGCGTCTCCGTATGGACGGAAGATGGGAAGAGTACGGGTGGACCCGGTTGGGTCACGGTGTCGCCCGTCGGCGACTTCCCGGAGTGGACGCCACGGTCGGGGTCGTGACCGGGGAGAACGGGCTGCTGGTCGTGGACACCGGGGGCTCGCTGGAGGAGGGGGCGGAGCTGGCCGCGTCCCTGACCGGGGCCACGGGCCGCGCGGCCACAGATGTCGTGATCACGCACGCGCACTGGGACCACTGTTTCGGGACCCTCGCCTTCGCCGGTGCGGAGGTGTTCGGGGCTCAGGGCCTTGCGGCCCGGCTGGACGGGGAGGAGCTGGCTCGGGACGCGGTCCGGTACGGGGCGGAGCCCGCGAGGGCGCGGGAGGCGGCTGCCGCCCTGGTGGCGCCGTCGCGGCTGGTGGACGGGGAGTACGAGCTCGACCTGGGCGGCCGGGTGGTGCGGCTCCTGCACCCCGGGGGCGCCCACACCGACCACGACCTCGCCGTGGTGGTCCCCGTCCCGGGAGAGCGGACCATCGTCTTCTGTGGCGATCTTGTGGAGGAATCCGGGCCGCCGCAGGCCGGTCCGGACGCGGTGCCGGAGGGCTGGCCCGCTGCGCTGGACCGGCTCCTGGCGGCGGGCGGGGACGGTGCGCTGTACGTGCCCGGACACGGAGCGGTGGTCGATGCCGGGTTTGTCCGTGACCAACGCAACGCCCTGGCGGCCCGGTTCGGCGTGTCGTAGGCGTTCCGGGCCGACCGTTCCTATCGTCGGTCCAATGCGCAGCAGACAGTACGGACCGGACCTCACGCCGCCGTGGAAGAAGAAGAATCCGGCGCCCGAGGTGGCCGCCGAGCCCGGCCTGGTCGTCGAGGAGGCCGTCACCGGCTTCTGCGGGGCGGTGGTGCGCTGCGAGAAGACCGCGCAGGGCCTGACGGTGACGCTCGAGGACCGCTTCGGCAAGCTGCGGGTCTTCCCGATGGAGCCGCGCGGCTTCCTCCTGGAGGGCCGGACGGTGACCCTGGTCCGTCCGCAGGGGCGGTCCGCCGACCGGTCCGGTCCCGCGCGCACCGCCTCGGGCTCGATCGCGGTCAGGGGCGCCCGCGCCCGGGTGGCGAGGGCGGGCCGCGTCTACGTGGAGGGCAGGCACGACGCCGAACTCGTGGAACGTGTCTGGGGCGACGACCTGCGCATCGAGGGCGTGGTCGTGGAGTACCTGGAGGGCATCGACGACCTCCCGTCGATCGTGAAGGCCTTCGATCCCGGCCCCGACGCCCGCCTCGGCGTCCTGGTGGACCACCTGGTCCCCGGCTCGAAGGAGTCGCGCATCGCCGCCCAGGTCACCGGCGACCACGTGTTGGTGGTCGGCCACCCCTACATCGACGTGTGGGAGGCGGTGAAGCCGTCGTCGGTGGGCATCCGGAGCTGGCCCCACGTCCCCCGAGGCCAGGACTGGAAAAAGGGCGTCTGCCGCGCCCTGGGCTGGCCCGAGGACACCCCCGCCGCCTGGCGCCGCATCCTGGCCTCGGTCTCCTCCTACCGCGACCTGGAACCCGCGCTGCTGGGCAGGGTGGAGGAACTGATCGACTTCGTGACAGCACCGGAGTGACCTTGGCGGCTCAGGCCAGTGTCTGGAACTCGTCCGTCCCGATGGCGAGGTCGATCGCGTCGACGGGTACCGGCTCACCGAACTTGCTGATGCGCTCCACCGCGTAGTCGGCCTCCTCACCCGCGCCGGTCGGTTCGGTGAGGAGAACGCACTTGGCGGCGAGGGGGTCGACGATCAAGTAGGCGGGTACCCGTCCGGCCGCGTACATGGAGCGCTTGAGCCTGTAGTCGCGGCCAACACTGCTCTTGGAGACGACCTCCAGAACGAGCGCGACCGCCGGGGCCGCGATGAGACGGCCAGGCCCTTCGACCACTCCGCGCTCGTACACCACGAGATCGGGCTGCGGCTCGCTCAATTCACCCGGAATCCGGATGTCCTGCGTTTGGCTTCGGTGCCGGCGGGCGCGTGGGATCTGATCCACCACCGACTCGACGATCCAGTTGTGGACCCGGTCGGGCCCGGCCGTCATCACGATGTCCCCCCGCAGCAGCTCTGCCTTGTAACCCTCGGGAACATCCAGGTTCTCGAAGAGCTCGGCAATCGTTCGGTCATCCACTGCGGTCATCTCCGTGGCCCTCCACATCACGCCGCGTGCAATAGCGGCAGCGTAGGGACAGCGTAGGTGGGGGGACGGGATATGCGCACGGGTTCACCCCTGCGGGTGATCAGTCGACGAGGTCTCTCACCACCGCGTCGGCCAGGAGGCGGCCTCGGAGGGTGAGGACGGCTTGGCCGGAGTCGAAGGGGGTGGGGGCCAGGAGGCCGTCGCAGACGGCGCGGGCGGCGGCTTCGCGGCCGGTGGGGGTCAGGAGGGAGAGGGGGCAGCCTTCGGACAGGCGCAGTTCCAGGAGGATGCGCTCCACGCGGCGGTCCTCCTCGGAGAGGAGTTCGCGGCCCGCGCCCGGAGAGGTGCCCGCGTCGAGGCGCTGGGCGTAGGCGGCGGGGTGCTTGACGTTCCACCAGCGCACGCCGCCGACGTGGCTGTGGGCGCCCGGGCCAGCGCCCCACCAGTCGGCGCCGGTCCAGTACAGCTCGTTGTGGCGGCAGCGCGCGGCCCTGTCCGTCGCCCAGTTGGAGACCTCGTACCAGGTCAGCCCGGCCGCGCTCAGGGCTTCGTCCGCCATCAGGTAGCGGTCGGCGTGCACATCGTCGTCGACCGGGGCGATCTCGCCGCGGCGGATCCGGCGGGCGAGCTGGGTGCCCTCCTCCACGATGAGCGCGTAGGCCGAGATGTGGTCGGGACCGGCTCCCAGCGCCGACTCCAGCGAGGCCCGCCAGTCGTCGTCGGACTCGCCGGGGGTGCCGTAGATCAGATCGAGGTTGACGTGCTCGAACCCGGCCGAGCGTGCCTCCGTGACGCAGGCCTCGGGGCGCCCTGGTGTGTGCCGCCGGTCCAGGATCTGGAGGACATGCTCACGAGCGCTCTGCATACCGAACGAGATGCGGTTGTAGCCCGCCCCGCGCAGTTCGGCGAGGTAGCCGGGGTCGACCGACTCGGGGTTGGCCTCCGTGGTGACCTCGGCCCCGGGCGCCAGGCCGAACTCCTCCCGGATCGCCGCCAGCATCCGCCCCAGATCGGCGGCGGGCAGCAACGTCGGAGTGCCGCCGCCGACGAAGACCGTCGAGACGGGGCGGTCGTCGCCCGCGAGTACCTTGCGGGCGAGGCGGATCTCCTCGATCAGCGCGTCGGCGTAGTTCTCCCGCGAGGCGAGCGCGCCACCGGAGGAGCGCAGCTCGCCGGCCGTGTAGGTGTTGAAGTCGCAGTAGCCGCAGCGCGTGGCGCAGTACGGCACATGGACGTAGAAGCCGAGCGGTCGCTCCCCCGCCCCGGCGAGGGCGTGGCCGGGCAGGGCGCCGTCTTCGGGGACGGGCAGGCCGTCGGGGAGTGCTGAGGGCATGCCTTCCATTGTCCGGCATCGGCCGCGGAGCCCCTTCCCCGGCGGACCGGGGCCCGTCGGCCGCGGAGTCCTTCCCCGGGGAACGGCGGGCGCCCCGCGTCAGCCGCGGACCGGCACGCGTCCGCCCGCTTCAGCTCGTGGGCACCGCCTGGAGCACCATCACCGCCAGGTCGTCGCTCAGCGGATCGGCGTCGAACGCGTGCACTTCCTGCCGGATCCGCTCGGCGACCGCCTGGGCGTCGAGTCCCGCGCAGGCGCCCAGCAGGGCATGCAGGCCGTCGTCGTCATCGAGCTGCCGGTCGCCGTGCCGGCGCTCGGTGACTCCGTCGGTCACGCACAGCAGGGTGTCCCCGGCCGCCAGCTCGAAGGTCTCGGCGGCGTACTGCGCCTCCTCGGTGATCCCGAGCAGCATCTGGGGCGCGGCCACGGGCTCGACCGCCCCGTCGCCGCGCAGCAGCAGGGGAAGCGGGTGGCCAGCGCTGGCCAGCGTGCACATGGCGCCGCTGTCGCGGGAGGGGACGAGTTCGCCGTAGAGCAGGCTCAGAAAGCGCGGTCCTTCCCCGCCGAGCCCGTTCTCCGCGCTCTCCTCGACCAGCGAGCGGTTCAGCCGGTCCAGGACCCCGGCGACGCCGTAGCCCTCGCGGGCCAGCAGCCGCACCACGTGCCGGGCCAGGCCCGTGACCGCGGCGGCCTCGGGGCCATTGCCGCAGACGTCGCCGAGCGCGAAGCACCACCGGCCGTCGCCCACCGGGAAGAGGTCGTAGAAGTCGCCGCCGACGTGGAAGCCCTCACCCGTCGGCTCGTACACCACGGCGGTTTCCACACCGGGGATGCGCGTCACCGCCGCCGGTGCGAGACCCAGCTGGAGCACACGGCTGATCATCGCCTCCCTGCTGTACCGCCGGGCCGTGCCCACGGCCATGGCCACCCTGCGGGACAGATCCTCGACCAGCCGCACCGCCTCGTCGGGCAGGCGCAGCAGCCCCGCCCTGCCGATGACCAGCAGACCGTGGCAGCGGCCGCCGTTGACCAGCGGGCAGGCCAGCGCATAGCCGCCGGGGTCGAAGCCCTCCGGGTTCGAGGGCCAGGGCCAGGGGAAGCCCTCGGGCCTGAGCAGGCCGGTCGCCGGGCCCAGGGCGGGCCGGGACGGCGGGTCCTTCTCCAGCACGAGACGCAGGGTGTCGTTCCTCTCCTCGTCGGTGTGCCACACACGCGAGAGCCGCATCCCGTCGCTGTCGCCGGTCAGCCAGACGGCGCACCAGTCGGCCAGACGCGGGACCAGCATCTGCGCGGCGAGGGAGGCGATCATGTCCTCGTCGAGCTGGCCCGCGAGCAGGTCACTGGCCTCGGCCAGGAACGACAGGGAGCCCTGGTTGACCCACTGGGAGCCGCAGTTGCGGGTGCGCGGCGGCACCGGGCTGAGAATCCGCGCGACGCGAAGCTCCTGGCCGCCTCCCTCGCCGTCTCCCGCGCCGCCGCCGTGCGCACCCGAGGACGTCACGGCTCCCCTGGTGTCGAGGCGGAACCACACCGATTTGCTGCACCGCCGGTAAGTGACGCCCCAGGAGTCGGCGAGCGCGCGGACGAGCCGCAGTCCCGGCCCGGTGTCGTCGTGCCCGTACGGCTCCGCGTGGTCCGGCGATTCCGCCGACTCCGGCGAGGCATGGTGTCCGGCTACGTCCACGACCAGGCCGGTCGGCCCGTTGTGCCACTCCCAGCGGCAGACCAGGTCCACCGTGGTGCCCGTCCGCATCACCGCGGCGGTGACCAGCTCGCTGGCCAGGAGAACGGCGTCGTCCACGAACCGCTCGGTGACAGCGCTCACGGCGGGGGCGCCCTGCGCGGCCCACTCGGCCAGTACCGCGCGGACGAATCTGCGTGCGGCGGAGGAGGCGAGCTGGTTTCCGGGAAGGCTGGTGCGCGAGAGGTACTCCCGCGGCGGAGGAGGCGAACCCACGTACTGCTCCCGAGGAGTCCGTTGTCGTAGCGCCGTTCGAGCAGACCCCATGGTGACAGAAAGCCGCCACTCATAAGCGACAAGTCACGGAAGTGCGCGATCGCCACAGTGTGAACTACCTCATACAAGGAAAAGGGGACCGGCGCGGTGCGCCCCGGTCCCCTCACCCGTCCGCTTCAGTGCGTGCTCAGTCCTCGCGCGACCCGACGTACATCTCCTCGATCAGGCCCGCGTACTCCTTCTCCACCACCGGCCGCTTCAGCTTCAGGCTGGGGGTGAGCTCGCCGTGCGCCACATCCAGGTCGCGCGGCAGGAGCGCGAACTTCTTGATGGTCTGCCAGCGCTGGAGGTCGGTGTTGAGCCGCCGCACATAGCCGTCGATGAGCTCGTGCACCTGCGGGGAGGCGACGATCTGCGCGTAGCCGCTCGCCGTGACGCCGTTCTCCTTCGCCCAGGCGGTGATCGAGGGCTCGTCGAGGGCGACGAGCGCGGTGCAGTAGTTGCGGCCGGCTCCGTGGACCAGCACATTGCTGACGAACGGGCAGATCGCCTTGAACTGCCCCTCGACCTCCGCGGGTGCCACGTACTTGCCGCCCGAGGTCTTGATGAGGTCCTTCTTGCGGTCGGTGATCCTCAGGAAGCCGTCCTCGGACAGCTCGCCGATGTCGCCGGTGTGGAGCCAGCCGTCGGGCTCGAGGACCTCGGCGGTCTTCTCCGGAAGGCCGTGGTAGCCCTGCATGATGCCGGGGCCCCGCAGAAGGATCTCGCCGTCCTCGGCGATACGCACCTCGGTGCCCTGGAACGGCTTGCCGACGGTGCCCGTGCGGTACGACTCGCCCGGCCCGATGAAGCTGGCCGCGCTGGTCTCGGTGAGGCCGTACCCCTCGAGGATGTGGATGCCCGCGCCGGCGAAGAAGTAGCCGATCTCGGGGGCCAGCGCCGACGCGCCGCAGGCACACGCCCGCAGATTGCCGCCGAAGGCCGCGCGGAGCTTGGCGTAGACGAGCTTGTCGGCGATCGCGTGCTTGGCCGCGAGGCCGAACGGCGCCGAGGGCTTGCCGGTGCGGCGGCGGTTCTCCTGGGTGACCCTGCCGTACTCGCGGGCCACCTCGGCCGCCCACTTGAAGATCTTGTATTTGGCCCCGCCGCCCTCACGGGCCTTGGAGGCGACACCGTTGTAGACCTTCTCGAAGATCCGGGGCACGGCGCACATGAACGTCGGCTGCACCACCGGTAGGTTCTCGATGATCTTGTCGATCCGGCCGTCCACGGCGGTCACATGGCCGACCCCGACCTGCGCGGCCAGGAGCACCTTGCCGAAGACATGGGCCAGGGGAAGCCAGAGGTATTGGACATCCTCGGAGTTGATGAGGCCGCTGACCTCGATGGCGCGGGCCTCGTACGTCCAGGAGTCGTGCGCGAGGCGGACGCCCTTGGGGCGGCCGGTGGTGCCGGAGGTGTAGATGAGCGTCGCCAACTGGTTCGGGCGCAAGCCGGCGACGGTCTCCTCGACGCAGTCGGGGTTCTTCTCCAGGTGCTCCGCGCCGCGCCGCTCGAGCTCCTCCAGGCTCAGGACCCAGCCCTCGTCCTCCTTGTCGGCCCCCGCGGCGTCAATCCCGGCGGTGTCAATCCCGGCGGTGTCCATGACGACGACGTGGGCGAGCTCGGGCATCTCGGAGCGGTGCGCGCGGACCTTGGCGAGTTGTTCCGCGTTCTCCGCGATGAGCACCCGGCTCGCGGAGTCGGTGAGGATGTACGCGCTCTCGTCGGCGTTGGTGCTGGGGTAGATCGTCGTGGTGGCCGCGCCCGCGCAGAGCACTCCGAAGTCGGCGAGGATCCACTCCAGCCGGGTGTTGGAGGCGATGGCGACGCGCTCCTCGGGCCGCACCCCGAGGGCCATCAGCCCGGCGGCGACGGCGCTGACCCGCGCGGCCGCCTGCGCCCATGTGAGTGAACGCCACTGGTCCGGGCCCCCGCCCTCGGCCGGCACGGGGTAGCGGTACGCCTCACCGTCCGGCGTGGCCTTGACCCGATCGAGGAAGAGCGCGGCCGCCGATGGGGGCCGGTTCTCGATCAGGGCAGTCGTCGAATGTTGCTGGACGGTCTCGCTCACGCCAACCTCCGGTCCCGCTCACGTTCGGGTAACTCATGAGTAACCTACGAGCCAGATCAGAGTACGGGCGACAGGCCTGGTGCGTAAGAGCCCCCGCCGACCTGATGGAACGGGAAGACCAGTGGGACCCCCGAGGCAGCCCCGCGGGTGCCGCTGCGGCTGCCCCGGGACCCTTTAGGCTGCCCCACCGAGGTGCCGCCGAGGCGGACGCGGGCGGGCCCGCGGCACTACCGCGCCGCGGGCCGCCCGATACATCACCGATACATCCGCTGAACGGCTACTTCCGGCCCTTGTCCGTGCCCGCGCCGTCGGAGTCGGTGGACAGAGCGGCGATGAAGGCCTCCTGGGGGACCTCCACACGGCCCACCACCTTCATGCGCTTCTTGCCCTCCTTCTGCTTCTCCAGCAGCTTGCGCTTACGGGAGATGTCACCGCCGTAGCACTTGGCGAGAACGTCCTTGCGAATCGCCCGCACGGTCTCCCGGGCGATGACCCGGGCGCCGATGGCGGCCTGGATGGGCACCTCGAACTGCTGCCGGGGAATGAGCTCGCGCAGCTTGGAGGCCATCTGGACGCCGTAGTTGTACGCCTTGTCCTTGTGGACGATGGCCGAGAACGCGTCCACCTTGTCCCCGTGGAGCAGGATGTCGACCTTCACCAGATCGGACTGCTGTTCCCCGGTGGGCTCGTAGTCGAGCGAGGCGTAGCCGCGGGTCTTGGACTTCAGCTGGTCGAAGAAGTCGAAGACGATCTCCGCGAGCGGCAGGGTGTACCGCAGCTCGACCCGGTCCTCGGAGAGGTAGTCCATGCCCAGCAGGCTGCCGCGGCGGGCCTGGCACAGCTCCATGATCGCCCCGACGAACTCGCTGGGAGCCAGGACGGTCGCCCGCACGACCGGCTCGTGGACCTCGGCGATCTTGCCCGTCGGGAACTCGCTGGGGTTGGTGACGATGTGCTCGCTGCCGTCCTCCATCAGCACCCGGTAGACCACGTTGGGCGCGGTGGCGATCAGGTCGAGGTTGAACTCGCGCTCGAGCCGCTCCCGGATGATCTCCAGGTGCAGCAGGCCGAGGAAACCGCATCGGTAGCCGAAGCCGAGGGCGACGGAGGTCTCGGGCTCGTAGACCAGAGCCGCGTCATTGAGGCGCAGCTTGTCCAGGGCGTCACGCAGGAGCGGGTAGTCCGAGCCGTCGAGCGGGTACAGCCCCGAGAACACCATGGGCTTGGGGTCCTTGTAGCCGCCGAGGGCCTCGGTGGCGCCCTTGTTGAGCTGGGTGATCGTGTCACCCACCTTGGACTGGCGGACATCCTTCACACCGGTGATCAGATAGCCCACCTCCCCGACGCCGAGGCCGTCGGAGGCCTTGGGCTCCGGCGAGATGACGCCGATCTCCAGAAGCTCGTGGGCGGCGCCGGTGGACATCATCTGGATGCGCTCGCGCTTCGACAGCCGACCGTCGACCACACGCACGTAAGTGACCACGCCGCGGTAGGCGTCGTACACCGAGTCGAAGATCATCGCGCGGGCGGGAGCGTCCTTGACGCCGACCGGGGCGGGGACCTTGTCCACGACCACGTCGAGCAGCTCAGCGACGCCCTCGCCGGTCTTGGCGCTCACCTTCAGCACGTCGGAGGGGTCGCAGCCGATGATGTGGGCCAGCTCGGCGGCGTACTTCTCCGGCTGCGCGGCGGGCAGGTCGATCTTGTTCAGCACCGGGATGATCGTGAGGTCGTTCTCCAGCGCCAGGTAGAGATTGGCGAGGGTCTGCGCCTCGATGCCCTGGGCGGCGTCCACCAGCAGGACCGTGCCCTCGCACGCGGCCAGGGAGCGGGAGACCTCGTAGGTGAAGTCCACGTGGCCGGGCGTGTCGATCATATTGAGGATGTGGGTGCTCCCCGTGTCCTCGCCCGTCCTCGGTGCCCACGGCAGACGCACCGCCTGGGACTTGATCGTGATGCCGCGCTCACGCTCGATGTCCATGCGGTCCAGGTACTGCGCACGCATCTGGCGCTGGTCGACCACGCCGGTCAGCTGGAGCATCCGGTCGGCAAGGGTCGACTTGCCGTGGTCGATGTGCGCGATGATGCAGAAGTTGCGGATCAGAGCCGGGTCGGTACGGCTCGGCTCCGGCACATTGGTGGGGGTCGCGGGCACGCGGGGTCCAGATTCTGTTCGGTCCGCCGCCGTGCTTCCGACTCCTTGAGCCCTGCGGGGCCGGGACTGCGGGTGCGGCGGACGGTGCTGTCTGATCGATCCGTCGCCTCCCATAGTCCCACGCCGACGCGCCGCCCATACGCGGACGGGCGGCGGGGCCCCGCGGCTGCGGCGGCGTGATGTGGCGCTGAGGCCCGGTGATCGCGCCGCCGAAGCGCGGTGGACGCGCCGCCGAAGCCTCGTCGGCTGCGGCTACGGGGCTTACGGCTTCGTGGCCGCGCGGCGGACCGAGAGGGCCCAGGCGACGAGCGGAGCCTGGAGCGGCAGCCGGGCGTAGGCGAGGGCGCGCTTTGCCGGGGAGGCGTTGCGCCAGTCGTAGGCCATCTGCACATTGGCCGGGAAGACCGCCGTGAACAGGGCAGCCGTGGCCAGCCCCCCGAGGCGCCGGGTACGCGGCACGGCGAGCGCTGCGGCGCAGGCCAGTTCGACGACGCCGCTGGCGCGCGTGTACAGATTGGGGTCTCCCGGCAGCGCCTTCGGCACGATGTCGTCGAACGGCCCGGGCTTCAGGAAGTGCGCCGTTCCGATCGTTGCGAGCAGTCCGGAGAGCACGAGTGCGGAGCGGCGGCCTTTGGTCATGCCTTTGGTCATGAGCCAACCCTGGCACGGGGGCGGTGGCCATCGGCTGGGGTGCGCCTCGATAGGAGACGAATCACATCGGGTGGCGCCGCTCGCAGCGGGACCGGGAGGCTGTCAGGGACGTGTCCGGCGGGGGCTCGGTGGCCTTCGGTGGCGCTCGTGGGCCCCAGCACGGCCCGTTTTGGGAGTGGTTCGGACCTGCTGGTAGCCTGGTCCACTGTGCCTCGTGCCCTCTCACGCGAAGCGCATCACGTAATCCGACGAATCATTTGAGGCTCATTCGTGGCGAACATCAAGTCCCAGATCAAGCGGATCAAGACGAACGAGAAGGCCCGCCAGCGCAACAAGGCGGTCAAGTCGTCCCTCAAGACCGCGATCCGCAAGACCCGTGAGGCCGTCGAGGCGGGCGACGCGGCGAAGGCCGCCGAGCTGGCCCGCGAGGCTTCCAAGAAGCTCGACAAGGCCGCCTCCAAGGGCGTGATCCACAAGAACGCCGCCGCCAACAAGAAGTCGGCGCTGGCGCACAAGGTCGCTTCCCTGGGCAGCTGAAGCCCCTGGCTCACCCAGCTCAACGGTGCTGCGCAAGCACCTCGCCGACCCGGAACCGGCGGTCCCTCTCACCCGCCCCGGTCCGGCACCCGGACACCGCACGCGGCCTGCGTTCGCCACGCGGGTGCGGTGTCGATGAGAACCAGGCCAAGGCCCCGTCCCACCCTTTCTCCAGGAGTTCTCCAGGAGCGGGACGGGGCCTTCGGCGTGCGTGAAAACCCGTAACCGGTGCCGAGCCGGCGGACGAGGCCCTCACTGTCCCGATATGGTCGCGCCATGTCGACGCCGCCTGATCAGCCGAGCGCCTATCCGTACCCGAGCCCCCAGAGCCCGGGCGGGTACGGATCGCCCACCCAGCCCGCGGTACCGGGGCAGCACAACCCGTACGCGCAGACGCCCAATCCGTATGCCCAGCCGGGGGCCTACGGCTCGGCGGGGATGCCCCCGCAACCGCCCGGCACCCCCGGCTACGGAGGGGGCGGCGCCAAGCGGGCGCTGCTGTGGGCCGCGGTCGGCGCCGTGGCGGCGTCCGCGGTCTGGGGCGCCGGACTACTGGCGGCCAACCTGGTCGGCGGTGACACCACCGCCGGGGACCTGGGCTCCTACAAGTTCCAGGACAACCTGTGCGACACCGCCGATATCTCCTCCATGAAGCAGGAGTACCCGGAGGCGGACAGCAACCCCACGCACGAGTCGCTCAAGCATGAGGCGACGGACAGCATGTCCTGCAGCCTCACGCTGAAGAAGAGCGGCTCGTCCACGTACGCGGACGCCTATTTGTCGCTGGCCGTCGAGTACCACAAGAAGTCCGACCCGACGGCTGACTTCACGGCGCTGTGGGAGAGCTACAAGGAGCGCACGGGCAGCGACTACAAGGTCGAGAAGATCGACGGGTACGGGGACCAGGCCTATCTGGTGACCCTGGAGCCCGCGTCCAGCACGGGCACCCGCTCGGCGACGCTGGCGGTACGCGACGGCTCCGTGACCTACAACATGAGCTGGAGCGCGTATCCGTCCTCGTTGACCACGTCCACCATTCCGGCGGTCTCCGACATCGCCGCGAAGCTGAAGACGGACACCAAGGCCACACTGGCGAAGCTGAGCGACTGACCGGGTGCGATCCAGCCCCAAGCAATCCGGCCCAGTGCGACCCGGCCCCGTGGGATCAGCCCAGTGCGATCCGACCCGGTGCGGGCCGATGCCGGTGCGGGGTGGCCTGGTGGTGGCCCGGTGCGGTGGTCGCGGGTCAGTAGGGGCGGCCCGAGCGGGCCGCCCGGGAGACCGTGACCACCGCGCGCTCCAGCGCGTAGGCGGGGTCGTCGCCCCCGCCCTTGACGGCGGCGTCCGCCTCGGCCACGGCGATGAGAGCCGTGGCGACGGCGTCGCCGGACCAGCCGCGCATCTGCTGGCGCACCCGGTCTATCTTCCACGGCGGCATACCGAGCTCCCTGGCCAGGTCGCCGGGGCGCATCCCCCGAGGGGCCGTGGCCAGCTTGCCGATGGCGCGCACCCCCTGGGCCAGGGCACTGGTGATGAGAACGGGCGCCACCCCGACCGCGAGCGCCCAGCGCAGCTGCTCGAGCGCTTCGGCGGCCCGTCCTTCGACGGCGCGATCCGCCACATTGAAGCTGGAGGCCTCGGCGCGCCCGGTGTAGTAGCGGGCGACCACGGCCTCGTCGATCGTGCCCTCGACGTCGGCGGACAGTTGGGAGCACGCACTGGCCAGTTCACGCAGATCGCTGCCCACGGCGTCCACCAGCGCCCGGCACGCGTCCTCGGTGGCCGAACGCCCCGCGGCCCGGAACTCCCCCCGGACGAACTGCAGCCGATCCGCCGGCTTGGTCATCTTCGGGCAGGCCACCTCGCGCGCGCCCGCCTTGCGGGCCACGTCCAGCAGACCCTTGCCCTTGGCGCCTCCCGCGTGGACGAGGACGAGGACGACCTCCTCCACCGGATCGCCGAGATACGCCTTCACATCCTTGACCGCGTCGGCGGCCAGATCCTGCGCGGCGCGCACCACGATCACCTTGCGCTCGGCGAACAGCGAAGGACTCGCCAACTCCGCGAGCGTGCCGGCCCGCACCGCGTCCGCCGTGAGATCGCGCACATCGGCGTCGGCGTCGGCCGCCCGGGCCGCCGCCACGACCTGGGCCACGGCCCGGTCGAGCAGTAGCTCCTCCTGCCCCACGGCGAGCGTCACGGGGGCGAGCGGGTCGTCGTTCGTCGTCTTCCTGGCCATCACCGCACAGCATCCCACGCCCCTCGGACATCGCCTGCCGCCGGGCAGAATGGGCGCCGTGAACAGGCATGTACTGGTACTCCCCGACCGCGACACGGCCGAACTCGTGGCCGAAACGCTCATCACCCGCTTCCCCGTGAACGGCGAGCCGCTCCTCGTCCGCGACGCCCTCGCCGGTGAGGACGACGCCGAGGACGCGCAGTGGCTCGTCGTCGTGGAGGCGGCACTCGACGGGGAGGCCGTGAGCGCGCTGGACACCTTGGCCGCGGAGCACGAGGGCTGGCTCGAGGAGGAGTGAGGGGCGCGGAGCTCCGAAGCCGGTGGCGTGTGTGCCTGGAGGGAACGCGGGGCCTAGGTGGTCAGGAGCACACCCGCGTAGGAGGCGGCGGCGATCACCAGCCAGGAGGTCAGCCCCAGGGCGGCGACGCGCAGGCCGGTGCGGGTGAGGGAGGGCAGATGGACCGCGGTGCCGAGACCGAAGAGGGCCGCCGCCAGGAGGAGTTCCTGAGCTGTTCGGGCGGAGTCCAGGAGGGTCTGCGGCAGCAGGCCGGTGGTGCGTGCGGCCACCATCACCAGGAAGCCCACCACGAACAGCGGCACCAGCGGAGGGCGCCTGGCTCCCGGCGAGGGGGTTCCGGTGCGGCGGCGGGCCGTCACCGCGATCCCGGCCACCAACGGGGCCAGCAGGGCCACCCGCATCAGCTTGACCAGCACGGCCTCCCCGAGCGCGTCCGGGCCGGCCGTCTGCGCGGTCGCCACCACCTGTCCCACATCGTGCACCCCCGCTCCCACCCAGCGGCCGAACTGCGCGTCACTGAGCCCCAGCGGGTGGTGCAGCAACGGCAGTACCGCGATGGCGAGCGTGCCGCAGAGCGTCACCAGCGCCACCGAGGTGACGACGTCCTCCTCCTCGCTGTCGGTCACGGCACTCACCGCGCCGATCGCGGAGGCACCGCAGATCGAGTAGCCGGTGGCGATCAGGAGCGGCTGGTCCCCTGGGAGCCCGATGCGCCGCCCGAGCCACCAGGTGCCGCAGAACGTGGCCGCCACCACCGCCAGCACCATCGCCACCGTCGCCCAGCCGAGCCCCAGCACGTCCCCCGCGCTCAGCTTCAGGCCGAGCAGGACGATCCCGAGCCGCATCAGCCGCTTGCCGGCCAGGGACAGCCCCGGGCGGCACCCGCCGCGCACCCGTGTGCGCAGCCGGGGCGTGTGGGCGGCGGCGATACCGAGCACCACGGCGGCGGTCAGCATCGGCACCGCGGGCACCAACCGGTGCACCGCCCATGCCGTCCCGACTCCCAGGGCCGCCAGCGCCAGTCCCGCGGTGGGGCCGGTCCCGGTTGCCCGTTCGCGGGGCGGCGCCCACAGGGTGCGCTCACGCGAACCGATCAGCGCCATCACCGGTCGGCGGGCAGTTTGTAGACGCGGCGGATGCTGGTGCCCAGGCGGGCTATGTCGGCGCCGTAGACGTGGAGGGAAATCGCCGTGGACGTGCAGTTGTTGCGCACGCGGTGGATGTCGCCCGGCGGGGCGAACCCGCAGACCGTGCCCTGCGCGTTGACCACGTGCTCGGTGGCGACCAGACGGGCGGTGGTGCCGTCCGAGACCAGCCGGTAGCGGCGTTCGCTCTCCTCGCCCTCCAGGACGCCCGTGACGCACCAGGAGACATGGTCGTGGATCGGCGTGACCTGCCCGGGCAGCCACACGAGGGCGACCACCGAGAAGCTGCCGTCGCTCTCGGCGTGCAGCACATGCTGGCGGTAGCGGTCGGGGTCGCCCTGGCGCTGCTCGCCGGTGAGCAGGTCCGACTCGCCGAGGAACGGCGCCAGGCGCTCCGCCACCAGATAGGCGGTCAACTCCGGTGGCAGACCGCGTCCCACGGCCTCGCGGACCTCCCCGACCAGTGCGTCGAGGCGTGCGGTGGTGCGGCGGGCTGCGGTTCGTGACGCGGTCGAAAGGGTCATATCGGCAGCGTCCCGCCGCCGATCCATTACGTCCAAGGAGGGTTTCTTGCCCGGTCTCCAACGGGTGCTTATGGGTTTGCTGAACGCGAACCCTCCTCAGCAGCCGACCCGGGCCGCCGCCACCGTCTTGATCTCGTCCAGTACCAGGGCGGTGGCGGGGATGCGCAGATGGTCGCGTAGGACATAGGCGGACACCTTGCGGCGGGTGTGCGGTTCCACGGCCCGGCCGGTCACCTTCTTGTGGCACAGGAAGGAGAGCACGAGTGCGGGCATCATCGCGATGCCCACGCCGGCGGCGACAAGGCTCTGCACCACGAGGTTGTCGTCGGTGGTGAAGGCGATGTCGGGGGTGAACCCCTCCTCCGCGCACGCGTGCAGGAAGTTGGCCCGGCAGCGGGGGCATCCCGCAATCCAGCGTTCCGCCGCCAGGTCCGCGAGATGGACCGCGCGCCTGCGTGCCAGCGGGTGCCCGGCCGGCAGTAACACCGTCAGCTGGTCCTCCAGCAACGGGATCTCCACCAGGTCCTCCGGCACCTCCACATGCAGGCCGGGATAGGTGAACCCGAGGGTGATGTCGCACTCGCCTCGCGCCAGTCGCCGCAGGGAGTCCGGAGGTTCGCCCTCCTGGAGCTCCACCCGGATACCCGGGTACTCCGCCGCGAGCCTGGCCATCGCCTCCGGGATGACGGTGGCGCCGGCGCTGGGGAACGCGCACAGCCGCACCCGTCCCGTGCGGAGCCTCGCGATGGCGCTGATCTGCTGCTGTGCGGCGAGCAGGCTGTCCAGGATGGTGCCCGCGTGGCGCGTCAGCGCCTCTCCGGCCTCGGTGAGCCGGATTCCCCGTCCGACGCGAGTGAACAAGGGCGTGCCGACGTCCCGTTCGAGTGCCTTCATCTGCTGGCTGATCGCGGGCTGGGTGTAGCCGAGCGATCGGGCGGCCGCGGAGTACGACCCGGTCCTGACCACTTCGTGGAAAGTCTTGATGTGCCGGGAGTCGAACACGCGAAGAATCATAAGCGGAGATTGGAAAGGCGGACGATTCCCTGTCCTGATGCTTTTGCGCCACCCGCAGGTCCTCCCGGTCGCCGAGAACGGCGACGGAGCCGTCGGTGTCGGTGCGCAGGACCATGGCACCGGTGGAGCGCAGAGCGGTGACCGTGCGGGGCGAGGGGTGGCCATAGGGGTTGTCGCGGCCGCAGGAGATCAGGGCGAGCCGTGGGCGCAGGCGCCGCAGAAGCGCGGGATCCTGGTAGGCGGACCCATGATGGGCGACCTTGACCACATCGACACGTGGCAGGTCGGGGACAGTGGCCAGCAGGCGTTCCTGGGCGAGGGGTTCGAGGTCGCCGAGGAGGAGGACGGTCAGGTCCGCGACCGTGACCGTGACGAGCATGACGACGCTGGCGTTGTTGGGGCCCTCCTCGCCCGGTCCTGACGCGGGCGGCCACAGGATCCGCCAGGTCAGCGGGCCGACCCCTCGGGCCTCCCCGGCGGTGCCGCGCATGACCGGGACGCGGGCGGTTGCCGCCGCCCGCGCCACCATGGCGCGCTGGTCCGGCGGGTCGGCCAGGCCGGTGGTCTCGATGGCGCCGACGGTCCGGCCCCGGAGCGCGCCCGGCAGACCCGCGACATGGTCGGCGTGGAAGTGGGTGAGCACCAGCAGGGGGATGCGGGTGACGGCGAGTTCGCGCAGGCATGTGTCGATCGCCTCGGGTGCGGGGCCGGTGTCGACGACCACGGCGGCACCGGCTCCCGCCGCCAGGACCAGGGCATCTCCCTGGCCGACGTCGCACATCGCCATACGCCAGTGCCGGGGCGGCCAGCCGGTGACGAAGCGGGTCAGCGGTGCGGGGCGCAGGACCGCCATCATCAGGAGGAGGACCAGGATCGCGCACAGCGCCGGTCTGCGCAGGAGCGGCCGGGCGACGATCACGGCGAGGGCGCACATCCCGGCGAGGAGCAGGCCGCCGAGCGGGCCTCCGGGCCAGTTGAGCTGGGCGCCGGGAAGAGCTGCGCCCGTGCGGGCGATGGAGGCGATCCAACCCGCGGGCCAACCTGCCAGTCGGCACAGCGCTTTGGCGATGGGCATCGCCACGGGGGCGGCTGCGAGGGCCGTGAAGCCGAGCACGGTGGCTGGGGCGACGGCCAGTTCGGCGAGCAGATTGCAGGGGACGGCGACAAGGCTGACGCGGGCGGCCATGACCGCGACGACGGGAGCGCACACGGCCTGGGCCGCCGCTGTGGCGGCGACGACTTCTGCGAGGCGGCCGGGCATTCCGCGGTGCCGCAGGCTCTCGCTCCAGCGTGGGGCGATGACCAGCAGAGCGCCGGTTGCCAGTACGGACAGCAGGAAGCCGTAGGAGCGGGACAGCCAGGGGAAGAACAGCACGAGGAGGAGAACGGCTCCGGCGAGGCCGGGGACGAGGGAGCGACGGCGCCCGGTGCCAATGGCCACCAGGGTGATGAGGCCGCAGGCGGCGGCGCGCAGGACGCTCGGCTCGGGGCGGCAGAGGATGACAAAGCCGACCGTGAGCAAGCCCCCGAGGAGCGCGGTCAGGCGCAGCGGCAGTCCGAAGCTCGGGGCGAGACCGCCGCGTTCGGCGCGGATGGCGAGGCCGGGCGGACCGATGAGTACGGAGAGCAGGATCGTCAGGTTCGCTCCGCTCACCGCGAGGAGATGGCTGAGATCGGTCGAACGGAAGTCCTCGGTGAGCTCGGGCGGGATACGGGAGGTGTCTCCGATGACCAGGCCCGGCAGGAGGGCCCGGGCATCGGGAGGCAGCCCGTCGGTGGCCGTGCGAAGCCCGGCACGGAGCCGCCCGGCAGCCCGCTGGACGGCGGTGGGTGCCCCGGTGACGCGTGGCACCCGGCGGACCCGCAGGACGGCGGCGATGCGGTCCCCGGGCAGGGCGGATGGGGTGAACTCGGCGTCGGCGGTCACTCGCGTCGAAGGCAGCAGGTCCATCCACTGGGCGGCGCCGGGACCTTGGGCGAGAACGAGGACGGGGGTGCGAACCCTGGTGGACTCGGTGACAGTGGTGACGCGGTCGGCGGTGGCCTCCAGCATGACCAGGGCGGGCCCCTGAGTCGCCCCCCGCACATGAGGGCGGTGGGTGCGGGGATCACCGCTGACGGTGAACTCCACGGTCGCCCGCCCATGCTCCCGGGCAAGCGCCGGAATGGGTCCCCGGTAGAGGTCGGCGGCATGGCAGGTGGCGACAAGGGCGGAGGCCGCCGCGCAGAGCAACACCCCAGCCCCCGCGGCCCGGCGTGCCCCGCGCTGGCGCCCCACGAGGAGAAGGACGGCGAGCACCAGGGCGCCGACGGTGATCGGCAGCACGACGGCCGCCGGAGCCCGGAGCGCGAGAGAGGCAGCGAGCCACGCGGCGGCCGCCGGGAGAGCCAGTCGAAGGTCGGTCGGACGACTCTCGGGGTCGGGAGCCGCGAGCCCGCGGGCAGGGGTGCCGGGGGTAGAGGTGCTGGAGGCCACGGCACCACCGCCACCCCCGGAATCGGCGGCCTCGGCGTAGGCTGCGTCGGGGCCAGTGGGGTCGCTGCCCGCAGAACCGGCACCACTCACCTCCCTGTCGTGGGTCATGGCTGCACGAGGGATCGGAGGTCGCTGAAGCGGCGGTTGCCGATGCCGGTTACTTCGCGGAGTTGGTCCACCGAGGTGAAGCCGCCGTGCTGGGTGCGGTAGTCGATGATGTGCTGGGCGAGGACGGGGCCCACTCCCGGCAGGGTTTCCAGTTGGTCCGCCGTCGCGGAGCTCAGGCTCACCGGTCCGGCGGTGGAGGCCGGGCCGGGGCTCGGCGGTGCGGCTGCCGGGGCGCCCACCACCACCTGTTCGCCGTCCACCAGGACGCGGGCCAGGTTGAGGCTGCTGGTGTCGGCTCCCGGCAGTGCTCCCCCGGCCGCACGCAGGGCGTCGCCCACTCGGGATCCGGAAGCCAGCTTCAGGACTCCCGGATCGTGGACCTTGCCCGCCACATCGACCACGACGGGCTTGTTCACCGGGGTCGCCCCCGGAGCCGGAGCCGGTCGCGGAACTCCCGCTGAAGGCCCGGACACCGCCGCCGGAACGGAGACACTCCGCGGGCGCCCGCTCCAGAGATGCTGCACGGCGAACACCACCGCCACGATCGCGACCACGGCCAGAACACCCACGGCCTTCATGTCCAGACCGAAGCGCAGCCGCGCCGCCGACGGCAGCCGTTCCAGGAGGGCCAGGCGCCATCGGGCCCGGCGGCCCAGGCCCAGGCCCGGGGCCGGGGCCGGGACTGGCGCTGGGGCTGGGAGTGGGAGTGGGGCCCGTGGCCGCCCGGGCGGAGGCGGTTCGGGCTTCCTGGCGTCCCGCGCCGCCTCCTCGATGCCGTCGTCGAAGAGTGCGCCGGCGCGCTGCCGGACGATGTCCGTGGATTCCCTGTGCCCGGGCCGGGTCGGAGTCGACATACTCATGCCCCGGACGCTAGGCGAATTCCCCTTCCGCCCTTTTCTCCGGACCGAATCCTGTGGACAGAGCGGCCGTTGTGGAAAACTCCGCCACCCGCAAGAGTGGCCGGATCACCTGGGAGAGACGACCACACCCAGAAGTCCGGGCCCCGCATGGGCCCCGATCACCGCGCCCACCTCACTCACCTGAAGGTCCACGATCCCGGGAATTCGCCCCCGCAGGTGCCCGGCCAGCGTCTCGGCCCTTTCCGCCGCGGCGAGATGATGGACCGCCACATCGACGGAGCCCGTCCCCGCCCGTTCCGCCGAGATCTCCTCGAGGCGGGCGATGGCCCTCGCCGCCGTGCGCACCTTCTCCAGGGGCTGGATCCGTCCGTCCGCGAGGTGCAGCAGGGGCTTGACCGCCAGCGCCGAGCCCAAAAGCGCCTGCGCGGCACCGATCCGCCCGCCCTTGCGCAGGTAGTCGAGCGTGTCGACGTAGAAGAAGGCGGATGTCTCCCCCGCCCGCTTCTCGGCGGCGGCCACGACCTCGTCGGCGCTGCCGCCCGACTCGGCGGTCTCCGCCGCCGCCAGGACGGCGTATCCGAGCGCCATGGCCACCATCCGTGTGTCCACCACACGCACCGGGACCGGCGCGTCCTCCGCGGCCAGGCAGGCGGAGTCGTAGGTGCCGGAGAGCTCGGCCGACAGATGGAGCGAGACGACCTCGCCGGCACCGGCCTCGGCGGCCGCCCGGTAGACGGACGCGAACTCCCCCGGATTGGGCCGGGAGGTACTCACCGGCCGACGGCGCTGCAGGGCGTAGGCGACGGAGCGCGCCGAGACCTCGTTGCCCTCCTCCAGCGCCTCGTCGCCGAGCACCACGGTCAGGGGAACCACCGTGACCCCGTGCCGGTCCAGGGCCTCCTGAGGCAGGTACGCCGTGGAATCGGTGACGATAGCGACATGGCTGGACATGACCGCGAGGTTACCGGCAGTTCGCCCACGTGGGACAGGCCCGGGCGGCGCTGGAGGACGCGTCCGGTCAGGCTCTAGCCCGCCGGGGGGAACGCCTTGGGCTCGCGCGAGGCGCCGACGGTCGGGGCCGTCCAGTGACGCAGCGCCCCCGCCTCCGTCTCGCACTGGCGGCTCAGCTCGGCCAGGTCGTCGTCGGCGAAGCGGCGCGCCCGGTCCTGAGCCGCCCAGCGCAGCGCGTCGGCGGAGTGCGTGATGCGCTCGGCGCGCTCACGCAGCTCGGGCAGGCGGGCCTGGGCCCTGGGTCTGTCCGGCTCGCGCTCGAGGAGCTTCAGCTCGCCGTCTATCGCGCGGGCGTGCTCCGCGAGGCGGGTGCACAGGGCGAGCGCCTCGGTGAGGGAGGCGTCCTCGGCCGAGGACGCCTCGAGCATGCGGCGGGTGCTGTCCACGCTGGTGTGCAGCGACAGGCGCAGCGCGGCGAGCTCGCCCGCCACACCGGGCTGGGTCAGCTTCTTCGCGGTGAGCGTGGCTCTGAGCGTGGTGTCCTCGACCATGCGGCGGGCCTGCGGGACATGCCGCTCCAGGCCGCGCTGCACGGCCCGCTTGGTCTTGACCACGGCGAGGGCTCCGAGTCCGGCCGTGGCGACGAAGAACAGCGCGACGATGACGAGGAGAATTTCCACGGGCGCGCCTCCAGCGGCGGATGTGACAGCGGATGTGACAACGACTGTAAGAGCGGGGTCCTCCCTCAACAACGCCTCGGGCGGGCCCAGGGTTCCTCGAAGAGCCCCGGCCCGCCCGAAAGCGTTACGACCAGGCGTGTTACGCCGGGACGATGTTCACCAGCTTCGGGGCCCGGACGACGACCTTGCGGATGTCCGCTCCGCCCAGCGCGCTCTGCACGGCGGCGTCGGCCAGCGCCAGCGCCTCCAGCTCGCTGTCGGAGATCGACGGGGGCACCTCCAGCCGTGCCTTGACCTTGCCCTTGATCTGGACGACGCAGGTGACCGCCTCGTCCTGGACCAGCGCGGGGTCCGCCACCGGGAACGGCTCATGGACCAGCGAGGTCTCGTGGCCCAGCTTGCGCCACAGCTCCTCGGCGATGTGCGGGGCCAGCGGGGCGACCAGCAGGACCAGCGGCTCGGCCACCGAACGCGGCACGGAACCGGCCTTCGTCAGGTGGTTGTTCAGCTCCGTCGCCTTGGCGATGGCGGTGTTGAAGCGCAGCCCCTCCATGTCGGCGCGAACACCGTCGATCGTCTTGTGCAGGGCGCGCAGTGTGGCCTCGTCCGGCTCGTCGTCGGTGACGACGACCTCGCCGGTGGACTCGTCGACGACGTTGCGCCACAGCCGCTGCAGGAAGCGGTACGAGCCGATGACGGCGCGGGTGTCCCACGGGCGGGAGACGTCCAGCGGGCCCATCGCCATCTCGTACAGGCGCAGCGTGTCCGCGCCGTACTCGGCGCAGATCTCGTCGGGTGTGACGGCGTTCTTCAGGGACTTGCCCATCTTGCCCAGCTCGCGCTTGACCTGCTCGCCCTGGTGGAAGAACTTCCCGTCGCGCTCCTCGACCTCGGCCGCCGGAACGGGGAAGCCGCGGGAGTCGCGGTAGACGTACGCCTGGATCATGCCCTGGTTGAACAGGCGGTGGAACGGCTCCTTGGAGGAGACGTGCCCCAGATCGAACAGCACCTTGTGCCAAAAGCGCGCGTACAGCAGGTGCAGCACGGCGTGCTCGGCGCCGCCCACGTACAGGTCCACACCGCCGGAGCCGCCGGGGGCCTTGGGGCCCATCCAGTACTCCTCGACCGCGGGGTCCACCACCTGCTCGGTGTTCTCCGGATCCAGGTAGCGCAGCTCGTACCAGCACGAACCGGCCCAGTTGGGCATGGTGTTCGTCTCGCGGCGGTACTTCTTCGGGCCGTCGCCCAGGTCCAGGGTGGCCTCGACCCACTCCTCGTTGCGGGACAGCGGGGTCTCGGGGCTGGTGTCCGCGTCGTCCGGGTCGAAGGTGCGCGGTGAGTAGTCCTCGATCTCGGGCAGCTCGACGGGCAGCATCGAGTCGGGCAGCGCGTGGGGCACGCCCTCCTCGTCGTAGACGATCGGGAACGGCTCGCCCCAGTACCGCTGGCGGCTGAACAGCCAGTCGCGCAGGCGGTAGTTGACCGTGCCCTCGCCGATACCGCGGGCCTCCAGCCACTCGGTGATCCGCTGCTTGGCCTCGCCGACCGCCAGGCCGTTCAGGCTGATCTCGTCATTGGCGGAGTTGATGGCCGGGCCCTGGCCGGTGAACGCCTCGCCCTCCCAGCCCTCCGGCGGCTCGACGGTGCGGACGATGGGCAGCTCGAAGGCCTCCGCGAACTCCCAGTCGCGCTCGTCCTGGCCCGGCACCGCCATGATCGCGCCGGTGCCGTAGCCCATCAGCACGTAGTCGGCGATGAAGACGGGGATCCGCTTGCCGGTGACGGGGTTGACGGCGTGGGCGCCGGTGAAGACACCGGTCTTGTCCTTGCCCTCGGTCTGCCGCTCGACGTCGGACTTGGACTGCGCCTGCTTGCGGTACGCGGCCACGGCCTCGGCCGGGGTGGCCGCGCCGCCCGTCCACACGCCGGGGACGCCCTCGGGCCAGGCGTCGGCGACGACGGTGTCGACCAGGCCGTGCTCGGGCGCCAGCACCATGTAGGTGGCGCCGAACAGGGTGTCCGGCCGGGTGGTGAAGACCGTGATCCTCTCGTCGTGGCCGTCGACGGCGAAGTCGACGCGGGCGCCCTCGGAGCGGCCGATCCAGTTGCGCTGCTGCAGCTTGATGGCCTCGGGCCAGTCCAGCAGGTCCAGATCCCCCAGCAGGCGGTCCGCGTAGGCGGTGATCCGCATCATCCACTGGCGCAGATTGGCACGGAAGACGGGGAAGTTGCCGCGCTCGGAGCGGCCGTCGGCGGTGACCTCCTCGTTGGCCAGCACGGTACCCAGGCCCGGGCACCAGTTGACCGGGGCCTGCTTGGCGTAGGCCAGGCGGAAGTCGTCCAGGACGGAGGAGCGCTCGGCCGCCGACAGCCGCGACCAGGGGCGGCCGTCCGGGGTCTCGCGGGTGCCCGCCGCGAACTGCTCGACCAGTTCGGCGATGGGACGGGCGCGGCCCGCGGACTCGTCGTACCAGGAGTTGAAGATCTGCAGGAAGATCCACTGGGTCCACTTGTAGTACCCGGGATCGATGGTGGAGACGGAGCGGCGGCTGTCGTGGCCCAGGCCCAGGCGGCGCAGCTGCTGGCGCATATTGGCGATGTTCGCCTCGGTGGTCACCCGCGGATGGGTGCCGGTCTGGACGGCGTACTGCTCGGCGGGCAGGCCGAACGCGTCGTAGCCCAGCGTGTGCAGCACGTTGTGGCCGGTCATCCGCAGGTAGCGGCTGTAGACGTCGGTGGCGATGTAGCCCAGGGGGTGCCCGACGTGCAGACCCGCACCCGAGGGGTACGGGAACATGTCCATGACGTACGCCTTGGGCCGGTCCGCGGACCCGTCCGGGTCGCCCAGCGGCCCGGTGGGGTTCGGGGCGTGGAATGTGCCCCTCTTCTCCCACTCGTCCTGCCAGCGGGACTCGATCTCGGCTGCCAGATCGGCCGTGTAGCGGTGCGGCTCAACGGCCGGGGTGGTGTCGCTCATCGTCCTCGGGGCTCCATCGACGTCATGGCGGCCGAATACCGCGTCTGCTGGTGGACCAATAAAAAATCCCCTCGCACAGGAGGGGACGCCGCGCCGACTCCGGCCCGGGGGCCGGTCCTGATCAGCGCGGCCGACTAAGCAGACGGCTCACGGCTCGCATAGGGGCCAGGGTACCGCAGCGGCTCAGCGCCCCGCACTCAGCGTCCCCACGACGGCACCCTCCGAGGGCAGCCCTCGCGGACACGGGCTCGCCCCGCCCGGCGGATGGCGGCGCGGGTGGCGAAGCCCCCGCAACGAACGGCCAGTAATAGACGACGGAGCCTTCGACTGCGCCTTCCACAGACACGAGCTGGCCCGGCCAGGCGGATGGGGATGGGGGTGGCGAAGGCCAAGCCGCGCAGAAACAACGACGGAGCCTTGGTCTGCGGCCTTCCACGGACACGGGCTCGCCCCGCCCGGCAGACGGGGGGCGCGGGTGGCGAAGCCCCCGCAACGAACGGCCAGTAATAGACGACGGAGCCTTGGTCTGCGGCCTTCCACGGACACGGGCTCGCCCGGCCAGGCGGATGGGGGTGCGGGTGGCGAAGCCCCCGCAGCGCGCGGCGAAGCCGCGCAGAAACGACGAGGGAGCCCTGTCTGCGCTTTCCGCAGACAGGGCTCCCCGCTTCCGAGTGGAGCTAAGGGGATTTGAACCCCTGACCCCTTGCATGCCATGCAAGTGCTCTACCAGCTGAGCTATAGCCCCGAGTGTTTTCCGCCAGTTCGCCCGGCGGCCCGGCCTACATTACACGGAGCGCGCAGGGTTTGACCAAACGGTTTGGGCGGCACCCGCTTTAGGACAACTGGCCGGTACTGTCGTCCGTCAACGACCGATTTGACCGCCACATCCCTCTTTATGGAGCCGCGCACCGTGACTGCGACGCAGCTGCTCGCGACCCCCCGCCCGCTCACTGTGCGGTCGTTCATAGTGCGCAGGCCGACGCTCATCGCTGCGGCTCTCTGCCTGCTGTCCCTCACGGCGTTCTGCCTTGCCCAGCACGCGGCTCATGTGTCCATGATCGACCTCATGGTGTACCGGGCCGAGGGCTGGACGGTCCGCGGCGGTCAGGACCTGTACGCGATGCGCGCCACGCACGCGGGGCTGCCGACCACCTACCCGCCTTTCGCCTCCTTGTTGTTCGTGCCCCTGACCTGGGTGGGCGTGGACGCGATGCGCACCGCGGCGATAGTGGGCAATCTCGGCCTCCTCCTGGCGCTCGCCCATCTGTCCCTGCGGCTGACCGGGCGGCCACGGCGGCTGCCCCGCACGGCCGCGGCCCTCGCCGTGACGGCGGTGGCGGTGTGGTGCGAGCCGGTGTGGACGACGCTGCGCTACGGCCAGATCAACCTCCTGGTCACGGTGCTGGTGCTGTGGGACCTCACCCGCCGCGCCGACCACCGCTGGGCGGGCGTGGGCATCGGTATCGCCGCGGGGATCAAGCTCACCCCCGCCCTCTTCGCGGTCTTCCTCGCCGTGGTGGGCGTGGCCCAGGCGTGGAGCAGGCTGCGCCGGCAGCGCGGTCGGCTGTGGAACCCCTGGCTGCGCCGGGCAGCTGTCGCCCTCGGCGCGTTCACCGGGACGGTCGCGCTCGCGGCGGGCGCGCTCCCCCGGGACTCGGTGCGCTTCTGGAGCGGCACGGTCTTCTCCACCAGCCGGGTGGGTCACACCGAGGACACCGCCAACCAGTCCCTGCGCGGCATCCTCGCCCGGCTGCTGCACACCGGGAACCCCGGTCTGTGGTGGGTGGTGGCCGCCGCCGTGGCCGTCGCCCTGGGGCTGGCCGTCGCCGCCGCGGCGGCCATCGCCGGATCGAGCCTGCCGGGCGCCCCGGCGTGGGCCGCGGTGGCCTGCGCCACGACAGCCCTCCTGGTGAGCCCGGTCTCCTGGTCGCACCACTGGGTGTGGTGCGTACCGATGGTGCTTCTGCTCGGCTCGGAGGCTGCCGGTAGGCGCAGCCCGCTGTGGTGGACCGCCACCGTAGCCACCGCTCTGCTCTTCACCAGTTATCTCTTCTGGCTGGTGCCGCACGGTCCGGGGCGCCATGAGCTCTCCCAGGACGCGGGCGAGATGATGCTGTCCTCGCTGTACCCTCTGGCCGGCACGGCGGTCCTCTGCGTCGCGGGATTCCTCGCCGCACGGGCTCTGCACACTGGGTCGCCCCAACTACCGGACCAGGTCTGGATCCCGGGCCCCGCCGGGCCGCTGTCCGACCGGCGCGTGCATGTGTATCGCCACTGAGCACCGCGGGTGATAGGCCGCCACCCGCGTGCCCGCACTCCGGATCATGTCTCGGGCACGGCGCCCGCCTCCCCTGAGGCGAGGTCCTCGCCGTCGTCCCCCTGCTGCGCCGCCGAGTCGGACTCGGGATCGGCATCCATCAACCTACGTAACGCGAGCACCTGCTCCACGATGTCGGACAACGCCCAACCCCCGTGACTCCCCCACACGCCGCCGTCCGTAGTGCGGCGACTGCTCTTAGTGACTACGACGCTCAAGAAGAGCCGGAGGTTCCGCATATCCCGTCGCTCCCGATACGCCATACGCAGTGATGAACGCACGGCGGATGGGCGCTGTCAGGGCGCCGCTCGCCCACGCAGCAGCCTCAGCCCGAAGAGCGCGCCGACCGCGCTGGTAGCGGCCAGGGCCACGGCGGTGACCGCCATGGAGTCACTGGAGCGGCTGAGGAACACGGTGCCGAAGGCGGCCACGCCCAGGACCACACCCAGTTGGGTGACGGTCGTGAGCAGGCCGGTGGCGTCGGCCGCGTCCTGGGGCCGCACCTTGGCCAGGGCGAGGGCCAGCACCGGCCCGACCGTGCCACCGAGGCCGACGCCCGCCCCGCCGAGCAGAACGGGCAGGACCGCGCCCCCGCCACCGTCGTCTCGGACGACCAGGGCCACACCGCCGAAGGAAGCCGCGGCCGCCACGAAGCCCAGGGTGCCCAGCCATGGATGGAGGCGTTCGGGGAGCCGCCGCCAGTACAGCGCCACCAGTCCGAATCCGACGGCGGTGGGGAGGAAGGTGAGGCCGGTGGCGAGCGCGCTGCGGCCGATCACCGACTCCAGATGGAGCGCCACCGCGAACAGCAGTCCGGCGTTGACGGTCATCGCCAGGAAGATGCCGAACGACGCCGCCCCCATCGTGGGCGCCCTCAGCACCCTGCCCGGGACCAGCGGCGCTCCTCCCCGCCGGGCCTCGCGACGCTCGACGGCGGCGAACACCGCGAAGGCCACGGGACTCAGGGCCAGGCACACCCATACCCACAGCGGCCATCCCTGCTCACGTCCGAGAACGAGCGGCACCACGAGGAGGGTGACCGCCGCCCCCAGCGCCAGCAGTCCGGGCAGGTCGAGGCGGTGGGACACCTCGGCACCCGAACCCCGGTCACGCGGCAGCATCCGCGCCCCCACGACGAGCAGGGCGGCCCCGAGAGGCACATTGACCAGGAACACCGGCCGCCACCCCGTGCCGAACAGGTCCGCCGTGACCAGCGCGCCTCCCGCCACTTGGCCGACCGCGGCTCCGGAGGCCATCACCGCCGAGTAGACGCTGAGGGCGCGCAGCCTTGCCTGGCCCGTGAAGGTGCGCTGGATCAGGCTCAGCACCTGCGGGATCATCCCCGCGGCGCCCACGCCCTGGACCATGCGGAAGCCGATGAGCTGATACGCGCTCCGGCCGAGACCGCAGGCGAGGGATGCGGCGGTGAAGACGGCGAGCCCGGCGAGGAAGACCCTGCGGTGGCCGAGGAGCGCGCCGAGCCGGGCACCGGTGATCAACAGGACCGCGTACGTGATGGTGTAACCGGCGACGATGAGTTGGAGCTGGGCCCCCGAGGGGTGCAGGTCCGCCCGCAGGTCGGGGACGGCGACGTTGAAGATGAAGGCGTCGAGCAGGGCCATGAACTGCCCGGCCAGCACGACGAACAGCAGCCACCCGGAGCGCGGCGGGACAACGCCCTCCGTCCCCGCCCCCGCGTCGGCGGGCGTACTCACCGCAGCGCTGTCGACCATGACGCCTTCCGGGGTACCAGCGCCATCTGGACCCCGACTGGAGCGAGCACCTGGACGCGCGGACACGGGCGCAGACGCAGGCTACACGGAGACCAGCCCACGCCCCACCCCACGGACACGAGCTCACCTCAGGCGCGGGTCCACACAGGCGACGAGCACACGCCCCACCCCACGAACACGGACTGGCCCAACCTGGCGGGCGGGGGTGCGGGTGGCGGAGCCCCCGCACCGCGCGGCGAAGCCGCGCAGAAACGACGAGGAAGCCCTGTCTGCGCCTTCCGCAGACAGGGTTCGCCTGGGCAAAGGGGGTGCGGGTGGCGGAGCCCCCGCACCGCGCGGCGAAGCCGCGCAGAAACGACGAGGAAGCCCTGTCTGCGCCTTCCGCAGACAGGGTTCGCCTGGGCAAAGGGGGTGCGGGTGGCGGAGCCCCCGCACCGCGCGGCGAAGCCGCGCAGAAACGACGAGGAAGCCCTGTCTGCGCCTTCCGCAGACAGGGTTCGCCTGGGCAAAGGGGGTGCGGGTGGCGGAGCCCCCGCACCGCGCGGCGAAGCCGCGCAGAAACGACGAGGAAGCCCTGTCTGCGCCTTCCGCAGACAGGGCTTCCCGCTTCCGAGTGGAGCTAAGGGGATTTGAACCCCTGACCCCTTGCATGCCATGCAAGTGCTCTACCAGCTGAGCTATAGCCCCGCCGTTCCGGCGCCTGCGCCGTGAACGGAAGAAAGCTTAGCGGGTCACCGGCTGAAGCACGAAATCCGTGCTCAGGACGGATTCCGGCCCTCCCGGCCGCACGCGTCGACCCCCGGTCGCTGCCTCGCCGCCGGTCGCTGCCTCGCCGCCGGTCGCCCGTCAGTCGTCGTCCCCGAGGACCGGCTCGGGCAGCGTGCCCGCGTTGTGCTCCATCAGACGCCAGCCGCGGGCGCCCTCCCCGAGCACGGACCAACAGCAGTTGGACAGACCGCCCAACGACTCCCACGTGTGCGGCGCCAGCCCCAGCAGGCGTCCGATCGTTACCCGGATGGCGCCGCCGTGGCTGGCCACGACCAGCGTGCCGCCGTCCGGCAGTGCATCGGCGGCGGCGAGTACCACGGGTGCAGCCCGGTCCGCGACCTCGGTCTCCAGCTCACCGCCGCCGCGCCGCACCGGCTCGCCGCGCTTCCAGGCGGCGTACTGCTCGCCGTACTTCTCCTGGATCTCGTCGCCGGTCAGCCCCTGCCAGACACCGGCGTAGGTCTCCCGCAGTGCCTCGTGGTGCCTGACCTCCAGGCCGGTGATCGAGACGAGCTCGTCGGCGGTGGCCGCAGCGCGCTTGAGGTCCGAGGAGACGATCGCGTCCGGGCGCAGTGCGGCGAGCAGACGGGCGGATCGGCGTGCCTGGGCGATGCCCGTCTCGGTGAGCGGGATGTCGGTGCTGCCCTGGAAGCGCCGTTCCAGGTTCCACGCCGTCTGCCCGTGCCGCCACAGGACGATCTTGCGTCCGCGGACCCTGGCCTGCCCGTTCAGCGCCGGTCTCCGTCCTGACCGTGGAAGCCGCCGATGCGGTCGGCGTCACTGAGGTCGTCATCGGCGGCTTGGGCCTCGGCGTGCTCGGCGGCCTTGCCGCGCGTCTTCACGGCGTCCTCGGGCAGGTCCAGCTCCGGGCAGTCCTTCCACAGCCGCTCCAGGGCGTAGAAGACACGCTCCTCGGAGTGCTGCACATGCACCACGACGTCGATGTAGTCGAGCAGCACCCAGCGGCCGTCCCGCTCGCCCTCGCGGCGCACCGGCTTGGCCTGGCACTCCTTGAGCAACCGCTCCTCGACCTCGTCGACGATCGATTTCACCATCCGGTCGTTGGGCGCGGAGGCCAGAACGAAGGCGTCGGTGATGGCGAGGACGTCGCTGACGTCGTAGGCGATGATGTCGTGGGCGAGCTTGTCGGCTGCCGCCTGGGCGGCGGCGTTGACGAGTTCGACTGCGTGGTCGGTTGCGGTCACAGTTGAGCTTTCGGGTTCGGGAACGGGCTACACGCTCCAGGATGTCATGTCCTGCCGATGCCCCCGTCCCACTTTTCCCGCCCGTGCCCTTTCCCCGTCCGGGCCGTTTCCCCCGTCCGGGCCGGAACTGGTTCCCCCCGCCCGGGCCGGAACAGGTTCCCCTCCGGGCCGGAACAGGCTCCCCCCTCCGGGCCGGAACAGGTTCCGCTGTCCGGGCCGGAACGGGTTCCCCCGCCCGGCCCGTCTCCGGCCCCGCCTCAGCCCTTGTAGTCCTGGCCGAGGACCACGGCGACGTCGGCGTTCTGCGAGCCGGACGCCTTCTTCACCGCCGTCTTCGGCAGCCCCAGGGTCTGGGCGACCTCCTTGGCCGTGTCCGCCTGGAGGTCGTTGGCGTAGGTCACCGCGGACTTCGCGACCGGCGTGGAGGCCTTGCCCGCCGAGGTGTAGGTGTAGCCGGCGTTGATCAGCGTCACCTGCGCATTGCCCGAGGCCGTGGAGGTGCCGGTGGCGTCCTTGACGCTCACCCGCGGAGTCGCCTTGGGGTCGGCGTTCTTCACCGTGCCGCCGAGCACATCCTTGACCAGGCCGTTGTTCGTCGCGTCGGTCAGCGTCCCGTCCGCCGCGACGGGCAGCGGCACCGTCTTGTACTGCCCCGTCTTGGCGTCCTCGGCCAGGGGCGCCAGCGACGCTCCGAGCTCGTTCTCGGGCAGTGAGGGGTCGGCGACGGAGCCCAGGTTCTTGACCGTCTCGGTGGCGGCGGACGCTTCGCTCGGCATCTGCTTCAGTACCGACTGCATCACCTGGCCGAACCGGGCTAGCTGCTTGTCCGCGGCCTCGCCGGGCGCGTGGTAGGTGGCGTAGGCGACGGCGCCGACACCGTTGAGCCGCTGCTGGGGACCCTTCTTGACCAGTGTCTTCGCCTTGTTCTTGCCCGTTCCCTTCACCTCGGAGTCGGTGTCGACGGTGATACCGCCGACCGACTCGACGAGGAGTTCGAGGAATGGGGTGTCGAGGCGCCAGGTGCCCTTGATCTCGGCGCCGAGCAGCGTGGACAGCGCGTCACGCGTGGGACCCATTCCGGCCTGGTCCACGGACTTGCCGAGCGTGGTGGAGCCCGCGTCGTCGGTGCTGACGGCGAGGGAGTTCGGCACGAGCACGGCGGTGCCCTTGCCGGTGGTCCTGTTGTCGACCAGCAGGGCCGTGGAGCTGCGGTCGGCGTCGAGTTCCTTGAGGTGCACGACTATGAGGTCGCGTTTTTGCCCTGCTCCGGCGGCGGCGGCGTTCTTGGCGCCCCCGAACGGCAGCTCGCCGCGCCACCACAGGTAGCCGACGCCGCCCGCGAGGGCGACGACCAGGACGAGGCCGAGGGAGACGACCCGGTTGCGCAGTACGCGCTTGCGCTCGTCGCGGCGCTCGCTGCGGGTCTCGGCGAACTTGAGCCAGTCGATGACCTCCTCGTCCTCCTCGTCGTCGACGAAGGAGAACTGCTCGGTCCGGTAGTCCGTCCTGGCCGAACCCTGGCCCGGGGACGCGTCGTCGTCACCGTCGGGATCCGGGGTGCGCAGCTCGGCGAGCTCGGCGTAGGGGTCCTGGACGGACTGCCTCGGCGGCGCGGCGGGGGCCGCGGCGGGGGCTTCCTGCTGTGCGTAGCCGTCCTGGGGATACGCCGGGTACGGGCCGGTCTCATAGCCGGTGTCGTAGCCGCCGTCATAACTCTCGCCGTAGCTGGTGGTCTGCTGCTGCGGGATGTACGGCTCGGCGTAGCCGGTGCTCTGCTGCTGCGCCGAGTAGGGGTCGTAGCCGTGGCCCTGCTGGTACTGGCCGCCGCCGTAGGGGTCGGTGTACTGGTCGCCGGCGCCCGGCTGCTGGTATTGCCCGTACTGGCCGGTGCCGTCGTACTGGCTGCCCTGGGTGTACTGGTCGCCCTGCGGGTACTGGCTGCTCTCGGGGTACTGGCTGCCTTGCGGGTACTGACTGCCCTGGGGGTACTGATTGCCGTACTGGTCGTACTGGTCGTGCTGAGCGTGGTTCTGGCCCTGACCGTACTGGGCGGTGTAGTCGGCCTGGTCCGCGTAGTCTCCCTGCTCGCCGCCGTACGGGGCGTCGGGGCGCGGCTCACGTCGGGGTTCTCCCGCGGCGTCGCGCCACGGGGAGTTTGCGTCGGTCACAGCGCCCCTTCGGTCGTCCGCAGCACGCTATCCGGTCTCCCGGTAGAGCGCCCTCTTGCTGATGTACTGCACAACCCCGTCGGGCACCAGGTACCAGACCGGTTCTCCCTTCGCCACGCGCTCGCGGCATCCGGTCGAGGAGATCGCCAGAGCGGGCACCTCCACGAGTGAGACACCGCCTTCCGGAAAACCCGGGTCCGACAGAGTGTGCCCCGGACGGGTGACCCCGATGAAATGCGCGAGGTCGAAGAGGTCCTTGTGGTTGCGCCAGGAGATGATCTGCGACAGCGCGTCGGCGCCGGTGATGAAGAAGAGGTCGGCGTCGCCGTGCTCGGCCCGCAGATCACGCAGCGTGTCTATGGTGTACGTCGGCCCGCCGCGGTCGATGTCGATGCGGCTGACCGAGAACTGCGGGTTGGACGCCGTGGCGATCACGGTCATGAGGTAGCGGTCCTCGGCCGGCGAGACCACGCGGTCGCTCTTCTGCCACGGCTGGCCGGTCGGCACGAAGACCACCTCGTCGAGGTGGAACAGGCTCGCGACCTCACTGGCCGCCACGAGGTGGCCGTGGTGGATGGGGTCGAACGTTCCGCCCATCACCCCGAGTCGCTTGGTCATGACGCCCAGGCTCCCGCGGTCAGCGGTCGCGGTTGAAGCGCGTGGTGATCCAGAGCAGCAGGAGCAGGGCCCCCAGGGCACCACCGCCCGTCAGGTACGGGCTGAGGCTGGCGTGGCCGTGCTCGCTCGCCTCGGCGAGCCGGGTGAGCGCGTGGTGTGCAGTCATCGTGGCGGGCCCTCGGTCTGTCAGTGGATCCGGACGTGGGTGTGGCCCATGGTACGGGCGGGACGGCAAGGAACCTCACGCAGGCTCCGCGCGTCCTTGTATCCAGTGCTCAGTCCTTGTCCTTGTAGCCGCGCAGCAGGAACCAGGCCAGGAACACCACACCGACGATCACGATCACGATGACCCATTTGAGCAGGACGCCGGGGCCGCCCCGGGAGGTGGCGGCGAGAAGTTCCGGCAGGTGGGAGGGGACGGCGGGCATGGCGGAAGCACTCCTCGACGTGGGGGCCGATCGTCATGATCGAGCGGACGAACCAGCCTAACTCCGGCCGTTCCCCGGCCGACGGCGGGCTGTCGCACAGCAGGTCGCAACGAGACGTCAGTACCGGCAAACCAGGGGGTTGACACCCGATGACCGAGTCCAATGAACACCCGCCGAGCCGCAGCAGGATCAGGTTCCCGGGAATCTCCTCCAGGGCCTACGAGCACCCGGCCGACCGGTCCGCGCTGGTCGCCCTTCGCAAGCTCACCGGCTTCGACACCGTGTTCAAGGCGCTCAGCGGCCTGCTGCCCGAGCGGTCCATGCGGCTGCTGTTCCTGTCGGACTCGGTGAGGGTCAGCGACCAGCAGTTCGCACATCTGAACGACATGCTGAGGGACGCCTGCTACATCCTGGACCTGGAGAAGGTCCCGCCGATGTACGTCACGCAGGACCCCCAGCCCAACGCCATGTGCATCGGCCTGGACGAGCCGATCATCGTGGTCACCACCGGTCTGGTCGAGCTGCTCGACGAGGAGGAGATGCGGGCGGTCGTCGGACACGAGGTCGGGCACGCGCTGTCCGGGCACGCGGTCTACCGCACGATCCTGCTCTTCCTGACCACCCTGGCGGTCCGGGTGGCCTGGATCCCGCTCGGCAGCCTCGCGATCATGGCGCTCGTCACGGCGCTGCGGGAGTGGTTCCGCAAGTCGGAGCTGTCCTGCGACCGGGCGGGGCTGCTGGTCGGCCAGGACCTGAAGGCGTCCATGCGCGGCCTGATGAAGATCGCGGGCGGCAACCACCTGCACGAGATGAACGTCGACGCGTTCCTCAAGCAGGCCGAGGAGTACGACTCGGGCGGTGACCTGCGGGACTCCGTGCTGAAGATCCTCAATGTGCTGCCGCGCAGCCACCCGTTCACCACGGTGCGCGCCGCCGAGCTGAAGAAGTGGGCCGAGAGCCGCGACTACCAGCGGATCATGGACGGCCACTACCCGCGCCGCTCGGAGGACAAGGACGCCTCCGTGTCGGAGGCGTTCCGCGACTCGGCCAACTCCTACGCGGACGGGGTCAAGGCCAGCAAGGACCCGCTGATGGGCCTGATACGGGACATCGGCTCGGGTGCGGGCGACATGGGCAGCAAACTGCGGGACAAGTTCACCGGCGCCCGGGGGGCCAACGGCACCGACCAGGCCGGTGGCGGCCCGCAGGACGGCGACGGGGGCACCGGGGGCGGCAGCACCGACTGAGGCGTCGGACGGCGGGCGGCCCGGCCGAGGCCGGACGGTTCCAGGCCGGACGGTTCCAGGCCGGACGGTTCCAGGCCGGACGGTTTCGCCCCCGGGCTGGACTTGAGGAGCCGACGAGCGGCACGTCATGGGCGCCCGGGTCAGCCCTGGGCGCCCGCCGCCAGCTGCCCGCAGGTCGCCCCGACGGGCTTGTCGTGGTCGAACGGGTCGGTCCCGCCGCTCTTGCCCGGGTCGCCGCCGCTCTTGAGGGTGCCCGGCAGCACCGGCTGGAAGTACATCGACGCGTCCACCGAGCACAGCTGCGGCCCGGCCTCGGAGGAGGACTCCAGCAGGACGGGCTGGGACTCCCGCAGCGCCGTGCGGTCGAAGCCCAGCCTGAGCTCGCGGCGGACGGTGTACAGCGCGGCCGCCTTGTCGGCCTTCCCGTCGCCCCTGGCCGACCCGACCGCGTAGACGAAGGTGTGGTCGGTGGTCACCTGGAGCGAGTCGGCGTCCGTCTCGCGCACCTGGATGGAGCCATCCACCCGGACCCCCTGGTCCGCGAGCTTCACTTTGGCCGGATCGAAGCGCACCATCCAGCCCGTGGCGGCGTGCCGCCCGTCGTCGGCGGGGCGGGTCAGGCTGCGGTCGAACTGCGCCTGCTGCTCCGGTGCCAGCATCCGGCGCACCGGCCGGGTCTGCCGGCTCATGAGCACGTCGGGGTTGATCGAGGAGGCGACGAGGTACTCCTTGGCCGCCATGGCCGCCTGGAGGACCTGGCTCACGGAGAAGTGGTCCGTGCGCCGTACGGCGGGCAGGGCGATCCCGTCGGCACCGACCCGGTACTGGGAGGCCGGCCCCTTCTTGAACAGGTCCCTGGGCGCCCCCGTGGGCGGCTCGCCGCCACGGGCGGGGGCCAGCGGGATCATGGCCATCGTCGCCTGCGTGGGGACGGCCGTGTCCGGCTGGCGGTAGGGGTGCCGTATGCCCATGTAGACGGCCGTGCCGAAGGCCAGCGCGATGAGCAGGATCAGGGCGAAGGCCTGCCGGGAGACGGAGCCGTGCAGCCTGCCGCGGGTGCGGACCGCCCGTGCGTCGCTGCGCATACGCTCCGTGGCGGAGAACTCCTGAATCCGCGCAGCCCGCACAAACGATTCGTCGAAGACGACGGATCGGTACTCGTCGTCACCTCCGGGGATACCGTCCGGCGCCCCCTCGGGAGGGTCTCCACGCCCGGTCATACCTCCAGGGTAAGTCCGCGGGCGCGCCCATGAATGCCCGGCGGCCGGACATCTTCTGACGTCATGTCATCGGGGTGAGAACCACATGGGTGCGGCGGTGCCCGGCAGGCTCCTCCTCACGGCCTCGGGGAGACCGGTTCGGCGCCAACAGGCAGTCCGGCAGGGGCCGATGGGCTGTCCATCCGGCTGTTCCCCGGCGGTGGAGCGGGCTGCTGCCTTCCCCCGGATGCCCCCCGGTAGACCGCGGCGACGGTCAGCAGGACCACGCCGACCCCCATGACGACGGCCAGTACCCACGCCACCGTGCGGTGCCAGCGCGTGTGGGCCCGACGGTAACCGTACGGCGACTCCTCGTAGCGGTCGTCGTCCTCGTCCCAGTCGGGGCCGTACTCGTCGTCCCGGTAGGCGCCCGGATAGCCCTCGTCCCCGTCCTCGGCGCCGGTCTCGTCCTCCGGCCCTCCGACCCTCGTACGGGTCTCGGCCTCCGTCCTGGCCTGGGCCGCCGCCACCATGCGCTCATGCGCCGTGGGCTCATGTATTCGGGCCGACCGGATGAAGGCCTCATCGAACACCACGGCTGCGAACTCGTCGTCCGCGCCTCCGTGGTCACTCCCGTCCGAGAACGGCGTACCCCCCACATCATCCGGCACCCTGCCAGCGTATTACCGACTGCACGAGCATGGACATAGAAGCGGTCAGATCGGGTGGCGGGCCTTGCGCCGCAACGGCTCCCGGTGCCCGCCCCACGCCCCCGGCCTCTAGCGGATGTGCCCGTCGCCGGTGACCACGTACTTCGTGGAGGTCAGCTCCGGCAGGCCCATGGGGCCGCGGGCGTGCAGTTTCTGCGTGGAGATGCCGATCTCGGCGCCGAATCCGAACTCGCTGCCGTCGGTGAAGCGCGTCGAGGCATTGACGAGCACGGTGGTGGAATCCACCAACTGGGTGAACCGGCGGGCCGCGGGCTGCGAACGGGTGATGATCGCCTCGGAGTGGCCGGAGGACCAGCGGCGGATGTGCCGCACGGCGGCGTCCAGGTCCGGGACGACCGCGGCGGCGATGTCGTAGGAGAGGTACTCGGTCTCCCAGTCCTCGTCCGTGGCGGGCACGATCGTGGCGTCGCAGACACCGGAGAAGCGCTGGACGGCCTCGTCGCCGTGCACGGTCACTCCCGCCTCGGCCAGGGCCTTCAGCGCCCGCGGCAGGAACTCCTCGGCGGTATCGGCGTGCACCAGCAGGGTCTCCGCCGCGTTGCACACGCTGGGCCGGGACGCCTTGGCGTTGATCAGGATCCGCACGGCCATGTCGAGGTCGGCGTCGGCGTCGACGTAGACATGGCAGTTGCCCACACCGGTCTCGATCACCGGCACGGTCGACTCCTCGACGACCGTGCGGATCAGCGAGGCTCCGCCGCGGGGGATGAGAACGTCCACCAGGCCTCGGGCGCGCATCAGCTCACCCACCGACTCCCGGCTCTCGCCGGGGACGAGCTGGACGACGTCCGCGGGCAGCCCGGCCTCGGCCACGGCGTCGCGCAGGACGCCGACCAGCGCGGTGTTGGAGGCGTAGGCGGAGGAGGAGCCGCGCAGGAGCACCGCGTTGCCCGACTTCAGGCACAGGGCGGCGGCGTCCACCGTCACATTCGGCCTGGCCTCGTAGATGATCCCGACGACTCCGAAGGGCACCCGGATCTGGCGCAGCTCGAGCCCGTTCGGCAGCGTCGAGCCGCGGACCAGCTCGCCCACCGGGTCGGGCAGCGCCACGACGTCCCGCACGTCCGAGGCGATGGCCTCGATCCGCTCGGTGGTGAGGGTCAGGCGGTCGACGATCGACTCGCTGGTGCCGCTCGCACGGGCCTTGGCCACGTCCTGGGCGTTCGCCTCGACGATCTCCGGGGCGCGGGCGACCAGCGCGTCGGCGACAGCGAGCAGCGCGCCGTCCCGCGCGGTGCGCGGCAGCGGCGCGAGCACGGCGGCCGCCTCCCTCGCTCGACGGGCGGTGTCGATGACAGGTGAAGTGGATTCGCTGCTCATAACGGGCAGCCTACTGAGCCGGACGGACAAGTCACTCGAGAGTTTCACCAGCCGAGATGCCGCAAGGAGGGCCCGAGAACCCCGGTGAGCGCCCGCGGCCGCCCCGCGGGAGGCTCGGCGCTCAGAAGGGGTGCACTCCGACCGGCGTGGCCGGCAGCGGCCCGTACCCCTCGGCGATGCGCTGGTGGTAGGTCTGCCGGTCGATCACCTCGAGTCCGACGATCTCCCACGGCGGCAGCTTGGCCGTCGAGCGGTGCTCGCCCCACAGCCGCAGCGCCATGGCCGCCGCGTCGTGCAGATCGCGGGCCTCCTCCCAGTAGCGGATCTCCGCGTGGTCGTCGGCGTAGCGGCTGGTGAGGAGGAACGGATGGTCGTGGGCGAGCTGTTCCAGTCCGCGCCTGACCTCGGACAGCGGCGCCTCCGCGCCGGAGACGCTGAGGGTGACGTGCCACAGCCGGGGCTGCTCGGCCTCGCGGGGGGCGTCCACCCCGTCCTCCTCGCCGGTGTCGAGGTCCGGCTCGAGGTCGGGCACGGCACGCGGCCCCGGCTGGGCGCAGGCCCCCCGGTCGTGTGACGGATGGGGCAGCCGGGAGGCAGGGGCGGCCACGGACGCGGCTTCGCCACCCGCTCTGCCGTCCGTGTGCCTCTCGACACTGGCGAGCGTTCGTTCCGCCGCTCCCCGGGGCGGCGGCCCTGGGCGCCCTCGTCTCACCGGCGGCCTCCTCATACGGTGTGGTGCGCTGACGCGGCTGCCAGGCCGTTTCCCCCGGCCGGGCTCAGGTGTGCAGGACCACCAGGTCGTCCCGGTGCACGACTTCCCGCTCGTACGCCGGGCCCAGCTCGCGAGCCAGCTCCCGCGTGGACCGGCCCAGGAGCCTGGGCAGCTCCTTCGCATCAAAGTTGACCAGCCCGCGGGCCACGGCGTGGCCGTTTTCATCAAGAAGGTCCACAGGATCACCCGCGGAGAACTCACCTTCGAGTCCGGTCACCCCGGCCGGGAGGAGGGACTTCCTCCGCTCCACGACGGCCCGGACGGCGCCCTCGTCCAGCAGCAGCGCCCCCCGCGGGGTGCTGGCGTGGGCCAGCCAGAGCAGGCGGTCGGCCGAACGCCGTCCGGTGCGGTGGAACAGGGTTCCGGTCACCCGGCCGGACAGGGCGTCCGCGGCGTAGGTGGCGGAGGTGAGGACGACGGGGATGCCGGCCGCCGCGGCGATCCTGGCGGCCTCGACCTTGGTCACCATGCCTCCGGTGCCCACCCCGCCCTTGCCGGTGCTGCCGACGGAGACGCCCCGCAGGTCCTCGGGGCCCGCGACCTCGTCGATCCTGGAGGTGCCCGGACTGCTGGGATTGCCGTCGTACAGGCCGTCCACGTCGGACAGGAGCACCAGCAGGTCGGCGCGGACGAGGTGGGCGACGAGCGCGGCCAGCCGGTCGTTGTCGCCGAACCGGATCTCGTCGGTGGCCACGGTGTCGTTCTCGTTGACGATGGGCAGCGCCCCCATCGCCAGGAGCTTGTCCAGGGTCCGGTAGGCATTGCGGTAGTGGGATCGGCGGCTGACGTCGTCGGAGGTCAGCAGCACCTGGCCGACGCGTACGCCGTAGCGGGCGAAGGAGGAGGTGTAGCGGGCCAGCAGGAGCCCCTGCCCCACGCTCGCCGCCGCCTGCTGCCGGGCCAGGTCCTTGGGCCGCCGGTCCAGCCCCAGCGGGGCGAGCCCGGCGGCGATGGCGCCGGAGGAGACCAGCACTATCTCCTTGGCCTGCCCGTCGCGGGCCTTGGCCAGGACGTCGACCAGCGCGTCGACCCGGTCGGCGTCGAGCCCGCCCGCCGCCGTGGTCAGCGAGGAGGACCCCACCTTGACCACGACCCTGCGGGCCTCCACAACGTCCTGCCTCGCCGCTGCCACCGTGCCGTCCCATCGTCGCTCCGCCGCGCGGCCGGCCGGTGTCCCGGCCGCCCGAAGGGTGGAATGCCCCTTGCGTGCAATCTACGGGAGCGCCCTAGAGCCGCGCTCCGGCGCCCGGGGTGTGGGACGAGGGAGGCCGGCTCCCGTCCGACGGGCGCGGACGGCGGGCCCGCCGCCGGCCGGAGATTGCCCGCCGACCGGCCGGATTGTGCCCGCCCGACCGGCCGGAAATCCGGGGCTCCCCGGGCGGGGCACGGGGCTGCGCGGCTCATGTTCAGGACCGGGAGGGACCGGCGGTCACCGCCCTCATCGTCCGGGCCACGGCGCGGCTCAGCCTCGGCCCCAGGAGCCTTCGGGCCCCTCTGCGGACGCGCTGCAGGGCGGTCGGTGAATCCCGGAAGACCAGCCGCTCCTTCGGGAGCCGCCCGGTCGCGTCGTAGACGGAGTCGGGGATGCCCGCGGAAGGGTCCCGGAAGTGCGGGTACGCCAGGTAGGCCCGGCGCGCCCGGTGGTCGAGGACGATCTCCGGCTCCTGCTTGGACCGGATGAATTCGAGGACGTCCTTGAGCAGGTCCAGCCGCCCGGCCGCCACCAGGTGCAGGCGCAGACGCTCCTCGACGCTCAGTCTTCGGGCCACCCCGTCGTTCCAGTGGGCGTCGAACAGCGGCTCGGCGAGTTCCATGCGGTGCCGCTGCGCCTTCTCGGGCTGCTTGAGCAGGCCCACCTTGAACTGCGGCGACAGCGTGATGGTGAAGGGCCTGACCATGAGGTCGTCGCGCTTGTCCCCGGGCGGAACGAACCTGGCTATGAGGTCCATCAGCGCGGCGGCCGAGTCGAAGCGCAGGGTGTAGCTGCCGCTCTTGGTGACCTGCCGGCCGTCGTCGCGGCCGACGAGGTGGTAGCAGTCGTAGTCGGCCACGACGGACAGGCCGTCGGCCCTCAGATACGCCTCCAGCGTGAAGACGGCGTCCTCACCGGTCTTGAGCTCCTCGGGGAAGCGCAGGCCGTGCTCCACCAGCAGGCTTCGCCGGAACAGCTTCTGGGCGCTGAGCGTGAACTTCACCTTGGACGAGAAGACGTCGGTGCGGTCGAGGTTCCTGCCCCACATGGACTTGGGCGCGCTGCGGTTGATCCCGACGACCTTGCCGAGCACGACGTCGGTGCCGTTGCGCTCGCCCATGTCGACCAGGCGATCGAGGGCCTCGTCGCCGAAGTAGTCGTCGGCGTCGAGGAAGAACACCCAGCGGCCGGTGGCCAGTTCGAGGCCGGTGTTGCGTGGGGCGCTGGGGCCGCCGGAGTTGGCCTGGTGGACCACCCGGGTGGGGATCTTCGAGTGGGCTGCGAAGCGGTCCAGTTCCTCGCCGCTTCCGTCGGTGGACCCGTCGTCCACCGCGATGAGCTCCATGCGGTCGGCGCCGATGGTCTGCGCTTCCACGGACTCCAGGCACCGTGTCAGGTAGGGCATGGCGTTATAGACCCCGACGATCACACTCACATCGGGACTGGTCATATGTTAAGTCTCCAAGTGTCATCAACTTTCCACACCTGACACGACCAAGGGGAGCGGCGGATGGTTGCCTTTGTTTTCATGGTTCTTACCTGTAATTCCGTTCTCTTACATCGCCCTTACATTCGAGCAAGGGCACATTCGGCCGCATTTCCCATCCGCTCGGGAGCGTGAAACAGGTCGCCGATCCATTGCCGCGGCACCCCTCGGCTCGTTCTCCCGATACCTGCCTCCGTCACTCGGGGAGATGTCGCGCATACGCGGGGAGCCCCGGACGGGGACGGGCACGACCCGTCGCCGAGCCGCTTGGAGTCCCGCCTGTGCCCCCTGTCGGCCCCGTTCTGCGCCGAGTGCCGCAACTGACCGCCCTGGCCCTCCTGCCCACCGCCTACGCCGCCGAACTCGTCGGCGCCCTGCTGCCGGATGTGCGCCTCCTGGTGGGCGCGACAGCCGCCGTCGTGGTCGCCGAGCTCCATCTGCTGCGTCGTCGGCGCACCCTGGCCTCGGTCCTGAGCCGGATGCGCGCCGACACCACCGTGCGGCAGCTGCTCAGGGACCTGCTGCTGATCACGGGTCTGCTCGCGCTGGGCACCCACGACACCACCGCCGTACGCCTGCCGCTGCTCTGCGGCCTGCTCGGCTTCTACTCGCTGCACTTCGTCTGCCAGGCGATGAGCATCCTGGTGCGCCGCGACCGGACGCTGCCCGTGGTGACGCGCAATATCGACACCTCCGCGCTGCGGCTGCGGCCGGCTCCCCCCGCCGTCCTGCTGCGCCGCGCGGACCACCGGCTGTCGCTGTTCGGGCTGCCGGCCACCACGGGCCTGGCGCTGACCGCCGTGACGGACCACCCGGCACTGGGCGCCGCCGGCATCGCCCTGTCCGCGGGGCTGGCCCTGACGGGCGCGCTGGTCCTGGCCGGGCACCTCCTGCCGGGCCGCCGGGCGCCGCGCGAGGAGGAGGTGCTCCAGTGGCTCGACGACTGGGTGGAGCGCTACCGCCCGACGGTGGGCATGTACTTCTCCGGCGGGACCAGCTCCGCGTACCAGGCCAATATGTGGCTCTCCACGCTGGCCCGGCTCGACGGCCGGCCGCTGCTCGTGCTGCGCGAGCGCTTCATGGTGCAGAAGATCGAGGCCACCGACGTCCCGATCGTGTGCATCCCCAAGGTCGCCCATCTCATGCGGCTGGAGCGCTCGTCGCTGAAGGTGCTGATCCATCCGGCCAACTCGGGCAAGACCTCCCAGGTCCTGCGCATCCCGTCGATCAAGCACGCCTTCACCAACCACGGCGAGAGCGACAAGCTGTCCAGCTGCAACCCCTACGCCAAGGCGTACGACGAGGTGTGGGTCGCCGGTCCCGCGGCCCGCGAGCGCTACGCCGTCGCCGACATCGGGGTGGAGGACAAGGACGTGGTGGAGGTCGGCCGGCCCCAGCTCGCCCCCATCCGCGCGGGCGGGCCGGATCCCGGGGCGGAGTTCACCACCGTGCTGTACGCGCCCACCTGGGAGGGGTGGACGGACGACCCCGGCAACACCTCGGTCGTCCTGGCCGGGGAGAACATCGTCCGCGAGCTCCTGAACGACCCCCGGGTCCGCCTGCTCTACAAGCCGCACCCGATGACGGGGACCGTCGACCCCCGGGCTCGCGCCGCCAATCTGCGGATCATGGCCATGATCGAGGCGGCCGACGCGGCACGGGCCGCCGACCCCCGGCACCACGGCGCCGTGGCCTCCGCCGCGGCGGCCGAGCGCCTGGCCCTGTGCACCACGGAGCTGGACCGCCTCGCCAGGTCCTCGCCGCGCGGCAGCGCGGACGAGGTGGAGCGCATGTCCCTGCAGGGGCGTCCCGAGCCCGGCTGGCGGGAGCGGATGGAGGCGGCGGCGCAGGAGTGGGAGGCCGCGCACTGGGACTCGGTGCCCCTGTGGTGCCACCAGGTCGTCAAGGGGCCCCGGCCGTCGCTGTACTCGTGCTTCAACCAGGCGCACCTGCTCATCAGCGACGTCTCCAGCGTGGTGTCGGACTACCTCAGCAGTGAGAAGCCCTACGCGGTGACGAACACCACGTCGATGGGCGAGGAGGAGTTCCGCGCGGCCTTCCCCACCGTGCGGGCCGCCACGATCCTCACCCCCGACGCGTCGGGGGTGCGTGAACTGCTGGCGCGGGTACGGAGTGAGGCCCCCGACACCCTCGCCGAGGCAAGGCGTGAGCTGAAGCACCATCTGCTCGGCCCCTCCGAGCCCAGTTCGCTGGTCCGCTTCAACCAGGCCGCCCTGGCCCTGGCCGCACGCGCCGACGAGCGCAGGGCGCGCCAGGAGGCCGCCGCCTCGGCCGTTCCCCAGCAGCGCGGCGGGCCCCTCGGCGTCCGCCCGTCCACCGTCCGGGAAGCGCACTCGTCGGACACCCTCGAAGTCGGCCCCGGCGGCGCCCCCGAGGGGGCGGGCCAGGGCCGCGCCCAGGGCTGAACCGACGCCGCACGAGCGCGCGCTCCGGACGGCCTCCGGGGCGCGCTTCGGCGTCCCCGGCCGCCCGGACCAGGGCGCCCGTGCCCGAAGCGGTAAAGAATGGGTAACTTTCACCGCTCGCGCGCCGACCCCCAACGCCCCGCGCGAGGGCGAGTTGTGGAAGACATGGGGTGCGACGGCGTGCACAGTGGCGGCAGCTTCGGCGGGAGGGCGCTCCACCCGACCCACAAGGCGGACAAATCGTCCATGCAACCTTGTGAGGCTTGTCACCGTCCAACCCTACGGAGGGCACGGGATGTTTAGGAGTTCGCGCCCGAGTGGATAACCTGATGTTTCCCGGGCCGTCACCGTGGACATGCAGCCGCGGCCCCCGCGCCCTCTCAGGCGCACGTTGCGCAACGTCGCTCAACAAGATCGTCGATCCGAAGGAAGTCGAGGCAGGTCCTGTGCCCGAATACAAGACCGGGGTCCGCACCGCGGCCGTAGTGCTGGCGGGAGGGACCGGCCAGCGCGTCGGCCTGGCGATACCGAAGCAGCTGCTGAAGATCGCCGGCAAGACGATCATTGAGCACACCCTCTCGGCGTTCGAGGAGAGCCCCGAGATCGACGAGATCATCGTACTGATGGCTCATGGCTACGTGCCCGAGGTGGAGCAGATCGTCGCCAAGGCCGGCCTGCGCAAGGTGACCAAGGTCCTCGAGGGCGGCGCGACCCGCAACGACACCACCACCATCGCCATCACCACCCTGGGCGAGGGCCTGGCCGAGGGAGAGGACATGAACGTCCTCTTCCACGACGCCGTCCGCCCCCTGCTGTCCGAGCGGGTCATATCGGACTGCGTCGCCGCCCTGGAGAAGTACCAGGCCGTGGACGTGGCGATCCCCTCCGCGGACACGATCATCACCACCCGCACCCACGGGGAGGACGGTGAGTTCATCACCGAGATCCCCGACCGCTCCCGGCTGCGCCGCGGGCAGACGCCCCAGGCGTTCAAGCTCTCCACCATCCGCGAGGCCTACGCCATCGCCGCCGGCGACCCGCACTTCCAGGCCACCGACGACTGCTCGGTCGTCCTCAAGTACCTGCCCGACGTGCCGATCTACGTCGTGCAGGGCGAAGAGCACAACATGAAGGTGACGCAGCCCGTCGACATCTTCATCGCGGACAAGCTCTTCCAGCTCGCCTCCCAAACCGCACCGTCGCAGCCCGACGACGCCGCGTACCGCGAGCTCCTCACCGGAAAGACGATGGTCGTCTTCGGCGGCTCCTACGGCATCGGCGCCGACGTGGCCGAGCTCGCCCGCAGCCACGGGGCCACCGTCTACGCCCTCGGCCGCAGCACCACCGGCACCCACGTCGAGGACCCGGCCCAGGTCGAGGCCGCCCTGGCCAAGGCGCACAGCGAGACCGGCCGAGTCGACTACGTCGTCAACACCGCGGGGATCCTGCGCATCGGCAAGCTCGCCGAGACCGACGACGAGGTCATCGAGGAAGCCCTCAAGGTCAACTACCTCGCCCCGGTCTACATGGCCCGCAGCGCCTACAAGTACCTGTCCAAGACCCAGGGCCAGCTGCTGCTCTACACCTCCAGCAGCTACACCCGCGGCCGCGGCGACTACAGCCTCTACTCCTCCACCAAGGCCGCGATGGTCAACCTCACGCAGGCCCTGGCCGACGAGTGGGCCGCCGACGGCATCCGGGTCAACTGCGTCAACCCCGAGCGCACCCGCACCCCGATGCGCACCAAGGCGTTCGGCAACGAGCCCGAGGGCTCGCTGCTCAGCTCCGAGGCCGTCGCCCGCACCTCACTGGACGTCCTGCTGTCCTCGCTGACCGGCCACGTCATCGACGTCCGCCGCCAGGACCCCACCCGGGGCTCGGCCTCCGCCCGCTCCTTCAGCGAGGCGCTGACCGCCGCGCTGGCCAACGACCACGCCGCCCTGGACTCCGTGGACGGGGAAGCCGAGTGATCTCCACCGCCGTCCGACTGGCCCGGGTGGGCAGCACCTCGGAGCTGGGAGCGGCCGCCCTGCTGTTCCTCGGCTTCCCCGTCATGCTGCTGGCAGCGCTGCTGCCGAACCTGTGGCTGTTCACCGCCGCCGCGGCCGCGACCTACGCGGGCGACTGGTGGCTGCACCGGCAGGGCTCGCGCATGGTGGCGCTCCTGCGCCGCGTCAGGGCGGGACTGTCGATCCGCTTCCTCGCGCGTGAGCTCCTGCTCGTGCTGCTGCTGTCGCGGATGGGCTTCTCCGGCACCGCCGCGTTCTACCTCGGGGTCTCCGGCTTCCTGGTCTTCTACGGGCTCCAGGCCCCGCACGCGGCGCTGCTGACGCTCATCCGCAACAGCCGCAGGCTGCCGGTGGTCACCCGCAACATCGACATGTCCGGGCTGCGCATCCCCGGCGCCCCCCCGCGCCTGCTCACCAGGCGCGCCGCGGAGAAGATGCTGCACCTCGACCTGGCGATGGTGGCCGGGCTGATCATCACCGCGGCCACGGAGCGCACCCTCTTCGGCCTCGTGGGCGCCGTGATCACCGTGGCGCTCGGCACCGCCTTCACCGTCGCCCTGCTGCCGTACCTGCGCTCCTCGCGCAAGCCCGCGCGCACCGAGCGGGTCCTGGAGTACATGGACGAGTGGCTGCGCGGTTACCGGCCCACGGTGGCGCTGTACTTCTCCGGCTCCCGCACCTCGGCTTACCAGGCCAACATGTGGCTGGAGACCCTGGCCGCCCTGGACGAGCGCCCGCTGGTCATCCTGCGCGAGCGCTACATCGTCCCCAAGCTCGCCCCCACCTCCGTTCCGGTGCTGTGCGTGCCGAGCGCGGTGCATCTGATGGGCATGGACCTGACCAGCCTGCGGGTGGCGCTCTACCCGGCCAACGTGGGCAAGAACATCCACATGCTGCGCGAGCCGGGCATGAAGCACGTGTTCATCGGCCACGGCGACAGCGACAAGATCGCCTCGGTCAACCCGTACAGCAAGGCGTACGACGAGGTGTGGACGGCGGGGCGCGCCGGCCGCGACCGGTACGCGCTCGCGGACGTCGGTGTCCGGGACGACGACATAGTCGAGGTGGGCCGCCCGCAGCTGGGCGCCATCGTGGCGGGGACCGGCGAGCCCGTCGGCCCGATGCCGACCGTGCTGTACGCCCCCACGTGGGAGGGCTGGACGGACGACCCGGGCAACACCTCGCTCATCCTCGCTGGGGAGAACGTCGTCAAGCAGCTCGTCGCGGCCCGTCCCGAGGTCCGGGTGCTGTACAAGCCGCACCCGTTCACCGGTTCGCGCTGCCCGAAGGCCAAGGCCGCCCACGAGCGGATCCTGTCCGTGATCGAGCAGGCCAACGCCGAGCGCTCCGCCGAGCCGCAGTGGCGTGAGCGGGCCGCCGCCGACGCCGCTGAGCGGGACACCGCCGCCGCCGAGGTCCGGCGCATCGCCGCCCGCCTCGCGGAGCTGGAGACCGCGGTCAAGGAGGACGCCGACGAGGCGGAGGGGTCGCGCGACGGCGTCATGGACCCCGCGCACGCCGCCGAGGCGGAGCGGCTGCGGGCACAGTGGAACGACGCCTACTGGAAGTCGTTCGGCTGGTGGGAGCACCGGGTGATCACCGGCTCCCGGCCGCATCTGTACGACTGCTTCAACCGCGGCGACATGATGGTCTCGGACATCTCCAGCGTGGTCTCCGACTTCATCGCGAGCGAGAAGCCGTACGCGATCACGGACACCACGGGGCTCGGCGCCGAGGAGTTCAAGCGCCAGAACTCCACGGCCAGGGCCGCGTTCATCCTCACCCCCGACGCCTCGGGTGTGCCGGAGCTGCTGGAGTCCGTGCGCGGCTCCGCGTCCGACCCGCTGGCCCATGACCGCCGCACGCTCAAGGAGTACCTGCTCGGCCCGGACGAGCCGACGTCGCTGGTGCGGTTCGGGCAGGCGATCAAGGAGCTCTCGGCGAAGGCCGAGGCACGGCTCGGCCGCCTCGAGCGGGCCGGGATCCACGACAGCGACCTGGTGGAGATCCCGCAGCCGCGGGAGGAGCCGGAAGCCGTCGAGGTGCGCGAGGACGCCGACGCCGCGGAGTCGGTCACGTCGGCGGGCTGAACCACCCGCGGGCACGACGCTTGCAGGCCCCCGGGAGCGGGTAACGCTCTCGGGGGCCTTGCTGTCCGCGTGATTCGGGCAGGACGCCGCGCGTACGCGGTGTGGTTCAGGCCGCGCGTACGCTGTGCGGTTCAGACGGTCTCGACGCCCCGTTTGCCGTTGCGGACCCGCAGCCGGGAGACGGTGCTCGCCGGCGACTGGGGCCGGCGCACGGTCTCCACGGCGCGCACCTGGGCGTCGACGCAGTGGTGGTCGATGTCGAACAGGTGGTAGCCGCGGTGGCCGTCGACGAGTTTCCAGTGCGGATTGTCGGGCCTGCGCGGGTCCCACTCGGCGTTGAACGCGGCCTCGTCCAGGTCGCCGCCGCTGGTGATCGAGGTGCCGACGAACTCCGCCCCGACCACCTGGGACGACGGGTCGGCGAAGTCGCGCTTGAGGTCGCTGATCATCGTCAGGTGCCGGTCCCCGGTCATCACGACGGGGTTGCGGACGCGGGCGAACTCCCCCATCAGTTCGTCGCGTTCGACCTGGTAGCCGTCCCAGGCGTCGTAGAACCACAGCTTGCCGGGGCCGACCTGGAGATCCGTCTCGGCCATCATGATCTGGGAGGCGATCAGATTCCAGCGCGCGTGCGAGCGGTGCAGCCCGTTGAGCAGCCAGGCCTTCTGGTCCTGCCCCAGCATCGTCATCGACGGGTCCTGCGCGCCCTCCGCGGTGGTGGCCTGGTCGCTGCGGAACTGACGGGTGTCCAGCACATGCAGCCGGGCGAGGTACCCGAAGTCGAAGCTGCGGTGCATCCTGATGTGCGGCCCGTCGGGCACCGCCGTGGCACGGACCGGCATGTGCTCGTAGTACGCCTGGTAGGCGGCGGTCAGCCGGGCGACGAAGGCGTCGTGGGACTGCTTGTCGGGGTCCTGGGGGATCTCCCCGGCGAAGTCGTTGTCCACCTCGTGGTCGTCGAAGGTCACGATCCACGGGGCCGCGGCATGCATCGCCGCGAGGTCGGGGTCGGTGCGGTACTGCGCGTAGCGGTTGCGGTACTGCACGAGGGAGTACGGCTCGCCCTTGCCCTCGTGGCGGCGCACGGCCGTGGACGAGGGGCCGCTCTCGTAGATGTAGTCGCCGACGAACAGGACCACGTCCGGGTCCTGGGCGGCCATGTCCGCGTAGGCGTTGAAGTACCCGTGCTGCCAGTTCTGGCAGGAGGCCAGCGCCACACGCAGCCGGTTGGCGAACAGGCCGGGCGCGGTGCGGGTGCGGCCGACCGGGGAGATCTGGTCCTCGACGCGGAAGCGGTACCAGTAGTCGCGGTGGGGGCGCAGGCCGCGTACATCCACATGGACGCTGTGGCCCAACTGCGGGACGGCCTGGGTCTGCCCCTGCCGGACCACGCGCTTGAACGTGTCGTCCTCGGCGATCTGCCAGCCCACGTCGACGGCGGCGTCCGGCATGCCTCCGCCGTTGAGCGGGTCCGGTGCCAGGCGGGTCCACAGCACGACGCCGTCGCGCAGCGGGTCGCCGGAGGCCACTCCGAGGGTGAACAGGCCGTCGGGCAGGGTGCCCGCCGCCGCGGCGCTTCCCGCGGTGGCGAGGCCGACGAAGGCGGCGCTGAGCGCCGCGGCTCCGGTGGCGAGGATGGTGCGTCGATTGGGTGTGTGAACCCCGGTCAGGCGTCCGGACATCTGAGGTTGCCTCCCGTCAGTTGCCATACGGCAATGGGAAGTTCTCAGATGACGAGGGTCCAGTACGTGAACAAGACACTTCAGGCGCATGACAACATTCGGACGGTCACACGCCGAGCGCCCCCGAGGTCGTCCCTCGAGGGCGCTCTCCACGGCGCGTTCAGCGCTTCTGCCGCTTCCTGACCCTGAACGCCCAGTCCATCCCGGGCTCCACGACGGGCCGGAAAAGAACCCTGAACGGCGCGGTGCCGAGCACGACCGCCACGGCGGCGGCGACCAGGGTGACGACGACCTCGCCCTTCGGGGTGTGCACGAAGCTGTTGTCGTACCAGTGCCCGTACTCGGCGCCCTTCACCAGGAAGCCGTGGAGGAGGTACACGTACAGCGTCGTCGCCCCCATCCCGGTCACCCACAGGCGCCGCCCGGGCACCCAGGAGAAGAACCCGGCCACGAGCACCAGCGAGCAGGCGAACATCGCCAGCGTCATCACCAGGGGCACCGGGGTGGAGACACCCAGTTCCTCCGCGCTCTCGCGGTGGTAGAACCAGTCCATCGCCATCCTCGGCGCCGCCCAGTAGGCGAACGCGGTGACCACGGCGAAGAACGGCACGGCGAGCAGGCGCACATTCCACGAGCGCACCATCGCGAAGTGCTTCGGCTGGAGGCACAGACCCAGCACGAAGAACGGCATGAACTGCAGGACGCGCTGGAGGTCGAGGTCGTCACCGATCTTCGAGGTCCCGGCGAGCGCGGCCACGGCGAGCGCGACCGGCACCGGCCAGCGGACGATCCGCCAGATCGGCGCGGTGAGCCTCCAGATGAACAGCGCGATGAGGAACCACGTCAGGTACCACGGGTCGATCAGGCTGACCGGATGGGTCGGGTCCCCGCCCGCGACGCGTTTGAAGAGGCTGTACGCCGTCTCGAAGACCAGGTACGGCACCACCACACCGGTCAACAGCCGCTGGAGGCGGTCCGCGCGGGAGTCAAAGGTGCGCGAGAAGTAGCCGGAGATGATGATGAACGCCGGCATGTGGAACGCGTACACGACCATGTACAGCGCGCGGGTGGTGCGGCTGCTGTCGATCAGCGGCTCCCACGAGTGCGCGATCACGACCAGGACAATCGCGAAGAACTTCGCGTTGTCGAAGAAATGCTCCCGCTGGGGTGCGGGCTTGGCCTGCCCCTCCTGGGAGTCCTTCGCGTGCGCGGCCTTCTCGGCGCCGGCGGGCCAGGTCTGAAGGGGGATCACCGGGCCACCCACCGAGGACGCACGAAAGCGGAACTGGGCCGTCTGACGTCTTGGGGTATCCGCCGTGCCTTCTTCATTCGCAGCACCGTACCCACCAATGGCGGTTCCACGCCAAACTCGCCGGTGGTGACCGTGCGGGCACGCGGCGGCTCCCCCGGCGCCGGGCGCGGGGGGCCGCTGCCCGGTCCCAGCGGCCGAAGGTCCCGCCGGATCGGGCCCCGGTGACCGGCGACCCCAGCCCGCTCGCACCGAACGCGTAGGAGCCCGTGGCCGTTGTCGCGCCCTTGACGTTGGGAAGGATCCACACCAGGCCGTCGCCCGCGTGCTCGTTCGGGCCGCCGACGGCCGGCGAGGCACGGCCGTCGCCGTTGTCGTCGATCGCCGCCTATGCGAAGGGGTCGAACTCGTGGTACTCCGAATCCACGTCGTCCCTGGCCGCCTCGCGCTCACGGCGGCGGTCAGCGGCCGGGCGCTGGCCCTGGAAGCGGTGGTCCTCACCGCGGCGGCCCAGCATCTCGGCGCCGGTGGCCATCGTGGGCTCCCAGTCGAAGACCACGGCGTCCTCGGTGCCGCCGATCACGACCTCCGCCCCCTGCTTGGCCCCGGCCTTCAGCAGCTCCTCCTCGACACCGAGGCGGGCGAGGCGGTCGGCCAGGTAGCCCACGGCCTCGTCGTTGCTGAAGTCGGTCTGCTTGACCCAGCGCTCCGGCTTCTCGCCACGCACCCGGAAGAAGCCCTCGGGCTCGGCCACGACCGTGAACCCGGCGTCGTCGACCGCCTTGGGGCGGATGACGACGCGCGTGGCCTCCTCCACGGGCTTCGCGGCCCTGGCCTCGGCCACGATGCCCGCCAGGGCGAAGGAGAGCTCCTTGAGGCCCTTGTGGGAGGCCGCGGAGACCTCGAAGACCCTCAGCCCCCGGGCCTCCAGGTCGGCGCGCACGATGTCGGCCAGGTCCTGCCCGTCCGGGACGTCCACCTTGTTGAGGGCCACCAGGCGGGGCCGGTCGTCCAGACCGCCGTACGCGGCCAGCTCCGCCTCGATCATGTCGAGGTCCGAGACCGGGTCGCGGTCCGACTCCAGCGCCGCGCAGTCCAGGACGTGCACGAGCACCGAGCACCGCTCGACATGCCGCAGGAACTCCAGGCCGAGGCCCTTGCCCTGGCTGGCCCCGGGGATGAGCCCGGGGACATCGGCGACGGTGTAGACGGTCGAGCCCGCGGTGACCACGCCGAGGTTGGGCACGAGGGTGGTGAACGGGTAGTCCGCGATCTTCGGCTTGGCCTTGCTGAGCACGGAGATCAGCGAGGACTTGCCGGCGCTCGGGTAGCCCACCAGCGCCACGTCGGCGACGGTCTTCAGCTCCAGGACGTAGGCGCCGCGGTCACCGGGCTCGCCGAGGAGCGCGAAGCCGGGGGCCTTGCGGCGGGCCGACGCCAAAGCGGCGTTGCCCAGTCCCCCGCGCCCACCCTGGGCCATCACGAAAGTCGTCCCGTGGCCGATCAGGTCCGCGATGGTCTCTCCGGTGCGGGCGTCCTTGACGACGGTGCCGTCGGGAACGGGCAGCACCAGGTCCTCGCCGTCGGCGCCGAAGCGGTTGCCGCCCATGCCCGGCTTGCCATTGGTGGCCTTGCGGTGCGGGGAGTGGTGGTAGTCGAGCAGCGTCGTCACATTGGCGTCGACGACGAGGCTCACATCGCCGCCCCGGCCGCCGTTGCCCCCGTCGGGGCCGCCGAGCGGCTTGAACTTCTCCCGGTGTACGGAGGCGCAGCCGTGGCCTCCGTTACCCGCGGCGACGTGCAGTTCGACGCGGTCCACGAAGGTCGTCATGTCCTGGCCTCCTAGTAGATGACGTTGGATCTCGTACAACGCGCCGAGGGCGGACCGGCTTCCCCGCGCACGGCGAGGAAGGCGGTCCGCCCTCGGTGTTGCTGTGTGTCGTCCGGGGCTGATTACTCAGCGGCTGCCGGAACGATGTTCACGACCTTGCGGCCGCGACGCGTGCCGAACTCGACCGCACCGGCGGCGAGGGCGAACAGCGTGTCGTCGCCGCCACGGCCGACGTTCACACCGGGGTGGAAGTGGGTGCCGCGCTGGCGGACGATGATCTCGCCGGCGTTGACGACCTGGCCGCCGAAACGCTTGACGCCGAGCCGCTGAGCGTTGGAGTCGCGCCCGTTCCGCGTGGAAGAGGCGCCCTTCTTGTGTGCCATCTCTTAACGCCCCTTACTTGGCAGCGGAGTCGATGCCGGTGACCTTGATCGCCGTGTACTGCTGGCGGTGGCCAAGGCGCTTGCGGTAACCGGTCTTGTTCTTGTACTTCAGGATGTCGATCTTGGCGCCCTTGGTCTGGTCGACGACCTCGGCGTGAACCTTCACACCGGCCAGGACCCACGGGTCACTCGTGATCGAGTCACCGTCGACGACGAGCAGCGTGGAGAGCTCCACGGTGTCACCGGGCTTCGCCTGGATCTTGTCAACCTCAAGGACATCGCCGACGGCAACCTTGTGCTGCCTGCCGCCGCTACGCACGATCGCGTACACCGCGAACTCACTCTCTGCTCGGTCGGGGCCCCTGACGCCAGCCGGCCCGATCGGACGTCGGGCGGCCTCTCCCGGCGTAGCGGGAGGGGTTTGCTCAGGAGCTGGCGCGAAACACGCCGAGGGTCAAGATTACGGAGTGCCCGTCCCGGGGTCAAACCGGCCCCTGGCCGGGCACTCCATACCACTCGCCACTACGCGGACTGGACGTCCGCCTCGCTCGGAACCGCGGTGGCCGACACCCCGGGCGGGGGTGTCTGCGGGGCCGCGGCGGTCTTCTTGGCGGCGGCCTTCTTGGTGGCCGGCTTCTTCGCCGCCGCCTTGGCCGCCGTCTTCTTGGCGGTGGTCTTCTTCGCCGCCGCCTTGGCCGGAGCCTTCTTGGCGGCGGTCTTGCGGGTGGCGCGCTTCCTGGGCTGCTCCGGCTCGGGCTCCGCCAGGTCCCCGGCGGGCTCCGGGGCCTCCTGCTCCGAGGTCACCGCGGGAGCGGCGGCCTCATCGGCCGCGGCCTCGGTGGGGGCCTCGGTAGGGGCATCCGTGGGGGCCTCGGCGCTCGGCTCGGTGTCCACGGCGGCCGCGGCCCCGGTGTCCACGGAGACGCGGGAGGCCGCGGCCTCAGCGGGCGCTTCCGGGGCTTCCGGGGCTTCCGGGGCTTCCGGGGCTTCCGGGGCTTCCGGGGCTTCCCGCGAATCCTCGGAGGCCGGAGCCTTCACGACCACCACGGCCGCGTCCTGCGCCGACGGCGGGGGACCCGCCGGAGCCATCGCCTTGCGGGAGGCACGGCGACGGGTCCGGGCCGGCCTGGCCTCCGGCTCGGCGGGCTCCGCCGCCACGGGCTCCGCCTCCACGACCGGCTCGGCCGCCGCCCGCTCGGCCCGCGGCTCGTCCACCACGGCCGAGGCGGCGACCGTCTCCGGCTCCTGCTCGACCCGCTCGAAGTCGACATCCACCGCTTCGGTGTCCTCGACCTCGGCCGGCTCGGGCAGCTCGTGGACGTGCTCACGGCCCGGGGCGCCCTTGCCCTTGCGGCGACGCTTGCCGCCACCGCCTCCGCCGGACGTGGTGGCCTGGTCCATGTGCACGATCACACCGCGACCGTTGCAGTGGACACAGGTCTCGGAGAAGGACTCCAGCAGCCCCTGGCCGACCCGCTTGCGGGTCATCTGCACCAGGCCCAGCGAGGTGACCTCCGCCACCTGGTGCTTGGTCCGGTCCCGGCCCAGGCACTCCAGCAGCCTGCGCAGCACCAGATCCCGGTTGGACTCCAGCACCATGTCGATGAAGTCGATCACGATGATGCCGCCGAGGTCTCGCAGCCGCAGCTGGCGGACGATCTCCTCGGCCGCCTCCAGGTTGTTCCTGGTGACGGTCTCCTCGAGGTTGCCGCCCTGACCGGTGAACTTACCGGTGTTGACGTCGACCACGACCATCGCCTCGGTCCGGTCAATGACCAGCGAGCCACCGGAGGGCAGCCAGACCTTGCGGTCCAGGGCCTTCAGCAGCTGCTCGTCGATCCGGTACGTGGCGAACACGTCGACCTCGCTGGTCCACCGCTGGAGGCGGTCGGCCAGGTCGGGGGCGACATGCGTGACGTAGTCGTGGATCGTCTCCCAGGCGTCGTCACCCGAGACGATGACCTTGGTGAAGTCCTCGTTGAAGATGTCGCGGACCACGCGCACGGTCATGTCCGGCTCGCCGTAGAGCAGGCTCGGGGCGTTCCCGGACGAGGCCTTCTTCTGGATCTCCTCCCACTGCGCCTGCAGACGGGCGACGTCGCGGTAGAGCTCCTCCTCGCTCGCGCCCTCGGCGGCGGTGCGGACGATGACGCCCGCGTCCTCGGGGACGATCTTCTTCAGGATCTGCTTCAGCCGGGCCCGTTCGGTGTCCGGGAGCTTGCGGCTGATGCCGGTCATCGAGCCCTCGGGCACATAGACCAGGTAGCGGCCCGGGAGGGAGACCTGGCTGGTCAGCCGGGCGCCCTTGTGGCCGATCGGGTCCTTGGTGACCTGGACGAGCACGGGCTGGCCGGACTTGAGCGCGGTCTCGATACGGCGGGGCCCGCCGTGCAGGCCGAGCGCGTCGAAGTTGACCTCGCCCGCGTACAGCACCGCGTTGCGGCCCTTGCCGATGTCGACGAAGGCGGCCTCCATCGACGGCAGCACATTCTGCACCTTGCCCAGGTACACATTGCCGACGTACGAGGTGGACTGTTCCTTGTTGACGAAGTGCTCGACCAGCACGTTGTCCTCGAGGACGCCGATCTGCGTGCGGTCGCCCTGCTGGCGCACGACCATGACGCGCTCGACGGCCTCGCGGCGCGCGAGGAACTCCGCCTCGGTGATGATCGGCACCCGGCGGCGGCCCTGCTCGCGCCCCTCGCGGCGGCGCTGCTTCTTCGCCTCCAGACGGGTGGAGCCCTTGATGGACTGCACCTCGTCCGGGTCGGTCTCCGACTTGCGGCGCGGCTCGCGGACCTTCACGACCGTGCGCTCGGGGTCGTCGGCTCCGGCCTCGGTCTCGCCGGCGCCCTCACCGCTGCGGCGACGGCGGCGACGGCGGCGACGGCTGCTGGAGGAGGAGGCGACACCCTCGCCGGACTCGGCGTGGTCCTCGTCCTCCTCCTCCTCGGAGGAGGCGCGCTCGGACCCGGTGTCCGAGAAACCCTGCTCGTCGTGCTGCTCGTGCGAGTCGTCGGCACCGTCCCCGGCGTCACCGCGCCGGCGGCGACGGCCACCACGGCGACGGCGGCGCGAGGGGCGCTCGTCGTGCTCGTCGTGGTCCTCGCCGTCCGCTGCCTCGGGGGACTCGGCGGGTTCGGCGGACTCGGGGGACTCCGCCTCCGGCTCGGTGTCCGTGGAGGCGGCGGGCGCCTCGGCGGGCTCGCCGCGGCGGCGGCGACGGCGACGCGAGGGGGCCTCGGGCTGCTGGGCGGTCTCCTCCCGCTCCTCCTCTTCCTCTTCCTCGGCCTCCTGGACCGGGGTGGGCGCGGTGAAGACCGGGGCCTCGAAGACGGGCGCCTGGAAGACGGCGGTCGGCGGGCGCACAGCACGGCGGCGGGTGCGCTCCGGCTTCGGCTCGGGCTCGGCGGCAGTCTCGGGCTGCCCTTCGGTCTGTGCGCCCTCTGTGGAAGCGCCCTCGGAAGGAGTGACCCCGGTGGAAGTGACCCCAGCGGAAGTCCCTGCTGCCTCCTCGGTCTCTTCTTCCTCCTCCTCGGCCTCGTCGGCGCTCTGCGCGACCACGGGCTCGACCGGCTCGGCGGCCACCGGCGCACCGGCGGCGGCCTGGGCACGGCGACGGGTACGGCGCGGCCGCTCGGCCGGAGCCTGCTCGGCGGGGGCTTCGGCGGCAGGCGCCTGCTCGGCCCCGGCGGACTCGGTGGACTCGGCGGACTCCGCGGCGGCGGGCTCACCGGCCGGAGCCTGAGCCCGGCGACGGGTGCGCTTGGGCCGCTCGGCAGGGGCCGGGGCCTCCTCGGCGGCGGCTTCCTGGAGCGCCTTGGCCGGAGCGTCCTCGGACACGGCGGCCTCGGACACCCCTGCCCGGGACCCCCCTGCCTCGGCGGGAGCGGGGACACCCGCGGGTGCCTGGGCACGGCGGCGGGTCCGCCTGGGGGCGGGCTCGGCAGTCTCGGGCTGGGCAGCCGTGGCGGGCTCGGCGGGCGCTTCCTGCGCCTGCGCGGCCTCGGCGGTGGCGGAGTCCAGCAGCGGCTGGGCGGACTCGGCCTGGGCCAGAGTCTCCGCGGTGGTGGGCGCGGGGGCGCCGGCCGGAGCCTGGGCCCGGCGGCGGGTGCGCTTGGGCTTCTCGGCCGCGACGGCCGCCTCGGAGCCCGTGGTCTCGGAGCCCGCAGTCTCGGACGCCGCAGGGGCAGCCTCGGGCTCCGCCTCGGCGCGCTTGCGGGTACGGCGGGTGCGCTGCGGCTTCTCCTGTGCCGCGGCCCCGTCGTCGGCGCGGGCGTCGTCCGCCGCAGGCGGTATCGGCTGACCGGCTCCGGCCGCCGTGGGAGCGGCCGGAGGTCCGGCCGGGCGCGATGCCGCACGCCGACGGCGCCGGGGAGCGGCGGTTTCGTTGGGTTCGGTTCCGGCGCTGTCGCCGGAGGGCTCGCCGAACGACGAAGTCTCGTTCGGCTCGGTGTTCTCGAGCATGCGGGCGGTTCTCCCGTCACGCTCCCGGGCGCCGCGCCATGGTCCGGCCGTGGCCCGCTCTGGGCGGTGCCGCGTTCCGGGGGCGCGGGCGCCGCACGGGAGCTGTCGTCTCGCTCGTCGGCGCCGGCTCTGCGGTACCGACGAAAGTCTTGTGTGTCGGTGCGTCGCCGGTCCCGGGTGGCTCCCAGCACTTCGGCGGCGCGTCGACGACTGTCCTTACGCGGTGCCTGCCTGCGTTCCCCCGCGAGCGGGAGGCACCCCTGCCGCGGCGGAGAGCCCGGCGGTCGTGGATGGGACGGCCGTGGCGGCGTCGCGGTCGGGTCCGAACGGGTCGGTCACCGTGCCGGTCACCTCGTCCAGCGGCCCCTGCGCCAGCCTGGTCACCGCTGCGGGGACCGGCGGCGCCAGGTCGGCCGCCGCACGGAGGCCGGACAGAACGTCGTCAGGTCGCACGGCAGGTGTCAGATGCCGAACAACCAGCCGCAGTATCGCACAGGCACCGGCCCCGGACCTATCGGGGGTGCCTTCGGCACCGCCCGTCACAGCGTCCGCGACCTGCCCGTCCACCGTTTCCAGGGCCACGACGGCGCCGCGCGCGTCGAAGGCCCGCTCTCCGTTCTTGGTCATGCGCCGGACCTCGACGTGCTCCTGCGCGAGGAACTTCTCCACCGCGACGTCGGCCTCCTCGCGGGGCACGCCGTCGAGGCGCACCTGCCACACGGAAGCCTGGAGCTGGTCGGCGAAGCCGGAGGTGTGGACCTCGACCGCCTCGAGGACGTCGAGCCCCGGGGGAAGGGACTCGTCGAGCAGGGCCCGGAGCGTCAGCGGGTCGCGGTGAGCGGTGAGCGCGATCTCCAGGTACTCGGCCTCGCTGCCCACGCCGGTGGGTGCGGCATTGGCGTAGGAGACCTTGGGGTGCGGGGTGAAACCCGCGGAGTACGCCATCGGGACCTCGGCCCTGCGCAGCGCGCGCTCGAAGGCTCGCTGGAAGTCACGGTGGCTGGTGAACCGAAGGCGGCCCCGCTTGGTGTAGCGCAGTCGGATGCGCTGCACCGCGGGTGCGGGCGGCGGCCCTTCGGGCTGTCGGCGTCCCAGTGTGGTTCAGTCCTTCGAGAGTCTGTAGGTCCTGACCCACCCAGGGTACGCGGCCCGAAGCCCCCCGCGCTCCGGTGCGTCACCCCCCGAGACCCGCCCGAGCCGGGAACCGGGCCGCCCCGAAGGACGGCCCGGCGGCGAGGGACGGCGCGGTTCCCGGCTCAAGCCGTCCTCACCCGTTGACCACGGTGAGCGGCAGCAGCTTCTTGCCTGTCGGGCCGACCTGGATCTCGGTCTGCATGGCGGGGCAGACGCCGCAGTCGAAGCACGGGGTCCAGCGGCAGTCCTCGACCTCGACCTCTTCGAGGGAGTCCTGCCAGTCCTCCCACAGCCAGTCCTTGTCGAGGCCCGAGTCGAGGTGGTCCCAGGGCAGGACCTCCTCGTAGGTGCGCTCGCGAGTGGTGTACCAGTCCACGTCCACGATCTCGTCGGCCAGGGCCTTGTCCGCGCAGCGCATCCAGCGCTCGAAGGAGAAGTGCTCGCGCCAGCCGTCGAAGCGGCCGCCGTCCTCGTAGACCGCGCGGACGACCTGGCCCAGGCGGCGGTCTCCGCGCGAGAGCAGGCCCTCGACGATGCCTGGCTTGCCGTCGTGGTAGCGGAAGCCGATGGAGCGGCCGTACTTCTTGTCCTCGCGGATGGCGTCCCGCAGCTTCTCCAGACGGGCGTCGGTCTCCTCGGCGCCGAGCTGCGGCGCCCACTGGAACGGGGTGTGCGGCTTGGGCACGAAGCCGCCGATGGAGACGGTGCAGCGGATGTCCGAGCGTCCGGAGACCTCGCGGCCCTTCTGGATGACGCGTTTGGCCATCTCGGCGATCTGCAGCACGTCCTCGTCGGTCTCGGTGGGCAGGCCGCACATGAAGTACAGCTTCACCTGCCGCCAGCCGTTGCCGTACGCGGTGGCCACGGTGCGGATGAGGTCCTCTTCCGAGACCATCTTGTTGATGACCTTGCGGATGCGCTCGGAGCCGCCCTCGGGGGCGAAGGTCAGGCCGGAGCGGCGCCCGTTGCGGGTCAGCTCGTTGGCCAGGTCGATGTTGAACGCGTCCACGCGCGTCGAGGGCAGGGACAGGCCGATCTTGTCCTCCTCGTAGCGGTCCGCGAGCCCCTTGGCGATGTCGCCGATCTCGGAGTGGTCGGCGGAGGACAGCGAGAGCAGGCCGACCTCCTCGAAGCCGGTGGCGTTGAGGCCCTTCTCCACCATGTCGCCGATGCCGGTGATGGAGCGCTCGCGCACGGGGCGGGTGATCATGCCCGCCTGGCAGAAGCGGCAGCCGCGGGTGCAGCCGCGGAAGATCTCGACCGACATCCGCTCGTGCACGGTCTCGGCGAGCGGGACGAGCGGCTGCTTGGGGTACGGCCACTCGTCGAGGTCCATGACGGTGTGCTTCGAGACCCGCCACGGCACACCGGGGGTGTTGGGGACGACCCGGCTGATCCGGCCGTCGGGCAGGTACTCGACGTCGTAGAACCTCGGCACGTAGACGCCACCGGTGCGGGCGAGGCGCAGCAGCGCCTCCTCGCGGCCGCCGGGCCGCCCCTCGGCCTTCCAGGCGCGGACGACGTCGGTGATCTCGAGGACGGCCTGCTCGCCGTCGCCGACGACGACGCAGTCGAGGAAGTCGGCGATGGGCTCGGGGTTGAACGCGGCGTGGCCGCCCGCGACGACGATGGGGTCGTCGAGGCCGCGGTCCCGGGCCTCGAGGGGGATGCCGGACAGGTCGAGCGCGGTGAGCAGGTTGGTGTAGCCGAGTTCGGTGGAGAAGCTGACGCCGAACACGTCGAACGCCTTGACCGGGCGGTGGGCGTCCACGGTGAACTGCGGTACGCCGTGCTCGCGCATGAGCGCTTCGAGGTCCGGCCAGACGCTGTACGTGCGCTCGGCGAGGACGCCCTCGCGCTCGTTGAGCACCTCGTAGAGGATCATGACGCCCTGGTTCGGCAGCCCCACCTCGTAGGCGTCCGGGTACATCAGGGCCCAGCGCACGTCCGCGCTGTCCCAGTCCTTGACTGTGGAATTGAGCTCGCCGCCGACGTACTGGATCGGCTTCTGGACGTGCGGAAGCAGGGCTTCCAGGCGCGGGAAGACCGATTCGACAGGCATGATCATGGTCTCTCGTCGTGTCGGTGCAAGGGGATGACCCTTCAGGGTAACGCGGTTGACGGCCCCCGGTGTCCGCTCAATCGATCTTGAAGTCGCGGTGCTCCTCCCGCGCCGCCTGCTCCCAGACCCCCTCGAACCGTGCTGCCGCCGCCTTGGCGCGCCGCGTCTCGCGCTCGTGCAGCAGTCCGTAGGTGAAGGTGTTCTCTCCGCTGAGGTGGGCCTGGACGGCCAGTTCGCGCAGGGCGGCGCGCGTGACGGCGCAGTCGTTGTACTCCCCCAGCACCTCCTGGACCTCCTTCATGCGCTGGGCGAACGCCTTCGCCTGCGTGCCGAGCACGGGGCGGGCGGCCTCGGCGGCGTAGCGGGCGCGTTTGGCTGCCTTGCGCACCTCGTGGCGTTCCTCGTCGGTGTTGGCGGCGGCCACGCGCTTGGCGAGGCGCCGGTAGTCGCGCAGGACTCCACGGCGCAGTCCTTCCGCGGCGGGGGCGGCGGCCGCGGGCAGGAGCGGCGGTTCGGCGAGGAGGGTGTCGAGGGCGGAGAGCAGTTCGAGGTAGCGGGCGCTGTTCAACGCGGTGATGGCGCGCCTTCTGGTGCTGGAGCGGCGGGTGGTGGCCCAGGTGCGCAGGCGTCCGCGCACCGGTCCCAGCACCTCGTGGCGCGGCAGGGGATCGATGAGTTCGTACAGCCGCAGGGTGAGGACTTCGCGGTCGCGGTCCGCACCGAGTTCCGTGCCGAGCCGGCGCAGTCCTTCGGTGACATGCCGGGTGGCCTCGGGGTCGAGGACGAAGCGGAAGGTGCTCAGCGCGCTGCGCAGGCGGCGGGCGGCGACGCGCATGCGGTGCACGGAGTCGGGCAGGTCGCGGCGTACGGCCGGGTCGAGGGCGACGAGTTCGCTCACCTGCTCGCGCAGGTAGGCCATGACGGCGTCGCCGACGGTGGCCGCGCGCTCGACGGGGGCCGTGGAGGGCTTGGGGACGCGTTTGCCGAGTGCTCTGCCGAGCTTGGACTTCGCGCGGCTGCGGCGGGCGCCCGCGGCGGCGAGGTGCTCCTCCATGGCGTCGAGGAAGGCCGCGGTGCCCGCCTCCGCGAGTTCGACCTCGATCTCCGCCCAGGCGCGGGACTTCCCCGAGGGCAGGGAGTCGGCGGTCACCTGGTCGTAGGAGACCTCGGCGAGGCGCCGCCCGTGCTTGTCCAGCAGGTGCCGTACGTCGCGTTGGGAGCGCAGCCGGGCGACGGGGACGAGCGGGGCGCCCCGGGTCCGTGAGCGCACCAGTCGGACGAGTTGCGGCGGCACGGTGGCGCCCGGACCGCCCTCGGACACGTCAGCGCCCCCGGACCCGTCAGCGCCCGCTGCCCCGTCGACGCGCCCGGTGCCCTCCGAGCCCACGCCCGCGCAGGCGCCCGCACCCGCCCCTGCCCGCAGCGGCACCCGGATCTCGTCGCGGGCGTCGGTCCCGGCGGGCAGTTTCAGGTGCCAGCCCGCGTCCTCGCCGCCGGTGCGGCGTCTGAGGGTGACTCCGGCGGCGGCCAGCCGCAGGTCGGCGGTGTCGTAGTAGACGGCGTCGAGGGCGACCGAGCCGCGGTCCTCGACACAGGCGACGCGGCGCAGTCCGGTCAGGTCCGGAAGCCCGGGGCTGCCCGGTGCCTCGTACTTGCGCTCGATCTCCCGTACTTCGACCGTGGTCACGCACGCCTCCTGGAGCCCCGCGGTTCTTGCGTGGAACCTAACCGCGCGCCGCCCGCCTGCAAAGACCGCTGCCGCAAACGACCGCGCGCGGCGGCCCGCCGCACCGGCTCCCGGAAACGGGCTCCCGGAATCGGCTCCCAGGAGGACCGGCTCATGCCGACGGCCCCGGCGGTGGCCCCACCGCCGGGGCCGCGGCTCAGGCGGAGACCGGTTTCTTGACCTGGATGGACTGCAGCAGCCCCACCGCTATCCACACGGCGAACATCGACGAGCCGCCGTAGGAGACGAAGGGCAGCGGAAGACCGGCCACGGGCATGATGCCGAGCGTCATCCCGATGTTCTCGAACGCCTGGAAGGCGAACCAGGCCACGATGCCGGCGGCCACTATCGTGCTGTACAGGTCGCCCGCGTTCCGCGCGATGCGGCACGCCCTCCACAGGACCACGCCGATCAGGAGGATGAGCGCGCCCGCCCCCACGAAGCCGAGTTCCTCACCGGCGACGGTGAAGACGAAGTCGGTCTGCTGCTCCGGCACGAACTGGCCCGAGGTCTGGCTGCCGTGGAAGAGCCCCTTGCCGAGCAGCCCCCCGGAACCGATCGCGATCCGGGCCTGGTTGGTGTTGTAGCCGACGCCGGACGGGTCGAGGGCGGGATTGGCGAACGCGGCGAAGCGGTCGATCTGGTACTGGTCGAGGACGCCGAGCTTCCAGATGAGCGTGGCGCCGAGACCTCCCGCGGCGATGAGTCCGACGACCCAGCGGTTGGAGGCGCCCGAGGCCAGCAGGATACCGAGGACGATCACCACCATCACCATGACCGACCCCATGTCGGGCATCAGCATGATGACGGCCATGGGCACGGCGGACAGCGCCAGCGCCTGCATCACCGTGCGGTGGTCCGGGTGCTTGCGGTCCCCCGCGTCCACCTTGGTGGCCAGCAGCACGGCCATCCCCAGGATGATCGTGATCTTGGCGAACTCCGAGGGCTGGAGCGAGAATCCGCCGCCGATGACGATCCAGGCGTGAGCGCCGTTGATGGTGCTGCCGAGCGGGGTGAGCACGGCCAGCAGGAGGACGACCGAGGTGATGTAGAGCACCGGGACCGCTCCGCGCAGGCGGCGGTGCCCCACCGCCACGACGGCCACGGCGAGGGCGAAGCCGATGCCCACGTTGAGGACGTTGCGCAGCAGGAAGTAGTACCTGTCGCCGTGGTTGAGCTCGGTGCGGCCGCGGGTGGCGGAGTAGACGAGCAGGGTGCCGACGGCGGACAGCACGAGGGCGGAGCCGAGCAGTATCCAGTCCAGCCGCCACAGCAGCGAGTCCCGGGCGAAGACCTTCCCCATCGTGCCGCGTTCCGGTGTGTAGCGGCGGACCGAGTAGCTGTGACTGCTCACGACAGCCTCCGCGGTTTCCTCGTGTCGCCCCGGTACTCGGGGTTTCGCGGCGACAGGGCGAACGGGCTCAGCGGGCCGGAGGCGTTCGCGGAGGTGTCCGGCGGCTCGACGTTGTTGAGCTTGTCCGGCGCCGGGATCTGCTTGATGGTGCCGTCGTGGTTCACGGTCGGCAGCTTGGTCTGCGGCTTGGGCAGCCAGGCCTTCTTCGGGTCGATCTGCCCGCCCTCGGACACGCCGTAGAGCGCGTTGTAGATCTTGCGCACGGCGGGCGCGGAGGCACCGGAGCCGGTACCGCCCTGCGAGATCGTCATGACGATCGCGTAGTCCTTGGTGTAGCTGGCGAACCAGGACGTGGTCTGCTTGCCGTAGACCTCGGCGGTACCGGTCTTGGCGTGCATGGTGATGTCGTTCTGCGGCCAGCCCTGGAAGCGCCAGGCGGCGGTACCCCGGGTGGCGACGCCCGCGAACGCCTCGTCCATGTAGTCGCGGGTCTCCTTGCTGATCGGCAGCTTGCCGACGACCTTGGGCTTGATCTCCTTGACGTGCCCGTCGGGGCTGATGACGGCCTTGCCGAGCTCGGGCTGGTACATGGTGCCGCCGTTGCTGACGGCCGCGTAGATCCGGGCCATCTGGATCGGCGTCACCAGGGTGTCGCCCTGGCCGATGGAGTAGTTGACGCTGTCACCGGCGCGCATCTTGAAGCCCTCGGCGCAGTTCTCGCGGGCGACCTTGGTGGCGTAGTCGTTGTCCTTGGACTTCGCCTGGTCGCACCACGCCTCCTTGTTGGCCTCGTAGTAGTCCTTCTTCCACTTCCGGTCCGGGATGCGGCCGGTGACCTCGGAGGGAAGGTCGACGCCGGTCCTGGCGCCGAGGCCGAACTGGTGGGCGGTCCTGTAGAACCAGTCCTTGGGGTGCTTGGGGTTGTTGCCGCCGTCCTTCTGCCACTGCTCGTAGGCGAGCCGGTAGAAGACGGTGTCGCAGGACACCTCGAGGGCGCGGCCGAGGGAGATGCCGCCGAAGCTCTCGGACTCGAAGTTCTTGAAGACCTGGCCGCCGATGTTGAACGAGGAGCTGCACTCGTAGCCCCCGTCGGCCGGGTAACCGGCGTTTATGGCGGCGGCGGTGGAGACGACCTTGAAGATGGAGCCGGGGGCGGCCTGGCCCTGGATGGCGCGGTTCAGCAGCGGGAAGTTGGACTTCTGGCTGGTGAGCCACTTGTAGGTCTTCGGCTTGATGCCGCCGACCCAGGCGTTGGGGTTGTACGTGGGGTTGCTGGCCATGGCGATCACGCGGCCGGTCCTGGCCTCCATCACCACCACGGCGCCGGAGTCGGCCTTGTAGGGGACGCCCGTGTTGCGGTCGATCTGCTTGCGGGCCTCCTTCATCGCGGCGTCCAGCTCGCGCTCGGCCAGTCCCTGCACACGGGCGTCGATGCTGGTGACGAGGGAGGAACCGGGCCTGGCGGGGGTGTTGCCGGCGCTGCCGATCACCCGTCCGAGGTTGTCCACCTGGTGCCGGTTGACGCCGGCGGTGCCGCGCAACTGCGCGTCGTAGGTGCGCTCGAGGCCCGATCGGCCGATCTGGTCGGAGCGCTGGAGCGGGCTGCCGGACTTCTCGCGCTCGGCGATCTCCTCGTCGCTGACGGGCGAGAGGTAGCCGAGCACCTGCGCCGCCCCGGCGCCCTTGGGGGCGGCGTAGCGGCGCACGGCGGTGGGCTCGGCGGTGATCCCGGGGAAGTCGTCGCGGCGCTCGACGATGGCCAGCGCCTGCTTGGTCGTGGCCTCGGCCGTTATGGGAATGGGCTGGTACGGGGAACCGTTCCAGCACGGCTGCGGGGTCTTGGAGTCGCAGAGGCGGACCTTGTCCTGGACCTCCTGCGGCTTCATGTCGAGCACGTCGGCCAGCCGGGCCAGGACGGACTTGCCGTCGTCCTTCTGCCGCAGCAGCTCGGTGCGGTCCGCGCTGACCACGAGGCGGTTCTCGTTGTCGGCCAGCGGGATGCCGTTGGCGTCGAGGATGGAGCCGCGCACGGCCGGGGTGATGACCTCCTGCACCTGGTTGCGGGAGGCCTTCTCGGTGTACTCCTGGCCGTTGCGGATCTGCAGGTACCACAGGCGCCCGCCGAGCGTGGCCAGCAGTGAGACGACAAGGATCTGCAGGGCGATCAGCCGGATCGCCACCCGCGGAGTGCGGCCGGTCTCCGGGATGTTGGTCATGGACGCTTCCCCAGCTTGCCGAATCCATTGCGGTTGAGGGACCGGCCGAAGCCCGAGCGCTGGCCGCCGATCCTGGTGCGGCCGGGCCGCAGCAGGCCGGAGCGCACCCGCCCGGTCCCGTTGAGCTTGCCCGTGGCGCTGAACCGGCTGCCCCGGCCGTTGGCGGCGGACAGCCAGCCCTGGGCGGCGGCGGCCGACGCGCTGCCCTCCCCGGGGGTGCCCAGTGGGTCGGGATCGAGCTTCCTGGCCAGGGCCATGACCCAGGGCACGGTGAAGGGGGCGAGCAGCAGGTCGTAGAGCAGCGCGGACAGGACGAGGCTGCTGAAGCCGACGTTGCGGGCGGCGGTGTCACCCACGAGGGAGCCGACGCCCGCGTACAGGACGGTGCTGGCCACGGCGGCGCACGCCACGACGAACATGGGCTTGGTGGCCGAGCGCAGCGGACCGGTCTCGGGCCGGACGAGACCGGCGAGGTAGCCGATCAGGCACAGCACGAGGGCGTAGCGGCCCGCCGCGTGGTCGGCGGGGGGCGCGAGGTCGGTCAGCAGCCCCGCGCCGAATCCCACGAGGCTGCCGCCCATGGGTCCGTAGGTGATGGCCAGGCCCACGACGACCAGCAGGGTCAGGTCGGGGACGGCGCCGGGCAGGTGGAGCCTGGCGAGGATGCTGACCTGGAGGACCAGTGCCACGGCGAGGAGGAGGCAGGAGAGCAGCAGTCGGTTGAGGCGCATGGGTCAGCCCCTCCTGAGGCCTGAGATGGCGGTGCCGGTGCCACCGGTGGGGGTGGCGGGAGGCGTTGACCCGGGGGGCGGTGGCCCGTTGTCGGGTTCCGGCTGCCGGTCCTGGCCCGTCGGGTCGGTCCCGGCGGGATCCTGCCCGCCGCCGCGGTCCTGCGCGGTGCCGCCGGGGGTCGGCTGGACGGCCTGCCCGGCCTCGTTCTGCTGGGTGCTCCGGCCGGTCCGGGTGTCCTGCCCGCCGCTCTTGTCCGGGTCCGGGCTCGCCTTGGGTTCCTTCTTCGGCGTGGGCCTGGGCACGGGCGGCAGCACACTGTCGCGCGGGTCCTTGCGCGGGCCCTGGACCACGACGCCCACGAGGTCGAGACGGGTGAACGAGACATACGGCTGGACCTGCACGGTCCGGGTGAGGTTGCCGCCCGCGCGCTCGACGCGGACGACCTTGCCGACGGGCACACCGGGGACGAACGGCTTGCCCGCCTGCGAGCCGAAGGTGACCATGCGGTCGCCGGTCTTGACCTGGGCCTTGCCGTTGAGGAGCTGCACCCGCAGCGGCCGGTCGCCCTGGCCGGTGGCGAAGCCGAGCTCCATGGAGTTCTCGAGGCGCGTGCCGACGGTGAAGTCGGGGTCGTTGGCCAGCAGCACCGTGGCGGTGGAGGGGCCGACGGTGGTGACCCGGCCGACGAGGCCGTCGCCGTTGAGTACGGTCATGTCGCGCGTGAGGCCGTCCATGCTCCCGGCGTCGATGGTGACGGTCCAGGAGAAGCCCTGGGCGGCTCCTATGGCGATGATCTGGGCCGCCTTGACGGTGTAGCGGCCGGCGCCCGCGGTCTTGAGCAGCTTGTCGAGCTCGGCGACGCGGCTGCGGTTGACGGCGCTGCTGCCGAGCTTCTCCTTGAGCTGGGCGTTCTCCCGCTCGAGTTCGGCCACGCGCCCGGCGCGGCCACCGGAGTCGCGCACGGCCGAGATGGCGTCGCCCACCGGGCGGGTGAAGGCGGAGACCTTGTCCTCAGCAGGGCCGAAGACCTTGGCGGCGGCGGTGCGCGCCCCGTCGATCGGAGACTCCTCACCGCCCCTGATGTCCACGGTGATGAGCGCGAAAGCGATCGCGACCAGCAGCACCAACAGCAGCCGGCTCTCTCGGGTGTCCCTCACGGTGCGCGGCTGTGCCTTCCTCGAAGGACCGGTCCGGTGCGCCTCGCGGTGGACGGACCGGTCAGGAGATGTCGTACCGGATCAGCAGAGGGGCCGCACGCCTCCCGCGGCGGGATCCCACCGCGGGAGACGCCGGACTCATCTGCGAGGTTGCGCGTCCAGCACCTGCTGGAGCGCCTCGAACTCCTCGACGCACTTGCCCGCGCCCAGCGCGACGGAGTCCAGCGGGTCCTCGGCGATGTGGATCGGCATACCGGTCTCGCGGCGCAGCCGCTCGTCGAGGCCGCGCAGGAGGCCGCCGCCGCCGGTGAGGACGATACCGCGGTCCATGATGTCGCCCGACAGTTCGGGCGGGCACTTGTCGAGCGTCGTCTTGACCGCGTCAACGATCGCGTTGACGGGCTCCTCGATGGCCTTGCGCACCTCACCGGCCGAGATGACCACGGTCTTGGGCAGTCCGCTGACGAGGTCGCGGCCGCGGATCTCGGTGTGCTCGTCCTTCTCCATCTCGGAGGCGTGCGCCGAGCCGATCGTCATCTTGATGTGCTCGGCGGTGCGCTCACCGAGGAGGAGGGAGTACTCCTTCTTGATGTGCTGGATGATCGCGTTGTCCAGCTCGTCCCCCGCGACGCGGATCGACTGGGCGGTGACGATCCCTCCGAGGGAGATGACGGCGACCTCGGTGGTGCCTCCGCCGATGTCCACCACCATGTTGCCGGTGGCCTCGTGCACCGGGAGCCCGGCGCCGATGGCCGCGGCCATGGGCTCCTCGATGATGTGGACGGTGCGGGCGCCGGCCTGCGAGGACGCCTCGATCACGGCACGGCGCTCGACCCCGGTGATACCCGAGGGGACGCACACCACGACTCGGGGGCGGGCCAGGTAGCGGCGGCGGTGGATCTTGAGGATGAAGTACCGCAGCATCCGCTCGGTGATCTCGAAGTCGGCGATGACGCCGTCCTTGAGCGGGCGGATCGCCACGATGTTGCCCGGCGTGCGGCCGATCATCTTCTTGGCCTCGGCCCCGACCGCGAGGATGCCGCCGGTGTTGGTGTTGATTGCGACGACTGACGGCTCGTTCAGAACGATGCCGCGACCTCTCACGTACACCAGCGTGTTGGCGGTCCCGAGGTCGACAGCCATGTCCCGGCCGATGAACGACATGTTGTTCGCCATGGGTATACGGAAGCCTTCCCGAGCTGGAGCGATGAGGGCGGCAGAGAGTGCGAGGGGCGGGAGATTGTTCGGTCGAGGACCGGACTTTCCATGGTAGTCACGCTTGCCCCGGCGGGCATTGTGGGTGCCGCGGAAATTGTCTGCTTAAGGACTGATCGTCCCCTGTATTGGTGACGCCGTGTCGGGGTTATTGGTTCCGCTGGAGCAATCCGCGGACCCCCATTCGGCGGATCCCCCGGTCGTCGGCGCGGCCCCCCGACGGTGGTTCAGGCGAGCCCGGGGAAGAAGATCTTCACTTCGCGCTCGGCCGACTCCTCGGAGTCCGAGGCATGGATCAGGTTCTCACGGACGACAGTACCGAAGTCACCGCGGATACTGCCCGGTGCCGCGGCGATCGGGTCGGTCGGGCCGGCCAGCGCGCGCACACCCTCGATGACGCGCTCGCCCTCGGCGATCAGCGCCACGACCGGCCCGGATGCCATGAACTCGACGAGCGGCTCGTAGAAGGGCTTTCCGACGTGCTCGGCGTAGTGCTGCTCGAGCACCGCGCGGTCCAGGGTGCGCAGTTCCAGGGCGGTGATCCGCCAGTCGGCCTTCCGCTCGATACGGCCGACGATCTCGCCGACCAGGCCCCGGCGGACACCGTCGGGCTTGATCAGGACAAGGGTGCGCTGGCTCACGGTACGGCTCCTATGAGGGTGTGATGCGGACGTGGGGGTGGGGGAGGTGAAGACATTACCCGGAGGGTGAAAACATCTTCGCGGCAGCTACGCGGTTTCCGCCGACTGCGTCGCGGCGCGTTCCGCCTTCAGGGCATCGATCCTGCGTCCGTAGTGCACCGCTGCCCACCACAGAACGGCGAAAACCACACCGAGTGCGAACATCGGGGGTACCACGAAGCCACTGGCGATGAGGGCGCCCTGAAGGACCCAGCCGATCCACACGCCGCCGGGCCGGGTAATCAGCCCGCAAAGCGTCACGCACAGAACCATCGCAATACCGCTCACCGACCAGACGGTGCCCGTCGAGATGTCGGACAGCCGCATGGCGACAAGCCCCGCGAAACCGATCACCATCGCTTCCGCGATGAGCGTGGAAGAACACAGGGTCCGCATTGCGAGTCACTCCTTGCCCAGCAGGAGCCGGGCCTCTCCGACGGTGATGACCGATCCGGTGACGAGCACACCGGCCCCCGCGAACTCGCCCTCCTCCTCGGCCAGCTCGACCGCCGCCGACAGGGCGTCGTCCAGCCGGGGCTCGACCTGCACCCGCTCCGCGCCGAAGACCTCGACGGCCAGCGCCGCCAGATCGTCGGCGGGCATGGCGCGCGGGGTCGAGTTCTGGGTGACGACGACCTCGGCGAGAACCGGCTCGAACGCCTCCAGGACGGCCTTGACGTCCTTGTCAGCGCTCGTCCCGACAACACCGACCAGACGGGTGAAGCCGAACGCCTCCGACACACCTGCCGCCGACGCCGCCGCGCCCGCCGGATTGTGGGCGGCGTCGAGCACGACGGTGGGGCTGCGCCGCACGACCTCGAGCCGCCCCGGGGAGGTCGCCTCGGCGAAGGCCCGGCGGACGGTGCCGATGTCAAGCTGGTCGGTCTGGTTGGAGCCGACGCCGAAGAACGCCTCGACGGCCGCCAGCGCCACCGCCGCGTTGTGCGCCTGGTGCGCTCCGTGCAGCGGGAGGAAAAGGTCCGGGTACTCGCCACCGAGCCCGCGCAGCGTCACCAGCTGGCCGCCGACGGCGACCTCGCGCTGCATCACACCGAACTCCATGCCCTCGCGGGCGACCGTGGCGTCCACGTCCACGGCGTACTTGAGCAGGACATGCGCGGCGTCGACCGGCTGCTGGGCGATGACGGCGGCCGAGTCCTTCTTGATGATCCCGGCCTTCTCCACCGCGATGTCGCCGGGCGTGCCGCCCAGCCGTTCGGTGTGGTCCAGCGAGATCGGCGCCACCACGGCCACGGCTGCGTCGATGACGTTCGTGGCGTCCCAGCCGCCGCCCATGCCCACCTCGACCACGGCGACATCCACGGGGGCGTCCGCGAAGGCCGCGTAGCCCATCCCCGTCATCACCTCGAAGAAGGACATGGGATGCGGCTGCGAGGCGTCCACCATGGCCACGTAGGGGGCGATGTCGCGGTATGTGGCGATGAAGCGCTCCGGCGAGATCGACTCACCGTCCAGGCTGATGCGCTCGGTGATCGACTGCACGTGCGGGCTGGTGTAGCGGCCGGTGCGCAGGTCGAAGGCGCGCAGCAGGGACTCGACGATCCTCGCCGTGCTGGTCTTGCCGTTGGTGCCGGTGATGTGGATGCTCTGGTAGGCCCGCTGGGGCTCGCCCAGGATGTCCATGAGCGCCCGGATCCGGTCGAGCGACGGCTCCAGCCTCGTCTCCGGCCAGCGGGCGTTCAGCTCCGCCTCGACCTGGCGCAGCTCCGCGCGGATGTCCTGCTCTCCACCCTTGCCGGCGCTGCGCTGATCGGCGGAATTGTTGTCGGCTCGCTCATCGGCCCGCCGGGAACGTTCGCTCACGGGACAAGTCTACGGAGCCCCGCGGGCACGGACGCGCACGCCCCCGCGTCGAGCGCGCCGACGGCGGGGCTCCCCCGGCCGGGGACGGCGGAGGGGGCGCCGAAGCGCCCCCTCCCGAGCCCGTGAGGGCCGTTCGCGCTCAGCTGTCCGGCAGCGAGTCCAGCTGGGCCGTCAGCCGGACGATGTCCTGCTCCGCGGCGGCGAGGCGGGCGCGGATCTTCTCCACGACCGGCTCCGGGGCCTTGGCCAGGAACGCCTCGTTGCCCAGCTTGGCCGTGGTCTGGCTCTTCTCCTTCTCGGCCGCGGCCAGGTCCTTGGCCAGGCGCTTGCGCTCGGCCTCGACATCGATCGCGCCCGACAGGTCGAGGGAGACCGTCGCGCCGGCGACCGGCAGGCTCGCGGTGGCCTGGAAGCCCTCCTCGGCGGGCTGCAGGCGCAGCAGCTGGCGGATGGCGTCCTCGTGGGCGACCAGCGCGGTGCCCTCGAGCCCGAGGCGTGCCGGGACCTTCTGGCCGGGCTTGAGGCCCTGCTCGGCACGGAAGCGGCGGACCTCGGTGACGACCTGCTGGACGGTGGCGATCTCCTCGCGGGCCTGCTTGTCGCGGAAGCCGCTGTCGTCCGGCCACTCGGCGACGACGAGCGACTCGCTGCCCGTCAGAGCCGTCCACAGCGCCTCGGTGACGAACGGGACCACCGGGTGCAGCAGGCGCAGTGTGACATCCAGGACCTCGCCGAGGACGCGGCGCGAGGCGTCGGCCTGCGGTCCGCCCTTGGCCAGGGTGGTCTTGGACAGCTCGACGTACCAGTCGAAGACCTCGTCCCACGCGAAGTGGAACAGCGCGTCGGAGAGCTTGGCGAACTGGAAGTCCTCGTAGAGCGCGTCCACCTCGGCGACTGTCTCGTTGAGCCGGGAGAGGATCCACCGGTCGGCCGCGGTGAGCTCCCCGGCCTGCGGGACCGGGCCCTCGACGGTGGCGCCGTTCATGAGCGCGAACCGCGTGGCGTTCCAGATCTTGTTGCAGAAGTTGCGCGAGGCCTGGACCCAGTCCTCACCGATGGGCACGTCGACACCGGGGTTGGCGCCCCGGGCGAGGGTGAACCGGACGGCGTCGGAGCCGTACTTGTCCATCCAGTCCAGGGGGTCGACCGCGTTGCCGAACGACTTCGACATCTTCTTGCCGAACTGGTCGCGGACCATGCCGTGCAGGGCGATGGTCCGGAACGGCGGGGTGCCGTCCATCGCGTAGAGGCCGAACATCATCATCCTGGCGACCCAGAAGAAGAGGATGTCGTAGCCGGTGACCAGGACGGACGTCGGGTAGAACTTCTCCAGGCCCGCGGTCTGCTCCGGCCAGCCGAGCGTGGAGAACGGCCACAGGCCGGAGGAGAACCAGGTGTCGAGGACGTCGGTGTCCTGGTGCCAGCCCTCGCCCGTCGGCGGCTCCTCGTCCGGTCCGACGCAGACGACCTCGCCGGCCGGGCCGTACCAGACCGGGATGCGGTGGCCCCACCACAGCTGGCGCGAGATGCACCAGTCGTGGAGGTTGTCGACCCAGCCGAAGTAGCGGGACTCCATCTCCTTGGGGTGGATCCGGACCCGGCCGTCGCGGACGGCGTCGCCCGCGGCCTGGGCCAGCGGGCCGACCTTGACCCACCACTGCATGGAAAGCCGGGGCTCGATGGTCGTCTTGCAGCGCGAGCAGTGGCCGACCGAGTGCGTGTACGGGCGCTTCTCGGCGACGATCCTGCCCTCGGCGCGTAGCGCGGCGACGATGGCCGAGCGGGCCTCGAAGCGGTCCAGGCCCTGGAAGGGGCCATGGGCGGTGATGACACCGCGCTCGTCGAGGACGGCCAACGCCGGGAGGTCGTGGCGGCGGCCGATCTCGAAGTCGTTCGGGTCGTGGGCCGGGGTGACCTTGACCGCGCCGGTGCCGAACTCCGGGTCGACGTGCTCGTCCGCGACGACCGGGATACGGCGGCCGGTCAGCGGCAGCTCGATCTCGGTGCCGACCAGGTGCCGGTACCGGCCGTCGTCCGGGTGGACGGCGACGGCGGTGTCACCGAGCATCGTCTCCGCGCGGGTGGTGGCGACGACGATGCTCTCCTCACCCTCGCCGTAGCGGACGGAGACCAGTTCGCCCTCGTCGTCCTGGTACTCCACCTCGATGTCGGAGATGGCGGTCAGGCAGCGCGGGCACCAGTTGATGATGCGCTCGGCGCGGTAGATCAGCTCGTCGTCGTAGAGCTTCTTGAAGATGGTCTGGACGGCCTCGGACAGGCCCTCGTCCATGGTGAATCGCTCACGCGACCAGTCGACGCCGTCGCCGAGGCGGCGCATCTGGCCGAGGATCCGGCCCCCGGACTCCTCCTTCCACTGCCAGACGCGCTCGACGAAGGCATCCCTGCCGAGGTCGTGGCGGGACTTGCCCTCCTTGGCCAGCTCGCGCTCGACGACGTTCTGCGTGGCGATACCGGCGTGGTCCATGCCGGGCTGCCACAGCGTCTCGTAGCCCTGCATCCGCTTGCGGCGGGTGAGGGAGTCGATGATCGTGTGCTCGAAGGCGTGACCGAGGTGGAGGCTGCCCGTGACGTTCGGCGGGGGGATGACGATGCAGAACGGCGGCTTGTCGCTCTTCTCGTCCGCCTCGAAGTAACCGGCCTCTACCCAGCGCTCGTACAGCGTCCCCTCTACCTCAGCAGGCGTGTACTGGGTGGACAGGTGCTCGGACGCGCTGGAGGCCCCGCCGTCGGGGCGCTGGTTAGTGTCGGTCACGGCGCCAGTCTACGGAAACCGGCCCCCTGCTCACGAACCGGTAATAGCGGCGGCCGCCGGGGCGCCGCGGGGGGCGTGCGTACGTCCGTGGCCGCGCCCGACCGGGTAGCGGCCGGTCCCTCTGTGTAGTCACGGGCTCCCGGGGGCACGCAGGGGCACCGGAAGCGCGCGGAAGGCGAGCACGCTCAAATCAGAGAACGCTGAACGCAGAGAACGCAGAAATCAGCGAACGCAGAGAACGCTGAAGTCGGAGAACGGGGCCCGCACCGGTGGTCCGGTACGGGCCCTGCCGCGGTCGTGTGCGGCCCTGCCGCAGCGAACTCCCGGCCGCTCAGGCGCTCTTCTCGTGCCGCTCGCCCTTGTTGATGCTGCGGGGCTCGCGCGGGACCAGGGTGGGATTGACGTTGGAGAGGACGACGTCCTCGGTGACGACGACGCGGGCCACGTCCTTGCGGGAGGGCACCTCGTACATCACCGACATCAGCACCTCCTCCATGATCGCGCGAAGACCTCGGGCGCCGGTGCCGCGCAGGATCGCCTGGTCGGCGATGGCCTCCAGCGCCGTGCGGTCGAACTCGAGCTGCACTCCGTCGAGTTCGAAGAGGCGCTGGTACTGCTTCACCAGCGCGTTGCGAGGCTCGACGAGGATCTGGAGGAGCGCCTCGCGGTCGAGGTTGTGCACGCTCGTGATGACCGGAAGACGGCCGATGAACTCCGGGATCATCCCGAACTTCACCAGGTCCTCCGGCATGACCTCGGAGAACATGTCGGCGGCGTCGATCTCGTGCTTCGACAGGATCGTGGCGCCGAAGCCGATGCCCTTCTTGCCCGCGCGCGCCTCGATGATCTTCTCCAGACCGGCGAAGGCACCGCCCACGATGAACAGCACGTTCGTCGTGTCGATCTGGATGAACTCCTGGTGCGGGTGCTTGCGACCGCCCTGCGGGGGAACGGAGGCGGTCGTGCCCTCGAGGATCTTCAGCAGCGCCTGCTGCACGCCCTCGCCGGAGACGTCACGCGTGATCGACGGGTTCTCGCTCTTGCGGGCGACCTTGTCGATCTCGTCGATGTAGATGATGCCCGTCTCGGCCTTCTTGACGTCGTAGTCGGCCGCCTGGATGAGCTTGAGCAGGATGTTCTCGACGTCCTCGCCGACGTACCCGGCCTCGGTGAGGGCGGTGGCGTCCGCGATGGCGAACGGGACGTTGAGCATCCGGGCCAGGGTCTGGGCCAGCAGCGTCTTGCCGGAGCCGGTGGGGCCGAGCAGGAGGATGTTGGACTTGGCGAGCTCGATGCCGTCGTCGCGGTTGCCGGCGTTCTCGCCCGCCTGGACCCGCTTGTAGTGGTTGTACACCGCTACGGACAGGGCCTTCTTCGCGGACTCCTGCCCCACCACGTAGCCCTCGAGGAACTCGTAGATCTCCCGGGGCTTGGGCAGGTCCTCCCAGCGCACCTCGGAGGTCTCGGCGAGCTCCTCCTCGATGATCTCGTTGCACAGGTCGATGCACTCGTCGCAGATGTACACCCCAGGACCTGCAATGAGCTTCTTGACTTGCTTCTGGCTCTTACCGCAGAACGAGCACTTGAGCAGATCGCCGCCATCACCGATGCGTGCCACGGGGTGCTTCTCCTTCGCGTCGGTCCCTGGTTTCCGCGAGACCTGGTGCTTGATATCCGACCGTACCCTGACTGGCCCGGTGAATGGCCCCCCTTGGGCCGACTTCCTCTGTGCCGGCTCCATCGGCCCAAGGGTGACGCATGTGTCAGGCGACCGTGGAGCTGCTCTTGCGGGTGGAGACGATCTGGTCCACCAGACCGTACTCCAGGGCCTCCTCGGCGGTGAGGATCTTGTCGCGCTCGATGTCCTCGCGCACCACCGCGATGTCCTTGTTCGAATGCTTGGCCAGCATCTCCTCGAGCTGCTCGCGCATCCGCAGGATCTCCTTGGCCTGGATCTCCAGGTCGGACACCTGCGCACGCCCGGTCTCGCTGTAGGGCTGGTGAATCAGGATACGGGCGTTGGGCAGTGCCATCCGCTTGCCGGGGGTACCGGCGGCGAGAAGCACCGCCGCGGCGGACGCCGCCTGGCCCATGCACACGGTCTGGATGTCCGGCTTCACGAACTGCATCGTGTCGTAGATCGCGGTGAGCGCGGTGAACGAGCCGCCGGGGCTGTTGATGTAGATCGAGATGTCGCGGTCGGGGTCCATGGACTCCAGGCAGAGCAGCTGGGCCATGACGTCGTTCGCGGAGGCGTCGTCGATCTGCACGCCGAGGAAGATCACGCGCTCTTCGAAGAGCTTCGCGTACGGGTCGTACTCGCGGATGCCCTGCGAGGTGCGCTCGACGAAGCGCGGGACGACGTAGCGGCCCTCGGGGCGCATGCCCTCGTACAGGGAGCTCGGCTGGTTCGGGTTGATCATCGGTGGTTCACCGTCCTGATGGTGAGCGGGCTGGGAGCGGGTGGGTTGGGATGCGGGAGCCTTGCCGGCTCACGCACCTGTGCCGCCCCCGCCGGGAACGCCTGCGGCGGAGTGCATGACCTCGTCGATCAGGCCGTAGGACCTGGCCTCCTCCGCCGAGAACCACCGGTCGCGGTCGGAGTCGCGGGTGATCTGCTCGACGGACTGCCCGCTGTGCTGGGCGATGAGCTCGGCCATGCGGTTCTTGGTGTGCAGAAGCTGCTCCGCCTGGATGCGGATGTCGCTCGCCGAGCCGCCCAGACCGGCCGACGGCTGGTGCATCAGGATGCGGGCGTTGGGGAGCGCGAAGCGCTTGCCCTTGGCTCCCGCGGTCAGCAGGAACTGGCCCATGGAGGCCGCCAGGCCCATTCCGATCGTCACCACGTCGTTCTTGATGTACTGCATGGTGTCGTAGACGGCCATGCCGGCGGTCACGGAGCCGCCCGGGGAATTGATGTAAAGGAAGATGTCCTTGTCCGGGTCCGCGGCCAGGAGAAGCATCTGGGCGGTGATCCGGTTGGCGATGTCGTCGTCGACCGGCTGGCCGAGGAAGATGATGCGCTCGTTGAGCAGTCGGTTGTAGACCTGGTCGCCAAGCCCGCCGATGTTCGGCTCAGTGCTGGCAGTGGGCATCGGGCGCGGAGTCGTCAACTAATCCACCTGCTCGATCTCGGACGGCGGCAGGCCGTCTCAGCGTCTTTATCGAAGGGCCTCGAAGGGCGCGTAGTGCGCGCATGGACTTCGATGCCCTCGTACAAAGGACCCTAACGCGCGGGTCCTGCACTGCCATCCCCCACGCTGAACTGTTCGCTGTGAGCGCAGGGTCCCCGGACAGCGCGGCGGGCCCGGACAGGGCACCTCCCGCCCATCGGGGGGGGTGGGAGGGTCCGTCCGGGCCCGCCGCGCTCAGGCTCCTGCGGTTCGGCGTCCGTACATGGGGCTACCGGCCGCTCGAGGACCGCTGGATCAGGCCTCGTCCGCCTTGCCCTCGGCGTCCTCGGCCTTGTCCTGGACCGTCTCGCCGGCCTTCTCCTCGGCGGCGGGCCCGGTGCCCTCGGAGTCGGCCCGCACGGTCTCGCCGGTCTCGCCGGTCTCGTCCTCGTCGTCCTCGTCGAGGTCGATCTCGACACCGTTGGTGTCGACGACCTTGGCGGACTCGACAACGGTGGCCAGCGCCTTACCGCGGGCGACCTCGCCCACCAGCATCGGGACCTGGCCGCCCTCGACGACCGCCTGCGCGAACTGGTCGGGGCTCATCCCGGAGCCGGCGGCGCGGCGCATGAGGTGCTCGGTGAGCTCCTCCTGGTTGACCGAGAGCTGCTCCTTGGCCACGAGCTCGTCGAGGACGAACTGGGTCTTGATGCCCTTCTTCGCCTGCTCCTCGACCTCGGCGTCGAACTCCTCGCGGCTCTTCTCCTGGATCTTCAGGTAGCCGTCGAGGTCCAGACCCATCTGGCCGAGCTGGTGGTGCTCCAGGTTGTGCTTGCGGGTGTTGATCTCGTCCTCGAGGAGCTTCTCGGGGAGCGGGACGTCCACCAGCTCCAGGAGGGCCTCGAGGACCTTCTCCTGGGCTTGCGTGGCCTGGTCGTACTTCTTCGTCCGCTCGAGGCGCTTGCGGCTGTCGGCGCGCAGCTCCTCGATGGTGTCGAACTCACTCGCGAGCTGGGCGAAGTCGTCGTCGAGCTCGGGCAGCTCCTTGGCCTGGACTGCGGTGATGTCGACCTTGACCTCGGCGGTCTTGCCGGCGGCGGAGCCGCCCTTGAGCTCGGAGGAGAAGGTGGCGGAGCCGCCGGCCTCCAGGCCGGTGACGGCCTCGTCGATGCCGTCGAGCAGCTGGCCGCTGCCGATGGTGTAGGTGACGCCCTTGGCGACACCGTCCTCGAGGACCTCGCCGTCGACCTGGGCCTCGAGGTCCAGCACGACGACGTCACCGTCGGCGGCGGCGCGCTCGACGGTGTTGACGGAGGCGAAGCGCTCACGCAGCTGGTCGATGCTCTCGTCGACGTCCGCGTCGGTGACCTCGACGGGGTCGACGGTGACCTCGATGCCGTCATAGGCCGGCAGCTCGATGGCCGGGCGGACGTCCACCTCGGCGGTGAACTTCAGCTGCTCGCCGTCGTTGAACTCGGTGATGTCGATGTCGGGCTGGCCGAGGACGTTGATCTCACCCTCGTTGACCGCGTCCGTGTAGAACTTCGGCAGGGCCTCGTTCACGGCCTCTTCGAGGACCGCGCCACGGCCGAACCGCTGGTCGATGATCCGGGCGGGGATCTTGCCCCTGCGGAAGCCCGGCACCGAAACCTGCTGGTTGATCTTCTTGTACGCCGCGTCGAGGCTGGGCTTGAGCTCCTCGAAGGGCACCTCGACAGTGAGCCGAACCCGGGTCGGGTTCAGGGTCTCCACGGCGCTCTTCACGGTTGGGTCTCCTTGGGGCTGACATTGGGGGTCTAGATGGACGGGTGAGGTCACCCGTTGAACGCGCCAACAGCCGGTACGGACGTCCGCTGCGATGGAGCAGCCGTGTACCGGTCGCCGACGAGACTCATGGCCGGGCTTGCGTCCGAGCTCGCGTCCGAAGCTTGCGTCCGAAGCCCTGCGTCGCCCCGCATATACAGGCGCGTCTTGCATAGTACCGGTACGGCGGTGAGGGGTGGCGCCCGCTGTCACATCGGCCGCACTGGTCACGTGGGCACCGGGGCCCCGGACGGCCGTACCGCTTCCCTACCTATTGAAGAGGGCGTGAAGAAGCCCCGCCACTGGAGGGCGGGGCCGGCGCTCGACTGGTCGGGGTGGCCGGATTTGAACCGACGACCTTCCGCTCCCAAAGCGGACGCGCTACCAACCTGCGCCACACCCCGTCGGGACGACACGTAGCGTACATGCCGCAGGGGGCGCTGGTCCGCCGATATCGAAGGCTGTCCGACGTGTCCCGTCGCGCCGGGAAAGGCGTGTGCCAAGGACCCGGAAGATGTGCAACAATCTTGGCCGTTGCGGGCGTAGCTCAATGGTAGAGCCCCAGTCTTCCAAACTGGCTACGCGGGTTCGATTCCCGTCGCCCGCTCCATGGGACAGGCCCGGCGCCGCGGATCCTCGCGGGCCGGGCCTGTCGGCGTTCCCGGGTCGCCGTTGCGGGTCGCCCCTCCGAGGGCCGGGTCAGAAGTTTATGTCCGCGATCGTCTTGGCGAGCGAGTCCAGGAAATTCTGGATCTCGTCCGCGGCCCCCGTCGAGGCCAGGAAGAAGCCGAAGAGAACGGCGACGACCGCCGGTCCCGCCTTCAGGGATCCCCCGCGCATGAGGACCACCAGGACGATGGCTAGCAGGAGCACCACGGAGACGGAGATGGCCACACGGATCACTTCCTCGATGGATACGTCTCGCCCGTTTCGGGGTCGTTGACGTCGCCGACCGGATGATCGCCGACATCGGGCCCCGTGCACATCGTGCCATCCCGACGCACCGGGGTGGACCCACCGTCCGCACAATCGACACGCACGGCAGCGGCGCGGGGGACTTGGTCAGCAGGCCAGTTGACACCAGACCACCTTCCCGGCGGCGGTGGGGCGCACTCCCCAACTGCCGCTCAGCGTCTGCACCAGGAACAGCCCGCGCCCGCCGGTCGCCGTCAACTCCGGCGGATGGTGGCGTGGTTGTGCCGTCAGCGGGCGGCCGACGTCGCGCACCTCGATGCGCAGCCACCGCCCGCGCCTGACCACTACGACCGTGAACGCGCCCCTGGGACGGCTGTCCGCGTGCTCGACGGCGTTCCCTGCCAGCTCGGTGACCAGCAGCGCCGCGCGGTCGGCGGTGTCCGCGAGGATCCCGTGCGCGCGCAGGTGGTCGAGGACGGCGTGGCGGCAGCGAGGTACCGAGGACGCCGCCGACGGATACGTCCAGGACCTTGCCCAGTCCCCGGCCGGTGTGATCTGCGGGCTCAACTGTTGCCCCTTGCAATCGGGTTCGCGCGCCGGGCGCGTACTGAACACTCGGGGTAATCGTGCCACCACGGTGCGTGATGACAGGTATTTCCGGCCGTTATCGGGCTCGAACGTGAATGCGCAGGGTCAGTCCCGGAGCGTCCGGTGATCGGATGCCCCCTTCCCGGTCGGCCGGGAGGGCTCAGTCGCGGCAGATCAGCAGCAGGGCCCGGTCGTCGTTGACGTCCTTGGCCACCGCTTCGATGAGCCGCCACGCGGCTCCCTTGAAGCCGCGGGTGATGAATCTCTCCGCCTCCCCGACGAGTCGGTCCATCCCCTCGGTCAGGTCCCGGTCGGGGGCCTCCACGAGCCCGTCGGTGAAGAGCATCAGCACATCGCCGGAGCGCAGTGTGCCGCGCACGCCCTCGAACTTCGCCCCCTCGTAGACGCCCAGCAAGGGGCCCTCGGCGGCCTTCTCCTCCCACCGCCCGGCCCCCGAGACCAGGTGCATGCCCGGCAGGTGCCCGGCGGAGAGCAGTTCGTACTCCCCGGTGTCCAGGTCGAGGACGAGGTGGACGGAGGTGGCGAAGCCCTCCTGCCACTCCTGGCGCAGCAGATGGCCGTTGGCGGCGGGCAGGAACTCGTGCGGCGGCAGGGAGCCCAGGAGCCCGCCGAAGGCGCCGGAGAGCATCAGGGCCCGCGAGCCCGCGTCCATGCCCTTGCCGGAGACGTCGGTGAGCACGGCTTCCAGCACCCGCCCGCCCGAGGTGCGGGAGGCGACGACGAAGTCCCCGGAGAACGACTGCCCGCCGGCCGGGCGCAGCGCCATCTCGGCGTGCCAGCCGGGCGGCAGCGCCGGGATCTTGCTCTGGACGCGCAGCCGCTCGCGCAGGTCGAACAGCATGGTCCCGCCGCGCCGCCAGGGCACTCCCACACGGCTGCGGAACTGGGCGAGCAGGAGCCCGGCGCAGGCGACCGCCCCGACGACGAGGATGCTTCCGGGCCCCATCTCCGGCCGGTCGTTGCGCACCGCTTCGTCCTGCCAGGGGCCGAGATAGGCGGAGTCCACGACGAGGGCGGCCGTGGCGCCCGCGTAGAGCAGGACGAGGCTGGAGGGCCGCAGCAGCAGCCCGCCGAGCAGGACGGGCACGACGAGGGCGCTGGGAGGGCACCACATGGGAGAGGCGACGGTGCACAGTGTGAGCAACGGCACGAGCAGGAGGAGGGCCGCGAAGGCGATCCAGTCGGAGCCGTCGCCCCGGAAGTAGTCCACGGCGGAGCGGCGCAGCGTACGGCGGACCCGGTACAGCGCCCTGCGCGCCCGGGTCCTGGGGCTCTCCGCCGCCGCTTCGCCTGCCATGGAGGGCGACCCTATCCACCTCGGGCCCCGGTCCGCACGGGGTGCCTTCGCGCACACGTCGATTCACGACCCGCTGTGAGCAGCGCCGTTCGCCTCCGATCGCACTCGGACACACTCATGGTGGCTCGGTGTAAATGCGGTCGCAGGCCGCAGGCATCCCTGGTAGGGAGGAAAGATGACACTTGAGGTGACGGACGGCGTTTCCGGTGTACCCGCGGGCCTGAGCATGCGCGTGCTCGAACCGGAGGGCTGGGACGCCTTCTACGACGCGCTGGAGCGGGCCTTCGGCGGTGGTGCGGAATCTGCCGAGGAGCGCGAGGTCTGGCGGTCCGTGAGCAATTGTGACCGGTTCATAGGCGTCTATGACGGAAACGATGTCGTGGGGACCGCGGGTGTGTTCTCTTTCCGGCTCACCGTGCCCGGCGGGGAGTCGGTGCGGGCCGGCGGGGTCACCATGGTCAGCGTGCAGCCCACGCACCGCAGGCGCGGGGTGCTCCGCTCGATGATGCGGCGCCAGCTCGACGACATCCGTGCGGCCGGTGAGCCCCTGGCCATGCTGACCGCCTCCGAACCGCCGATCTACGGGCGGTTCGGCTACGGGAACGCGTCGGACCAGCTCAGCGCCACGATCGACACCGGCAGGGTGCGGCTGGCCCTGCCGGAGGGCACCGACCGGGTGCGGCTGCGGATCGCGGAGCCGGTGGAGGTACGTGGGGAATGCGAGCGGATCTACGCCGCCCGGGTGCCGTCGCGGCCGGGGATGCTGGCCCGGCAGCCCGGGTGGGAGGCGGTCCCCATCCTCGATCCCCCGTCGGGACGCGAGGGGGCCAGTCCATTGCTGTGCGTAACGGCGGAGCTGGACGGCAAGTTGTCCGGATACGCGCGGTACTCGGTGAAGTCGCGGTGGGACAGCGCGGGCCCCAACGGCTCGGTGGTGCTCCGGGACCTCGAGGCCCTGGACCCGGTCTCCGGCGCGGCGCTGTGGGACTTCCTGTTCGGTATCGACCTGACCTCGACGCTGGTCGTGCGCAACCGGCCCTCGGACGACCCGCTGCTGCACCTGGTCTCCGACATCCGCCGCTGCCGGGTGGCGATCCGGGACTCCTGCTACATCCGCCTGGTCGATGTGGGGCGTGCGCTGGCGGCTCGTACGTACACGGCTCCGGTGGACGTCGTCCTCGATGTGGCGGACTCCTTCTGCCCGTGGAACGAGGGGCGGTGGCGGCTGTCCGGCGATGCCAAGGGAGCGGCCTGCGAGCCCTCGAAGGAGCCCGCGGATCTCGCGCTGTCGGTGCGGGAGTTGGCCTCGGTGTACCTCGGCGGTGTGCCGCTGACGGCGCTGGCGGGCGCCGGCCGGGTACGGGAGTTGAGACAGGGTGCGCTGGCGGAGGCCTCCGCGGCCTTCCGCGGGCTCGCGGAGCCCTGGCTGCCGCACGGCTTCTAGGCCGCTACGGCACACGGGAGTCGAGGGGCCCGCCTGCTCGGTTCTTCGGGCGGGTCGGTCGTCCGGCAGGTCGGTTCTTCGGGCAGGTCGGTCTTCCGGCGGGCAGGTCTTCCGGCAAGCCGGACGTTCCGGCAGGTCAGTTCTTCTGGCAGGCGGGGCACCAGAAGAGGTTGCGCGCGGCGAGTTCCTCCCGGCGCACCTCGGTGCCGCACACCAGGCAGGCCGCGCCCGCCCGGCGGTAGACGTAGACCTCGCCGCCGTGGTCGTCGACGCGCGGGGGGCGGCCCATCGCCTCCGGGGTGTGCTCGGGGCGCACGGTGTCGATGCGGTTGTTCCGCACGCCCTCCTTCATCAGGCCGACCAGATCGGCCCAGATCGCCTCCCACTCCTCACGGTCGAGGTCCCGCCCGGCCCGGGTGGGGTCGATGCCGTTGCGGAAGAGGACCTCGGCCCGGTAGACGTTCCCGACCCCGGCGACGACCTTCTGGTCCATGAGGAGGGCGGCCACGCTCGTACGGCTGAGCCGTATCCGCCCCCAGGCCTTCTCCCCGTCGTCGCTGTCGCGCAGCGGGTCGCAGCCGAGGCGGGCGTGGAGGGCGTCCTTGCCCTCCTGGGTGATGAGCTCGCAGGCGGTCGGGCCGCGCAGGTCCGCGTAGGCGTCGTCGTGCGCCAGGCGCAGACGGACGGCGCCGACCGGCGCGGGTGCCGTTCCCTCACCGAAGCCGAACTTCCCGTAGAGGCCGAGGTGGATGTGCACCCAGTCGGCGCCGGGAGTGTCGAAGCCGAGGAAGAGGTGCTTGCCGTGGGCGTCCACACCGTCGAGGACCCGGCCGTCCAGCGCTCTGGCCCCGGCGTCGAAGCGGCCCTGGGGGCTGGAGGCGCGCACGGGCCGACCGCCGAACACCGCGAGGTGGTCGGCTGCCAGGCGGTGGATCGTGTGCCCCTCAGGCATGGGTTTCCTCGGACATCGGTCCCCTCGATGCGTCCGCGCCCCAACCCTTCAGGCCTGGGGGTGCGACTCGGGCAGCGGCGGCAGCTCGCCGGTGGTCTCGTAGCGTGTGAGCATCTCGATGCGGCGGGTGTGCCGCTGCTCACCGGAGTAGGGGGTGGCGAGGAAGACCTCGACGAAGCGGGTGGCCTCTTCCCGCGTGTGCATCCGGGCACCGACGCTGACCACGTTGGCGTTGTTGTGCTCACGCCCGAGGGCGGCGGTCTCCTCGCTCCACGCGAGGGCAGCGCGGACACCCTTGACCTTGTTGGCGGCGATGGCCTCGCCATTGCCGGAGCCACCGATCACGATGCCCAGCGACTCGGGGTCCGCGGCGGTGCGCTCGGCGGCCCGCAGGCAGAACGGCGGGTAGTCGTCGAGGGCGTCGTAGACGAGGGGACCGCAGTCGACGGGCTCATGGCCATTGCTGGTCAGCCACGCGACGAGGTGGTTCTTGAGTTCGAGGCCGGCATGGTCGGAGCCGAGGTACACGCGCATGCCCCAGAGTGTGCCATGGGCCACCGAGAGTGCTGTGCGCGGGCTCGGCCGGGCGCCGCGTTGAGGCTTACTTGAGCGTAGAGCAACGAAACGGACTCATTCATTCGGGGCGTCGTTCCGTTCCCGCGCGGGCTCGGGTTTGATCCGTTTCCATGAGTGCACACCCCTCCCCTCAGTTGACCAAGGACGCCGCCCCGGGCACCCCACCGGGCGGAGAACCGGGTCTCAAGGCCGGTCTCAAGAACCGGCACCTGTCCATGATCGCCATCGGCGGAGTGATCGGCGCCGGCCTGTTCGTCGGCTCCGGCGCGGGGATCAAGGCCGCGGGCCCCGGCATCCTCATCTCCTACGCGCTGGCCGGTGTGCTGGTCGTCCTGGTCATGCGGATGCTGGGCGAGATGGCCGCCGCCAACCCCACCAGCGGTTCCTTCTCGGCCTACGCCGACCGTGCGCTCGGCCGCTGGGCGGGCTTCACCATCGGATGGCTCTACTGGTTCTTCTGGGTGGTCGTCCTGGCGGTCGAGGCGACCGCGGGCGCGGCGATCCTCACGGACTGGATCCCGGCCGTGCCGCAGTGGGCGTTCGCGCTGATCGTGATGGCCCTGCTCACCGCGACCAACCTGTCCTCCGTCGGCTCCTACGGTGAGTTCGAGTTCTGGTTCGCCGGAATCAAGGTCGTGGCTATCGCCGCCTTCATCGTGATCGGCGGCCTCGCGGTCTTCGGTGTGCTCCCCGGTACCGACGCGGTGGGCACCTCCAACCTGCTCGACCACGGCGGCTTCCTGCCCAACGGCTTCGGCGCCGTCCTGTCCGGCATGCTGCTCGTGGTCTTCGCCTTCATGGGCAGCGAGATCGTCACCCTGGCCGCCGGTGAGTCCGAGGACCCGGAGAAGGCGGTCAGCAAGGCGACCAACAGCGTGATCTGGCGGATCGGCGTCTTCTACCTGGGCTCGATCCTGCTCGTCGTGACCCTGCTGCCGTGGGACTCCAGCGCGGTGCTCAAGAGCCCGTACGTGGCGGTGCTCGACACCGTCGGCATCCCGCACGCCGGCCAGGTGATGGACGTGATCGTGCTCACGGCTGTCCTGTCGTGCCTGAACTCCGGCCTCTACACCGCCTCCAGAATGGCGTTCTCGCTCGGACAGCGCGGTGACGCGCCCAGGGCGTTCGCCAAGGTGAACAGCCGTGGGGTGCCCGCGGTGGCGATCCTGTCGTCCGTCGTGTTCGGCTTCATCGCGGTGATCTTCAACTACACCTCGCCCGACAAGGTGTTCAGCTTCCTGCTCAACTCCTCCGGCGCGGTCGCGCTCTTCGTCTGGCTGGTGATCTGCCTGTCCCAGCTGCGGATGCGGCGGATCATCGAGCGGGAGACCCCCGAGCGGCTGACCGTGAAGATGTGGCTCTTCCCGTACCTGACCTGGGCGACGATCGGCATGATCGCCTTTGTCATCGGCTACATGTTCACCGACGCCGACGGGCGCAAGCAGATGATCCTCTCGGTGCTGGTCGGTGCGCTGGTCCTCGCCGTCGCACTGGTCAAACAGCGCCGGGACGCCGCCGCGAAGCTCTCGTCGGACAAGGCCGCCGTGGACACGACCTCCGCCTGAAGTCCCCGGAACTGCGGAGTGCCGGCCCCGCCCAAGGGAGCGGCCCCGCACGGCGGTACCGTGCGGGGCCGCTTCGAGGAGGAGCCAGAGGCGGTCGTCAGTCGAAGACAGGCGGCGAGGTGCGCGTGCGCTTGATCTCGTAGAAGCCCGGTATCGAGGCGACCAGCAGGGTCCCGTCCCACAGCTTCGCCGCCTCGTCGCCCTTGGGCGCCGGGGTGACCACGGGCCCGAAGAACGCCACCCGCTCGCCGTTCGCACCGTCCACGGCGATGACCGGCGTGCCGACCTCCTGGCCGACCAGGTCGATGCCCTCGGCGTGCGAGCGGCGCAGCTCGGTGTCGTACTCGTCGGTGTCGGCGGCGTCCGCCAGCTCCGCGGGCAGCCCGGTCTCCTCCAGCGCGGCCAGGATGGTCTCGCGGGTCTGCGGCTGCTGTTGGTTGTGGAAGCGCGTGCCCAGGGCGGTGTACAGCTTGCCCACCACCTCGTTGCCGAACTTGCGCTCGGCGGCCGTCACCACGCGCACCGGCCCCCAGGCCGTCGTCCGCATCATCTCCTGGTACCTCTCGGGGAGCTGGTCGAGCTTGTTCTCGTTCAGCACCGCCAGGCTCATGACGTGCCAGCGCACGGACACGGGACGGACCTTCTCGACCTCGAGCATCCACCGCGAGGTCATCCAGGCCCACGGGCACAGCGGGTCGAACCAGAAGTCGGCGGTCTTGGTCTGCTCGTCGGCGCTGCCGCTCACGGCCACTCCTTGTGCGTCTACCGATGGTCGCCGGACAGCTGTCCGGCCCTGCCGGGGCAACGCTCACCCGGGTGCGGCGCATTCCCCGGCGCGACGCCGACGGCGGAAGATGTCAGCATTGCAACCCCACCAGCGAAAACACGGGAGCCACGAGTGCCGGGACAGAACCTGACCATCGACGAGGCCCGCGAGCGAGCGCGCCTGCTCGACGTCGAGGCGTACGACGTCGCTCTCGATCTGAGGTCGGCGGCGCGGCCCGAGCCGGACGGGTCGACGGGCACGTTCCGGTCGGTCACGACGATCCGCTTCCGCTGCTCGCAGCCGGGGGCGTCGACGCATGCGGACCTGCTCGCCCCGGCCGTGCACGCGGTCACCCTCAACGGGCGCGCGCTCGACCCGGCCGAGGTCTTCGACGGCTCGCGGATCGCGATCGACGGCCTCGCCGAGTCCAACGAGCTCGTGGTCGACGCGAGTTGCGCCTACAGCCGCACCGGCGAGGGCCTGCACCGGTTCCACGACCCGGTGGACGACGAGACCTACCTCTACACCCAGTACGAGCCCGCCGACGCCCGCCGGGTCTTCGCCAACTTCGAGCAGCCGGATCTGAAGGCCCCGTTCACCTTCACGGTCACCGCACCCTCCCACTGGACGGTGCTGAGCAACGAGGCCGCCACCGGTGAGCCGGAGGACGTGGGCGAGGACGCCGCCGTCCGGCGCTTCGCTCCCACCAAGCCGATCTCGACGTACCTCACGGCGATCGTCGCGGGCCCGTACCACTATGTGCGCGACAGCTACGCGCGTGCCCTGCCCGACGGCTCACGGCTGGAGATCCCGCTGGGCGCGCTGTGCCGGGCCTCGCTGGCCGAGCACTTCGACGCCGACGACATCTTCACCGTCACCAAGCAGGGCCTGGACTTCTTCCACGACAACTTCGACTACCCTTACCCGTTCGGGAAGTACGACCAGGCGTTCGTGCCCGAGTACAACATCGGCGCCATGGAGAACCCCGGCTGCGTCACCTTCCGCGAGGAGTTCGTCTTCCGCGGCAAGGTCACCGACGCCTCCTACGAGGGCCGGGCGGGGGTCGTCCTGCACGAGATGGCGCACATGTGGTTCGGCGACCTGGTCACCATGCGGTGGTGGGACGACCTGTGGCTCAAGGAGTCCTTCGCCGACTTCATGGGCGCACTGGCGACGGTGGAGTCCACCCGGTTCAAGGACGCCTGGATCACCTTTGCCAACCGCCGCAAGGCCTGGGCCTACCGGCAGGACCAGCTGCCCACGACGCACCCGATCACGGCGGACATCCGGGATCTGGAGGACGCCAAGCTCAATTTCGACGGGATCACCTACGCCAAGGGCGCCTCGGTGCTCAAGCAGCTGGTGGCCTACGTCGGCCGGGACGCCTTCCTCGAGGGCGCGCGCCGCTACTTCAAGCGGCACGCCTACGGCAACACCACGCTGCAGGACCTGCTCTCGGTGCTGGAGGAGACCTCGGGCCGGGACATGAGCACCTGGTCGAGGGCGTGGCTGCAGACGGCGGGGGCCAACGCGCTGACCCCCCAGGTGCTCCTGGACTCCTCGGGCCGGGTCACCGAGGTCGCCGTGCTCCAGGAGGCCACCGCCTCCCACCCCGAGCTTCGTCCGCACCGTGTGGCCGTCGGCCTGTACCGGCGGGGCACGGACGGCTCGATCACCAGGACCGGGCGGGCCGAGACCGACGTGGCGCGGCCGCGCACCGTCGTCGCCGACCTCGCGGGCGCCGAGCGCCCCGACCTCGTCCTGGTCAACGACGAGGATCTGACGTACTGCAAGATGCGCTTCGACGAGGCGTCGCTGGAGACGCTGCGCTCCCACCTGGGGGACATCGCGGACCCGATGGCGCGGGCCCTGTGCTGGTCGGCGCTGTGGAACCTCACGCGGGACGCCCTGGTGCCCGCTCGCGACTACATCGGCATGGTGCTGCGCTTCGCCGGGCGCGAGAGCGACATCGGTGTGCTCCAGACCCTGCACCAGCAGGCCCAGACGGCGCTGAACCACTACGCGGACCCGGACTGGCGCGTGGAGGGCGGGCGGCAGCTCGCGGCGGGCGCCGTGCACGAGCTGCGCATGTCCGAGCCGGGCAGCGGACACCAGCTGGCCTGGGCCCGGTTCTTCGCCGCCGTGGCGGGCTCGGAGTCCGACCTGCGCCTGCTGAACGGGCTGCTGGACGGCAGCGCGAAGATCGACGGCCTGGAGGTCGACCAGGAACTGCGCTGGACGTTCCGGGAGGCGCTGGCCTCGCGGGGGGTGGCCGACGAGGCGGCCATCGAGGCCGAGCTCGCCCGGGACGACACCGCCTCCGGCAGGCGCCACCAGGCCCGCTGCCTGGCCGCGCGCCCGTCCGCCGAGGTCAAGGCGCAGGCGTGGCGCAGCGTCGTGGAGTCGGACGAGCTGCCCAACGCGCTGGTGGAGGCGGTCATCTCCGGGTTCAACCAGCCCGGTCAGCGTGAACTCCTCGCACCCTACGCACGGGAGTACTTCGCGGTGATCGAACGGATCTGGTCCACTCGCACCATCGAGATCGCGATGCGCGTCGTCTCCGGGCTCTTCCCGTCGCTCCAGATCTCGCCGTCCACGCTCGAACTCGCGGACGCCTGGCTGGCGCAGGCGCCGCCGGTCCCGTCCCTGCGCCGGCTGGTGCTCGAGGCGAGGGACGACCTGGCACGCGCGCTGCGGGCACAGCAGTGCGATCACCCCGTCGGCTGACCGCCCCCAACTCGGCATCGAACGTTCGAACCTTTAGTTCCTCGATGTCCTGAATTGTCGACGACTGTGTAACAACGGTTCGCGGGAAGGGAGCGTGGGGCAAGTCTGCCGACATGGCACACAACACTCCCCTGCGCGCCCTCCCCCTCCAGCAGCGGCGCAATGTCCAGCGTTCCGTCCTGACCGAGCGTCAGCTCAAGGAGCACGGTGTCCCGGCGGGTCTGATCGCGGACCGCAGCCGCAACGGCGGGCCGTGGCAGCAACTGCTGCCAAAGGTGTACCTGCTCCACCCGGGTCCACCGACGAACGAGCAACGGCTGCAGGCGGCGTTGCTGTACGCGGGCCACTCCTCGAGCCGGGTGCCCGCGCAGCGGCCAGCGATGGTCACGGGACTCGCGGCGCTCGCCCTGCACCGCTTGTCCTCGGTGCCCCCGGTGGGCGAACTCGAGGTGATCGACGTCCTGGTGCCCCACCAGCGCAGGCTGCGCGACGCGGGACAGGTCAGGATCCTGCGCAGCCAGACACTGCCCAACCCGGACGAGATCATGGGCCTGGCCTGCGCGCCCATCCCCCGGGCGCTCGCCGACGCGGCGGCGGTGCTCGACGACATCGACCTCGTGCGCGACCTGCTGGTCGAGGCGGTGCGCAGCGGGCGCTGCGTCCCTTCCGCCGTGCTGCGTGAACTCGACGCGGCCGGGCTCCTGGCGCGGCCGACGATCGCCGAGGCGATGGACGCCGCCGTCGCCGCCGGCCGCGCTGTCGCCGAGGACCACGTATACGAATTGGTGAGGGCGGGCCGCCTGCCGGACCCGCTGTGGAATGTCTCGCTGTACCGGCCGGACGGCACCTTCCTCGCCGCCGTGGACGCGTACTGGCCGGACCAGGGAGTGACCCTGGAGATCGACGTACGCGCCCCCGGCTTCGGTGACGAGGACTGGCACGAGGAGTCACGCAGGCGCGAACACCTCGAAGGGCTCGGGCTGTGCGTGCTCTATGTGACACCGGAGAAACTGCGGGACGCGCCCGAACTCCAGGCGGCCGTCGTCCACACCGCCCTGCGGATCTCGGCCGACCGGCCCCCGGCCGCGCTCGTGGTGGCGCTGCCGCGGTAGGCGCGGCAGCGGACCCGCGGGCTCGGCGGCTCAGCGGCGCACGAGCTCACGGGCTCACGGGCTCACGGGCTCAGGAATCGCTGCCCTTCCGGCGGCGGCGCACCGCGAACAGGGTTCCGCCGCCGAGCGCGGTCGCGGCGGCGGCGATCCCCGCGATCAACGGCATACCGCTCGACCCGGTGTGCGCCAGCCCGCCCGAACCTCCTGAGGACGACGAGCCGGACGAGGAACCGGACGACGTGCCGGACGCCGAGGCGGAACCGCCGGTGCTGCCCGAGGCCGAGGAGCCCGACGAACCGGACGCCGATGAACCGGACGACCCGGAGCCGCCCGAGGAGTCGCCTCCCGTGGTCTGCGGATGCGGGTCGTTGCCCCCGTCGCCGCCCGAGGAGCCGCCGGTGCCACCGGAGCCCCGCACGTCGACGGACAGGAACGCCTGGTCGTTGGCGTGGTTCTTGTCGAAGGCGAGCTTCCCGCCGTACACCGTCGTGGCCCACACCTTCGCCCGCGTGTCCTCGGCGCCCTTGCCGATCTTCAGCTCGAACGGGAACGGGTAGGTCGAGCCGGCCTCCATGAAGCGGGGCAGCGCCGCGCAGATGTACTGGGGCTTGCCGGGCGCGGAGGGGCCGCCCGGGCCGTCGATGTTCCACGGGTAGCAGTCCTTGGGCACCTCGACCGCCGTGGTGCCCTTGGGGACGACGACCATCAGGGCGGGCTGGTCGTCGGTACCGCTGATGCCCACCCAGCCCGGCCCCTGGTTGCGCAGCTTCGCGGTGACGCCCACCGTGTCACCGGGCCTGCCCTTGGCGGAGTCGCCCACGGCGAGCAGGTCTGCGCTGCTGTCGGCGTCCAGGCGCTGCCTGCGGTGGTTGTCGTTGGGGTCGGGCTCACGGGGGTCGCCCTCGGCCCGCGCGTCGACGTCGAAGAGCTCCATCAGGGCGTTCGGCTCGACCTTGACCCCGACGGGGGCGAAGTCGTAGCTCCTGCCGGGCGCGAGGACGGTGTCGATGGTGCACAGCGCCTCGTCGACCATGTGGTCCTGCGGCTCCTTCACCCTGGAGTACTTGCAGCCCTCCAGCCGCTCGGTGTACTTCAGGCCCGGTGTCGTCCTGATGCGCACCACGAGGCCGTCGGCGGCCGCGGTGCCGTGGTTGGTGACGGTGAAGCGGTTCACCTGGGTGGAGCCCAGCTTCACATCGGCGTCGACGAGCGCCGAGACGGCGAGGTCCGGCACTCCCTCGTCCGCCCCGGCCGCGGAGGTGGCGGCGTGCGCCGGGAGGACGAGGAAGCCGGACATCGCGGTGGCGGCCGCGACGGCAATGCTGGTGTGTGTACGCCTGGGCAAGCGAAGCTCCTGGGACGGATTCGGGCGGAGTTGTATGCCTTGGACCGTCCGGGGGCCCATGGAGTTGTAGGCGGTGGCACCCCGGTGGGGCGCCGGCCGGATCAGGCGCGCTTGACCAGCAGTTCGGTGTTGCGGTCCTTGGGGGCGCCGGCCAGGCCCGTGCGCACTCCGGGGGCGTTGTACGACAACTCCCGGTAGAGGGAGGCCAGTCCCACGGACGACAGGTCGCCGAAGTCGGTGCGGACCGGGGCGGCGGACTCGATGAGCGTGGTGAGGATCGACAGCGTCCCGTCGCCGTTGTCCACGAGCTCGATGACGCGGGCGAGCTGCGGATAGTCGATGTGGGAGGCGGTGTTGACCTCCCAGAACGAGCGGGCCGGGTTGGCGTGCGGGTGCGCGGTGATCTGGTTCTTGTGGGTGTGGCCGTTGATCCAGGCGACGACGTTCGGGTACGCGTGCAGCAACGTCACGAGCTCCTGGCCGCCGTGGCGCTTCTCCTTCGGCCGGGCCGGGTCGGTACGCAGGTTCTTCATGCTCGTGCTGGTGTGGTGGCTGAAGACCAGGACGTGGGCGTCCTTGTGGGCCTTGAGGGTCCGCTCGAGCCAGCGCATCTGGTCGGTGCCGATCGATCCCTCGAAGTGGCCGCCCCGGTTGGTGGTGTCGAGGCTGATGCCGATGACGCCGTCGGCGACGGTGAAGGCGTAGTACAGGCGGTCGCCGTCGAGGTTGGCCGAGGTGTAGCCGTGGCCGGCCGGTCCCGCCCCGGCGAAGCGCGGGTCGAGGTGCGCCTTGAGGTAGTCGTGCGGGGTGAACGGGGCCCGGCGCGGGTCGGCGGTGACGGTGCGCGTCTTGCGGGACTTGCCGGTGAGGAAGTCCCGGTACATGGCCGACGCCTGCCTGGGGTCCTTCTTGATGGCCGCCCACAGCTGCGATGCCTCGGCGGCGGGGACGTCCTGGAGCTTCCTGTGGCCGGTGGCGCTGTCGCGGAACACCTTGCCCGCCGGGGTGAAGCAGCCGAGCGGCAGGTCGTCGTGGTTGCCGACCGTGGAGTACCAGGGCATCCGCAGGCCGGGGCTGCGCACCGGGCTGATCGCGGCGCCGAGGAAGCCCGGGATGCGCGGGAAGCCGCGCTTCTTGTCCTGGTCGCGCAGGGCGCTCTCGGGGTGCCAGTACATGGGGTTGTTGCTGTTCTGCACGCCCTCGTACGCCTTGGGGTCACCGGTGTTGGGGGTGATCCGGCCGCCGCTCATGACGGTGAGGAACCACTCCAGCTCGACGCGCGCGTTGTTGTCGCAGTTGTCGCCGGTGGTCATCACGAAGCCGATCGGGTGGCCGGTGTGCGGGCCCCCGCCGAGGGAGTTGACGCGTTCGACGAGCGAGGCCGCTCCGGCGACGGTCAGCGCCTCGTGGGGCCTCCAGGCGCTCGCGGTGTCGGCGCGCATGTACTCCAGGCGCAGCGGGTTCTGCACATCCACCAGGTGCAGGTCGGTGAACTGCACGAAGCACGCGAGGTCGCGGCGGCGGTCCTCGCGGCCCGACTTGGGGGCGGCGAGGTCGGGGCGGACGACCAGGGACCAGCCGGGGCCGGGCCTCAGCCGCCGGTATCCGCTGCCGCCGGGGAGGGTGGAGACGGACGAGAGGGTGGTCCCGGCGTTGGAGGGGCGGCTCGCGTCGAAGGCTCCCTCGACGGCCTCGCGTGCGGCGGCGGGCCGGGCGGGGACGGCGTCGGCGCGGCTGCCCGAGACGGTCTCGGCGACGGCGGCGCCACCGCCCGCGGCGAGGGCGGTGGCCCCCGCGGCGGTGAGGAAGCGGCGCCTGTTGAATGCGTTCGAGGTGCCGACAGATGTGGTGTCAGCCATGGGAAATCCCCCGGTAGCCGTGGTCGCGGACATGACGAGCGGTCACGTTCACTGGAAGGATTGGCACCGGGGGTGGCCTGCGACTGAACGCCTCCGGAACGTCGGACGCCGATCGCCTGTCGACGAACCGGACGGGTGTCCGCCCTTTGTGAAGCGTTCGCCGGGCGTCCACTTCCCCGCGGAGACCACGTCACCGAGAAGGATGAATCCGGGCATACCGGGCGGGAGTTCCCGCGGCCGTGAGCCGCCCGCCACCTCGACCGCTTCATGCGGCTATGCCGGAATCACGTGCTACGCCATTGGCGGGTTACCGCCAACCGTTCACTTCTGCACGTAAACCCCTGGCAAAGCACACGGGTCATCCATAAATGTGAGCGGTCGTCCGATGGCACTGATCCGACCAAGGATGCCGATGCTGACTAACCGAAGTGCGCGCAGACGAATATCTCGTGTCGCGCTCTGCGCCGGGCTGGTGGCCGCGCTCGGCGCGATCGCCCCCCTTCCCGCGTTCGCCCACCCCGGCAACGCCGCCCCGGCGCCCGCCGCCAAGGAGGCCGGCGACAAGCTGGGATCCTCCGACGCGGACCTGCTCGCCAAGGCCAAGGCCAAGGGCGACAAGAACATCACCATGATGATCGCCACCGCCCCCGGCGCCACCGAGAAGGTGGCCGCGGGACTGGACGACTCCGGTGCCTCGGTGGGCCGTGTGTACGACAAGCTCGGATACGTGCGGGCCACCGTCCCGACCGCCAGGGCGGACCGGGCCATCGCCGCGGCGAGCAAACTCTCCTCGGTGCACGGGATCGACCTCAAGCAGGTCATCAAGGTTCCCGACCCGACGCCCGGCGCGGACTCCACCAAGGCCGCCCGCCACAAGGGGAAGAAATCGGCCGCCTACCCCGGCCCCGGCAAGGACACCCCGGCCAAGAACCCGTACCAGCCGGCGTTCGAGACCGGCGCGGTGGACTTCGTCCACGACCACCCCGAGGCCGACGGCCGCGGCGTGACCATCGGCATCCTGGACTCCGGTGTGGACCTCGGCCACCCGGCGCTGCAGAAGACCACCACCGGCGAGCGCAAGATCGTCGACTGGGTGACGGCCACCGACCCGATCGTCGACGGTGACGCCACCTGGCGCCCCATGGTGACCGCGGTCTCCGGCTCCAGCTTCACCTTCAACAAGCGCACCTACACCGCGCCGAACGGTGACTACCTGATCTCGCTGTTCAAGGAGAGCGCCACCACCGGTGGCGACATGGCCGGCGACCTCAACCGCGACGGCGACACCACCGACTCGTGGGCGGTGCTCTACGACGCCGCCGCCGGGACCGTCCGGGTCGACCTGGACGACAACGCCGACTTCGGCGACGACACCGAGATGAAGCCGTACAAGGACGGCTACCGGATCGGGTACTTCGGCAAGGACAACCCGGACACCGCGATCTCCGAGCAGATCCCGTTCGTCGTGCAGATCCGCAAGGACGTGCCGATGGACCCGTTCGGCGGTCCCTGGGTCGGCAAGAAGGCCGACTTCGTCAACATCGGTGTCATCGAGTCCGAGCACGGCACCCACGTCGCGGGCATCACCGCGGCCAACGGCCTGTTCGGCGGCAGGATGAACGGTGCCGCGCCGGGAGCCAAGCTCGTCTCCTCCCGCGCCTGCACCTGGAGCGGCGGCTGCACCAACGTCGCGCTGACCGAGGGCATGATCGACCTCGTCGTCAACCGCGGTGTGGACGTGGTCAACATGTCCATCGGCGGCCTGCCCGCGCTCAACGACGGCAACAACGCCCGCTCCGAGCTCTACACCCGCCTGATCGACACCTACGGTGTCCAGCTGATCATCTCGGCGGGCAACAGCGGCCCGGGTGCCAACACCATCGGCGATCCCGGCCTGGCCAACAAGGTCATCAGCGTCGGCGCCTCGGTGTCCAAGGAGACCTGGGCGGCCAACTACGGATCGCAGGTCGCCAAGAAGTACGCCATGTTCCCCTTCTCCTCGCGCGGCCCGCGTGAGGACGGCGGCTTCACCCCGACGATCACCGCGCCCGGCGCGTCGATCAACACCATCCCGACCTGGGAGCCGGGCGCCCCGGTGGCCGAGGCCGGCTACCAGCTCCCGCCGGGCTACGGCATGCTCCAGGGCACCTCGATGGCCTCGCCGCAGACCACCGGCGCCGCCGCCCTGCTGCTGTCGGCCGCCAAGGCGAAGCACATCGACCTCACCCCGGCCAAGCTGCGCACGGCGCTGATCAGCACCGCGCACAAGATCCCCGGCCACCAGGCGTACGAGCAGGGCTCCGGTCTCATCGACATCAACGAGGCCTGGGACCTGATCGGCGAGGGCGTCTCCGCGAACACCTACTCGGTGCAGGCCCCGGTCAGGACCGCCCTGTCCCAGTTCCTGAAGACCCCTGACACCGGCACCGGCATCTACGACCGCGAGAGCGATCTGAAGCCGAACGAGTCCAAGTCCTACGAGGTCGCGATCACCCGTACCTCCGGTCCCGACCGCCCGGTCAGGCACAGCCTGTCCTGGGAGAACAACGACGGCTCGTTCAAGCTCGCCGGCCCCGGCTCCGTGACCCTGCCGCTGAACCAGCCGGTCAAGGTCAAGGTCACCGCCAAGGGCGGCGCGGGCATCCACAGCGCCATCCTCGACGTGGACGACTACGCCACCGGCGGCGTCGACCACCAGATCCTGGCGACCGTGGTGGTCTCCACCCCGCTGGCCAAGCCGTCGTACACCTTCACCCGGACGAGCACGGTGCAGCGCAACAGCACCAAGTCCTACTTCGTGAAGGTCCCCGCGGGCGCCAAGTCCCTGGAGATCGGCATGGGCGGACTGGCCACCGGCAGCCAGACCCGCTTCATCGCGATCAACCCCTACGGCGTTCCGGTGGACCCCACCTCCACGCCGCTGTGCTACCCGAACTACGACAACCCGGCGAACACCTGCCGTCCCGACCTGCGCTCCTACGCCTCCCCGCTTCCGGGCGTGTGGGAGATCGAGGTCGAGTCGCGCCGTACCTCGCCCGTGCTGGACAACCAGTACACCCTCGGCGCCTCCGTCCTCGGTGTGTCCTTCGACCCGGCCGTCAAGACGGTCGACGAGGCCACACCGGGCACCCCGGCTCCGGTCGGCTGGACGGTGAAGAACGACTTCGCCGCCATCGACGGCAAGCTCAAGGGCGGCGCCCTCGGCTCCGCCGCCGCGAGCCGTCCGTCCATCAAGGAGGGCGAGACCAGGACGAGCACCCTGGTCCTGGGCGCCGGCGCCTCCCGCCTGGACGTGGCCATCGGCGGCACCTCCGACTCCGGAGCGGACCTGGACCTCAACGTCTACCGCGACGGCACGCTCGTCGGCTCCTCCGCCGACGGGGACTCGGAGGAAGCGGTCAGCCTGAAGGACCCGGCCGCGGGCACCTACACCTTCGAGGTCATCGGCTACGCCGTCCCGGCGGGCAGCACCGACTACGACTACCGGGACGTGTTCTTCTCGTCCTCGCTCGGTGAGGTGAAGGTGGACGAGTCCAAGACCGTCAAGCTCTCCAACGGCCAGTCCGCCCCGGTCTCCGCCGAGGTCCTGGTCAACGGGGCGGCACCCGAGGGACGCCAGTTCTTCGGCGAGGTCCGGATCCTCAACGCTCGCGGCACCGCCGCGGGCGCGGGCAGCGTCCTGATCAAGAAGGTCAACGGCTGACCTACCTGCTGGTAGGCGGGGCGGGTGCTCTCCGAGCACCCGCCCCGCTCGCGTGGAAGTATGGCGAGCACGTCACGACGAAGGAGTTGCCGACCGTGCCAGGCACGAATCTCACCCGCGAAGAGGCGCAGCTTCGGGCGCGCCTGCTGACCGTGGACTCGTACGAGATCGACCTCGACCTCACAGGTGCCCAGGAGGGCGGTACTTTCCGGTCCACCACCGTGGTCCGGTTCTCCGCCTCCGAGCCCGGCGCGTCCGCCTTCATCGACCTGGTGGCGCCGACCGTGCTCGAGGTCGTTCTCAACGGTGCCGTGCTCGATCCGGCCGAGGTGTTCCAGGACAGCCGGATCGCGCTGCCGGGCCTGGCCGGGAGCAACGAGCTCAAGATCGTCGCCGAATGCGCCTACACCAACACGGGCGAGGGTCTGCACCGCTTCGTCGACCCGGTCGACAAGCAGGCCTACCTCTACACGCAGTTCGAGGTCCCGGACGCCCGCCGGGTCTTCGCGAGCTTCGAGCAGCCGGATCTCAAGGCCACCTTCCAGTTCACCGTGAAGGCCCCCGAGGGCTGGACGGTCGTCTCGAACTCGCCCACGCCCGAGCCGGCCGGCGGGGTCTGGCGGTTCGAGCCGACTCCGCGTCTGTCGACCTATGTGACCGCGCTGATCGCCGGGCCGTACCACTCGGTGCACAGCGAGTACGTCAACGGTGACCAGAGGGTGCCACTGGGCCTGTACTGCCGTCCCTCGCTCGCCGAGCACCTCGACGCGGACGCGCTCTTCGAGGTCACCCGGCAGGGCTTCGACTGGTTCCAGGAGAAGTTCGACCACCCGTACCCGTTCGCCAAGTACGACCAGCTGTTCGTGCCCGAGTTCAACGCGGGCGCCATGGAGAACGCGGGCGCGGTCACCATCCGCGACCAGTACGTCTTCCGTTCGAAGGTCACCGACGCGGCCTACGAGGCGCGGGCGGAGACCATCCTGCACGAGCTGGCCCACATGTGGTTCGGCGACCTGGTCACCATGGAGTGGTGGAACGACCTGTGGCTGAACGAGTCGTTCGCCACGTACACCTCGATCGCCTGCCAGGCCGACGCCCCGGGCAGCCGGTGGCCGCAGTCGTGGACCAGCTTCGCCAACTCTATGAAGACCTGGGCGTACCGGCAGGACCAGCTGCCCTCCACGCACCCGATCATGGCGGAGATCCGCGACCTCGACGACGTCCTCGTCAACTTCGACGGCATCACCTACGCAAAGGGCGCCTCGGTGCTCAAGCAGCTGGTCGCCTATGTCGGCACGGACGAGTTCTTCACAGGCGTTCAGACGTACTTCAAACGGCACGCCTTCGCCAACACCCGCCTGTCCGACCTGCTCGGCGCGCTGGAGGAGACCTCCGGCCGCGACCTGAAGTCCTGGTCGAAGACATGGCTGGAGACCGCGGGCATCAACATCCTGCGGCCCGAGATCACCACCGACGACAAGGGAGTCCTCACCTCGTTCGCGGTCCGGCAGGAGGCTCCGGCGCTGCCGCCGGGCGCCAAGGGCACCTCGACGCTGCGGCCGCACCGCATCGCGATCGGGGCCTACGACCTGAAGGACGGCAAGCTGGTGCGCACCTTCCGCGTCGAGCTGGACGTGGACGGCGAGCTCACCGAGGTGCCCGAGTTCGTGGGCAGGCCCCGCCCGGCGGTCGTCCTGCTCAACGACGACGACCTCAGCTACGCCAAGGTCCGCCTGGACCCGCGGTCCCTGGCCGCGGTCACCGAGCACCTCGGCGACTTCGAGGAGTCCCTGCCGCGCGCCCTGTGCTGGGCCTCCGCGTGGGACATGGCCCGCGACGGCGAGCTGGCCACACGCGACTACCTGGAGCTGGTGCTGCACGGCATCGGCCGCGAGTCCGACATCGGTGTGGTGCAGTCGCTGCACCGGCAGGTCAAGCTGGCACTGGACCTCTACGCGGACCCGGCCTGGCGCGAGGAGGGCCTGGCCCGCTGGACCGAGGCGTCGCTGGAGCACCTGAGGTCGGCCGCCCCGGGCAGCGACCACCAGCTGGCCTGGGCGCGCGCGTTCACCGCGTCCGCCCGCACCCCCGAGCAGCTGGACCTGGTCGCCGGCCTGCTGGACGGGTCGCAGTCGGTCGCGGGCCTGACCGTCGACGACGAGCTGCGCTGGTCGCTCCTGCAGCGCCTGGCCGCGACCGGCCACGCGGAGGAGCCGACCATCGACGCCGAGCTCAAGCGCGACCCGACCTCGGCCGGTGAGCGCCACGCCCGGACGGCCCGTGCCGCCCGGCCGACGCCGCAGGCCAAGGCCGAGGTGTGGGCGCAGGTCGTGGAGGGCGAGAAGCTTCCGAACGCGGTGCAGGAGGCGGCCATCGCCGGCTTCGTCCAGACCGACCAGCGCGAGCTGCTGGCCCCCTACACGGCCAAGTACTTCGCGGCCCTGAAGAATGTGTGGGACACCCGCAGCCACGAGATGGCGCAGCAGATCGTGATCGGTCTGTACCCGTCGTTGCAGGTCTCGCAGGAGACGCTGGACGCCACCGATGCCTGGCTGGAGTCGGCGGCGCCGGTGCCGGCGCTGCGGCGCCTGGTCGTGGAGTCCCGCGACGGCGTGGCCAGGGCGCTGCGGGCGCAGGCCGCGGACCGTGCGGCGGGCGGGCGCCCCGCCTGACGCGCGCCTGATCCATCGCGGCCGGCCGAGCCGGCGCGCGCGAAAGCCGGGCCCCGGGATCTCCTCGGGGCCCGGCCTCGTTGTCGGCGGGTGCTACTTCTTCTTGCCCATGGAGGGCAGCATCACCAGTCCGGCGATGACGGCGAACGCCAGCACCGGGATGCCCACGAAGAGGCCCAGCGTCTGGGCGACGCTCAGGCCGGAGCCCGGGTCGTCGCCGTCGTCGCGCACGAGGGCGAAGGCGGGGGACGTCATCAGCAGCATGAGCGTCGTACCGGCGGAGACCGCACCGGCGCGCAGGGCGTTCTTGTTGACCACGGTCCAAACGTAGCGAACGGGTCCGCCGGTCGCGCGGCCGGGGGCCGCATTTCGCCTATCCGGAGGCGAAGCCGCAGGTCACCGCCTCCACCAGGGAGTAGAGCCTGGGCGAGGCGGCGAGCTGTTCCAGAGTGAGGGGGCGGCCGGCCGGGTCGGCGAGGGGCAGGCGCCAGTTCGGGTACTGGTCCCAGGTGCCCGGCAGGTTCTGCGGCCTGCGGTCGCCCACGGCGTCCGGCAGCCACACCCCGACCAGGCGCGCCGGGGTCCGCAGCAGGAACCGGTGGATCGCCTTGACCACACCCTCCTCGTCGCAGGCGCCCTCGGGCAGCAGGCTCAGCCGGCCGAGCAGGGCCAGCCACTGGGCCACCTCGGTGGCGTCGTCGGCCTGCTCCTCCTCGAGCGGGCGGGTCAGCAGTCCGAGCCGGTGGCGCAGCCCCACATGCTCGCCGGTCAGCCGGGCGGCGGTGCTGGGCAGGTCATGGGTGGTGGCGGCGGCCAGGCAGTCCGCGCGCCACTCCTCCGGCAGCAGGGGCGGGCCGTCGCCGTCCGCACCCTCCGAGCCGTAGTCCCGTTCGAACCACAGCACCGAGGTGCCGTAGACCCCCCGGTCGGCGAGCTTCTCGCGCACGCCGGACTCCACCGTGCCGAGGTCCTCGCCGATGACGAGGGCGCCATGGCGGTGCGCCTCCAGGGCGAGCACACCCAGCATCGCCTCGGCGTCGTAGCGGACATAGGCGCCCTCGGTCGGTGGCCGCCCCTCGGGCACCCACCAGAGCCGGAACAGACCCATGACGTGGTCCATGCGCAGCGCGCCCGCGTTGCGCAGCCGGCCCCGCAGGAGGTTGCTGAACGGTGCGTAGCCGGTGGCCGCCAGGACGTCGGGCCGCCACGGCGGCAGTCCCCAGTCCTGGCCTCGGGCGTTGAAGGCGTCCGGGGGCGCTCCCACCGACATGCCCGAGGCGAGCACGTCCTGGAGCGCCCAGGCGTCGGATCCCTCGGGGTGGGCGCCCACGGCGAGGTCGTGGACGATGCCGACGGCCATCCCGGCGTCCCTGGCGGCGCGCTGGGCGGCGGCGAGCTGGGTGTCGGTGAGCCAGGCGAGCCAGCAGTGGAAGTCGACGCGGTCGAGGTTCTCGGTGCGGGCGCGGGCGACCTGCGGGCCCCGGGGGTCGCGCAGCCCCGCGGGCCAGGAGCGCCAGTTCGGGCCGTGGATCTCGGCGAGGGCGCACCAGGTGGCGTGGTCGTCGAGGGCCTGGCCCTGCTCGGCGAGGTAGTCGCAGTAGGCGGCGCGGCGGCCGGGCGAGAGCGGGACACGGTGTACGAGTTCGAGGGCGGCACGTTTCAGCTCCCAGACCGCGTCACGGTCGATGAGCGCGTCGTCGTGCAGCACACCGTCGCGCAACTCGGCGGCGCGGCCCGCCAGTTCATGGACCTGCCGGCGCCCGTCGGCGTCGAGGAAGGCGTACTCGGTGATCTCCTCGACCCGCAGGTACACCGGGTCGGGGAAGCGCCGCGAGGACGGACGGTAGGGCGAGGGGTCGGCGGGCGGCACGGGGACGGCGGCGTGCAGGGGGTTGATCTGCACGAATCCGGCTCCGAGGCCGCGGCCCGACCAGGCCGCCAGATCGGCGAGGTCGCCGAGATCGCCCATCCCCCAGGAGCGGGTGGACAGCACGGAGTACAGCTGCGCCATGAAGCCCCAGGAGCGGCCGTGCGCCGAGGGCACCCTGCGCGGAGCGACGATCAGCGGGGCGGCGGCCGTGCGGCTGCCGAGGCGGGCGTGCAGGATGTGGCGGCCGAGCGGGAGGCCCGCCGACAGCGGCAGGGCCCTGCCGTCCTCGGTCTCGACCTCGGCGCGGACCCCTGCGGGCAGGCTCAGCCCCGGCTCCAGGCCCTCCCGGAGCACGGTGCAGACCGGCAGCAACCGCTCCGCCGTCCGCCGCTCGTGCTGGTCGAGGGCGTGCTTGACGGCGTCGGGGGAGCTCGCGTTCACACCGAGCGCTGCCAGCACCGAGACCACGGTGTCCTCCGGCACCCGGACGATCCTGCCCGGCGAGGGCTCGTACGTGCTGTCCACACCGTGCTTGGCTGCCAGGGCGGCGACGTCGGCCGACCGCTCGCCGGGTTCGCCCATCAGATCTCCAACGGGTCCGCGGTGACTCCTACGACTGCGGGTTCACTGGTCAGCGCGGGCTCCGCCGCCATGGGGGGCTCACTGGTCAGGGGTGTGTCCTCGGCGAGGAAGGGCTCAGCCGTGAGCGGGGGCTCGGAGAACCCGGTCGTGCTGGAACCCTCGGCGCCACAGGCGTCGAGGGCGAGTTTGAGTGGCTCGGCGAGGACGGCCACGCTGGCCTCCATGAGGCTCGGCATCGGTCGGACACAGATCCGTTACCCCGTGGGGACGCCGCCAGACGTGAACGCGCCGCAGAGGTGTCGCAGATCACGCCGAAAGCGTGATTGACGTCCGGAAATCGACTCCCGGTACAGCGGGAGCACACCCGCGGTGCACCCGTGCGCGAGCGGGGTGCCACGGGGTCATCTCGGATCCGGGGCGAGCAGCGGCCAGGGACGAGCGGCCTCCAACTGGGCGGCGAGAGCCAGCAGCGGCCCCTCCCCGCCGAACCGGCCGGAGAGCATCATGCCCACCGGCAGCCCTTCGCCGGTCCGCTCCAGCGGCAGCGAGACCGACGGCAGGCCCGCGATGTTCCACGGCGCCGTGAACGGGGTGAATGCGATCTGCGCCTCGAAGTCGGCGGCCGGGTCCCGGTCGTCGCGCAGCGAGCCCACCGGAGCGGGCAACTGGGCGAGGGTCGGGGTCAGCACGGCGTCGTACGGCGCCACCGCCTCCGTGAGCTTGCGCCCCACCGCCTGCAGGGCGGCCATCGCCGTGGCGAAGCCGACCCCGGTCACCGCTGGGCCCCGCGCGCGCAGCCAGCGGGTCAGCGGCATCAGCTCGCTCTCCCGCTCCGGGGCGACGGGCGCCAGCGCGGCCAGGACCGCCCACACGGGGGTGAACGGGTCCCGGTCGCCGGGGGCGAGGGGCTGGGCGATGTCGACGACCTCGTGGCCGAGTTCCGCCAGCAGCGCGGAGGTCTTCTCGTAGGCGTCGAGCACCTCGGGGGCCACCGTGACACCCGCGGGGTCGGGTTCGGCCCAGCGCGCGATCCGCAGCCGACCGGGGGCGTGCTCGGCCCAGCGCAGGAACGGGCGGTCGGGCGCGGGCAGCGAGGTGGGCTCGCCGGGCTCCTGGCGGGCCATCACATCCAGGAGCGCCGCCGTGTCCCGCACGGTGCGGGCGATCGGCCCGTGCACCGCCAGCCCGCTCACGTCCGCGAAGGGGGCGTTGCTGATGCGCCCGCGGCTCGTCTTGAGCCCGACCAGACCGCAGCAGCTCGCCGGGATACGGATCGATCCGCCCCCGTCACTGCCGTGGGCGGCGGGAGCGAGGCCGGTGGCGACGGCGGCGGCCGCACCGCCGCTGGAGCCGCCCGCGCCACGGGAGAGGTCGTAGGGGGTCCGCGCCGGCGGCGCGAAGCCCGGCTCGGTGTAGGCGGGCAGCCCGAACTCGGGGGTGCTGGTCTTGCCGAGCATCACCGTGCCCGCCTCGCGCAACAGCTCCACCAGCCGGGTGTCGATGTCGGCCACGTGGTCGGCGAAGACGCCCGAGCCATAGGTCAGCCGCACTCCCTCGACGGGTGTCAGATCCTTCACCGGCAGCGGCACACCGAGCAGGGGCGGAAGCGGGCCGCCCTCCCTGAGCCTGCGCTGCGCCCGGCGGGCCTCGGCCAGAGCGCGCTCCCCGGTGACGGTCAGATAGGCGCCCACGGCGCCGTTGAACCGCTCGATCCGCCGCAGGTAGTGCTCGGTGAGCTCCACGGGCGACAACTCGCCCGCGCGGACGGCCGCGGCCTGCTCCAGCATCGTCAGCTCATGGGGTTCGGCCATGATTACACCTTAGTCACAGCGGGATCACGAAATCCTCAAGCTCATTTCGGGCATAGCGCACAGTCTCGTTGACACCGGGCCGGCGCGGTGGTGGGCTCGAGCCGCTTCACCAGTCCCCACGAGTACGCCGCGAGGAGGCCGTGTGCACATCCGGCGACGCAGGTCGGTGGCGGCGGCCGGTGCGACAGCCCTCGTCGCGGCCGTGATCAGCGGAACCCCGGCGGCCGTGGCGGAGCCCACGGCCGCGCCTCCCAGACCCGCCGCATCCCCGGCGACGTCACCCGCCGCACCCCCTGCCGCGTCACCCGCCGCGTCACCCGGCCCCGACGTCCGCCCGCAGCCGCAGTCGCTGCGCCGTCAGGGCGCTTCCGTGCCCGTTCCCCGCACGGCCACGGTCTTCGCGGACCCCGACGCCGACCGGTACGCCGTGGAGACGATCCGGTCCGTCCTGCGCTCGGCGGGCGCGACGAGCGTGCGCACGGCCGCACCCGATGGGCCGGTCCCCGCGAGCGGCCTCCTGGTCTACGTGGACGGCCCCGGCGCCGACCGGGTACTGCGCTCGCTGAAGGCGTCCAAGCCCGCCGACCTGCCCGCGGGCGGATACGCTCTGGCCACCGGCCGGACGGGCGCACGCGATGCGGTGGCCCTGTCCGGCGCGGACGCCGAGGGCACCTTCCACGCCGCCCAGACGCTGCGCCAACTCGCCTCGCACCGCTCGTTCCCCGGAGTCGTGGTCGCGGACTGGCCGTCAACACCCGTGCGCGGCACGGTCGAGGGCTTCTTCGGGCAGCCCTGGACGCAGGCCCGGCGCCTCGCCCAGCTCGACTTCCTCGGCCGCACCAAGCAGAACCGCTACCTCTACGCTCCCGGTGACGATCCGTACCGCCAGGCCAAGTGGCGCGCCCCCTACCCGCGGGTGCAGGCGGCGCGGCTGCGGGAGCTGGCCCACCGGGCGGCCCGCAACCATGTCGTCCTCGCCTGGGCGGTCTCCCCCGGACAGCAGCTGTGCTTCTGGTCCGACAAGGATCTCGACGCGCTCACCGCCAAGTTCGAGTCGCTGTGGCGGCTGGGCGTGCGCGCCTTCCAGCTCCAGTTCGCGGACGTCTCCTACGACGAGTGGCACTGCCGCGCCGACCGGATCGCCTACAGGACCGGCCCGGCCGCGGCCGCCGAGGCCCAGGCCCATGTGGCCAACGAGATCGCCGCACGGCTGGCCGCCCGGCACCGCGGCGCGCCCGCCCTGTCCGTCCTGCCCACCGAGTACTACCAGGACGGCAGGACCCCGTACCGCTCCGCCCTGGCCAAGGCCCTCGCTCCGGGCATCGAGGTGGCGTGGACCGGCGTGGGTGTCGTCCCCAGCACCATCACCGGCGGCGAGATCGCCAGGACCCGTGAGATCCTCGGCCACCCCCTGGTCACCATGGACAACTACCCGGTCAACGACTTCGCCGACGACCGGGTCTTCCTCGGCCCCTACACCGGCCGCGACCCGGCCGTGGCCTCCACCTCCGCCGGGCTGATGGCCAATGCCATGGAGGAGCCCCTGGCCTCCCGGGTGGCCCTGTTCACGGCGGCCGACTACGCCTGGAACCCCGGCGCCTACCGGCCGGGGCCGTCGTGGAAGGCGGCGCTTCGCGAGGTGGGCGACGGCTCCGACAGCCACCCGGGCGACGGCTCCGCAGACGCCCTGTCCGTCCTCGCCCGCAACAGCGCCTCCTCCGCCCTCGACCGGCGCGAGTCCGCCTACCTGGTCCCCCTGATCGACGACTTCTGGACCGCGTACCAGCGCCCCGGCGGCGATGTCTCCGCGCTGCGCTCGGCGTTCGAGGACATGGCCCGTGCGCCCCGGCGCCTGTCCGGCCCGCTCGCGCGCGAACTCGGTCCCTGGCTCGACCAGCTCGGCCGCTACGGCGAGGCGGGACGCACTGCCGTCGACATGCTCACGGCCCAGCGACGGGGTGACGGGGCGGCCGCCTGGAAGTCCCAGCTGGCGCTCCTGCGCGTCAAGCGCGAGCTGAACCGCTCCCGCGCCACCGTCGGCGAGGGCGTGCTCGGCCCCTTCCTGGAGCGGGCCCTGAGCGCCGCCAACCGCTGGACGGGGGTGAACGGGGACGGCCGCGCGGCGTCGAGCTCCTACGACACCGTCCGCCCCGAGGTCCGCGGAGGGCGTGGCGCGGGCGCCGCCGCGGACAGCGACCCGGCGACCGCCTACCGCCCCTCCGGACCCGGCACGCTGACCATGCGCTTCGGCACCACCCGCCCGCTGGACAAGGTGACCGTCCTCGCCGGGCCCGCCGCCGACAGCGGCACCGGCACCGGCACCGGCACCGGCACCGACCACGGCACCGCCGCCGGCCCCGTCCCGCACGCGGGAGTCGAGGCCCATGTCCCCGGACGCGGCTGGCGGCGCCTCGGCGGCCTTCGCGCCGACTGGACGGAGCTTTCCGCCCGGGGCGCCGAGGCCGACGCGATCCGGCTGTCCTGGACCTCCGAGGCACCCGCCGTCCATGAGATCGTCCCCTGGTTCGCGGACACCCCGGCGGCCCAGCTCACCCTCCAGCGGTCCCGGGTGGACGTGGAGATAGGCGGGCCTTCGCAGACCCTGGACGCCGAACTCGATGCCACCCGCGCCGACGCCTCCAAGGGCAAGGTCGCGGCCCGCGCGCCCAAGGGCATGCGGGTCGACGCCCACGGCCCGGTCACGCTGCGGCGCGGCGGCAGGGTCACCGTCCCCGTGAAGGTCACCGTGCCCAAGGGCACCGACCCCGGTGACTACTCCGTGCCCGTCCGCTTCGACGCCGGGGGCAGGACGGTCGAGGAGCATGTCCAGGTCCGCGCGTACCCGCGCACCGGCGGCCCCGACCTCGCCCGAGGCGGCAGGGCGGCATCGTCGGGCGACGAGACCCCCGACTTCCCCGCCGCCGCCGTCACCGACGGCGACCCGGGCACCCGCTGGTCCTCACCCGTCGAGAACGACGCCTGGGTCCAGGTCGAGCTGCCGAAGGCGGCACGGATCGGCAGGGTGGTCCTGCGCTGGCAGGACGCCCACGCCTCCTCGTACGAGATCCGGACCTCCCCCGACGGCCGCACCTGGACCACGGCGGCCACGGTCCGCCAGGGGCGCGGCGGCACCGAGTCCGTCCGCATGGACGCTCCCGGCACCCGCTTCGTGCGTGTCCAGGGCAAGCAGCGCGCCACCCGGTACGGCTACTCCCTCTACTCCGTCCAGGCCTACGCGGTCAGCCGCTGACGCCCGGTCGCCACGCGCCGGGGACCCCGCGAGCCCATGCGGACAGAGATCTCGCCGACCGCTGCGAGCGGGCCCCCGCCACCGCCCTGGGGCGGCCACGGGGGCCCGGACACACAAAACCCGGATCTAGGCGGATATGCCGTCGATCCGGGCCAGTGCGTGCTCGGCTCCATAAGGTTGGAGGTATGGCATCCAGCGCGGATCCCGGTGACCCGTGCCGATGATCCGCCAGGCGAGCCCGCTCGGCGGGGCGGGTTGGTGCCGCATTCGCCAGCCGATCTCGGCGAGGTGGCGGTCCGCCTTCACGTGATTGCAGCGGCGGCACGCCGCCACGACATTGTCCCAGGAGTGTTTGCCGCCTCGGCTGCGCGGGACCACGTGATCGACGCTGGTTGCGACGCCTCCGCAGTACACGCACCGGCCGCCGTCGCGCGCGAACAGCGCCCGACGGGTGAGCGGAACGGGACCACGAAAAGGGACCCGCACGAAGCGGGTCAGGCGGACGACACTTGGCGCCGGAACGGCGCAGGTGGCGCTATGCATGAAGACGCCGGACTCCTCGAGGCATACGGCCTTCTTGTTGAGGACGAGGACCAGCGCGCGTCGCATCGGCACGACGCCCAGTGGCTCGTACGACGCGTTGAGGACGAGAACATGCGGCACGACGGATGCCTCCTTTACGCCGGCGGCGCGTGGCTCGCGCCGGGACGATCTCCTCCAGTGTGTCCTTCACCCTGGTCGTGGCGCCACCATGACCGCGTAACGGATCTGGAGTGTTTTCAGCCACACCCCCGGATCCCCTCCGAGCACGGCCGGATGCGCCCCCGGACCCCGGTTAGTGTGGTTGGACGGCCGGACGGGCCACGCCCGCCGCCCTGAAAGGAAGGAAGATTTGTGTCCTGGTCCGCCCCGACCATGGTTCTCGCCGCTTCACCCTCTCCCTCGCCCTCGTCCGAGATGCCCAGTTTGGACGATGCCCACACGTCGGTGACCAATGCCGCCAGCTGGGTGGACGAGAACTGGCAGGGATGGCTGGCGGCGGGGCTGCGCATCGTGCTCATCCTCGTGATAGCGGTGGTGCTGCGGATCGTGGTCCGCCGGATGATCACCAAGCTGATAGCGCGGATGGCGCGCGGCGCCTCCTCGGCTCCCATCGGCCGGGCACTGGACGGACTGCTGGTCAACGCCGAGCGGCGGCGCCAGCGCTCCGAGGCGATCGGTTCGGTGCTGCGCAGCGTGGCCTCGTTCGTGATCCTGGGCACGGCGGCGCTGACCATCCTCTCCGTCCTGCAGATCAACCTCGCCCCGCTGCTCGCCAGCGCCGGTGTGGCGGGCGTCGCCATCGGCTTCGGTGCCCGCAATCTGGTCACGGACTTCCTCTCCGGCGTGTTCATGATCCTCGAGGACCAGTACGGCGTGGGCGATGTCATCGACGCCGGGGTCGCCACCGGAACGGTCATCGAGGTCGGCCTTCGGGTGACCAAGCTGCGCGGCGACAATGGCGAGATCTGGTACGTGCGCAATGGCGAGGTCAAGCGCATCGGCAATATGAGCCAGGGCTGGGCCACCGCCGTCGTGGACGTGCAGGTCGGCTACGGCGAGGACCTCGACCGGGTGCGCGAGGTGATCACCCGCGCGGCGGAGGAGCTGGCCAAGGAGGAGCCGTGGAACGAGGTCCTGTGGGAGCCCGTCGAGGTGCTCGGCCTGGACTCGGTGACCGGGGACATGATGATCGTGCAGGTGCAGGCCAAGACGATGCCGGGCAAGGCGCTGTCCACGGCGCGCGAGCTGCGCTGGCGGATCAAGCGGGCCTTCGACCGGGCGGGCATCCGCATCGTGGGCACCGCTGTGCAGGCCGTGCCCGCGCAGGAGCCCCCGCCGGACCCGTCGGCGGCCGTCGCCCCGCCGTCCGCGATGTCCAATCCGACGTCGCCGCAGGCCCAGTCCGTGGAGCCGCTGCCGAATGTCCCGCCCACGGGGACGCCCCCGGGCGGCGGACCCGCCACCAAGTAGCCCAACGAGCACCGTCCCAGTTCAGGGCCGTACTACAGGACGCCGTTCCGTCCCGTGGTGCGGTCCCTCGGCATTTGCGGCCCCAGCGCCTGAGCCTGGTAACGCTTCGATACAACTCGCCGTACGTCCCATTGACACGTCTCCTCCCCCCACCGTACGTTCGCTGCAACAGAATAGGAAAGTTTCCTAACAGTCCAACGTGCAAAACGCACTGTGATCAGGCACAACGGACCCGAGTGACGTAGCGTACGCGCGAGAATGCCGAGGGAGGGGAACGAACAAGCCATGGCCAGCACCCCGGGAACCCCGCGCCTGCTCAGGGCGATCAACGACCGTGCCGCGCTCGACCTGCTGCTCGAGGAAGGACCCCTCTCGCGCACCAGGCTGGGGGCGCTCACCGGACTGTCCAAGCCCACCGCCTCCCAGCTGCTCGGGCGCCTCGAGGCGGCCGGGCTGGTCGTCCCGACCGGCACCACCGCCGGCCGCCCGGGTCCCAGCGCCCAGCTCTACGAGGTGAACCCGCAGGCCGCCTACGTGGCGGGCCTCGACGTCACCCCCGCGCGCATCCGCGCCGCCGTGGCCGACATCACCGGGAGCACGGTAGGGGGGTTCGAGCTGCCCACCCCCGGCCGCCGCGCCCAGGGCACGGTCGACCGCGTGCTGAAGGCGGTGGACGGGGCCCTCGGTGAGGCGGGTATCGGACGGGAGAAGCTGCACCGGGTGGTCATCGGCACCCCGGGCGCCTTCGACCCCTCGACCGGACGCCTGCGGTACGCCCGCCACCTGCCGGGATGGCACTCCCCGCATCTGCTCGACGAACTCGCGGCCGCCCTCGGGGTGCCGCTCGAGGTCGACAACGACGTGAATCTCGCCGCCGTCGCCGAGCAGCGCATCGGCCACGCCAAGGACGTGGGCGACTTCGTTCTCCTCTGGGGGGAGGAGGGGATCGGCGCCGCGGTGGTCATCGGTGGGAGGCTCCACCGCGGCGCCACCGGGGGCGCGGGCGAGGTCGCCTTCATGCCCCTGCCCGGCACCCCCGTCGTGCGCAATGTCAGCCGGATGAACGAGGGCGGCTTCCAGGCACTCGCCGGCGCCCTGCCCGTTCTCCAGTTGGCCCGCGAACACGGCCTGTCCGCTCCGAACGCCGAGGAGGCACTCGTCGAGGCGCTCAACACCCCGGGCGCGGGTGACGCCGTGCTCGAGGAGTTCGCCCACCGCCTCGCGGTGGGCCTGGCCTCCATGGTCGCCGTCATCGACCCCCACCTGGTGGTCCTGGCGGGCGGAGTGATCACCGCGGGCGGCGAGCGCCTGCGTGCCCTGGTCCAGGCGGAGCTGGCGGAACTCGCCGTGCCCCGGCCCAAGCTCCAACTCACCGCAGTGACCGAGAACCCGGTGCTGTGCGGCGCCCTGCAGAGCGCGTTGTCCACGACCCGGGACGAAGTATTCGACACCACCCTCACCACAGGCGCCACAGGCGTCTCGAAGGCCAGCAGTACCGACTGACCCGCCGGACAAGACCTCTTCACCTCCGACCGCACCGCTTCACCTCGCAGCACCTCGCAGCACCTCGTCACATCCCTCCATATCGCACGGCATCGGAACGGACGGGCCGCCATCCAGGTGGGCGGAACCCGCGCCGTCGGCCTCTCACACCCCGAACAGTCCGAACAAATACCCCGTAGGAGATCGGAATGCCGCGAATTCACCGGGCTGCCGCAGCCGCTGCAGCGGCCACCGCCATAGCCCTGCTCGGCAGCGCGTGTACCGGCAGTAGTAGCGGCAGCGCGACGGACGACGCCAGCAAGGAGACCACCATCACCTTCTGGCACGGCTGGAGTGCCGCGAACGAGGTGAAGGCGATCAACGACAACATCGCGGCCTTCGAGAAGGCGCACCCCAACATCCACGTCAAGGTCGTCAAGAACATGAACGACGAGAAGATCCAGCAAGCGCTTCGGGCCGGCGGCCCCAACGCCCCCGACGTGGTCTCCTCCTTCACCACCGACAACGTCGGCAAGTTCTGCGACTCCAAAGCGTTCGCCGACCTCGACCCCTTCCTGAAGAAGTCGCACGTCGACGTCGTCGACACCTTCCCGAAGCCCATGGCGGACTACACGCAGTTCGAGGGCAAGCGCTGCACCCTGCCCCTGCTGGGCGACGCCTACGGCCTCTACTACAACAAGGACGCGTTCCGGAAGGCGGGCATCAAGGCCCCGCCGAAGACGATGACGGAGTTCAAGAAGGACATCCTGAAGCTGACCAAGGCCAAGGGGGACTCCTTCGAGCAGCTCGGCTTCATGCCGAACTTCCACGGCTACGAGTCCACGGCCACGCACCTCGCGGCGCAGTGGAACCCCACGTACTTCACCCAGGACGGCAAGGCGAACACCGCCAAGGACCCCGCGTTCACCAAGATGTTCAGGTGGCAGGCCGACGTGGTGAAGTCGCTCGGCGGGTACCAGAAGCTGGAGAAGTACCGCAGCACCTTCGGTGACGAGTGGGGGGCGAAGAACCCCTTCCACACCGGCCAGGTGGCCATGGCGATCGACGGCGAGTGGCGCGCGGGCATGGCCAAGTCCGCGGGGGTGAAGTTCGACTTCGGTGTCGCCCCGTTCCCCGTCCCCGACGACCAGTTCGACACCTACGGCAAGGGCTACCTGTCGGGCACGATCATCGGCATCTCGAACACGAGCACCAAGCAGAACGCCTCGTGGGAGCTGCTGAAGTACATGGCCCTCAACACCGAAGCGGTCGTCAACTTCTCCAACGCCATCCACAACGTCCCCTCGACGCTGGCGGCGCTGAAGTCGCCCGCGCTGAACAAGGACCCGGACTTCCAGACGTTCGTGAAGATCGCTCAGCACCCGTACAGCAGTTCCACGCCCGCCAGCATCAACGGCGGCACGTACCAGCTCACCCTCCAGGACTTCGGCTACGCCTTCGAGAAGGGCAAGGAGCCGAACCTGGCCGACGGTCTGAAGGCCGTGGACAAGCAGATCGACAAAGACATCGCCCAGGCGAAGTGACGAGCGGCAACTGGTGAACTGACATGGCATCCGTCCTCGGCACGGCACAGGCGGACGCGACCGTCCCGGCGGCGCCTTCCCCGCAGTACACACTGCGCAGGAAGCGCCGCCGGGAGCGGGTGCGCAACCTGGCCTTCCTGTCCCCCTGGCTGATCGGCTTCAGCGTCTTCTTCGTCTACCCCCTGGTCTCGACCGTCTACTTCTCCTTCATGAAGTACGACGGCTTCAAGCCACCGGTGTGGAACGGGGTCGACAACTGGAAGTACGTCTTCAGCGACTACCCCTTCTTCTGGCCGGCCCTGTGGAACACGCTGTGGCTGGTCGTGGTGATGGTGACCCTGCGGGTGGCCTTCGGCCTCGGCATCGGCCTGCTCATCACCAAGATCAAGAGCGGCGCGGGCTTCTTCCGCACGGCCTTCTACCTGCCCTACCTGGCCCCGCCGGTCGCCGCCACCATGGCGTTCGCGTTCCTGCTCAACCCCGGCACGGGCCCGGCCAACAACATCCTGCACAAGATCGGCCTGCCGCAGCCCGGCTGGTTCAACGACCCGGCCTGGTCCAAGCCGGCACTGACCGTGCTCGCCCTGTGGGGCATCGGCGATCTGATGGTCATCTTCATGGCGTCACTGCTCGACGTGCCCAAGGAGCAGTACGAGGCGGCCGAGCTGGACGGCACGGGACCGTGGCAGAGGTTCCGCTACGTCACCCTGCCGAACATCTCCCCGATCCTGATGTTCGCCGTGGTCACCGGTGTGATCCAGACCATGCAGTACTACACCCAGCCCCTGGTCGCCGGAAAGGTCGCCAGCGGTGTGATCGGCGGCTCCGGCCAGCAGTTCGAACCCGGCTACCCGGACAAGTCCACGCTGACCCTGCCCCAGCTCGTGTACAACCTCGGCTTCCAGCGTTTCGACACCGGATCGGCGTGTGTGATCGCCCTGGTGCTGTTCGCCCTCGCCATGGTGTTCACGGCGCTCCTGATGCGCCGCCGCAGCGGCTTCCTGTCGGCGGAGGACTGAGCGACATGACCGATGTGATGACCCCCGCCACCACCCCCGCGCTCGGCGAGCGCCCGGCCCACAGGTCTGCCGCGGCCCGGACCGCCCGCCGCAGGTCGGCGCTGCACTGGATCGCCGTGCACTCGCTCGGCATCGCCGCCGCGCTGTTCTTCGTCCTGCCGTTCGTCTTCGTCCTCCTCACGGCGCTGATGAGCGATCAGCAGGCGCTGACCCGCGACCTGTGGCCCAGGACCTGGGAGTGGAGCAACTTCTCGACCGTCTGGGACACCCCGGGCTTTCTGACGTGGTGGCGCAACACCCTGCTGTACGCGGGAGCGGGCACGCTCTTGACCGTGGTCTCCAGCATCCCGGTCGCCTACGCGCTGGCGAAGTTCCGCTTCCGCGGCAGAAACGTTGCTCTCATGCTCGTCATCTCCACGATGATGCTGCCGCCGCAGGTGATCATTGTTCCGATGTACTTGTTCTGGGCGAAGCAGCTGCACCTGTCGGGGACGCTGTGGCCGCTGATCATCCCCATGGCCTTCGGCGACGCGTTCACGATCTTCCTGCTGCGGCAGTTCCTGCTCACGATCCCCAAGGAGTACGTGGACGCGGCGAAGGTCGACGGCTGCGGGGAACTGCGCACCCTGGTGCACGTCATCCTGCCGATGGCCAAGCCCGCGATCGCCGCGGTCGCCCTGTTCCAGTTCTTCTACTGCTGGAACGACTACTTCGGACCGCAGATCTACGCCAGTGAGAACCCTGGCGCCTGGACGCTCTCCTACGGCCTCGAGTCGTTCAAGGGCGCCCACCACACCAACTGGAATCTGACGATGGCCGCCACCGTGCTGGTCATGGCACCGGTCATCGTCGTCTTCTTCTTCGCGCAGAAGGCCTTCATCGAAGGCGTGACTCTCACGGGGGTTAAGGGATGAAACTCGCAGTCGTCGGCGGTGGCTCCACCTATACGCCCGAACTCATCGACGGCTTCGCGCGCCTGCGCGAGTCGCTGCCCATCGAGGAACTGGTCCTCGTCGACCCGGCCGCCGACCGCCTGGAGCTGGTCGGGGGCCTGGCCCGGCGGATCTTCGCCAAGCAGGGCCACACGGGGAAGGTCGTCACCACCTCCGACCTGGACGCCGCGGTGGCCGACGCCGACGCCGTGCTGCTGCAACTGCGGGTCGGCGGGCAGGCGGCACGCAACCAGGACGAGACATGGCCGCTGGAGTGCGGCTGCGTCGGCCAGGAGACCACGGGCGCGGGAGGGCTGGCCAAGGCCCTGCGGACCGTCCCGGTGGTGCTCGACATCGCCGAGCGGATCGCCCGCGGCAACCCCGACGCGTGGATCATCGACTTCACCAACCCCGTCGGCATCGTCACACGCGCGCTCCTGCAGGCCGGGCACAGGGCCGTGGGCCTGTGCAACGTCGCCATCGGCTTCCAGCGCAGGTTCGCCGCGCTGCTGGGGGTGACCCCCGACCAGGTCACGCTCGACCACGTGGGGCTCAACCACCTCACCTGGGAGCGGGCCGTCCGCCTCAACGGGGAGGACGTCCTGCCCAAGCTGCTGGTCGAGCACGGCGACGCGGTCGCCGAGGACCTGCGCATGCCGCGCTCCCTGCTCGACCGGCTCGGCGTCGTACCGTCCTACTACCTGCGCTACTTCTACGCGCACGACGAGGTGGTGCGCGAGCTCAAGGTCAAACCGTCGCGCGCGGCCGAGGTCGCCGCCATGGAAAGGCAGTTGCTCGACCTGTACGCCGACCCGTCCCTGGACGAGAAGCCGGAGCTGCTGGCCCAGCGGGGCGGCGCCTTCTACTCGGAGGCCGCGGTGGCGCTGGCGTCCTCGCTCCTGCGGGACACAGGCGACGTCCAGGTGGTCAACACCCTCAACAACGGCACCCTGCCCTTCCTCCCGGACGACGCGGTCATCGAGGTCCCCGCCACGGTGGACGGCTCCGGCACCAAGCCGCTGCCCGTCGCCCCGCTGGAGCCCCTGTACTCGGGCCTGATCGCGAATGTGACCGCGTACGAGCACCTGGCGCTCGAGGCCGCCCTGCACGGGGGCCGCGACCGGGTCTTCAAGGCACTGCTCGCCCATCCGCTGATCGGCCAGACCGAGTACGCGGACGCCCTGACCGACCGGCTCATCGCGCACAACCGCGAGCACCTGGCATGGGCGTGACCCGCTTGACCGCCGCCGTCCAGCAAACCCACGAGGCCATGCCACCCACTCCTCTGCTCCCGCGAGGCGTCCTCGCCGTGGACGCGGGCAACAGCAAGACCGACGTCGCCCTGGTCGCCCCGGACGGCTCGCTGCTCGGCACCGCCCGGGGCGGCGGCTTCCAGCCCCACGAGACGGGCCCGGAGGCCGCGGTCGCCACTTTGGTGCCCCTGGTCACGTCGGCCGCCGCCCAGGCGGGCCTGGCCGTTTCGCGGGCGGTCCCGCTGGTCGAGCACGTCTCGGCGTGCCTGGCCAACGCCGATCTGCCCATTGAGGAACAGCGACTCGAACAGGCCATCAGAAGACATGGCTGGGGCCGTACTGCGCGCGTCGCCAACGACACCTTCGCCCTCCTGCGGGCGGGCGTCGAGGAGCCGCGCGGAGTGGCCGTGGTCTGCGGAGCGGGCATCAACTGCGCGGGACTGCTGCCCGACGGGCGCACGGCCCGCTTCCCCGCCCTCGGCAAGATCTCCGGTGACTGGGGCGGCGGCGGGCATCTCGCCGAGGAGGCCATGTGGTGGGCGGCGCGAGCCGAGGACGGGCGCGGTCCCGGGACATCCCTGGCCACGGCCATGCCGAGGCACTTCGGGCTGACCTCGATGCAGCATCTCATCGAGGCCCTGCACTTGGGGGAGATCGCCTCCGTACGCCGCCACGAACTGACACCCGTGCTGTTCGAGGAGGCGGAGGGGGGTGACCCGGTGTCCGTGGCGCTCATCCACCGGCAGGCGGAGGAGATCGTCGCCCTGGCCGTGGTTGCGCTGCGCCGCCTGGACATGCTCGACGGCCCGGCCGACGTCGTCCTCGGCGGAGGCGTGCTGGCGGCCCGCCGTCCGCTGCTGATGAGCGCCGTGGAGGAACTGCTCAAGGAGCGGGCCCCCCACGCCGTCACCCGGGTGGTCACCACTCCCCCGGTCGTGGGCGCGGCCCTGCTGGGCCTCGACCACACCGAGGCGACACCCGCGGCCCGCGGACGGCTGCGCACCGCCTACGAGAGCGGGCTGACGGCGTAGCCGGGCGCCGCGAGACCGGGGAGGGGCCCCCACCGTCCGGGGGCCCCTCCCCTTCCCCATGTTCCTCGCCCGCTCGGGTGGACGCCGGTAGGGAACCAGTGGGGGCCGTCGGGCGTGGAAGGTACTGAGAGGCCGCTGACTTCGGGTGTTGCCCGTCGTCAGTGCCTTTCGCGCGGCGCAGAAGAAGATCGCGCCATATCGGGTGTGGATGTCGGTCCGTGCGGCGATACTTCTCGCTGACACAGTCAGGCACCCAAGGGGGAGGGGCAGTGGCTGGAGCTCCAACGACAGGCGGGCCGACCATGGGCGGACCCACCGCGGTGCTGCCTGCCCCCGGACCGCAGGCACCCGCAGGGCCGCCGGGAGCCGCCGGACCACCGCGGTCGCCCCGGCCGCCGCGCCGCCCCGCGTACCAGGACGGCCTCGACCGGTTCAAGGACGCCGCGACGACCGAGCCCGGGAGGCTGCGGATCATCGGCGCCGCACTGGTCGTGCTCGTGCTGGTCTTCGGCGCGATGACCGCCTGGCAGGTGATGGACCGGGCATCGTCCGCGAGGGACGTGGTGGAGCGCAGCCAGCCGCTCACCGCGAACGCCGCCGACATCTACCGGTATCTCGCGGACGCCGACGCCACGGCGGCCAGTGGGTTCCTGGCGGGCGGACAGGAGCCCAAGCGGATCCGCGACCGCTACAACGACGACATACGGCGGGCCTCCGGCCTGCTGGCCGAGGCCGCCGCCAACAGCGAGGGGTCCGGCACCGGCAGACGCCAGATCGCCCAGCTCAACCGCGATCTGCCCGTCTACACCGGCCTGGTGGCCTCCGCCCGCGCCAACAACCGCCAGGGGCTTCCGCTGGGCGGCGCCTATCTGCGGTACGCCTCCGAGAAGATGCGCACGCGGCTGCTGCCGGCGGCCGAGAAGCTGTACACGGCGGAGTCGGACCGCCTCGCCGCGGACTACGACGCAGCCGAGGCACTCCCCTGGGCGGCGACGGGCCTCGGGGTGGTGGCGCTGGGCGGACTGCTGTGGGCGCAGCGCAGGATGTTCCGGCGTACCAAGCGGGTGTTCAACGTCGGTCTGCTGGGCGCCACCGCCGCCCTTGCCACCGTGCTGGTGTGGCTGGTCGTGGGGCACACGCTCGCCCGAGGCGGGCTCACCGAGAGCAACGACCACGGAGCCAAGTCCCTCCAGGTGCTCAGTGAGGCGCGGATCACCGCGCTCAAGGCCCGTGGCGACGAGGGCCTGACCCTGGTGGCCCGCGGCTCCGGCGCGGTGTACGAGGAGACGTACAAGGCGGACATGAGGCAGCTCAGCAGCGGAGGCTCGGACCTGCGCGACGGGGCCCTGCTCGAGCGGGCCCTGCTCCTCGCCGACGACACGTCGGGCAGCGGCCCGGTGAATCTGGCGATCGGCGATGTGCGGACCTGGAAGAGCGTCCACGCGCAGGCCCGGCGCAGCGACGACAGCGGCAGTTACGACGAGGCCGTGGCCTACGTCATCGGCGGCAAGGACCGCGACGGCAAGCCCGTTCGGCAGCCCACGGCCACGGTGTTCGACGCCCTCGACCGGAATCTGTCCCTGGCCGCCCGGCAGGAGCAGGCCGAGTTCGAGAAGGCGGCGAACGACGGGCGGGACGCGCTCGGCGGCCTCGCGGTCGGCGCCGGGGTGCTGGCGGTGCTCGCCTCGGCGGCCGTGGTGCTCGGCATCGGCAGACGCCTGTCGGAGTACCGGTGAAGGGGGGAGCACGGATGAGGTCCACGGTGGTGGGTGCGCTGGCCGCCTGCGCGGTGGGGCTGGGCGCGTTCGCCCTGCCCCTCGTGACGGGCGGAACCGGCTCGGGGGAGGGCACCGGCCATGGCGCCTCCTCGTCCGCGGCGAAGAGCGCGTCGGCGCGGCAGGCGGCGGCGGGCACGTGCGATCCCACGGCGAGCCTGCGCCCGTCGGGTGGCTCGGAGGGCTCGGGACCCGGGGTCGACCGGATCAAGAAGCGCGGGAAGCTGGTCGTGGGCGTCGACCAGAACAGCTACCTGTGGGGGTATCGCGACCCCGGCACCGGCCGGATCGAGGGCTTCGACATCGACCTCGTCCGCGCCATCGCCAACGACATCCTCGGCAGCCCCGACAAGGTCACCTACAAGACCGTGCCCACGGACCAGCGCATACCGGCGATCCGGAACGGGACCGTGGACATGGTGGTGCGGACGATGACGATCACCTGCGAGCGGCTGGACCAAGTGGCCTTCTCCACCGTCTACTTCGAGGCCGGGCAGCAGTTGCTGGCCCCGAAGGACTCGGCCGTCACCGGCTTCGACGACAGCCTGTCCGGCAAGCGGGTCTGCGTCGCCAAGGGCTCGACCAACGAGGCGCTGCTGGCCAAGGACAGCCACGGCTCCAAGGCGGTCCTGGTGCCCAACCAGCTGGACTGCCTGGTGCGCGTCCAGCTCGGCGAGGCGGACGCGGTCCTGACCGACAACGCGCTGGCGGCGGGCCAGGCCGCACAGGACCCCTCCATGCACCTCGTGGGCAAGAAGCTCACCGACGAGCCGTACGGCGTCGCGATGAAGAAGGGGGACGACGGCCTCGTCCGCCGGGTCAACAAGGTCCTCGAGGACTACCGCTCGGGAGGCGGCCGCAGCCCCTGGATGCGGTCCTTCGACAAGTGGTTGGGGCACGACCTGGACAAGCCCTCGGCGCCTCCGTCCGCGAAGTACAAGGACTGACAGGACCCGACGGGGACTGGCAAGGGCTGCGGGGAGGACCGGGGGACGGAAGGCCGGGGAGACCGAGGGAGCACGGAAAGCACAGGAGTACGGGCAGAGGGGCGACGGCGGGGTCGGCGAGGGCCGAGACTTGAGCCGACACTTGAGCCGACGGCCGGCGGGGGCGGATCGGCGTCCATGTCTGGGAAAGGGGTTCCATGGCGATGAGCCGGGAGGAGGTGGACCGTGCGCTGGCACGGCTCGGCTCCGAGCACGAGGCGATCGAGAGCTCGCTGCTCACGCTGCAGGACCACGCGGGCCGCAGGCTGCTCGAAGGCGCCCAGCTGACCGGCCTCACCAAGGAACGCTGGACCGCCGCGGAGCAGGCGGTCTCCCTGCTGTGGGCGCACTTCGAGGCGTACACGGTGGCGTTGGACACCGCGAGGGAGCTGCGCGGCCGACGCAACCGCTCCTCGGCGGGAGAGCTCGCCGAGCTGACCGAACTCCTGCGCGGGAGCGGTGTCACCGTTGCGGGTGGCCGTGTGCCGGATGCCGCCCGTTCGCTCACCGGACCTGCCAGGCTCACGGAGCAGTTGAGCCTCGAGGAACTGGTTGACCGGATGAACGGCTGGTACGCCCAGGTGATCGAGGTGGTGACCGCGGCCGACTCGGTGTGGACCGCGCTCCCCGCCAGGATCGACCTGCTCTCGGCGGAGGTGGGACGGGTCCGCTCGCTCGCCCTCTCGGTGGGCGTGCGCCCCGGTGAGCATCCGGCGGGTGACGAACTGGAGCGGATCACCGACGACCTCGGGACGCTGCGTGCCCAGGTCATCGCCGATCCGCTGGAGTTCTGGACCCCGGCCACCGGCAGTGGCCCCGCGGCGCGCGGCGGCCTGGCGGACACCTCGCGCTACGATCGCGCCGCCCGCGCCCTGGAGGAGACCCGTCGCGAGGTGGAGGCGGTGATGCGCGTCCGCGACGAGGCCGACGAGCGTCTCTACCGGCTCCGCGATGTGCTCTCGCGGGCCGACGCCACACTCTCCGAGGCGCGCAACGCGCGTGGAGAGGTCCTGGCGAAGATCGCCGCCTCCGAGGTGCCCGCGGTCAGCGGCCCCGCGAGCCGGTTGCGCGAGCAGATCAGCGCCGCCGTGGACTACCGCAGGACCGGCCAGTGGCACCGCCTGTCACCACTGCTGGATGTGCTGGAGCAGGGCGCGGACGAGGAGTTGGTCAGGGCCCGCGAGTCGCTGACCGCCGTGACCGAGCCACTGGCGGTGCGCGCGGAGCTGCGCGGGCGGCTGGACGGATACAAGGCCAAGGCGGCACGCCTGGGCTACGCCGAGGATCCGGAGATCCTCGAACGGTACGACCACGCCCGCCGGTTGCTGTGGAGTGCGCCCTGTGATCTGCGGGCGGCCGAGCAGGCGGTGCGGCGCTACCAGCACGCCGTCACCGACGCGCTGGCACAGCCGCAGGAGCAGGGCGCGGCGCAGCGGGACACGAACCAGTGGGGGAGAACATGAGCCAGTGCGGGCGTCCGGGCTGCGCCGGGACCGTCGAGGACGACGGGCTGGGCAATCTGTACTGCGACACATGCGGCCTGGCGCCGGTCGGCGGGGGCGCGGCGGGCAGGGGCGCGGCGGGCAGGGGTGCGGGCGGCGGTGGTGCGGGCGGCGGTGGTGCGGGGGGCGGTGGTGCGGGCGGCAGCCGTTCGGGCGCCGGGTCGGGCAGCGGTGGTGCGGGGGGCAGCGGTGCGGGGGGCAGCGGTGCGGCGGCGGGCGGAGCCTGCGGCTCCTCCGGCTCGCGATTGCCCGGTCCGGCTTCCCCGGGGTCGTCGCGGTCGTCGTCCTCCTCCGTCCGTTCCTCGCGGTCGTCCACCCGCTCGTCCCGGTCCACCAACTCGTCCCGCTCGGTGTCGGGCAGGCTGTCGCGCTCGTTGTCCGGCCGGTCCTCCACCTCGGTCTCGGTGCGCAGTTCCCGGTCCGGCGGCAGCGGGGCGACCCGCGGGCGGCTGGGTGTCGGCCTGGTGTCCGTTCCGGCCGTGCCGAGCGCGGATCCCCGTGCCGCGGTGCTGGCCGATCCGCAGGTGCCCGAGCGCAAGCGGTTCTGCAGCAGATGCGACGCCCCGGTGGGACGCGGCCGGAGCGATCGTCCGGGCCGCACCGAGGGTTTCTGCACGAAGTGCGGCAACGCCTACTCGTTCAGCCCGAAGCTGCGCCCCGGTGACGTGGTGCACGGGCAGTACGAGGTCGCGGGCTGCATCGCCCACGGCGGCCTCGGCTGGATCTATCTCGCCGTCGACCACGCCGTGGACGACAAATGGGTCGTGCTCAAGGGCCTGCTGGACACCGGTGACCAGGACGCGCTCGCCGCCGCCGTGGCCGAGCGCCGCTTCCTCGCCCAGATCGACCACCCCAACATCGTCGGCATCATCAACTTCGTCGAGCACCTCGATCAGAGCACCGGCACCATGGACGGCTACATCGTCATGGACTACGTCGGCGGCAAGTCGCTCAAGGACATCGCCAACGAGCGGCGCGGCCCCGACGGCCGCCGCGAGCCGCTCCCGGTCGAGCAGGCGATCGCCTACGCGCTGGAGTCCCTGGACGCCCTGGGATATCTGCACAGCCGGGGCCTGGTGTACTGCGACTTCAAGGTCGACAACGCGATCCAGCAGGAGGACCGCCTCAAGATCATCGACCTGGGCGCGGTCCGCCACGTCAACGACGAGGACAGCGCGATCTACGGCACGGTCGGCTACCAGGCCCCCGAAGTCGCCGAGATCGGCCCGTCCGTGGCCTCGGACCTGTACACGGTGGCGCGCACCCTCGCCGTGCTCACCTTCGACTTCCAGGGGTACACCACCACATACGTGGACAGCCTCCCGGACCCCGGGGGGATCGAGGTCTTCTCGCGGTACGAGTCGTTCTACCGGCTGCTCGTGCGTGCCACCGACCCCGATCACGAGCGGCGCTTCTCCTCGGCCGAGGAGATGTCGGAACAGCTCACCGGCGTGCTGCGGGAGGTCGTGGCGCTCCAGACCGGGCGGCCCCGCCCCGCGCTGTCCACGCTGTTCGGTCCCGAACTGCGGGTGGTGGACACCGAGCTGATGCCGCCGGACTCCGGGGGCACGCGGGGCGCGCTCGGGGCGCTCCCGAACTCGAACGGCACGTCGGGCACGGGCTCCGGGACCGCGGCCAACGCATCGCTGCCCGCGCAGCGGACGGGCGCCGGGCCGGCCGGCCGGCCGGCGGGGGCTCCCACTGTCGTCGAGCTCGACACCGCGGCCGCCGCGCTCGCGCTGCCGGTCCCCCGTGTCGACCCCGACGATCCCAACGCGGGCTTCCTGGCCGCCCTGATGACCACCGCCCCCGCCGAACTGATCACGGCGCTGCGGTCCGCGCCGGCCAACTCCCCCGAGAAACGCCTGCGCGAGCTGCGGGCCAGGATCGAGCTGGGCGACCTGCCCGCGGCCCACCGCGCCCTGGAGTCCCTGGAGGCCGACCGGGGCGAGGACTGGCGGGTGGTCTGGTACCGGGGTCTGCTGGGCCTGGTCTCCGGCGACAAGGAGACGGCCGCTCTCGCCTTCGACGCGGTGTACGACGCCTTCCCCGGTGAGCCCGCGCCGAAGCTGGCCCTCGGTGTGTGCGCCGAGCTCCTGGGCCAGTTGGACAACGCCGCCGAGTACTACCGCCTGGTGTGGACGACCGACCAGTCCTATGTGAGCGCGGCGTTCGGGCTGGCCAGGGTCCGGCTCGCCACCGGCGACCGCGCGGGCGCGGTGCAGGTGCTGGAGTCGGTCCCCGACTCCTCGATCCACTACACGGCGGCCCGGGTGGCGGCCGTACGGGCCCGGCTGCGTGAGCGGTCGGCCGAGGAGCGCTTGCTGGACGACCTCCGGGCGGCGGCCGAGCAGACGGAGCGACTGGGCCTGGACCAGCAGCGGCGTGAACTGCTCGCGGTGGAGGTGCTCGGCAGCGCGTTGCGGTGGGTGCTGGCCGGGCGCAATGGGGCGGCTTGGTCCTCCGGGGTTTCGGGGCCGCCCGGCTCCTCGGCGTCGTCGGGCTCCTCGGGCTCCTCGGGCGGGCAGTCGCTGCTGGGCAGCGAGCTGTCCGAGCGGGGGCTGAGATTCGGGTTGGAGCGCTCGTACCGCGTGCTGGCTCGCCTGGCGCAGCAGGGCCGGGAGAGAATCGAACTGGTGGAGAGGGCGAACCTGCTGCGTCCCAGGACGTGGGTGTAAGCGATGCGACAACTGACCACCTGCCCGGCGTGCGCCGAGCCGTGCGAACCGGACGACAAGTTCTGCGGGGCCTGCGGCGGGGATCTGTCCGCGGCGTCCGCCCCCGTGGCTCCTGCCCCTGCCCCTCCCCATGCCCCTGTCTCCGTCCCTGCCCCTGCCGCTGTCCCTGCCTCGACGCCCGTGCCCCGTCAGGCACCCGCCGAGGGCTCCGGCGGCGCGACACCGCCGGACTGGACGCTCGCCCCACCGGACTCGTCCGCCCCGCCACCTGCCCCGGCGGCGCCCGCGCAGCCCGTTGCGCCGCCCTCGCCGGCTCCCCCGGTGGCACCTCCGGCGAGCGGACCGGCCGCGGCTGCCCAGGCGGATCCCCGTCAGCCCGCCGGGCAGCCGGCCACCGACGGACCCTGGGCGGGCAGGCTGTGCGTCGCCTGCGGCACCGGCGGCATCGACCGCGACGGGTACTGCGAGAACTGCGGACACGCCCAGCCACGGGAGCGGGACCACATGGAACGCCAGTTGGACGGGGTCGCCGCCGTCAGTGACCGGGGTCTGCGGCACCACAGGAACGAGGACGCGTTCAAGGTGTCCGCGACCACCCTGCCCGACGGCGGTCCCGCGATCGTGGCCGTCGTGTGCGACGGCGTCTCCTCGGCCACCCGGCCCGACGAGGCGTCCGCGGCCGCCTCCGAGGCCGCCACGGACGCGCTGTTGGAGGCACTTGAGGCGGGCACCAGTCCCAAGGCGGCCATGCACGACGCCCTGCTGTCGGCGGCCGACGCGGTGGACGCGCTCTCCGACGGCCCGAGCCGGGATCACAACGCCCCCGCCTGCACCTGCGTCAGCGCCATCGCCGCGGGCGACGCGGTCACGGTCGGCTGGATCGGGGACAGCCGCGCCTACTGGATACCGGACGACCGCCGCGAGCCGCAGCGCCTGACCGAGGACGACTCCTGGGCGGCCCGGATGGTGGCCGCGGGCCTGATGTCCGAGCAGGACGCCTACGCGGACGAGCGAGCCCACGCCATCACCGGCTGGCTGGGCGCCGACGCCGTCGAGATCGACCCGCACACCTCCTCGTTCCGTCCGGACCGCCCCGGCGTGGTGGTGGTGTGCACGGACGGGCTGTGGAACTACGCCGAGTCCGCGCGGGAGATGGCCTCGATCGTCCCCAAGGACGCCCGCGCCAAGCCGCTGCGCTCGGCCCAGCACCTGGTGGGCTTCGCCCTGGACGGCGGCGGGCACGACAACATCACCGTCGCCGTGCTCCCGTTCCCGCCCGCCACGGGACGGCCGCCGGAGAGCTGAGCGGCGGCCGGCGCCGGGGCCGGCCGCTTCCCGTACGCGTAGCCGTGCAGTTCACAGATCACCGGGGGCCGTCGCGCTTCCCGCCCATGCTAAGGAGCTCCCACGATGGCCAGGCTGGCGAAGTCGAACCTGCCCACGTTCAGCGTCGACGTCTACCAGAACGAATTCCTGCCCGAGGGTGGCCGCGAGGTCAACGCCATCGTCACCGTCACCTCCACGGGAGGCGGCACCAGCGGCGGGGCACCGCTGACGGCCGCAGCCCCGCGTGACTCGGGCGTCACCGACGCCGGTGTCGTCATCATGGTCGACTGCTCGGGTTCGATGGACTACCCGCCGACCAAGATGCGCGCCGCGCGCGAGGCGACCGCCGCCGCCATCGACACGGTGCGGGACGGTGTGGCGTTCGCGGTGGTGGCGGGCACCCACCAGGCACAGGAGATCTACCCCGGCGGTGGGCGGCTCGCCGTCGCCGACGCCACCAGCAGGAGCCAGGCCAAGGAGGCGCTGCGCCGCCTCGGCGCCAGCGGCGGCACGGCGATCGGCACCTGGCTGACCCTGGCCGACACCCTGCTGCGCTCGCGCGATGTGTCGATCCGCCACGGCATCCTGCTCACCGACGGCCGCAACGAGCACGAGAGCCCCGCGGACCTGCAGTCCACGCTGAACGCGGTCAGCGGCCGGTTCACCTGCGACTGCCGTGGCGTGGGCACCGACTGGGAGGTCCAGGAGCTGCGCCGAATATCCTCCGCGCTGCTCGGCTCCGTCGACATCGTGGCCGACCCCTCGGGGCTGGAGGCCGACTTCCGGTCCATGATGGAGACGGCGATGGGCAAGGAGGTCGCTGATGTCCAACTGCGTCTGTGGACACCCCAGAACGCCAGGATCAAGTTTGTGAAGCAGGTCGCCCCGACCGTTGAGGACATCACGGCACGACGGACCCAGGCGGCGGCGCAGGCGGGCGACTACCCGACCGGTTCGTGGGGCGACGAGAGCCGCGACTACCACGTGTGCGTCGAGGTCCCGGCCGCCGACGTGGGCAATGAGATGCTGGCCGCCCGCCTCAGCCTGGTCCTCCCCCAGCCCGACGGGACGGTGCAGGTGCTCGGGCAGGGGCTGGTGCGGGCGCTGTGGACCGACGACATGGCGATGTCGACGCGGATGAACGCTCAGGTGGCCCACTACACCGGGCAGGCCGAGCTGGCCCAGATGATCCAGCAGGGCCTCGAGGAGCGGAAGGCGGGGCGGCTCGACTCGGCCACCGCCAAGCTCGGCCGGGCGGTCCAGCTCGCGAACGCCTCCGGCAACGCGGACACCGCGAAACTGCTGGCGAAGGTGGTGGACGTCGTCGACGCCGCTGAGGGTACTGTTCGACTCAAGTCCGGCGTGACCGAGGCGGACGAGATGACGCTCGAGACGCGTTCGACGAAGACAGTTCGGGTCAAGAAGTGAACCGGTTGAGCAGCGCTGAGCAGCACAAAGGCGGAGGGGGAGCCCATGCCGACCTGTCCCATCGGCCATGAATCGGGGACGGACGACTACTGCGAGGTGTGCGGGCGCCTGATGTCGGGCGGACCGCCGTCGACCCCGCGGCCGTTCCCACCGCCGTCGGGGAACCCGTACCCCTATGCGGCTCCCTACACGGCCCCGGACCAGTCCGAGCCGTCGGGCCCCGAGCTGCTGGGGCCCGACCCGGACGCCACGGCCGCGGTCGAGCTGTGCCCCCGGTGCAAGACACCGAGGGAGGGCAGCGAGCCGTTCTGCGAGGGGTGCCGCTGGCACTTCGCCTCCGGCTCCGGTGCCGGTGTTGGTGGCGCCGACGGCGGGCAGGCTCCCGCGCCGGGCCCGCACCAGCAGCACCACCCGCTCGCCCCGCCGTCGTGGACGGCAGCGCCCCAGGGCCCGCTCCAGGCGCCCCCGCCGCCACCGGCACCGCACATGGCTCCGGCGCCTGCGCCTCCTGTATCCCATACGCCGCACGCGCCCCACGCACCCCATGCACCTGGACCCCACGAGCCCCACGCACCCCAGGGGATGCCGCACGGCGGGCCGCAGGCAGGGCCGTACCACCAGGGCCCGGCAACGCCTTCGGCGCCCGTTCACCCGCAGTCGGCCGCTCCGGCGGCACCGGCCGTCTCCGGTGCTTCCGGTGCTTCGGTGGCTTCGGGGTCTTCGGGGGTCTCGGGTGCGGACTTCCAGCTGGCGCCGCCCGCGCCGCCGCAGCCGAGCGCGCAGACGCAGCCGCCCGCCGGCTCGCGGAGCGAGCACGGGCGCAGGAACAGCTGGTACATAACGGTCGCCGCCGACCGCGAGTACTTCACGGCGATGATGGGCCGCAGCGGGCCGGAGGCGCAGAGCCTGTTCTTCCCGCCCTACTGCCCCGAGCGCCGCTTCGAACTGACCGGCAACCAGCTGCGCATAGGACGCCTGCGGCACCGTCCGGGCGAGGAGACCCCGGACATCGACCTGTCCAAGCCGCCGGAGGACCCGGGTGTGTCGCACAAGCACGCCGTGCTGGTGCAGCAGCCGGACGGCACCTGGGCGGTTGTCGACCAGGACTCCATGAACGGCACCACGGTCAACGGAGGAGAGGACCCGATCTCCGCCTTCGTCCCCGTGCCGCTCAAGGACGGCGACCGCATCCACGTGGGGGCATGGACCACCATCACCGTCCACGAGGCCTGACCTCCGTCCACCGGCCCGGCCCGGGAGAGCGGCCGCCACCGCCCCGGGCCCACCGCCGCGTGTCCACCATCCCGGGCCCACGGCCGCGGGTCAGGTGGCGGGTCAGGTGGCGGCTCCGTCGCTGGGCCGGCTTGCGCCGGTCAGCGGCCAGGAGTCGCCGCCCGGATCGTCCAGCCAGATCCACTGGCGGCCGCCCTCCACGGTCAGACCGAATCGTGACCGTTCCGGGCGGCGGCGGCGCTCCCACAGGTCGTACGCCTCCTCGACCAGCGCCCAGAGATCACGTCGGCCTTCGAGCAGGACGGTGCCGCCCCGGTCCGCGCTCGCCGTCGAACCGTCGGGGGCGCTCAGGTCCACCCCGCTCAGGCGCCGGGTCTCGTCGTAGGACCAGCGCACGCCCAACTCCCCGGCGGCCAGCCCGAGGACGAACCGGAAGCTCTCGCTGTCCAGCGCCCTCGGCCCGGTCCGTGTCTCGCGCTCACGGATGTCCTCGCCCTCCCCCTCACCGGGGGACTGCGGCGGCTGGGCGCGCCGTAGCTGGACGAAGTACGCGGGGGTGTCGAGGAAACGCCCCTCGGCCCGTCCGGTGGGCGACACCCGCAGCTTGATCAGGCTGTTCGCCATGGGGGCCAGGATCAGCGCACCCGCCCGGCACTGGGCCGGCCAGCTCGGCGGGATGAACGGCATGGCGCACGTCGCCATGATCCGGTCGTACGGTGCGCGGTCCGGGCAACCGAGGGCACCGTCCCCGGTGACGACGGCGACCGTTCTGGGGCCGTACCCCGCGGCGGTCAGGTGGTCACGGGCGGAATCCGTGATCGCTTCCTCCAGGTCCATGGTCGTCACGCGGCCGTCGTCGCCGAGGCGGTGGGCGATCAGGGCGGCGTTGTACCCGGTGCCCGCGCCGATCTCGAGCACCGAGTCGGCGTCCCGCACCTCCAGCGCCTCGAGCATCGAGGCCATGAGGGAGGGCTGGCTGCTGGAGGAGACGGCGCTGCCCGCGCGCAGGTGGGTCACCAGGGGGACGTCCTCGTAGGCGCCGCTCAGCCACCGCAGGCGCCTGCGGGGGTCGGGGTCGTCGTGGCGCAGCGTCTCGAAGCCGCCGCCGCGCACCGGGTGGTAGTAGCGGGGCACGAACAGATGCCGGGGAACGTCCTCGAACGCCTTGCGCCACACCGCGTTCTCGAGTCCTCCGGCGTCGGCGATGCGCTGCACCATGCGCCAGCGCAGCCGGGCCCCGGCATCGGCCATGGGGTCGGCTGCCCGGACGGGAGGATCGAGGCTGCCGGTCATGAGGAGCTCCTTTTCCAGTATGGGCGATGTCCGGCCGCCGGCGATCGCACGGGCCTTCCGGGAACGGTCGCCGCGTCTGAGACCATGGACGGGTGAATGAGATCCCGCGCGGCACTTTGGAGCAGCAGACGTTCTTCGAGTCGGTGGGCGGCGAAGAGACGTTCCGCCGCCTGGTGCACCGCTTCTACGAGGGTGTGGCCGAGGACCCGGTGCTGCGGCCCATGTACCCCGAGGAGGACCTCGGCCCGGCCGAGGAGCGGCTGACCCTGTTCCTCATGCAGTACTGGGGCGGCCCGCGGACCTACAGCGACGAGCGAGGGCACCCTCGGCTGCGGATGCGGCACACGCCCTTCCGGGTGGACCGCGCGGCCCACGACGCGTGGCTGCGGCACATGCGGGACGCGGTGGACAGCCTGGGACTCGCCCCCGAGCACGAGCGGCAGCTCTGGGACTACCTCGTGTACGCCGCCGCTTCGATGATCAACACGGCCGAGTAGGCGGGCCGGGCGTTCGGGGCGCGGGGGTCCTTCGCCGGGTCCCGGGGGCCTTCACCGGGGCGCGGGTCCCTCGCGGGGGCGCGGCCTCGGCCGGGGGCGCGGGCGGTCGCCGGGGCTGGGGCGTTCAGCGGGCGTTCAGCGGCGCGGGCATCGGCCGGGGGCGCGGACGTGGGCCGGGGCGCCGGCGTTCGCCGGGCGCGTGGCACTTGTAGAAGGCGTACAACCCGAGGCGGCGATCACGGGACGGGGCCGCATGCGGGGCGGCCGAGTGTCCCGGCGACAATGGCCCGGTGACCACGACGCCCAGCACCTGCCCCTACACCGCCGGGACGGCGCTGGACCCGGCGGACCCGGGGTTCGCCCTGGACCCGGCCGACCCGGCGTTCGCCGCCGATCCCTACCCGTTCTACGCCGCCCTCCGCGGGAGCGGCCCGGCGGCCGAGGTACCGCTCGTCAACGGTTCCTCCGCCTGGCTGGTGACCGGGTACGACCAGGTCCGGGCGGTGCTCGCCGATCCCCGTTTCTCGAACGTCCCTCCCCAGGGCGCCGGGCGTCCCAAGGCGGACTCCCCCGCACAGCGGGCCCGCGCTCTGCTGGCCCGCCACATGCTGAACACCGACGCTCCCGACCACACCCGCCTGCGGCGGCTGGTCACGGCCACCTTCACTCCCCGCCGCGTGGACGCGCTGCGTCCCCGTATCGAGGAGCTGACCGCGGGGCTGCTGAGGCGGATCCCCAGGCGCGCGGAGGTGGATCTGGTCGATGCCTTCGCGTTCCCGCTGCCGGTGCTGGTCATCGGTGAGGTGCTGGGGGTGCCGACGCGGGACCGGGCGGCGCTGCGGGAGTGGACCTACCGCGTGGGCTCGCCGGCCGACGCGCTGGAGCCGGGGGCGCTGGACGACGCGTGGTCGTCGCTGCACGGGTACTTCTCGTCGTTGATCGAGGACAAGCGGCGTGCTCCCGGCGAGGACCTGTTCAGCTCGCTGGTGGGGTCGGGGCTGAGCGGCGAGGAACTGCTGGCCATGGCGTTCCTGCTGCTCTTCGCGGGCTACGAGACCACGATGAATCTGCTCGCGTCCGCGGTCCTCCTCGTGCTCGGCCACGCCGAGGAGCCCACCGGGCGGCACTGGCCGCATGTCGTCGAGGAGACACTGCGGCACGCCAGCCCGCTGGAGGGCACAACGTGGCGGCGGGCCGTGGAGGACGTCGAGGTGGAGGGCGTGCGCATTCCCGCGGGGGCGTCCGTCCTGGGGGTGCTGGCGGCGGCGAGCCGTGACCCGGGGCGGTACCCGGACCCGGACGCGTTCCGGCCCGAGCGGTGGGAACAGGAGGATGTGCCGCCGAGCCTGGCGTTCGGGCACGGCCCCCACTACTGCGTGGGGGCGCGGCTGGCCCGGCTGGAGGCGCAGATCGCGCTGCCCGCGCTGTTCGAGGCTCTGCCGGGGCTGCGGCTCGCCGAGGATCCGGCGCTCCTGCCCTACCGGCCCGGTCTGCTGGTGCGGGGTCCGCGCCGACTGCCGGTCAGGACACCGGGGTGACGGGCAGGCCCGGCCCGGTCGAGCGGCGCAGCGCGATGGAGCCGTGCGGGGTGCGCACGCGCAGCCAGCCTCCGGAGGCGAACACCGCCACGTCGCCCTCACCGGCGGTGTCATCGTCCGGCCGCTGACCGGGCAGTCCCGGCGTGCGGATGGGCGTGAGGAAGCCCAGGGCGTGCGCGGCGTGAACGGCGCGAAGCGGCAGATCGGCGGCGCCCGCGGTGTCCAGCGGGCGGGACCAGATGTCCGCGGCGATGCGGTCGAGCTCCACACGGGTGCGCCGGTCCGGGCCCAACTGCTCACTGCGGGCGCGGAATTCGGAGATCCCCCGGGCCACCGCCTGCTGGACCGTGGCCAGCGGGAGTTCCGCAGTGCGCTGCCAGCCTCCTCGCGGGGGCATCACCCCGGCCCACGGGGGACCGGTCACGGCGGGCGGCACGGGCGCGATGCCGGTCCGCTCGTCGAGCCCTTCGAGGAACTGGCCGGCCGACACCGTGGTGTCCAGCAGCACCTCGTCGGCGAGCTGGGCGGAGCGGACCGCGAGCACGTCGAACGGCGGGTGCACAAAGACCGCGAGAGTGCTGCCCAGCGCCTGGAGGCGGGCGGCGGCGGCCTTGTCGTAGTGCAGGAGCCGGGCCAGGAAGGCGGCGAGGTCCGCCGCCTCCCGGGCGTCGGCCAGTTGCAGCGAGGTCATGCGGCGGCGGCCCCTGCCTCTTCCTGTTCGTCCGGCGCCTTCGCGTCGGGGAGCTCCCAGTACTGCTCGAGGAAGCCCCGCTCCTCCGGGGTGATCCGGCGCGGCCGCCCCGCGGCGAGGTCATAGGGGACGACGACGGTGGCCGCGCGGACGTACACCTGGTCCTCGTCCTTGATCTCGTAGGCGACCGTCATCGAGGCGGCTCCCAGCTTGGTGATCCACGCCTCGACCGTCACCGGGGCGTGGCGGTGCACCAGCGGCTTGAGGTAGTCGATCTCGTGCCGGGCCACCACGCTGCCCCCGGAAAGGGCCTTGCTGCCGTTTCCGGGAGCGAGGCGGAACATGAAGTCAATACGTGCCTCTTCCAGGTACCGGAGGAAGACGACGTTGTTGACGTGCCCGAAGGCGTCCATGTCCGACCAGCGCAGTGGGCACTCGTAGATGTGGCGTGCCATCAGCCTCGGGTCAGCTTCTTGTAGGTGGCGCGGTGCGGGCGGGCCGCGTCGGCGCCGAGACGGTCGACCTTGTTCTTCTCGTACGACTCGAAGTTCCCCTCGAACCAGTACCACTTGGACTCGCCCTCGTAGGCGAGGATGTGCGTCGCCACACGGTCGAGGAACCACCGGTCGTGGGAGACGACCACGGCGCAGCCCGGGAACTCCAGCAGCGCGTTCTCCAGCGAGGACAGGGTCTCGACGTCGAGGTCGTTGGTCGGCTCGTCGAGGAGCAGCAGGTTGCCGCCCTCCTTGAGCGTGAGCGCGAGGTTGAGGCGGTTGCGCTCGCCGCCGGACAGCACGCCCGCGGGCTTTTGCTGGTCCGGGCCCTTGAAGCCGAACGCGCTGACGTAGGCGCGCGAGGGCATCTCGACCTGGCCGACGTTGATGTGGTCCAGCTCGTCCGAGACGACCGCCCACAGTGTCTTCTTGGGGTCGATGTTGGAGCGGTTCTGGTCGACGTAGGAGATCTTGACCGTCTCGCCGACCCTGATGCTGCCGGAGTCCGGCTGCTCCGTGCCGGTGATCATCTTGAACAGGGTCGTCTTGCCCGCGCCGTTGGGACCGATGATGCCGACGATGCCGTTGCGCGGCAGGGTGAAGGAGAGGTCGTCGATGAGGACCTTGTCACCGAACGCCTTGGAGAGGTTGTTGACCTCGACCACGACGTTGCCCAGACGCGGGCCCGGCGGGATCTGGATCTCCTCGAAGTCCAGCTTGCGCATCTTCTCGGCCTCGGCGGCCATTTCCTCGTAGCGGGCCAGGCGGGCCTTGGACTTCGCCTGGCGGCCCTTGGCGTTGGAGCGCACCCACTCGAGCTCGTCCTTGAGGCGCTTGGCGCGCTTGGCGTCCTTCTGCCCCTCGACCTTGAGACGGGACTGCTTGGTCTCGAGGTACGTCGAGTAGTTGCCCTCGTAGGGGAAGGCGCGGCCGCGGTCGAGCTCGAGGATCCACTGGGCCACGTTGTCGAGGAAGTACCGGTCGTGGGTTACGGCGACGACGGTGCCGGGGTACTTCTCCAGGTGCTGCTCCAGCCACTGGACGGATTCGGCGTCGAGGTGGTTGGTGGGCTCGTCGAGCAGGAGCAGGTCGGGCTGCTCGAGCAGGAGCTTGCACAGCGCGACGCGGCGGCGCTCACCACCGGAGAGGTTGGTGACCGGCCAGTCGCCGGGCGGGCAGCCGAGGGCGTCCATGGCCTGCTCGAGCTGGGCGTCGAGGTCCCAGGCGTTGGCGTGGTCGAGCTCCTCCTGGAGCTTGCCCATCTCGTCGAGGAGGGCGTCGGAGTAGTCCGTCGCCATCTGCTCGGCGATCTCGTTGAAGCGGTTCAGCTTCTTCTTGATCTCGCCGACGCCGTCCTCGACGTTCTCCAGGACCGTCTTCGACTCGTCCAGCGGGGGCTCCTGGAGGAGCATGCCCACCGTGTAACCCGGAGAGAGGAAGGCGTCACCGTTCGACGGCTGCTCCAGCCCCGCCATGATCTTCAGGACGGTCGACTTGCCCGCGCCGTTCGGGCCGACAACGCCGATCTTGGCCCCGGGCAGGAAGCTCAGCGTCACGTCGTCGAGGATGACCTTGTCGCCGTGCGCCTTGCGCGTCTTGCGCATGGTGTAGATGTACTCAGCCAAAGGAAACCGTCCGGCGTCTTCATGGATGGTGGTCAGATTCCGTCCATCCTCTCATCCGTGCCGCATGCCGGTCACATGCCGTCCTCCTGCTGGGACTGGCGGTACGGATGTGCCCGGTCTTGCGCCAACGGCGGATGAACGGTGATGGGCCCGGCGATTTCACCCCTGCCGCACCTGATGCATGGGGTCCGGCGCCGTGCGGATGGTTCCGGCCCGGGCGGTGGCCTGGGCCCCCGCCGCCCGCGCCGACGGCCGGGTGCCGTCGGCGCTCACCGGTGGGTGGCCGCTGGATGGACGGTGGGGTGCTCGGCTTCTGTTCCGCGGGGTGCTCGCCCGCGTGGTCCGCGGAGCTGCTCGCCTACTCGCCCGAGCCCGGCGACTTGCGCTTGCGGAGGAGGAAGACCGCCGCACCGCCGACGACCAGCAGGCCAACCGCGACGCCCGCTATTACCGGGGTGGCGCTGCTGCTACCCGTGGCCGCCAGGTCACCGCCGGTCGTGGAACCGCTGGTGGAGCCTCCGGTGGAGCCGCCGCCGACCGAGGCGGGTGTCGGGTGGGACGAGGGCTGCGGGCTACCGCCGGTGCTGCTGTCGGTTCTGCAGTTCAGGACGCCCTTGAACACCTTGTCCGTGCCGTCGGGCAGCGCGATCTTGATCTCGTATGCCTTGTCCTCTCCCACTGGCCAGAACACCGTCCGGGCGGTGCCCGCCTTGATCGTGTGCTCCCCGCCCGCGAGCTGGAAGACGAAGTCCTCATCACCCTTGTTGGTGACGGAGATGTCCACGCCGCCCTTGGCGCAGTTGTTCTGCGTGGTTATGGCGGGGATGGGGCCCTTGGCGTCCTCACCGGCCCAGGTCGCGGTCGCTCTCGCCTCGACCGTGCTGGCACTGGAGCCCGCGAGTATCTGGGTCTGGCTGCCCTCGTTCACTCCTGTTCCCGTGAAGACACGGCCGACCGGCACCGTGGTGCTCGCCCTGACCGTCAGCGAGGAGGTACCCGCCTCGGCGTCCTCGGGGATGTCGAAGTACAGCTTGCCGCCGTTGGCGGCGGTCACGACCGCCTTGCCGCTCCCGTCGACGGCCCTGACTCCCTTGGCGGCGAAGGCCGGGTCCACGGCCACGGTGGCCGCGCCCGCGCTGGTCCGCACCGTCACGGGGCCGAGCCGCTCCCCCGCCTTGCCGGAGACCGCGGCCGGCGACAGACGCAGCGAAGGCGCGGGCTCCTTGACGGACTTGGCGCTTTTGGTCAGCCAGTCGGCCAGCTTCTCCGCCTTGGGGTCCTTGGCGTTGACCTTTACATGGTCGGAGAAGCGCCAGATCGCGACCTGGGTGCCGGCCGCCGCCTGCTCCTTGGTGAGCGCGGCCTTCTCGCCTGTCTCTCCCGCCAGCCGGGCCAGGTCGTCGACCTGCGGGTAGGAGTGCTGGAGGATCCAGTTGATCCTGCCCGCGTCCTTGTTGGAGGACAGTGTCGACTGGTCCCAGGACGTCTCCTGGTACCGGGCCTGCCGCTGCGTGGGGTGAAGGATGTCGACGCAGTAGGTCTGGAGCGAACCGCCGCCGTCGACCTCGAGGTCGAACAGCCCGGCTGACACGTCCTGGTCGCCCCGGCTGCTGTGGATGACGGCGGGTCCGGCGGTGGTCAGGCCGCCCAGGACGGCGGTCGCGCCGCCCACGTCCTGCCCCTGCGCCGAAGCGGGGGTCGTACCGGCCATCACGCCCGCCGCGGCCAGACCAGCGGCCGCGAGCGCGGCGGAAAAGCGGGAAGCCCACCGCCTTGGAACACGGAACATACGTTCACCTCTCTGGGCGAGACGGGAAGGCCGACACGTCCCGCGCATGCATGAGACCCCCGTGCGACCTCAGGAATCCTATTGATCGCGGCCCGTCGAGCCGCTGACCACTTCCTTGGGAAAGCAATTCGAATCGGAATCGTTATCGACGCTGATGCATGAAGCGCTCAATATCGATAAATCATCCCTGCGCGGCAGCGCGGAAGGAGTGGGTCAGAATTCGCAGGCAGGCCCATTCATCTCCAGATCGCCATATTGGCGATCAATACTGATCAAGGATGCCAAGGCGCCGCAATCGGACAGGTCGCCCTGACGGAGCGTCAACCCACACCCGCCGGCTCCGGCAGCACGTCCGGGACGACCTCCACCCCCGGAGCGGCTTCCTCCAACTCGGCCCCGAACTCCGACTGTTCGGACTGCGGCGGGCGAGCCGCCCGTGCCCCTCGGCGAAACGCGGACGTTCCTCGTGAGAGGTCATGGCCGACCGCTCCGGCGTCGATCTCCACCGTCGTCTGCCGCTGCCCGTCCTTCTCCCACTCGCGCACCCGAATACGGCCCTGCACCACCAGCGGATCACCCCGGCCGACCGAGGTCGCCACATTTCCGGCGAGCCCCCGCCACGACCAGACGGTATAGAAGCTCGTCTGCGCGTCCACCCATCCGTTGCGCTCGCGGTCCCACCGCCGCGCCGTCACGGCCAATCGAAAACTCGCCACAGGGATTCCTGTCGGAGTTTCGCGGTACTTCACTTCGGTGGCCGCGTTCCCGACCAGAGTCACCGTCGTTTCATTCATTCCCGAACACTCCCCCGCAAGGATCCGCGATTGCCTGTACGCCTCGGCCGGCGTGCATGGCATCTGTGGCCATATGGCCTCTGTGGGCCTGCGTGGCCGGTCTGGCCCGCACGGACAGCGTCCCGCAATCAAGGTGTTCCGTGGGAAGTGGGAGGGAATCTGTGGATTACTGGCGAGTTGTGGACAACTCGACCACCCGGACGAGTGACAAGCACAGCCCGCCTCAGCGTCCGATCAGTCCTCAGCGTCCGGGGCCGTCCTCGCGTCCGATCAGTTCTCGCGTCCGATCGGTTCTCGCGTCCGATCGGTTCTCGCGTCCGATCAGCCTCAGCAATGGGGTCGGTCCTCGCGTCCGGTCAGTCCTCGGCAGCCGCTCCGTACCGCTCACGCACCTGCCGGTACCGGCCGAGTTCCTCCTCGATCGGTGCCAGCACCAGCGCCCGGCCGCGGTCCTCCGCGGCCTCCCTCAGCCGTCGTTCCACCTCGTCGCCGTGAGCCCGCGCGGGTTCGCCAGCGGCGTCCGCGCACAGCCGCGCCAGCCCGGTCCCGCCCGCCACTCCGCCCGCGAGCAGCACGCCGGACAGCCAGGAGGACCAGTTCCACAACCCCCCGACGTCCGCCAGGAACCCGGCCGCCCCCACCACCGCGGCCATCGCCAGCAGCCACTGCCCCACCTGGACGGCTCGCCACCACCACGGCCCGGCGCTTCGCTGCGCGGCCGCACCACCCCCCGCCACCGCCCTGTCGAGCTCATGGCCGAGCTCACCGCCGCCGCGTTCCGCGGTCCGCCGCACCGCGGCCGCCCATGGCGCGGGCAACCCCACCGTCACCTCCTCGACCAGGTCACGCACCGCCTCGTCCACGACGGCACGCTGCGCCATCGACGGTCGGCCCACCGCCCGCGGACCCACCGCCCGTTGCTCGGCCGCAAGGTGCCCGGCCGACGGTCGGCCCGCCGCCCGTTGAGCGGCCGACCGGTCGCAGGGGTGCGGCTCGTCGCCGAGCCCTCGCACCAACCGCCCTCCATATCTGCTGAAGGGCGTCGCGCACGTGTCCTCGGCCTGCCGCAGGTAGCCGCGCCTAGCCGCCTGCCCGGCCGCCCGGGCTCCGACCGCCTCCCCGAGCCGTTGCAGAAACCGTTCCCCGGCCTCCTCGCCGAGCCCGGCCGCCCCGTGCCCCACGTACACCGGCCGCAGCATCGAGGCCGCACGGTCCAGATCCGCGCGGATACGCCTGTTCGCCGCGCCGCGTTCGCGCACCACCTGCCCCAGCGTCTCCCGCAGTTCCTCGACCCCTTCCCCCGTCAGAGCCGAGGTCGCCAGCACCTGGGTCCCGGCCTCGCCGTGCTCGCCCACCGCCAGGCCGTCCTCGTCGAGCAGCCTGCGCAAATCGTCGGTGCACTGGGGGACCGCGTCCTCGGGCAGCCGGTCCATCTGGTTGAGCACCACCAGCATCACGTCGGCATGGCCCGCCATCGGCCGCAGATAGCGTTCGTGCACGGCGGCGTCCGCGTACTTCTCGGGGTCCAGCACCCACACCACGACGTCGACGAGCTCGACCAGCCGGTCCACCTCGGCCCGGTGGCGCGGATCGACGGAGTCGTGGTCCGGCAGATCGAGAAGGATCAGCCCCGCCAGCTCCGCCTCCACCGAGAGCCTGCCCGTGTCGAGCACGCTGCGCCGGGCGAACCTCAGCCGCTGCGGCACCCCCAGCCGGTCGAGCAGATCGCCCGCCGCCCGGGGGTCCCAGACACAGGCGACCGGTGCGCTCGTGGTCGGGCGGCGGGCTCCGACCATGGACAGGTCGAGGCCGCAGATGGCGTTGAACAGCGACGACTTGCCGCTCCCCGTCGCCCCGGCCAGCGCCACCACCGTGTGGTCGAGGGACAGGCGGCGGCGCTCGCCGACCCGGTCCAGCAACCGACGCGCCTCGCCCAGCGCCCCTTCGTCCACGCGCTTGCCCGACAGCTTGATCAGGTCCTCGAAGGCGTTGAGCCGTTGCTGGATCGCGACCACTGCCTCACCTCTCCTTCTCCACGACGGACAGCGCGGCGATCAGCTCCACCTGCTGGTCAGGGGTCACGTCCAAGTCGTCGAGCAGCGCCAACCGCCGCTCGCTCCCGCCGCGCACCAGTCCCCCGATGCGCGTACGCAGGTCGTCGGCGGCGGCCTCGACCGGCCCGGTCGCCTCCGCACCCGGAGCCTTGAGAACGGCGGCGGCCAGCCTCTCCGCGGCCGCCCGGCTCCCGGCGAGCTCGACCAGCCGGTCCTGCCATCCCCCGACAACCGCCTCCGCCCGGCCATGGACGGTGTCGGAGTCGTCGAAGCCCCCGTCATGGACCTCGGCGCAGTCCTCGGCGTAGTCCTCGGCGTAGTCGCCAGTGCAGTTCTCGGCCTCCTCGGCGAGAGCGGCACCGGCCGGATCACGCGCCCAGCCCTCGGCGGCACGTCCGGCGGCCTCGTCCAACGACGAGCGCAGCAGCGCCGCCAGCCCGCTGCCGAACGCTTCCCACAGTCCCCCGCGCTCGCCGGTGGCGGTGTACTCGGACCAGCGGGCAAGGGCTTCCCCGCTGATGAGCGCGCCGCTGTCCAGCGCATGGCCGATCTCGCGCCGTGCCCGGGCGTAGGCCTCGTCCACACACGCCGACAGACGCAGCGCGGCGGCGTGCTGCGTCGCCGAGGCCGAGGCGAGTTCGGGGATGCGGGCGCGCAACGAGTCGAGTACCCCGCTCGCCGTCCGCACCGTCGCGTTCGCTCTGACCCAGCGGTCCTGGGCGTGCTCCCGCAGCCACTCCCGCAGCCCGGCGACGGCGCTCCTGGGCAGCAGGCCGCCATGGCCGACGGACTCGGGCAGCTCGGGGACGGTGAAGCGGGGCACGCCGCGGAGCCCTGCCCTGGCGAGCATGTTCCCGTAGTGCTCGGAGAGCTCGTCGGCAACGCGGTGCGGCACCCGGTCCAGCACCGTGACCAGCGTGACGTTGTACTCCCGGGCCGTCCGCAGGAGGTTCCAGGGCACGGCGTCGGCGTAACGGGAGGCGCTGGTGACGAAGATCCAGATGTCGGCGGCGCAGACGAGCTCGGCGGCGAGTTCGCGGCCCCGGGTCTCGAGGGAGTCGATGTCGGGCGCGTCGAGGAGGGCGAGGCCGGGGGGCAGCGCGAGGCTCCCGACCAGGCGCAGCGTCTCGCCTCGCGCCAGTTTCGGCAGGACGCGCCGGTCCCCGAACCAGTCCAGGTCGTCGGGGTGGCACACCAGGACGGGGGTGCGGGTGGTGGGGCGCAGGAACCCGGCCGGGGAGACCTCCTTGCCGACGAGCGAGTTGACCAGGGTGGACTTGCCTGCGCCGGTCGACCCGCCGACGACGGCGAGCAGGGGGGCGTCGGGCATGCGTAGCCTTGGCAGGAGGTAGTCGTCGAGCTGGTCGAGGAGGTCCTGCCGGGCCCGCCGGGCCCGCGCGGCCCCTGGCACAGCGAGTGGAAAGCACGCGGCGTCCACGCGGTCGCGCAGTGCGGCCAGCGCCTTGAGCAGCTCGGGCCCTACTTCCAAGATCGCCACTCGTGAAGAATGCCCTTGTTCAGGGGGTTATCAAAGCTCCAAAAGGCCGATCCGTCCCTTTCGGCGGCCATTCGACCCGCGCGGGGGAACCAGACCCCGGTCCCCCAGGCATAACGACTGCACAACGCCCATCACGGAGTGCGCCAAAAGCGATGCACATTTCGCTCTTGCCTGCGATTATCAGACCGCTTCACGGAACCTCCACATCGTGTCACGGAGGTGAAGCAGCCGGTACGAGGGCCGCAGACCCTTATCCTTGTCCCCGGCAAGGTCACGGAACCGCCGCGCCAGCCAGCCCAACGGCCCGCACGGTCGGCACCGCCGTGACGCCGGGGGCAGATGGCAATCGCGGCCGCAGTCCAGCCCCCGTAGCTCAGTGGATAGAGCAGGCGCCTTCTAAGCGCTTGGCCGCAGGTTCGAGTCCTGCCGGGGGCACTCCCGTCGGCCCTCCCTCGGGGAGGGCCTTTTGGCTGGTCAGGCACCCTCCACTCACCAACGCAGCAGCGCCGGACCGCCCCCGAATGATCACGGGGAGGTCCGGCGCTGTCCGGCTGTCACCGGATCTCTGCGGGTGGCTGTGTCGAATACGTGTCGAAGTTCTGGGAGGCCGTCTCAGGCTTCCGGGTAGAGCGCTGAGAGGTCCTGTACCCCCTCGACGCGCGCTTGGTAGTCCTTGAGCTGTCCCGAGACACACCGGGCGTAGATCGCCAGCAGGATCGCCACGCTGTTGCCCGCCCACTCCGCCACCTGTGCCGGGGGGATGCCGCTGTTGAGCCACGTCGTCAAACAGGTGTGACGCAGGTCGTACACCCGCTTGCCGGTGGGCGACTCGTAGTCGTCGGCGGACAGTGACGCCTTGCGGGCCCCACCCCAAGCGCGCCGGATCACCGAGCCTGCGAGGATGCCGCCGTTCTCGGCCTGGAACAGCCGGTCGCCGGGCTTCAGCTTCTCGGCTTCGATGTGCTCGCGGAGAACCCGGGTCAGTGCAGGGTGGCACGGCACTATGCGCGTGTCGCCTTGCGCTCTGCCCTTGAGATGACGCTCTTCGTGAACCTCGCCGGTGTCCGTCCACTGCTTGCCCACCTCGGGCTGAGCGGTGTGGAGCAACAGCTCGCCCCACTGCTCCTCGGCATCTGCGTCCGGGAGGGTGACGTCCCTCACGCGCATGGCCACTGCCTCTTCAGGGCGGGGCCCCGCGTAGTACAGCGTCGCGAAGAATGCGTGCAGACGTGGTCCACCACGGGGCCGTCGGCGGACCCACCCAAGCAGGGCAGCGGCCTGGCTGGGATTGAGCAGGCAGCGCTTGTCCACTGCGGTGGAGGTCTTTGGAGCCGTGCCTCTCCCCTTTGGCAGTGGGTTGGTCCGCAGGATGTTGCGTTGCATCGCGTACTTCATCGCGACGTTCAGGATGCGGCGGCTGCGCTTCTGCGACCATGCGGCCGTAGGGGCGCCGTTCAGCTTCGTGTCGATGGCGGTCAGTACCGCCTCGACCTTCTCCGGGTCTTCCCAGGACGCCATCGTGAGCGAGTTGCGCTCAACCCATTTCAGGATGGCCACCACGTCGGGCGGAGCGTCCGCCCTGCGGTTGGCGTTGAACGCCCACTCTCGGAGCGCTGTGCGGACGTCGATGGGTCGGAACTGAGTGGGCTGGGTGCGGAGTAGGGCGACGGTCGTCGTCATGAGGGTCTTGGCCACGTTCTTGCGGCTGTTGCCCGCGAGCCGCGGCCATCTGGCATCCATGTGCTGGATCGCGAAGTCGTACCAGCTCATGGACGCGGCCTTTGAGCGATGCGAGACCGGGCGCCCGGTGGCGATACTGAACGCCTCGCCGCGACGAGTGGAGCTGATGAGTTCGGACCGGAAGGCGTCGGCGAGAGCAAAGGTCACGAACGGCTCGCGATACCTCTTGCCCTCCACCTCCCAACGGACGGTGTACGTGGTCCTGCGCTTTCCCTTGTACGTCAGAATCTTGTAGACCCGGACGTCGTACGTGGTGTCCATCAAGCAGCGTCCTCGTGGTCGTCAAGCCAGTTGTCCAGGTCGCTCCGACGGATCCTGAGGTCGCCGTTCGGGAGCTTGATACACCTCGGGGCGCGGCCCTTCGCACGCCAGTCGTAAAAGGTGGAGCGCGTGACCTTCAGCTCCTCGCAGACCTCGGCAAGCGTCAGCTTCTCGTCACGGGGCTTTCGCACGGCTGTCGTCACCGCGCGCTCCTCTCACGAGAGTCGGACAGGTGGGACAGCTCCAATTCCGGCTGTTCGGGACGTTCGTCCAGCTCAGATGGGGTAGTCGGACAGTGGGACAGCTCGGACACCTCTTGTGTGGCCTGCGTCCGGCTGCCTGTGTCCGGGTAGTACCGGCCGCCACCGTCCTTGGTGAGCTGGCCGTCAGCGGCCATGCGCGAGCAAGTGCGCCGAACAGTGTCCGCGTCTACTTGGGGGAGCGCATCGGCGATGTCCTTGGGCCGGGCGCCGGGGTGGGCGCGGACGTGCCGCAGGATCGCGGCGCGGGTGTCGCCGATGGTGTGGTCGGTGGCGGGGCCGTCGAGGAGTTGCCAGGCGCCGGAGGCGGCGTGGAAGGAGAGGGCGTATTCGGCTTCGTCCACGTCGCGGCCGGTGACGTGCAGGATGCCGTCCGCCTGTCCGCGGGC
>NZ_BMMS01000002.1 GCF_014646055.1 Wenjunlia tyrosinilytica
ACGCTGTTGAGTTCTCAAGGAACGGACGCTTCCTTCAAGACCCTTTCACCGGTCTCTCCGGGCGCTTCCCTTCTTGTTTCTCCGAGCTTATCAGATCTTTATCTCAATCCGATCCCGGCCGGCCGGGTCATGCTTTTGCTCCGGCTTTTTCGGCCTCGGCGTGTTCGCTACGTTAGCGCATTCCTTCGCGGCTAGCGAATTCATGCCCCGCGCCCATGCCAAATGAATTCAGCGCGCACAGAAGCACGGCCGAAGATTCGGAGTGGGTTCGTTGTAGTGAGTGCCGCCCTGCGAGGATCCGGTGAAACCGGCCGTCCCGCCTCAAGCGGCTCGGACTACATTACGGACGCGGGGAGGCAGAGTCAAGCTCGTCCAGGCTTCAAACGTGCAGATCCGGCCGGGAGTAGCGACTCCCGGCCGGATCCGGCGGCGCGACGGGTGACGAGGGGATGCCGGGTCAGTCGGCGGCCAGCTCCACCGCGGCGAGGCTCTTCTTGCCGCGGCGCAGGACGAGCCAGCGTCCGTGCAGTAGCTCCTCCGCCGTCGGCACGACGTCCTCACCTGCGACCTTGACGTTGTTGACGTACGCGCCGCCCTCCTTGATGGTGCGGCGGGCGGCCGACTTGCTGGCCACCAACCGCACCTCCGCGAGGAGGTCGACGACCGGGGCCAGACGGTCCACCTTGGCGTACGGCAGCTCGCTGAGCGCCGCCGCCAGTGTGGCCTCATCCAGGTCGGACAGATCCCCCTGGCCGAAAAGCGCCTTCGACGCGGCGACGACCCGGGCGGTCTGGTCGGCTCCATGGACGAGGGTGGTCATCTCCTCGGCCAGCGCCCGCTGGGCCAGTCTGGCCGCGGGGCGCTCCACGGTGAACCGCTCGAGCTCCTCGATCTCCTCACGGGACTTGAAGCTGAAGATCCGCAGGAAGGTGGGGATGTCCCGGTCGTCCGCGTTGAGCCAGAACTGGTAGAAGGCGTAGGGCGTCGTGAACTCCGGGTCGAGCCAGACGGTCCCGCTCTCGGTCTTGCCGAACTTGGTGCCGTCCGCCTTGGTGATCAGCGGGGTGGCCACGGCGTGCACGGAGACGCCCTCGACGCGGTGGATGAGGTCGATGCCCGCGGTGAGGTTGCCCCACTGGTCGCTGCCGCCGGTCTGGAGGGTGCAGCCGTAGCGGCGGTAGAGCTCCAGGAAGTCCATGCCCTGAAGGATCTGGTAGCTGAACTCCGTGTAGCTGATGCCCACGTCGGAGTTGAGTCTGCGGGCGACCGCCTCCTTGGCGATCATCTTGTTGACCCGGAAGTACTTGCCGATGTCGCGCAGGAACTCGATGGCCGACATGCCCGACGTCCAGTCGAGGTTGTTGACCATGGCGGCGGCGTTCGGGCCCTCGAAGGACAGGAACGGCTCGATCTGGGCGCGCACGCGCTCCACCCAGTTCGCGACGGTCTCGGGGTCGTTGAGCGTCCGCTCCGAGTTGGGCTTGGGGTCGCCGATGAGCCCGGTGGCACCGCCGACCAGGCCGAGCGGGCGGTGGCCGGCCTGCTGGAACCGGCGGATGGTGAGGATCTGCACGAGGTTGCCGATGTGCAGACTGGGCGCCGTCGGGTCGAACCCGCAATAGACAGTGACGGGGCCGTCCGCGAGGGCCTTGCGCAGGGCGTCCTCGTCGGTGGACAGGGCGAGCAGCCCTCGCCACCGCAGCTCGTCGACGATGTCCGTCACGGGTCTCGTTTCTCCTTCGTCCGGGCGGCGGCCGGTGCACCGCCAGCGTGTCCGAGAGTACGCGGTCCGCGCCGCCGGGTTGCGGTCACCTGGAGGTCACCGGGCGGTCGAGGTCCCGTTCCTGCGGCGCGGGACGTGGGCCCGGTAGGGGCTGACGGTCGGATCTGCGTCGATCCAGAAGCGCCAGGGGGCCGCCGCTCCGTCGCCGCCGACGCCCGTGCGGGGGCCACTGCGGACGGTGCCGGGGGCGGGGGGTGTGCCGTGCAGGATGCGGAAGGCGGGCTCGCTGCCGGAGGCAGCGGAGGAACAGCCGGAGGCAGCGGAGGAACAGCCGGAGGCAGCGGAGGAACAGCCGGAGGCAGCGGAGGAACAGGAGGAGGCAGCGGAGGAACAGCCGGAGGCCGGGCAGACGTCGGCGCCGTTGTGCGCGCGGTCGACGCCGAGGGCGGTGGCCAGCCTGGCCGGCCCCTGGGCCAGCTCGCTGTCCTTGCGGGCGCCTGCGCGGCGGGTACGGGCCAGATCGGCACCGACGATGATCTCTCCCGCCCGCAGCAGGACAGCCGATGGGGTGTCTTCGGGCCCGCACACCAGATTCAGGCAGTGCCACATGCCATAGGTGAAGTACACATAGGCGTGGCCCGGGGGACCGAACATCACCGCGTTCCGCTCCGTGCGGCCCCGGAAGGCGTGCGAGCCGGGGTCCTGGAGGCCGGCGTAGGCCTCCACTTCGGTGAGCCGCAGCTCGATCGTGCCCTCCGGGCCGGTGTGCACGAGGACACGGCCGAGGAGGTCGGGGGCGGCTTCGAGCACGGGGCGGTCGAAGAAGGAGCGGTCGAGCGCGCAGCGGTAGGAGGGGTGGGGCTGGTGGGGCATGAGGGCGAGGCTAATGCAAAGGTGTGACAGCCCCGGCATGGCCAATCGGCCCTGGTATTGCCAGGGTGGTACACGGAACCGCGGTGGGATCGTCAGCGTTCCCATGGGTCACAACCGGATCGACCAGATCGACCAGATCGAGAGGAACGAACGTGGGCTTCAAGAAGCTGCTTGCGAGCATGGGCGCCGGTGGCGCGTCGGTGGAGACGGTCCTGACGGAGCCGAACGTGGTCCCGGGCGGCGTGGTCCAGGGCGAGGTGCGGGTCGAGGGCGGCAAGGTCGCGCAGCAGATCGAGGGGCTGTCGGTCGGTCTCCAGGCCCGGGTCGAGGTCGAGTCCGGCGACGAGGAGTTCAAGCAGAACATCGAGTTCCACAAGGAGCAGATCGGTGGTGCCTTCGAGGTGCAGCCGGGCCAGGTGTTCGCGGTGCCGTTCGGTCTGGAGATCCCCTGGGAGACCCCGATCACGATGTTCGGCGGGCATCACCTGCACGGGATGAACGTGGGCGTCACGACGGAGCTGCAGATCGCCCGAGCGCTGGACTCCGGTGACCTGGACCCGATCAATGTGCACCCGATGCCGGCGCAGACGGCGATCCTGGACGCCTTCGCGCAGCTCGGCTTCCGCTTCAAGGCCGCGGACCTCGAGCGCGGGCACGTGCGCGGGACCCGCCAGCGGCTGCCGTTCTACCAGGAGGTCGAGTTCTCGGCTCCGTCGCAGTACCGGGGGCTCAACGAGGTCGAGGTGACGTTCGTGGCCGACGGGCACGAGATGGACGTCGTGCTGGAGATGGACAAGAAGCCGGGTCTGTTCTCCGAGGGCAGCGACTCCTACCGGTCGTTCACGGTGCAGCTGAACGCGTTCCAGGGCACGGACTGGGCCGGCTACCTCAACCAGTGGCTGGCCGAGGTCGGCGGTCGCCGCAACTGGTTCTGACCGTTTCTCGCGGGGCTCGAAGGGCTTGGACGGCGGGAGGGGGCGCGGCCGGTGCCGGCCGCGCCCTCGTGCGTGTACGGGGCTCTCACCCCGCGCTGTGGGCCTCGTGTGCGTGCCGGGCGGGGGCGGTGCGGGACTAGGGTGGCCGGTGAGTGATCGATCCGCCTTCGAGCTTCGAGAGGATTGACCGTGACTGAGCCGAAGAGGCCTCCGCTCCCCCACGATTTCCACCCCGAGGTCCCGTCGTTCACCGTGGCCAGCGACGACCTCACGCCGGGCGGGGTGCTGCCCGACGCGCACGTGCACGCGAAGGGCAACACCTCGCCGCATCTGCGGTGGGAGGGCTTCCCGGAGGAGACCAGGAGCTTCGCCGTCACCTGCTTCGACCCGGACGCGCCCACGGGCAGCGGGTTCTGGCACTGGTCCCTGTTCGACATTCCGGCGTCGGTGACCGAGCTGCCCACGGGAGCGGGCTCGGGCGACTTCAAGGGGCTGCCCGAGGGCGCCAAGCATGTGCGCAACGACAACGGGACGCGGGAGTTCTGCGGGGCGGCGCCGCCGCCCGGGGACCGGGCGCACCGCTATGTGTTCACGGTGTACGCGGTGGACACCGACCACCTCGGGCCCGACGAGGATGCCTCGCCGGCCGCGGTGGGCTTCAACTTGCGCTTTCACACGCTCGCTCGGGCCCGGGTGATCTCGGAGTACGCCAGCGAGGGCTGAAAAGCCGTTGCGGGCCGCCGTCCCCTGGCCGCACAGTGGTGTCGTCCGGCACTTCGATTCGTTTCGAAGCGTCGGGCAGTCGGTACCGCACGGGCGGGGCGGCAGGGGACGTCTTCGAGCGCTCCGTGGACCGCTGCCGGAATCCTGGTTCCCACCGGGGCGTCCGCGCCGACTGCCGTATGCTCCGGGCGCCTCTCACGGGGGAGGGCGCCCGGAGCGTTCGGCCTTTTCTTTTTTGACGGCCTGTCAAAAATTGCGTTGTTGTATGACTCCTGCCTGGGCACAGTGGTGCCACCTCGCCAATGGGCGGGGCGGGCCACGGAGGTGGGCGGGATGCGTGACACGCTGGTGCTGAATGCGAGCTTCGAGCCGCTGGCGACGGTGTCGCTCAAGCGTGCGGTGGTGCTGGTGCTCCAGGACAAGGCCGTGGTCGAGCAGGAGCACCCGGGGCTGCGGGTGCGCGCGCAGGACGTGGAGCTCGCGGTGCCGCAGGTGATCAGGCTCTGCCGGTATGTACGGGTGCCGTTCCGACAACGGGCGGCGTGGTCGCGGCGGGGAGTGCTGGTGAGGGACCGGCACCGGTGCGCCTACTGCGGCCGCAGGGCCACGACGGTGGACCACCTGGTGCCTCGTTCGCGCGGTGGCGCGGACTCGTGGCTCAACACGGTGGCGGCGTGCGCGGCGGACAACCAGCGCAAGGCGGACCGTACCCCTGAGCAGGCGGGGATGCGGCTGCTGACCCAGCCGTTCGAGCCGACTCCGGCGGACGCGCTGGTGCTGGCGCTGGGGCTGGCCGGGCGTGAGGAGCTGAACAGCTGGCTCGCGGTGACGGCCTGAACGAGCGGATGAACGGCGGCCTGAGCGGCCGGTGAACGAACGGCCTGAACGGCAAAAGGCCCGCCTCCCCTTGAGCTTGAGCTCGAGTGGGAGGCGGGCCTTCGCCTTGTGCGTTCCAGGTGCGTCAGGACCGTGCGGGCCTGCCCATGGACCTGCCCGAGGACGTGCCCGAGGACGTGCCCGAGGACGTGCCCGAGGACCTGCCCGAGGGACCTGTCGGCGGGACCTACTTCGGGCCGTAGGCGACGACGCGCGGGGTGTACTTGGAGTTGAACGCCTGGATGACGAGGACCAGATCGCCCTTGGTCACCATCCAGTTGTAGTCGAGCGAGGTGATGGCGGTCGACGGGAACTTGCCGCCCTTGGTCGCGGTGCCGGAGGAGCCGGACAGCTTGAGGAACTGGCCCTGGTCGGAGTAGCCGCCCTCGAGGATCGCGGTCACATCACCGTTGGAGGCGACATCCAGCGCCTGGATGCCCTTCTGCGAGGTGCCGAGCTTCTGGTTCCACTTCAGGGAGCCCGAGGACAGGTCGAAGGCGGCGACCGTGGTGGCCTTGCCCGCGAGCCCGCTGCCGACGGTGGCGATCATCGTGTCCCCGTTGAACCGGTACCGGGGCATCGTGTTGGTCAGGCTGCTGCCGTCGGAGAGGTTGCCGAAGGACTGCGTCAGCTGGATCTTGGGGCCGGGGTCGCCATTGCTGCTCATCTTGACGACGTAGCCGCGGGCGGCGGCGCTGCCCGGGTTGACCATGGCCACTGCCGGGGACGTGGAGAGCACATTGACCTTGGTGGTCGCGTCACCCTCGGTCTTGTGGCTCCAGAGCGTCTTGCCCGAGCCGTTGTCGAGGTCGAGCGAGTGGATGATCGTGCGGCCGGTGTCGAAGCACGACTGCGAGACGACGATCGCGTCCGGGGAGGCCATACCGTTGACCGTGCAGCCGCTCTTGCCACCGGCCGACCAGTTCTTCCTGTGGGTGTCGAGGGAGTACGAGTAGACGGTGTCCGCCATGATGGCGAAGACGCGGTTGCCCTTGCCGTCGATCGCGACGCTGCCCTTGTTGCCGGCGAACGAGGAATTGCCGACGGAGAGCGTCTCGTACCACTTGGGCCGACCGGTCTTGAGGTCCAGCACGGTCAGCAGGGTGCACGGCGCGATGGAGTTGGCGGTCGCCTTGCGGTACAGCACGGCGGCGAGCCCGTCCTGGGTCACCGTGCGGGACATGTAGCACGGCTTCGCGTCGGACTCGGGGGCCTCGGCCGTCCAGGCCTTGTTCCCGGTCTTGAGGTCGTAGGCGGTGATGTCCTTCTCGTCGCCCACGACGACGTTGTTGCCCGAGAACCAGGTGCCCACCAGTTCGCTGGTGTCGGCGGTGCTGGCGTTGGGGTCGGCGGCCACCTTCCACAGGGCGGTGCGCTCGGGGCCGATCTGGAGCTGACGCGACGCCAGTGAGAGGCCGTCCGAGGGGCCCTTGTCCTTGCCGTCGTTGCCGCCGTTGCCCCCGCTGGAGCTGCTGCCCCCGTCGGCGGAGTCGCCGCCGTTGTCGTCACCGTTGGTGAGGTACACGGCGCCGACGATGATCAGGGCCAGCGCGACGACTCCGCCGATGACCGCGGCTATCACGCCGTTCTTGTTGCGGCCGCCGCCCGGCCGGGGCGGCATCGGGTAGTTGGGCTGCTGGGGGTAGGGCGTCTGCTGGGGGTAGCCGTAGGCACCGGGCTGAGGCTGCTGCGGATAGCCGTAGTTGCCCTGCGGCTGCTGGCCGTAGGGGTTCGGCTGGGGCGGCTGCTGCGGATAGCCGTACCCGCCCTGCGGCTGCCCGAAGCCCGCCGGGGGCTGCTGCTGCGGCGGGACGGGAGGGGTCTGCGGCTGCGGGTAGCCGTAACCCGGCTGCGGCTGCCCCGGCGGCGGGGGCGGGGGCGGGGTTCCCGGTCCCTGCCAGGCCTGGGTGGGCGCGTAGTGCTGGTTGTCGGCGGGCGGCTGCTGCTGCGGGGGCTGGGGCGGCTGAGCCGGCCGGCCGGGCGGGGGCGGAGGAGGCGGCGGGGTACTGGGTCCCTGCCACGCCTGGGTCGGGGCGTAGTGAGGGTCGGGCTGCTGGTTCTGCCCGCTGCTGCCTTGTGGTTCGTCGGCCATGTCCCCGTCCGTTTCCATCCCCGTCATGCGGCCGCTTGCGGCCTTCTCACTCGAACTCCCGCATGGTAGCGAGCATGAAGACCGGAGAAACCAGGGGTCGGGGGGCAGGGGCCAAACGGTGACATGAACGCAACGCAGCTCGGTGGCCGGCGTTCCGTTTGTCCGGGTTGCCAGGGCGAATGGGCCGGATCACCGGGTGGAGGACGGCGTGGGGGGACATCGGATCACCCGGTGCCGACCTGTGGGAACGGCCTGAGTTCTCCCGTGGACGCTGAGCGCGGCAATGGCTCAGCCGCCGGCCGCGGCCGTCTCGTCGATGAACGCGGCGAGTTGGATGTCGAGTTCGGTGATGCCGCCCTCCGAGTGGGTGCTCAGCGTGAAGTGCAGGGTGCGCCAGCGGATGTCGATGTCGGGGTGGTGGTTCATCTTCTCGGCCTCGGCCGCGACGTCGTCGACGATCGCGATGGCCGTGGGGAAGTCACGCGCTTCCACGGTGCGCCGCAGGGAGTCGCCGTCGCGGGTCCAGCCGCTCAGCCGGGTGAGGTGCCGACCGATCTCGTTGTCGCTCAGTCTTCTCGCCATATGCCCAGGCTCTCAGCCGAAGACGAGTTTCGCGATGGCAAGCAGGCCGACGACGACGATCACCCCTCGCAGCGCGGTCGGGGGCAGGCGCCGGCCGACCTTCGCACCGACCTGGCCGCCGATGACGGCGCCCGAGGCGATGAGGACGACGGCGGTCCAGTCGAAGTCGGCGACGAACAGGAAGAACAGCGCCGCCACGGAGTTGACGATGAGCGCGAGGATGTTCTTGACGGCGTTGATCCGCTGGAGGTCGTCATTGAGCAGGGTGCCCATCATGGCCAGGAGAAGCACGCCCTGGGCGGCGCCGAAGTAGCCGCCGTAGACGCCGGAGAGGGTGACCCCGGCGGTGAGGAGGGCGCCTCCGTGGGCGGGGGATGGGGCGTCGTTGTTCTCCCGGCGTGCGGCGACGGCGCGGGCGAGCCTGGGCTGGAGGACGACCAGGACGAGCGCCAGACCGATGAGCACGGGGACGATGGCGTCGAATGCCGCCGACGGCAGCCGCAGCAGCAGCCAAGCCCCGACGAGGCCTCCGACGAGGGAGGCCAGGCCCAGCCGGATGAGCCGGGGGCGCTGCCCCTTGAGCTCGCGGCGGTAGCCGATGGCACCGCTGAGGGATCCCGGCACGAGGCCGAGGGTGTTGGAGACATTGGCCGTGATCGGGGGCAGCCCGACAGCCAGGAGTACGGGGAAGGTGATCAGCGTGCCGGAACCGACGATGGTGTTGATCGTGCCCGCTCCGATGCCCGCGACGAAGACCGCGAGCCCTTCCCAGATCGTCACACTGCCCCTTCCGGTCGCTGCGATCGTTGCCACTGGCACCGATCATGCCGGAAGGGGCGGCGGGCTGCGGAGCGCGGCCGGCCCATGGGACACGTGGACCGTGCGCTTCCCGGTGCCGGGCGGGTCCGTCGGTCGTCCCCGCCCGCGCTGTCACCTCGCCTTCGGTCCCGCTGTCAGTCCTCGCCGAAGAGCGGGTTCTCACGGCGGGACGGCAGGGGCTTGGCGTCCCCCGAGGGGCCCGAACCGGAGCCCGGTACGGGGCCGGTCACCGGGCGGCCGCCTCCGTTCCCGTTCGGGGGCTTGGGCTGCGAGCCGATGTTGCCGAGCGCTCCGCCGAGGCCCTTGAGTGCCTCATTGAGCTCGCTGGGGATGATCCAGAGCTTGTTGGCGTCTCCCTCGGCGATCTTCGGGAGCATCTGGAGGTACTGGTAGGCCAGCAGCTTCTGGTCCGGGTCACCGTCGTGGATCGACTGGAAGACGGTGCTGATGGCCTGGGCCTCACCCTCCGCGCGCAGGGCCGCGGCCTTGGCCTCACCTTCCGCGCGCAGGACGGCGGACTGCTTCTCACCCTCGGCGGTGAGGATCTGGGACTGCTTGATGCCCTCGGCGGTGAGGATGGCGGCGCGCTTGTCACGGTCGGCGCGCATCTGCTTCTCCATCGAGTCCTGGATGGAGGTCGGGGGCTCGATCGCCTTGAGCTCAACGCGGTTGACGCGGATGCCCCACTTGCCGGTGGCCTCGTCGAGGACTCCGCGCAGGGCCGCGTTGATCTCCTCACGGGAGGTGAGGGTGCGCTCCAGGTCCATGCCGCCGATGATGTTGCGCAGCGTGGTGACGGTGAGCTGCTCGATCGCCTGGATGTAGCTGGCGACTTCGTAGGTTGCGGCCCGGGCGTCGGTGACCTGGTAGTAGATGACGGTGTCGATGTTCACGACCAGGTTGTCCTGGGTGATCACCGGCTGCGGCGGGAACGGAACGACCTGCTCGCGCAGGTCGATGCGGTTGCGGATGGTGTCGATGAACGGCACCACGATGTTGAGGCCCGCGTTGAGTGTGCGCGTGTAGCGGCCGAAGCGCTCGACGATCGCGGCGCTTGCCTGAGGGATCACCTGGACGGTCTTGATCAGTGCGATGAAGACCAGCACGACCAGGATGATGAGGACGATGATGATGGGCTGCACGTGGTCATTCTCCCTTTACACGACGACGGCTGTGGCACCGTCGATCTCCACCACGTCGACCTGTTGACCGGCCTCGAATACCTGGCCGGAGTCCAGGGCCCGTGCCGACCAGACCTCGCCCGCGAGCTTGATGCGGCCGCCTCCGCCGCCGTCGACCCGTTCGAGGACGACGGCTTGGCGGCCGCGGAGGGCATCGATACCGGTGCGCTCCTGCGGGCGCTGCCTCTTGCGTGCGATCGGGCGCACCACCGCCACGAGGGCGACGGAGACAACGGCGAACACGAGCACCTGGCTCACGATGCCGCCCCCGACCGCGGCGACGATGGCGCCCGCGAAGGCGCCGACGGCGAACATCCCGAACTCGGGTACCGCGGTGATGACCAGCGGAATACCCAGGCCTACGGCGGCTATCAACCACCAGATCCATCCGTCCACGCACTCATCGTAGGCGTGGCACGGCACTCAGTACGAGGGGTTCGATCAGGTCTTAGGACAAGATGGATCACCAAAGTGGCTGGTTTTACTTCAACGGGAGCCCTCTGGCGGTCCATCGGTCGTTCTCGTGCTCGACCACGAGGGGCAGTCCGAAGCACAACGAAAGGTTGCGCGAGGTCAGTTCGAGCTCGATCGGCCCGGAGGCGACGACCTTGCCCTGGCGGATCATCAGAACGTGGGTGAAGCCCGGGGCGATCTCCTCGACATGGTGGGTCACCATGATCATCGAAGGGGCGATCGGGTCGCGCGCGAGACGGCCGAGGCGCCGCACCAGGTCCTCGCGGCCGCCGAGGTCGAGACCGGCGGCGGGCTCGTCGAGGAGCAGCAGTTCGGGGTCGATCATGATGGCGCGGGCGATGAGGGTGCGCTTGCGCTCTCCCTCGGAGAGGGTGCCGAAGGCGCGGTCGGCGAAGTCGGCCATGCCCAGCCGGTCGAGGATGACCCGGGCGCGGGCCTCGTCGGTCTCGTCGTAACTCTCGTGCCAGTGCGCGGTCATGCCGTAGGCCGCGGTGAGGACGGTCTCCAGGACCGTCTGGCGGCGCGGCATCTTGTCGGCCATGGCGACACCGGCCATGCCGATGCGCGGGCGCAGCTCGAACACGTCCACGCCGCCCAGCTTCTCGCCGAGGATCACGGCGGTGCCGCTGGTGGGGAAGAGGTAGCTGGAGGCGATGTTGAGCAAGGTGGTCTTGCCGGCGCCGTTGGGGCCGAGGATCACCCACCGCTCCCCCTCGGCGACCGCCCAGGAGACCTGGTCCACCAGCGCGCGGCCATTGCGGACCACGGATACGTCCACCAGCTCCAGCACGTCACTCATGTGCCCGTTGTCTCCCCATGCAGTGCGGTCGTCTCGGGTACGCGGCCGGCGCCTGTAGGAGCGCGCTCGGGACCACGCCTAGCAAAACCTACGCCACCGCTCGGCGGGCCCCTTCCTCGGCCAGCCCTCAGGCCCACCGGCCCGCGCCCGGGAGTGCTCCACAGGACAGGCCCTAGGCTGGGGCCATGCTTGAGGAACCTCGGTCGGGGCGGCTCGCCGCTTGGGGAAACGCATTGATCGCCGGGCTGGTTCCGCCCGACGACGCGGCGCAGAAAGTGACCGGCAGGGACGGGGGCCATCGCCTGGCCGGGCTGCCGGACGAGGAGGAGCCCGAGGCGCTGGTGACCCTGACCTGGGGCCTGGGGCGGCTGCGGGCGCTGGGGGTACGGGGGCTGCGGATCGCGCTGCCGGTGGCCGGGCATCCCCTGGGGCTCACCGGGCCCGCGGGCTTCAACGAACTGGCCCTCGACGCGGGGGAAGCGGTGCTGACGGTCGGCGGTCCACCCCTGGGACTGGTGCCCGAGGTGACGGAGATCGGGTCCGGCGACGAGCGGAGCACCGCGGTGGTCTGGCGCTGCCTTCCGGTGCGCGAGGCGCCTCCGGCGGACGTTCCGTCGCTGAGCGAGGCCGAGCGGGAGCTGAACGAGGCGCTGCGCGACGCGACCGAGGTGCTGACCCAGCTCGACGTGGCGGGTTCGGGGCCGGGCGCTCAGGCTGCGCTGGACGCCTACCGGACCCGGCGCACGCGCTCGGTGCTGGCTCCCGGCTATCCCCCCAGGGCGGTGCGGGTGCTGGAACTGGCGCAGCGGGTGGGCGCTCTGGTGGACATCGCGGCCGGGCGGCACAGCGGCGGGGAGGGCATGGAGCACGGCGGGGCGGTGAGCGCTTCGCAGATCGCGGCGCGGGCGGGGGCGCTGCGTCCGCTGGAGCGGACCGCGCGGCGGGCGCAGGTGGCCGCGTACAACGCCTTCGTCGACCAGCCGGACACCCCCGAGAAGGCCTGGCGGCGGTAGAGCGCCGGACGGCTTCGGCCCCGGAGGCGGGGTGCGCTCGGGCAGGCGACGCCGCCCCCACGGCGGCACGGGGAAGGCCCCGGGACCGGTGTGGGTCCGCGGGGCCTTCGGCTGCCGAGAGAACTCGTCAGTGGTCGTTGTGGTGCTCGCCGTGGTGGTCCTCGTGCTCCACCTCGGTGTTCTCGATGTCGGCGTTGATGCAGGTGGTGCCGAAGGTCGGGCTGAGCAGGTTCCCGACGCCGAGGTCGTTGCCGCACACGTTGATCGGGATGTTGATCGGGATCTGGACGTTGTTGCCCGACAGGAAGCCGGGCGAGTTGGCGGCGAAGCCCTCGGCCTCGGCGTCGGCGAACGCGGCGCCCGAGCTCGCCAGCACGGCGAGGCCGGCCGTGGCCAGGCACAGCGCCGTCTTCTTCACAGAGAACATGGGTGTTTCCTCCTGTTGAGGTGTTCCCGCGGCGACCGCGGGCTCACACGCGTGACAACGCGATCACTAACCCGGCAGCAACGAGTTTCGACACAGGTCCGTCCGTTCGGCGCAATCGGCCGCGAGGTCGCCAACGTGGGCGTGTCGAGGGAGAAAACAGCAGGTGGGACGGGGTGTGGGCGTGGTCGGCCGCAACCACCCTTACGGGGGCAGGCAGCATGGGCCCTCCGGTGCAACGGCTGCCGGTGCGACCCCGCCCGACGAAGCGTCGGCCGAGCTGTGGAGGGCCCCGGGCAGGGTCGGCAGGGCCCCGCAGGGCGCGGTGGGTGAACGCGGCGGGTGTGTGTCGCCGGTGGGTGTCGCCGGTGGATGTCGCCGGTGGATGTCGCCGTCGGGTGCGGTCCGTCAGTCGGCCATGTCGTGGCGCACGGCCCACAGGGCGGCCTGGGTCCGGTCGGCGAGGTCCAGCTTCATCAGGATGTTGGACACATGCGTCTTGACGGTCTTCTCCGACAGCACCAGGGCGCGCGCGATCTCGCGGTTGGAGCGGCCGTCCGCTATGAGGGCGAGCACTTCCCGCTCGCGCTCGGTGAGCGCGCCGCCGCGGCCCTGCGCCGGTGCGGCGCCCTCGGCGGACAGCAGGGCCTGGGCGACCTCCGGCTGGAGGAGGACATGGCCGGCGTGCACGGAGCGGATCGCTCCCGCGAGCGCGTCGGGGTCGACGTCCTTGTAGAGGTAGCCCGTCGCCCCCGCCCGCAGGGCCGGGACGACCGAGCGGGTCTCGGTGAAACTGGTGACGACCAGGACCCGGGCGGTGCTGCCCCGCTCCCGCATCGTCCGCAGCGCCTCCACGCCGTCCATGCCGGGCATGTGCACATCCAGCAGGATCACATCGGGGCGCAGGGCGTCGGCCGCCTCGATGCCCTCGGCACCGTCGCAGGCCTCACCGACGACCTCGATGTCGTTCTGCACCTCGAGGAAGGTGCGCAGGCCCCGCCGGACCACCTGGTGGTCGTCGACGAGCAGGACCCGGATCTTCTCGCGGGTCTCCTGTTCAGCCACCGGGAACCTCCATCTCGATCACTGTGCCCCGCCCCGGCGCTGACTCCACGCGCAGGGTGCCCCCGGCGCCGGCCGCCCGGTCGCGCATGGAGACCATTCCCAGGTGGCGGCCGGCACGGCGCACCGCCGCTGGGTCGAAGCCCTTGCCGTCGTCGGCGACCCGCAGCACCGCGCCGTTGCCCCGCCCGTTGAGGCTGAGGGAGACGGTGGTGGCGTGGGCGTGCCGCAGGGCGTTGTGCAGGGCCTCCTGGGCGACCCTCAGGACGGCTTCCTCCTGCCCCGCGGGCAGGGCGCGGACCTTGTCCGAGTCGAAGGTGACCCGGGCGGCGTGGGCGCGGTTGAGGACTTCCGCCTGAGTGCGCAGGGTGGCGACGAGTCCGTCCTCGTCGAGGGCGGCGGGGCGCAGCTCGACGACCACGGCCCTCAGTTCGTCGGCGGCCTCGGCGGCCAGGAAGGCGACCTGGGCCAGTTCGGCCTTGGCGCGGGCGGGGTCCCGGTCGACGAGGGCCGACGCGGCCTGAGCGGTCAGCCTCAGGGAGAACAGCTTCTGCGAGACGGCGTCGTGCAGTTCATGGGCGATACGGGCCCGCTCCCCCGCGATGGTGAGCTCTCGGCTGCGCTCGTAGAGGCGGGCATTGGTCAGGGCGATGGCGGCGTGGTCGGCGAGGGTGCGCAGCAGCGCCTCGTCCTCCTCCGTGAAGGCGCACTGGCCGTCGGCGCCCGCGCAGCCGGTCCCCTCCGGCGAGCCCTTCTTGTTGGCCAGGAAGAGCGCGCCCAGCACCTCGTCCCCGTCGAGGACGGGCACACCGAGGAAGTCGGACATCTCGGGGTGGGTGTGCGGCCAGCCCTCGAAGCGGGGGTCCAGGCGGACGTCTGCGAGGCGCTGGGGTGTGGCGTCGTGCAGCATCACCGCGAGGATGCCGTGCTGGCGCGGCAGCGGGCCGATGGCCTTCCACTGCTCGTCGCTGATGCCGTCCACCACGAACTGGGCGAAGCCGCCGTGGTCGTCGGGCACGCCCAGGGCCGCGTACTCGGCGCCGAGCAGGTCCCTGGCCGAGGAGACGATCGTCTGGAGGACGTCGCGGACCTCCAGATGCCGGCTCATCGCCAGCACGGCGGCGCTGACCGCCTCGATCCCGGTCCTGGGCCGGGGCCGTGAGGTGGACATGCGGTCACGGTACCCGTGCTCGCTCGCCGGGGCATCGGGCCGAGGGCTCGTGGGGCCTGGTCCCCGGGGCCTAGGCCCATCTGCCCTGGTCCGCTGCGTCCCGTGGCCGACGCCGCGGGATCCGTTGATTCCTAGCGTGGGAGCCGCATCGACGTCGAAGAGGCACGAACGTCGTAGAGACACGGGCAACGAGTACGAGGGTGTGGGCTGACATGTCTGTCGCGATCATCACGGGGGCGTCGAGGGGGCTCGGCCTGGCACTGGCCGAGGCGCTGGCGCAGCGGGGGTGGGGGCTGGTCCTCACCGCCCGCGGGGCTGACGCGCTGGAGGAGGTGGCGGGGAAGCTGCGCAAGCGCACACGGGTGACGGCGATCGCCGGGGACGTGGCCGACGACGCGCACCGTGTCGCGCTGGTCTGCGCCGCCTGGGACCTGGGCGGGCTCGATCTGCTGGTGAACAACGCGAGCGCGCTGGGGGCCGAGCCGCTGGTCCGCCTGGAGCACCTGCCGCTGATCGGTCTGCGTGAGGCGCTGGAGACCAATGTGGTGGCGCCGCTCGGCCTCGTCCAGCAGGCGCTGCCGCTCCTGCGGGACTCCCGCGGCACGGTGCTGAACATCAGCTCCGACGCCGCCGTCGAGGCGTACCCCACGTGGGGAGGGTACGGCTCGTCGAAGGCGGCGCTGGAGCAGCTGTCGGCGGTGCTGGCCGAGGAGGAGCCGGATCTGCGGGTGTGGTGGGTGGACCCGGGTGACATGCGCACCGCTCTCTACGCGGCGGCCTGCCCGGACGACGACCTCTCCGATCGGCCTGTGCCGGAGCAGGTGGTGCCCGCCTTCCTGGACCTGCTCGACCGCGGTGCGGCGAGCGGCCGCTACTCGGCGCCCGCGCTGCTGGCGGGGGCGGCGTCGTGAGACCTGCCCTGCCGGAGAAGTCGCAGGTGGGGAAGCCGGGAGTGGGCACGCGCGGCCCCTCGGGTTCCGGGGCCGCGCTGAGGGTGCCGCCCGAGCTGTCGGCTCGGGTGCCCGCGGAGCAGCGCGGGGCCGGCCGGGACGCGGTGCGGCTGTTGGTGGGCCGCAGGGGCGGGGGGGAGGTGTCGCACCACGTCTTCGCGGATCTGCCGTCGCTGCTGCGGGCCGGCGATGTGCTGGTGGTCAATACCTCGAAGACGCTGCCCGCGGCCGTGGACGGGACGGTGGAGGGCGTTCCCGTGGTGGTGCACTTCTCCACCCGGCAGGACGACGGCCGCTGGGCGGTGGAGCTGCGCAGGCCGGACGGCAGGGGGTCGACGCTGCCGAGGCCGGGCGGCCCCGCGGGGGCGCTGGTGGAGCTGGCGGGCGGGGGGCGGCTGGTGATCGTACGGCCGCTGAGCCCGCGCGGGGACCGGCTGTGGGTGGCGGCGGCGTCGATGCCGGACGTGGTGGCCCACCTGTACCGGCACGGCAGGCCGATCCGGTACGGCTACACGGAGCGGGACCAGCCGCTGTCCGCGTACGGCACGGTGTTCGAGGCGCCGTCACCGGACGGGCTGGGCTCGGCGGAGATGCCGAGTGCCGCGCGGCCGTTCACCCCGGCCATGGTGACGGAACTGGTGAGCCGGGGGGTGCATGTGGCGCCGGTCACGCTGCACACGGGGGTGGCGTCGGCGGAGGCGCACGAGCCTCCCTTTCCGGAGCGGTTCCGGGTCCCGGCGAGCACGGCCCTGCTGGTCAACGCCGTCCGGCGGGCCGGGGCGGGCGGATGGGGGCGGCCCGTCGGCCGAGGTGGCGGCGCCGGCCCGGCGGGCGGGGGCAGGGTCGTGGCCGTGGGGACGACGGCGGTGCGCGCGCTGGAGTCCGCCGCGGGGCCGGACGGCCTGCTGACCGCGGCGGACGGCTGGACCGACCTGGTGATCACCCCGGAGCGCGGGGTGCGGGTGGTGGACGGCCTTCTCACGGGCCTGCACGAGCCGGAGGCGTCACATCTGCTGATGCTCGAGGCGGTGGCCGGCCCCCGGCTGCTGGCCGAGGTGTACGGGCAGGCGGTGGAGCGGGGCTACCTCTGGCACGAGTTCGGGGACAGCACTCTCCTACTGCCCTGGGAAGCAGGAACGAACCAGACAAATCCCCCGCAGATCGTCGACGGTGAGCGTCGGGGCGACCACGCGCAGTGCCCCGGACTGTGACCTGCCCCATAGGACTTTGGTCCACTACGGTCCCGCGTAGTTCCTCGGAACTGCGCGGGACCTTCTGCCGTCCCACGGGGCCGACGGCGACTTTCCGGCCCGGGAACTGGGGGCCCGGAAGGTCCCGAGGCACTTCGGGACCCTCTGCCTTGAGTACGGCCGGGGCTAGTAAATGGGGTGATTGCACCGCCTCGGAACCGATGGCTACAACTGTGTGAGTCGCAAGCGGAACGGCCGATCCGAACCGCCCCGCGAGCCCCCCAGTGGTGTGAAACGCGCAGATGGCGCGTACGTCGCCAGGCGCTCACGGTCACTGCGACTCCCCCAGCGGAAAGAGTTCAATCAGTATGCCGTCTCTGACGATCAAGCGAGTGTCCGCCCGCAAGACCGCCGTTACCGGCGTCGCCGTCGCCGCTGCCGCGGCCGGGCTGATGGCCCTGGCCCCCGGCGCACAGGCCGCGGGTGGTTCCCAGGCGATCGCCAAGAAGATGATCCACAACGACGCCCAGTACCAGTGCTTCAGCCACATCGTCGAGCACGAGAGCGGCTGGGACCACACCGCCACCAACCCCTCGAGCGGTTCCTACGGCCTGGTTCAGGCGCTTCCCGCGAGCAAGATGGCCTCGGCCGGCTCGGACTGGAAGACCAACCCGGCCACCCAGATCAAGTGGGGCGTCGACTACATGGAGGACCGCTACGGCAGCCCGTGCGGCGCCTGGTCCTTCTGGCAGAACCACCACTGGTACTGAGCCGGCGCAGCCGAGCCGGCCAGGGCACACATACGCCGAGGCGGCGGCCGCCCTCGCGAGGGAGGCCGCCNGAGGCCGCCGCCTCGGCGTTCGCCCACCCGGTCCTGCGCGGGGTGGTCCTCGCACGGGGGCCGGTCAGCTCTGGCGCATGACCTCGGGCTCGTGGCGGCGCAGCAGCCGGACCACGATGAACCCGCAGATGACACCGAGCAGGAGCAGCACGGCGGAGTCGAACACCCACTGGCTCGCCGCGTGGTCCCACAGCGGGTCGGTCGCCGTCGGGTTCGACTTGTCCTGCGGACCCATGAGCCTGCCCAGGTCGACCGTGGTGCCCTCGGCGGCGATGGCCCAGCGCGAGGGCATCAGCCACGCGACCTGCTCGACACCGGGGCTGCTGAACAACCGGAACAGGATGCCGGTGAAGACGACCTGGACGATGGCGAAGAGCACCAGCAGAGGCATGGTCTTCTCGGCGGTCTTGACCAGCGAGGAGATGACCAGGCCGAACATCATCGAGGTGAAGCCCAGGAGCATGATGACCAGCGTCATCTCGATGGTCGGGTTCTTCGCGAGCAGGCCCTCCGCGGGCAGGTCGCGCGGGAAGAAGCCGATGGCGCAGATGATGATGCCCTGAAGGCCGGTGATCAGGCCCAGGACGATCACCTTCGACATCAGGTACGCCGACCTGGACAGCCCGGTCGCGCGTTCGCGTTCGTAGATCACCCGTTCCTTGATCAGCTCACGCACCGAGTTCGCCGCTCCGGAGAAGCAGGCGCCGATGGCGAGGATGAGCAGGATGGTGCCCGAGTCCGCGTTGAACCGGGACGGCGGCTTGGGCGGGCCCAGGCCGAAGTCGGACGGGATCAAGGTGCTCACGAAGCCGAGGATCGCGGGCAGAATGACCATCAGGGCGATGAAGCCCCGGTCGGAGGCGATCACCGACACATAGCGCCGGATGAGCGTCCACAGCTGGGAGCCCCAGCTCTGCGGCTTCGGCGGCCGGCTCTGGGTGGGCTGGACGGGCACCGACTGCGGCGCCACGGCGTCGATGTCGGCGGCGTACTTCTGGTAGTGCATGGAGCCGTGCCAGCGGCCGCCCCAGTCGTGGTCCCGGTAGGTCTCGAACGCCTGGAAGACATCCGCCCAGGTCCCGTACCCGAAGAACTCCAGCGCCTCGTTCGGCGGACCGAAGTAGGCCACCGAGCCACCGGGGGCCATCACGAGAAGCCGGTCGCACAGTGCCAGCTCGGCGACCGAGTGGGTCACCACGAGCACGGTGCGGCCGTCGTCCGCGAGGCCGCGCAGCAACTGCATGACGTCACGGTCCATCCCCGGGTCGAGGCCGGAGGTCGGCTCGTCCAGGAAGATCAGCGACGGCTTGGTGAGGAGCTCCAGCGCGACGGAGACGCGCTTGCGCTGGCCACCGGAGAGGGAGGTGATGCGCTTGTCGGCGTGGATGTCGAGCTTGAGCTCGCCCAGCACCTCCTCGACGCGGCGGTTGCGCTCGGCGGCCTCGGTGTCACCGGGGAAGCGGAGCTTGGCCGCGTAGCGCAGCGCGGTGCGCACGGTGAGCTGGGCGTGCAGGATGTCGTCCTGCGGGACCAGGCCTATGCGCTGGCGCAGCTCGGCGAACTGCTTGTACAGATTGCGGTTGTCGTAGAGGACGTCGCCCTCGTCCGCCGGCCGGTAGCCGGTGAGCGCGCGCAGGAGCGTGGACTTGCCGGACCCGGAGGGGCCGATGACGCCGATGAGCGACTTCTCGGGAACACCGAAGCTGACGTTGTTCAGCAGGATCTTCTCGCCGTTGCCGTGCTTGACCTTGACGGTCAGGCGGCGCGAGGAGAAGGAGACCGCTCCGGTGTCGACGAACTCCTCGAGGCGGTCGCCGACGAGGCGGAACGTGGAGTGGCCGACACCGACGATGTCCTCGGGCCGCAGCAGGTGACGCTGGATCGGCTGGCCGTTGACGTAGGTGCCGTTGTGGCTGCCCAGGTCGACGATCTCGTAGCGGCCGTCGGCGGTGGTCCGGAACTCCGCGTGGTAGCGCGAGACCTGGAGGTCGGCGACGACCAGTTCGTTGTCGAGCGCACGGCCGATGCGGGTGGTCCTCGTGGTGAGGTTGCGGATCATGGTCGGTTCCGCCCGGCTGCCCAGCGGGGACGGCGCGCCGCCGCCCTGCGGCTGACGCTGCGGCACACCCGGGCCCGGGGACTGCTGGTGCGGAACCTGCGGCGGCTGGAAGGGCGGCTGCTGCTGGGGCGGCTGGAACGGCGGCTGTTGCGGCGGCTGGAAGGGCGGCTGCTGGGGCGGGGCCTGCGGCGGCGCGTAGCCGGGGCCGACGCCCGGGGCCATGGCCGTGGGCGCGCTGTAGACATCGGCGCGCGCGGCGCTGAAGTTCAGCCGCGGACCGTCGGTCCCGTTGCCGAGGTGGATCGCCGAACCCGGGCCGACCGGCGCCTGGTTGACGCGCCGGCCCTGGGAGTACGTGCCATTGGTGCTGCCCTGGTCGTCGATGACCCAGCTGTGGCCGTTCCACCCGATGCTCGCGTGGCGCCAGGAGACCCGGGAGTCGTTGATCACCACGTCCGCCTGCGGATCACGGCCGATCACAAAGGGCCTGGACGGGTCAAGTGTCCAGGTCTGTCCGTTCAATTCAAGTACGAGTTCCGGCACTCCATGCCCCACATAGTTGTCCCCCGAAAGATCCCCCATGAGGGGAGTCTAGGGATGCTGAACATCGGGTGGAACTATTCCAGGCTCTTCGCGGGAACGGGAGGCCGGGTTGGGGGGAGACTGGTTTCGGGCGGTTCCGACAACTTCGGCGCATTGCACTCGGGGGGCGGGATGGGCGGGTATGGGGGTTCACGGCTGAGATGGGGAAGCGTCGTGCTCTCCGCGGTGGCCGCGGTGAGTTGGGCGTTTCTGGCGATGGCGGGTGTCGCGGCGCTCGGGCTGCACCTGCTGGGGGCGGACACGGCGGGCTCATTGGGCCCGATGACGGCGGCGGTCGTCGCGATGGCGGCCGGGGGCTCGGTGAGCCCGTCGGGAGACATGTCCGTCTTCGGGATGTCACCGGCCGGGGCGCAGGGCGGCATCGGCATCATGCCGCTGGGGGTGAGCCTGGTCGGGGCGCTCCTGCTGGCGTGGGTGTTCCTGCGTCCGCTGCGCACGGGCCCGGTGGCCGTCGGTGAGCTGGTCGCGCGGGTGGTGAGCACGGCGGCGCTGTTCGTCGCGGTGCTCGGCGGTCTGGCGTGGGCCGGGCACGACACGGTCTCCATCGACGGCTCGGCGCTGGGCGGCGCAGGAGGCAAAGGCGGGGGCGGGGGCGGAGGTCTGCTGGACGGCATCCCCGGAATCGGCGGCTCGGGGGATCTCGGCGATCTCGGTGACCTGGGCGACTTCGGCGACGGGCTCGAGGATTTGGTGAAGTCCCATTCCTCCGTGGGCTTCCACGTCAATACCGGTGCCACGCTCCTGCGGGGACTGGTGTGGGTGCTCGCGGTGGTGGTGATCGCGCTGGTCGCGTCGCGCCGCACCGCGCTGCCTCGCGGCTGGGAATTCGTCTCGCGCGCCGTCCGGCCCGCGGCGTCCGCGCTGGTGAGGGTCCTGCTGATGGCGGCGCTCGCGGGCGCGGCGGCGGGGCTCTACGCGGCGGCCACCGGCGACGAGCCGGGGAGGATCACCGGAGGCGTCCTGCTCGGGGCGCCCAACGGTGCCTGGCTGGCGGTGCCGCTGGGGCTGTTCGTCCCGTGGGACGGCTCCGTCTCGGGGCCCCTCGCACAATTCCTGCCCGCACCGGTGGACCGGCTGCTGAACGGCCATCCGGGCGGGCGGCAGATCACCTTGAGCCGTCTCGCGGAGCTGGACGGGAGGGTGTGGCTCCTCCCCGTGGCCGTGGTGCTGATGATGCTGACCGCCGGCGTGCTCAACGCGGCGAATGCGCCGCTCCCGCAGGGCGGCCGACCGGGGACACTGCGCCTGGCCGCGTCGGCGGCGGTACGGCTGGGGGTGGCCACGGCGGTGGCCCTGCCCCTGCTGGTGCGGGTGACCGGGGTATCGGTGGACGCGAATGTGTCGGTCTTCGGGATCGACGCGGTCGGTGCGGGTCTGAAGCTCAACGGGGACGCGGTGACGGCGGTGGCGCTGGGTGCGGTGTGGGGGGCCGCGGCGGGGTTCGCCGGGGCACTGATGTTCGCAGCCGCGGGCGCCGGACGCGGGCGTGAACGAGCCGGGGAGGATTGGGCGGGGCAGACGGCGGCCGCGAAGGCGCCTGCCGGGCAGGCGGCCGCGCAGATGCGGGCCGGGCAGGTGGGAGGAGGGGCGGCCCCGGCGGCGTCGGCTCAGGCGAGACCCGGGCAGGGGGCGGCAGCCGGGCAGAGGTCACCCTGGCACGGGGCGGCAGCCGGGGAGGCGGCCGCGCAGGCCCAGCAGCCGGGGCCCTACAACCCCCGGCCTCCGTACCGTCCCGAAGGGCCCGAGCACAATCCCTACCGGGACGACCGGGGCTCCACGCAGCCACCGGACCACGGCCGGAGTCAGGGCGGGGACCAAGGCCGCAGTGAGGGCGCGGCAGAGCCGCCCGCGAGGAACGACTCCCCCACCCTTCCGGACGTACGGCGGCCTCGGGACCGCTGAGGGGCGGCTTCCGGTTGAAGACCAGGTGAAAGGTACCGGTACAAGTGTCCGCCCACCGGGACGCTCGGCGCCGGTCCGAGTCACGCCCGCTAACGTGGGGCCTACCATGAACGATTCCACCGCTCGAGCGGAATTCCCCACCCTGCTCGTCAAGATCTTCGGCAAGGACCGTCCAGGTATCACGGCCGGCCTGTTCGACACCCTGGCGGAGTTCGACCTCGACGTGGTCGACATCGAGCAGGTGGTCACGCGGGGCCGGCTGGTGCTGTGCGCGCTGGTCACGGTGCCCGCCGAGGGCACGGCCACCGAGGGGGAGCTGCGCGCCACCGTGCACCGCTGGGCGGAGTCGATGAAGCTCCAGGCGGAGATCCTCTCCGGTGTCGGCGACAACCGGCCGCGTGCCGAGGGACGCTCGCACGTCACCGTCCTCGGCCACCCCCTGACCTCGGAGTCCACGGCCGCCATAGCCGCCCGTATAGCCGAGGTCGGCGGCAATATCGACCGTATCTTCCGGCTGGCGAAGTACCCGGTGACCGCGGTGGAGTTCGCCGTCTCCGGTGTCGCCACCGAGCCCCTGCGCAGCGCGCTCGCCGCCGAGGCCGCCAAACGCGGGGTCGATGTCGCCGTGGTCAGCGCGGGTCTGCACCGCAGGGCGCAGCGCCTGGTCGTGATGGACGTGGACTCCACCTTGATCCAGGACGAGGTGATCGAGCTGTTCGCCGCCCACGCGGGCTGCGAGGACCGCGTCGCCGAGGTCACCGCGGCGGCGATGCGCGGGGAACTGGATTTCGAGCAGTCGCTGCATGCCCGGGTGACGCTGCTGGGCGGACTCGACGCGAGTGTGGTGGACAAGGTCCGGGCGGAGGTCCGGCTGACCCCGGGGGCCCGCACACTCATCCGTACGCTCAAGAGGCTCGGCTATCTGGTCGGTGTGGTCTCGGGTGGCTTCACCCAGGTGACCGACGACCTCAAGGACCGGCTGGGACTGGACTTCGCGGCGGCGAACACGCTCGAGGTCGTGGACGGGAAGCTGACCGGCCGGGTCATCGGCGAGGTCGTGGACCGGGCGGGCAAGGCGCGGATACTGGCCAGGTTCGCGCAGGAGGCCGGGGTGCCGCTGTCGCAGACCGTCGCGATCGGTGACGGGGCCAACGATCTGGACATGCTCAACGCGGCGGGGCTGGGGGTCGCCTTCAACGCCAAGCCGGTGGTGCGCGAGGCGGCGCACACGGCGGTCAATGTCCCCTTCCTGGACACGGTCCTCTATCTGCTGGGGATCACCCGGGAAGAGGTCGAGGCCGCGGACCTGGCGGACGGGTCCTGAGCCCCCTCCCCGAGCAGCCCCGTCCCTGAGCCCGTATCCCCCCGCAGGACCACGGAAAGACCACGGAAAGACCACGAGGGGCCCCGCGGGGCCCCTCGTGCGCTTCTCCGTACGCGTCCGGCTCCGTACGCGTCCCGGTCAGTCGTGCGGCGCCCAGAAGGTCGTCAGCCGTCCGGCACCGTGCTCGACGGATTTCCAGGAGCCGGTGAAGGTGATCACGGCCGCGGCGGAGGTCGGGAATCCCTGACGGCGCATCCTGACCACCGTGTCACCGTCGGCCTCGCCCGCGAGCGCGTCGGCGAGGGCGTGCATGCCGGGGTTGTGGCCCACCACGACGAGATCCGTCACGTCGTCGTCCTGTTCGGCCAGCAGGGCGAGCAGGTCGCCGAGACTCGCCTCGTACAGCCGCTCCTCGTAGACGGTCCTGGGTCTGTGCTCGAGCTCGTGGACGACCAGCTTCCAGGTCTCACGGGTGCGTACGGAGGTCGAGCACAGGGCGAGGTCGGGTTCGATACCGGTCCCGGCGAGCCAGCGTCCGGCGGCGGGTGCGTCCCTGCGGCCGCGCTCGGCGAGCGGCCGCTCATGATCGGGGACGGACGGCCAGTCGGCCTTGGCATGCCGGAGAAGAACGATCCTGCGGGGCGTTTCGGCGCTCATACCCATCAGCTTTCCAGAAAACCTGCGAAGCGGCGCGGCCCCTGGAGGAGTACCTCCGGGCCTGTCCTATGGGTCACTGCGGGGCTCGCGACGCCCGGCACCCCGCCTGGCGGCGTCGCCGGACCGTCCCAGAAGACCCGCCCTCCTTGCCCGCCGACAGGCAGGAAGCGCCCCGAGGACGGCCGGGAGGACGGCTCGGCGCCTTGCCGACCGGGCGCCAACCGCCGCTCGCCGTCCGACAAGACCCATCCGACGAGACCCGTCCGACAAGACCCTTGAGACAGCCCTAGCCGAAAAGGCTGATCAGGACCTGCGGGAGGACCTTCTCTATGCGCTGGAGGCCCGGATACGGCGAGTAGTGCCGCTCCCCGGCCTGCGCGGGCGAGGCCAGCAGGCAGAACAGCGTGGTGAACACGGCGAGCGGCAGGGCGACGGCCCACCAGCGCACCCTCGTCTGCTGCCTGGGGCGCGACGCTTGGGCGTACTGCTGACGGGGCGACATGGCTGCTCCCTTTGGGGTGGGCTTCGGACGGGGCCGGTGTGGGCTCCACCGGTCGTTCCGGCGTGCTTCGACGCTACGGCGACCGACGTCCCCAACCCACCGGGCGAGCCACCCAGTTACCCCTGACCTACCCCCCATATCCATGGTGGGGTTAACCCCACCCCCACTCCCCCGGGCGCCGCCGAGTGACCCGCCCGGCCCCACCCGTCCCGCCCGGCCCCACCCGTCCCGCTCAGGCCCCACCCGTCCCGCTCAGACCTCGTCCTCGATGTGCCGGACCCGCCCCGCGAGTATCCCGACCACGATCTGCGGCACGAGCAGGCCCGCGATCAGCGTGATGGGCAGGCTCCATCCGCCGGAGTGCTCGTAGAGGGCGCCAACCGCGATGGGCCCCGGGATGGAGATCAGGTAACCGACGCCCTGCGCGAAGGCGGACAGCTTCACCACGCCGGCCGTGCTCCGCGAGCGCAGGCCGACCATGGTGAGGGCGAGGGGAAACGCGCAGTTGGACACACCGAGCAGGAGCGACCACACCCAGGGTGCGGCGGCCGGAGCCAGCGCCAGGCCGAGGTAGCCGGTGATGCCGAACAGGCCGAGGGCGGCGGCAAACGGGCCCTGGTGCCGGTAGCGGGCGGCGAGCGCCGGAAGAACGAAGGACAGCGGAACGCCGACCCCCATCGTCACCGCAAGGAGCACTCCGGCCTGCCCGGCCGGGATCCCGGCGTCATGGAAGATCTGCGGCAGCCAGCCCATGGTGATGTAGGCGCCGGTGGCCTGGAGGCCGAAGAAGACACCGAGAGCCCAGGCGGTGCGGCTGCGGGTGATCCGCATCGGGGCGTCGGTCCCGGCGGCCGCGGCCCCCTCGTTCCGGCCCCGGCTCCCGCCGCGGCTCTGGCGAGGGACGCGGCCCGCGGCCCGCTCACCGCGCCCACCGCTCCCCCGGTCACGGAGCACCACCGGCAGCCACGGCAGTACGGCGAGGGCGGCCAGGACCGCCCACACGCCCAGTCCGGCCCGCCAACTGCCGCCGAGGGCCTGTGTGAGGGGCACGGTGACGGCCGCCGCCGAGGAGGTGCCCAGGGCCAGCGCCATCGAGTACAGGCCGGTCATCGCCCCGACCCGCTCGGGGAAGTACCGCTTGATGATCACGGGAACCAGGACGTTGCCCATCGCGATTCCAGCGAGCGCCAGGGCGCTGACGGCCACGAACGCGGCCGTAGTTCCGACCAGCGAGCGCACGGCCAGTCCCACCGCGATCGCGGCCATGCCCGCCCCCACCACCGTCACCGGGCCGTAGCGCCTGGCCAGGCGGGGAGCGGTGACGCCGAAGACGGCGAAGCACAGGGCGGGAACCGAGGTGAGCATCCCGGCGGCCGTGCCGCTCATGTGCAGGCCGTGCCGGACTTCCTCCATGAGGGCGCCGAGGCTGGTGATCGCCGGGCGCAGATTGAGCGCCGTCATGACGAGGCCGGCCATCACCAGGCGGGGCATCCATCCGGGGACCGCCCGGTCGGCCAGGAGCCCGACACCGAACGGTGCGCCGCCGAGGGGCCGATCACCGAGGGATCGGCTGGCGGGGGATCGGCTGCCGAGGGGGCGCCCGCCGAGGAGTCGCCCGTCGGTCCGGCCCACGGGCCCCGGCCGGGCCCGCCGCCGCGGGTGACCTCCGGTGACGGTCTCTTCCTCGGTCTCGGTCTCTTCTCCGGTCGCGGTCTGTTCCTTGGTGGCGGTCTCTTCCTCAGACATGAAGCCCATCATAGAATGATGGGATGATTCTCTCTCCACTGGGTTCCGCCCCTCCCGGCCGTCCTGGTTCCAGGCTCGTCCCGGGAGCGCCATGCCACTGACCTCGCCCAGGCGCTCGGCCCTCGCCGACCAGGTGATCGCGCAGCTCAGGGGACAGATCACCTCGGGCGAGTGGCCGGTCGGCTCACGTATCCCGACCGAACCCGAGCTGGTCGAGCGGCTCGGAGTGGCCCGCAACACCGTGCGGGAGGCGGTACGCGCCCTCGCCCACAACGGGCTGCTGGACATCCGCCAGGGCTCCGGCACATACGTCCTCGCCACATCCGAGCTCGCCGGTGTGATGCACCGCCGCTTCGCCGACGCCGATCCCGCGCACGTCGCGGAGCTGCGCAGCGCGCTGGAGACGACCGCCGCCCGCCTCGCCGCTCAGCGCCGCACCGACGCGGACATGGCGATACTCGACACCGCGCTGGAGCGGCGCGAGCGGGCCTGGGACTCGGGCCACGCGGAGGCGTTCGTGCAGGCCGACGCCTCCTTGCACCAGGCGGTGGTGGCGGCCTCGCACAATGACATCCTGGCCGAGCTCTACGCGGACCTCGGGGAGGTCCTGAGGGACTTCCTGCGATGGGACGTGGGCTCGAGACTCGATCCCGAGCAGCATCTGGACCACTCGCGGCTGATCGAGGCGGTCAGGGCGGGCGACGCCGGTACCGCCGCCGCCGAGGCGGGCTCCTACGCCACTCGCTGCCGTTCCTGACGGAGCACCGGAACGTGAGCGAGCCCGGCCCCCACGGGTGCCGGGCTCGCTCGGAAACTCGAAAACGCGAAACGCGAAACGCGAAAAAACGAGAATTCGGAAACGCAGAAACGCAGAAACGCGGAATACCGGTCAGGCGCCGATCGCGTGCAGGCCGCCGTCCACGTGGACGATCTCGCCGGTCGTCTTCGGGAACCAGTCGGACAGCAGTGCCACCACACCGCGGGCGGCGGGCTCGGGGTCGGCGAGGTCCCAGGTCAGCGGCGCGCGGTCGTCCCAGACCTTCGCCAGCTCCTCGAAGCCCGGGATGGACTTGGCGGCCATGGACTTGATCGGGCCGGCCGAGACCAGGTTGACCCGGATGTTCTCCTTGCCCAGGTCACGGGCGAGGTAGCGGGAGGTCGACTCCAGCGCCGCCTTGGCCACGCCCATCCAGTCGTACTGCGGCCAGGCCACGGTGGCGTCGAAGTCCATGCCGACGACCGAGCCGCCGTTCTCGAACAGCGGCAGCGTCGCCATGGTCAGCGACTTCAGCGAGTACGCCGAGACCTGGACGGCGGTGGCGACCGACTCCCAGGGGGTGTTCAGGAAGTTGCCGCCGAGCGCGTCCTGCGGGGCGAAGCCGATGGAGTGCACGACGCCGTCGAGCCCGTCCACGTGCTGGCGCACCCGGTCGGCGAGGGTGTCGAGGTGCTCGGTGTTCGCCACGTCCAGCTCGATGACCGGGGCGGGCTTGGGCAGCCGGTTGGCGATGCGCTCGACGAGGCTGAGGCGGCCGAAACCGGTCAGCACGACCTCGGCGCCCTGCTCCTGCGCGAGCTTGGCGGTGTGGAAGGCGATCGACGATTCCAGGAGGACGCCGGTGACCAGGATCCGCTTGCCGTTGAGAAGTCCACTCATGATGATCAGTGACCCATGCCCAATCCACCGTCGACAGGAATGACGGCTCCAGTGATGTATGCGGCGTCGTCGGAGGCGAGGAAGCGCACGGAGGCGGCGACCTCCTCCGGCTGCGCGTAGCGCCCTGCCGGGATGTTCTTGAGGATCTCCTCCTTGCGCTCGCCGCCGAGCACCTGCGTCATCGCCGTGTCGACGAAGCCGGGGGCGACCACGTTGACGGTGATGTTCCGCGAGCCCAGCTCGTGCGCCAGCGACCGGGCGAAGCCGACGAGGCCGGCCTTGGAGGCCGCGTAGTTCGCCTGGCCGGGAGATCCCTTGAGGCCGACCACGGAGGAGATCAGGACGATCCGGCCCTTGCGGGCGCGCAGCATGCCCCGGGAGGCGCGCTTGACCACGCGGAAGGTGCCGGTGAGGTTGGTGTCCAGGACGGAGGTGAAGTCCTCCTCGGACATCCGCAGGAGCAGCTGGTCACGGGTGACGCCGGCGTTGGCCACCAGCACCTCGACCGCTCCGTGCTGCTCTTCGATGGTCTTGTAGGCGGTGTCGACCTGCTCGGCGTCGGTGATGTCGCACCGGACCGGCAGGACACCGAGCTTGGTCAGCTCCTCCGGTGGCTCACCCGTGCGGAAGGTGACGGCCACCTTGTCGCCGTTGTCTGCGAACGCGCGCGCGATGGCGAGGCCGATGCCCCTGTTGCCTCCGGTGACGAGAACCGAGCGGCTCAACGGACCACCCCTCCTGTTTGGGAGAACCCGTGCGGTCGAGCACGGTATGTACCTGAGAAAACTATCGGTCCCACCCCCTCGAGCGGGAATCGGGCCCCGACAGGGGCTGAGGTCCGCCACTGTTGGGATCCAACAGAAATCAGTGGGCGGCACCCCTGTCGGCGCGACATGATTCACTTCGACCGGCCCGACACCGAACGGAGGCACCCGTGCCCCATCAGATCGATCCGGCGTTCCTGGCGTATCCCTTGCGCAGACTCGCCGACGCCGCGCTGACCCGCACCCGTGAGCTGGGGTCCGAGCACGCCGACTTCCGGTTCGAGAGGGTGCGCAGCGCCTCGTGGCGATTGCGTGACGCCAAGCCCTCGGGCTCGTCCGACACCACGGATGTCGGTTTCGCGGTGCGGGTGGTGCACGGCGGGGCGTGGGGCTTCGCGTCCGGGGTGGATCTGACCCCGGACGCCGCGGCGAGGGTGGCCGAGCAGGCGGTGGCGATGGCGCGGCTGTCCGCGGGGGTGATCGCGGCGGCGGGCTCCGACGAGAGGGTGGAGCTGGCAGGGGAGCCGGTGCACGCGGACGCCACCTGGGTCTCCTCGTACGAGGTGGACCCCTTCGACGTGCCGGACGCGGAGAAGACCGCGCTGCTGGCCGGGTGGAGCGAGCGGCTGCTGGCGGCCGAGGGCGTCTCCCATGTGGACGCCTCGCTCATGACCGTTCACGAGAACAAGTTCTATGCGGACACGGCGGGAACGAGCACCACCCAGCAGCGGGTACGGCTGCATCCGTCGCTGACCGCCGTGTCGGTGGACCCCCGCACGGGCGAGTTCGACTCGATGCGCACCCTGGCGCCCCCGGTGGGGCGCGGCTGGGAGTACCTGACCACGGACCGGACCTGGGACTGGGACCGCGAGCTCGCCGAGATCCCCGAGCTGCTGGCCGAGAAGATGCGGGCGCCCAGTGTGGAGGCGGGCCGCTACGACGTGGTCGTGGACCCGTCGAATCTGTGGCTGACCATCCACGAGTCCATCGGGCACGCCACCGAGCTGGACCGGGCGCTGGGCTACGAGGCGGCGTACGCGGGCACCTCGTTCGCGACCTTCGACAAGCTGGGCACGCTCGCGTACGGGTCACGGCTGATGAATGTCACCGGGGACCGCACCGCCGAGCACGGCCTCGCCACCATCGGCTACGACGACGAGGGCGTGGCCGGGCAGTCGTGGGACCTGGTCAAGGACGGCACACTCGTCGGCTACCAGCTGGACCGCCGGATCGCCCGTCTGCAGGGCTTCGAGCGCTCCAACGGCTGCGCCTACGCCGACTCCCCCGGCCATGTGCCCGTGCAGCGCATGGCGAATGTCTCGCTCCAGCCCGACCCCGAGGGTCCGTCCACGCGGGGGCTGATCGAGGGTGTCGAGCGCGGTGTCTACATCGTCGGGGACCGCTCGTGGTCGATCGACATGCAGCGCTACAACTTCCAGTTCACCGGTCAGCGGTTCTTCAGGATCGAGAACGGCCGGCTGGCGGGCCAGCTCAAGGACGTCGCCTACCAGGCGAGCACCACCGACTTCTGGGGCTCGATGGAGGCGGTCGGCGGCCCCGGCACCTATGTCCTCGGCGGCGCGTTCAACTGCGGCAAGGCCCAGCCGGGCCAGGTCGCCGCGGTCTCCCACGGCTGCCCGTCCGCGCTGTTCCGCGGTGTCAACATCCTCAATACGGCACAGGAGGCCGGGCGATGAGCGAGGTTTCCGGAACGACCGCGCCGCACGAGACCGTCGAGCGGGCGCTGAAGCTCTCCCGCGCCGACGGCTGCGTGGTCATCGCCGACGAGGACTCCACCGCCAATCTGCGGTGGGCGGGGAACGCGCTGACGACCAACGGGGTCACCCGCGGCCGCACCCTCACCGTCATCTCGACGGTCGACGGCGCCCGGGGCACCGCCTCCGGCGTGGTCTCGCGCTCGGCCGTGACCGCCGACGAGCTGGAGTCCCTGGTGCGTGCCTCGGAGGCCGCCGCCCGTGAGACCGGTCCTGCCGAGGACGCCCAGCCGCTGGTCTCCGGCGTCCCGAGCTCCCCCGATTTCACCGACGCCCCCGTGGAGACCTCGGTCGAGGTGTTCGGGGCGTTCGCTCCCGCCCTCGGCGAGGCTTTCGCCCGCGCCAGGGGCGGGGGCCGGGAGCTGTACGGCTTCGCCGAGCACCGGTTCACCTCGACGTACCTCGGCTCCTCGACGGGTCTTCGGCTGCGGCACGACCAGCCGACCGGCTCGGTCGAGCTCAACGCCAAGTCACCGGACCGCACCCGCTCCGCGTGGGCGGGAGCGGCGACCCGCGACTTCACCGATGTGGACCTGGCCTCGCTCGACGAGGGTCTGGCGCAGCGCCTGAAGTGGGCCGAGCGCAAGATCGACCTGCCCGCGGGGCGCTACGAGACACTGCTGCCGCCGACCGCGGTCGCCGACCTGCTGATCTACCAGATGTGGTCGTCCGGGGGCCGTGACGCCGCCGAGGGCCGCACCGTCTTCAGCCGGCCCGGCGGGGGCACCCGGGTGGGCGAGAAGCTCTCGCCGCTGCCGCTCACGCTCGCCAGCGACCCGGCCGAGCGGGGCCTGGAGGCTGCGCCGTTCGTCATCGCGCACACCTCCGGCGACGACTCGTCGGTCTTCGACAACGGGCTGCCGCTCGCGCCGACCGAGTGGATCCGCGAGGGGGTGCTGACCTCGCTGCCGACCACCCGGCACTCGGCGGGACTGACCGGCCTTCCGGTCGCCCCCGGCATCGACAATCTCTGCCTGCGCAGCCCCGACGGGGCCAAGTCCCTCGAGGAGATGGTGGCCGGGACCCGGCGCGGACTGCTGCTGACCTGCCTGTGGTACATCCGCGAGGTGGACCCTGCGACCCTCCTGCTGACCGGGCTGACCCGCGACGGGGTGTACCTCGTCGAGGACGGCGAGGTCGTGGGCGCGGTGAACAACTTCCGGTTCAACGAGTCGCCGGTGGATCTGCTCGGCCGCGCGAGCGAGGTGGGCCGCACCGAGCGGACGCTGCCGCGCGAGTGGGGCGACTACTTCACCCGGGCCGCCATGCCGGCGATGCGGGTGCCGGACTTCAATATGAGCTCGGTCAGTCAGGGGGTCTAGCGGTCCATGGAGGAGAAGCGGGCGGTCAGGATCTCCAAGTTCCTGTCGCTGGTGCTGCGGCACGATCCCGGCGCTGTCGGGATCGTGCTGGACGACGCCGGCTGGGTGGGCGTGGACGATCTGATGGCCGCCTGTGCGGCGAAGGGCCGCCGCTTCTCCCGTGCCGAGCTCGAGCACGTCGTCGCCACGAACAACAAGAAGCGCTTCGCGTTCTGCGAGGACGGCACCCGGATCAGGGCGAGCCAGGGCCACTCGGTGGAGGTGGACCTCGGGCTCGAGCGCGCCGTCCCGCCCGATGTGCTCTTCCACGGCACCGGGGCGCGGACCGTCCCGGTGATCATGCGGGAGGGGCTGCGCCCGATGTCCCGCCAGGACGTCCACCTGTCCGCCGATGTGCGGACGGCACTGCGGGTGGGCGCGCGGCACGGTCGGCCGGTGGTGCTGGCCGTGGACGCGGCGGCCCTGGGGAGGGAAGGGCATGCCTTCCGGGTCAGCGCCAACGGGGTGTGGCTGACGGACCATGTACCCCCCGAGCGGCTGCGGCTCCACCACGAGGACGGCGCGAGGGGCTGAAGGGCAGCGGTCGCCGCCCGTCGGCCCGCGGGATCAGCGGACCACCCGTCCGCGTGAACCGCCCTTCCACGAGTGGTACAGCGGTGTGCCGACGGCCACGAGCAGGACCGCGCCAGCGATCTGCAGGATGTGCCGGATCCAGTCGACGCCCCTGGTCTCGCCCACCCCGGACCAGATCGCCACCGCGTTGCCGAGGATCCCGCCGAGCGTTCCGAGGACGACGGTCAGCCACAGCGGGATCGCCTGCTTGCCCGGAAGGATCCCCTTGGCCAGCAGCCCGAGGACGAAGCCGACGATGATGGCCCACAAGAACGACATGCCGCCTCCCGAGGTCTGTCCGCCCGGACGGGGACGTGCCGGTGCGCCTCGGTTCCAGTGTCCGCGGGGAGCCTGGGCACCGCATGTCGGCGCTGCCGGACGGCTTACGGCCGCCGGTACCCGGCCTGTGGCACCGACGGGGCGCGGCGTAACGTGGGAACGTTGGAGGCGGGAGTCCTCCGGAGTTCGATCGGGCGGCGGGTGATGGCGATGCACAGGCACGGGAGCGGGAACGAGGTCTTCCGCATCACGGGTGCGGCGGCCGGTCTCTCCGAGGACGTGCGTGGGCGGCAGCGGCGTTACGTCATCTCGATGAGCATCCGCACGGTGTGCGTGATCCTGGCGGTGACGCTGTGGAGCGTGGAGCGGCCGCTCGCGTGGGCCGCCCTGGTGGCCGGGGGTGTGCTCCCCTACATCGCGGTGGTGATCGCCAACGCGGGCCGGGAGAACGCCAAGGATCTGCCCGGCGCGGTGATCACTCCGACCCCGCCTCCCGAGCTCGAGTCCCATCCGCATCAGGTGGAGGAACGGGATCCGGATCAGCACCGGGAATACGACGCGCGTTGACCGACCGTTGTACGTTTGTACCTCAGGAAAAGCTCAACACAATCGCCGGGATCCAGTGCCCCGCGGCAGTCTCTGCGTGCCATACTTCGATACGCGCTCCGCATCCCCCGTCGGGGCGATGGACCGACGCCGGGCGGCTCCCCCCGTGGTTGCCCGGCGTCGCCCCATGTCCGGGCCCCTTTTCCCTCCGGGCCCTTTTCCCTCCGGACCGAACTGAACGCAAGGCGAGTCCACCAGGTGAGTCCCATGCTCCGTCCCGAGCCCGAAGAGCCGATCTGCTCGGCCAAGGACTGCCGCGAGCCCGCCGAGTGGGTACTGGCGTGGAACAACCCCAAGATCCATCAGCCGGAGCGGCGCAAGACCTGGCTCGCCTGCGAGGCGCACCGTGAGCATCTGTCGAAGTTCCTGGGTGTGCGCGGCTTCCTGAAGGACGTGGTCCCGTTCGCCGAGTGGACCGAGCGCGAGTCCCGGCCCGGGGCCGAGCGCGACGCCACGTAGCCGAGCGCGAGCGCCGCGCCCTACCGGGGCTCGCCGCACAGGGCACAGCGCGGGTCCGGCGGCCGCCTCAGCCTCCGATGGCCGACATCGGCCGCTGGGGCTGGAGGAACGAGGGGTCGTCGAGCCCGCTGCCCGCCTTCTTGCCCCACATCGCAACCCTCCACAGATCCGCGACCTGCGCGTCGGAGGCGCCCGAGCGCAGGCCGCCGCGCAGATCGGACTCCTCGCGTGCGAACAGGCAGGTGCGCACCTGGCCGTCCGCGGTGAGCCGGGTCCGGTCGCAGGCGCGGCAGAACGGCCGGGTCACGCTCGCGATGACACCGACCCTGGCGGGCCCTCCGTCGACCAGCCAGCGCTCGGCCGGGGCCGAGCCGCGGTCCTGCGACGGCTCCGGGGTGAGGCTGAAGCGGGTGGCGAGGCTGCGCAGGATCTCCTCGGCAGTCACCATGTTGTCGCGCTTCCAGCCGTGCTGGGCGTCGAGCGGCATCTGCTCGATGAAGCGCAGCTCGTAGCCGTTCGCCAGGGCCCAGCCGAGCAGGTCGGGGGCCTCGTCGTCGTTGATGCCGCGCATCAGCACCGTGTTGACCTTGACCGGGGCGAGCCCGGCGGCACGGGCGGCGTCGAGGCCGCCGATCACGTCGTGGTGGCGCTTGCGGCGGGTGAGGGTCTGGAAGACATCGGGGCGCAGGGTGTCGAGTGAGACATTGACCCGGTCCAGCCCCGCCTCGCGCAGCGCCGAGGCGGTGCGCTCGAGGCCGATGCCATTGGTGGTGAGGGAGATCCTGGGGCGGGGGTCGAGCTCGGCGCAGGCGGCGACGATGGAGACCAGCCCGGGGCGCAGCAGCGGCTCGCCGCCGGTGAAGCGGACCTCGCGGATGCCGAGGTCGGCCACGGCTATCCGGATGAGTCGGACGATCTCGTCGTCGGTGAGGAGTTCGGGCTTGGCCAGCCATTGCAGGCCCTCTTCCGGCATGCAGTACGTGCAGCGCAGATTGCACCGGTCGGTGAGGGAGACCCGCAGATCGGTGGCCACGCGCCCGTAGGTGTCGAGAAGAACGGCGTCCACCTCCACTCAGGGGGCGCGTCGACAGCGCCCGTACTCCTACCAGCCTATGTCCGCGGTACGACATTCCCGGTGGGGCCGAGCGCTCGCGGCGGGACAGCGGGCATGGAGCCGCTGTCCCGCCGCAGCGTACGCGATGGGTCGGAAGCTACAACACTTTGTTTAAGCGCGCTGCCCTCGCGGCGCCCTCGCGGCCTCGCCGTGCCTTCACCGCGGCCCCGTCGCGTCCTGGCCGGTCAGACGGCACCCGCCCCCGTGAGCGAGCGGACCTCCAGTTCCGCGTACTTGCCGGCGTCCGGCTCCTCCTTGGACAGCAGGGTGGCGACCCACCCGAGCAGGAAGCCGAGCGGGATGGAGACCAGACCTGGGTTCTCCAGCGGGAACCAGTCGAAGTCCATCCCCGGGAAGAGCGCCTTGGGGTTGCCGGACACGACCGGCGAGAAGATCACCAGCGTGACCGAGCAGGTGAGGCCGCCGTAGATGCTCCACACCGCGCCCTGGGTGGTGAACCGCTTCCAGAACAGGCTGTAGAGCAGTGTCGGCAGGTTCGCCGAGGCGGCCACGGCGAAGGCCAGCGCCACCAGCGCCGCCGTGTTGAGCTTGTCCGCGAAGATGCCCAGCACGATGGCGATGACCCCGATGATGGCGGCCGCGATCTTGGCGACCCCCACCTCCTCCTTCTCGCTGGTCCTGCCCTTGCGGATCACATTGGCCCACAGGTCGTGGGCGAACGAGGCCGAGGAGGCCAGCGTCAGGCCCGCCACCACCGCGAGGATCGTGGCGAACGCGATGGCGGAGATCGTCGCCAGCAGGATGGCGCCCCAGGTGCTGTCCGCGCCGCCGCCGAGTTCCTGGGCGAGCTGCGGCGCCGCGGTGTTGCCTGCCGCGTTGGCCGCGGAGATGGCCTTCGGGCCCACCAGGGCGGCGGCGCCGAAGCCGAGGGCGATCGTCATCAGGTAGAAGCCGCCGATGATGCCGATGGCCCAGTTGACCGACTTCCGGGCGGCCTTGGAGGTGGGCACGGTGTAGAAGCGCACAAGGATGTGCGGCAGCCCGGCGGTGCCGAGTACGAGCGCGAGGCCGAGGGAGACGAAGTCCAGCTTCGAGGTGCTGTCCGCGCCGTAGCGCAGGCCCGGCTCCAGGAAGGACTTGCCCTGGCCGCTGGCGTCGGCGGCGGCGCCGAGCAGCGAGGAGATGTTCCAGTCGAACTTGTTGAGCACCAGGACGGTGATCAGGAGGGTGCCCAGGATGAGGAGCACGGCCTTGATGATCTGCACCCAGGTGGTGCCCTTCATCCCGCCGATGATCACGTACAAGACCATCACCAGACCGACCAGCGCGATGATCCAGCGGCGCGGCCCCTCGCCCGTGACGCCGAGCAGGAGGGCCACCAGCGAGCCCGCGCCGACCATCTGGGCGAGCAGGTAGAAGATGGAGACCACGATCGTGGAGGTGCCCGCCGCCGTGCGCACGGGACGCTGCCGCATGCGGAAGGCGAGCACGTCGGCCATGGTGAACCGGCCGGAGTTGCGCAGCGGCTCCGCCACGAGCAGGAGCGCGACGAGCCAGGCGACCAGGAAGCCGATGGAGTACAGGAAGCCGTCGTACCCGTAGAGGGAGATGGCGCCCGCGATACCGAGGAACGACGCGGCCGACATGTAGTCGCCGGAGATCGCCACACCGTTCTGGAAGCCGGTGAACGAGCGGCCGCCCGCGTAGAAGTCGGTGGCGTCCTTGGTCTGCCGCCCCGCCCACACCGTGATGCCGAGGGTGATCAGGACGAACACCGAGAAGAGCGAGATGATCAGCGTGCGGTGGTCTCCGGCGTCGGAGGCTGCGAGCGGGTTCAGCGCTCCGGCGCCGTGGGACATGGCGTGTGCCATGGTCTGCCCGGTCATGCGTCGCCCTCCTTGCCGCTCAGGGTGCCGGTGGGGCCGCTCAGGGTGCCGGTGGGCTCGGACTGCCGCTGGTGCGGCACCTCCAGCGCCTCACGGAGGGCGTCGGCCTTCGGGTCGAGCCGGGAGTCGGCGTACCGGGCGTAGAGCCAGGCGATGACGAAGGTGGTCAGGAACTGCAGCAGCCCGAGGACGAAGGCCACGTTGATGTTGCCGACCACGGTGGTGCCCATGAAGCCGCCCGCGTAGTTCGACAGCAGCACGTACAGCAGGTACCAGGAGATGAAACCGACCGTGAGGGGGAAGGCGAAGTTGCGGAAGGAACGGCGCAGTTCGGCGAACTCCGGGCCCTCGTGGACCTGCGCGTAGCGTTCGACGCCGGGGGGTCCCTGGCTCGCTCGGGTGTGTTCGGTAGTCACTCGGTCTCCTCACGGCGGGGCCCGCGGGCAGCGGAACGGGGGAACTGAGAGCAAGGCGCACCGGGGGAACGTGATACGGATCACGTCCCCGAACGGTCCCGCGCATGTTAGGGGCGCCGAAGAGTGATCCAACAGGGATGGCCGGACGACTTGGGCTCAAGGGCCGCAACGGCTCGATGAACGGTTCGTTCTACAGGATGAGCGGCACGCGGCTCGCAGTTCGCCCGTTCGACCGACAACCGCCGTCCCGAGGCCCCCGGCGCGGCTCACCGGCGGGGGGATCGGGGGCGGCGGCCCGCGGGTACCGCCACCGTGCGCCGCCTCCGCCGCCTCCGCCGAGCATCGCGGCGCTCCCGGTGCCCTGTGAGAAGGACTCATTTTCCGTATTCCGAACGGAGATCCAGGAACAAACACTCGGAATCCATTGAATCGGGCCGATGGTCGGCGGTAGCTTCGCTCGTCATGTACCCGCCCAGGGCAATCACGCCCACGGGCGGTTTTTCAGGACGAATTGGAGATCCGATGGCTCCTGTCCCACCCCGGCGCAGACGTGTCGCCGCGGTTCCGCTGAGCTTCGCCGTGGCGGGGGCACTCGCCTGCCTGCCGCTCGCCGCCTCCACGGCGTCGGCCGCCGGCCACCAGGAGAAAGCCGCGGACGGCCCGGCCCTGAGCTACGTGGTGAACACCAAGGCCAACCACGGCTATGTGAAGAAGGTCGAGCAGGCGGTACGTGACGCCGGCGGCACCGTGGTGATCTCGTACGAGCAGATAGGCGTCGTAGTCGCGCACTCGGCCAACACCGACTTCGCGAAGGAACTGCGCGGGGTCCGCGGTGTGCAGTCCGCGGGCGCCACCCGCACCGCTCCGCTCCAGTCCGCGGCCACCACCGAGGTCGGCGTGCCGGAGAAGGTGGACGCGAAGACGGCGGCCGCGCTGGCCCCCAAGTCCGCCAAGGCCTCGAAGGCGGGTCTCACGCGGGAACCGCTCGAGCCGCTCCAGTGGGACCTCGGCGCCATCAAGGCCGACAAGGCCCACGAGAAGACACTGGGCAGCCGCAAGGTCACCGTCGGTGTCATCGACACGGGTGTCGACGACAGCCACCCGGACCTCGCCCCGAACTTCGACAAGCGGGACTCGGTGAACTGCGTCGGCGGCAAGCCGGACGCCTCCGACGGCGCCTGGCGGCCCTACCCGGACTCGGCCGGCAACTACCACGGCACCCACGTGGCCGGGACGATAGCCGCGGCCCGCAACGGCATCGGCGTCTCGGGCGTCGCTCCGGGTGTGAAGGTCGCCGCGATCAAGGTGTCCCAGCCGGGCGACAGCCTCTTCTACCCGGAGAGCGTGGTCTGCGGCTTCGTCTGGGCCGGTGAGCACGGCATCGACGTGACGAACAACAGCTACTACGTGGACCCGTGGTACTTCAACTGCGTCGAGGACCCCGACCAGAAGGCGATAGTCGACGCCATCGGCCGGGCCACCCGGTTCGCCGAGCACAAGGGCACGGTCAACGTCGCCTCGGCGGGCAATTCCAACTGGGACCTCGACGCCGACTCCATCGAGGACACCACCAGCCCCGACGACGGCACCCCGACCCCGCGGACCGTCGACCCGCACAAGTGCTTCGACGTCCCCACGCAGCTGCCGGGCGTGGTCTCGGTCTCGGCCACCGGCGCCAAGGCCGGCAAGTCCTACTACTCCAACTACGGCCTCGGCGTGATCGATGTCGCCGCCCCCGGTGGCGACCGCCGGGTGCTGCCGGACGCCCCGGCCGTGGACGGCCGGATCCTGTCCACCCTGCCGGACAACCAGTACGGGTACCTCCAGGGCACCTCGATGGCCGGTCCGCATGTCGCGGGCGTGGCGGCCCTGATCAAGAGCACCCACCCGTGGGCTCCTTCGGCCGTCGTACAGGCCCTGCTCAAGTTCGAGGCGGACGACGTGGCCTGCCCCACCCTCTACGACAGCGACGGCGACGGTGTCGCCGACGCCGTGTGCAAGGGCGGCAAGAGCTACAACGGCTTCTACGGCCACGGCATCGTGGACGCGCTGGACGCCGTCGAGAAGTAGCCGTCGTCACCCACTCGTCGCGAAGAGCGAGGCAGCGAGGCAGCGAAGTAACGAAATAGCGAGGCAGCGCAGCCTTCGGCGCGACAGCGGCCGGGCCGGGCGGGGATCGTTCCCCCTCCGGCCCGGCCGTGAACGTGCGTGCCGCCGGTCGCCGTTACGGCTCGACCAGCGTCTTCAGAGCGCTGCGGTCGTCCATGGAGGCGCGGCCAAGCATGCGAGACGGTCCGTCAGCAGCGGACGGCGACATGGCCTCGCGTTCCTGATGAACCATTACTCGCCCATCCGTCCTTCAATGTCCGTTCCATGCGCCGTACTTCACAAGGGCGACACTTCGGGAATCACTGTCGGCGGTGCCCCGTATCCTCTGGGATCATGCCGGACCGAATCGAAGCCGCACCGCCGACCGTTTGGCCCTCGGCGTACCCGGAGGGGTACGCGGTGGTGGACGTCGAGACCACCGGGCTCGGGCGCCACGACCGGATAGTCTCCGCGGCCGTCTACCGGCTCGACACGCGGGGGAACGTCCAGGACCACTGGTACTCCCCCGTCAATCCGCAGCGCGATCCGGGGCCGGTGTGGATCCATGGGCTCACCAGCGACATGCTCCAGGACGCCCCGCTCTTCCCGGAGATCGCCGACGAGCTGTCCGAACGGCTCGACGGACGGGTCCTGGTGGCGCACTACGCGGTCTTCGACTGGTCCATGATCGCCCGGGAGTACGCCCGCGCCGACCGTCAGGCACCCGTCGAGCAGCGGCTGTGCACCATCGAGCTGTCCAAGCAACTGCGCCTGCCCCTGCCGAACCAGAAGCTGGAATCCCTCGCCGCCCATTACGGCGTCGTCCAGGAGCGGGCTCACCACGCGCTCGACGACGCCCGGGTGTTGGCCGAGACCTTCCGCCCGAGCCTGCACCTGGCCGCCGCGGCGGGGCTGGCGCTTCCCCTGCTGGCGTGCCGCCCCGTGGAACTGCCGGCGCAGGTGGACGCGGAGTACCGCGCTGCCTCGTCCAGTTGGCGCACCTGGCGCGCCCCTCGCAAGCGCCCCGCCTGCCCCTATCCCAACCCCGGCCGTCTGGAGCCGGGCGGGCGGCTCACGCAGGGCATGAGGGTGGCGTTCTCCGGGGACACCGCCACGGACCGGGACACGCTGGAGGACCGGGCGACCGAGGCCGGGCTGCATGTGGCGAGCAGCATCAGCGGGCTGACCAGCCTGCTGGTCACCAATGACCCCGGGTCCTGGACGACGAAGGCACGCCGCGCCCGCGAGGTCGGCACCCCGATCGTGGACGAGCACACCTTCGTGGAGCTGCTGGAGGACGTGGCTCCCGCCCCGGGCTCGGCCTCGGCCGACCTCGAGCCCGCCGCGGACCTCGAGCCCGCTGCCGAGCATGAACCGGCCCCGGCTGATCCTGGCGCCGCCCCGGCCGACCCTCCGGCCGCCCCGGCCGTACCCGTTCCCGAGCCCGTTCCCGAGCCCGTTCCCGAGCCCGTTCCCGAGGCCGCGGCCGAGTCCGCCGCCGAGTCCGCCGCCGCGGCTCCGGAGCGCTGAGCGCCGTTCGGGTGGAGCCTCGGCGACGCGCCCGGCGACCGATTGCTCCGGCGACCGGGGGCCACGCACCCTGGACGCCTCCCGGGGCACCCGGGGACCCCCGGTGAAAGGAAACTGCTGTGGCGCGGTGCGAGGTCTGCGGGAACGACTACGGGATGGCGTTCGAGGTCCACGCGCAGGGGGCGGTGCACGTCTTCGACTGCTTTGCCTGCGCGATCCACCGGATGGCGCCGATCTGCGAGCACTGCGGCGTCCGCATGGTCGGGCAGGGAGTGGAGGCGGACGGCCAGTGGTTCTGCGGCGCCCACTGCGCCCGCGCCGAGGGCAAGGTCGGCGTGGCCGACCACGTCTGACCCCGGCGACGGCATGTCCGGACCGGAGCCGGGCGGTGAGCCGGACCGGAGCCGGGCGGTGAGCCGGACCGGAGCCGGGCGGTAGCCGGACCGGAGCCGGGCGGTGAGCCGGACCGGAGCCGGGCGGTAGCCGGACCCTGGCTCGGTGACCCCACGACCGGGAGGTACGGTCGTGGGGTGTCGTACCGCTTCCTGCTCTCGCGGCGATGGCTGATCCTCACCCTGGTCGCCGTCGCCCTGATCCCCACCATGATCAGGTTGGGTTTCTGGCAACTGCACCGCCATGAGCACCGGGTGGCGAACAACCATCTCATCGCGGACAGCCTGGCCGCCGAGCCCGTACCCGTGCAGCGGCTCACCCGCCCCGGCGCCGATCTGCCGAAGAAGCTCACATGGCACCGGGTCACCGCCACCGGCCACTACGACAGCGCCCACCAGATCGTGGTCCGCCAGCGCACCGCCTCGGACGGCGGGCGCATCGGCTACTACCTGATCACCCCGCTGGTCACCGCCGACGGCGACGCGGTCCTGGTCAACCGCGGCTGGATCGAGCCCGGCGACGACATCACCCGCTTCCCCCCGGTGCCCAGGACGGCGACCGGCGAGGTCTTCGTCGCCGGGCGGCTGCGCCCGGACGAGACCACGGCCTCCAGCGGCGTCAAGGACAAGTCCGGGATGCCCGACCGCCAGGTCATGCTGATCAGCAGCGTCAAGGCGGCCAAGTTGGTCCCGCACCGCCTGCTCAGCGGCTACATCGAGCTGACGGGCACCACTCCCCGTCCCCCGGCCGGGCAGCCCGAACTCGTCCCCGCCCCCGACCACTCGGGCATCGGCCCGCACTTCGCCTACGCGGTCCAGTGGTGGCTGTTCGCCTCGATGGTCCCGGTCGGCTGGGTCGTCCTGGCCAGGCGTGAGCGCAAGGACCTCCTGGAAGCCGCGGCGCGGCAGCAGGCCGGTGCAGGTCCCCGACCGGGCGGGAGCGACGACGAGCCCGTTCCCGCCCCTGCCGCCTCCTCGGCAGGCGCCACCGCCGGCGCCTCCTCCCCCGGCTCCGCCTCCGAGTAGAAGGACTCCTGCGGGAAGACGCTCGGTGCTCCTGGGCATCCACCAGCGTCCGGACCGGAGGAGGGGGCACCGCACGTGCCGGGACTGATCGAGGACTACGCGCTCATCGGTGATCTGCACACCGCGGCGCTCGTCGGGCGGGACGGCTCGATCAACTGCCCGATCGGTCCCGCCCGTAGGCCCGCGGCAGTAGCCTGAGCGCCATGGATCTTGGATTGGAAGGCCGGGTCTACATCGTCACCGGCGCCACTCGCGGGCTCGGCTTCGCCACCGCGCGCACGCTCGTCGACGAGGGCGCGCTCGTCGTCGCCACCGGACGCAAGGAGGAGTCCGTCGCCTCCGCCGTCACCGCGCTGGGCGGGTCCGAGCGGGTCCTCGGCATCCCCGCGGACAACGCCGACAGCGATACCGCGGAGCGCCTGATCGCCGCCGCCAGGAGCCGCTTCGGGCGCTTCGACGGCATCCTGATCAGCGTCGGCGGGCCTCCGGCGGGAGCCGTCACCGCCGTTGACGACGACCAGTGGCGCGACGCCTTCGAGAGCGTCTTCCTCGGCGCCGTCCGGCTCGCCCGCTCGGCCGCCCACGAGTTGGGCGAGGGCGGGGTCGTCGGCTTCGTGCTCTCCGGCTCGGTGCATGAGCCGATCCCGGGCCTGGCGGTCTCCAACGGCCTGCGGCCGGGCCTCGCCGGATTCGCCAAGACGCTCGCCGACGAGCTCGGCCCGCGCGGCATCCGGGTGGTCGGCCTGCTGCCCGCGCGGATCGACACCGACCGGGTGCGCGAGCTCGACGCGCTGTCGGGCGACGCCGAGGCCACGCACGAGCAGAACTGCTCGAGGATCCCGCTGCGCCGCTACGGCACACCGGAGGAGTTCGGCAGGACGGCGGCGTTCCTGCTCTCCCCCGCGGCCTCGTATCTGACGGGGCTGATGCTGCCGGTGGACGGCGGCGCCACTCGCGGCTGGTAGGAGCGGCCGGCGCCGGGGCCCATGGCGGCCCCGGCCGCGCGGCCACTGGTCCCCGCCGCCCGCGGCCCCGCCGCCCGGCGGCTACTCGACCCGGGTGGCCGGGTGGCGGTCGCTGCGCAGGCGGACCTCGGAGGGCAGCACATCCAGGGCGACGGAGGCCCGGGCGTTGCCGAGCTGTTCCGTCTCCAGGGTCTCCAGGACACGTCCGGGTTCGGCATGGGCGGCGAGCGTGAGGGCGACCTTGACGCCGGGGACGCCGCGCCGCCGGTGCAGGGTGACCTTGGCCCCGTCGACGCCCTCCATCCGGCGTGCCTCCATCTCGATCGCGTGCTCGAGCGCCGGGCCGCGCAGGAGCGCGTTCCCACCCTCGCCCACGTCGATCCTCAACTGGGCCAGGCGACGGTGGCGCACCTGCGCCAGCAGCCACCACAGCGTGAGAACCACCAGCGCGCCGAGGACGGCGAAGACGGTCGGCCACCACCAGCCCTCGTCCCGCCACCTGGTGCGCGAGGCGCGGCTCAGCACCGACTGGTCGGGGTCGTCCAGCGGCCACCACGACGGCAGGGTGAACCCCCAGTGGCGCGGGAGGTCGAGGCCGCCGATGAGGACGAGCGCCCCTACGGCGAACAGGGCCAGGCCGATCAGCCCGAGCAGCACACGGTTGACGATCTTGCGCATTCCGCTCACTTCCCCTGTATCCGCCGCGCGGTCAGGGACAGGCGCAGCGGCCGTGCCGTGCGCATACGCTCGAGGTCCTCCTCGAGCACGGCCCTGAGCTCCTCGTGCACCTCGTCGATGTCCCGGAAGTTGACGTCCACGAGGGCCTTGACCCGGCGTCTGCCGACGGTCACCCGCGCCGCCGAGACTCCGGCGACCTGCAGGGCGCTGTCCCGCAGCACCAGAGCCGCCGCCTTGCGGTCGATTCCGGCCCGCATGTACGGGGACGGCGTGCGCAGGGGCAGCACCGCTCGCAGACCGGGGGTGGCGGTGAGCCAGATGAGCCACAGGCCGAGGATGACCGCCAGCCCCGCCGCGCCGAGCACCCAGGGGTCGTCCAGGGGGCGCTCGGCGAGCTGGTCGGCGATCCATCGACGCCACCGCCCGGCGGGGTGGTCGGCGCGCACGGCGGCGGTGTCGAACAGCAGCGCACCCGAGGCCACCAGGCACACAAAGGCCACGATCGCGGAAGGAAGGCGGCGGGCGGACCAGAAGCGGTGCGTCGGTCCGCTGGGCGGGGGCTGCGGCGTCCTGTCGTGCGGCGGGGGCAGCGTCTGTGTTCCGGACCCGGCTGCGCCACCCGCTCCTTCCCCCGGCTGCGGCTGCGTCATCGCACTCTCCCTGCCCGTTCCTCGGCCTCGACCGCGGGGTGGAGCCGTTCGACCTGGACGACGACCTGGGGAACGTCCATACCCGTCAGCGTATGCACCCGCGTCGCCACCTCATGGCGCAGCGTGGCGCAGATGGCGGCGATGTCCACGGGATAGGCGAGCTCCACGGTGAGCCGGATACGGGCGACACCGGAGCGCACGGTGACCGACGCTCCGGCGGCGAGCGCGGCGAGCGCGCGGTGCCGCTCGGCCGCCGCGGACAGCACTTCCCGCGCCGTCCGTGAGGCGACCTTCGCCACCACCCGGTCGGCGATCCTGGTGGCACCCCGTTCAGCCGGGGGGATCCGCACGAGGGCGCGCGTATCCGTACGGGGTGCCGACACTCCGGTCACCTCCGCCGGTCACGTGGGCGGAAGAAGTCGCCCGGCTCCAGGTCGCCGTCCAGGAATCGGCCGGCGATGAATCCAACGGCGCCCAGCGCCGCCACCAGCAGGAAGGCACCGAAGCCGCCGAAGTATCCGGCGAATCCGAGCGCCATCCCGACCACCAGGCCGATCACGGCCATGCTCATGGTGTGCTCCCTAGGTTCCGACGTCTCCGACCGTACTGCGGACCATACGGGCGAACGCTGTCTCCATGCCCACTTCTGTCTGACACACCGACGTCCGGTCAGGTCACGCGAGTGCGCCGTCGTCGGCGTACCGCGGCGGCGACCGCACGACCGCAGCGCACCGGCCAGGGGCCCCGACGGTAGGCGGACACCCGGTGTCCGCCGGGCCCGGCGCCGGGGCTCGAGCCCCCGGCCAGCCGCGCCCGCCAGAGCAGCAGCTCCGCCGCGAACACCTCCGGGTCACCGCCCCGGTCGGGGTGGCAGGTGCGCACGAACACCCGGTACTCCTGGCGCAGTCTCGCCTGCGTCCCCTCACCAGCGGTCAACGTCCACTGCCCATCCGTCGCCGAATCGTGCGGCCATGCGGTCGTGCGCCCACGCAGCCCTGGCCGGTGTCGTCGTGGCCCACGTAGCCGTGGCCCATGCGGTCGTGGCCCATGTATACGCCGAAACGCCGCCCGTCCGCGCGGCCTAATGGATCCTGGGCTCGCCCTCCTCCTCGTCCTCCTCGTCCGGGAGTTTGACGTCGCCGACGGCGATGTTCACCTCGACGACCTCCAGCCCCGTCATCCGCTCCACGGCCGAGACGACATTCTCCCGGACGGCCCTCGCGACGTCGGCGATGGCCACCCCGTAGTCCACGACGATATTGATGTCCAGAGCCGTCTGTACCTCGCCGACCTCGGCCTTCACGCCCCGGGTGACGCTCGGCCGGCCACCGGGCACCCTCTCGCGCACGGCTCCCAGGGTCCTGCCGAAGCCCGAGCCGAGCGCGTGCACACCCATCACGTCACGGGCGGCGAGGGCCGCGATCTTCTCCACCACACCGTCGGCGATGGTGGTCCTGCCGCGCTCGGCGGGAGCGGGGAGGCTGCGCTTGCCGCCGGGGGCCGACTTTCCCTGGACGGCTCCTCCGCCTTCCCTGACGACGGCCTCTGACGTGCCGCGTTCTCCACTGTCCGTCATAGCCAGTCCTTTCCAGCCAGTACGGTCAACCCTATGTGCGTCTGCCCCGGCGTGCCTCCGCAAATCCACGGCAGAGGCCCCCCGAACGGGTGACTCGGCATGTGGGGCCGACGCTCGAAGGAGGATCATTTATCCGCGGGCGGTGAATGGACCGTCCGCGGTACGGAAGAGGGGCGTGGCCATGGTCGAGGAGCAGGTGGCGCAGTCGGTGCGGCGCCAGATCGGGCTCGGCCGGATCGTCCCGCTGGGCGATCCCGGGGACGGGTCCTGGATCACCGAGGCCGCGGCGGCGGGTGTGCTGCGCCGGGCGGCCGAGACGGCGGGCGGGGTCCTCGTCGAGAAGCTGCGGATCGGTCTAGCGGACGCCGGGGCGGCCGCGGAGCCGGTGGTGCCCGCACCGCCGAGCGCGCTGCCGCCGGGGCCGTTGAGGGTGACAGCCCGTCTGCGGGCCACGGTGGAGCGGCCCCTGCCCGCGACCGCCGAGGTCGTGCGGGCCGCCGTCGAGGAGGCCGCGGACCGGCGGCTCGGCCTGGTCGTCCAGGCGGTCGACCTCGAGGTGACCGGGCTGCTGGAGAGCGAGCCGTGGAGGTCCGCGGGGGCCCGGGCCGGCCGGGCCGAGGGGGCCGGGGAGCCGTCCGGGTGGGCGGTGGAGGGCGAGGGACCCGCGCGGGCCGCCGCGCGGGCGGCGCTGGCCGTGCCGGGGGTGGCGCGTCTGGATCCCGCACTCGACAGCCCGTTCCCCTCGATGACGGCTTCGGGTGTACCGGGGGTGCGGGTGGCGGACGGCGATCAGCCGCCGTCCCGCCATGTGCTGGTCCAGCCGGCGGTGGACCCGGCCCATCGGGCGCTGGACGTGGCGAGGGCGGTGCGTACGGCGGTGGCGGCCGCGGTGAGCGCCGACGCCCCCGGGCCGGTGACCGTGGCGGTCCTGGTCACCGGCGCCGGGAGCTGACGGCTCAGGACATGGCTCGCAGCGGCGCTCAGTCGCCGATGCCCGCCAGATCGCGCAGCCGACGGGCCTGGGCGGCCCGTTCGGCTGCCCGCTGATCGTCGTAGACTCGCCCGCCGCCCTCGCGCAGCAGGGCCTTGGTCTCGATCACGGCGTCGCGCGGGGCGGCGAGCAGGGCGGCGGCGAGGTCCTCGGCCGCGGCGTCGAGCTCGGCGCGGGGCACCACGAGGTTGGCGAGGCCGGTACGTTCGGCCTCCTCGGCGTGGACCCACCGGCCGGTGGCGCAGATCTCCAGTGCGCGGGCGTAGCCGACGAGGTCGAGCAGCGGTTTGGTCCCGGCGAGGTCGGGCACCAGGCCCAGACCGGTCTCGCGCATGGCGAACTGCACATCGTCGGCGACGACCCGCAGGTCGCAGGCGAGGGCGAGCTGGAAGCCCGCGCCCACGGCGTGGCCCTGGACGGCGGCGATGCTCACGACGTCATTGCGCCGCCACCAGGTGAAGGCCCCCTGGAACGAGGCGATGACCTCGTCCAGCTCGGCGTCCGAACTCGAGGCGAGCTCGGTGAACGACTTCTCCCCCTCGATGCCCTCGGGGGTGAACATCCGCCGGTCCAGACCGGCGGAGAACGAGACACCTTCGGCCCGCAGCACGACCACGCGCACGTCGCCGGGGAGCCGTTGACCGGCCTCGATGAGCGCACGCCAGGTGGCGGGGGTCTGCGCGTTGCGGCGCTCGCCACGGCACAAGGTGACCGTGGCGAGAGGGCCGGACACGGCGAGACGGACGCCGTCCCGCTCCAACTCCACCTTGGACTCCCCAAGGGAGTCGCTACCGGACGGAACGGGCATGCGGCACCTCCGACTTCAGTTCGGCTCAGCATTGATTCATGTGCTTACCGAACAGTAACCACCCGGCCACCACCACCGTGCGCCCGGGTGGGCACCGCTGAAGCCGTCGGGGGAGACGCAGGGCTTTAGGCCGACGCCTTCGCCTTGCCGCGCGTCGCCCCGCCCCGCCCGCGCAGGGTCACTCCGGACTCACTGAGCATCCGGTGGACGAAGCCGTACGAGCGACCGGTCTCTTCGGCCAGCGCCCGGATGCTTGCCCCGGAGTCGTACTTCTTTTTCAGGTCAGCCGCGAGCTTCTCGCGCGCGGCACCGGTTACCCGGCTGCCCTTCTTCAGAGTCTCGGCCACCCGTGCCTCCTCATGGGAAGTGCGCTCTGGGTTCCCATGATCACCCCTGCCGCGCTTCCTGGCCACCCATTCGACAAGGTCCGTGCGACAACATTGACCACGGTCCGCCCGCGAATCGCAGACCCGCGCGGACCGGTCGGCGGCCGTACCGCCCCCAATGCCTGCCCCACCCCTCACCGAGCGTGGAGAACCAGCAGGTCAACGAAGCGGAAAGGGGCGCTCCAGCAGGGCGGGAATTACCCCTTGAGCGGCCATTTTCCCGCCGATGCGCAAGCCCGTCCCAGGATGAACTCTTCTGGTCCAGATGGTGGATCACCCGTCGGTCGAATGATCGACATGACCGGCGGACAGCCGGATGGGGACGCTAGGCGAGCGACACGAGGTCCGCGTAGTCCTCGTTCCACAGGTCCTCGACCCCGTCGGGGAGCAGGATGATCCTCTCCGGCTGGAGGGCGTCGACGGCGCCCTCGTCGTGGGTCACGAGGACGACGGCGCCGGCGAAGGTGCGCAGGGCGCCCAGGATCTCCTCGCGGCTGGCCGGGTCGAGGTTGTTGGTGGGCTCGTCGAGCAGGAGCACATTGGCGCTGGAGACCACGAGGGTGGCCAGCGCCAGCCGGGTCTTCTCACCGCCGGAGAGCACACCCGCGGGCTTGTCCACGTCGTCGCCGGAGAACAGGAACGAGCCGAGGATCTTGCGGATCTCGACCAGGTCCATGTCGGGGGCGGCCGTGCGCATGTTCTCCAGCACCGTACGGTCCGGGTCCAGGGTCTCGTGCTCCTGGGCGTAGTAGCCGAGCTTGAGGCCGTGCCCGGGGTCCACCTGTCCGGTGTCGGGCTGCTCGACCCCGGACAGCAGCCGCAGCAGCGTGGTCTTGCCGGCGCCGTTGAGGCCGAGGACGACGACCCTCGAGCCCTTGTCGATGGCGAGGTCCACGTCGGTGAAGATCTCCAGCGACCCGTAGGACTTGGACAGCCCGCTGGCGGTCAGCGGGGTCTTGCCGCAGGGGGCGGGATCGGGGAAGCGCAGCTTGGCGACCTTGTCGGCGGCGCGCACGGCCTCGAGGCCGGAGAGCATCTTCTCGGCGCGGCGGGCCATGTTCTGCGCGGCGACGGTCTTGGTGGCCTTTGCGCGCATCTTGTCGGCCTGCGACATGAGCGTGGCGGCCTTCTTCTCCGCGTTGGCGCGCTCGCGCTTGCGGCGGCGCTCATCGGCCTCGCGCTGGGTCTGGTAGGCCTTCCAGCCCATGTTGTAGACGTCGATGCAGGTGCGGTTGGCGTCGAGGTAGAAGACCTTGTTGACGACCTCCTCGACGAGGTTCACATCGTGGGAGATCACGATGAAGCCGCCGCGGTAGGTCTTGAGGAAGTCCCGCAGCCAGACGACGGAGTCGGCGTCGAGGTGGTTGGTGGGCTCGTCGAGCAGGAGGGTGTCCGCGTCCGAGAAGAGGATGCGGGCGAGCTCGACGCGGCGGCGCTGGCCGCCGGAGAGCGTGTGCAAAGGCTGGCCGAGGACGCGGTCGGGCAGGCCGAGGCTCGCCGCGATGGTGGCCGCCTCGGCCTCGGCGGCGTAGCCGCCCTTGGTCAGGAACTCCGTCTCCAGGCGGGAGTACTTCTTCATCGCCTGGTCCCGGGTGCCGCCGACGGCGCTGGCCATCTTCTGCTCGGTGGCGCGCATGTCCCGCAGCACGGTGTCGAGGCCGCGCGCGGACAGGATGCGGTCACGGGCCAGCACGTCGAGATCGCCGGTGCGCGGGTCCTGCGGGAGGTAGCCCACCTCGCCGCTGCGGGTGACGGTGCCTGCGGCGGGGATCCCCTCACCCGCGAGCACCTTGGTGAGCGTGGTCTTTCCCGCTCCGTTGCGGCCGACCAGACCGATGCGGTCGCCGCGGGCGATGCGGAAGGACGCGGACTCGATGAGGACTCGGGCGCCGGCGCGCAGCTCGATTCCAGTGGCAGTGATCATGGGTGGGAAGGCTCCGGGGCGTGGGACGGCAGGGACGTCTCGGACCGGCCAGGGCGCCTGTTCGCGCCCATGACCGCGCGCCGTCTAATGCACGAGGAGAGCTGCCATGGACGCCAGTCTACCGGTGTCCGTCCAACGCTTTTGCGCCCACGGGGCTTCCCGGCGGCGGGCGCGGGCCGGGCCGGACCCGGAGACCGGTGCCTTCCGGCCGACTTCACGGGGGCTCAGACGGCTTGTTCCCGGGGTGCGGGGTGGGGCTCGGGGGCCTCCTACGGGCTCGCCGACGGGGTCGGCCAACAGGGCTCACCAACGGGGCTCACCGACAGGGCTCGCCCGCTCGGCGAAGGGCGGCGCCTCAGCGCGGTAGGGGCGGTCGGGGCGGACGGCCGCCGCGCTCGGCCGAGACCTTCCCGTCCTCGCCGATCGCCACGACCTGCACCGGCCAGGATGCCCCGGGATCGCCGCACGGCTGCGCGATCATCGCGTATCCGCCGAGCCGGACCGAGCGGGACGGTTCGAACGAGCAGCCGCGGTGAGCGGGCATGACCCAGCGCAGATCACCGTCGTGCAGGCGGTACGCGGCCACCCGGCGGGGAGTGACCACGGCCAGCATGCGCCCGCCGGGGCCCAGCGGCTGGAGGACCCCCGCTCCCCGGTGCCCGGAGTGGGAGGCGAGCCACCCGGCCACCTCGGGCACCGCCCGGTGCCAGCGGACGGAGGCGCTGCGCGGGTCGGTGCCGGTGACCACGCCGTCGTTCCACAGGGTGACCGCGCGGCCGGAGGTGAGCAGGACATGGACGGGGGTGCGGCCGGAGCGCGCGTACGTCCAGCGGCGCTCGCCGGTGTCGGGCTCGTACGCCTGGACGGCCGGTCCGGTGCGCAGACGCGGTGGCAGATCGCCCTTCCCGGCCGGGGCGTGGACGGTCACACGGTCCCCGTAGGCGGCGGGGCGGGCCCGGTGGACGGCGGAGGCCAGCGGCAGGGACAGCACGACGGCCACGGCAGGCAGCACGACCCTCAGGGCACGCCGCACCCCGGCCGGCCGATCGGTCGCCACGCCCACGGTCACCCCCATCGTCTCGGCGGCGAGCGTAACGGCGGGCGCCCCCCGCCACGGACGCGCCGCGCCGGTCCGGTCTGCGGGCAACGGGTCCCGTCCGCGGGCAACGGGTCCGGCCCGGGAGGCGGGCAGCGGGTCCGGTCGGCAGACAGCGGGTCCCGTCCGCGGGCAACGGTCCCCTCGGCGGGGAGCGGATCCCGTCGGCGGGCAGCGGGTCCGCAATCGGGCGGTCCGTAGTGTGCCGCCATGACGATCGCCCGCTCCGTACTCCTGTTCGTCCTCGCCGGGGTCGCCGAGATCGGCGGGTGACGGGGGCCGCGGTGTGCCTCGCCGCGGTGTGCCCGGCGGCAGCTGCGCTGGTCATGTACGCACCGAGCGGCTGACGGCGCGTCGGGCCTGGGGCGTGCCCGCCCGGAACGCGGTTGTCGGACCCTCGTGCGAGGCTGTGACCACGCTCACATCCACCCGGGGGAGAAGCCCCAGGAGGAAGACCCCGGAAGAAGACCTCGGAGAAGGAGTGGTCACCATGTCGGACGGCGCTGCCAGCAGGCCCACGGTCTACCCGACGCTGCGCTACCGGGACGCCCGCGCGGCCATCGATTTCCTCAAGAACGCCTTCGGCTTCACCGAGGTCGCGGTCCACGGGGAAGACGAAGGGCCGGTCCACCACGCCGAGATGGCCTACGGCAATGGGCTGGTCATGTTCGGATCCGCCGTGGAGCGCGGCGACTTCTCCAAGGCGGCCAGGGATCTCGGGCCCGCCTCGGTCTACGTGGTCGTCGAGGACACCGACAAGCACCACGCCCGCGCGGTGGCGGCGGGCGCCGAGATCGTCGTGCCCGTCACCGACCAGGACTACGGATCGCGGGACTACACCGCCAAGGACCCCGAGGGGAATCTATGGACCTTCGGCACCTATACGCCCGACTTCACCGCGACATGATCCCGGCCGCCCCGCGCTCAGCTCCCCGTGTGCACCTGGAAGGCGGCCCGGCGCACCACCTTGGCGAGCACGGGGTCGGGGTGCGCGGCGGCCAGGGCCACCAGCACCTGCACGGTCCTCGGATGGTCCACCTCCCGCAGTTCCTCCAGCAGTTGGAGCACGGAGCCCTGGGCCGCCGACTGGAGGTGCCGCACGAGCAGTTGCCCCTCGCCGTGGTCGACGACGGCTGCCGCGGTGTCCACCCACAGCCATGTCGCCTCCTGGCGGCTGAGCAGATCGGCGGGGACCTCCTCACCGTCGAGCTCCGCCAGCCACAGCAGCGCGTAGGGGCGCAGGTGGGGCTCCTCGCCGGCCGAGCGCACGGCCGACTCGGCCGCGCCGCCGACCACACGCAGGGCCTCGAAGGCCAGGCCGCGCAGGAGCGGGTCCTCGCCGCGGGCCACTTCGAGGAGTTCGTCGACCGCCTGCCCGACCGGTCGGGCGGCCAGCCAAGCGCGGTACTCGGCCCGTGCGGGACCGGGCGAATAGCGGGCGCACGCGCGTAGAAGTTCCTCGGCGGGCTGCTCGATGTGCCCGGCGACGCTCTGTGCCGCCACGCAGATCTGTTCGATCTTGGTCCACACCGCCCAGTTCCCGAGGCCGCTCAGGGACACGGTGTGCCCCTGCCTGTCGCGGCCCAGTGCCCCCACCGCCGCGAGGGCGTCGAGGAGCCAGTCGAGCAGCCGGGTCAGCTCGTCGGCGTCGTCCGTCCCGCCCGGCTCGGGCAGGTCGGGCTCGCTCCGGGACACGCGCAGCTCGGCGACGCGCTGGGCGAGCAGCTCCAGCAGCCCGGCGACGGGCAGGGGATCCGAGGTCAGATGGAGCAGGGAGAGCAGCTGCGGCGCGCTCTCGACCACCTCGGCCACCAGGGCAGGGTCGCTGCCCTCGGGCGCCGCACTGGCGAGGGACCACGCGTCGAACAGGGCCACCCAGCCCCGGAGCACGGCCCCGTTGTCCGTGTCCCACACCCGCAGCCGCCAGCCGGGACGGGCCAGGCCCTCACGCAGTTCGAGCAGTCCGGCGAGCCGGGCGTGCTCCCACGCGGTACGCACCCCTTCCGCCGTCAGTTCCAGGGCCTCGGCGGCCCTTCGGGCCTCGACGGCCGGCAGGGTCACGGACGAGGACACCCGGATGGCCACGGGGCCGTGGGGCGTCCCATCGGCCCAGCGGGCGAGCCGTACCGCGTCGGCGAGTTGGGAGCGGGCGTGGGCGGCCAGTTCGGACTGGCTCGGCATGCCCTCCGGAGGGCGGGCGGAAGCCGCCCGCCGGGCGCTGCGCCGGTGAGCGGTGGCGCCCTCGGCCTGGAGCGCTCGGGCCGCCTCCACCCTGCGGCTGGGGACGGGGCGCAGTGATGCTGTGTCTCGCGGAGTACGGGACGTCACGACAGCAGTCTGTCGGGTCTTGGCCCGGAATCCCAAACGAGTACGTGCGGCGCCGGGTTCACACCCCTTCCGGCGCCGATCTCACACGAGCGGGACGAGGAAGCGGCGGACCACGTCGGGGTAGTCGGGGTCGGCGTTCCACATGGCGGCGTGCTCCGCCCGGGACACGCTGTGCAGGACCACGCGGTCCGGGCGGGCGTCGGCCAGCTCCCGCGAGGGCTGCCAGGGGGCGATGGTGTCGTCCGGGCCGTGCAGGATGAGCGTGGGCAGGTTGAGTGTCCGCGGATTCGCCGCCTGGGCGAGCCGGTCGCCGTGCAGCCCGGTGCGCCCTTCGCAGGCGCGCACGCCCAGGGGCAGGAGCGGCCCGGGCACCCCGAGGGCGGCCGCTCTCCTGCGCAGGGTCAGCTGCCAGTCCAGGATGGGCGAGTCGAGCACCAGGCCGCGCACCGCCCCGCGCAGGTGCGAGCGGTCGGCCGCCAGCAGCGCCATGGTGGCGCCGACCGACCAGCCGTACAGGACGAGCCCCGTGGCGCCCTCCTCCACGGCGAAGCGCATCGCCGCGTCCAGGTCGCGCCACTCGGTGTCGCCGAGGTGGCCGAGATGGTCCGGGGACCGGGGCGCGCCGGGGTCGTTGCGGTAGCTGATGTCGAGGACGGGCACTTCGAGGGCCTGGAGGTCGGGGAGGATCGACAGCGGCTGCTCGCGGGTGGCGCCGAGCCCGTGGGCGGTGATCACCCACACCTGGCGCAGTCCGGGCAGGTACCAGGCGGGCATCGGCCCGAGCTCCCCCTGGATCTTCACTTCCTCGTAGTCCAGGTCCAGCGCGGAGCGGGGGTCGCCGGTGTACACCTGCGGGCTGAACAGGACCCGGGTGCCGGTGGGGAGGACACCTCGGACGACGCTCACGAGGCGCCGGGTGACGGAGTCGGCGGAGGTGGAGATCACCTCGCCCACCACGGCGTGGGTGGCGGCTCCGGTGAGCGCGTACCGTCCCGGCCGGGAGGTCGCGGGGGTGCGGCTGATGGTGACCTGCCCGGCGGCGGTGCTGTGGACCGTGACCTCCTCGGTCCCCGGCGGCCCGTACTTGGGGGGCTTGAGGGCGATGTCGCAGACGTACCGCCCGGCCGCTATCGCGGCCGCGCCCGCACCCGCCGCCGTGGCGGCCGTGACGGCTGCCGCTGTACCCCATCGCATAGTGGGTACAGTCTCCGGCTCCGCCCGGCGGGGGGCCACCCGGCGCGGTGCGGCCGGGTGACGCCGGGCGCCGGCGGCCTTGCGGCTACTGGCCCGAAGGGCGCTGGGACGGTTGGCCGTAGGTGCGCAGTCTCTCCACCACATGCTCGATCTCATACCCAGGAAGCAGGCTGGGATTGCCCGCGCTCCTGGCGGCGAGCCAGACCCTGCACATCCACTCGAGCTGCTCGGTGCGGGCGTAGGCGGAGTCGAGGTCGGCGCCGTAGGTGACGGTGCCGTGGTTGCGCAGCAGGCATCCGGTCCGGTCGCGCAGGGCGGTGAGCATGGCGTCGGCCAGTTCCCGCGTGCCGTAGGTGGCGTAGGGAGCGACCCGGACGATGCCGCCGAGGGCGGCGGTCATGTAGTGGATGGCGGGCAGCTCGTCGACGAGGGTGGAGACGGCGGTCGCGTGCACGGCGTGGGTGTGCACCACGGCGCGCGCGGGGGTGTGCCGGTAGAGCGCCAGGTGCATGGGCAGTTCGCTGGTGGGGCGCAGCCGCCCCCGCACCTGCCTGCCGTCGAGGTCCACCACCGCCAGGTCGTCGGGGCCGAGTGCGTCGTACCGCACTCCGGTGGGGGTGACGACGACGAGGTCGCCGACGCGGGCGGAGACATTGCCCGAGGTACCCACGACGAGCCCTTCGGCGACCGTGCGCCGCGCGGTGGCGGCGACACCGGCCCAGGCCCGCTCCACATCGTCCTGTGCCATGTCGGGTTCGACCTCCGGGTCGGCGTCCGGCTTCGATTCCATGGGCGAACCCTACGGTGGCCTACGAGTCGCATCGATCCTCCGGCCATGTCTTCCACTGTGTCCATTGATCGCAGTGATGGGGTCACGTAGCGTCCCGGCAACGATCCGATCAGGGCAGGGCGAATCCCATGGGCAGTACCACCGTCAACGGCGGCATCTCCTTCTGGTACGCGCAGACGGGCGTGCCGCCACGCCGGGAGCCGCTGCCGGGCGACGGCAGCGCCGATGTGTGCGTCGTCGGCGGCGGATACACGGGTCTGTGGACGGCGTACTACCTGAAGAAGGCCGTGCCGTTCCTGAGGATCACGGTGCTGGAGGCGGAGTTCTGCGGGTACGGCGCCTCGGGCCGCAATGGCGGCTGGCTCTACAACGGCATCGCGGGCCGCGACCGTTACGCCGGGCTGCACGGCCGCGAGGCGGCGGCGGACCTCCAGCGGGCGATGAACGAGACCGTGGACGAGGTGGTCCGCGTCTGCGCCGAGGAGGCCATCGACGCCGACATCGTCAAGGGCGGTGTCCTGGAGGTGGCGTACTCCCCCGCCCAGCTCGCCCGGCTCAGGGCGTTCCACGAGGCGGAGGTGGCGTTCGGCGAGAAGGACCGGGTGCTGCTGTCCGCCCGGGAGACGGCCGGGCGCATCCGTGTGGCGCGGGCGCTCGGCGGAAGCTGGACCCCGCACGGCGCCAGGATCCACCCGGCCAAGCTGGTGCGCGGCCTGGCCGACGCGGTGGAGGCGCTGGGAGTGACCGTCCACGAGTCGACTCCGGTCACCGAGATCCGGCCGAAGCACGTGCTCACCCCGCACGGCACCGTGCGGGCCCCCTATGTCCTGCGCTGCACGGAGGGCTTCACCGCGGGGATCAAGGGCAGCAAGCGGGCCTGGCTGCCCATGAACTCCTCGATGATCGCCACCGAGCCGCTGCCCGCCGAGGTGTGGGAGGAGATCGGCTGGGAGGGCCGCGAGACCCTGGGCGACATGGCGCACGCCTATATGTACGCGCAGCGCACGGCGGACGACCGGATCGCGCTCGGCGGTCGGGGCATCCCCTACCGGTTCGGATCGCGGACGGACAACGACGGGCGCACCCAGGACAGGACGGTCGAGGCGCTGCGCGAGATCCTGGTCCGCTTCTTCCCCTCGACGGCCTCGGCCGCGATCGACCATGCCTGGTCGGGGGTGCTCGGTGTGCCCCGCGACTGGTGCGCGAGCGTCGACCTGGACCGCGCGACCGGCCTCGGCTGGGCGGGCGGCTATGTCGGCAGCGGGGTCGCGACGGCGAACCTGGCGGCCAGGACCCTGCGCGACCTGGTCCAGCAGGACTCCGGGCAGGGCGGGAGGACCGAGCTGACCGCACTGCCGTGGGTGGGGCACCGGGTGCGGCGGTGGGAGCCGGAGCCATTGCGCTGGCTCGGGGTGCACGGCCTGTACGCGGCCTACCGCGCGGCCGACCGCCAGGAGCTGGCGGGGCGGGCGGACACCGCGCCGCTGGCGAGGGTCGCCGACCGGATCTCCGGGCGGCACTGAGCCCTCCGGCGTTCGATTCCAGGGCGGTTGGGGACCCCGTTGGGCTCAGCGAACGCCGACGGGTCCGACGTCCTTTGCCCGAGGGCTCACCGGCGGTCCGCGCAGGGGCTCCTGACACCCCCGCAGACGACGCTGACATGCATGATATATGCGGGCAAAAGCCGCAAAACCATGGGAGCGCTCAACCCGAGCACCACCAGGACAGACCTAGTTCATCTTCCGTTCACTCAGGGTCCCTACCTTCGCTACCGTCACCAACCCCTCTGAATGATTGCCTGGGTGCATGGAACACATCACGCTTCTCATCGGGATCGTGATCATTACGGCTCTCGTGTTCGACTTCACGAACGGCTTCCACGACACAGCCAACGCCATGGCAACGACCATCTCGACAGGGGCACTCAAGCCCAAGGTCGCGGTCGCCATGTCCGCTGTGCTCAACCTCGTCGGCGCCTTCCTGTCCGTGGAGGTGGCCAAGACCATCTCCGGCGGGATCATCGACGAGGGGTCCGGCATCAGACCCGAGGTGATCTTCGCCGGGCTCGTCGGCGCGATCGTGTGGAACCTGCTGACCTGGCTCGCAGGACTGCCGTCCAGTTCCTCGCACGCCCTCTTCGGCGGTCTGATCGGCGCCACCCTCGTCGCCGTCGGCCCCTCCGGCGTGCACGGTGACGCGGTGGTCATGAAGGTCCTCATTCCCGCCGTCTGCGCCCCGATCGTCGCGGGCCTCGCCGCGGCGGCCGCGACCCGCCTGACCTACCGCCTCGGCCGCAAGGCCGACGAGAAGGCCACCGCGAAGGGCTACCGCGCCGGGCAGATAGCCTCGGCCGGCCTGGTCTCCCTCGCCCACGGCACCAACGACGCCCAGAAGACGATGGGTGTCATCACCCTCGCCCTGATCACCGGCGGTGCCGTCTCCCCGCACTCCGACCCCCCGCTGTGGGTGATCGTCTCGGCCGGTACGGCCATAGCACTCGGCACCTACATCGGTGGCTGGCGGATCATCCGCACGATGGGCAGGGGCATCACCGACATCGCGCCCCCGCAGGGCTTCTCCGCCCAGACCGGCGCCGCCGCGGTGATCCTGTCCTCCTCGCACATCGGCTTCGCGCTCTCCACCACCCAGGTGTGCTCCGGCTCGATCCTGGGCTCCGGCGTGGGCCGCAAGGGCGCCAGCGTGCGCTGGAGCACCGCGGGCCGCATGCTCGCCGCCTGGGGCCTGACCCTGCCGGCGGCCGGAACCGTCGCCGCGGGAGCCGCGCTCCTCGCCGACCAGGGCAGCGTCGGAGTCTGCGCCGTCGCCGTACTGGCCGCCGCCGCCTGCGCGGGCATCTGGTACGCCTCGCGCCGCAAGCCGGTGCACGCGAGCAACGTCAACGAGCTTCCGGACCTCATCGTCCAGCCCGTCGACGTCGCCCCCAACCCCGCTCCGGCCAAGGTCAACGTTCCGACCGCCGAGCCCTCCCGGGCCACCGCGCCGACCGTCTAAGGAAGACCATCCATGAGCATCGACTGGGCTGCCCTCGGCCAGGTCTTCGGCGTCAGCGTCGGCGTGACCGTCGGTCTGGTGGGCCTGTTCACCCTCGGCATCGTCTGGCTCTCCAGGACCGAGGAGACCCCGGACCAGGTGGCCGTCTCCGGCGGTTCCGCCGCCCTCGCCCGCACCGGCGCCTACACCTGCTTCGCCCTGTGCGCGGCGGCCGTCGCCTACGGGATCTGGATCATCGTCAACTGACGACCGACGTCCCCCGGTGAGCGGGGTGCGCCCGAGCCGTCCGCGGCCGTGGCGCACCCCCGCTCACCACGCCCGCGCACCCCGGTGGCATTCCGGTGGCACACCGGCAGGCCGTGCGGCTCGGTCGCGCGCCGCCCGGCGCACCCCCCGTGTGCGTTCCCGCACACCTCGCGCCGCAGGTCACAGTGAGGTTGACGGCCGTTCCCGCTGCGTGGTGGTATCGGAGCCGCCAAACGGCGGCAGGGGAGGAAGCCGGTGAGAATCCGGCGCGGTCCCGCCACTGTCACCGGGGAGCGCCCCTCCATGACACGGTCACGGTCCACTCGGCTGGAAGACCGGAGGACGCGCCGATCCGGGAGCCAGGAGACTCTCACCGCCGGTTACGTCGAACCAGGGCGCGGACCCTGAGTGAGGACAACCGCCATGCCCGGCACCCGCCGACCACGCCCAGCCTGCCCCCGGCCGCCGCACGAGGCTCCCTGACGGGCTGACGCGGATGCAGCCAGGAGTCTTCGGAGCCGGCGCCGCCGCCGGCTTCCTCGGCGACCTCGTCTTCGCCGACCCCCGCCGCGCCCATCCGGTGGCCGCCTTCGGGAGGGCCGCTTCCGCGGTGGAGCGGCGCCTGTGGCACGACCACCGAGGCGCGGGAGCCCTGCACACCGCCGTGTGCGCGGGCACGGTCGCGGCGGCCTCCGCCCTGCTGGCCTCCCGCACCCGAGGGGCGCTGCCGGGCGCCGCACTCACCGCCGCCGCCACCTGGGCCGTCCTCGGCGGAACCTCGCTCGGCCGTGAGGCCCGGATCATCGCCGCCGCGCTGGATGCCGGGGACCTCACCGCGGCGAGGCGGCGGCTGCCGCATCTGTGCGGGCGCGATCCGCAGGCGCTGGACGCCGATCAGATGGCCAGGGCCGTGGTCGAGTCCGTCGCCGAGAACACCTCCGACGCGGTGGTGGGCGCCCTGGTCTGGGGCGCGCTGGCAGGAGTACCGGGGCTGCTGGGCTTCCGCGCGGTCAACACCCTCGACGCGATGGTGGGTCACACATCGCCGAGATACCGGCGTTTCGGCTGGGCCTCGGCCCGCCTCGACGACGTCGTGGGCTGGCCGGGGGCACGGCTGACGGCCGCACTGGCCACCCTTGCCGGTCCCGATCCCGCCGGGGCGTGGCGGGTGTGGCGCCGGGATGCCGCGAGCCACCCGAGCCCGAACGCCGGACACGCCGAGGCCGCCTTCGCGGGCGCCCTGGGGGTGAGGCTGGGCGGCACGCTCGCCTACGGCGGCAGGGTCGAGCACCGGCCGGTGCTCGGCGGTGAGGGCCGCCCGGTGGCGGTCGCGGACGTCGAGCGGGCCGTGCGGCTCTCACGCCGCGTCGGCGCGCTGGCGTTGGGCGCTTCGGTGCTGGGCAGGTTCGCGGTGGCGCGGGCGAGGATCGGGCGGAGCACGACGAGCGGGCCGAACGCCAGGACCGGGCCGAACGCCAGGGCCGGTGGCCGGGCAAGCGGGCCGGGCACGAGGAGGGGGCCGCGGTGAGCGGTGGGGGGCTGCTGGTCGCTGGGACGACCTCGGACGCCGGCAAGAGCGTGGTGACGGCGGGGATCTGCCGCTGGCTCGTGCGCAAGGGGGTGCGGGTCGCCCCGTTCAAGGCGCAGAACATGTCGCTCAACTCCTTCGTCACCCGGGAGGGCGCGGAGATCGGCCGGGCGCAGGCCATGCAGGCGCAGGCCGCCCGGATCGAGCCGACGGCGGCGATGAACCCCGTCCTGCTCAAGCCCGGCAGCGACCGCAGCAGCCAGGTGGTCCTCCTCGGCAGGCCGGTGGGCGAGCTGAGCGCCCGCGGCTACCACCAGGGGCGCCGGCAGGACCTGATGGGCACGGTGCTGGACTGCCTGGACGAGCTGCGCCGTGAGTACGACGCGGTCATCTGCGAGGGCGCGGGAAGCCCCGCGGAGATCAATCTTCGGCACACCGACATCGTCAACATGGGCCTGGCCACCCGGGCGGCGCTCCCGGTCGTGCTGGTCGGCGACATCGACCGGGGCGGGGTCTTCGCCTCGCTCTTCGGCAGCGTCGCCCTGCTGTCGCCGGAGGACCAGCGGCACATCGCGGGATTCGTGATCAATAAGTTCCGGGGCGATGTGACGCTGCTGGAACCGGGCCTGGAGATGCTGCGCGGCCTGACCGGGCGGCCGACCGTCGGGGTGCTCCCGATGCTCCACGGGCTGGGCATCGACGAGGAGGACGGCCTGCGGCTGTCGCTGCGGGGATCGGTGCGCGAGAGCGCGGTGTCGCCGCCGCACGGCGCGCAGGTGCTGCGGGTCGCCGTGGCCGCCGTGCCGTTGATGTCGAACTTCACGGACGTCGACGCGCTGGCCGCCGAGCCGGGCGTCGCCGTGCGGTTCGTGGACCGCCCCGAGGAACTGGCCGACGCCGATCTCGTGGTGCTGCCGGGCACCCGCGGCACCGTGCGCGCGCTGGAGTGGCTGCGGGCGCGCGGTCTCGCCGACGCCGTGGCGCGCCGCGCCGCCGAGGGCCGCCCCGTCCTCGGCATCTGCGGCGGCTACCAGCTCCTCGGCGAGCGGATCGAGGACGATGTCGAGTCCAGGACCGGTGAGGTGCCGGGTCTCGGCCTGCTGCCGACCCGCACGGTGTTCGCCGCGGACAAGACCCTGGCCCGCCCGGTGGGCGAGGCGCTGGGCGAACGGGTCCACGGCTACGAGATCCACCACGGCGTGGTGGACGTGCTCGGCGGCGAGCCCTTCCTCGACGGCTGCCGCGAGGGCTCCGTGTGGGGCACGACCTGGCACGGGGCGCTGGAGAACGACGCCTTCCGGCGGGCCTTCCTGACGCGGGTGGCGGCCGACGCCGGGCGGTCCTTCGTCCCCGCGCCCGACACCCGCTTCGGCGAGCTGCGCGAGGAACAGCTCGACCGCCTCGGCGACCTGATCGAGGAACACGCCGACACCGACGCGCTCCTGCGCCTGATCGAGGACGGCATCCCGGACGGACTCCCCTTCATCGCACCGGGGGCACCGGCCGTACCCACGCGACCCGAGGGGAACCACTGATGAGCGAGCGAACCACCACACGGCGCGCGACGGGCGAGGGCAGTGCCCGTCGCCGGGCGGGGCGCGCATGAGCCCGCACTACCCGTTCACCGCGATCGTCGGTATGGAGGAGCTTCGGCTCGGCCTGCTCCTCAACGCGGTGTCGCCGTCGGTCGGCGGGGTCCTCGTCAGGGGTGAGAAGGGCACCGCCAAGTCGACGATGGTGCGCGCGCTCGCCGGCCTTCTGCCGTCCATCGACGTGGTCGAGGGATGCCGGTTCGCCTGCGACCCGGCGTCACCGGACCGCAGGTGCCCGGACGGTCCGCACGAGGCGGGCCCGCGGGAGAAAGATCCGCAGGAGGCCGACCCGCAGGAGAGGGACCCGCAGAAGGCCGGGGCGCCCGGCCGGAGCCGCCCCGCCAACCTCGTCGAGCTGCCCGTGGGTGTCTCCGAGGACCGCGTCGTCGGCTCGCTGGACCTCGAGCGGGCGCTGTCCGAGGGGGTGAAGGCCTACGAGCCGGGCCTGCTGGCGCAGGCGCACCGCGGTGTCCTCTACATCGACGAGGTCAACCTCCTCCACGACCACCTCGTGGACCTCCTGCTCGACGCGGCGGCGATGGGGCAGTCCTTCGTCGAGCGCGAGGGCGTCTCCGTCCGGCACGCGGCCCGCTTCCTGCTCGTCGGGACGATGAACCCCGAGGAGGGCGAGCTGCGCCCGCAGCTGCTCGACCGGTTCGGGCTCACGGTGGAGATCGCGGCGACACGGGACCCGCAGGAGAGGGCCGAGGTGGTGCGCCGCCGTCTCGCCTACGACGCGGACCCCGAGGCCTTCGCCGCGCGCTGGGCGCAGGAGGAACGGTCGCTGGCCGAGCGCATCACCCGGGCGCGCGCCCTACTGCCGCAGGTCGTCCTCACCGACACGGCACTGCGTCGGATCACCGCGGTCTGCGCCGCCTTCGAGGTGGACGGGCTGCGCGCGGACATCGTCATGGCCCGCACCGCGGTGGCACTGGCGGCATGGGCGGGGCGCACCGAGGTCGACGCGGAGGATGTGCGCACCGCGGCTCAGCTGGCGCTGCCGCACCGGCGGCGCAGGAATCCCTTCGACGCCCCGGGGCTGGACCAGCGGCAGTTGGACGAGACCCTGGAGCAGTTCGAGGACGACGACCCGGACCCCGGGCCGGACGGTCCTGACGGCCCCGAGGGCGGTCCTGACGACGCCGGTCCGGACGGAGGCGGTCCCGACGGGGGCGGTCCCGACGGGGGCGGTCCCGACGGGGGCGGTCCCGACGGGGGCGGTCCCGACGGTGGTCCCGGTGGCGGGGCTCCCGGCGACGGTGGTCCGGACGCGGGCCAGGAGGCGCCGCTCGACAGTGCCTCGCAGCCCTCGGTCCCCCCGCAGGGCGCCCCCTCCGAGAACGGCGCGCAGGACCCCGGCCGCACAGCACCGCGTTCCTCTCCCGTCGCGGCCGCGGACCCGTTCCGCACCAAGCTGTTCAAGGTCCCGGGCCTCGGGCGGGGCGCCCAGGGCCGCCGTTCGCGGGCCGAGACGGACGGCGGGCACACCATCCGTTCGCGTCGCCCCTCCGGCGCGCTGGCCAGGCTCCATCTGACGGCCACCCTCCGGGCGGCGGCGCCGCACCAGCACGCCAGGGGCAGGACCGGCCGTGCCCTCGTGGTGCGCCGTGACGATCTGCGCGAACCCGTCCGCGAGGGGCGCGAGTCCAATCTCGTGCTCTTCGTCGTGGACGCCTCGGGCTCGATGGCGGCCCGCAAGCGGATGAGCGCGGTCAAGGGCGCGGTCCTCTCTCTCCTGCTGGACGCCTATCAGCGCCGGGACAAGGTCGGACTGATCACCTTCCGGGGACGGGAGGCCGATCTGGCCCTGCCTCCCACCTCCTCGGTGGAGGTGGGGGCGGCCCGCCTGGACCGGCTGCCGACCGGTGGCCGCACCCCGCTGGCGGCGGGCCTGCTGCGGGCGCACGAGGTGCTGGCGGTGGAACGGCTGCGCGATCCGCAGCGGCGCCCGCTGGTCGTGGTGGTCACGGACGGCCGCGCCACGGGGGGCGAGGACGCGCTCGGCGACGCCCGCCGCGCCGCCGGTCTGCTGGCCGCCAGAGGCACGGCGTCGATCGTCCTGGACTGCGAGAGCGGACCGGTCCGGCTGGGCCTGGCCCAGACCCTGGCCGTGGACCTGAACGCGACCGCCGTACGGCTGGAGGACCTGCGTGCCGAGGGCGTGGCCGCATTGGTGAGGGACAGCCGGAACACGATGAGATCAGCCGCCTGAGCGGCGGAGCGAAGAACACGAAAGGGCCCCGCAATGCCCCAAGGCAAGCCCGCCGTCGTCCCCGACGACGGCCTGACGACGCGGCAGCGCCGCAACCGCCCCCTTCTGCTGGTCCACACCGGACCCGGCAAGGGCAAGTCCACCGCCGCCTTCGGGCTGGCGCTGCGCGCCTGGAACCAGGGGTGGCCCATCGGAGTGTTCCAGTTCGTCAAGTCCGCCAAGTGGAAGGTCGGCGAGGAGCGCGCCCTTCGCATACTCGGCGCCAGCGGCGAGGGCGGCACCGTCGTCTGGAACAAGATGGGCGAGGGCTGGTCCTGGGTGCAGCGCGACCTGGCGGACAGCGAGGAGGCGGCCCGCGAGGGTTGGGAGCAGGTCAAGCGCGACATCGCCGCCGAGACCTACAGGCTGCTGGTGCTGGATGAGTTCGCCTACCCGATGCACTGGGGCTGGGTGCCGACCGAGGAGGTCGTCCACGTGCTCCGGGACCGCCCCGGCACCCAGCATGTGGTGATCACCGGGCGCAACGCCCCCCGGGAACTGCTCGACGCGGCCGACCTGGTGACGGAGATGACCAAGGTCAAGCACCCGATGGACACCGGCCAGAAGGGCCAGAGAGGTATCGAGTGGTGAACCCGCTCCCCCGCCTGGTCATCGCCGCGCCGTCCAGCGGAAGCGGCAAGACCACGGTGGCCACGGGTCTGATGGCCGCGTTCGCCGAACGCGGACTGGAGGTCTCCCCGCACAAGGTGGGCCCGGACTACATCGACCCCGGCTACCACGCCCTCGCCACCGGACGCCCCGGCCGCAACCTCGACGCGTACATCTGCGGCCCCGAACGCGTCGCGCCGCTGTTCGCGCACGGCGCCCGGGGAGCGGACCTGGCGGTGGTGGAGGGGGTGATGGGCCTGTTCGACGGGGCGACCGGCTTCGGCGAGCTTGCCTCCACCGCGCATGTGGCCAAGCTTCTGCGCGCTCCCGTCGTCCTGGTCGTGGACGGTTCCTCCCAGTCCCGTTCGGTGGCGGCGCTGGTGCACGGCTTCGCCTCGTGGGACCCCGAGGTGCGCCTCGCCGGGGTGATCCTCAACAAGGTGGGCTCCGAGCGGCACGAGGAACTGATGCGTGAGGCGCTGGACCACTCGGGGGTGCCGGTGCTGGGGGCGCTTCGGCGCGAGCAGTCGGTGGGGACCCCGAGCCGCCACCTCGGCCTGGTACCGGTGGCGGAGCGCCGTCAGGACGCCGTGGAGGCGGTGCGCCGACTGGCCGGACAGGTGCGCCGCTCCTGCGATCTGGACGCGCTGCTGGCGCTGGCCCGCAGTGCCCCCTGGCTGCCCGACTCCCCCTGGGAGCCTGAAGCCGAGGTCACCCGTGCGGCGCGCCGTCCCAGGATCGCGGTCGCGTCCGGCGCGGCATTCACCTTCTCCTACGCGGAGCACACCGAACTGCTGGAGGCCGCGGGCGCCGAGGTGGTCCCGTTCGATCCGCTGCGCGACGAGGGCCTGCCGGACGGCGTGGGCGCACTGGTCGTCGGCGGCGGCTTCCCCGAGGTGTACACGCCGGAGCTGTCGGCCAACGAGCCGCTGCGCAAGGCCGTCGCCGATCTGGCCGCCTCTGGGGCGCCCGTCGCCGCCGAATGCGCCGGGCTGCTCTATCTGTCGCGCTCGCTGGACGGCAGGCCCATGTGCGGCGTCCTCGACGCCGAGGCCCGGATGACGGAACGGCTCACCCTCGGCTACCGCGAGGCGGTGGCCGTACGGGACAACGTGCTGGCACCGGCCGGCACCAGGGTGCGCGGCCATGAGTTCCACCGCACGGTGTGCGAACCGGGCTCGGGCCCGAACCCGGCCTGGGGCGTGGTGCATCCGCGGCGTCTGGCGGAGGGGTTCGCCGAAGGCAATGTGCACGCCTCCTATCTGCATGTGCACTGGGCCGGAGCACCGCTGATCGCCCAGCGGCTCGTCGAACGCGCCCTCCGGTGATCGTCGTCGGGGTCGGTGCCTCCCGGGGCGTCACCGCCGAGGAGTTGCTCGACCTGGTCCAGGACACCCTGGCCGGCCTCGGGCTTGAGCTGCGGGCCGTCGGCCGTCTGGCCACGGTGGAAGGCAAGGGCGACGAGGAGGGGCTGGTCGAGGCCGCCCGGGTACTCGGCGTCCCGCTCGTCACCCACTCCGCGGCGGCGCTTGCGGCGGTGAACGTGCCCAACCCCTCCGACGCCGCGCTCGCCGCCGTGGGGACCCCCAGCGTCTGCGAGGCGGCGGCCCTCATCGAGACTGGAGCCCACCTTCTCGTCCCGAAGCGGAGGTCCAGCCCGTCCAACGGTCCCGCTCTGTGCACCATCGCCGTGGCGCGTACGGCAGAACACCCCAGCAAGGAGAACCACCCGTGAACCCGCCAGCTCCGCTCTCCGCCCTCGAGCGCCGTATCGACGCGGCCCTCGGCGCCACGCAGGACGCCGAGGCCCCGCACCGCGACGCGTCCGGCTCCTTTGCGCCGGGCTCCGCCCGCAGAAGCCCGGGGGACCGGGCCGCCACCACGGTTCTGCTCGTCGGCCGGGGCTCGACCGACCCGGAGGCGAACGCGGAGCTGTGCAGGGTGGCCCGGCTGCTGTGGGAGGGCCGGGGGCTCGCGGGTGTCGAGACGGCGTTCGTGTCGGTCGCCGCGCCGGACGTCCCGGCCGGACTCGACCGCTGCCACCTGCTCGGCGCGCGGCGCGTTGTCCTGGTGCCGTTCCTCCTCGCCGACGAGGCCCTCAGCCGGCGGGCCCGGCTTCAGGCGGAGGGCTGGGCGGAGGCCCACCCGGAGGTCGAGTTGCGCTTCGCCGCCGCTGTCGGCCCGGAGGAGGACGAGGACGAGGGGGCCGCCGACGACCCCGACGGCCCCGACGGCCCCGACGGCATGGACAGCCGTGCACGCGCCCGCTGAGCCGGAGTCCCCAGGGTGCATGGCAGCGGGCTTCGCGGACGTGGACCCCGCCGAAGCGGAGGCCGCCGAAGCGGGAGTCGCGAAGGCGGAGTTCGAGGTCGCCGGGGAGGTCGGGGTCATGGAGGCCTTCGATCTGCGCCATCACGGCGACACGGAGGTCGGCGACGGCCTGACCGACCTGGCCGTGAACGTCCGCTGGGGCACTCCTCCCCCCTGGCTGGCCAAGCGGCTCGCGGCGTCGCTCGGCGATCTGGCGGCCTATCCGGACGGACGGGCGGCCCGTGAGGCGGTGGCCGTGCGCCACCGCCGCCCCGTCGACGAGGTCCTGCTCACCGCGGGCGCCGCCGAGGCGTTCGTCCTGCTGGCCCGCGCCCTGGAACCCCGCCACGCGGTGGTGGTCCACCCGCAGTTCACCGAGCCGGAGGCGGCCCTGCGGGACGCGGGCCACGCGGTGGAACGGGTCCTGCTGCGCGAGGAGGACGGCTTCCGGCTCGACAACGCGGCCGTCCCCGAGGACGCCGATCTGGTCGTCGTGGGCAACCCCACCAACCCCACCTCGGTCCTGCACCCGGCCCCCGCCATCGCCTCCCTGGCCCGGCCGGGACGCACGCTCGTCGTGGACGAGGCGTTCATGGACACCGTGCCGGGCGAGGCCGAGTCACTGGCCTCGTGGCGGCATGTGCCGGGCCTGGTGGTCCTGCGCAGCCTCACCAAGACCTGGGGGCTGGCCGGGCTTCGGGTCGGCTATGCGCTGGGGCCGTCCGGCACCCTCGGACGGCTGGAGCGTGCCCAGCCGCTGTGGCCGGTGTCCACCCCCGCGCTCGCGGCGGTCGAGGCCTGCTGTTCCCCGTCGGCGCTGGCCGAGGCGGAGCAGTCGGCACGGAGCCTTGTCGGCGACCGGGCCCATCTGGTCGAGCGGCTCGGGCGGTTGGAGGCGGTGGAGGTGCCCGGCTCCCCCGCGGCGTCGTTCGTCCTGGTGCGGACACCGGGCGCGGCGGCGGTGAGGCGGCGGCTGCGGGAGCGCGGTTTCGCCGTGCGCAGGGGCGACACCTTTCCCGGCCTCGGGGAGGACTGGCTTCGGATCGCGGTGAGGGACCGGGCGACCACGGACCGGCTCTGCGCCGCGCTCGCGGAAGTCCTCGCTCTCTGAGACCCCTTGGAGGACGCCGGGGACCGGTCCTTTCGGCCCGGCGTGTCCGCCGGGGTCTGCCCGACGTGTCCGCCGGGGCTCCGATGCGGCCCCGGGCGCCCGGCGCGCTCCGGGCACCCGGGCGGCTACTTCAGCCCGAGCGCCTGGAGGTCGATACCGCCCAGCGCCGGCTGGATGTAGGCATTGGTCAGGCGCGGACCGCGGTAGTTGAGCTGGCGGTCATGGATGATCGGCACCATCACCGCGTCCCACATCAGGGACTCGTCCACCTTCCGCCAGGTCTTGTCCGCCTTGGCCCGGTCCTTCTCGCGCTCGGCGTCGTCCATCAGGCCGTCGATGTCCCAGTCGACCAGCCCGGAGTAGTTGTAGGCGCTGTCCTTGCCGACGAGGGGGCGCAGGAATCCGGCGGGCGCCGGCCAGTCGGAGGACCAGGCGGTGAGCGCGACGGCCCATTTCTTCTTCTTCACCACCGAGGCCCTGCCCAGGTTGGTGTAGTAGTCGGCGCCGCTGATCATCTCGATGTCCGCCTTGATGCCGACCTTCTTGAGATTCCCCTGAAGGACCTCGAGGACTTCGCGGTTCCTGGGGTTGGCCGAGCTGGCCACGAGCTTGGTGGAGAAGCCCTTCGGCTTGTCGCAGGCGTCCAGCGACCGCTTCGCCTCGAGGATCTGCGGACCGGCCTTGGTGCCGTAGGGGTCGAGGCTCTTGTCGAAGCCGCGGATCGTGGGCGGGAGCATCCCCGAGGCGATGTCTCCCCCGGCGGTCCGGCCGCCGAGCACCGCGCGCATATCGGGCTTGTCCACGGCGTACTCGACCGCGCGGCGGCAGTTGACGTTGTCGAAAGGCGGCACGGTGGTCTGAATGCTGAAGTAGCGCACTCCGCCGGTGTAGGCGGCGTCGGACCGCGCCTTGAGCTTGTCGCTGTTCTGGATGCTGGTCTGCGCCGTCTCGCCCACGCCGAGCTGCGCCGCGTCGACGTCCACCTCCCCGTTGAGCAGCGCCTGGTCCACCGCGTCCTGCCCTCCCGAGGGGAAGCTGAACTCGATCTCGTCGGGCAGGGCGGTGCGAACGGGGTCGGTGGAGGCGTCCCACTGGTCGTTGCGGACCAGGCGCAGGGACTGGGCGCCGGAGGAGGTGAAGGGCGCCTGGAGCTTGTAGGGGCCGCTGGCGACGGGCTTCTTCTCGTACTCCTTCTGCGTGTCCTTGTCCTTGGGCACGGGGGCCGCGATCGACATGGCCAGAACGTAGGGGAAGTCGGGGAACGGGTCCTTCAGCTTGAAGACGATCGTGCTGTCGTCCGGAGTGGTGACCGAGCGAAGACCCAGCTTCTGCGGATCGCTGTCCTTGTACGGGCCGGGGTAGTGCTGGCCCTGGTCGAGCAGGTCCACCAGGTGGCTGGGGCCGGTGCCGTAGACGTCCTGGGCGAAGGTGCGCTCGATGCCGTACTTCACGTCCCTGGACGTGATCGTGGTGCCGTCCTCGAACCGCAGGCCCCGCTTGAGCTCGAATGTGTAGGTCTTGCCGTCGGCGGAGACCTCACCGGTGCTGGTGGCGAGGTCCGGCCTGAGCTTCGTCCCGGCCTCTCCGGGCATGGGTGCGTAGTCGACGAGCTTGCGCAGGTAGATGCGCTGGAGGTTCCAGGCCATGCTGGTGTAGGAGCGGGCCGGGTCGAGCGAGTCGGGCGGGTAGGCGGAGGCGATCTTGAGAGTGCCGCCCTTCTTCTTGGAGGGGTTCACCGCGCCGGTCAGTGCCCCGTTGAAGCCACTGGTGCTCCTGCGGTCCTTGACGATGTCCCCGGTCTTGCCGTCGTGGGACTTGTCGTTCGTGGCGCGGTCCTTGGTGTCGCCGCTTCCGCCGAACGGATGGAAGACCAGGGCGGCCGTCGTCAGCAGCCCCGCGACGGCGACCGCGGCGCCCGCGACCATCCAGCGGCGCCGTGCCCCGCGCGTGGAGGGGGGCGCCTGGGGCGGCGCCGGCGGGTAGGCGAGCGGGGAGGGGCCGGGGCGGATGTCCCGCAGGGCGGGGTGAACGGCGCCGGGGTCCCTCAACGGCGGGACCGGGATCTGCTGGGGCGGCGAGGAGTGGGGTGGCAGGGGACCAGCCGCCCCGGCGGCCGCGGCCGCCGCTCCCGCCGCCGAGACGGCGGCGGGACCGCCCTCCTTGACGAACAGGAACATCGTCCGGGGATCGGGAGTGCCCGAACCCCCACTGCCGACAGCACCGCTGCCCGCGGCACCACTGGCGTCAGCACCGCTGCCCGCGGCACCACTGGCGTCAGCACCGCTGCCCGCGGCACCACTGGCGTCAGCGCCGCCGACCGCGTAGCCACCGGTGGCCGAACTGCCACTGGCCGCCGAACCGGCGGCCGAAGCACCACTGCCGGAAGCACCACTGCCGGAAGCTCCACTGCCCGCGGCGCCACTGCCCGGAGCTCCCTCGGCGGCGGCACCGCCGGCCGCCTGGACATCGATCGCCCCACCGCCGACGGCGTTGCCGCCCACCGCCCCGCCGCCGGCCCCCTTGTCCAGGGCCACCCGCTCGGCGTCGGCTCTTCCCGCCTGGGGCCGTCCCGCCTCGGGCCGTCCCGCCAGCCACTCCCGCAGGGAGCCCCGCATCGTCACCGCGTCGACCGGACGTTCCTGCGGGTCCTTGGCCAGGGCCGCCAGCACGACGGCCTCGAGCTCCCTCGGCACCCGCGGGTTGCGCTCGGACAGGCTCGGCGGGGCCTGGTGGACATGCAGGTACATCACGTTCAGCGCGGAGTTGCCGGTGAACGGCACCTCCCCGGTGAGGAGTTCGGTGAGCATGCAGCCCACCGCGTACAGATCGCTGCGGGCGTCCACATGGCGCCCGAGCACCTGCTCGGGCGCCATGTAGCCGGGGGTTCCCACGGTGAAGCCGGTGCCCGTCAGCCGGGTGGAGACCGAGTCGGCCACGCGCGCGATGCCGAAGTCCGCCACCTTCACCGCGCCGGACTTGGTGATCATCACATTCGACGGCTTCACATCGCGGTGCACCGTCCCCCGCGAATGCGCGTGGGCCAGCGCGTCCAGCACATCGCAGGTGATGCGCACGGCGCGTTCGACGTCCATCGGCACTTCGGTCTTGGCGATGTCCTCGAGCGTGGAGCCGTCGATGTACTCCATGACCAGGTACGGCACTATGCCGTCCTCGTCGTGGACTTCGTTCTGGTCGTGGACGGTGACGATGCCGGGGTGGTTCAACGCGGCCGCGGCTCGGGCCTCGCGCGCGAATCTGCTGCGGGCCTCGGGGTCCCTGGCCAGCTCGGGATGCAGCGTCTTGAGCGCGACGATGCGCCCCAGCCTGGTGTCGCGCGCCCGGTGGACGCGGGCCATGCCGCCGGAGCCCAGCAGTTTCTGCAGTTCGAAGCGCGCTCCGAACAGCGCCCCACCCATGCGCGCCCCCGACATAAGCCATGCCCCCGCGCCTCTCGGCGCCCGCCCGTGACCAGCGCTCGCCACGTCACGGCGTCGCGAGCGCCCGCGAACAGAGTAGTGCGTGGGGCCGCGCGCGCGGGATCGGGTGGGTCCGGCCCGGACGCTGTACCGGTGTCCGGGCACGGGACCCGAGCCCCGGTCAGCGCCTGGAGGCCGACCCCCGGCGCCGCAGCCGCAGCAGCAGCGCACCACCCGCGACCAGTGACGCGCCGACGCCGCCGAGGGCGAGGCCGCTGCCGCCGCCGGTCTCGGCGAGGTGGTGGGTCTGGGGCTTGTCGACGACCGGCTCGGCGCTGGGCGACTGGCTCGGCTGGTCGGGCGTGATGGGCGTACGGCAGGTGGCCTCGGCGAGCACGATATCGCCCGCCACCTTGGCGACCCCGAGACGGAGCGGGTCGATCGAGACCTTGAGCCTGAGCGCGGTGGCGGCCGCGGTACGGCGAGTGGTGGTCTTCTGCGCAATCGCGAGTTTGACGTGTCCCACGCCCGGCACGTCGGCCTCGGTGGTTCCGGCGGTGTTCAGCGACAGGGGCCGGCCGAGGACCACGACCTTGCCCACGAGCCGGGAGTCGGCGACCGGTTCCTTGCCCGCGACACACAGGGCACGGGACTTGACGGCCTGCGCCCGGACCAGGGGGGTCAGGGGCAGTCCGGGGACATGGACATCGACGTCGGCGAGGTCGGCGCGCCCCTCGGCCCTGTCGCCCGAGGACCGGGCGGAGGTCCTGGCGACGTCGGCCCGGACGATCTCGACCGGCCTGCCCCCGTCGACGCCCCCGATCCTCGCGGTCAGCAGCGTCGCCGCGCTGTTGCGCGGGGCGTACACCTGGTTGAGCGAGAGGTTGACCGGGACGTCCACGCTCTTGCCGACCAGGGAGACGTCGAGGGCGACCCGTGCGGCGACCGCCGAGGCCCGGCCGGAGGCCTGGATGCCGGTGGCGTGTGCCGGGGCGGCGAGGACGGCGGACGGGAGTGCCGCGCCCAGGACCGCGGCTGCGGCGGCGGCCGTGGTGGACACCGCCGGGCGGCGTGCGGGCAGGCCGAAGACATTCGTGTGCAAGTGAGAAACCCCCACCTAGGGATGGAGTCACGGCGTGGCTGAAGGGGACAGCGTGCTCGCCGGTGACCTCGACCCGGCCATATTTACGCACCGAGCGTGACCGCGTGACTACATGGCGCCAGTTCACCCCAATGGGTGGTTTCTGACATGAAGTTCGAATTCTTTGACGCATTCGTTCTCCTGCGTCACACTGCTTGACCTGCTTCGGGTGCCCCTCATACCGTCCCAGGTAAAGTGTTAGGAAACTTTACTAACGTTCCCAGAGGGCAGGCGGATGTATACACGGAGAACCACCTCGGCGACCGTCCTCGCCTACGCGGTGGTGGCCGCGGTGGCCGGCGTGAGCTCCTGCGGCTCCCCCGCACCGCGGACCAGGCCTGCCGCCGTGACGGGAGCGGTCCGGGTGAACCAGGTCGGCTACGCGGACTCCGGTTCCAAGGAAGCCTTCCTCCTCGCCAAAGGCGTCGTCTCCGGAGCCACCTGGAAGCTGCTGGACTCCCATGGCGCCCTCGCCGCGTCCGGGACCACCGGCAAGAGCCTGGGCAGCTGGAACAAGGCGTATCCGGCCGTCTACGGCATCGACTTCTCCTCGGTGAAGGGCGCGGGCACCTACCACCTCCGGGTGAGCGGCGCGGCGACCGCCTCATCGCCCTCGTTCACCATCGGGACGCCCAAGTCCGTCCACGGGAAGGTCGCGCGGGACGCGACGGCGTTCTTCCAGGCCCAGCGCGACGGCTCCGACGTGGTGCCGGGACAGCTCAAGCGCAAGCCCTCGCACCTGAACGACCGCAAGGCCGCGGTGTACAACCAGCCGTCGTTCACCTCGAGCGACGGCGACACCATCAAGAAGGCTCCGACGAAGATCGCCGGGGTGGGCCCGGTGAACGCCGAGGGCGGCTGGTTCGACGCCGGGGACTATCTGAAGTTCACCGTCACCACCTCCTACGCCGCCGCCGCGCTGCAGATCGCCGCCCGCGAGAGCGGTGCGAGCCCCTCGTCGACGCTGGGCGAGGAGGCGCAGCACGGCCTCGACTGGCTGGACCGGATGTGGGACGAGAAGACGAAGACCCTCTACATCCAGGTGGGGCTGGGTTCGGGGACGGACAGCGGCAGCGTGGTCGGGGACCACGACGTGTGGCGGCTGCCCGAGAAGGACGACGCCGACTCGGTGAAGGAGCACGCGTTCCTGAAGAACCGGCCGGTCTTCCGCGCCGGCGCTCCGGGGTCCCGGCTGAGCCCCAACCAGGCGGGCCGCCTCGCCGCCGACTTCGCCCTCGCCGCCCAGCGCCACGCGGCCTCGGACCCGGAGAAGGCGCGCGGCTACCTGAGGACGGCGGCACAGATCTACGCGCTGGCCGACACCACTCCGGGCAGGCTGGTCACCGCGGTGCCGTACGGCTACTACCCGGAGACCAGCTGGAAGGACGACCTGGCCTTCGGCGGCGCCGAGTTGGCGCTGGCCGGGCAGGCGCTGAAGGACTCACGCGCGTCGGGCTGGCTGTCGAAGGCGGCCTCCTGGGCGAAGGCGTACGACGAGGACGACGACCACGGCACGCTGAACATGTACGACACCAGTGCCCTGGCCTACGCGGACCTGGCGCGGGCGGTGAGGGCCGCGGGTGATCCCGAGGGCCTGCCGATCGGGTACGACGCCCTGGTGGCGGATCTGAGGGCGCAGCTCGCTCAGGGCAAGGCGCGGGCGGGCAAGGACCCGTTCCACGCGGGCGCGGTCTACGACGGCTTCGACGCGGACTCGCACACCCTCGGCCTGGCCGCCTCGGCGCGGCTGTACCGGCGGCTGACCGGGGACACCTCGTTCAACCGCTTCGCCTCCCAGCAGCTCGGCTGGGTGCTGGGGGCCAACGCCTGGGGCACCTCGTTCATGGTCGGCGAGGGCTCGACCTTCCCCACGTGCACGGCGGGGCAGCTGGGCAACCTCGCGGGCGCACTGAACGGCAAGCCGCTGCTCGAGATCGGGGCGATCGTCAACGGCCCCAATGGGACCGAGCAGTTCGACGAAGGGCTCGGCGACTTCGGCGCCATGCGCAAGTGCCCGTCGGGAAGCGACCCCTTCAGCGCCTTCACGGGGCACGGCAGCAAGTACGTGGACGACGCGCGCTCGTGGCAGACCAGCGAACCGGCCCTCGACATGGATGCCTCGGGCCTGCTCGCGTTCACGCTGTCGAGCTAGACACCGACGGGCCGGTTCCGGCTGTCCGGCCCGGTCACGCCGTCGCGCCGGTTCGAGACGGAGAGCCGGGCCGCCGCCGACGGGCGATCACACCACCCGCCCCCGCAGCACGATGCGCTGCGGGTCGGCGAGGACCCGGACGTCGTCGCGGGGGTCCTCGGCATAGACCACCAGGTCCGCCGAGGCCCCCTCGGTGAGGCCGTCGCGACCGAGCCACTCGCGGGCCCCCCAGGTGGTCGCCGACAGCGCCTCGACCCGGCTCAGCCCGGCCATCACCAGCTCGGCGACCTCCTGGGCCACCAGGCCGTGCGGGAGCGAGCCGCCCGCGTCGGTACCGACGTAGACGGGGATTCCGGCGTCGAATGCTGAGCGCACGGTGTCGTAGCGGCGCTCCCACAGCCGCCGCATGTGGTCCGCGTACCGCGGGAACTTCGCCTCGCCCGCGGCGGCGATGTCCGGGAAGGTGGCGATGTTGACCAGGGTCGGGACGATCGCGACCTGCCGCTCGGCGAACAGCGGGATGGTCTCGTCGGTCAGCCCGGTGGCGTGCTCGACGCAGTCGATCCCGGCCTCGACGAGATCGGCGAGCGAGTCCTCGGCGAAGCAGTGGGCCGTGACCCGGGCGCCTTCCTCGTGCGCCGCGGCGATGGCCGCCTCGACCGCCTCGCGCGGCCAGCAGGGCGACAGGTCCCCCCGGTCGCGTTCGATCCAGTCGCCGACGAGCTTGACCCAGCCGTCGCCGCGCCGTGCCTCGCGCCGCACATACGCGACGAGGTCCTCGGGCTCGATCTCGTGGGCGAAGTTGCGGATGTAGCGGCGGGGGCGGGCGATGTGGCGCCCGGCCCGGATGATCCTCGGCAGGTCCTCGCGGTCGTCGATCCAGCGGGTGTCCGCGGCCGAGCCGGCGTCGCGGATCAGCAGCGTCCCGGTCTCGCGGTCCTGGATGGCCTGCTTCTCAGCTGTGGCGGCGTCGACGGCGCCATGGGAGTCCAGGCCGACGTGGCAGTGGGCGTCGACGAGTCCGGGCAGGACCCATCCTCGGACGGTGCGGATGTCGCGGGCCAGCGAGGGCCGGTCGTAGGTGACGCGGCCGTCGACCACCCACATCTCGTCCCTGACGTCCTCGGGACCCACCAGGACCCGGCCCTCGATGTGCAGCACCGCGCGATCAGTCATGGCCGCACGATACGCCCAGGCGGCGCGACCCGGCATTGACGGTTGCCCGATGCGTCACGGCATTTTCCCGGGGCACTCCTTTCCAGAAGTCGCGGGGCTAAACAGACTTCTTTTCCACTGTCTCGTTCGACACTTTTTCCACGGCGCCGACCTGCGCCGTTATCCGACTGTAATCATTGGTCTCGACCACCGTCAATATCCCGACATACCAGGGCATCACGGCGGCAATTTCACGCTCGCGCGATAACATATTCCGCTACGACACGGAACCCCGATGGCCCATGCATTCGAACTCGGCAATCGGTAGGTTCAACGCACATGACCGCTACAAAAATCATTGCGGACACCCAATTCAAGACACCCCCCGAGGCGCTGGGGCTCGACCATCCGGTGGTCGAGGACGGCGCCGCGATCTGGCGCATCGCGCGGGACTCCCGGGCGCTGGACCTGAACTCGTCGTACAGCTATCTGCTGTGGTGCCGGGACTTCGCCCGCAGCTCCGTCGTCGCGCGTGGCGAGGACGGTGAGCCGGTCGGCTTCGTCACCGGCTACGTCCGCCCCGACCGCCCGCACACCCTCGTGGTGTGGCAGGTCGCGGTCGACGACGGCCACCGCGGCCGGGGCCTGGCCGGGGCGATGCTGGACGGCCTGGTCCGGCGATTGGCGGCCAGCGGCATCCGGGAGCTGGAGACCACGATCACCCCGGACAACGCCGCCTCCATCCGCCTGTTCACCTCCTTCGGCGCCCGCCACGGCGCTCAGGTCGAACGCGAGGTGCTGTTCGACGGCGGCCTCTTCCCGGACGGCCACCAGTCCGAGGTGCTCTACCGCATAGGCCCGCTGCCCGCATAGCAGGCCGCCCGCACGGGCCCTTCGCGGCGCTGCGCCCGAGCGCCCCGAACACCCGAACCCGGCCTTCGTCCGCCCGTTCCGGAAGGATTCCCACCCGCATGACCATCGCCCCGCCCGCCCCGACCGTTTTCGAGACCCGCGAGTCCGAGGTCCGCAGCTATTGCCGCAACTGGCCGGTCGTGTTCGACAAGGCTCAGGGCAGCCACCTCTTCGACGAGGATGGCCGTGCCTACCTCGACTTCTTCGCGGGTGCCGGGGCGCTCAACTACGGCCACAACAACCCGCTCCTCAAACGCGCGCTGCTGGAATACCTCGAACGCGACGGCATCACGCACAGCCTGGACATGGCCAGCACCGCCAAACGCACCTTCCTGGAGACGTTCGAGCGGCTGATCCTCGAGCCCCGCGGTCTGGACTACAAGGTCCAGTTCCCAGGCCCCACCGGCACCAACGCGGTCGAGTCCGCGCTCAAACTCGCGCGCAAGGTCAAGGGCCGTGAGTCGGTCGTCAGCTTCACCAACGCCTTCCACGGCATGTCCCTCGGCTCGCTGGCGGTGACCGGCAACTCCATGAAGCGCGCGGGCGCGGGCATCCCGCTGGTGCACGGCACGCCCATGCCGTTCGACAACTACCTCGACGGCCGCACCCCCGACTTCCTGTGGTTCGAGCGCCTGCTGGAGGACAGCGGCTCGGGGCTGAACCACCCGGCAGCGGTCATCGTCGAGACCGTCCAGGGCGAGGGCGGTGTCAATGTCGCCCGCGCCGAGTGGCTGCGCAAGCTCGCCCAGCTGTGCGTGCGCCGCGACATGCTCCTGATCGTCGACGACGTGCAGATGGGCTGCGGACGCACCGGAGGCTTCTTCAGCTTCGAGGAGGCCGGGATCACCCCGGACATCGTCTGCCTGTCCAAGTCCATCGGCGGCTACGGGATGCCGATGTCGCTGACGCTGCTCAAGCCAGAGCTCGACGTCTGGGAGCCGGGCGAGCACAACGGCACCTTCCGCGGCCACAACCCGTCCTTCGTCACGTCCGCCGCCGCCCTGGACGCCTACTGGGCCGACGACCAGCTGGAGAAGCAGACACTGCTCAAGGGCCAGCAGGTCGAGGCGGCACTGGCGGCCGTCGCCGCCGAGAGCGCCGGCCTCGGCGGCTCCTACCGCGGCCGCGGCCTGATCTGGGGGCTGGCCTTCCCGGACAACGAGCGGGCGGGCGCGATCTGCAAGCGCGCCTTCGAGCTCGGGGTACTGCTGGAGACCTCCGGGCCGGAGAGCGAGGTCGTCAAGCTCATACCTGCGCTGACGATCACCCCGGACGAGCTCGACGAGGGCCTGGCCGTCCTCGGCCGCGCCGTGCGCGAGACCGCGTAGCGACCGCTGGAGCGGGCAGCCGTCCCCGCGACGCGCGGGAGACACCCAGACACACGAGAGGTACTGCGACTGTGATCGTCCGATCCCTGGCCGACATCGAGGGCACCGACCGCGATGTGCGCTCCGAGAGCGGCACTTGGCGCAGCAAGCGCATCGTCCTCGCCAAGGAGCGCGTGGGCTTCTCGATGCACGAGACCGTGCTCTACGCGGGCACCGAGACCAATATGTGGTACGCGAACCACTACGAGGCCGTGCTCTGCGTCGAGGGCGAGGCGGAGCTGACCGACCACGAGACGGGGCAGACGCACCTGATCACCCCGGGCACGCTCTACCTCCTCGACGGGCACGAGCGGCACACCCTGCGGCCGAAGACGGACTTCCGCTGCGTCTGCGTGTTCAACCCGCCGGTCACCGGGCGCGAGGACCACGACGAGAACGGCGTGTACCCGCTGCTGACCGAGCCCGAGCCGACCGCCTGAAGCGGAAAGCGCGACACGTACCAGCGCGACACGTACCAGAAGGAAGCACCGAGAAGGAAGCACCAAGGAGGCAGCGTATGACCCTGGCGCCCGAGCGATCCGCGGACCTGTACCCCACCCGCACGGTGGAGCCGGTGCTCACGCCCCGCCAGGACCCGGTGGTGTGGTCCTCACCCGCCGCCGGCGGTCCGATCGTCCCCACCGATCTGGCGGCCTATGAGCGCGACGGCTTCCTGACCGTCGACCAGTTGATCACGCCGGACGAGGTGGAACGATTCCGCGCCGAGCTGGAGCGGCTCTCCGCCGACCCCTCGGTCCGTGCCGACGAGCGCTCGGTCATCGAGCCGAAGTCCGAGGAGATCCGGTCGATCTTCGAGGTGCACAAGCTCAGCGAGGTCTTCGCCTCACTGGTGGACGACCCGCGGGTGCTCGACCGCGCCCGCCAGATCCTCGGCTCCGAGGTCTACGTCCACCAGAGCCGCGTCAACGTCAAACCCGGCTTCGGCGCGTCCGGCTTCTACTGGCACTCGGACTTCGAGACCTGGCACGCCGAGGACGGGCTGCCGCGGATGCGCGCGGTCAGCATCTCGATCGCGCTGACCGAGAACCTCGACACCAATGGCGGTCTGATGATCATGCCAGGCTCCCACAAGACGTTTGTGGGCTGCGCGGGTGAGACCCCGGAGGACAACTACCGGCAGTCCCTCAAGCGCCAGGAGCTCGGCACTCCCTCCCCTCGGGCGCTGAGGTCCCTCGCGGACGAGCACGGCATCAAGCTGTTCACCGGCAAGGCCGGTTCGGCGACGATGTTCGACTGCAACTGCATGCACGGGTCCGGCGACAACATCACGCCCTACCCGCGCAGCAATGTCTTCATCGTCTTCAACAGCGTGGAGAACGCCGCCGAGGAGCCCTTCGCCGCGCCGGGACGCCGACCGGAGTTCATCGGGGCACGGGACTTCACCCCCGTGGGGGCGTAGGCACGGCAACCGCGGGGTGAATCCCGCGGCAGCGCGCGCAGGGGCGGGACCGTTCGTAGGCCCCGCCCCTGTCCGTGGTGCCTCCTAGGCCGCCCGGTCGATGGAGGTCATCCTCTCCTCCAGGGTCGCGGGCACCTGCCGGACCTCCGCCCTGAGCCCCGCCCGCTCCAGCGCCTCGCCGACGCGCGGGAGCGCGGTGTCGGCCACCCGGACATGGCGCCCGGCCAGCGTCGCGGGCAGGCCCGCGTCGATCAGGGCGTCGAACGCGCGGGCCCACGCGTCGGTGCGCACCTCGACCGCCGTGGTCGGGCCGATGATGTCCTTCTCGGTGCCCGCCGCCACCTGCCTGCCCCGGGACATGAGCACCAGGCGGTCGCACTGCTGGGCTTCCTGCATGTAGTGGGTGGTGACCAGGACGCCGGTGCCCGAGTCCGCCTGCTCGTGGACGGTGTCCCACAGCCGGGCCCTGGCGAGCGGGTCGACCCCGGAGGTCGGCTCGTCCAGCACCAGCAGCTTGGGACCGTGGCCGAGGGCGGCGACGAACGCGAGCTGCCGCTGGAGCCCCCAGCCGATCTCACCGACGAGCCGGTCCTCGGTGCCGCGCAGCGGACCGGGCAGCTCGGACGGCCGTGGCCTGCCGAACGCCTCGGCGACGAACGCGAGGTTCTCCCTCACCGTCAGATCCGCGTACAGCCCCAGTCCCTGGGCCACGTATCCCAGTTGCCGCCGGGTCTGGCGCGAGGGCTCCCGGCCGAAGAGGCGCAGCGTGCCGCCGGTGGGGGCGATCAGGCCGAGGACCATCTTGATCAGCGTGGTCTTCCCGGCGCCGTTGGCGCCGAGCAGGCCGACGATCTCACCGCGTTCCACCCGCATGGAGACGTTGTCCACGGCGGTGAACGAGCCGAAGCGGCGCGTGGCGCCCTCGACCTCCACCAGCGGGGCATCGGGTGTGCTCATGCGTTCCTCCCCTCGGAGCCGGCGGCCTCGGCGCGGACGGCGCCGTTGTCGCTGTTCGGATCGCGGCCGGTCGGGCCGGCGTCGGCGATGTCCTCCCGGTCCTCGCCGGTCCGGGCGCCACCGCCTGCTCGGGCCGCCCGGTCGGCGAGGGCGGCGGCGATCACCGCGTCCTCCATGTCCGGCTCCAGTGGCCGCTCCCCCGGCCCGGGCGGACCCGGATGCCAGGTGTGGAACTCGTGCCCGCGCCGCCACGAGTACCCGCGATCGACCGGGGCGGCAGTGGTGGGGCTTCCATGGTTCGCTTCTCCGCCCGCGAGGCGAGAGTCCCGATCCGCCGCCCCCTGCAGACGGGCAGCCTCGCGTGCGACGCTCACACCTCCATGGTTCGCTTCTCCGCCCGCGAGGCGAGAGTCCCGATCCGCCGCCCCCTGCAGACGGGCAGCCTCGCGTGCGACGCTCACGGTCACGGTGCCGGGCGCCTGCGCCGTTACCTTCTCGGGCGGCCCGTACGCCAGGGTGCGGCCCTCGTCCAGGACGAGGACGGCCGCCGCCCGCTCCGCCTCGTCCAGATAGGTGGTGGCCATGGCCACGGCGGCTCCGTCAGCGGCGGCCCGCGCGATCAGGCGCCACAGGTCGACCCGGCTGACCGGGTCGACACCCGTGCTGGGCTCGTCCAGCACCAGCAGCGTCGGCCGGTGGAGCATCGCGAGGGAGAAGGCGAGCTTCTGGCGCATACCGCCGGACAGCTGACCGGCGAGCCGGTCCCCCACCCCGGCCAGGCCCGCGGCCTCCAGCAACTCGGCGCGGCGGCCGCGCAGTTCCGCTCCCCGAAGGCCGTAGGCGGCGGCCACGAAGTCGACATTCTCGTCCACCGAGAGGTCCCGCCACACTCCCGACGCGGTGGGCATGAAGCCGATGTCCCGCAGCGCCGGGACGCTGATCGTGCCGGAGTCGGGCGGCACGACGCCCACCAGCGTCCTGAGCAGGGTGGTCTTGCCCGCGCCGTCGCCGCCGACGAGCGCGGTGACCTGTCCGGCCGGAACCTCCAGGGTCACGTCGTCCAGGGCGGTCGTACGGCCGAACCGCACGGTCACGCCGTAGGCGCCCCACTCGCCGCTCACCGGGCACCCGCCTCGGCGGCCTGGGGCGGGGCGGCGGTGGCACGCCCGGTGGAGGGCCGGCTGGGCGCCAGGTCACGGCGGAAGCGCAGCACGGCGGCGGAGAAGACCACGACCGCCATTGCCGTCAGCAGGAGCAGCGGCAGCCAGAGCGAGGCGGCGGACGCCCCTCTGAGCATGATCCCCTGGGAGATCATATTGAAGTAGGTCAGCGGCAGCAGATAGCCGATCCAGCGCACCCCTGCCGCCATGGAGGCGAGCGGGAAGAACATGCCGGAGAAGATGATCTGCGGCATCACCGTCATCATCGCGAGCTGGATCGCCTGGCCCTGGGTCTGGGAGACGGTCGAGATGAGCACCCCCACGCCGAGGACGACGAAGAGGAACAGCGCTCCGCCGACCGCGAAGACCCCGGCATTGCCCTGGAACGGCACCCCGAACAGCAGCGTTCCCAGGACGGTGACGACGATCATGTCGAGGGCGGCCAGCAGGAAGTAGGGCGCGATCTTTCCGATGATCACGTCCGAGGGTTTGAACGGCATCACGGCGAGCTGTTCCAGGGTGCCGGACTGCCGCTCCCTGACCATGCCGATGCTGGTGATGATCGTGCCGATGAAGGTCAGGATCAGGCCGATGAGCGCGGGCACCATGATCCATGACGTCTTCAGGTCCGGGTTGAACAGCACCTTGGCCTCGACCTGCCCGCCGGCTCCGGCGAGCGCGCCGGTGGCCTTCTGGGCGGCGAACAGGTTCGAGCCGTCGATGTAGGCGACGGTCCCCGCGCCGCCCTTCCCGCTCCCGGTCACCACGACCACGTCCGCCTTGTCGTCGCGCAGCCGCTCGCGGGCCTGCGGCGCCCCCTGTCCGGGTGCGACCTTCTCGACGTCGAAGGGCTGGTGCAGGGCCGCCGCGACCTTCTGGGCCTGCGGGCCGACGACATCGGTCTTGAGGTGGGAGACATTGAAGTTGGCCGCGTAGCCGAAGCCCACCAGCAGGACGAGCGGCAGCACGATCAGCATCGCCACCGTCCGCCTGTCCCGGCGCAGCTCCCGGAATTCCTTGAAGATCATCGCCCGCATGTCGAGCCTTTCCCCTGCGATCACACATCATCATGTGTTGATGTGGAATGGAGCTTAACATTGAGCGGGTGACCGAGACCACCAGTACGGGGCCCGCAAAGGGCGAAGAGGGGCGCGCGCTCCCGCAGCGCGCCCGGCGTTCCCGCGAGGGCGCCTCGATGCGCGAGGAGATCCTGAACGCCGCTCGCGAGGAGTTCGCCGGCGGCGGCTACGACCGCACGAGCGTGCGCGCGATCGCCCGGGCGGCGGGAGTGGACCCGGCGCTGGTGCACCACTACTTCGGCAGCAAGGAGAAGCTGTTCGCCACGGCGGTCGCACTGCCCGCCGTGCCCAGCGAGCTGATCGAAGCCCTGCTGGCGGGCGACCGGGAGCACATCGCGGAGCGCTGGCTGCGCACGCTGTTCACGATGTGGGAGAACGAGGACGCCAACAACCGGATGGCCGCCCTGGTGCGCTCGATGACCAGCGGCGAGCCCCGTTCGGCCATGCTGCGCGACTTCTTGACCAGGCATGTGCTCGCCCGTATCGCCGCCGCCCTCGGCGTGGAGCGGCCGGAACTGCGCGCCGCGATGGCGGGCTCCCAGGTCATAGGCCTGTTCATCGCGCGCAGCGTCGTGGGGGTGGAACCCCTGGCGAAGACGGACGCGGAGTATCTGATCGCCTGCTACGCGCCCATCGTCCAGCGGTGCCTGACGGGACCGCTCCCGGATCCCGTCGGCTGAACGGCCGGGGCTCGGGGCGGCGCACGCGCACGGCACCCGGCCGCCGTATACAGCTAGGGCTCGAGGCCGCTCGCCCGGGCGATCCGCTCGACCTCATGGCGGTCGTGCTCGGCCACGTCGGCGCAGGGGCCCTCGGCGCCGTCCATGTCGATGACCACCCGCAGTCCCCCGGGCCCGAGGAACTCCACGAGTCTGGTCAGCTCCTGGGCCAGCTCGGCCGTGAACAGCTCCTTCTCACCCGGGGCGAACTCGATCGAGATGCCGCCCGGCTGCCGCGTCAGGGCGTCGTTGATCCCACGCAGGACGCGCAGCAGGAGAGCGTACGACTCGGGGGTCAGACGCTCCTGTAATTCCGCCAGATGGAACGCGAATCGTTTGGTGCGCTCCAGGAAGTCCGCATCGGTCATCGCCCCATGGTGGCGAAGTCCGCTCACCGCCGCGAGTGTTTCACTGTGATCGGTTCATGCCAGGCTCCAGTCGGCCGTCGACCCGCCTCGGCAGTCCGAGGGGGTTGCCGTCGCGCAGTTCCGGCGGGAGCAGCGCCTCCGGAGCCCCTTGGTAGGCCACAGGCCGCAGCCAGCGTTCGACGGCGGTGGCGCCGACCGAGGTGGAGGTGCTGGTGGTGGCCGGGTAGGGGCCGCCGTGGTGCTGGGCGGGGGCGACGGCGACGCCGGTCGGCCAGCCGTTGACGAGGATCCGTCCGGCAAGGGGGGTCAGCTCGGCGAGCACGGCCGCGCCGGGGCCCTCGGCCTCGGCCGATCCGAGGTGGACCGTCGCCGTGAGGTTGCCGGGCAGCAGGGCGAGCAGGGCGCTGACCTCGCCGGTGTCGCGGTAGCGGGCGATCACGGTCACCGGGCCGAAGCACTCCTCGAGGAGGAGTTCGTGCGAGTCCTCGGTGAGGTGGGCGGCCGGGACCGTGAGGAAGCCGGGGCGCACGCGGTGGCCGTCGGCTCCGCCCGGCTCGACGGGTGCCTCGACACCGGGGAGCGCGGCCCGCTGCCGTACTCCGGCGACAAAGGCCTCGCGCATCCGCGAGTCGAGCATGACACCGCCTCCCGCCTCGGAGGCGGCGCCGGTCAGCGCCTTGAGCAGGCGGTCACCGCAGTCGCCCTCGGGCGCGAGGACCAGGCCGGGCTTGGTGCAGAACTGGCCGACGCCGAGGGTGAACGAGCCCGCCAGGCCCGTTCCGATCTCCTCGGCGCGCTCGGTGGCGGCGGCCTCGGTGACGATCACGGGGTTGAGGCTGCCGAGTTCGCCGTGGAACGGGATGGGGCGCGGGCGGGCGGCGGCGGCGTCGAACAGCGCGCGGCCACCGGGGATCGAGCCGGTGAAGCCCGCCGCCGAGACCAGGGGATGGTCGACCAGGTCGACACCGGCCTGCCGGCCGTGGACCAGGCCGAGCACACCGGCGGGCAGTCCGACGGACTCGGCGGCGCCACGGAGGGTGGCGGCGACCAGCTCCGAGGTCGCGGGGTGGTCCGGGTGGGCCTTGACCACGACGGGGCAGCCCGCGGCGAGGGCGCTGGCCGTGTCGCCGCCGGGGACGCTGAAGGCGAGCGGGAAGTTGCTCGCGGCGAAGACGGCCACCACACCGAGCGGCACCTTGTAGCGCCGCAGGTCGGGGCGGGGCACGGGGCCGGCGTCCGGGTCGGCGTGGTCGATCACCACATCGAGGAAGGCGCCCTCGTCGACCACGTCCGCGAACTCGCGCAGTTGGTAGGTGGTGCGGGACAGTTCACCGCCGAGCCGCGCGGGCCCCAGCGCGGTCTCCGCGTCGGCCGCCTCGACCAGCTCGTCCCGGGCCGCCTCCAGGGCGTCGGCGCAGGCGCGCAGCAGACGGGAGCGGGCATCCCGGTCGGCGAGGGAGGGCGCGGCCTGCGCCGCGGCCCGTACCGCCGCGTCCACATCCGCGGCGGTGGCTTCGACGGCCACCTGTTCCCGCGGCTTCCCCGTGCGTGGATCGACGCTCCAGACTGGGACTTCGGTGGTGGCCACGTGCTGCAACCTCCTGGCGTGTTCTATATGCTGAACAGCGTTTAGAACAATGAACTTCCCGGGACCTTATGCCGGGCCGAACGAAGGGGTCAAGAGCATGGCCGTTCCCGAGAGCGGGGGCTCCCAGGTCAAGTCCGCGGTGCGCACCGTGGAGCTCCTTGAGTTCTTCGCCGGCCGTCCCGGCATGCACAGCCTGGCAGAGGTCCAGGAGGCAGTGGGATACCCCAAGAGCAGTCTTTACATGCTTCTGCGCACCCTGGTCGACCTCGGCTGGGTGGAGACCGACGCCACCGGCACCCGTTACGGCATCGGCGTGCGCGCCCTGCTCGTCGGCACTTCATACATCGACGGCGACGAGGTCGTGGCCGTCGCCCGTCCCACACTCGACCGGCTCTCCGACGACACCACGGAGACCATCCACCTCGCCCGCCTGGACGGGACCAATGTGGTCTATCTGGCCACCCGCCAGTCCCAGCACTACCTGCGGCCCTTCACCCGGGTCGGCCGCCGCCTGCCGGCCCACTCGACCTCCCTGGGCAAGGCACTGCTGGCCACATGCACCGACGAGCAGGTGCGCAAGCTGCTGCCGAAGCACCTCGACCCGCTGACCGACAACACGATCACCGACCGGGAGAAGCTCATCGAGGAGCTGCACCACATCCGCGAGCAGGGGTACGCCGTGGACCGGGAGGAGAACACGGCGGGGCTGCGCTGCTTCGGCGTCGCCATCCCCTACCGCACTCCGGCGCGGGACGCGATCAGCTGCTCGGTGCCCGTCGCCCGGCTCACTCCGGGCCGAGAGCAGATGATCAAGGACGCGCTCTTCGACGCCCGGGACCGTCTCACTCTGGCCACCCGCAGACTGTAGTCGGCGGTGGTTCGGCTCCGTTCGGGCTTCATCGGCGGCCGTCGCCGTGCGTCGGCGTGGCCGCCGTCCGCGCAAGCTCCCGAGTGATCCGCGCCAGATCGGAGTCCGAGGCGAGCCCCGCGTGGTACAGCCGCAGTTCGTCCGCGCCATGGGCCGCCGCGTGCCGTGCCGCCTCGGCCAGCTCGCCCGGCCGTCCGCCCATGCCGGTGACCACGGTGAAGTTGGCGGCGAGCACCGATCCCGGCCGACGTCCCCTTCCGGCGGCGCCGAGGACCGCTGCCGTCTCCTCGGGAGCCCCGCACGGCAGCACCAGCCCGTCCGCGTCGGCAAGGATCTCCTCGGGCAGCACACCGACGTTGGCTCCGCAGCGGTGCGGAGCCGGGTCGGCATGCAGCATCACCCGGAACTCCCGCTCACCCGCCGTCTCACCCACGGCCTCGCCCCCGGGCCCGCTCAGGGCCCCACCGGCGGCCTCACGAGCCGCCCGCCGGACCGCCCCGACCGCCTCGCGCTGGAACGACAGGGCGACGGCCGTCCGGTAGGCGAGGGTCGCGGCCGCCGGCTCGTGGCCGAGGAGTTCCCGCACCCCGTCCCACTCGGCCGCCCGGCCCCCGGGAGTCTCCCGGTGCTCGCCGCGCCACACCGCGTCCATCGCCTTGACCACGGCCTGCCTCAGATGCACCGGGTCGACGCCGGTCCCCGCGTAGCCGTCGCGGCAGGCGCGGCAGAAGCACAGCGACATCAGATACTGCGCCGCCCCGCCCAGGGGCACTCCCCCGATCTTGTCGTGGGCGTGCAGATGGCCCACGCCGTACCAGCCGCACGACTCCAGCTCCGTGCCCCCGGCGCCGGGCCGGACCGCCGCCTCCGCCGCCAGGTCGACCAGGTACTCGCGCACCTCGTCCCGCGCGATGCACAGCGCCCAGGGGTAGCGGTCGCCGTAGGCGTTGCGCACGGTGGCCCGCGGATACTCCTCCCCCAGCCGTGAGTTGTGGGCAAGGATCACCCAGGAGTCGACGGCCAGACCGGCCTCCGCGAGCGCCTGGGCGGCCTCGCCGAACGCGTCCTTCGACGCGACCCAGGCCTGCGGTTGGGGGCGCAGCGCCCTGCCCTTCCAGCGTCGCGGGTCGGGCGGGTAGTAGACGGCCGCGTGCCGTGCGGTGACGATCCGGTGCCGGGGGTGGCGCGGCACCAGCGCCCTGGTGCTGTGATAGGCCGAGGCCAGCGTCACCCGCCGCACACCCGTCTCGGCGATGCGGCGCGGTGCCTCGGGGTCGCCGACGACGTCCCAGGGGTAGAGGAACGCGGATGCCTTCACCATGCCCTCCCGGAGTTCGCGGTGTTCAGGACGCCGGAAGGAGCGCACGCCCCCGGTCGATCAGTTCCGACAGCTCCTTGACGTGCTCCGGCGCGGGTTCTGCGAGCGGGGAGCGCACCGGGCCGACGTCCAGGCCGCGCAGCCGTACTCCGGCCTTCACGAGCGAGACCGCGTAGCCCCGGCCCCGGTTGCGCAGTTCCACCAGCGGCCGGTAGAAGCCGTCGAGGAGGCGGTTCGCGGTCACGTCGTCGCCGGTGTTGAGGGCGCGGTGGAAGGCCATGGCGATCTCGGGGGCGAAGCAGAAGACCGCCGAGGAGTACAGGCGCACACCGACACCCCGGTACGCCAGGCCGGTCAGCTCGGCCGTGGGCAGGCCGTTGAAGTAGAGGAAGCCGCCGTCGGGCAGTTCGGTGCGCACGGCGGAGACGATGCGCTGCATCAGGTCCAGGTCGCCGAGGCCGTCCTTGAGCCCGATGACGTTCGGGATCCGGGCGAGGGCGACGGCGGACTCCGGCGTCAGCACCGCGTTGTCCCGCTGGTAGACGATGACGTCGAGGCCGGTGGCGGCGGCGACCTCGGTGTAGTGCCGGACCAGGCCCTCCTGGTCGGGATGGACGAGGTAGGGCGGCAGCACGAGCAGCCCGTCGGCGCCCGCCTTCTCGGCGAGGCGGGCGAACTCGGCGGCCAGCGCGGTCCCATGGCCCACCCCCGCCAGCACCGGGACCTCCCCGGCGGCCTCGGCGACGGCGGCGGCGACGGTCTCCCGGTACTCCTCGAGACCGAGCGCGTGGTACTCGCCGGTGCCGCAGCAGGCGAAGACGGCCCCGGCCCCGGCCTCGATACCGGCCCTGACATGGGTGCGGAATGTGGCCGAATCCAGTCCCCCGTCGGGCCCGAAAGCGGTCACGGGGAAGAACAGAAGTCCGTCGAGGCGCTCGGCGAGGGACAAGGTCATCAGGCTCCCCTGGGGCCGGGTACGAATCCGTCGACGCACCGCGCCAACATGTTTAGATTCATGACTTGCGTACACATCCTTGAACACAACCAAGATAAAGCGGTGCCGCCCGGGTGGTCAAGGCGGCAGGGCAGGGTTGACGGCAATCCGGCCACTCCCTACGCTGTCCATGGATATGAACTACATCCATGGATGTGATCCAGCCCACCGAGGAGACCCGCCCATGACTGCTCCCCGCACCGTCCTGCTGACCGGCGCCGCAGGCGGCGTAGGCACCCTCATGCGCGAGCGCCTGCCGCAGTACGGGTACGAGCTGCGGCTCCTCGACGCCGCACCGGTCGAGGGGGCACCGGAGGCGATCACGGCCGACATCAGGGACACCGACGCGCTGCTCGCCGCGGTGCGCGGCGTCGACGCGATCATCCACCTCGCCGGCATCTCCCTGGAAGCCCCGTTCGAGAAGATCCTCGACTCCAACATCGAGGGCACCTACAGCATCTACGAGGCCGCCCGCGCCGAGGGCGTCCGCCGGGTGGTCTACGCCTCGAGCAATCACGCGGTGGGCTTCACCCCCCGGCCCGCCGACCCCGCCGAGAAGGTGGGCGTCGGCACCGCGCCGCGCCCGGACACCTACTACGGCGTCTCCAAGGTGTTCGGCGAGGCGCTGGCCTCGCTCTACGCCGACAAGTACGGCGTCGAGACCGTCTCCATCCGCATCGGTTCCTGCTTTCCCGAGCCGCGCTCGGTGCGGATGCTCGACACCTGGCTGAGCCCCGACGACTGCGCCCGCCTGCTGCACGCCGCGCTCACCGCGCCGGACGTCGGCCACACCGTGGTCTACGGACTGTCCGCCAACACCAGGGCCTGGTGGGACATGGAGCCGGCCAGGGCACTGGGCTACGAACCCCAGGACGACTCCGAGGTCTTCGCGGAGAAGATGATCGCCGAGCACGGCGAGCCGGACCACGACAGCGTGGACCACCGACTCCTCGGAGGTCATTTCACCACCATGGAGCCGTAAAGACTTGTCAAGGAATTACGGTGGGGCCCATGACGACGATGACCCCGGGCTCCAACATCCCGCTCGCTCCTCCCCGAGTGATCGTGGAGGTGACCGCGCCCAAGGCCCTGGACGTCTCCGGCCTGCTGGTCACCCCCGCTGGGAAGGTGCGATCGGACGCCGACTTCGTCTTCTTCAACCAGCCCCATGGGCCGGGGGTCGCCCACCGTCCCGCCTCCGCGGGGGCGCCCGACGCGATCACGGTGGACACCGGGTCCGTCCCGGCCGGCATCGACAAGGTCGTGGTGACCGCCAGCGTGGACGGCGGGGGCCAGTTCGCCGGGAGCGAACCGACCGCGACCGTGCGCAACGCCGACGACGGCACGGTCATCGCCTCGTTCACCCCGCCGAAGCTGGACACCGAGCGGGCGCTGGTGGTCGTCGAGGTCTACCGGCGTCAGGGCGCGTGGAAGCTGCGAGCGGTCGGCCAGGGCTACGCCGAGGGGCTGGCGGGCATCGCCACGGACTTCGGCGTGTCGGTCGACGACGCTCCCGCACCCCAGCCCCAGGCACCGCCGCCCCCGTCGGCACCGCAGGCACCCCAGGCACCGCAGGCACCGGCCTGGCAGTCCCCGGCCTCTCAGACACCCCAGGCCCCTGCCTGGCAGCCCGCTCCCCAACCGCCCGCTCCGCCGCAGCCGTACAGCCCGCCGCCCGCGCCGCAAGCACCCGCGCCGCAGGCCCCGGCCGCCCCCGCTCCCCCCTCTGCCGCCGCGCCCTCGCCGGGCGTCATCAGCCTCGACAAGGGCAAGGTCAACCTCCGCAAGAACGAGACCGTCTCCCTGGTCAAGGAGGGCCGCCCCATGCTCTCCGTGGTCCGGATGGGCCTCGGCTGGGAGCCCGCCTACGGCGGCCGGAACATCGACCTCGACGCCTCCGTCATCGCCTACGACGGCCGCCGCAAGAAGGTCGACAACGCCTGGTTCATGAAGCTGTCCATCCTCGGCGGCGCCGTCCAGCACCAGGGCGACAACCTCACGGGCGAGGGAGCGGGCGACGACGAGGTGATCACCGTCGACCTCGGCCGGGTGCCCGCCGAGGTCAGCGGCCTGGTCTTCGTGGTGAACTCCTTCTCCGGCCAGAAGTTCACCGAGGTGGCCAAGGCGTACTGCCGGCTCCTCGACTCCATGGGCAATGAGCTCGTGCGCTTCGACCTGACCAACTCCGAACCCCGCACCGGCGTCATCATGTGCAAGCTCATCCGGCAGTACTCCGGCGAGTGGCAGATGACGGCGATCGGCGAGTACGTCGACTCCAAGACCGTGCGCGGCATGATCAAGCCGGGAGCGGCGGCGCTGTAGACAGGCGAAGGCTCCCGCGCCGGCCACCAGGTCGACGCGGGGGCCACCGCGTCTGCCGCTACCGCTGACGGCGCCAGGGACCGGTGATCGCGAGCATGATGCCCGGCTCCTGGATGTTGGCGAACAGCGTCCGCCCGTCGGGCGAGAAGGTCACACCGGTGAACTCGCTGAACTCCGGCTTGTCGGCAGTGCCGATGTTGAGCTCGTTACGGGCGATCGCGTAGGTGCGCCCGTCCGACACCGCGCCGAACAGGTGCTGCACACCCTCGCCGTCCTCGGCGATGACGAGTCCGCCGTGGGGGGAGACGGTGATGTTGTCCGGGCCGTCGAAGGCACCGTCCTTGCTCGGGTCGGGGTTGACGCCGAGCAGCACCTTCAGGGTCAGGGTGCGGCGCTTGGGGTTGTAGAACCACACCTGGCCGTCGTGCTGCGCCGGGCTCTCGGCACGGGCGAAGGACGCCACGACGTAGACGCCGCCGTCGCCCCACCACATGCCCTCGAGCTTGCGGGAGCGGGTGACCTCGCCGTCCTTGAACTGCTTGCGCGTGGGAACGGACTTGGCGTCCCGGTCCGGGACCTCGACCCAGTCCACGCCGTAGACGGTGCCGATCTCGTTGGCCCGCGAGAGGTCGTCGACGAAGCGGCCGCCGGAGTCGAAGCACTTGAACGCCTCGAGCACACCGGCGTTGTCGGCCAGGGTGCGCAGCTTGCCTCGGCCGTGGCAGTAGTGCTCCGGCGGGGTCCAGCGGTAGAACAGGCCGTTGGGGCCCGCGGCGTCCTCGGTGAGGTAGAGGTGCCCGCGGCGCTCGTCCACGACGACGGCCTCGTGCGCGTACCGGCCGAGCGCCTTGATCGGCTTGGGGTCGCGGTTGGCACGACGGTCGCGCGGGTCCACCTCGAAGACGTACCCGTGGTCCTTGGTCATGCCGTTCTGGCCGGCCTTGTCCTCGTTCTCCTCGCAGGTCAGCCAGGTGTTCCAAGGAGTGGCGCCGCCCGCGCAGTTGGTGGAGGTGCCGGCTATGCCGACCCACTCGGCGACGTGGCCGCCGTGGCGGGCGACCTCGACGACCGTGCAGCCACCGGAGGCGGCCGGGTCGTAGACCAGGCGGTCGATCAGCGGAACGGGGTGGGGCCAGTTCGCGCGGGGGCCCCTGAGCTCGTGGTTGTTGACGAGGAGCGTCGCGCCGCGCGGGCCCTCGAAGGTGGCGGTGCCGTCGTGGTTGCTCGGCGTGGACTCGCCGGACTCCAGGGTGGTGACGCCGGTTCGAGTGATGATGCGGTACTCGAACCCCTTCGGCAGCGCGAGGATGCCGTCGGGGTCGGAGATCAGAGGGCCGTAGCCGAGCCCGTGGTGGTGGTCGGTCAGGGCCGCGTCGGTCGCCTCGTCGGCGTTCGCGGCCAGGGCGCCGGGCGCCGTCGCCAGCACCTCCACGCTGCCTGCCAGTACGACCCCCGCACCGGTGATCGCCGAACGCTGGACGAAGTCCCTGCGAGTGAAGGGCATCGTTGTCTCCTCGGAAGAAGCCGATCAATGCGTGCTGACGCACGCGGGCATACCCTCCCGAGGCCCGAAGAACACGGGGTAAACGGTGGGCGACCACTGGTCGGCACGTTTCGAGCCGGTTTCGAGCTACTTCTGTCCGCCGAACGCTACTCCTCCTGTGCGCCCGAACGGGAGCGCGCCTTGAACGCCGCCTTCCGGGCCTCCTTGGCGACCGCACGGTCCGGGTGCAGCCTGCCCAGCGCCTCCAGCACCTCGGCCGTGGCCGGGTGGTCCACCTGCCAGGCGGCGGTGAAGAACGAGTCCGGCTGCTCCCGTACCGGGATGCCGCGCACCAACTCGGCGAGCAGTTCCTCGTCGTCGTCGGCGAGTTGCGCGGCCAGGGTGTCCACGGTGAGCCAGAAGACCATCTCCTCCGAGGGCTCCGGTACATCCGCGGCCCCGTGCTCGACGAGGCGCACCCTGGCCAGGCCACCGAGGTGCCGGTCGTCCAGCACCTCACGCAGCGCGGGGTCCCCCTTCGGGCCGAGCAGCGCCAGGACCTGCTGGCAGTACAGTCGCCTCAGCGGGGCGTGCGGTTCGTCGCCGCGGCAGGCGGCCAGCAGCTCACGGGCGGCCTCGAGCGGTTCACGGCCCTCCAGCCATCCCTGTGCCTCCAGCCGGGCGGAGGAGTCGGGGTAGAAGGCCATGGCGTCCAGCAGTTCACCTGGCCGCGCGCCCGCGAGTTCGCCGAGGGCCGGGGCGACGACACCCGTGGCGAGCAGTCGGCGGCGCACCCCGTAGATGCCCAGGGGGGTCAGGCGCACCATGCCGTAGCGGGTGACGTCGGCGTCGTCGGGTTCCTCGCCGTACTCCCCGGACTCCCCGGATTCCCCCGGCAGCGTCCCGTCCTCGTCCTCGGCGACGAGCGCCGGGTCGACCGGCTGGTAGTCCACGACTCCGGTGCCGATGACGAGTTGGAGCACCGCGTCGAGCTCCATCATCAGCGACGAGACCTCTTCCAGCGCCTCGTCGGTGGGCGAGTCCATGTCGTCCGGCACGACCATGGAGGCGGCGAGCACGGGCAGCGGCACCGCCTGGCCACCGCCTTCATGGTGCCGGCCGTCATGGCTCCCGCCGACGCAGCCACCGCCGACATGGCCTCCACCGTCAGGGCCTCCACCGTCAGGGCCACCGCCGTCGGGCTCGGGTTCGAGGGCCGCGATCAGATAGAGGTTCTCCAGGGCGGCGTACAGCAGTTCCGCCTCGGCCCCGAGCTCGAACTCCTCGTCCTCGTCGCCCTCCGCGGCGGCCATCAGCGCTTCCGGGCCGGGCAGGCAGGCGTCGGCGACGACCACCTCGGCCGCGTCCCACCACAGCTCCAGCAGGTCCTCGGTGCTCCCCCGGTCGACGGCGGTCAGCGCTCCGCCCGGCTCGGCGGTGTCGTCGTCGATGTCGATCAGCCCCAGTTCCTCGGCGATCGACCAGGGCAGGTCGAGCTCCTCCAGCTCCTCGGCACCGCTCAACTTGCCGAGGACGGACTCCCGTTCGGCCTCGGGGAGCAGTTCGAGCTCGCGGACGGCACGGCGCGCGTCACCGAGTTCGAGCACGCCGTCCTCGGTGACGGGGCGGCGGGGCGCGATCCACCTGGCGAGCCGCACGGCCGTGTCGAAGAGGGGGGACTCCATCGCCAGCCGGGCCAGTACGTCCTGCGGCAGCAGCCGCACGGGCGGCATGGCGGTGACGTCGTCGTCGTGCCCGGGACCATCAGCCATCTGTGAGGTTCTCCTCTACGGGGGGTGACAGCCGCCCAGCCTAGTGCTGGCACGCCGGACGCGGCCGCGGTCGGCCGTATGCGGTGAGGGTTCTGGCCACGGCTATTGACAAGTGCCTTGACGCCACAGGAAATTGACGCGCGTAGAAAACCCGGTGTCCATCTGCCGGAAATGTTGGGCCACTAGAAATCCACCGCAGCCGAACGAATCCATTGGGGGGAACGTGCCGTCTCACACCTCTGGCCTGCGCAGACCAGCGACCGTCGCCGCTCTCGCGGCCGCCGCGCTCGCCGCCGGGCTGCTGGCATCGCCCAGCAGCGCTGCCGCCGCCGATGTCCGCATCCACGACATCCAGGGCAGCACCCGTGTCTCGCCGCTCGCGGGCAAGCAGGTGACCGGCGTCTCCGGCACCGTCACCGCCGTCCGCGCCTTCGGCTCGGCCCGCGGCTTCTGGATGCAGGACACCGCCCCCGACGCTGACCCCGCCACCAGCGAGGGGATCTTCGTCTTCACCGGCTCGACCACGCCGGCCGTCGCCGTGGGCGACGACGTGGTGGTCGCCGGCACTGTCAGCGAGTTCTACCCGGGCGGAGCCTCCGCGGGCGGCCAGTCGCTGACCGAACTGAGCAAGGCCACCTGGACGGTGCGCTCCGGCGGCAATACCCTGCCCGAGGCGTTCACCCTCGACCCGCGCAGTGTCCCCGACCGCTACATCCCCCAGGCGGGCGGCGGCAGCATCGAGCCGCTGCCGCTGCGTCCGCGCTCCTACGCCATGGACCTGTACGAGTCGCTGGAGGGCATGCGCGTCCAGGTCTGCGACAGCCGAGTGGTGGGGCCGACGACCTCGTTCCACGAGGTGTGGGTCACCTCCAAGCCGCGGGAGAACCGCACCGAGCGCGGTGGCACCCTCTACAGCTCGTACGACGACCAGAACACCGGCCGCCTCAAGGTCGTCTCGCTCATCCCGTTCGCCGAGCGCCCGTTCCCCGAGGCCAACGTGGGCGATGTGCTCGAGGGCACCACGGCGGGCCCACTCGACTACGACCAGTTCGGCGGCTACGTGCTCGAGGCGACGGCCCTCGGCGAGCGGCGGGACAACGGGCTGGAGCCGGAGCGGACACGCGCCCAGAAGCGCGGCGAGCTCTCCGTGGGCACCTACAACGTCGAGAACCTCTCCCCCAAGGACAGCCAGGAGAAGTTCGACCGCCTCGCCAAGGCCGTCGTCGGCAACCTCGCCTCCCCCGACATCGTGACCCTGGAGGAGATCCAGGACGACAACGGCCCGACGAACGACTCCGTGGTCTCCGCCGAGGAGACGCTGAAGAAGTTCACCGACGCGGTGAAGGCGGCGGGCGGCCCGGCCTACGAGTGGCGCCAGATCAACCCCGTGGACGACCAGGACGGCGGCCAGCCGGGCGGCAACATCCGGGTGGCGTTCCTGTTCAACCCCGAGCGGGTCTCCTTCACCGACCGCCCCGGCGGCGACTCCACGACCGCGGTCCAGGTCGTGGACAACGACGGCGAGGCGGCCCTGTCGGCCTCCCCCGGCCGGATCGACCCCGCCAACTCGGCCTGGAACAGCAGCCGCAAGCCGCTCGTCGGCGAGTTCTCCTTCCGCGGCCGCACGGTCTTCGTCATCGCCAACCACTTCAACTCCAAGGGCGGCGACCAGAGCCTGGACAGCCGCTTCCAGCCGCCGGTCCGCTCCTCGGAGACCCAGCGCGTCCAGCAGGCCATCGCCGTCAACGCGTTCGTGGGCAAGCTGCTCGACATCGACCCGCGGGCCAACGTGGTCGCGGCCGGCGACTTCAACGACTACTCCTTCTCCCCGGCCCTGCGGACACTCACCGGCGACGACACCCTGGTCGACCTCGTCGACGAACTGCCCCGGCGCGAGCGCTACTCGTACGTCTTCAACGGCAACTCGCAGACGCTCGACCACATCCTGACCAGCCCGGGCATCAGGAACTACGACTACGACGTCGTGCACATCAACGCGGAGTTCGCCGACCAGGCCAGTGACCATGACCCACAGGTTGTGCGGATCCACCCCCGCTCGTAGCGGAGCCCGAGGGGAGGCGCCCCCAGCCCTGGCGCCTCCCCGGTCTCCCCGCCCCGGCGAACGCGAGGACGGCCAGTCCCGCGAGGACCAGCACCCCCGCGGACTCGACCCAGATCGTCGTCCGCACCCAGGGCGCCCCGATGACCTCCTGGAACCCGAACAGGCCCGAGGTGAGGCTGACCACCAGCCCGGCGAGCGTGCCGAGCGTGAACAGCGACCCCAGAACCGCCGGTACGCCCAGGTACCTCGTGGGCGAGGCCAGCACCGCGAGGCCCAGCACCCCGGCGCCGATGGCGTTGAGGAGGAAGAGCACACCGATTTTGGCCAGATCCCGGTACCCGTCGCTCCACAGGTAGAGGTGGATCGCGCCCATCGTCAGCAGCAGGCCCGCCCCCGCGACCCGCAGGACGAGGAGCGCGACGGCCCGGTCAGTAGCCATTGCTCTTGGACGAGCCGGTGCCGCTGGGGCTGGTGCCACCGCCGCCACCGACGGTGATGTCCATCTTCATCCCCAGCTTCTTGTGACCGTCGACCGGGCAGTACACCACGTAGTGCCCGCTCTTCAGGGTGATCTTGACCGTGCCGGACTGGCCGGGCTGGAGCGTTGCCTTCAGCCGCGGCTCGGCGCCCTGGCCCTCGATCTCCAGCGAGTGGACCCGCTGCCCCTGGTTGCTTGCCACGAAGGTATAGGTGCCGGGCTTGAACGACATCTGCGACAGCGCCACATGGAAATCGGTCAGCTTCGCCTGGACCTGGGTCCCCCCTGCCGTCCCCGACGAGGCGCTGTGCGACGGCGTGGACGACGAGCCGCCGCCACCTCCGGAGCTGCCGCAGCCCGCCACGACGGCCGCTGCCGCCAGCGCCGCCGCGCCCAGGCCGACGCCGATGGCGTTCCGCTTGACGACTGCCCTTGCCATGGCTCGGCCCTCCGCGCTGTCGGTGGTGTGGTTCTGGAGTAGGTACGGGCCACCGCCGCGAAGGGATTGCCCGCGCGTCGGGGCCGTCCGGCGCGCAGGACTGTCCGGCACGCAGGGTCGTCCAGGGCGTGGGGCCGTCCCGTGCGTGGGGCCGTCCGGCGCGCGACAATGGAGGCGCTCCCGCATGGAGCAATCCCTTCGACGGGACCGGCCGTATGTACAGGTGTGCAGAGGATGGGTCTCCCCCTCGGACGCGCCGCTGACGAGGCGCTGCTCGCCGGGCTCTCGACAGGCGATCCGGAGATCGCCGTGGCCTTCGTGCGCCGGTTCCAGCGCACGGTCTTCGGCGTGGCCATCGCGGTCGTCAGCGATCCGCAGCTCGCCGAGGACGTGGCCCAGCAGACCTTCGAACGGGCCTGGCGGCACGCGCAGGTGTACGACCCCCGGCGCGGCTCGGTGAAGACCTGGCTGACCACGATCGCGCACAACCTGGCGATCGACGCCGTCCGCGCCCGCCGTCCCACCCCCGTGGATCCGGAGGACCTCACGACGCTGGTGGACATCGTCACCGAGACCCCGGAGCAGCGGGCGATCAGCGGTGAGGCGTCCGAGAGACTGCGCTCCGCACTGGGCACGCTCCCCCGCGAGCAGGCCCGGGCTCTGGTCATGGCGGGGATCTACGGCATGACCGCCAGGCAGGTCGCCGAACTCGAGCAGATCCCTCTCGGGACGGCGAAGACCCGCATCAGAGCGGCGATGGGAAAGCTGCGGACGACCCTGGAACCCGAACGAGCCGAACGAGCCGAACGAACCGAACGAGCCGAAAGAGCCGAACGAACCGAAACCGAACGAACCGAGCGAGCCGACCATGAATGACCTGACCTGCGCGGAAGTGCGCGACCTCGGTGCCGAGCTGGCGCTGGGCGTTCTGCCGGGTCGGGAGCGTGCCCTGGCGATAGCTCACCTGGACCACTGCCCGGCCTGCCGTGAGGAGATCGAGCAGATGACCCTCATCGGCGACGGCCTGCTCGGCCTGCTGCCGGGCACCGAGCCTCCCGTCGGCTTCGAGAGCCGGGTGCTGGCCGGCCTCAATGTCCCTGCGCGCCGCTCCGCCCGCCGGCGCTTCCGCATGGCCTTCGCGGCCGTGGCGGCCGCCGCGGCGATCGCCCTGGGCTTCGGCGGCTGGACCCTGGCCACAACGGTCCTCGACCAGCCGGCCGCCACCTCGCAAAGCGCGCTGGTGAGCGCGCACCTGACCAAGGGCGCCCACCAGGTGGGCGAGATCTTCGCCCACCCCGGGTCTCCCGGCTGGGTGTACATGCACGTCGACTTCGACGACGGCTCCTCGGGCAAGGTCACCTGCCAGCTGATCCACCACGACGGCTCGACGGTGAACGCCGGCTCGTTCACGATGAAGGACGGCTACGGCTACTGGGCCGCCCCCTCGCACTCGAACCCCTCCGACCTCTCCGGCGCCCGCCTGCTCGCCGCCGACGGCTCGGTCCTGGCCACGGCCCACTTCCCGAAGACGTAGCGGGCCCACGCAGCGGCGCGCGCAGGGAGGAGTGAGGGCCGGGGAAACGGCCGTGCCCACCAGTTGTCACCGGTGGGCACGGCCGTGTCGCTCCACATGCCGGCAGGGGCACGTTCAGGGGCTGGGACCTGGGAGTCGGACGATCAGACGTTGAAGCCCAGCGCGCGCAGCTGCTCGCGGCCCTCGTCCGTGATCTTGTCAGGGCCCCACGGCGGCATCCAGACCCAGTTGATCTTCAGATCGGAGACCAGTCCCTCGGTGGCGGACTTCGCCTGGTCCTCGATCACGTCCGTCAGCGGGCAGGCCGCCGAGGTCAGGGTCATGTCCACGGTCGCCACATTGGACTCGTCCACGTGGAGGCCGTAGATCAGGCCCAGATTGACGACGTCGATGCCCAGTTCGGGGTCGACGACGTCCATCAGGGCCTCGGTGAGGTCCTCGATGGAGGCGCTTCCCAGCGACGTGCCCTCGATTACCGTGTTCTCGCTCATGCGCCCTCCTCGTTGGGCACCGGGGCCTCGGACAGCGCCTTCGCCGTCGCGTCCTTCCAGGCCATCCAGCTCAGCAGGGCGCACTTCACGCGCGCCGGGTACTTGGAGACCCCGGCGAACGCGACCGCGTCCTCGAGGACCTCCTCCATCGCCTCGTCCGGCTCGAGCCGGCCCTTGCTCTGCATCAGTTCCAGGAAGGTCTCCTGGACCTTCATCGCCTCGTCGACCGACTGGCCGACGACGAGGTCGTTGAGCACGGAGGCGCTGGCCTGGCTGATCGAGCAGCCCTGCGACTCGTAGCTGATGTCCACGACCTTCTCGCCGTCGAGCTTCACCCGCAGGGTGATCTCGTCGCCGCACGTCGGATTGACGTGGTGCACCTCGGCGTCGCCGTCCCGCAGGCCCTTGCCGTGAGGGTGGCGGTAATGGTCCAGGATGATGTCCTGGTACATCGAATCCAGCTTCACAGTGCCCTCAGCGCCCTCGTCACCCGAAGAAGTTCCGGACGTGCTCCAGACCGTCGATCAAGGCGTCGACCTCGGCCGGGGTGGAGTACAGATAGAACGACGCCCTGGTGGTCGCGGGAATTCCGTACCGCAGGCAGACGGGCCTGGCGCAGTGGTGGCCGACCCGGACCGCGATGCCCTGCTCGTCGAGCACCTGCCCCACATCGTGCGGGTGGATGTCGCCGAGGGTGAACGAGATCGCGGCGCCCCGGTCCTCGGCCGTGCCCGGGCCGATGATCCGCAGGTCGGGCACCTCCAGGAGCCGCTTCACCGCGTACTCGGTGATGGCGTGCTCATGGGCGGCGATGCTGTCCATGCCCAGGGAGGACAGGTAGTCCACGGCCGCGCCGAGCCCGACCGCCTGGGCGATCGGCGGTGTGCCCGCCTCGAACTTGTGCGGCGCCGGGGCGTACGTGGACGAGTGCATCGAGACCGTCTCGATCATCTCGCCGCCACCGAGGAACGGCGGCAGGTCCTCCAGGAGCTCCTGGCGGCCCCACAGCACACCGATGCCGGTCGGCCCGCACATCTTGTGGCCGGTGAACGCGACGAAGTCCGCGCCCAGCGACTGGACGTCCAGCACCATGTGCGGTGCCGCCTGGGACGCGTCGATCAGGACCAGGGCCCCGACGTCCTGCGCCCGGCGGACTATCTCCTCGACGGGGTTGACCGTGCCGAGGATGTTGGACACCAGGACAAAGGAGACGATCTTGGTCTTCTCCGTGATGACCCGGTCGATGTTGGAGATGTCCAGACGGCCGTCGTCGGTGAGCCCGAACCACTTCAGCTTCGCGCCCGTGCGCTGCGCGAGCAGCTGCCACGGCACGATGTTGGAGTGGTGCTCCATCTCCGTGATGACGATCTCAGTGTCCCGGTCGACCCGGTACGGCTCATCGGCCCAGCCGAGCATGTTCGCCACGAGGTTGAGCGACTCGGAGGCGTTCTTGGTGAAGATCACCTCGTCGCGGCTCGGCGCGTTGATGAACGCGGCGACCTTGTCGCGCGCGCCCTCGTACAGCGCCGTGGCCTCCTCGGCGAGCACGTGCACACCGCGGTGGACATTGGCGTTGTGCCGCTCGTAGTACTCGTTCAGCGCGTCGAGGACCTGGCGCGGCTTCTGCGAGGTCGCCGCGTTGTCCAGGTACACGATCTTCTTCCCGTCGTGGACCAGGCGGTCCAGGATCGGGAAGTCCTTGCGGATCGCCTCGGTGTCGAGGAGGCCCTGCAGCTGTGTCACGCTCCATCCCCTCCGTTCACTTCCACACCCAGTCGACCGTCGCCCACGTCACTCACGTCGCTCACGCTGCATCCCCTTCGTTCGCTTCTCCGCCCACTCGGCGAAGCTGCGGCTCGCCGGTTGTCTGCCGGATGGGCAGCCTCGTGTACGCCGCTCACGCTGTGGCGCCGCCCTTCACATAGGCCTCGTAGCCCTCGTTCTCCAGCTTGTCGGCGAGCTCCGGGCCGCCGGACTCGGCGATGCGGCCGTTCGCGAACACGTGGACGTGGTCGGGCTTGATGTAGCGCAGGATGCGCGTGTAGTGAGTGATCAGCAGGGTGCCGACCTCGCCGGACTCGGCGACACGGTTCACACCCTCGGAGACCACCCGCAGGGCGTCCACGTCGAGGCCGGAGTCGGTCTCGTCGAGGATCGCGATCCTGGGCTTCAGCAGCTCGAGCTGAAGGATCTCGTGGCGCTTCTTCTCACCGCCGGAGAAGCCCTCGTTGACGTTGCGCTCCGCGAAGGCGGGGTCGATGGACAGCCGCTCCATCGCTCCCTTGACCTCCTTGACCCAGGTACGCAGCTTGGGGGCCTCACCGCGGATGGCGGTGGCGGAGGTGCGCAGGAAGTTGGACACCGACACACCGGGGACCTCGACCGGGTACTGCATGGCGAGGAAGACACCGGCGCGGGCGCGCTCGTCGACGGTCATCGCCAGCACGTCCTCACCGTCGAGGGTGACGGTGCCGCTGGTGACGGTGTACTTGGGGTGACCGGCCAGCGAGTAGGCCAGGGTCGACTTGCCGGAGCCGTTCGGACCCATGATCGCGTGGGTCTCGCCCTGCTTCACGGTCAGGTCGACGCCGCGCAGGATCTCCCGGGGGCCGTTCTCGGTCTCGACGGAGACGTGCAGGTCGTGGATCTCAAGCGTTGCCATGGGGAACTCAGGACTCCTGGGTGACGGAGACGAGAACCTCGTCCCCTTCGATCTTGACGGGGTAAACGGGGACTGGCCGGGTGGCGGGCAGCCCGGTCGGCTTGCCGGTGCGCAGGTCGAACATGGAGCCGTGCAGCCAGCACTCGACGTGGCAGTCCTCCACCTCGCCCTCCGACAGGGAGACGTTGGCGTGCGAGCAGATGTCGTTGATGGCGAACACCTCGCCCGACTCGGACGTGCGCACGATCGCCACCGGCGTGCCGTCGAGCTCCACCCGCCTGGGGGTGTCCTCCTCGAGCTCGCTCAGCGCGCAGACGCGGACGAAGCCATCAGCGGCGTTGGTCATGCGACGGATGCCTCCAGCTCGGCGTCGATCTTGGCCAGCAGGCGCTCCTCGACGTCCTCGACGCCGATCTGCTGGACGAGCTCGGCGAAGAAGCCGCGCACGACCAGGCGGCGCGCCTCGTCGGCGGGGATGCCGCGCGCCATCAGGTAGAACAGCTGCTCGTCGTCGAAGCGGCCGGTCGCCGAGGCATGGCCGGCGCCGACGATCTCACCGGTCTCGATCTCCAGGTTGGGGACCGAGTCGACCCGCGCGCCGTCGCTGAGGACGAGGTTGCGGTTGAGCTCGTAGGTGTCGGTGCCCTCGGCCCCGGCACGGATCAGTACGTCGCCGATCCACACCGCGTGGGCGTCCTGGCCCTGGAGCGCGCCCTTGTAGGCCACGTTCGACCGGCAGTGCGGCACGTCGTGGTCGACGAAGAGGCGGTGCTCCTGGTGCTGCCCGGCGTCGGTGAAGAACAGGCCGTACAGCTCGGCCTCGCCGCCCGGAGCGCCGTAGACGACCCTCGGGTGGAGGCGGACGAGGTCTCCGCCGAAGGTGACGACGACCGACTTGAACAGCGCGTCGCGGCCGACCAGCGCCGTGTGCTGGGCGACGTGCACGGCGGTGTCGGCCCAGTCCTGCACGGAGACGACGGTGAGCTTGGCACCGTCGCCGATGAGGTACTCGACATTGGCCGCCAGCGTGGCGTCACCGGTGTGGTCGATCACCACGACCGCCTCGGAGAAGGCGCCGATCTCGACCACGAGGTGGCCGAAGGCGGTGCCGCCCTCGCCGTGCACCTTCACCCGCACCGGCTCGGCGAGCACCTGCTCCTTGGGAATGGATACGACGGCGGCCTTCTCGAACGAGGAGAACGCCTGCGCCACCACCCGGTCCACCGGCATGCCCGACCGGCCGACGCGCTCGTCGTCGCGGCCGACCGTCTCGACACCCACGCCCTGCGGCGCCTCGACGGTGACGGCGACGCCGCCGTCCGCCTTGGCGCTGCCGTCGTGCAGTCCGCGAAGGCGCTCCAGCGGGGTGAACCGCCACTCCTCCTCGCGGCCGTGCGGCACCGGGAAGTCCGCCACGTCGTAGGACGCCGTGGCGCCGACGCGGGCGTCGACGGGCTGGTCGGCGCGGGAGGCAACAGCGGAGGCGCGCCCGGTACCGGGACCGGCCAGCTGCGCACCGGCACCCGCGGTGCCCACCTCGATCGACCCGGCTGTCGTGCTGCCGGCAGGAGTGTTCTCAGCCATGGCTGTCGTACTGCTCGCTTCCTCTGTGTCTGAGGTCTTCGTCCGAAGTCCTGGTCCGGAGTGGTCGTCCGAAGTCTTCGCCTTCGTGGGAGGCCTTCGTCCGAAAGCCCGGGTTCGCCCGTGAAGGGCGGTGGCGTCGGCCGCCTCCCCTTGGGGGCGGCCCGCCCCGCGGCCTCGCGGACGGCCTCGCGCTCTCGCTCGGCCGACCGCTCGGCTCGCCCGGGGTCAGCCGACCGCGCCCTCCATCTGCAGCTCGATCAACCGGTTGAGCTCCAGCGCGTACTCCATCGGCAGCTCGCGGGCGATGGGCTCGACGAAGCCGCGGACGATCATCGCCATGGCCTCGTTCTCCTCCAGGCCGCGGCTCATGAGGTAGAAGAGCTGGTCCTCACTGACCTTGGAGACCGTGGCCTCGTGGCCCATGGACACATCGTCCTCGCGGACGTCCACATAGGGGTACGTGTCGGAGCGGGAGATCGTGTCCACGAGCAGCGCGTCGCACAGCACATTGGACTTCGCGCCCTGGGCGCCCTCGCCGATCTCGATCAAGCCGCGGTACGAGGTGCGGCCGCCGCCTCGCGCCACCGACTTGGAGACGATGCTGGAGGAGGTGTTGGGCGCCATGTGCACCATCTTGGCGCCGGCGTCCTGGTGCTGGCCCTCGCCCGCGAAGGCGATGGACAGGGTCTCGCCCTTGGCGTGCTCGCCCATGAGGTACACGGCCGGGTACTTCATGGTCACCTTGGAGCCGATGTTGCCGTCGACCCACTCCATGGTCGCGCCCTCGTAGGCGACGGCGCGCTTGGTGACCAGGTTGTAGACGTTGTTCGACCAGTTCTGGATGGTCGTGTAGCGGCAGCGGGCGCCCTTCTTGACGATGATCTCGACGACCGCGGAGTGCAGCGAGTCCGACTTGTAGATCGGCGCGGTACAGCCCTCGACGTAGTGGACGTAGGCGTCCTCGTCGACGATGATCAGCGTCCGCTCGAACTGGCCCATGTTCTCGGTGTTGATCCGGAAGTAGGCCTGGAGCGGGATCTCCACGTGCACGCCCTTCGGCACGTAGATGAAGGAGCCACCGGACCACACGGCCGTGTTCAGCGCGGCGAACTTGTTGTCACCCGCCGGGATGACGGTGCCGAAGTACTCCTGGAACAGCTCCGGGTGCTCCTTGAGCGCCGTGTCGGTGTCCAGGAAGATGACGCCCTGCTCCTCCAGGTCCTCGCGGATCTGGTGGTAGACGACCTCCGACTCGTACTGGGCGGCGACACCGGCGACGAGGCGCTGCTTCTCCGCCTCCGGGATGCCCAGCTTGTCGTAGGTGTTCTTGATGTCCTCGGGCAGCTCGTCCCAGGAAGCGGCCTGCTTCTCGGTGGAGCGCACGAAGTACTTGATGTTGTCGAAGTCGATCCCGGACAGGTCCGAGCCCCAGGTCGGCATGGGCTTCTTGCCGAACAGCCGCAGGCCCTTCAGACGCATCTTGAGCATCCAGTCCGGCTCGGACTTCTTGGCCGAGATGTCCCGGACGACCTCGTCGGACAGGCCCCGCTTGGCAGCGGCTCCCGCCACGTCGGAGTCGGCCCAGCCGTACTCGTATGTGCCCAGACCCTCGAGCTCCGGGTGAGCGGTCGTGGTCATGCGGGGTTCCTCCCGGCCTCAACTGCGGATGCGACGTTCTCAGGACTTGCGTTCGGCGAAGCGTTCTTCGGCGAAGCGTTCTTCTGCAAAGCGGTACTGCGGTCTTCCGGCTCTTCAACGGGGTCTTCCGGCGGCGCGCCGCCGCTCCGCGCGGGCGGCCGTTGAGCGGCCGGGGGCGCCGGCGTCGGCACGAACGTCGTGCACACTCCGTCGCCGTGGGCGATGGTGGCCAGACGCTGCACATGGGTGCCGAGCAGGCGGGAGAAGACCTCGGTCTCCGCCTCGCACAGCTGCGGGAACTGCTCGGCCACGTGCTGCACCGGGCAGTGGTGCTGGCAGAGCTGCTCTCCCAGCGGCCGGGCGGCGCGTCCGGCCACGGCCGGTGCGGGCGCGCTACGAGCGGTAGCAGCGTACCCGTCCGCGGTCAATGCCTCGGCGAGTGCCCTCGCCCGCTCATGGGGCTCGGCGGCCTCGACGTCCTCGCGGTAGCGCTCGGCCTGCGCGGCGAAACGGGCTCGGGCGAACTCCGCCACCGCGGCCTCGCCCGCCTCGCCTCCGCCCGCGCTCCGTGCGATCCAGCGCATGGCGTCCGCCGCGAGCTGGTCGTACGCCTGGTAGAAGGCGTCACGACCGGAGTCGGTGAGCGCGAACACCTTCGCGGGACGGCCCCGTCCGCGGCTGCCGTACACCCGCTGCTCGCGCGGCTCGGCGATGCCTTCGGCCACGAGCGCGTCGAGGTGGCGGCGGACGGCCGCGGGGGTCAGCTCCAGCCGTTCGGCCAGGTCCGCCGCGGTGGACGGGCCGTGGTCGAGGATGGAACGGGCCACCTTGTTACGGGTGCCGTGCTGGGTCTCGCCGCCGTCGGCGGCGGGGGCCATGTGCGCGGGCACGGCCGGCGCGGTGTGGGCAGGCACGGCCGACGGGGCGGCAGCCAGGGCCGCCTTCCGCTCCGAAGCCTTGCTCACGTTTTTCACAACACCATTGTTGCTTAATTCCCGCGCGAGGGACAACCCGACGCGGATCACCGGCCCGGTGTCCTGCGTCACTTAGGGGAACCTAACCCCTCTCCCGTGCTGACCTGCGCAAACGCCCGGAGGTTGCCGACCGGTAACCCAGTGGGTCTGAACGGGGCGTGGGCTTCGTAGACTTCGCTCCATGCAGAGACAGCCCGCGGTCGAGGTCGTCGGACTGGTCAAGCGGTACGGCGCGAAGACCGCGGTGGACCGGCTGGACCTGACCGTCGGTGAGGGGACCGTCACCGCCGTCCTCGGCCCCAACGGAGCCGGGAAGACCACCACGGTCGAGACCTGCGAGGGCTACCGCAGACCCGACGGCGGGAGCGTGAGGATCCTGGGCCTGGACCCCGTGGCGGACAACGCGGCCCTGCGGCCGAGGATCGGCGTCATGCTCCAGTCCGGGGGGGTCTACCCCGGCGCGCGGGCCGAGGAGATGCTGCGGCACACCGCGAGGCTCCACGCCCAGCCCGTCGACGTGGACCTCCTCATCGAGCGGCTCGGCCTCGAATCGTGCGGCCGCACCACCTACCGGCGGCTGTCCGGCGGACAGCAGCAGCGCCTCGCGCTCGCCATGGCCGTCGTCGGGCGGCCGGAGCTGCTCTTCCTGGACGAGCCGACCGCGGGCCTGGACCCGCAGGCCCGGCACGCCACCTGGGACCTGGTGCGGGAGCTGCGCTCGGACGGGGCGACCATCGTGCTGACCACCCACTTCATGGACGAGGCCGAGGAGCTGGCGGACGACGTCTCGGTCATCGACCGCGGCCGGGTGATCGCCCGGGGGACCCCCGAGGAGCTGTGCCGCGGCGGTGCGGAGAACACGCTGCGGTTCAGCGGACGCCCCGGCCTGGACCTGGCGTCCCTGCTGAAGGCCCTGCCGGCCGACACCGCCGCCGCCGAGATCACCCCCGGCAGCTACCGCATCGAGGGCAAGGTCAATCCGCAGCTGCTGGCGACCGTCACCTCGTGGTGCGCCCAGCACGGCGTGATGCCGGACCGGCTGGCGGTCGAGCGCCGCACCCTCGAGGACGTCTTCCTCGAACTGACCGGACGGGAGCTTCGCGGATGAGAGCGACGGGCACTTTCGCGCCCCGCCCGGGGGCGGCCCCGCTGCCCCGGATGATCCGGGCGCAGACGGCGCTGGAGACCCGGATGCTGCTGCGCAACGGCGAGCAGCTCCTGCTGACGATCGTCATCCCGTCGATGCTCCTGGTGCTCTTCAGCGCCGTGGCCATCGTGGACACCGGCGGCGGGGAGCGGGTGGACTTCCTCGCTCCCGGACTGCTGGCCCTCGCCGTGATGTCCACGGCGTTCACCGGGCAGGCCATCGCCACCGGGTTCGAGCGGCGGTACGGGGTGCTCAAGCGGCTGGGTGCGAGCCCGCTGCCCCGCTGGGCCCTGATGACGGCCAAGACCGGCTCGGTGCTTGTGACCGAGGCGCTGCAGGTGGCGCTGCTGACGGTGATCGCGCTGGCGCTCGGCTGGTCGCCGCACGGCAACCCCTTGGCCGTCCTGCTGCTGATCGTGCTGGGCACGGCAGCGTTCTCGGGCCTGGGGCTGCTGATGGCGGGGACCCTGCGGGCGGAGGCCACCCTGGCCGCCGCGAACCTCGTCTTCGTCCTCCTCCTGCTGGCCGGCGGCGTGATCGTTCCGCTGGACAGGTTCCCCGAGGGGGTGCGGTCGTTCCTGGAGCTGCTGCCGATCTCCGCCCTGTCCGACGGATTGCGCGAGGTGCTCCAGCACGGGGCCGGGATGCCCTGGGGCGATGTGGGAGTGCTGGCGCTGTGGTCGGTGGTGGGGCTGGCGGCGGCAGCCCGCTTCTTCCGCTGGGAGTAGGGTTCCGCCGGGAGTAGGGGCAGGGCGCTTGGGAGCAGGGACGGGGCGCTTGGGAGCAGGGACGGGGGCGCCCCTGCCCGGCCGCCCGGGGCGGACCGGCCCGGGCGGGTCTCACGGCGCGGACGCCTGCCGGGACCCACGTGAAGGCATTCACAAACGGCCGCCTACGATGGGTCCGTGCTGAACTCGCTCAACCCCTTCGCCGCCATCGCCCGCCGCCGGCAGCCCTCCGCCGCCTTCGTCGAGCGGGCCGCGCTCGCGACCGTCGTGATGAGCGTCGTCATCGTCGTGACCGGGGGGGCCGTACGGCTGACGGAGTCCGGGCTCGGCTGCCCCACCTGGCCGACCTGCACCGCCGAGTCGCTCACCCCGACCGGCCAGATGGGCATCCACGGCGCCATCGAGTTCGGCAACCGCATGCTCACCTATGTCCTGTGCGCGGCCGTCGGTCTGGCGATCGTGGCCGCCCGCGCCCGCTCACCCTGGCGAAGGGACCTCACCCGGCTCGGCTGGGCGCAGTTCTGGATCGTCATGAGCAACGCGGTCGTCGGCGGCGTCACCGTGCTGACCGGCCTCAACCCCTACATCGTGGGGTCGCACTTCCTGATCAGCTCGGCCCTGATCACGGTCGCCGTGCTCATGTGGAAGCGGGCGGGCGAGGGCTCGGGGCCCGCAAGGCCCCTGGTCGCCAAGCCGGTCGGGCAGCTCACCTGGGGCCTGGTCGCCGCCACGGGAGCGCTGATCGTCGTCGGCACGGTCGTGACGGGCGCCGGGCCGCACGCGGGCGACGCCAAGAAGGTCCACCGCATCCCGCTCGACTGGGAGCGGGTGACCCAGCTCCATGTGGACCTGGTCTTCCTCGTCCTCGGTGTGTCCCTCGCGCTCCTCTTCGTGCTCCGGGCGACCGGCGCTCCGGCGGCCGCCCGCGCCCGCTGCCGTGATCTGCTGGTCGTCCTGCTCGCCCAGGGCGTGGTCGGGTTCGTCCAGTACTTCACCCACCTGCCCGAGCTCGTCGTCGGTGCCCACATGCTCGGCTCGGGCCTGGTGTGGATCGCGGTGCTGCGCCTGGCGCTGGCGCTGCGCGAGCGCCCGGTCGAGGAGCCCGGGGCAGCGGACATCCCGGGCCCGGTCAAGGACGAGCCCCGCCTCTCGGCGGTCTGAGGCCGACGGTCCGAGGCCGACAGGTCCGAGGTCGACGGGTCCGAGGCCGACGGGTCCGAGGCCGACGGGTCCGAGGCCGACGGGTCCGAAGTCGGCCGGGTCCGAGGCCGACGGGTCCGAAGTCGGCCGGGTCCGAGGTCGGCCGGTCAGGCGCGTACCGGCGCCTGGATGCCCGCCATGCGCTTCCACTCGTAGGGGCCGGTGCGCACCTTCGCGGCGAGTTCGCCGTCGAACTGCTCGTGCACCGTGAGCTCGGCCAGCTCCGCCGCGCGCCGGGCGATGTCGTGGCTCGGGGCCACCAGGTCGCCCCAGCCCCCGTCGGCGCCGACGAGCACGATCCTCGTACCCGCCTCACCGATGTACTCGAGTGTGCCGTCGGCGCTGCCGCCGCGGGACTTGGCGAAGGCGCGGATCCGTTTGGCGAGCCGGGCCGCCCGACGCTCGGCGCGCTTGTCGGCGCCGTCCCGGGGGCCCTCGGTGATGGTGTCGTCAGCCATGCCCCGATGCTACGCGCAGGTAGAGGAGCCCGCGGAAGCGGCTGCCGCTTCAGGCAGCCGGCACGGGAAGTCAGTGCAGGAAGGTCAGCGCAGGAACGTCAGCGCAGGAAGGGGTCCACCGCGACGGCCACGAACAGCAGCGTCAGGTAGGTGATCGACCAGTGGAACAGCCGCATCTCCTGGAGCTTCGCCCCGACCACTCCCGCCTTGGCGCGGCTCCGCAGGCCGTGCGCCTCCTTCAGCCACAGCACACCGAGCGCGGCCGCGACCACGGGGTAGACGAGCGAGGTGTGCGCCAGGGGCCACAGGGCCAGCGAGACCGCGACCATCACCCAGCTGTAGAGGACGATCTGGCGGGCCACCTCCGCGTTGGAGGCCACGACCGGCAGCATCGGCACATTCGCCTTGACGTAGTCGTCCTTGACCTTCATCGACAGCGGCCAGTAGTGCGGCGGCGTCCAGAAGAAGACCACGAGGAAGAGGACGAGGGCCGCCCACGACAGCGAGTTCGTGACGGCGGCCCAGCCGATGAGGACCGGCATGCAGCCCGCGATCCCGCCCCACACGATGTTCTGCGAGGTTCGGCGTTTGAGGCCGAGGGTGTAGACGAAGACGTAGAAAAGGATGGCGGCCACGGACAGCACCGCGGACAGCGGGTTCACCAGGACGGCGAACCACACGGTCGAGACGACAGCGAGGGTGATACCGAAGACGAGGCCTTCACGGGGAGTGACCATTCCCGTGACGATCGGACGCTGCTCCGTGCGGTGCATCAGCCGGTCGATATCGCGGTCGATGTACATGTTCAGGGCGTTGGCACCACCCGCCGACAGGTATCCGCCGAAGACCGTGGCCAGCACCAGCCACAGGTCCGGCACACCGTCCGCGGCGAGGAACATGACCGGCACCGTCGACATGAGCAGGAGCTCGATGACGCGCGGCTTCGTGAGCGCCACGAATGCCTTGACCCGAGCGCCGAACGGACGGTGCCCGCGGCTCGTTCCGATGACCCCTGCGGGTCGGGACTCGACGGCCGTCACGAAAACCCCTGAAGAGATAAGACATGCAAGCCCCAGGGGTACAGCAGATGTACGACCAGGGAGGTCCTTGCGCTTACCACGCCACTCTAGACGCATCGCAACTACCGTCTTGCGCCGGGGGTCGCCCGTGTTCCGCCGCCCCGCCGGCGCTCCGTCCCCGCTGGGAATCGGCTCGAGTACGGAACGGTTGGCCGGAAGGCCGAAAAGCCGAGCCCCCCATCGGCGGTAGGCTCGACAGCGCCGGTTTGCACGCCGTTTCTCGGCGTTCGACATCGAGAGGAGCCCTGACTCAGGGTGAGCACCAAGTCGACCAACACAGCCTTGGACTGGACCGATCTGGACAAGCGGGCTGTGGACACAGCTCGAGTCCTCGCCATGGACGCCGTGCAGAAGGTCGGCAACGGCCACCCCGGCACGGCCATGAGCCTGGCACCCGCCGCCTACCTTCTGTTCCAGAAGCTGATGCGGCACGACCCCACGAACCCGGACTGGGCGGGCCGTGACCGCTTTGTCCTCTCCCCCGGGCACACCAGCCTGACGCTCTACACCGAGCTCTTCCTGTCGGGCTACGGCCTGGAGCTGGACGACCTGAAGGCGTTCCGCAAGTGGGGCAGCCGCACTCCGGGCCACCCCGAGCACGGCCACACCATCGGGGTCGAGACCACCACGGGCCCGCTCGGCCAGGGCATCGCCAACGCCGTGGGCATGGCCATGGCCGCGCGGTACGAGCGCGGGCTGTTCGACCCGGACGCACCCGAGGGCGAGTCCCCCTTCGACCACACCATCTGGGCCATCGTCTCCGACGGCGACATCGAGGAAGGCGTCTCGGCGGAGGCCGGCTCCCTGGCCGGCCACCAGAAGCTGGGCAACCTCGTCGCCCTGTACGACGACAACCACATCTCGATCGAGGGCGACACCGCCACCGCTCTGAGCGAGGACGTGCTGGCGCGCTACGAGGCCTACGGATGGCACGTGCAGCGCATCGAGCAGGCCGAGAACGGCGACTTCGACATCGAGGCGCTGCACAAGGCGCTCCTCGCCGCGAAGGCCGAGACGGGCCGTCCGTCCATCATCGGCGCCCGCACGATCATCGCCTGGCCGGCCCCGAACGCCCAGAACACCGAGGCGGCGCACGGCTCCGCCCTCGGCGAGGACGAGGTCAGGGCCACCAAGGAGGTCCTGGGCTTCGACCCGGACCAGCACTTCCAGGTGGAGGAAGAGGTCCTCGCCCACACCCGCGAGGCCCTCGACCGGGGCCGCGCGATGCGCGCCGAGTGGGACAAGGCGTTCCAGACCTGGCGCGCCGCCGACCCCGACCGGGCCGCCGAGTACGACCGCATCGCGGCCGGCAAGCTCCCCGAGGGTTGGGACAAGTCGATCCCGAGCTTCCCGGCGGGCAAGGACGTGGCGACCCGCAAGGCCTCCGGCGAGGTGCTCAAGGCCCTCGGCGCGATCGTCCCCGAGCTGTGGGGCGGCTCCGCGGACCTGGCCGGTTCGAACAACACGACCATCGACTCGAGCTCGTCCTTCCTCCCCCCGGACAACCCGCTGCCCGGCGCGAGCCCGTACGGCCGCACCATCCACTGGGGCATCCGCGAGCACGCCATGGGCTCGACCATGAACGGCATCGCCCTGCACGGGAACACCCGTGTCTACGGCGGCACATTCCTGGTCTTCTCGGACTACATGCGCCCCGCGGTCCGGCTGGCGTCGCTGATGCGGCTGCCCGTCACCTACGTGTGGACGCACGACTCCATCGGCCTCGGCGAGGACGGCCCGACCCACCAGCCGGTCGAGCACCTCGCCGCGCTGCGCGCCATCCCGGGCCTGAACGTCGTCCGTCCCGCCGACGCCAACGAGACCGCGGTCGCCTGGCGCACGATCATGGAGCGCCACTCCGTCCCCGGCACCGGCCCGCACGGCCTCGCCCTGACCCGGCAGAACGTGCCGACGTGGGCGCGGACCGAGGACGGCCCGGCCACCGGCGAGGAGTTCAGCTCCGCCGAGGGCACGGCCAAGGGCGCCTACGTCCTGGCCGACGCCTCCAACGGCGCCCCGGAGGTCATCCTCATCGGCACCGGCTCCGAGGTGCAGATCGCGGTCGCCGCCCGCGAGGTCCTCGAGGCCGACGGCATCCCCACCCGTGTGGTCTCTCTCCCCTGCCTCGAGTGGTTCAAGGAGCAGGACAAGGCCTACCAGGACAGCGTCCTTCTGCCGCGGGTCAAGGCACGTGTCTCGGTCGAGGCGGGCATCGCCCAGGGCTGGCGCGAACTCGTCGGCGACGCCGGCCGCATCGTCGGCCTGGAGCACTTCGGCGCCTCCGCCGACTACCAGGTCCTCTACGAGAAGTTCGGCCTCACGAAGGAGGCCGTCGTCGCGGCGGCACGCGACTCCATCGCTGCCGCATCCGCCTGACGGCGCCCAAGCAACGTATCGAGGAGATGCAATAGACATGGCAGACGCACTCAAGCGCCTCAGCGACGAAGGCGTGGCGATCTGGCTGGACGACCTGAGCCGCAAGCGGATCACGTCCGGCAACCTCGCCGAGCTGATCGACCAGAGCCACGTCGTGGGCGTGACCACGAACCCGTCGATCTTCCAGAAGGCGATCGGCGGCGGCGACGGCTACGACGGTCAGCTGCGTGACCTGGCGGTGCGCGGTCTCACGGTCGAGGAGGCGGTGCGCATGATCACCACCTCCGACGTCCGCGACGCGGCCGACATCCTGCGGCCGGTCTTCGACGCCACCGGGCAACACGACGGCCGGGTCTCCATCGAGGTGGACCCGCGCCTGGCGCACCGCACCGACGCCACCGTGGCCGAGGCCAAGCAGCTGTGGTGGCTGGTCGACCGCCCGAACCTGTTCATCAAGATCCCGGCCACACTGGGCGGCCTGCCCGCGATCACCGAGGTGATCGGCCGGGGCATCAGCGTCAATGTCACGCTGATCTTCTCCCTGGACCGGTACCGCCAGGTCATGGACGCCTACTTGGCGGGCCTGGAGAAGGCCAGGGCCGCCGGCATCGACCTGTCCACGATCGAGTCGGTCGCCTCGTTCTTCGTCTCCCGCGTGGACACCGAGGTCGACAAGCGCCTGGAGAAGATCGACACCCCCGAGGCCAAGGCGCTGCGCGGCAAGGCCGCCGTCGCCAACGCCCGCCTGGCCTACCAGGCGTTCGAGGAGGTGTTCGGCTCGGTGGACGGCTCGACTCCCCCGTCCGAGCGCTGGGCGGCCCTGGAGCGGGCGGGCGCGCACAAGCAGCGTCCGCTGTGGGCCTCGACCGGTGTGAAGGACCCGGCGTACAAGGACACGATGTACGTCGAGGAGCTGGTCGCTGCGGGCACCGTGAACACGATGCCCGAGTCCACGCTCGACGCCGTCGCCGACCACGGCGAGATCCGCGGCGACTCCGTCCGCGCCACCTATGAGCAGGCCAGGGCCGATCTGGACGCGCTCGAGGGGATCGGTGTCTCCTACGACGACGTCGTCGAGGTCCTCGAGGACGAGGGCGTCGAGAAGTTCGAGACGTCGTGGAACGAACTGCTGGAATCGGTGGACAAGGCCCTCAAGGACAACGCCCCGAAGGAGTCCTGACGCGATGGCGGACTTTGCAGGCCTCGAAGCCCGGGACGGCGGCGTATCCGTCTCGGTGCGGAAGTTCGTGGGCACCGCCCTGGTGGAGGTGCTCAAGCAGCTGCAGTCGGACTCCGTCGCCTCCCGGCTGAGCGGATCGGACGCCACCTTGTGGGGCCCGGCCGCCGAGTCCGAGGCTTCCATCCGCCTTGGCTGGGTGGATCTGCCCACCTCCTCCCGTGCCCTTCTCCCGCAGCTCGCCGAGCTGCGGGAGGAGGTGGCCCGGGCGGGTCTCGACCATGTGGTCCTCGCCGGGATGGGCGGCTCCTCCCTCGCCCCCGAGGTCATCACCCGCACCTACGGCGTCCCGCTGACGGTGCTCGACACCACCGACCCGCACCAGATCCGCCGGGCCGTCGCGGACCGGCTGGACCGCACGGTCGTCGTGGTCTCCTCCAAGTCCGGCGGCACCATCGAGACCGACAGCCACCGGCGCGCCTACGAGCAGGCGTTCCGTGACATGGGCCTGTCGGACGAGGAACTCGCCCAGCGGATCGTGGTCGTCACCGACCCGGGCTCCCCGCTGGAGCACACCGCCCGCGAGGCGGGCTACCGCGTGGTGCTGGCCGACCCCAACGTGGGCGGCCGCTACTCGGCGCTGACCGCCTTCGGCCTCGTTCCGAGCGCGCTGGCGGGCGTGGACGTGGCGAAGCTGCTGGACGAGGCCGCGGCCCTGTCCCCCGAGCTCGCCAGGAACGAGGCCACCAACCCGGGCCTCCTGCTGGGCGCGGCGCTCGGCACCGGAGCGGTGACCGGCCGTGACAAGGCCGTCATCGCCACGGCCACGGACGCCGGCGGACACGGCATCGTCGGCTTCGGCGACTGGGCCGAGCAGCTCATCGCCGAGTCCACCGGCAAGGAGGCCAAGGGCATCCTGCCGGTCGTCGTCGAGGGCACCGGCGCTCCCGGCTACGCCGACATCGGCGAGGACGGGCAGCGGGTCGTCCTGGGCTCCGACGAGTCCGCCGACATCGCTGTCGGCGGGCCGCTGGGCGCGCAGCTCCTGCTGTGGGAGTTCGCGACCGCGGTGGCGGGCCGGATCATCGGCATCGACCCGTTCGACCAGCCCAACGTCCAGGAGTCCAAGGACAACACGGCCGCCCTGCTGGAGAAGGCGGGCGACGGCCCCCTCCCCGAGGGCGAGCCGGCCTTCACCGACGGCGCCGTGCAGGTCTTCGGCGACTCGGCGGTGCTGGGCGGGGCGACCACGCTGGCAGGCGCCCTCGACGCGCTGTTCGGCGCGGTTCCCGAGCGCGGCTACCTCGCCGTGATGGCCTACCTGGACCGGGTGGGCGAGGCGTCCGCGGAGAAGCTGCGCCCCGCGGCGGCGGTGAAGGCCGGCAGGCAGGTGACCTTCGGCTGGGCTCCGCGCTTCCTGCACTCCACCGGGCAGTTCCACAAGGGCGGTCCGCCGGTCGGCGCATTCCTCCAGATCACCGGGGCGACGGCGCAGGACCTGGACGTGCCGGGCAGGCCCTACACCTTCGGGCGCCTCCAGCTCGCCCAGGCGCTCGGCGACCTCGGCGCCCTCACCTCGCGGGGCCGTCCGGCGCTGCGCCTGCATCTCACCGACCGTGCGGCAGGGCTGCGGCAGCTGCATTCCGCGCTAGGAGAGTGAAGCGGTGACGACGAACACCAATCCACTGCGGGCACCACAGGACCGGCGGCTCCCACGCATCGCGGGCCCCTCGGGTCTGGTCATCTTCGGCGTCACGGGCGACCTGTCGCGCAAGAAGCTGATGCCGGCCGTCTACGACCTGGCCAACCGCGGCCTGCTGCCGCCGGGCTTCTCGCTCGTCGGCTTCGCCCGCCGCGACTGGGAGAACGAGGACTTCGCCCAGGTCGTCCACGACGCCGTCAAGGAGCACTCGCGGACCCCGTTCCGCGAGGAGGTGTGGGCGCAGCTCGCCGAGGGCTTCCGGTTCGTGCCCGGCGAGTTCAACGACGACGACGCGTTCGAGAAGCTGCGCAGCACCATCGACGAGCTGGACAAGGCACGCGGCACGGGCGGCAACTTCGCCTTCTACCTGTCCGTTCCGCCGAAGTTCTTCCCCAAGGTCGTCGAGCAGCTCAAGAAGCACCACCTGTCCGAGGGGCGCAACGGATCCTGGCGCCGCGCCGTCATCGAGAAGCCGTTCGGCCACGACCTGGCCAGCGCCCAGGAGCTCAACCGGACCGTCCACGAGGTCTTCCCGCCCAACGAGGTCTTCCGGATCGACCACTACCTGGGCAAGGAGACGGTCCAGAACATCCTGGCGCTGCGCTTCGCCAACACGATGTTCGAGCCCCTGTGGAACCGCTCCTACGTCGACCACGTGCAGATCACCATGGCCGAGGACATCGGCATCGGCGGCCGTGCGGGGTACTACGACGGCATCGGCGCCGCCCGTGACGTCATCCAGAACCACCTCCTCCAGCTGCTCGCCCTCACGGCGATGGAGGAGCCGGCCTCGTTCGAGGCCGCCGCCCTGGTCCGGGAGAAGATCAAGGTGCTGGGCGCGGTCAAGCTCCCCGCGGACCTGAGCAAGCACACGGTGCCCGGGCAGTACGTCCGCGGCTGGCAGGGCGGACAGGAGGTGGCCGGGTATCTGGAGGAGGAGGGCATCCCCCCGGACTCGCGCACCGACACCTACGCCGCGATAAAGCTGCAGATCGACAACCGGCGCTGGGCGGGTGTGCCGTTCTACCTGCGCACCGGCAAGCGGCTGGGGCGGCGGGTCACCGAGGTAGCGGTGGTCTTCCAGCGCGCGCCGCACCTGCCGTTCGACAGCACCGCCACCGAGGAGCTGGGGCAGAACGCCCTGGTGATCCGGATCCAGCCGGACGAGGGCATCACCGTCCGCTTCGGTTCGAAGGTGCCGGGCACGGCCATGGAGGTCCGGGACGTGTCGATGGACTTCGCCTACGGCGAGTCCTTCACCGAGTCCAGCCCCGAGGCGTACGAGCGGCTCCTGCTGGACGTGCTGCTCGGCGACGCGAACCTCTTCCCGCGCCACCAGGAGGTCGAGCTGTCCTGGACGATCCTCGACCCGATCGAGGAGCACTGGGCCAAGCACGGCCGGCCCCAGCCCTACACGTCGGGCACCTGGGGTCCGGCCGCGGCCGACGAGATGCTCGCACGAGACGGACGGAGCTGGCGCCGGCCATGAACATCGATCTGACCCACACCACCTCGAGCCAGATCAACAACGCGCTGGTCAAGGCCCGTCGTGCGATCGGCTCCCCGGCCGTCGGCATGGTGCTCACGCTGGTGATCGTGACCGACGAGGGCAACCACTACGACGCCCTGAAGGCGGCCAACGAGGCGTCCAGGGAGCACCCCTCCCGGATACTGGCGGTCATCAAGCGCCATGGACGCTCCCCCAGGGCGCGCGCCGAGGCCCGCCTCGACGCGGAGGTGAGGATCGGCGAGGAGAGCGGGGCCGGTGAGATCGTGCTGCTGCGGCTGCACGGCGAGCTGGCCAACCACGCCGAGTCGGTCGTCCTGCCGCTCCTGCTCCCGGACGCGCCCGTCGTCGTCTGGTGGCCGGAGGACGCTCCCGAGCGTCCCGCCGAGGACCCGCTGGGCGCGCTCGCCCAGCGCCGGGTGACCGACGCCGCGGCCACCGAGAACCCCATGGCGGCACTGATCGGCCGCGGGGAGAGCTACACCCCGGGTGACACCGATCTGGCCTGGACGAGGATCACCCCGTGGCGCAGCATGCTGGCCGCGGCCCTCGACCAGAAGCACTCCAAGGTCACCGGCGCCGTGGTCGAGGGCGAGGCCTACAACCCCAGCTCGGAGCTGCTGGCCCTGTGGCTGGCGGACCGGCTGAAGGTCGAGGTCGAGCTGGTGGTCTCGCAGGGGCCGGGCCTGACCGGTGTGCGGCTGCGCACCGCCGACGGCGACATCTGCCTGGACCGGGCCGACGGCGCGCTGGCCGAGCTGGCCATGCCGGGGCAACCGGACCGGCATGTGGCGCTCAAGCGCCGCGGGACCTCGGAGCTGATCGCCGAGGAGCTGCGGCGGCTGGACCCGGACGAGGTATACGCGTCCACGGTGAGGTACGGGCTGGGCAGGCTGCCGGAGACGAACGGCTCGAGCGGCCATGTGATCCAGCCGCAGCGCACGACGAGGAAGGCCGCCGCGACGCGGTCCTCGGCACCGGCCTCCACAGCACCGGCCTCCACGGCATCGTCCGAGACGGCATCCGAGGCCGCGGAGCCGGCGGACGGCACCGCGGCGGAAAGCGCGGAGCCGACCGCCAAGCCGTCGAGGGCGTCTGACAAGCCGTCGGCCCAGGAGTCCGCCAAGCCGGCCGCTTCCCGCCGCAGGACGACGAAGTGACGGCGCCTCAGGTGGTCGTGCACCGCGACAAGGACCTGATGGCGAAGGCGGCCGCGGCCCGGCTGATCACCAAGGTCGTGGACGCCCAGGCCGCCACCGGTTCGGCTTCGGTGGTGCTCACGGGAGGGCGCAACGGCAACGCACTGCTGGCCGCCATCGCCGAATCGCCCGCCCGGGACGCGATCGACTGGTCGCGCCTTGACCTGTGGTGGGGCGACGAGCGGTTCCTGCCCGAGGGCGACCCCGAGCGGAACCACACCCAGGCCCGTGCGGCGCTTTTGGACTCGGTACCGCTGGACCCGGCGCGGGTGCGTCCCATGCCGGCGTCCGACGGGCCCGAGGGCAACGACCCGGAGGCGGCCGCCGAGGCCTACTCCGAGGAGCTCGCGAAGGCGACGCGCCCCGGCGACCACGGCGGGGTGCCCTCGTTCGACGTCCTCCTCCTCGGCGTCGGCCCGGACACGCATGTGGCCTCGCTCTTCCCCGAGCACCCCGCGGTGCGCGAGGTCGAGCGCACGGTCGTGGCGGTGCGCGGGGCCCCCAAGCCCCCGCCCACCCGTATCTCGCTGACCTTCCCGGCGATCCGGTCGGCGCGCGAGGTGTGGCTGCTGGCCGCGGGCGAGGACAAGGCGGACGCCGTGGCGATCGCCCTGGGCGGCGCCGGGGAGATCCAGGCACCGGCCGCGGGCGCGCGGGGAACCAGTCGCACCCTGTGGCTGCTCGACCGCTCCGCCGCGGCGAACCTTCCGCCGCAGCTGTACCCGCCGGCCTCCGCCTAGCGCCCGGCGCTCAGGCGCTGCCTCCGGCCAGGGCCGGGCAGGACCAGCCGGGAAGAACCGGGAAGAACGAAGAACTGGGAAGAACACGGAACGGGGTCCGGGTGGGCCTTCCTCGCGGAAGGGCCACCCGGACCCCGTTCTCGTGTCGTGCGCGCAGGTGGACCGGCTCAGATCTCACCGCGGAGCTTGGCGAGGGCCTCGGCGAGGATCGCCTCCCCGTCGGCGTCGCTGCGGCGCTCGCGCACATAGGCCAGGTGTGTCTTGTAGGGCTCGGTGCGCGGCGGGTCCGGCGGGCTCTCGCGGTTCTGCCCCGCCGGGAAACCGCACCGGGGGCAGTCCCAGGTGTCCGGGATCTGCGCGTCGCTGGCGAAGCTCGGCTGGGTCTCGTGCCCGTTGGAGCACCAGAATGAGATCCGCAGACGCGGGGCGGACTCGCCGCGCTCTGCTTCTCCCATCGGCCCGGCGCCGACCCGACTGCCACGGATCGCGTTGCCACTTGCCACGGTCGTAACTCCCTGCGTGATGGTGCTGCGCTGCCGCGCCCCCGAGGCCCGGCACCTGCGCGAGGACGTCCAGTGTAAGCCTGTCAGTTTTCCACAGGCGTCCGGAAGTTCTTCAGCTTACGTCAGCTGTTGAACTTGAGCAGCAGCCCGAGGACGACAATCGTGGCGAACCAGGCAAGCCCGACGACCACGGTGATCCGGTCCAGGTTCCGCTCGGCCACCGACGACCCGCCCACGGACGACTGCATTCCGCCACCGAACATGTCGGAAAGGCCGCCGCCCTTGCCCTTGTGCATGAGCACCAGCAGCATCATCAGCAGACTGAAGACGACGAGGGCGATCGAGAACCCCATGATCACGGCTGGACCAACTCTCTGGGTGGTGTGTACGGCGCTTGCGGTCGGGCGGTGCTTCGGCGAAACGGTGCTTCTCGGTAAAACCGGTGGGGGCCGGGCCGCCGCCTCAGCGGCTGCCCCGGCCCCCGCCAGGGTACGACTTGGATCCACTGTACGGCGAGATCGGCCCCGACATGGGCCCTCTCCCCGCCGAAAGGTCCCCGGACCGGCTACTGGTCCCGGAAGCGCACGATCTTGACGAACTCCTCGGCGTCCAGCGATGCGCCTCCGACCAGGGCGCCGTCCACGTCCGGCTGCGCCATGATCGCGGCGACATTGCCCGACTTGACCGAGCCGCCGTACTGGATGCGCACCTTGTCGGCGACCTCCTGGCCGTACACCTCGGCGAGACGGCCGCGGATCGCCCCGCAGACCTCCTGCGCGTCCTCGGGGGTGGCGACCTCACCGGTGCCGATGGCCCACACCGGCTCGTAGGCGATGACGATGGTCTCGACGTGCTCGGCGGGGACGCCGTCGAGACCGCCGTCGAGCTGGGCGAGGGTGTGGGGGACCTGGTTGCCCGCCTTGCGGACGTCCAGGCCCTCGCCGATGCACAGGATCGGCGTCAGGCCGTACCGGTACGCGGCCTTGACCTTGGCGTTGACGATCTCCTCGTTCTCGCCGTGGTACTGCCGGCGCTCGGAGTGCCCGACGACCGTGTAGGCGCAGTTGAGCTTGGCGAGCATCGAGCCGGAGATCTCACCGGTGTAGGCGCCCCCGTCGTGCTGGGAGACGTCCTGGGCTCCGTACTTGATCCTGAGCTTGTCGCCGTCGATCAGGGTCTGCACCGAGCGCAGGTCGGTGTAGGGCGGCAGGACGGCGACCTCGACGGCGTCGAAGTCCTTGTCGGTGAGGGCGAAGGCGAGCTTCTGGACGTGTGCGATGGCCTCGAGGTGGTTGAGGTTGCACTTCCAGTTGCCCGCCATCAGCGGGGTGCGGGTGCTCATGTGGTTCAGTCCTCCAGTGCGGCGAGGCCGGGGAGCGTCTTGCCCTCGAGGTATTCGAGGCTGGCGCCACCACCGGTAGAGATGTGTCCGAACGCGGCCTCGTCGAAGCCGAGGATGCGGACGGCCGCGGCCGAGTCGCCGCCGCCGACCACGGTGAACGCCCCCTTCTCCTTCTGGGAGACCTCCACCAGAGCCTGGGCGACCGCTCGGGTGCCCTCGGCGAAGTCCGGGTGCTCGAAGACGCCCATCGGGCCGTTCCAGAAGACGGTGGCCGTGTCGGAGAGCTTCGAGGCGTACAGCTCGCGGGTGCGCGGGCCGATGTCCAGGCCCATCACGTCGGCCGGGATGGCCTCGGCGGAGACGGTGACGGGGTTGGCCGGGGCCTTGGCCTTCAGGTCGGGGAACTCCGCGGCGGCCAGCACGTCGACCGGCAGCACGAACTCCACGCCCTTGGCCTCGGCCCGCTCGAGGTACTCGCGGACCACGGGGACCTGGTCCTCCTGGAGCAGCGACTCGCCGATCTCGTGGCCGAGTGCCTTGAGGAAGGTGTACGCCATGCCGCCGCCGATCAGGATGCGGTCGGCCTTGTCCAGCAGGTGGTCGATCACCCCGAGTTTGTCGGAGACCTTGGCCCCGCCGAGCACGACCGCGTAGGGGCGCGAGACCTCCTCGGTGAGCTTCTTCAGGACGGTGACCTCGGCGATGATCAGGCCGCCCGCGGCGTGCGGCAGCCGCGCGGGGAGGTCGTAGACGGAGGCGTGCTTGCGGTGCACGGCGCCGAAGCCGTCGCCCACGTAGGCGTCGGCGAGGGTGGCGAGCCGGTCCGCGAAGGCGCCGCGCTCGGCGTCGTCCTTGGCGGTCTCCCCCGGGTTGAAGCGCAGGTTCTCCAGCAGGGCGACATCGCCATCGGACAGGCCCGCCACGGTCTGCTCGGCGCTGTCGCCGACGGTGTCGGTGGCGAAGGCGACGTCCTTGCCGAGGAGTTCGCCGAGGCGCGCGGCGACCGGGGCGAGGGAGAACTGCGGGTCGGGCTCGCCCTTGGGGCGGCCCAGGTGCGAGGCGACGATCACCTTGGCGCCGCGCTCGGCGAGCCTGGTGATGGTCGGCAGGGCGGCGCGGATGCGCCCGTCGTCGGTGATGCTCCGACTTCCGGCTTCCGTGGCGCCCGAGAGCGGGACATTGAGATCGGAGCGGACGAACACCCGCTTGCCGGCGACGTCGAGGTCGTCGATGGTCTTCATGCTGGGTAACCCCTAGGCGGTGAGGCGCGAGCAACTGGTCACGTCGTGGCCGAGGCAGCGTCTTCGGGGCCGAGCCACGTCTTGCGCGAGGACATGTCCTTCTCAAGGAGCAGGGCCCGAAAGGCGCTCCTTCGCGCCCTCCGAGCCCTGCTCCCTCATGTCGCGGTACCTGCGCTCGCGGTCAGAGCTTGCCGCCGATGAAGGTGGTGAGGTCCACCAGACGGTTGGAGTAGCCCCACTCGTTGTCGTACCAGCCGACGACCTTGACCTGGTTGCCCTGGGCCATCGTCAGCGGCGAGTCGAACGTGCAGGACGCCGGCCAGTTGACGATGTCCGAGGAGACGATCGGGTCCTCGCTGTAGGACAGGATGCCCTTGAGCCGGCCCTCGCCAGCCTTCTGGAACGCGGCGTTGATCTCGTCCTTGGTGACGTCGCGGTCCAGGGTGACGACCAGGTCGGTGACCGAGCCGGTGGGCACGGGCACGCGCATCGCGATGCCGTCCAGCTTGCCCTTGAGCTGCGGGAGCACCAGGGCGGTGGCCTTCGCGGCGCCGGTCGAGGTGGGGATGATGTTCTGCGCGGCGGCACGGGCGCGGCGCAGGTCCTTGTGCGGGAAGTCCAGGATGACCTGGTCGTTGGTGTACGCGTGCACCGTCGTCATCAGGCCCTTGACGATGCCGAAGTTCTCGTCCAGCACCTTCGCCATCGGCGCCACGCAGTTGGTGGTGCAGGAGGCGTTGGAGATGATGGTGTGCTTCGCGGAGTCGTACTTGTCCTCGTTGACGCCCATGACGATGGTGATGTCCTCGTCGGAGGCGGGCGCCGAGATGATGACCTTCTTCGCACCGGCGGAGACGTGCTTCTTCGCCGCCTCGGCCTTGGTGAAGATGCCGGTGGACTCGATCACGATGTCCGCGCCGAGCTCGCCCCAGGGCAGGGCGGCCGGGTCGCGCTCGGCGATCGCCTTGAAGGTCTTGCCACCCACGGTGATGGAGTCACCCGAGTGGGTGACGTCCGCGTTGAGGCGGCCCAGGATGGTGTCGTACTTGAGCAGGTGTGCCAGGGTCGCGTTGTCGGTCAGGTCATTGACACCGACGATCTCGATGTCCGCACCCTGCGCCAGGGCGGCGCGGAAGAAGTTGCGGCCAATACGACCAAAGCCGTTGATGCCTACCCGGATCGTCACGAACCGATCTCCTCGCTGATGCGCCGGATCCACGTCCGGCGATTGTGGATGGGATGTCCCCGACCACGTACGACCCTACCGCGCCGGACCTCGAGGGGTGGCATGGGACTCAGTCCTTGGACACGCCGACGAGGCGGCCCCGTCCGGTTCCGGACAGGGCCGCCCCGCGCTACTGGTCAGTCGGGGGTGCTCACCCCTTCTTGGCCAGGTACTTCAGCGCGCCGCCGAGGAGCCGGGCGCGCTCGGTGCGGGTCGAGACATGCTCCAGGCCGAATCCGAACAGGACCGAGTCGCCGGTCGTGACGGCCGCCGAGGAGTGGAAGAGCTCGCGGGAGCGGACCCAGTCCACGGCGTTGGGCTGGCTGCCGTCCGGGGCGCCCGGGACGGTCCAGGGACCCAGGGATGTCTCGAATCCCTCGATGTCCTTGTCCGCGCCGCCGATCACCAGGCGGGTGTTGTCGGCGAACACACCGTGGCCGCCGGTGCCCGGGTCGGTGATGTACGACAGGTCGAGGTCGACCTTCTTGCCCGCGTAGGCGCTCAGGTCGAACGTCACCTCCTGCCAGCCGTCGGACGTGCCGGTGAAGCGGTTCCACTTGCCGGTGGTGCCCTGCGCCTCGCAGCCCGTGCCCGTGAGGGTGAGGTAGTGCTTGAGGAACGGGTGGTCGGCGATGTAGAAGCCGGCGTCGCACTCGGCCGGGACGGCCGTCCCGGTCGCGCCGCCCGCCTCGGGCAGGGTGGTCCAGTCGTCGGCGCCCGGTGTGTGCGCCTCCAGGACCGCGTTGTCGTAGTCCTGTTCGGTGTCGAAGCTGAGCCAGAACCGCAGTTGCGGCTTGTCCTCGGCCTTCACACCGGTCAGGTCCACGGTCCGTGCGAGCCGCATCCAGGAGTCGTCCCGGTGCTCGGCCGCGGCGAACCAGTCGCCCTCGTACGGCTGGAAGGGCGTCCTGGCGCCCGGGTAGTCACCGGCCGCCTTGCTGGCGAACTGCGGGAACTGCGACGGGGGAAGCGAGTCCGAGGTGACGGTGTAGGCACCGGCCGCGTCCAGCGGGTTCCCCACCGCGTCGCCGAGCTTGACGTCCCGGTCCTTGAGCCCGCCCAGACCCTTGAACTCCTTGGCGCCCTTGAGCGAGATCCGGGTGTCGGCGCCGAGGTAGTACTGGCTGAAGTCGTCTGTCAGGGCCGGGCCGACGACGGAGGACCCGCCCGCCTGCTCTCCCGCCTGGACCAGCTTGCCGCCCTCGTTGAGGAAGTCGCGCACGGCCAGCAGCGTCGCCCCGCCGGGACGGGCCGCGCCGTTGTACCAGACCGCGGTCTTGAAGTGGCTCAGGACGCCGAGCGCGCTCGGGGAGCCCTGGGTGGCGACGTCCCACACGGCCGGCTTGCGGCCGTTGTCCCGCAGCGCGCGGACATAGGTGCGGACGTACTTGGCGGCGGCGTCGCCGCCCTCCTCGGCGATGACCAGGGTGTCGGCCTTGGGCGTCGCCTCCACGATGTAGCTGAAGGGCGCGCTCGAGGTCTTCTTCCCCTCGGCGGTCCGGCCGGTGAACCAGACCTTGACCTTGTCGCCGACGCCGGCCTTGCTCACCTTCGCCCGGTACTGGTCGAAGAAGAGGTGGTCGGTGCCGCCGTAGCGCTCACCGCCCTTCCACGCCTTGAGCTTCACGGTGTGCAGCGGGCCGCCGTCGACGCGGTAGTTCAGCCGCTTGTCACGAACGCTCTTGCGGACGGTGACGGCCACCGGCTGGTCGCCCCCGCGGGCGTAGGACGAGGTGAACGCGTCCGGGGTGAAGTCGGGGGCGTCGATGCCGACCGGCGAGGAGGGCCGGTCGGGGTGGGAGGCCGACTTCGCGACGGCGAGCGCGAACGAGATGTTCTTCTCGAACTCCTGCTCGATGAGCTTCTCGCTGTCGGGGAAGTTGAAGCCGCTCTGGCAGTCCTCGGGCTTCCACTCGTCGTTGGGGTCGATCCGCGACACCGTGGTGCAGGTGGACATCTCGGGGGTGAACATCGCCATCCCGTTGACGTTGCCCGCGTGGCCGTCCGCCTCACCGTTGGTGGTGTAGAGCTCGGAGGACAGCTGGGAGTGGTAGCCGGGGATGGCCGGCTTCTCCGGCGTTCCGGCGAGCGACTTGAGCGCCACGTCGTCCGGGGTCGGGGTCTGCACCTGCCACCCGACGCCGTACAGCAGCAGTTCGGCGGCGGAGTGGTAGTTGATGCCGTACTCGAAGCCGATGCGCTTCTCGAAGGCGTCCAGGGCCTTGGTCTCCGGCTCGGAGCCGGCGGACGTGCCGCGGTACGTCTCGTCGGCGGGGTCGGGCGAGGAGCCCTCGTTGTCGTAACCCCACTTGTAGGCGAAGTTGCGGTTGAGGTCGACGCCGTCGCCAGAGGTGATCTTCCCGTCGCCGTTGTTGTCGTGCAGGTTCTTGCGCCACAGGCGGTTGGCGGGCGCCTTGTGGGTGTAGTCGTAGCCGTCGGGGTTGGCCGAGATCACGAACCACAGCTCGGTGGTGTCGAGGATCTTGGTGACCTTGCTGTCCTTGCCGTAGTTGTCGAGGTAGTAGTGCAGGAGCCTGCGGGTCATCTCCGGAGTGATCCACTCACGGGCGTGCTGGTTGGACACGTACAGCACGGCGGGCTTCTTGCCGTCCTTGACCTTCTTGGCGTCCTTGCTGACCTTGATCGCCAGGATGTCCTGCTTGTTGATCGTCCTGCCGATGCTCACGACCTTGGTGAGCCCCGGGTGCGCCTGCCCCGTCGTGACGATCTCCTGCTTGAGGCCGTTCTTGCCGCTGTAGGGGCGGAAGACGCCGTCACCGGCGGCCGCGACCCGCCGGGTGGCGGCCGCGGAGATCTTGCGCTCCTTCAACTCGACGCCCTGGGCGTCCAGCTGGTGCGCCTGGCGCTTGGTCAGGAACAGCTCGACCCTGCTCGAGCCCTTGGCCGGCAGCGAGCCCAGCTCATGCCCGTCGGCGCCCGCCCTCAGCAGCAGGGGCACCTGGTTCTTCGTCACCTGCGCGGTCCAGACCGACAGGCTGTCGCCGTCCGCGGCCGCCCTCGGCTGCGCCTGTGCCGTCTGGACCGCGGCACCCGCGCCCACCACCAGCGTCAAAGCCGCAAGTACCGACGTCGTTCTTCGCCTCATGAGCCCCCCTTGATTCGACAACGGTTCACTCGTGTCACGCAGAAACCACGGCGACAGCCTCGAACCCAGCTCATGGCCATGTCAATGACATTCGTGTGTCATGTTTAAAGATCAGCGGATTGGCTTCGAAAATGTGCTCCGCCAACCGCAAAAAGGCCGCCCCGGCGGCGCGTTGGGCGCGGCCGGGGCGGCGGGAGCGTGCGGGTGCCGGGCGAAAGACCGCCCGGGATGGGGCTGGATGGAACGTCCGGGTGGGAGCGGCTGGCAAACGCCGGGGGCGGGCGGATCGCAGCAGTAAAGGCGGTCAGCCCACCATTTCCTCCGTGAGCGTGGACTCGGTGCCGGGCAGACCCAGCTCGGAGGCGCGCTTGTCGGCCATGGCCAAAAGCCTGCGGATCCGGCCGGCGACCGCGTCCTTGGTCAGCGGCGGGTCGGCCAGCGAGCCCAGCTCCTCCAGCGAGGCCTGCTTGTGCTCCATGCGCAGCCGTCCGGCCGCCGCCAGGTGCTCGGGCACCTCGTCGCCCAGGATCTCCAGCGCACGCTGCACCCGGGCGCCCGCGGCCACCGCGGCGCGGGCGGAACGGCGCAGATTGGCGTCGTCGAAGTTCGCCAGGCGGTTGGCGGTCGCCCGCACCTCGCGGCGCATCCGCCGCTCCTCCCAGGCCAGCACCGACTCGTGGGCGCCCAAGCGGGTCAGGAGCGCGCCGATCGCGTCGCCGTCGCGCACGACCACCCGGTCCACCCCGCGCACCTCGCGGGCCTTGGCCGCGATGCCGAGCCGTCGGGCCGCTCCCACGAGGGCCAAGGCGGCCTCGGGGCCGGGGCAGGTCACCTCCAACGAGGACGAGCGGCCCGGCTCGGTCAGCGAGCCGTGCGCCAGGAAGGCCCCGCGCCAGGCGGCCTCCGCGTCGCAGGTGGCCCCCGAGACCACCTGCGGGGGCAGGCCGCGGATCGGCCGTCCCCGGCCGTCCACCAGGCCTGTCTGCCGGGCGAGCTGGTCGCCCCCGGCCACCACGCGCACCACGTATCTGCTGCCGCGCCGCAGGCCCCCGGGGGCCATCACGACCAGGTCGGAAGCGTGCCCGAAGACCTCGAGGATGTCCTTGCGGAGCCGGCGTGCCGCGATACCGGTGTCCAGCTCCGCCTCGATCACAATGCGCCCGCTCACCAAGTGCAGTCCGCCTGCGAATCGCAGGATCGCCGAGACCTCCGCCTTCCGGCAGCAGGTCCGGGTGACGGGGAGCCGGCTGATTTCGTCCTTCACCGCTGCCGTCATCGCCATGGGCCGATCCTTCCATGCATCCGGAAAATCCGGTCGTACGCGGCGGCCAACAGCTCGGGCTCGTGTCGCGAGCTGACGGCCTCGCCCTCACGGGGGCAGGCGGCGACCGGGGCCAGCTCGACGGTGCCGTTCAGCGCCTCGGCCGCCTTGCGCAGGCTGGCCCGGTCGTGCACGGCTGCCTCGTCGGCCAGCACCACGTCGATGCTGAGTTTAGGGGCGTGACCGGCCAGGACCTCCAGGTGGCGCTGCGGGGAGAAGCCCTCGGTCTCCCCCGGCTGGGGTGCCAGATTCAGCGTCAGGACCTTGCGGGCCTTGGTGCCCATGAGCGCGTCGGCCAGCTCCGGAACCAGCAGATGCGGCATGACGGAGCTGAACCACGACCCCGGGCCGAGCACCACCCAGTCGGCGTCCATCACCGCGGCGACGGCCTCGGGAACGGCCGGCGGGTCGGGCGGGTCGAGCCGTACTTCCTGCACTTCGCCGGGGGTCAGGGCCACGGTGGCCTGCCCGCGGACGGTGTCCACCTCGGTCGGCCGGGCCGGGTCGTGGCCGCGTACGGTCGCCTCCAGCTCCAGCGGCACCGCCGACATCGGCAGCACCCGTCCGTGCGCCCCCAGCAGCCGCCCCACGAGGTCCAGCGCGGCCACATGGTCGTCCAGCTGTTCCCACAGGGCGACGATCAGCAGGTTGCCCACGGCGTGGCCGTGAAGTTCACCCTGGCTGGTGAACCTGTGCTGGATCACCTCGGACCAGGTGCGTCCCCATTCGTCGTCCCCGCACAGCGCGGCCAGCGCCTTGCGCAGGTCTCCGGGCGGCAGCACACCGAGCTCGTCCCGCAGCCGCCCGCTGGAGCCGCCGTCGTCGGCCACGGTGACCACGGCGGTCAGATCGCCGGTGATCCGGCGCAGCGCGGCCAGGGACGCGGACAGGCCCTGCCCTCCTCCGAGGGCCACCACCTTGGGCTGAACACCGGAGCGGCGCCCCATGAGGCTGGGGATGCGGCCGCGTACGGGACGCGAGGCGACCGCTCTCGCCCTGGCCACCTCGCCCCTGCTCTCACGGCTGCCGCGTCGGTTCGCCCGCGTCACTCGCGCCCCATGTCGCGGTGCACGATCACGGTCTCCACACCGTCCGAGACCAGCCGGTGGGCCAGGCGCTCGGACATGGCGACACTGCGGTGCTTGCCGCCCGTACAGCCCACGGCGATGGTCACGTACCGCTTGCCCTCGCGGCGGTAGCCGGTGGCGATGATGCGCAGCAGCTCCGCGTACCGGTCCAGGAACTCCTTGGCGCCAGGCTGGTCGAACACGTACCGGGAGACCTCGTCGTCCAGGCCGGTGTGCGGGCGCAGCTCGGGGACCCAGTGCGGGTTGGGGAGGAAGCGGCAGTCCGCGACGAGGTCGGCGTCGACGGGCAGCCCGTACTTGAAGCCGAACGACATGACGGTGGCCCGCAGCTCCGGCTCCTCGTCGCCCGCGAACTGGGCGTCCATCTTGGCGCGCAGCTCGTGCACATTGAGGCTGGAGGTGTCTATCACCAGGTCGGCCTCGCCGCGCAGCTCGCGCAGCAGGGCCCGCTCCTCGGCGATGCCGTCCACGATCCGTCCGTCGCCCTGGAGGGGGTGCGGCCGGCGGACGCTCTCGAAGCGGCGCACCAGCGCCTCGTCGGACGCCTCCAGGAACAGCACACGCCGCCGCACACCGCCGGTGTCGAGGTCGGCGAGGGACTGGCGCAGATTGTCGAAGAACCGACGGCCGCGCACATCGACGACCACCGCTATCCGGGGCACGGAGCCCTGGGAGCGGGCGCCGAGCTCGACCATGGTGGGGATCAGCGACGGCGGCAGGTTGTCGACCACGAACCAGCCGAGGTCCTCCAGGCACTTGGCCGCGGTGCTGCGCCCCGCCCCCGACATGCCGGAGATGACCACCAGCTCGGGGTTGGCCTCGCTCCCCGCTTCGGCCTTGCTCACGTCGTCCGCCGCTTCATTCACTTCGCTCACTGTTCCTACCCCCGTCGGTTGGGGCCTTCGGTGTCCGGTCGTCCTCTTCAATGATCTCGCCTGTGGCGGTGTTCACCGCCGGGACGGCCTTCGGGCCCTGTGCGAGTGCCACGGCGATCGCCTCCGCCGTGCGGCGGCCGATCCCGGGAACCTCGCAGATCTGCTCGATTGTCGCTGCTCGGAGCCGTTTCAACGAACCGAAATGCTTCAGGAGTGCCTGGCGGCGGGTCTCGCCGAGCCCGGGTACGGAGTCCAGGGCGCCCGCGGTCATCGACCTGGACCGCTTGCTGCGCTGGTAGGAGATGGCGAAGCGGTGGGCCTCGTCACGGACGCGCTGGAGGAGGTAGAGCCCCTCGCTGGTGCGGGGCAGCACCACGGGGTCCTCCTGGCCGGGCAGCCAGACCTCCTCGAGGCGCTTGGCGAGGCCGCACAGGGCGACGTCGTCCATGCCGAGCGCCTCCAGGGCGGCCTTGGCCGCCGCCACCTGGGGGCGGCCGCCGTCGACCACGACGAGCTGGGGCGGGTACGCGAACTTGCGAGGCTTGCCCGTGTCCGGGTCGATGGGCCCGGACGCGGGGGCCGGGCGGCCGTAGCCGTCGGCCTCGACGTCCACGCCGCCGTGGCTGTCGCGGGGGCCGTTGCCGTCCTCCGTGCCGTCGTCCTCCGTGGCATTGACGTCCTTCGTGGCATTGACGTCGTCCGTGCCGTTGACGCTTGCGCCGTTGGCCTCGGTGTTGCCACTCCCGGCGTTGGCCTCGGCGTTCCCGATGGCGTTGCCGTTCCCGCCGTTGCCGTTCTCGCCGTTCCCGTTCTCGCCGTTGCCGCCGTTCCCGTTCCGGCCCTTCCCGTTGGACTCGGCGTTCCCATCTGCCTCGGCGGTTCCGCTGCCGTTGCCCTGGGCGGTCGGGCTCCACAGGTCGGCCTTCTCCTGCTCCTGGAGATAGCGCCGGAACCGCCGGGTGACCACCTCGTGCATCGACCGGACGTCGTCCTGGCCCGCGAAGCCCTTGATCTGGAACCGGCGGTACTCGCTCTTCCTCGCGAGGCCGTCCTCGAAGACGACCATGGAGGCGACCACGTCGTCCCCCTGGAGGTGGGAGATGTCGAAGCACTCGATGCGCAGCGGCGCACTGTCCAGCTCCAGGGCCTCGGCGATCTCCTCCAGCGCACGCGAGCGCGTGGTGAGATCTGACGCGCGCCGGGTCTTGTGCAGAGCGAGCGCCTGCTGGGCGTTGCGCTGCACGGTCGCCATGAGGTCCCTTTTGTCACCGCGCTGCGGGATGCGCAGATCGACCCTGGACCCGCGCCGCCCCGCCAGCCACTCGGCGACGGGCTCCACCGGGGCGGGCAGTGCCGGAACGAGGACCTCGCGCGGCACGGCGTCGCCCTGCTCGTCGCCGTAGAGCTGCTGGAGGGCGTGCTCGACGAGCCCCGCCGTGTCGACGGCCTCCACCTTGTCGGTCACCCAGCCGCGCTGGCCGCGCACCCGGCCGCCGCGCACATGGAAGATCTGGACGGCTGCCTCGAGCTCGTCCTCGGCCACGGCCACCACGTCGGCGTCGGTGGCGTCGGTGAACACCACCGCGTTCTTCTCCATGGCGCGCTTGAGCGCCGTGATGTCGTCGCGCAGGCGGGCGGCCTTCTCGTACTCCATCTCGGAGGCCGCGTCCTTCATCTGCTGCTCCAGGCGGCGCAGATAGGTGCCGGTGCGGCCGGCCATGAAGTCGCAGAACTCGTCGGCGAGCGCCCGGTGGTCCTCGGCCGAGATCCGGCCGACGCAGGGCGCCGAGCACTTGCCGATGTAGCCGAGCAGGCAGGGGCGGCCGATCTGGGCGGAGCGCTTGAAGACGCCGGAGGAGCAGGTGCGCACGGGGAAGACCCTCAGCAGCAGGTCCACGGTCTCGCGGATCGCCCAGGCGTGGGCGTAGGGGCCGAAGTAGCGCACGCCCTTGCGCTTGGGGCCGCGCATGACCTGCACCCGCGGGAACTCCTCGTTGAGCGTCACGGCGAGGGAGGGGTAGCTCTTGTCGTCGCGGTACTTGACGTTGAACCGGGGGTCGAACTCCTTGATCCAGGAGTACTCGAGCTGGAGCGCCTCGACCTCGGTGTCGACGACGGTCCACTCCACGGACGCGGCGGTGGTCACCATCGTGCGGGTGCGCGGATGGAGGAAGGCGATGTCCTGGAAGTAGGAGGAGAGCCTCTGGCGCAGGCTCTTGGCCTTCCCGACATAGACGACCCGCCCGTGGGCGTCACGGAACTTGTACACCCCGGGAGAGTCGGGAATCTGCCCGGGCTTGGGGCGGTAAGTCGACGGGTCGGCCATGGCTCCACCCTACTGATTGGCGGGGACAGTCAGGCTCGCACCGTGGTCCTTGCCATGCCCCCTCCGCCCGGCCGCCGGCGCCTGCGGACCGCGCCCCCACCGCTCCTCGGGCAGGGCGCTTCAATGCGGCGGCGCGGGCCGCCGGGGCCTCCCGGGGGCTCCCCCTCCGGTCGTCCTCCAGTCGTCCTTGGGCTTTCCGCCCACCGTGATCCGGCCGTCCTCGACCCTCACCGGTATCGCCGGGAGGGCCTTGTCCGCCGGGCCCTGGGCCACTGTGCCGTCGGTGATGTGGAAGCGGCTGCCGTGGCAGGGGCAGTTCGCCGTGCCGTCCGCCACGGAGTCCACCACGCACCCGGCGTGCGTGCACACGGCGCTGAACGCCGTGAAGCGGCCCTTCTCCGGCTGTGAGACCAGCAGCTTCCGCTCGCGGAAGAGCTCGGCCCCGCCCACCGGGATCTGCGTCGCCGCCCCGAGGTCCACCGGCTCGGTGGGCACCGCGGGTGCCGCCGCTCCCGTGCCCGGCCCGCACGAGGCCGACGTGAGAGCGGCGGCAGCCACCAGAACACTGCGGCGACAGGGAATCGGCCCCCGGCCGTCGTCGAACCCGTCCACTACTTCTTGGCCGCGGCCTTCTTCGCGGCGGTCTTCGAGGCGGCCGTCTTCGCGGCAGCCGTCTTCTTGGCAGCCGTCTTCGCGGCGGCCGTCTTCTTCACGGCGACCTTCTTCGCGGCCACCTTCTTCGCCGGGACCGTCACCGAGTTGGCCTTGGTGGTCCGGGCGGCCGTGGCCGCCGTGACGGAGCCCGCGGCCCTGTCCGGGTCGGACCCGGCCCTGCGCATCTGCGGCACGGTGGCGTCGCTGACCCGGTCCCCCAGGACGTCACGGAGGAACTTGCCCGTGTGGCTGGCCGGGATCGCGGCCACCTCCTCGGGCGTGCCCTCGGCGACCAGCAGGCCACCACCGCTGCCGCCCTCGGGCCCCATGTCCACGACCCAGTCGGCGGTTTTGATCACATCGAGGTTGTGCTCGATGACGATCACGGTGTTGCCCTTGTCGACCAGTCCGGACAGGACATTGATCAGCTTGCTGATGTCCTCGAAGTGCAGACCCGTCGTCGGCTCGTCCAGGACGTACACCGTCCGGCCGGTCGAGCGCTTCTGGAGCTCCGACGCCAGCTTGACCCGCTGGGCCTCGCCACCCGACAGGGTCGGCGCCGACTGCCCGAGGCGGACGTAGCCGAGACCGACGTCGTTGAGCGTGCGCAGGTGCCTCGAGATCGCCGGGACCGCGTCGAAGAAGTCCATGGCCTCCTCGATGGGCATGTCCAGCACCTCGGCGATGGACTTGCCCTTGAAGTGCACCTCCAGCGTCTCCCGGTTGTACCGGGCGCCGTGGCACACCTCGCACGGGACGTACACGTCCGGCAGGAAGTTCATCTCGATCTTGATGGTGCCGTCACCGGAGCAGTTCTCGCACCGGCCGCCCTTGACGTTGAAGGAGAAACGCCCCGGCAGGTAGCCGCGGACCTTCGCCTCCGTCGTCTCGGCGAACAGCCGCCGGACATGGTCGAAGACACCCGTGTACGTCGCCGGGTTGGACCGCGGGGTGCGGCCGATGGGCGACTGGTCCACATGCACGACCTTGTCGACGAGGTCGTCGCCGTCGACGCGGGTGTGGCGCCCCGGCACGGTGCGGGCGCCGTTCAGCTCACGCGCAAGGTGCGTGTACAGGATGTCGTTGACCAGCGTCGACTTGCCCGAGCCGGACACCCCCGTCACGGCCGTGAAGACACCGAGGGGGAAGGAGACATTGATGTCCTGGAGGTTGTGCTCGCGGGCTCCGCGTACGATCAGCTGCCGCTGCGGATCGCGCGGGCGCCTGATCCGCGGCGTCGGAATGGCCTTGCGCCCCGACAGGTAGGCGCCGGTCATCGACTCCTTGTTCCCCAGCAGCTCCTTCAACGGGCCGCTGTGCACCACCTTGCCGCCGTGCTCGCCCGCACCCGGGCCGATGTCCACCACCCAGTCCGACGTGCGGATGGTGTCCTCGTCGTGCTCGACCACGATCAGCGTGTTGCCCATGTCCCGCAGCCGGACCAGGGTCTCGATCAGCCGGTGGTTGTCCCGCTGGTGCAGGCCGATGGACGGCTCGTCCAGGACGTACAGCACACCGACCAGGCCGGAGCCGATCTGCGTGGCGAGCCGGATGCGCTGCGCCTCGCCACCGGAGAGGGTGCCCGCGGCGCGGTTGAGCGAGAGGTAGTCGAGGCCGACGTCCACGAGGAAGCGCAGCCGCTCGTTGACCTCCTTGAGCACCCGCTCGGCGATGGTCTTCTCGCGGGCGGTGAGCTTCATCCCGCGCAGGAAGTCGGCGCAGTCGCTGATGGACATCGCGGAGATGTCGGCGATGGACTTCCCCTGCACGGTGACCGCGAGGACGATCGGTTTCAGCCGCGTCCCGGAGCACGTCGGGCAGTGGACCTCGCGCATGTAGCCCTCGAAGCGCTCACGGCTGCTGTCGCTCTCCGCCTCGGAGTGCCGACGCTTCACGAACGGGATCGCGCCCTCGAACGAGGTCGTGTAGGACCGCTCGCGCCCGTACCGGTTGCGGTACCTCACCTGGATCTGGGTCCGGTGGCCGTGCAGCAGCGCCTTCTTCGCCCGCGCCGGAAGCCCGGCCCAGGGGATGTCGGTGCGGAAGCCCAACTCGCCGGCGAGCGCGCCGATCAGGCGGTTGAAGTAGTCCTTGGAGTGGCCCATCGACCACGGCCCGATCGCGCCCTCGTCGAGGGTCTTCTCCTCGTCGGTGACGATGAGCTCCGGGTCGACCTCCATCCGGGTGCCGATGCCGGTGCAGTCGGGGCAGGCGCCGAACGGGGAGTTGAACGAGAACGACCTCGGCTCGAGCTCCTCGAACGACAGGTCGTCGTACGGGCAGTACAGGTGCTCGGAGAACATCCGCTCACGCTGCGGGTCGTCCTCGGGCAGGTCGACGAAGTCCAGGATCACCATGCCGCCGGACAGGCCCAGCGCGGTCTCCACCGAGTCGGTGAGGCGGCGCTTGGCCGATTCCTTCACCGTGAGCCGGTCCACCACCACCTCGACGGTGTGCTTCTCCTGCTTCTTCAGCTTCGGCGGGTCGGTGAGCTGGATCGTCTGCCCGTCCACCCTGGCCCGGCTGTACCCCTTGGCCTGGAGCTCGGAGAAGAGGTCGACGAACTCGCCCTTGCGGGAGCGGACCAGAGGGCTGAGGACCTGGAAGCGGCTGCCCTCCTCCAGCTCCAGCACCCGGTCCACGATCGCCTGCGGGCTCTGCCGGGCGATGGGGCGCCCGCACTCGGGACAGTGCGGCTTGCCGATGCGCGCGAAGAGCAGCCGCAGGTAGTCGTAGACCTCGGTGATGGTGCCCACCGTCGACCGCGGGTTGCGGGAGGTGGACTTCTGGTCGATGGAGACCGCGGGCGACAACCCCTCGATGAAGTCGACGTCGGGCTTGTCCATCTGGCCGAGGAACTGCCGCGCGTACGACGACAGCGACTCAACGTAGCGGCGCTGGCCCTCCGCGAAGATCGTGTCGAAGGCCAGGGAGGACTTCCCCGACCCGGACAGGCCCGTGAAGACGATGAGCGAGTCGCGGGGGAGGTCGAGCGAGACGTTCTTCAGGTTGTGCTCGCGAGCGCCACGGACGGTGAGGCGGTCGGCCACGCTGGTGCGCCTTTCTTCCTGAGATGAGGAGAGGGCAGGGCCCCAGCAATGCTAAACGGGGGCGCTCCGGCTTTTCTTCCCGATGGGAAACTGTGCCACCGATGAGCCTATAGCACGTACATTCGAATAGCGAAGCCGCCGGGAGAACTGCCGCCGCGAACGGGGCCGGAGGCCCATCCGTGTGACCGCGGCGCTCGGCGGGGATAGCGTCTGTGATGTTGACCCCGGACAAGGAGGGCACGTGACGACCCGACCGCTCGACCCGGCCGAGGACCTTCTCGCAGTCCGCGACGCGACAAAGCAGCTCCTGGACGCGGTGGCGCAGCTCGACGCCGCCGCGGTCGGCGAGCCCTCACGGCTGCCCGGCTGGACCCGGGGCCATGTCCTCGCGCACATCGCGCGCAACGCCGACTCGTTGGTCAACCTCCTCACCTGGGCCACGACCGGCGAGGAGACCCCGCAGTACGAGAGCGGACAGCGCCGCAACGCCGACATCGAGGCGGGTTCCGGCCGCCCCCTGGAGGAGCAGATCGCCGATCTGCACGCGAGCGCCAACCGCTTCTGGGAGGCCGCGCAAGCCTTCCCGCCCCAGGCCTACGCGGCCCAGGTGGTCATGCGCTCCGGCCAGGTCATCGCCGCGGCCGAGATCCCCTGGCGGCGGCTGATCGAGGTGAACCTCCACCATGTCGACCTCGGCATCGGCTGGACCACCGAGCAACTGCCCGCCGAGTTCGTCGCGCGGGAGCTCGCGTTCGTCATGGACGGCCTGCATGCCCACGACGGCATCGCCACGGTCCGGTTGCAGGACTCCGAGACCGGCGAGACGTGGGACATCGGCGCCGCCGAGAAACCCGAGGCCACCGTGTCGGGCCCCAAGCACGCCCTGCTCGGCTGGGTGACCGGCCGGAGCGCGGGCGAGGGACTCGTCGTCGACCCCGAGGTCCCGCTGCCCACACTCCCACCCCTGGGCTGACAGACTCCTCCCGCACATCCGAGATCCCCGCACCAGAGATCCCCGCACCAGAGATCCCCGCACCAGAGATCCCCGCCACAAGAAAGGGACGGCGATGGCGTACCACGGACAGGTGAAGGTCGGCGGCTCCCCGGACGTCCGCGAGCTCGCCCATGTGATCATCACCAAGGTCGCGGTGGGGCCGATGGACAACAACGCCTATGTGCTGCGTTGCCGTGCCACCGACGAGCAGTTCCTGATCGACGCGGCGAACGACGCCCATACTCTGCGAAGCGTCATCGGTGAGGGAGGACTGGCCTCCGTGCTCACCACCCACCAGCACGGCGACCACTGGCAGGCCCTCGGCGCCGTCGTCGCCGCCACCGGGGCGAGGACGCTGGCCGGCCGCGAGGACGCACCGGGCATCCCCGTTCCCACCGATGTGCTGCTCGACGACGGGGACACCGTGCGGGTCGGCCGGGTGGAGCTCACGGCCCGCCACCTGGTGGGCCACACCCCCGGCTCCATCGCCCTGGTCTACGACGACCCGCAGGGTCACCCGCACGTGTTCACGGGTGACTGCCTCTTCCCGGGGGGCGTGGGCAATACGCACAACGATCCGGAGGCGTTCCGGAGCCTGCTGAGCGACGTGGAGACCAAGATCTTCGATCCGCTGCCGGACGAGACATGGGTCTACCCCGGCCATGGCAATGACACCACCCTCGGTGCGGAGCGCCCGCATCTCGCGCAGTGGCGCGAGCGCGGCTGGTAGGACGGCGGCTGATCGGAGCGCGGGCTCAGCGCCGGACGGCGCGGGAGCAGGTCGTTCACGGCGCTCGGGTGCGGCGCGCTGGTACGGCGTCGGTGTCGGCGCGCCGAAGGCGCCGGAAGGCCCGGACGGGATCCCGGGATCCCGTCCGGGCCTCGGCTTGTCCCGCGACCGCTGCCGCGTGCGCGGTCGTCCCGATCGCCGCCGCCGTCGCGGTCAGCGGGCCGCGTTCTCCCGCTCCTCAGCCTTCTCCTCGACCTCGGCCTGCTTCTTCGACGCCCTCAGGCTGGTCACCGTGGTGACGGCGAGGACCAGGACGATGAAGCCGAGCGAGAAGGGGATGCCGATGTGCGGCACGTGCACACCGGTGCCGTGCAGGGCCTCCAGCACGAGCTTCACACCGATGAAGCCGAGGATGACCGACAGGCCGTAGGAGAGGTGGACCAGCCTCTTCAGCAGCCCGCCGATGAGGAAGTACAGCTGGCGCAGACCCATCAGCGCGAAGGCGTTGGCCGTGAAGACGATGTACGGGTCCTTGGTGAGGCCGAAGATCGCGGGGATCGAGTCCAGCGCGAAGAGCACATCGGTCGTTCCGATCGCCAGCATCACGATCAGCATCGGGGTGATCAGGCGCTTGCCGTGCTCCCGGACGACCAGCTTGGTGCCGTGGTAGCGGTCCGTGGCGGGGACCCGCTTCTCCACGGCCTTGAGCAGGCGGTTCTCCTCGAACTCCTCGTCGCCCTTGTCGGCCCGCGCCTCCTGGACGAGCTTCCAGGCGGTGTAGACGAGGAACGCGCCGAAGATGAAGAACACCCACGAGAACGTCGTCACGATCGCGGCGCCCGCGGCGATGAACACCGCTCGCAGCACCAGCGCGATCAGGACACCGACCAGCAGAACCCTCTGCTGGTAGACCGTGGGCACGGCGAACTTCGCCATGATGAGGACGAAGACGAAGAGGTTGTCCACGCTCAGGGACTTCTCGGTGATGAAGCCCGCGAAGAACTCCCCGCCGGGCCCGCCTCCGGCGAACACCAGGAGCCCGGCGCCGAAGAGGCAGGCGAGGGCGATCCAGACGACCGTCCAGATGCCCGCCTCCTTCATGGAGACGTCGTGCGGCTTGCGGCCGATGACGAAGTCAGCGGCGATGAGGGCCATCAGGCCAAGGATTGTCGCGACCCACAGGGTCAGGGAAACGTCCACCAGTCCTCCGGCAGATGCAGGCGTTTACAACGTCAGCTACGTAGCTGCCGGAGGTCTCTTCCACCCGGTGCTGCATCTGTGGGCCGGTGGCCCGGGCCCAGCGTGATCCAAGGATCCGCCAGGGCCGTGATGACGGGCCCGCCGCTAAAGGAATACTCCCCTCCGCGTAAAGAACAGTACAGGAACACCAAGAGAAGGTAAAGGCGATCGATGTGCTGACGCACCGGCGCCCTGCGGCGCGGTCCTCAAGGAACGGCCGCAGGGCGCTTGACTGCGAGGCGTTGTCCGGCAGGCGGCCGCCTAGCGGTTGAACTGCTCGCGGGCGCTCGCCACCCGCTCCCCCACCTGCTGGAGCACCTGGCTCCCCGTCGGCGGTAGCAGCGGGCAGAACGTCCAGGCGTGCCCGACCCAGGGGTCGGCGAGGTGGTCGTCGGGGGTCGGCGTCAGGCGCAGAAGCGCCCGCCACAGCGGGTCGAGCACCGGGCCGTAGGCACGGGCGTCGTCCCGGTCGGCCACCATCATCAGCTGCACACCCACCGACGGCCCCTCGTCGGCGAGATAGCGCAGCTGGGTGACCGCGCGGTCGTCGAACCCGAAGGGGAAGTCATTGACGATCAGGAGCTGCTCGCTCAGGTCCAGATGCGGCGGCAGTGCGTCCGAGGCCCCGCCGCGCATCGCCATCTGCACCAGATCGACGCGCTGGATGAGCTTGGAGATCATCGCGGAAACTCCCTCCGCACCGGCCGCCGGAGGCTCCTTCAAGGCCCCCGACCGCACGAGCGGCGCCAGTGCGGCCGCCCCCGAACCGGCGGGGTCGATCACATTGACGTTGAACTCCCCGGCCGGGTACGCCGCGAGCATCCGCACGGCGAGGGAGACGGCCGTGTCCATCGCCAGGCGCTTGGCCTGCTCGGAGTCCACGGTCATGGGGGTGTTCGGCGACCGGCCCGCGTCGATCCACAGCCCGCGCTCGAGCGGAAGGCGCACCAGCATCGGGATCCGCAGCTGCGGCTGCTCCGGCAGGTGCAGATCGCCGAGGCGGACCGCCATGGGCGTTTCCATCGAGGGCTTGAACCCGTTCCAGACCGCGCTCTCCCACTGCGCGAACGCGGGCGGCAGCGCGGGCTCGACCACATTGGACTCGGCGGTGAGCTGGGCGATGTCGCGGTCCAGCGCGGCCCGGGCCTGGTCGACGAGCGCGCCGTGCTTGGCGCGGGCGGCGCCGCGTGCGGCGTCGGCGGCCGGGCCGACCCGGGTGGCCGGGTCGGCCAGCACCTTGTCGAGCTCCTGCTCCATGCGCGACTCGGCGAAATCCACCGCGCTGCGGTAGGCGGCCGTGGTGCGGGCCAGGTCCTCGAACATGCCCCAGACCTGGTTGTAGAGCCGCTCCTCCATGGTCCAGCCCGACGCGTTGCCCGCGACCGGCTCCGAACCGTCCTGACCAGCCACCGGCGCAACGGGCGCGGGGGCGCGATTGGGGTGCTGGTAGTTCAACGGCCCCGTACCGCCCGCCGCCGCAGCGGGCGCGGGCGTGGCCGGGCCGGGCTGCGGGGAGGCGGGGGCGGGCGTCGCCGGGGTGGACGTCGCCGGGGCGGGCGTCGCCGGGGTGGAGGCCGGGTCGGGGTGGGGCGCCGCGGAGGACCCGGCGGCATTCCCGCCCACCGTGGCCGCCCTGCGGACCCGTTCGCCTTCCTCGGTGCGCGGGGGAGGCGCGGCGACGGAGCGGGCGAGCCCTCGCGCCACGGCCTCGTTGATCGAGGAGGCCAGCTCCATGGCCTCCGGCAGACCCTGGTCCCTCAGCATGTCGGACAGACCGCCGGCATACCCCTGCCCGACCGCGCGGACCTTCCAGGCGCCCTGGCGGCGGTACAGCTCGACGGCGAGCACCGCGGACTCGGAGTTGAGGTCAGTGATGGTGTAGGTGGCGATCTCGGAGCCGTCGAGGCCGGTGATGGCGACGAAGGGGGAGGCGATGGCGCCGAACCGCGAGGGAGCGCCGTCCACCTGGGGCAGGGCCAGCAGGATATTGACCCAGTGCACATTCTCGGGCATCGCGCCGAGGTCCACCGCGAGGTGGTTCTCGGCCGCGGCCTGGCGGGAGACCTCGAGCCCCGGCAGCTGGGGGGAGCCCGGGTGTGCGACCCACTCGACTCCCCGCACCCTGCCGTGCTCGTCGCCGAGGGTGGCACCGGCGATGACCGGCTTCCCCGTCGACACTCTCACTTCCAGGCGGCCCCCGCCGGAGATGTCCGCCGGGAGGGGGTGGTTCTGTCCCCGGGTCAACTCGGCAGTCATCGCTGCTCCCCCTCTTTGCGCTTGTCCGTTGCGCTTGTCGTCTTGTCGCACTCGTCTTGTGGCACTCGTCGTAGGGCACTCGTCGTGCGGTATGCGGCGTCCGCGACAGCTGTCGGTCGGCCGTGCCCTCCCCGGTGCGCGGGTCCTCACAGCGGGGCGCCGCCGCTTGGGCGGACGGCCCGCGCACCGGGGTCGGTACAGCAGGTGCTACGGGTGCTGCGGGTACTCAGGTGCTAAAGATTGCTACAGGTGCTACAGGCACGGTGCTGCGGGTGCTACAGGTGCGCGGCGATCGCCGGCATGAGGTCCTGGAACGTGCGGCCGCTGGCCGGAGCGCCGATGGCGGACATCTGCCACTGGCCGTTGGCACCGCGAAACACCTTGGCCATGACCTGGGCGGTGTACTGGCCGCCACCGGTGAGGGTGTAGCGGGCCAGCTCCTGGCCGTTGGTCTCGTCGATCAGGCGGCAGAACGCGTCCTGCACCTCCTGGAACGTCTGCCCGGTGAAAGAGTTCACTGTGAAGACGATCTGGTTGATGTGCACGGGCACGCGCTGGAGGTCGACGATGATCGACTCGTCGTCCCCGCCCGCACCGGCGCCACCCACCAGGTTGTCACCGGTGTGGCGCACGGAGCCGTCGTCGCTCACCAGGTGACGGAAGAAGACCACGTCCACCGGCTGGTTGTCCGCGAAGAGCACCGCCGAGGCGTCGAGGTCGATCTCACGGGTCCGGCTGCCGAACAGCCCGCGGCGAGGCGCGGCCTTCCAGCCCAGCCCCATCCGCACCACGCTGAGCGCGCCCCCGTCGGACTTCTGAAGGCTGATCTGCTGGCCCTTGGCCAGGTTCACCGTCACGCGCTGTCCCTCCTCATTGAACTGCCTTTGCCTTGCTGGTCGCACCCTACGCAGTGCCACCGACACCGGGCCCCGCAGGGCTGGCTTTGTGGCGGTGTTGAGACATGAGGGCGGGACCGGACGAGGACAGGCGCGTACCGACCGCCGTTTCGGCTAGGCGATCCCCGCCTCTCGCATCTGCCGCAGCTCCTTCTTCAACTCCCCCACCTCGTCGCGCAGACGGGCGGCGACCTCGAACTGGAGCTCCGAGGCGGCGGTGTGCATCTGGTCCGTCAGGTCCTGGATCAGCTCCGCCAACTCCGCCGCGGGCAGGCTCTTCGCGCCCTTGCGCTTCTCCCCCGCCTTGGCGGACAGCCCCGGCACCGGAGCCTTCCCCCGCGACTGCTGGCGCCCGGACCCGAGCAGTTCGCCCGTGTCCGCGTCCTCGCGGGCGATGGAGTCGAGGATGTCGCCGATCTTCTTGCGCAGCGGCTGCGGATCGATCCCGCGCTCGGTGTTGTACGCGACCTGCTTCTCGCGGCGGCGGTTGGTCTCCTCGATCGCCTTCTCCATCGAGGGGGTGACCCGGTCCGCGTACATGTGGACCTGGCCGGAGACATTTCGCGCCGCGCGTCCGATGGTCTGGATCAGCGAGGTGCCCGACCGCAGGAACCCCTCCTTGTCGGCGTCGAGGATCGACACCAGCGAGACCTCGGGAAGGTCGAGGCCCTCCCTGAGCAGGTTGATGCCGACGAGCACGTCGTACTCACCCGCGCGCAGCTCCCGCAGGAGCTCGACACGGCGCAGCGTGTCGATGTCGCTGTGCAGATACCGGACCCGGACCCCGAGCTCCAGCATGTAGTCGGTCAGGTCCTCGGCCATCTTCTTGGTGAGCGTGGTGACCAGGACCCGCTCGTCCTTCTCGGCCCGCAGCCGCACCTCGTGGACCAGATCGTCGATCTGGCCCTCGGTGGGCTTGACGATGACCTCGGGGTCGATGAGACCGGTGGGACGGATGATCTGCTCGACCACCCCGTCGCCCCGCGAGAGCTCGTACGGGCCCGGCGTCGCGGACAGGTAGACGGTCTGCCCGATCCGCTCCAGGAACTCCTCCCATTTCAGCGGCCGGTTGTCCAGAGCCGAGGGCAGCCGGAAGCCGTGGTCGATCAGGGTCCGCTTCCGCGAGGCGTCCCCCTCGTACATGGCGCCGATCTGCGGGACGGTCACGTGCGACTCGTCGATGACCAGGAGGAAGTCCTCCGGGAAGTAGTCGAGCAGCGTGTTCGGGGCGGAGCCCGCCTCACGGCCGTCGATGTGGCGGGAGTAGTTCTCGATGCCGGAGCAGGAGCCGATCTGCCGCATCATCTCGATGTCGTAGTTGGTCCGCATGCGCAGCCGCTGGGCCTCGAGCAGCTTCCCCTGCTTCTCCATGGTCCCGAGCGACGTCTCGAGCTCGCACTCGATCCCGTTGATCGCGCGCTCCATGCGCTCCGGGCCGGCGACGTAGTGCGTCGCCGGGAACACATAGAGCTCCTCGTCGTCGGTGATGACCTCGCCCGTGAGCGGGTGGAGCGTGGACAGGGCCTCGATCTCGTCGCCGAACATCTCGATCCGGACGGCGAGCTCCTCGTACACCGGGAAGATCTCGACGGTGTCCCCGCGCACCCGGAACGTGCCCCGGGTGAACGCGACGTCGTTGCGCGTGTACTGGATGTCCACGAATCTGCGCAGCAGAGCGTCGCGGTCGATCTCCTGCCCGACCTTGAGCGGCACCATGCGGTCCACGTACTCCTGGGGCGTGCCCAGGCCGTAGATGCAGGACACGGAGGCCACGACGATGACGTCCCGCCGGGTGAGCAGCGAGTTCGTCGTGGAGTGGCGCAGCCGCTCCACCTCCTCGTTGATCGAGGAGTCCTTCTCGATGTAGGTGTCCGTCTGGGGGACGTACGCCTCGGGCTGGTAGTAGTCGTAATACGAGACGAAGTACTCGACGGCGTTGTTGGGCAGGAGCTCGCGGAACTCGTTGGCCAGCTGCGCGGCCAGGGTCTTGTTGGGCGCCATCACCAGCGTGGGCCGCTGGAGCCGCTCCACCATCCACGCGGTGGTCGCGGACTTGCCGGTGCCGGTCGCGCCGAGAAGGACGACGTCCTTCTCACCTGCGTCGATCCGCCGCTCCAGCTCATCGATGGCCTGCGGCTGATCTCCGGAGGGGTCGAAGGGACTGACAACCTCGAAAGGCGCCACCTTGCGCTCGATATCTGTCGTGGGTCGCACGCCTTCAACGGTACGACCCCCCACTGACAACGACCCGAGAAACGCCCCCACCAGCCGCCTGCCCCGAGCAGTCGCATGAAGCGGCCCCTCCCGCACTTCGAGCGGGAGGGGCCGGGGGTGCGTTCGGGCCGCGGGGGTCGGGGGGCGCCGCGGGCGGGGTGGGAAAGGGGCCGGGCTACTTCTTCGCCGGGCACTCCTTCCAGGCCATGTGGTAGATCGTGTTGACGCTGGTGTCGGTGGAGTCCATCGTCATGAAGCTGGTGGTCTTCTGCGGGTCGGACGTTCCCGCGTTCACGCGCAATTCGGTGTTGATGTTGAAGTTGCGCTGCTCACCGCAGGGGGCCCAGACCAGTGCGCCGACCTCGGTGGTGTCGGAGGCCTGCCAGTCGTCGGCGAGTGGGCCCTTGAAGGGGTGGGCCTTTTCGCCGGTCGCCGACGAACCCTGGAAGTAGTAGTTCGCCTTCTGTATTCCGGTCGCGCCCTTTTCCAGGGAGGCGAAGCCGCGGTAGTCGGCCTGGGCTATCGCGTAGGTGAATCCCTGGGGGACGTGCACGATCAGATTGAGCTGGCAGTTCTTGCGGAAGTCCGTCGGCTTGGCGCCCACGCCGACCTGGGCGAGGTAAGCGCTGTACGTCACGGTGAAGGCGGTGTTGTCCGGGGAGACGGCGACGGCGGCGGTGTCCTGCGGACAGCCCGAACCGTTGACGGTGGCGAGTTCGATCACGATCTTGTCGGGTGGCGGATTGGTGATGGGGGACGCCTCGGCCGACATCGGTGACGCCATGAGCGCCGCGACCGCGCCGCCTATGGCCAAAACTCTGTACATACCTTCTCCTCTCACTCGGTGATGCGCTGGCCAGAACGTGAATGCGGTGCCGAAATGCGCGCCTATGCCAACACGGTGCAAGGAGAGTGTGAAGACAACTGGCGGGAATGGTGATTCGCGGCCGCGGCCGCCGAGCGCTTATCGGTCAGCCGCGCAGGAGGCCGGAAAAGGTATTGCTCGGCGCGCTTCGGCGCGCCGGACACCGCGGAATAGGCCGGTATGGCGATGAATTCCCTCCACAAGCGCAGGCTCCGCCACCCGCGTTCCGGCCGACCTGGCGGGAACGGGGCGACCTCGCTGCGAAATTTCGCCCCTGGCGCCGTTGAGGGGCACGGGACCGAAGGCACTCGACCGCGCCTCACGTCGTTGGCGAGGGGGTTTGCGCCGCGGCCGGGGGTGGGGACGGGGGCGTGTGGCGGTGATTCAGGCCGCGCCTCGCGCTCCGTGCGCCCTTGGAGGGCGCCCGCGCGGGGAGGAGTGGCGGGGGCGCGGATGATGGAATGACCAATTCCACTCACTCCCGGAGCACGCCTGGAGACGCCGAAAGACCCCGGCCGCCCGGCTGTGGGCCGGGCGGCCGGGGTCTTGAGAAGGCGGTCAGCCCTTCTGGGTGTGGGCGGCTTCGATCGCGGCCTCCAGGGAGGCGCGGATGCGCGGCCCCATCCGGCTGAAGCCCAGGACCTTCACGGCCTCGCGGGCCAGTTCGTCGTCACTGCGCTCGAGACCGTCGCTCTCGAGCCAGCGGATCACGGAGACGAGCTGGCTTTCGGAGTAGGACGTGATGGGGCTGCCGGGCTTGACCGAGGGCTTGCGCCCCCGGCGCGCGGCCGGGGTGGCGTCAGGCGCATCGTCCCTGCTGGGAGCGGGCGCCGGGATCGCGGCCTCCGACGAGGCCCCCTTCGAAGTGGGCTTCGCCTTCGTCGGCTTCGGCTTGGACTCGGGCTTGGACTCGGGCTTGGTGACGGGTTCCGACTTCGACGCGGGCTCGCCCTGCGCCGCAGGCCGCGGCGTGGACTCGGGCTCCGTGACGGGTTCCGTCTGCGGCCCAGGCTTCGTGACGGAATCCGACTTCGACGCGGGCTCGCCCTGAACGGCGGACTGCGGCTTCGACTCGGGCTCCGTCCTGGCGATGGGCGCAGTTTGAGACTGCGACTTCGACGCGAGCTCGCCCTGAACGGGCGACTTCGGCTTCGACTCGGGCTCCGTCTTCGCGACGGCCCCGGCCTTCGGCGCCGACTTCGCCGCAGGCTCCCCCTTCGCCGCGGGCTCCCCCTTCGTCACGGGGCCCGCCTGGGCTGCGGAGCCCGCCTTCGCCGCGGGCTTGCGCTGCGCCGCGGGCCTGCTCTTCGTCGTGGGGTTGCTCTTCGTCGTGCGCTTGCTCTTCGTCGCGGGCTTCGCTTCGGCCACGGGCTTGGCCTCGGCCACCTGCTCCGTCATCGCGGAGGGGGTCGCGCCCCGCTCCGGGGCCGGGGTGGGGGACGGGATGGTTCCCGTCTCTCCCTCCAGCGGCTCGGGGGCGGTGCGCTGTTCGGGCAGTTCGGGGTCCGCCGGAGGGTGGGGGGCGCGGATGATCAGCGTTCGGGTCGCTCGCGTCAGGGACGTGGCCGCCTCGGTCGGGGAGGTCCGGCCGGACTCGTCCACCACGACGACGTCGAACAGACGCCCCGCCGGAAAGACCTCGCTGACGGACAACGGGCTCATCGTCCAGCACGGCCGCAGCGCCGTCATCAGCTCCGGCGCACGCCGGAACAGCTCCCGCAGCGGCAGTACCCGCCCCTCCTTGGCGGCCTCCGAGCGCAGGAGAGCGGCCTGGTCGGGGTGGTCCTCCACGGCCCGCCGGACGCGCTGCTCGAACGGCGTGGGTTCCCCCGCCGACCCCTCGCCGGGGTCGTGGCCGCCCCGTTCGGTCAGCTCCGCCAGCAGCGATTCCAGCCCCTTGGCCAGGAGGGCCGTGCGCAGGGTGTGCAGCACGGGCAGGCGGTGGAGGGTGACCTCGTCCGCGGCCAGCTCGTCGAGGAAGGCACCCAGTTCGTCGAACGTGAGGGTGTCCATCTCGGCGCCCGGCAGTATCGCGGCGAGCGAGTGGAGACCGGAGTCCAGCCGGTCCAGCGCCTTGGCGGTGCCGTCGAGCACATCGGCGTACGAGGACCGGTCCGGACCGGAGTCGTTCCCGGCCAGCTTGATCCACTCCTCGCGCGCGGCGGCCGCCGCGGCGAGCGCCGTGTGCAGATCGCGGCGGCCCAGCGAGCCATTGACCACGAACGCGCGGGCCTTCTTGCGCAGCTTGCGCCGCTGCCCCCACGACTGGTGGACGCCGTGCTCCTTGCGCCACTTTCCGGGGCCGGTCGCGGCGGTGAGCTCGGTGAGCTCGTCGCCGTGGACGTCCGGGGAGAAGGCGCTCAGCGTCTCCTGGACCCTTCGGACCAGGTCGGCGGTCCCCCGCAGTTCCCCGGCGGTGCGCGGCTCCGGCAGTCCGGTGCCCTCGGCGAGGTCGGCGGCGGCGCGGCGGGTGGCCGCGAGGGTGCTGCCGCGCAGTTCGGCCAGGGCGGTCGAGGCGGTCCTGGCGTGCTCGGCCTGCCTGACGGTGGTGGTGGCCGGGTACCAGGGCGATGTTCCCGGGGCGAGGGTGAACCCGCCGTGGGAGTCGTACTGGGCGAGCTCGTCACGGGTTTCGCTGTCGACCTCGTCCTTCGAGGCGGCGTCCGAGCCCGGTTCGGTGGTCTCCGGCAGGGCGCTGACCAACTCCCGGAGGACACGGCGCGGGTCGTCCGGGCCGTCGTGCAGGTCCATCACCCGGTCGCCGAGACCCAGTTCGCCGAGCCGGTCGAGGACCGCGCTCGTCGCGGCCCGCTCCTGCGCCACCACCAGCGTGCTGCGGCCCTCGCCTGACAGGGCCGCCACAACGTCGGCTGCCACCGTGCTCCTCACGGTGTCGGACGGCGACTCGACGACGAGGTCACGTCCGCCGAGGACCGCGCTGACGGCGTCACCGCTGCCCTGCTCGCTCTCCAGCGCCAGGACTTCACCGGCGGCCCTGACCGTGTCGGCGCCCGCGTCCTGCCCCGCCTCGGCGGCGGCGCGCAGGTCGTCCGTCATGGCGGCTTCGGCGTTGCTGTGGACGCCGACCAGGCGTGCGGAGGGGTTGAGGGTGAGGCCGGCGGCGCCCTTGACCATGGTGGCGAGATGGTCGATCGCCCCGGCGCAGTCGGCGGGCGAGACGGCGAGGCCGGCGAGTTCGTCGGCGTCCGGGTGGATGCCGAAGCGCTGCCCGAGAGTGTGCAGGAGGACGAGCCCGGCCCGCGCGTGGTCGCCGACGGCGAGGCGGAAGTCGTCACCGCCCGCCCGCTCCAGGCGTACCGGCCACAGCAGGACCGGGGCCGCGGGTTCGCCGGACTCCGCGTCGTCCCAGGTGGCCGTTCCCGTGGCGAGGTAGGCGGTGGGGATGCCCCGGTGTTCGAGGATGTCCCGTGCCCTGTCGTGGATGGCGCCGGCGCTCGCCTGGGCGCGGCGCAGGTCGTCCGCGCGGTCCGGACCGGGGAAGAGGTCGGCGATGCGCTGCGGCTTGCCGCCGAGGAGGGCGTCCAGGGCCCGCGTGTCGGCGTCGGCGAGGTCGAGGGTGTCTGTTGCGAGGTGGCGGTGGAACCGCGGCGTGCCGTCCGCGCGGGGATCGACGGGCGCGCTGGTCCACGTCCTGACCGCTTCGAGGACCTGCTCGGAGCGGCGGTCGGCGGAACCGTCCGCTTCCTGGCTCTTGTGGTGCGACAAGGTCATTTGTATGTCCGGTGCGAGGAGTTCAGGGAAGGTGGACAGGGTCCGAGGCTGGGTAAGGGCTCCGGCCCGAAACTGAGGCTGCCGTGATTCGGCGCGGTCAGGATACGAGGGGCGCATGCCCTGTTGTTCCGCAACCCGGCCGTTGAGAGCCGGAACAGGGGCCGGAGGAGGTAACGGTTCCGGCCGGATGCCGCGTAACGGGCCACGGCGGAATGCCGCGCGACCGTCCCGGCCGGGTGCCGCGAGCGATGTGGCCGGATGGGAACGGCTCCGGTCGGACGCCCCGCGACGGGCTCCGCCTACTCGCCGTCGCCCGAGCCCTTCGCACGGGCGCTCAGTTCTTCCCATGCCGCGCGCACCTGGGGTTCGAGGGCCTCCAGCGGGCCGTCGTTGTCGATGACGATGTCGGCCAGCGACAAGCGGTCCTCGCGGGACGCCTGCGCGGCCATCCTCGCGCGGGCGTCGGACTCCTCCATACCGCGCAGGCGGACGAGGCGGTCGAGTTGGGTGGCCGGGGAGGCGTCCACCACGACCACGACGTCGTACAGCCCGGCCAGGCTGTTCTCCGCCAGCAGGGGAACGTCCTGGACGACGACCGCGTCCGTCGGCGCCGCCGCCTCCAAGGCAGCGGAGCGGGCACGGACCAGGGGGTGGACGATCGCGTTGAGGGCCTTGAGCCGGTCGGGGTCGGCGAAGACGATCGAGCCCAACCGGGGCCGGTCCAGGGTGCCGTCCTCGCGCAGCACCTCCTCGCCGAACTCCTCCACGACCGCCGAGAGGCCGTCGGTTCCGGGCTCGACGACCTCTCTCGCGATCTTGTCGGCGTCGATCAGCACCGCCCCGTAGGACGCCAGGAGGCGCGACACCTCGCTCTTGCCCGCGCCGATTCCGCCCGTAAGACCGACTCTCACCATGGTGAAGAGACTAGGGCTTCCCCTCGTCATCGGCGTCTCGAGCCCGGCACAAGCCCGAGCGCCGACTCCGGCACAGGGCTGTGCGCCGACTCCGGCACAAGCCTTGGCGGCGACTCCCGCGCGGGCTGTGAGCCGACTCCGGCACAAGCCTGAGCGGCCACTCCCGCGCGGACCCGTGCGCCCGACTCCCCCGCGCACCCGTGCCCCGACTCCCGCGCGGGCCTGTGCGCCAGCTCCCGCGCGGACCCGTGCGCCGGCTCCGGCGCGGACCTCGGGCCCGCGATCACTCGTCGCTCTCGCGGTCGGCCAGGAACCGCTCGAACTGGGCGGCCAGTTCGTCCGCCGACGGCAGATCCGCGGGTTCCGCGATGAGGTTCTCCCGGTCCTGCGAGGCGGCGATGGCGTCGTACTGGTGCTCAAGGCCCTGGATCTCCGAGGCGAGTTCTCCGCCGCCGTCACCGATCTGGCGGTCGATCTCGGCGGTGACCAGCTGGGTCTGGTCACGCAGGACCGGAGCCGGCAGCACCAGGCCGGTGGCCGCCGTCACCGCGTCCAGGACGGCGAGCGCCGCGGGTGGATAGGGGGAGCCGGCGACGTAGTGCGGGACATGGGCGGCGAATCCCAGCACGTCGTGCCCGGCCTCGCCCAGCCGGAACTCCACCAGGGCCTGGGCACTTCCGGGCACCTGGGCCTCATTGAACAGCGGCGGATGGCCGGTGGTGAGGTCCGGACGGTTGCCGTGGGCGGTCAGGCCCGTGGGGCGTGTGTGGGGCACACCCATGGGGATGCCGTGGAAGTTCACCGCCAGGCGGATGCCGAGGCGTTCGACGAGTCCGCGCACGGCTGCCGCGAAGCGCTCCCACTCCACATCCGGTTCGGGGCCGGACAGCAGCAGGAATGGGGCTCCTGTGCCGTCGCGGGCCAGGAGCAGGTCCAGTTCGGGCGCCTCGTAACTGGCCCAGCGGTCCCGTCTGAAGACCATGGGAGGGCGGCGCGCCCGGTAGTCGACGAGCCGGTCGGCGTCGAAGCGGGCGACCACCTCGTACGCGAACTCGCGCCTGATGTGGTTGACCACCTGCTCACCGGCCGCGCCCGCGTCCATGAAGCCGTCGAAGTGGTACAGCAGCACCAGTCCGTCCGCGTCCTCGGCGTGGGCGGCGTCGGCCGCTTCGAGACCGTCGGCGTCGAAATCGTAGAGACCCTGTGGATCCTGCAACGTAAACATCCTCTCCTCGCATTCGCGCAACGCTTCACGCGGCGCGCTCATTCCGAGAAGGCGCATTGTTCACCAGCGGGGACGCCCTCCTGTCCAGTCCGGGTCGACCACGCGCATCGCGGCGATGTCGTCACGGCGCCTGATTTCGCAGCGCAGGTACTGCTCGTGGAGCCGCCCGAGGGCGTCGCGGTCGATGGAGACACCGAGGCCGGGGCCCCGGGGGACGGTGACGGCTCCCCCGGAGATCTCCAGGACTCCGGGCTCGACGACCTCTTCGCGCTGCCACGGCGAGTGGGTGTCGCAGGCGTAGGTGAGGCCCGGAACGGCCGCGGCGAGATGGGTCATGGCGGCGAGGCTGATGCCCAGATGGGTGTTGGAGTGCATGGACAGACCGAGGCCGAAGGTCCCGCAGACGGCCGCGAGGTGCTGGGTGGCGCGCAGACCGCCCCAGAAGTGATGGTCGGACAGCACGATCTTCACCGCTTGCCGCTCCACTGCCTCAGGGAGCTCTTCCATGCTGGTCACACACATATTGGTGGCCAGTGGGATGTCCGTCGAACGGGCGACCTCGGACATCCCGGCGATTCCACCCACGGGGTCCTCGAGGTATTCGAGCGTTCCGGTCAGGCGCTCGGCGACCTTGAGGGCGGTGGGGACGGTCCAGTTGGCGTTCGGGTCGATGCGCAGGGGGTGGCCCGGGAAGGCGTCGCGCAGCGCGAGGATCGCGTCGGTCTCCTGGTCGGGCGGGAGGACACCGCCCTTGAGCTTGAGGGAGGTGAAGCCGTACCGCGCCACCATGCGGCGGGCCTGCTCGACGATTCCCTCGGGGCCGAGGGCCTCGCCCCAGTCGTCCTCGGGGTAGCCGGGGTCGATCGGGTGCTTCGCCCAGCGGTGGAACAGGTAGGCGGAGTACGGGACCCGGTCCCTGGCCCGCCCGCCGAGCAGGTCGACGACGGGCCGCCCGATCGCCTTGCCCTGCGCGTCCAGGCAGGGCACCTCGAACGCGGCCGCTGTCGCCGCCACGGCCTTGGCGCGGCTGCCCGACCCGATCAGCGGGGTCAGCGCGTCGGGGCGGACGGCGCAGCCGAGGGCCTCGGTGACCCGGCGGTTGAGCTCGTTGAGGTCGAAGACGTCGAGTCCGGTCAGCGCCGGGGCCACCGCGGTCAGGCGCTCCAGCGTGGGGGCGTCGCCGTATGCCTCGCCGATCCCCGTGATACCGGAGTCGGTGTCCACCTCCACGATCGAGCGCAGGGCGAACGGCTCGTGCACTCCGACGGAGTTCAGCAGGGGCGGGTCCTGGACGGCTACGGGGGTGACGCGGATGCCGGTGATCCTCAGGGCGGTCATCGGGCCCCTCCGGTGCGAGCCTCGATGGCGTCGGCGATCGCGTGCCCGCGGTCCACGACCGCGGCGAGCTCCGCCAGGTGGGCCGGGGTGGGTTCGGCGAGCGGAGGGCGCACTTCGCCGACGTCGAGCCCGGCGCGGCGGACCTCGGCCTTGATCAACGAGACCGCGTAGCCCGAACCGCGCGTCCGCAGCTCGACCAGTGGCTGGTAGAAGCCGTCGAGGAGTTCGCGCGCGGTGGCGTCGTCGCCCGAGCGCAGCGCCCGGAAGAACGCCAGCGAGATCCGGGGCGCGAAGCAGAACACCGCCGAGGAGTACGCCTCGACGCCGATGCCCCGGTAGGCGAGTGCGGTCATCTCCGCGGTGGGCAGGCCGTTGATGAACAGCAGCTCATTGCCGTCGGAGCGGATGGCGCCCATGATCCGCTGCATCAGATCGATGTCGCCGACGCCGTCCTTGAGACCCACGATCCTGGGGTGGCGGGCCAGTTCGACGGCGGTGGCGGGTGTGATGACCGCATTGTCACGCAGGTAGATGATCTGGTCGAGATCGGTGGCGTCGGCGAGGGTGAGGTAGTGGCGCAGCAGCCCCGCCTGCCCGGCCTGGACCAGGTACGGAGGGAGGACGAGCAGGCCGTCGGCTCCCGCCTCCTCCGCGGCGCGGACGAACTGGACGGCCAGCGCGGTGCCATGGCCCACCCCGGCGACCACCGGCACCCTGCCCGCGGCCTCCTCCACCGCGGCGGCGACGCAGGAGCGGTACTCGTCGAGGTCGAGGGCCGGGTACTCACCGGTGCCGCAGGCGGCGAAGACGGCTGCGGGTCCGTCGCCGACACGTTGTCGGACATGTTCTCGATAAACGCCCAGGTTCAGCGTGCCCTTGGCGTCGAAGGCCGTCACGGGGAAGAAGAGAATTCCGTCGAGCCGGTCGGCGATTCTCTCGGCGTTCGGTGCGAGAGCCATGGGTCAGATGTCCTGTTCGTGAGAGGAGGTCGGCCCTTGAGTCGGCGGACGGGGCCCTTGAGGCAGCGGCACGGCCCTCGAGGGGCGGGTCAGCCCTTCAGGGAGCCGGTCAGCAGCCCGCGTTCGAAGAGCCGCTGGAGGAGCAGGTAGACGACGACGCTGGGCACCATCAGCATCAGCGAGGCTGCCATGCGCACGCCCACGCCCTGTTCCTGGCTCGCCGACAGGCTGGTGACGACGAGGGTGAGGGTGTGCATGTCCGGGGACTGGGCTACGAGCAGGGGCAGCAGGTACTGGTCCCAGATCATGAGGAAGCCGAAGACGGCCGAGGTGCCGAGCGCGGGGCGGCACAGGGGCAGGATGACACGGAAGAAGATCACGAGGTCCCCCGCTCCGTCGACCCTCGCCGACTCCTCCAGCTCCACCGGGATGGTCTTCATGAAACCGGTCAGGACGTAGATCGGCAGTGCCCAGCCGACGACGGGAAGGATGAGCCCCGAGTAGGAGTTGAGCAGGTCGCCTCCGCCCAGTGGGTCCGGGACCTTGCCCAGCACCAGGTAGAGGGGGATGGCGATGACCTCCTCCGGCATCATCATCGTCGCCAGCACGGCGAGCATCACCAGCGCCCGGCCGCGGAACTTCTTGCGGGCCAGGGCGTAGGCGGCGAACGCGCTGACGGTGACCTGGAGGAACAGCCCGACCCCGGTCACGATCGCCGAGTTCGCCAGGCCGCGCCCGACACCGAAGTGGAAGGCGGTCCGCAGGTTGCCGAACGTGAAGTGGCGCGGGAGCAGGGCCACCTGGCCGAGCTTGAGGGGGACACCGCTGAAGACGGTGGCCACCATCGTCCACAGGGGCACGACGAACACGAGGACCACCAGGGCGTACAGCAGCACGCGCACGCCGCCGCGAAGCCACCGGCGGTTCGGCATCCGAAGCCCCAGGGCCGTGGTCGGAACGCTCACGCGGCCTCCTTCCGGTTGCGCCACCACAGGGTCAGGCAGGTGAGCAGGACGGTGACGAGGAAGAGCACGGTGGAGACCGCCGACGCCGTCCCCAGGTCGTTGTTCTGGATGCCCTCCTTGTAGACGTAGGTCACGATGGACTCGGTCGAGCCCGCGGGACCGCCGCCGGTCAGGACGTAGATCTCGGTGAAGACGCGCAGGCCGCGGATGAGGCCGAGGGTCAGCACGATGGTGGTCACGGGGCTGAGGGCGGGGATGGTGACATGCCGCAGCCTCTGCCAGGCTCCTGCCCCGTCCAGGGCCGCCGCCTCGTACAGCTGTCGGTCGATCCCGGCCAGGCCCGCCACGAAGATCACCATGTCGTACGGGGCGCTCTTCCACACCTGGACGAGCATCACCGAGGCGAGCGAGGAGTCCGGGTCGGACAGGAACGGCATGGGACCGAGGCCGAGGTGGCCCAGCAGGGAGTTCAGCGAGCCGTACTCTCCGGGGAAGAGCAGGGTGCTCCACAGCTCCGCGACGGCGACCATGGCGGTGACGACGGGCAGGAACGCCGCCGTCCGCAGCAGGCGCACATGCCGGGCTGGGCCCTCGAGGAGGAGGGCGAGGCCGAAGCCGAGCAGGGCCGAGGCGACGACGGTCGCACCCGCGTCGATCACGGTGTGCCAGAGGGCCGAGCGCAGCAGGTCGTCGTGGAAGGCGGCGGTGAAGTTGTCCCAGCCGGTCCAGCGGTTGCCCAGGTAGGGGCGGACCTCGAAGAAGCTGAGGTACATGCCCCAGATGGTGGGCCAGAACTTGAAGACGCCGAACAGGGCCAGGACGGGGGCGAGGAACAGCCAGGGGACGGCGATCCGGCGCAGTGGGGGGCGCGGGCGGGTGCGGGCGGGTGGGCGGTGGCCCGGGCCTCCCGCAGGACCGGCGTTCGCGCGGGCGGTGCCGGAGGAGCCCTTGGGCGCCTTGGTGATCGATGCCATCCGCTAACCGGCTATGCCCTGCTTGCCGAGCAGTTCACGGAACCGGCCGTCGAGGGCGGACAGCGCCTTCTTGGAGTCGCCGCAGCCGGAGACGAGCTTGTTCAGGGCCTCGGCGGCGGCGGTGCGGTAGGCCTGCCAGTCCGGGACGTTGACCGGCTCGTAGTGGGCGTTGTCGTCGTAGACCTGCTGGGCGACCTTCCAGCGGGGGTCACCCGCCCTGGTGCTCGCGGTGTCCACGTCCTGGTTGACCGGCAGGCGCACGATCGTGGCGGCCTTGACCCCGGTCATACCGGTCGTCTGGGCCTTGGCCGAGATCATGTACTCGGCGAACTTCTTGAAGTCGGCGGCCCGCTTGGAGCCGGCCATGGAGTAGATGGAGGTGCCCTCGGCGAGGGCGGCGCCGCCCTGGGGGCCGGCGGGCGGGGCGACGGCGGTGTACTTGCCCTTGACCTCGGTGGCGTCGGAGACGGCGTAGGCGTAGGGGCCGGTGAGGTACATCCCGGCGACACCGGTCTGGAACGCCTTGTTGGAGTCGTTGGTGACGTGGTTGAGGGCGCCGGGCTGGACGGCCTTGTCCTCGCAGAACAGCCCCTTGTAGAAGTCGGCCGCCTCGACCGCCTCGGGTGAGGCGACGGCGGAGGTGTACGCGCCGCTGCCCGTGGGCTTGAGGAAGTCGCCGCCCGCCTCGAACAGGAAGCTCGACCAGTTCCAGGCGATGTAGCCGCGCTGGGTGGAGCCGGGCACGGCGAGGCCGTAGGTGTCGTTCTTGCCGTTGCCGTCGGGGTCGCGGGTGGTGAACGCCCTGGCCACGTTCTCCAGGTCGTCCCAGGTCTTCGGCGCCGGCATCCCGACCTTCTTGAGCCAGTCGGTGCGCACCAGGAGGACATTGGCCTGGGCGGAGAACGGCACACCGTAGGTCCTGCCCTCGATGTCCTGGACGGACTTCCAGGCGACGGCGCCGACCTTGTCCCGCCCGGTGATCGACGACTTGTCGACCTCGGTGATGATGCCCTGCTTCTTCATCGCCCCGAGCTGGGCGGCGTCGTTGATCACGACGTCGGGCAGGTCATGGGCGGCGGCCGCGGCGTTGAGCTTGGTCTCGAAGTCGGTGAGGGTCATGAACAGGTCGACCTTGACGCCGGTCCTGGCGGTGAAGCCCGCGAAGACCTTCCGGTAGGCGGTGGCCGAGTCGTCGGCGCCGCGCACCCAGACCTTCAGCGGGCCCGAGGCCCTGCCACCGCCGCCGGAGTCGTCACCGCAGGCGGCCGACCCGAGCAAGGCGGTCGCCAGTGCCGCGGCCACGGCCGCCGTCCGCTGTGCGCGCCCAAGGCGTCCGTGATCCCCCATCGGCCTCTCCGTCCCTCAAAGTTCGTTCATGGTTAGGAACATCGTCCACGTTCGGGAACAGCCGTGACCCTAGGGGCCACCTGCGGTCAGGTCAAGGGGATGGACAGAGTTCAAGCAGCCCCCCTTGACGGCCCATCAGGGGCGGCCGTAGCTTCACTGCCCGCCAGCTTCGTTCAGGATGTTGGCCTGTGTTCATGTAGCGGAACACCGCTCAACGGCGAAAGGTCACCCGCCCATGCGGAAAACAACACCGCTCCTCACATCCGTAGCCACGGCAGCCGCGGCGCTGATCACGGTAGGGCTCCTCGCACCCCAGGCAAGCGCGGCCACGACGATCGATGTGAGCACCGCGGCGCAGCTCAAGAGCGCGCTCACCAACGCCAACCCCGGCGACACCATCCGGCTCGCCGACGGCACCTACAGCGGCAACTTCAAGACCACCAGGGCCGGCACCTCCGGCTCACCGATCACCCTCACCGGCTCGGCGAAGGCCGTGCTCACGGCGGGCGGCGGCTACGGGCTCCACCTCAACGGGGCGAGCTACTGGCGCGTCAAGGGCATCACGGTGACCGGCGGTCAGAAGGGCATCATGCTCGACTCCGCCGTCGGCGTCGTCATCGACGGTGTCACCGTCCACGGCCTCGACATGGAGGGCGTCCACTTCCGCAAGAGCAGCCGCGACGGTGTCATCAAGAACTCGAGGATCTACGACACCGGCAGGGACGACAGCGGCATGGGCGAGGGCGTGTACGTCGGCAGCGCCGGGGGCCTGTCCGACAAGAGCGACCGGGTGCAGATCCTCGACAACGTCATCGGGCCGAACGTCGGCGGAGAGGCCGTCGACCTCAAGGAGGGCACCCGCGGCGGCCGCGTCGCCGGGAACTCCTTCGACGGCAAGGGCCTGACCGGCAACAACTACGACGACAGCTGGGTCGACGTCAAGGGCAACGACTACGTCATCGAGAACAACACCGGCAAGAACACGACGAACAACGGGTACGAGACCCACACCCAGCAGTCCGGCTGGGGCTGCGGCACCGTCTTCCGCGGCAACAAGTCGGACCTGAACGGCGCCACCGGTCAGGGCCGCTACGCGTTCAACATCACCAACTACAACGCCTCGTCGTGCAAGGTCAGCATCGACCGGAGCAACACCGTCACCGGAGGCCGCGCACTGGCCAACCCGGGCATCCCGATCGGGTAGCACTCCCCTGCGGCCATGCGGTCGGACACCGCGGAAACACTCCGGCAGACGCGCTCGCGGAACGCCGCAGGGCCCGCTCCCTCTCGGGTGCGGGCCCTGCGGTTCAGCTACTCAGCCGGCCGCCGAAGCGGTCCGCCGGGGGTTCAGCTCTGGCCACCGGCCAGCTTCTCACGGAGCGCGGCGAGCGCCTCGTCCGAAGCCAGGGCGCCGGAGGTGTCCTCCGAGGCCGAGGAGTACGAACCGCCGCCACCGGCACCGGCCGGAGCCGGGGCGCCGGCCTCGGCCGCGGCCTCGGCATCGGCCTCGCGGGCCTTGGTGACCTGCGCCTGGTGCTGCTCGAAGCGCTGCTGCGCCTCGGCGTACTGGCGCTCCCACTCCTCGCGCTGCTTTTCGTAACCGGGCAGCCAGTCGTTGGCCTCCGGGTCGAAGCCCTCGGGGTAGATGTAATTGCCCTGGTCGTCGTAGGACGCGGCCATGCCGTACAGGGTCGGGTCGAACTCGACCGCCGACGGGTCGGCACCGAAGGCCTCGTTGGCCTGCTTCAGCGAGAGGCTGATGCGGCGGCGCTCGAGGTCGATGTCGATGACCTTGACGAAGATCTCGTCGTTGACCTGGACGACCTGCTCCGGGATCTCCACGTGGCGCTCGGCCAGCTCGGAGATGTGGACCAGGCCCTCGATGCCCTCGTCGACGCGGACGAACGCACCGAACGGAACGAGCTTGGTGACCTTACCCGGGACGACCTGGCCGATCTGGTGGGTCCGGGCGAACTGCTGCCACGGGTCCTCCTGGGTCGCCTTCAGCGACAGGGAGACGCGCTCGCGGTCCATGTCGACGTCCAGGACCTCGACCGTGACCTCCTGGCCGACCTCGACAACCTCGGACGGGTGGTCGATGTGCTTCCAGGACAGCTCGGAGACGTGCACCAGACCGTCGACGCCGCCGAGGTCGACGAACGCACCGAAGTTGACGATCGAGGAGACGACGCCGGAGCGCACCTGCCCCTTCTGGAGGGTGGTGAGGAAGGTCTGGCGGACCTCGCTCTGGGTCTGCTCCAGCCACGCACGGCGGGACAGGACCACGTTGTTGCGGTTCTTGTCCAGCTCGATGATCTTGGCCTCGAGCTCCTTGCCCACATAGGGCTGGAGGTCACGCACACGGCGCATCTCGACCAGCGAGGCCGGGAGGAAGCCGCGGAGGCCGATGTCGAGGATGAGACCACCCTTGACGACCTCGATGACGGTACCGGTGACGATCCCGTCCTCTTCCTTGATCTTCTCGATCGTGCCCCAGGCACGCTCGTACTGAGCGCGCTTCTTGGACAGGATCAGACGGCCTTCCTTGTCCTCCTTCTGGAGAACGAGGGCCTCGATCTCATCACCGACGGCGACGACCTCGTTGGGGTCGACGTCGTGCTTGATGGAGAGCTCGCGGGAAGGGATGACGCCTTCGGTCTTGTAACCGATGTCGAGCAGGACCTCGTCCCGGTCGACCTTCACGATGACGCCGTCGACGATGTCGCCGTCGTTGAAGTACTTGATCGTCTCGTCGATCGCGGCGAGGAAGGCTTCCTCGGAACCGATGTCGTTGACCGCCACCTGCGGGGTGGTTCGGGTTGCCTCGGTGCTGCTCGTCATGTGGGAAAGGGCTCCGGTACGGACAGAAAGTCGTAGGTACTGCTACGCCGAAAGCCGGTGTCGCACTGCCGAAGCCGGACAGCTTTGGGGACGAACGATCCGGAAAATCCGAAAATCGTGGAAATCCGAAAATCGCCCCGACAAACCGAGAGGTCTACAACAGATGCGAGCGCAGCCTGCTCCGTCTGAGGTGCGCAGGCTCGCAGCGCAACTTGTAGCATACGGGGGCAGCCGGGCAGGGTCAATGCGCGAAGGGCGCGCTAAGGGCAGACCGCCCCAAACCAGGTCCGTACAGGCGCGCATGACGCACACACGACTCAGAACCACTGGTCGATTCCACAGAGTACGACGACGGGCGCGATGAACCAAGGACCTGAGCCGGAGGCGACCCGGCGCGACGCGGGGGCCACGGAGAGCAGCCGGGCAAGCCGGGGCTGGTGGGACCGCAACGCCGACGAGTACCAGAGCGAGCACGGCTCGTTCCTCGGGGACGACCGCTTCGTCTGGGGGCCGGAGGGGCTCGACGAGGCGGAGGCCGGCCTGCTGGGGCCGGCGCAGGAGCTCAAGGGCAGGGCGGTGCTGGAGATCGGCGCGGGCGCGGCGCAGTGTTCGCGCTGGCTGGCGGCTCAGGGGGCGCACCCGGTGGCCCTGGACATCTCGCACCGGCAGCTCCAGCACGCCAGGCGGATCGACGCGGCGGCCAGGCGGGACGCGGGGACCGCGAGGACCGCGAGGACCGCGAGGACCAACGCGGCTGCTTCGGGGGCCTCGTGGATCTCGGGGATCTCGGGAGCCTTGGGGGCTTCGGAGATCTCGCGGGCTTCGGGGATCTCGGGGGCTTCGGGGATCTCGCAGGCTTCGCTGCCGTTCCCTCTGGTGCAGGCGGACGCCGAGGCGCTGCCGTTCGGCCCGGCGTCGTTCGACCTGGTGTGCTCGGCCTACGGGGCGATCCCCTTCGTCGCGGACAGCGGGCAGGTCATGCGGGAGGCACACCGGGTGCTGCGGCCGGGCGGCCGCTGGGTGTTCTCGGTGACGCACCCCATCCGGTGGGCCTTCCCCGACGAGCCGGGGCCAGAGGGACTGACCGCGCTCACCTCCTATTTCGACCGCCGTCCCTACGTCGAGCAGGACGGGCGCGGCCACGCCGAGTACGTGGAGCACCACCGCACGGTGGGCGACCGGGTCCGGGAGATCGCCGCGGCCGGATTCCGGCTCGTGGACCTCGTGGAGCCCGAGTGGCCGGACTGGCTCGAACAGGAGTGGGGCGGGTGGAGCCCCCTGCGCGGGCGGCTGCTGCCCGGGACGGCGATCTTCGTCTGCGTCGCCGACTGACGGACTGACGGGAGGACGTGATGACGAGGACGTGATGACGAGGACGTGGTGACGAGTTCGTGGTGATGAGGACGTGGTGACGAGTTCGTGGTGATGAGGACGTGGTGATACTGCGGGACGCCTGGCGTGAGCTGCCGGTGCGCGAGGTCGTACCGGAGCTGCAGAAGGCCCTGGCCGGGCAGGGAACGGCGGTGCTGGCCGCCCCGCCTGGCACCGGCAAGACGACCCTCGTTCCGCTGGCGCTGGCCGGGCTGGTCCCGGAGCTGCCCGGAGCCGCCCGCAGGGTGCTCGTGGCCGAGCCCCGCAGGATGGCGGTCCGGGCGGCGGCGCGGCGCATGGCGTGGTTGCTCGGCGAGCAGGTCGGCGGCCGGGTGGGCTTCACTGTGCGCGGTGAGCGCCGGGCGGGGCCGCGAACGGTGGTCGAGGTCGTCACCACCGGTGTGCTCCTCCAGCGTCTCCAGCGCGATCCCGAGCTCGCGGGGGTGGACGCCGTCCTGCTCGACGAGTGCCACGAGCGGCATCTCGACGCCGACACGGCGCTGGCCTTCCTTCTCGATGTGCGTGAGGCGCTGCGGCCCGAGCTCCAGGTGGTGGCGGCATCGGCGACGGCGGAGACCGGGCCGTGGGCACGCCTTCTCGGGCGGGCGCCGGTGGTCGAGGCGCAGGGGGTCCCGCACCCGGTGGAGACGGTGTGGGCGCCGCCTCCCGGCTCGGTGCGGCCGTCGCACGGGACCTGGGTGGACCCCGAGCTGCTGCGGCACATCGCGGCGGTGGTGCGGCGGGCACTCGGTGATCGCGACGGGGATGTGCTGTGCTTCCTTCCCGGTGCCGGAGAGATCGCCCGGGTGGCGGGGCTGCTGGAAGGCGGGCTGGACGCCGAGGTGCTTCAGGTGCACGGCCGGGCGCCCGCTGCCGTGCAGGACGCGGTGCTGGGCGAGGGCGGTGGGCGCCGGGTGGTGCTGGCGACGTCGGTGGCGGAGTCCAGCCTGACGGTGCCGGGGGTGCGCACGGTGGTGGACTGCGGGCTCGCGCGGGAGCCGCGGACCGACCACGCCCGAGGGCTCGGCTCGCTCACGACGGTGCGGGTGTCACGCGCGTCGGCGGACCAGCGGGCGGGGCGGGCCGGGCGCCTGGGCCCCGGGACGGTCTACCGGTGCTGGTCCCAGGGAGAGCACGACCGGCTGCCGCCGAGGCCGAGTCCGCAGATCGCGGTGGCGGACCTGGCGGAGTTCGCGCTGCAGACGGCGTGCTGGGGCGATCCGGACGCCTCGGGGCTGGCCCTGCTCGACGCCCCGCCGCTCGGAGCGATGCGCGCGGCCCAGGAGGTGCTGCGCGGTGTCGGGGCGGTGGACGAGGACGGGCGGGTGACCGAGCGCGGCCGACGGCTGGCCCGGGTGGGAGTGCACCCCCGGCTGGCGCGGGCCCTGGTGGACGGGGCAGAGGCGGTCGGGGCCCGGCGGGCGGCCGAGGTGGTGGCACTGCTGTCGGAGCAGGCGCCGCCGGGATCCGGCGACGACCTGACGGCGCTCTGGCGCGCCCAGCGCAACTCGGAGCGCTGGAAGGAAGAAGTACGACGCCTGCGGCGGTCGGTGGAGCACGTGCCCGCAGAGGGGTCGAGCCGGAGCGCGACCGGTGATGACGAGCAGCGCAGGCAAGACACAGCCAAGGGTGGGGATCCCTCGCGAGGAACGAGTGAGGGGTACCCGCCCACGGCGGGGTCGAGCCGGAGCGCGACCGGTGATGACGAGCGGCGCAGGCAAGACACAGCCAAGGGTGGGGATCCCTCGCGAGGAACGAGTGAGGGGTACCCGCCCACGGCGGGGTCGAGCCGGAGCGCGACCGGTGATGACGAGCGGCGCAGGCAAGACACAGCCAAGGGTGGGGATCCCTCGCGAGGAACGAGTGAGGGGTACCCGCCCACGGCGGGGTCGAGCCGGAGCGCGACCGGTGATGACGAGCGGCGCAGGCAAGACACAGCCAAGGGTGGGGATCCCTCGCGAGGAACGAGTGAGGGGTACCCGCCCACGGCGGGGTCGAGCCGGAGCGCGACCGGTGATGAGGAGGCCGCTGGGCTGGTCGTCGCCATGGCTTTTCCCGAGCGGGTGGCTCGGGCGCGCCGCTCGGGTGGGCATCTGATGGTGTCGGGGACGGCGGCGGCGCTGTCCGAGGGCTCCCGGCTGGCCGGCTCGCCCTGGCTGGCGGTGGCCGTCGCCGACCGCCCGCCGAACGCCCCTTCGGCGCGGGTGCGGCTCGCCGTACCCGTCTCGGAGGAGGTGGCCCGCAGGGCGGCGGCGCCCTTCCGCTCCGAGGGAGAAGAGGTCGCCTGGTCCCGCGGTGACGTCGTGGCCCGTCGGGTGGAGCGCCTCGGAGCGGTGGAGCTGGCCTCGCGCCCGTTGGTCTCCCCCGATCCGGCGCTGGTGCGCCGGGCCCTGCTGGACGGGCTGCGGGCCGAGGGCGTCGAGCTGCTGGGGTGGAGCCGCGAGGCGGTTGAACTGCGGCAGCGCATCGCGTTCTGCCATCGGACCCTGGGCGAGCCCTGGCCCGACGTGAGCGACGAGGCGCTGCTGGAGCGGGCCGAGGCATGGCTGGGGCCGGAGCTGGACCGGGCCCGGCGGCGCGCGGATCTGGCACGGGTGAGTGTCCGGGAGGCGCTGTCGCGGCTGCTGCCGTGGGCGGACGGGACGGCGCGCCGTTTCGAGGAGTACGCCCCTGAGCGCGTCACCGTACCGAGCGGGTCGAGGATCCGGGTGGACTACTCGGCTGACCAGCCGGTGCTGGCGGTCAAGCTCCAGGAGCTGTTCGGCTGGCACAAGGCCCCCGCGCTGGCGGGCGGACGAGTGCCGCTGGTGGTCCATCTCCTCTCCCCCGCCGGCCGTCCGGCGGCGGTGACGGCGGACTTGGCCTCGTTCTGGCGGGAGGGCTACCGCGCGGTGCGTGCGGAGCTGCGCGGCCGGTATCCCAAGCACCCCTGGCCCGAGGACCCCGCGACAGCGGAGCCGACCCGGCACACCAACACCCGGCTCAGGCGGTAGCCGGTTCGGGCGCTCCGGTGGGCCGGTCGGCCGGGCCCGGGTCCTCGGCGCGGCGGGCACGGGCCTCCAGGACGAGGGAGAGGGCGAGCAGGGCGGCGCCCAGGCCCGCACAGGTCCAGGGCAGGTAGGAGATGAGAATCAGGACCAGGATGCGGTTGGACTTCACCAGCGCCATGGTGTGGTCGATGGAGTCCTCGCGCATCCTCACATGGCCGTCGAAGGCCACGAGCGGCTTCTTTCCGGGCTCTTCGACCCAGCGCATCTCCTCCTTGTGCTTCTCCTCGCCATTGACGGGGGCGCCGGTCACCGGGTCGACCCAGAACATGCGCACGGTGCTGTACCAGCGTTCGAGCCCGACTTGGCGGACGGTCTCGGGGGTGGCGCCCAGCGGCATCTTCTTGGGCAGCGCGACCTTGGTCCAGGGGATGGTCTGCTCGAAGTAGTAGACGTCGAGGCCGCGGAACCTCACGGTGCCCCGGTAGTGGATGGGCGCCGAGGTACGGGTCTGCGCGTCGAAGTAGTAGTAGTCGCGCTTCTCGGTCAGGAACGGGAACTTGAACTCCACGCCCCGGCGCCGCACCGGATCCCCGTCCACATGCTCGCCGTCGGCGTGCACCGGTTCCTGGGTGTGGGCGTCGAAGATGTAGCGCTCGGGGATCTGCGAGACCATCCCGCCCTCGGGGCCGGCGACATACGACAGGCAGTCCCACACGACGACGTCCCGCCCGGTCTCCTTCCCGACCTTCCTGGCCTCCTCCACATTGCCCTTGAGGGTCTGCACGATGCTGACCTTCACATGCCTGCGCGGCTTGAGGGTGGTGTAGTCGAGCAGGGTCGCGTCGTCGGCCTCGAGGACAGCGGTCTGGTATTCGTCCTGGGGGATCCTCGCCAGTCGGGGGAAGGCGTACCAGCGCAGCAGCGGGGCGAGCGCGGTGAGGAACACGGCCAGGGCCAGGAGCACGAGGCTGGACTTGCGGCGCATCGTCGTGCCCTCCGCTTCACGGGTGTGCGGGAACGGTGGTGACCAGCGGCTCGGGCGAGGTGGTGCCTCCCGACGGGGCCAGCAGCACCATGAGCCAGGCCAGCGCGAAGGCGGCGGCGAGTCCTATCGCGGCGGCGATGAGTGCGCGCACAGGGGCCCTCCGATCGCGTCGCGGGCAACCATGGGCGGCTCGGGGCCCGGGCACCGTAGCAAGCGGCGCATGGGATGAGAACACGTTTCACAGCGCGGAAAGGGCAGTCGGAGACGGAGACGGCGAAGGCCGCCCGCGCGGTGTGCGCGCGGACGGCCTCGCGGCTCGACGGCCCACTACTGCGTCAGCAGGCGCCTGGGGCCATGGCTGAGGGCTATGGCTTGGGGCTATGGCTTGGGGGCCGGGGTGACGCCGGGAGTCGCCTGGGGCGAGGGGGACTTCGAACCCGACGGCGACGGGGTGGGCGTGGGCGTCGCGCACGGGTCGTCGCTGTCGGACGGGGACGGAGTCGGCTTCGGCGAGCCGGACGTGCTCGAGCTCGGCTTGGGCTTAGGAGTCGTCGGGGTCGGCAGCGGCGTCCTGGTCGGCTTGCCGCTCTCGCTGTCGGACGGCGAGGGCGACGGGTCCGCTGGACAGGCGTCGGAGGGCTTCGGCGACGGCGAGGAGCTGGTCGAACTGCTCGGCGACGGCTTGGGTTTGACGGTCGCGCTGGCGGACACCGTCGGCGTCGGCTTGGGCTTCGGCCCGCCGGTGTGGCTCGGGGCGGGTGAGCTCGGAGTCGCCGACGGGCTCGGGGTGGAGGAGTAACTGGGCTCCGGGCTGGGGTGACCGGGGTTGTCGGGCACCGTGTGGTGGCCGGTCCTGAAGTACTCGTACCAGGTCCTGACGGTGTGCAGGTAGTCGTACGAGTGGTTGTAGCCGAGGATGGCGCCGGCCATGTGGTCCGGGTTGGACAGGTCACGGCCGCCCGCGCACAGGTAGTGCCCGGCGGCGAGCGCGGCGTCGAAGACGTTGTTCGGGTCGGACTTGCCGTCGCCGTTGCCGTCCGTGCCCCAGGTGGCCCAGGTGGACGGGATGAACTGCATGGGGCCCACCGCGCGGTCGTGCAGGGCGTCGCCGTCGTACGCGCCGCCGTCGGTGTCGCTGATGTTGGCGAAACCCACGCCGTTGAGCTGGGGGCCGCGGATCGGGCTGATCGTGGTGCCGTCGGCGTCCACATTGCCGCCCCGAGCCTGGTTGGACTCCACCTGGCCGATGGCGGCGAGCAGTTCCCACGGGAGGTTGCACTCGGGGTTGGTGCGCGCCAGGGACGCCTGGGCCTTCTTGTAGGCGGCTAGAACGGTGGCGGGGATCCCGGCGCCGCCGGGGATCGCGGTGTCCGTGCCCGCCGAGGGCAGGGGTATGGAGGTGCCCGGCTTGTCCGGAGTGACCAGCGGCGGAAGTCCCGTGTAATAGGGGGAGTCACCGGATATCGGGGGTCCGGGTGGCGCCGTGGGGCCGGGGTGGCTGGACGCGGACGCGAGCCCTGGGGCCTGCGAGGCGGTCAGCGCCGCCATCGTCACCGCGGCGACCGCGGTACCCATCACGCTCCTGTGCACGCGTCGGCCGAACCGTTCCGCCATGTGCCGGACCCCTCCCCGGAAAGCTGGTCTTGCGCGCCTTGTGGGCGTGTCCCACAGGACAACAGCGCTCGTGACATTACGACAAGTCGCGGACATCATCCACAGCGCCACCCGTACCCCCGGTGAGGAACCGGTGAAGGACAGGGATCCTTTGGCGGAAGGGCCGGGGGGCGGCCGGTCGGCCACCGGTGGCTTCGAGCCATCGGTGGCCTTGTCCGGCGACGGCTGGGCTAGCGGTGGCTGGGGAACTGGACGACCTGCTGGTACGTCGGCCGGTTCTGCCAGTGGGACTTGGGATCGGTGACGCCGCCGAGGGGGCGCTGGATGATGGAGTCGGCGCACCACTGGTCCCCGGCGGCGCAGTCGGCGTCCTTCGGGTAGGTGTCGGCCGCGGGCTGGTCGGCCGCCTGCTTGAGCGTGGTCAGCAGCGCCTGGCGGCACTGGCCGAGGTCGCCTCCTCCGCAGAACGTCCGGGCGAGGCCGCCGCGCACCGGCTCACCGAGCACCGCCCGAAGGTCCTTGTCGGCGTAGGACCACCAGCCGTACTGGAACGACGAACCCTTGTGCGGAATCGACTCGTTGGCGCTGACGGGGCCGTTGACGGGACCGGTCTGGCCGCCGGAGGGAGACTCGTTGATCTGGAGCGCTCCGGTCAGCGCCTGGTACAGATCGGTGCCGAGGTCCGGTTCGAAAGCGGCCTTGACGAGCAGGGGCCACCAGGCGTCGAAGGCGCGGATGGCGGCCGCGTCGGTGTAGGTGTGGCTGCCGGGCGAGGTCTCCCTGCGCTCGGCGCCGTGGCCCTTCCACGCTTCGAGGCCCTTGACGATCTGGTCGAGCCCGGCGTCGGTGACGGGCGAGCTGCGGATCACCTTCAGCAGTTCGGGCAGCACGTCCTCGCCGCGCAGGTCGGTGACGGCCGCGTCCTCCATGGCCTGGGCGAGGTTGACCCGGCTGACCTTGCGGCCGCCGCTGATCAGGGACTTCACCCGGGTGTCGAGAAGGTTGGCGCGGTGCACCGAGCCATTGCCGAATCCCGCGGAGCTGAAGTCGTCGGCCTGCTTGTTGTTCCAGGAGATGTAGTAGTCCTGGTTGACCGACTGCGGGTGCTGGGAGGAGGGGGTCAGGCCCTGCCACTCGTAGGCCGGGTCGGCCCTGAGCGGAAGGCCGGGGTCGACGGTGGTGGGGCGCAGCGGGTTGGAGCCGGAGTTGTAGTAGGCGGTGTCCTTGTCGTCGGCGTAGAACCAGTTGAAGGCGTAGTTGATGTTCTCCGCGGCCTGCTCGAACGACGCCGCCGAGTGGGTGGCGCCGGGGTCGTTGAGCATCTGGAAGCCGATGATCGCGTCGGGTTCGTGCATATAGGTGGACCGCTTGGCGGTGTATGCCACGGGTTTGCCGCCGATGGTGCCCCGGTGGGTGACCAGGCCGTACTTGGTGCGGTGCATGACCAGCCGGTAGGAGCCCGCGGGCGTGGAGTCCGCGGTGGTGGGCTTCCAGGCGTTCCTGCGTTCGAGGGTGTCCATGGGCAGGCAGTCGCCGTGGTAGCGGTAGGCGTTGCTGTCCTTGGTCACCGGGGAGCCGTCGGTGGTGCACAGCTCGACGGCGTAGGAGTCGGTGATGTCCTGCCCGGCGGAAGTGGCGCTCCAGGCGTAGTCGGCGCCGCGGCCGAGCTGGACGTAGAAGCTGACTCCGGCGAACGAGGCGCCGCGGGCGCTGATGCCGGGGCCCTGGAGCTCCTGGAGCATGAGCAACTGCGGGGCGAAGTAGCCGGCCTGGGGGCCGAAGACCGCGACGGGGTGGCCGTCGTCGGTGTGCGCGCCGGAGACGACGAGCGCGTTGGACATCCCGTGCCTGGCGGAGAGCAGATTGCCGGGCAGAAGCCCCTTGGCCTTCGTCGTCCTGCTGTTGGCCGAGCCGGTGGGATCGTGGATGAGCTGTTCGGCGGTGACCGAGCCCGGGTCGGGCATGGCCACGCCCTGCGGGTCGGCGGGTGGTCCGGCGTAGGGGAAGCTCTGGCCGTCGTGGAGGGTCTGCACCGCCTCGGGGTCATTGGCCTCGCGGAATGACTGCCAGACCTTCTCGCCCTCGGTCTTCCCGAACTTCTTCTCGGCCGCCTGCTTCACCAGCGCCGACTGCACCTCGCCGCCGCCACCGCCGCCGAACAGGCCCCCGACGACCGAGGCGAGGGCGACGAGGTCGGTGAGCTTGAACGGCTCGATCTTCCCCGCGTTGGTGATGGCGTCGACCTTGCCGGTCAGGACGTACTCACCGGGGAAGTAGCGGCCGTTGTAGGCCTTGTCGATGTAGGCGTTGACGCCCTGGAGGTAGTCGTTGGCGTCGGCGAGGGCCTGGCGCCCGCGGTCGCCGCCCTGATCGGCGACGGCGTCGATCTGCTGCTGGAGTTCGGCCTCGGTGTAGGGGACGGCCTGCCAGAAGGTCTGTTCCAGCTCACGGTTGGACCGCGCTCCCCCGGCGAAGCTGCTCAGTTCACCGCGGCCGACGTGGCGGAAGAGGTCCATGACCCACAGCCGGTCCTGGGCCGCGGCGTAGCCGGCGCCGAACTCGGTGCCGGAGCGGGTGGTGCCGTGGACATGGGGTATCCCGGCCTTCTTGTCGCGGACGATCGTGACGTCGGCTCGGGGTTTGGTGGAGCTTGCCACCTGGTCGGCGGGGACGCCGAAGGAGGCGTCGTTGAAGAACTTGCCGAGGTCGGCCTGGGTGAGGGTGGGATAGGCGTTGACCAGGTCGGTGTAGGGGCCGAGCTGGTCGTCGGTGTGGACGGGGCGGGTGCCGAACGCGCGGTTGGCCAGGATGTCGGCGAGGGTGGCATTGCCGTTCTCGCCGGGCGGCAGGATGTCGTTGCAGCGGCCCTGGCAGTAGTCCTGGACCTGTGCCCGGGTCTGCGCCGGGGCTCGGTCCGGGGGTCCGGCGCTCGCCTGCTGGACCGGCGCGGCGACCGCGGCCACGACGGCGAGTGCGGCTACGGCCGCGAGCGACTTGGGGCCAACGGTGCGTCGGGGCATGCCAGCTCCTCCGGGACGGGATTCGAGCTGACGGTACGTTAGCTACCCGCCGGTTCGGAAGACCTCGGTCCGCACCTCCTCACAACGGCTTCACTCCGGTGGCGCTCCCGCATACACGGACGCGGACATGACAGCGGCCTCTCATGGCGGTGGCGGCGCGCCGGGCCGCAACCCCGCACGCCGCCACCGCACTTGCTCGCGCACCGCCTCGCACCGGCACCGCCTCGCACCGGCGCCCCTTCGCACCGACTGCCGCCGCGGTCGGCGGTCGGTGCGACGGTCAGGTCAGTGCGCGGCGGTCAGTGCGCCGCCGTCTCCCAGTCGGGTCCCACACCCACCGACACATCCAGCGGGGCGCGCAGCGGGTAGGCGCCCGCCATCTCCCGGCGGACCAGGGACTCGACCGCCTCCCGCTCGCCGGGCGCGAGTTCGATGACGATCTCGTCGTGCACCTGGAGCAGGAGCCTGGACGACAGGTTCTCCTTCGCCATGGCCTCGTCCACCCGCAGCATCGCGATCTTGACGATGTCCGCCGCCGAACCCTGGATCGGCGCGTTCAGAGCCATCCGCTCGGCCATCTCGCGGCGCTGGCGGTTGTCGCTGGTGAGATCGGGAAGGTAGCGGCGGCGGCCGAGGAGCGTCTCGGTGTACCCGGTCTCACGGGCCTCCTCCACCACCCGGCGCAGGAAGTCCCGGATCCCGCCGAACCGCTCGAAGTAGTTCTCCATCAGCCGCCGGGCCTCCTCCGGGGTGATGGCGAGCTGCTGGGAGAGACCGAACGCCGACAGGCCGTAGGCCAGCCCGTACGACATGGCCTTGATCTTGCGGCGCATCTCCGCGTCGACCTCGGCCGGGGGAACGTCGAACACCTGCGAGCCGACGGTGGTGTGCAGGTCCTCACCGGAGGTGAACGCCGCGCTCAGCGCCTCGTCCTCCGACAGGTGCGCCATGATGCGCAGCTCGATCTGGCTGTAGTCGGCCGTCAGCAGCGACTCGTACCCCTCGCCGACGACGAAGGCGCGGCGGATGCGGCGGCCCTCCTCGGTGCGCACCGGGATGTTCTGCAGATTGGGGTCGGTGGAGGACAGGCGGCCGGTGGCGGCCACCATCTGGTTGAACGTGGTGTGGATCCGCCCGTCCGCGGCCACCGACTTGATCAGTCCCTGCACGGTGGCGCGCAGCTTGGTCTGGTCGCGGTGGCGCAGCAGGATGACGGGCAGCTCGTTGTCGGTCTGGGCGGCCAGCCACGCCAGCGCGTCGGCGTCCGTGGTGTATCCGGTCTTGATCTTCTTGGTCCTGGGCAGACCCAGCTCACCGAAGAGGATCTCCTGGAGCTGCTTGGGCGAGCCCAGGTTGAACTCGTGCCCCACCGCGTCGTGCGCGGACTGCACCGCCTGCTGCACGGCCGCCCCGAACTGCGTCTCCAGCGCCTCCAGCGAGGGGCGGTCCGCGGCGATCCCGATGCGCTCCATCCGGGACAGCAGCGCGCTCATCGGCAGCTCGACGTCGTGCATCAGGGCGTCGGCGCCGTCCTCCTTCAGCCGGCCGGTGAAGACCTCGGCGAGGTCGAGCACCGTGCGCGCCTGGACCATCAGCGCCTCGGCCTCAGCGGCCTCGTCGGCGAACAGGTCCACCTGGCCGGGGGCGGCGGCGGCCTTGAGCTCACGGCCGAGGTACTCCACCGACAGGTCGTCCAGGGCGAACGAGCGGCGGCCCGGCTTGATGAGGTAGGCGGCGAGCGCCGTGTCCATGGTGATGCCCTCGACCGTCCAGCCGTGCTCGGCGAAGACCCGCATCACATGCTTGGCGATGTGCAGCGCCTTGGGGCGGGCGGCGTCCTCCAGCCAGCGCGACCAGGCGCGCTCGTCCTCCTCGGTCAGCTGCGTGGGGTCGAACCAGGCGGCGGGTCCCGAGGCGGTGGCCAGGGCGATCTCGCTGACACTGCCCGCGCCCAGCGCCCACGCGTGCAGGGAGGCGACGCCCAGCGGCTCCCCGCTGTGCTCCTCCAGCCACCCGGCGAGCTCACCCGAGGCCAGCACCCGCCCGTCCACGCTGACGCCCTCGCCCGCGACGGCGGCCTCCTCGGCCTCGGCGCCCGGGTCGGCGGCGTAGATGCGCTCACGGAAGTTGGGATTGCGGAACTCCAGCGCGTCCAGCACCACGGTCAGCGCGGGACGGTCGTACGGCCGGCGGGCCAGATCGGCGGGGCCGGCGGGGAGTTCCACGTCGCACACGAGCTCGGTCAGGCGCCGGTTGAGCCTGACCGACTCCAGGTGCTCGCGCAGCTTGTCCCCCACCTTCCCCTTGACCTCGTCCACACGCTCGATGAGGTCGGCCAGGGAACCGAACTGGGTGATCCACTTCGTGGCGGTCTTCTCACCCACGCCCGGGATGCCCGGCAGATTGTCCGAGGGGTCGCCGCGAAGCGCGGCGAAGTCCGGGTACTGCCGCGGGGTGAGGCCGTACTTCTCCTCCACCTTCTCGGGGGTGAAGCGGGTCAGCTCCGAGACGCCCTTGGTGGGGTACAGCACCGTGACGTGCTCGCCGACCAGCTGGAGCGAATCCCGGTCGCCGGTGACGATCAGGACGTCGAAGCCGTCGGCGGCGGCCCTGGTCGCCAGCGTCGCGATGATGTCGTCCGCCTCGAAGCCCTCCAGCGCGAACCGCGGCACGCTCATCGCGTCCAGCAGCTCGCCGATCAGCTCCACCTGGCCCTTGAAGCCGTCGGGAGCGCTGGTCCTGTTCGCCTTGTAGTCGGGGTACTCCTCGGTGCGGAACGTCTTGCGGGACACGTCGAAGGCGACCGCGAGATGCGTGGGCTGCTCGTCACGCAGCGTGTTCGCCAGCATCGACGCGAAGCCGTAGATCGCGTTCGTCGGCTGGCCGGTGGAGGTGTTGAAATTCTCCACCGGCAGCGCGTAGAACGCCCGGTAAGCGAGGGAGTGCCCGTCCAGGAGGAGCAGGCGGGGCCGGTTCGAGTCTTTTGCTGCCACGCCATGAATCCTAGGGCGCGCCACCGACAGCCGCCGTACCGCTGCGCGACGAGCGGCGCAGCGCGGGCGTCCGCCGAAAGTGCCTGCGACGGGGCAGGGGGCTGCGGCGGCAGGTGGGCGTACTCTCATCGGGCAGACCCGGCAGACAGATCGAAGGTAGGACCCCAAGCATGGCGACGAAGCCTCCGGCCAACGACCCCGTGCAGGACGCACCGCAGGTCACGCCCCCGCGCCATGCGGCGGCGGGAGTGCCCGCGGTCGGGCACAGCCTCCGTATCGCACAGGCGCAGATGGGGACGAAGCGGGCCCTGCTGACCCTGTTGAAGGTGAACCAGAAGGACGGCTTCGACTGCCCCGGCTGCGCCTGGCCCGAGCCCGACCACCGGCACCGCGCGGAGTTCTGCGAGAACGGCGCCAAGGCGGTCGCCGAGGAGGCCACGCTGCGCCGGGTGACGGCGGACTTCTTCGCCGAGCACTCCGTGGCGGATCTGGCGGACAAGTCCGGCTACTGGCTCGGCCAGCAGGGCCGCCTCACCCAGCCGATGTACCTGGCGGAGGGCGCCGACCACTACACACCGGTCCCGTGGGAGCGCGCCTTCGACATCGTCGCCGAGGAACTGGCGGCGCTCGGCTCCGCGGACGAGGCCCTCTTCTACACCTCGGGGCGCACCAGCAATGAGGCGGCGTTCCTCTACCAGCTGTTCGCCCGGCAGCTCGGCACGAACAATCTGCCCGACTGCTCCAACATGTGCCACGAGTCGTCCGGCTCCGCGCTCACCGAGACCCTCGGCGTCGGCAAGGGCAGCGTCTCCCTCGAGGACCTCCACAAGGCCGACCTCATCGTCGTGGCCGGGCAGAACCCGGGCACCAACCACCCCCGCATGCTCTCCGCCCTGGAGAAGGCCAAGGGCAACGGGGCCAGGATCATCACCGTGAACCCGCTGCCCGAGGCCGGGCTGGAGCGGTTCAAGAACCCGCAGAACGCCCGCGGGCTCGTCGGGGCGGGCACCGCGCTGACCGATCTGTTCCTGCAGATCCGCCTCGGCGGCGACCAGGCGCTCTTCCGTGCCCTCAACCACCTCCTGCTGACCACCGAGGGGGCGCTGGACACCGCGTTCATCGACGCCCACACCCATGGCTTCGAGGAGTTCGCCGAGGCCGGGCGCGACCTCGACTGGGACGAGGTCCTCACCGCCACAGGTCTGGACCGGGCGAGGATCGAAGAGGCCCTGGGGATGGTCCTGGAGGCCAGGAGCGTCATCGTGTGCTGGGCGATGGGCCTGACCCAGCACAAGCACTCCGTCCCCACCATCCGGGAGGTGGTCAACTTCCTCCTCCTGCGCGGCAACGTCGGCCGCCCCGGCGCGGGGGTGTGCCCGGTGCGCGGGCACAGCAATGTCCAGGGCGACCGCACGATGGGCATCTTCGAGCGGCCCGCCGAAGCCTTCCTCGACGCCCTCGGCAAGGAGTTCGGCTTCGAGCCGCCGCGCCACCACGGCTACGACGCCGTCGGGGCCATCCGCGCCATGCGGGACGGGGACGCCAAGGTCTTCTTCGCCATGGGCGGCAACTTCGTCGCCGCCTCCCCCGACACCGACGTCACGGAGGCGGCCGTGCGCCGCTGCCGCCTGACCGTCCATGTCTCGACCAAGCTCAACCGCTCCCACGCGGTGACCGGCGCGCGCGCCCTGATCCTGCCCACCATGGGCCGCACCGAGCGCGATGTGCAGGCCGGCCGCGAGCAGTTCGTGACCGTGGAGGACTCCATGGGCATGGTGCACGCCTCGCGGGGCGGCCTGGCCCCGGCGTCGGAGCACCTGCTCTCCGAGCCCGCGATCGTCGCCCGCCTGGCCCGGCGGGTCCTCGGCGAGGGCAATGAGGTGCCGTGGGAGGACTTCGCCGCCGACTACGACCGGATCCGCGACGCCATCGAGCGGGTCGTGCCCGGCTTCGACGACTTCAACACCCGGGTGCGCGCGCCGGGCGGCTTCGCCCTGCCGCACGGCCCCCGGGACTCGCGGACCTTCCCCACCGCCACCGGGAAGGCCAACTTCACCGCCGCCCCCGTCGAGTACCCCCGGATCCCCGAGGGCCGCCTGCTGCTGCAGACCCTGCGCTCGCACGACCAGTACAACACCACGATCTACGGCCTCGACGACCGCTACCGGGGCATCAAGAACGGCCGCCGGGTGGTCCTGGTCAACCCCGACGACGCCGCCGAGCTCTCCGTGGCCGACGGCCAGTACGTGGACCTCGTCGGCGAGTGGACCGACGGGGTCGAGCGCCGCGCACCCGGCTTCCGGGTCGTCCACTACCCCACCGCGCGCGGCTGCGCCGCCGCCTACTACCCCGAGACCAATGTGCTCATCCCCCTGGACTCCACCGCGGACATCAGCAACACCCCCGCCTCCAAGTCCGCCGTCGTCCGCCTGGAGCCGACCTGGTAGGAAGGACCTCCGGAAGTAGTTTCATGTACCAGGCACAGCAGGCGAAGGAGGGCGGGGATCCATGAGCGAGCCCGTCGGCGGCACCACCGTGTTCCCGGAGGAGATCCTCAAGCAGTACGCGGGCCTGGGCATCGACCTGCCCGCACTGTTCTCCGCGGGAGCGCTCGGCGAACGCATGGGCATCAGGATCCTCGAGGCCGCGCCCGATCGGGTCGTGGCCACCATGCCGGTCGAGGGCAACACCCAGCCCTACGGCCTCCTGCACGGCGGCGCCTCCGCCGTGCTTGCCGAGACCCTCGGCTCGGTCGGCGCGATGCTGCACGGGGGCCCGGACAAGATCGCGGTGGGCGTGGACCTCAACGCCACCCACCACCGCGGCGCCACGTCGGGCACCGTGACCGGCACCGCCACCCCGCTGCACCGGGGCCGCTCCACCACCACCTACGAGATCGTGGTCGCCGACGACCAGGGCCGCCGGGTCTGCACGGCGCGCCTGACGTGCCTGCTGCGCGACGCATGACGCCCGCGCCCAGACCGGCGCACAACGGTGCCGCATCACGCTGACGCATAACGTTTCACGCCCGCGCAGCCGCCCCGGCGCCCGACACATGGTCGAGCGCCGGGGCGGACGCGTACCTTGACCCCCATGGTCCAGCGGGGGTTCACGGTGAAGTTGCTCGCGGTCGCGGCAGCCGCGGCCGTCCTGTCGGTCTGCGGTGGCTGCAACAGCTCCAATAATCCGGGCAAATCCGGTAATTCGGACACGGCGAAGGGGTCGCGGCCAGCCTCCAGCGCCTCCCCCACCGCGCCCCGGACCCTGTCCCCGGTCGACCTGTGCACCGAGGCCGTCCGGTACTGGACCGGGGAAATCCTCGACGCAGGGAGCGACAAGGGGTTCGACTACCAGGAGATGGGCCTGTCGGACAGCCAGTACGAGACCGTCCGGGACCTCGTGGCCGAGGCCCGCCGGACCGGGCAGCGGCCCACCGAGGGCGACACGGCGAAGCGGTGCCGGGCCATCGCCCGCGCCTCTTCCAGCGGCGCCCCGTCCGAAGGCGGTTGGCCCGGCTGACCATCGGGCATCTCCCAGCCAGGGAGGCAAGCGCATGGCCGAGGCATCCGGCGGATCCCGCCCCGCGGGCGGGATCGGCCCCGTGGAGGTGCACGCCGACGAGGCGGACGCGCCCCCGGGCGAGCAGTTGCGGGCCCCCGGGGGGCCGGGGCTCGCCGAACGCTGGGCCGAGACATCCCCTCGCCGCCGCCGGTTGATCTCCGCGGGTCTGGCGGTGGCGGTCCTCGGCTCGGCCGCCGGGTACGCCGCGGCCCACCGCCCTAAGGAGCCACCGCCCCCGCCGGTCCCCTTCCCCACCACCGTGACCGACCTCGACTACGAGGGGATGGAGGGCCCGGCGGCGGGCTCACCGCGCTCCTTCTCCGTACACCTGAGGATGACCGTGACCCCGCAGGCCAGGGTCCCGGTAAAGCTCACGTCGGTGAGCCAGGGCTATTCAAGTCTGTCGACAATAAGCGTGCCGCGTACACCGATTTCGGTGAGGCCCGGAGAATCCCGCAGCTTCGCATTGGTCGTGCGTGTTGGAAACTGCGCCGAGACCCCGATTTCGGCCGACATGCCCTTGATCAATGTAACACTGCGTAACACACGGGCAATACGGACCCGAAGTGAGATATTCGGCCACCGCTACGCGCGCGACTTGACCGCCGTTCTGCGCTCCATATGCCCGACAGTGGCAAAACGCTCGAGACAACTGTCGCCCAAGTGAGCACGTCTCCCGAACCTCAAATCCCCCTCAAGCTGCAGTTCCTCGCCCCACACCCCCTCCTGGGGACACCGACCGGCCGATTCCGACAATGTGAGGGGCCCCGACCGATCGGCCGGTCATAACAAGAGAATCACATCGTCCCTTCCCCTCTGCCCGATCCGCCCCGAGCCATCTAGAGTCACGGCCAGTCACCGCGCCACCGGATCGAAAAGTCGGCCCCATAAACGCGGTTCAGCGCCTCGCCAGAGGAAAGGACTGATCGTGCGTAACCGTTCTCTCATTGCCATCACCGCCGCACTCGCCGCGGGAGCTCTCACGCTCACCGCGTGCGGCTCCCGTGACGATGGCAAGGGCAAGGGCTCCTCCGACGGGGGGTCCACCGTCGTGACCATCGGCGTCGACGCACCCCTCACGGGTGAGCTTTCGGCCCTCGGCCTCGGCATCAAGAACTCGGTCGACCTGGCTGCCAAGCAGGCCAACAAGAACAAGGAGGTGCCGGGTGTCACGTTCAAGGTCAAGCCCCTCGACGACCAGGCCCAGCCCTCCTCCGGCCAGCAGAACGCCACCCAGCTCGTGGCCGACAAGAGCGTCCTCGGCGTCGTCGGCCCGCTGAACTCCTCCGTGGCGCAGTCGATGCAGAAGGTCTTCGACACCGCCAAGCTCGTCGAGGTCTCCCCGGCCAACACCAACCCCGCCCTGACCCAGGGCGAGAAGTGGGACTCGGGCACCAAGGAGCGGCCGTTCAAGTCGTACTTCCGCACCGCGACCACGGACGCCATCCAGGGCCCGTTCGCCGCGCAGTACCTCTACAACGACGCCAAGAAGAAGAAGGTCTTCGTCATCGACGACAAGAAGACCTACGGCGCGGGCCTGGCCGGCACCTTCACCAAGGAGTTCACCAAGCTCGGCGGCAAGGTCGTCGGCACGGACCACGTCAACCCGGACACCAAGGACTTCGGCGCCGTGGTGACCAAGGTCAAGGCCGCCAAGGCCGACGTCGTCTACTACGGCGGTGAGTTCCCCGTCGCCGGTCCCCTGAGCGCCCAGCTCAAGAAGTCCGGCGCCAAGATCCCGCTCGTCGGCGGCGACGGCATCTACAGCGCCGAGTTCATCAAGCTGGCCGGCAAGAACGGCGAGGGCGACTTCGCCACCTCCGTCGGTGCCCCGGTCGAGCAGCTGCCCTCCGCCAAGTCGTTCGTCGACAACTACAAGGCGGCCGGCTACAAGGAGGCCTACGAGGCCTACGGCGGCTACTCCTACGACTCCGCGTGGGCCATCATCCAGGCGGTCAAGGCCGTGGTGAAGGACGGCAAGCTGCCCTCCGACGCCCGCGCCAAGGTCACCGAGGCCATGCAGAGCGTGTCCTTCGACGGAGTCACCGGCAAGGTCTCCTTCGACGAGTACGGCGACGCCACCAACAAGCAGCTGACCGTCTACAAGGTCACCGGCGGTGCCTGGAAGCCGTCGAAGTCCGGCACCTTCGAAGGCTGATCAAGCCGTAGTTCACCCGAAACCGCGTGGGGGCGTTGGGGACCCAGCGCCCCCACGCGGTGTCAAATTCGTCGAAAGACTCGGAGGCGCTGCGGTGCACGAACTGCCGCAACAGCTGGTGAACGGCCTGCTACTCGGATCCATGTACGGGCTCATCGCCGTCGGTTACACAATGGTCTACGGCATCATCCAGCTCATCAACTTCGCCCATGGCGAAATCTTCATGACCGGCGGCTTCGGCGCGCTCGCGGTCTACCTCTGGCTCCTGCCGGAGGGCACCACCATGTGGCTCGCCCTGCCACTCATGATCGTCGGCGGCATCGTCGTGTCCGTCACCATCGCCGTGGCGGCGGAACGGTTCGCCTACCGTCCGCTGCGCACCGCGCCACGGCTGGCCCCGCTGATCACGGCGATCGGCCTGTCGCTCGCCCTTCAGCAGGCCGTGTGGGCCTGGTTCCCGGGCGGAAAGAACTCCCGGACCTTCCCCGAGATCGAGGCCGGCCCGTACCACCTCGGCTCGGTCACCATCCAGTCCGGCGACATCTTCCTGCTCGCCGCCGCCCCCATATGCATGGCTGTCCTGGCCTACTTCGTGCGCAAGACCCGGACCGGGCGCGGCATGCAGGCAACCGCCCAGGACCCCGACACCGCCAAGCTGATGGGCATCAACACCGACCGCATCATCGTGATCGCGTTCGCCCTCGGCGCCGCGTTCGCCGCCATCGGCGCGGTCGCGTACGGCCTGAAGTACGGCCAGGTGAACTTCCGCATGGGCTTCATCATCGGCCTCAAGGCGTTCACCGCCGCCGTCCTCGGCGGTATCGGCAACATCTACGGCGCCATGATCGGCGGCCTCGTCCTCGGTGTCGCCGAGGCCATGGCCACCGCCTACATGAGCGACATCCCCGGGATGTCCCAGCTCGGCGGCCAGGCATGGGCCGACGTGTGGGCGTTCGTACTTCTCATCGTCGTACTGCTCGTCAGGCCCCAGGGTCTGCTCGGCGAGCGTGTCGCGGACAGGGCGTGAGGCAGATGAGCACGCAGACAACCTCCCCAGCCGAGCGCACCGCGCTCCTGCCCGTCATCCCCCCGAACGTCGCCCGGGCCACCGCCACCGCAGGCGGAGTCCTCACCGCGGCGTCCGCGTTCCTCGCCTGGACCTGGACCTCCGCCTTCCCCGGTGACCTCACCATCTCCGGCTACCCCGGCGGCCTCCAGGTACTCACCCTCGTGGCCGGTGTGCTCACCGCGCTGTTCGGGCTCGCCTCCTACGGCGTGCGCGGCACCCGCTGGCTCGCCCCCGCCGGGGCCAACGGACCGGTGCTCCTGCTCGCCCTCGGCGCGCTGGGCACCACCTGGTACACCCTCCTGGCCATCTCCGCCGAACTCGGCGGACTCGCCAACTGGGAGCCGGGCGCCTGGTTCGCCGCCATCGCCTCCGTGCTCGCCGTCGTCGGCGCGCTCGGCCTGCCGTTCGACGAGAAGGCCGCGGCCTCCCTCGGCGCCCCCGCGCCGGGAGCCACACCGCTTCAGCAGGCCTGGCACACCGTGCGCCTCGCCCTGGCGCCGCGCCCGCTGCGGGCGGCCAAGCGGGTGCCCGCGTACCAAGAGATCCTGATCATCGTCGGGATCCTGGGCCTGGGCCTGCTGGTCTTCACCTACGGCATCGGCACCGCCTACGGCGAGCTGTTCGTCGGCTTCCTGATCCTCGCCGCCTTCGGCGTCGCGGCGGCCTCCAAGGCCGGGCTGCTCGCCCGTGCCTCGGAGATCACCTCCCGGTACCGGGGGGTCACGATGGCCGGCGCCTTCGTCGCGGCCGCCCTGTTCCCCTTCACCCAGACCGACGACCAGTACGCGACGGTCGGCGTCAACATCCTCATCTTCGCCACCGTCGCCCTGGGTCTGAACATCGTCGTCGGCCTCGCCGGGCTGCTCGACCTCGGATACGTCGCCTTCCTCGGCGTCGGCGCCTACGCCGCCGCCCTGGTCTCCGGCGCCACCGCCTCCTCCATCGGGGTCCACTTCCCCTTCTGGGCGGCGGTCCTCACCGGAGCGGTCGCGTCCATGGTCTTCGGTGTGGCCATCGGCGCACCGACCCTGCGGCTGCGCGGCGACTACCTGGCGATCGTGACGCTCGGCTTCGGTGAGATCTTCCGGATCGCCGTGAACAACATGGACGGCAAGTCCGGACCCGATGTCACCAACGGGTCCAACGGCATCCCGAACATCCCCGACGTCAACATCTTCGGTCTCGACCTCGGCGCCACGCACGACATCGGCGGGTTCACCCTCGGCCGGTTCGCCAACTACTACCTCCTGATGCTGCTGATCACCGCGATCGTCGTGCTGGTCTTCAGCCGCAGCGGCGACTCCCGCATCGGGCGCGCGTGGGTGGCCATCCGCGAGGACGAGACCGCGGCGCTCGCCATGGGCATCAACGGCTTCAAGGTCAAGCTCATCGCGTTCGCGCTGGGCGCCTCCCTGGCCGGCCTCGCGGGTACCGTGCAGGCGCACGTCCAGTACACGGTCGTCCCCGACCCGTACCAGTTCGCCGGTCCCGTGCCGCCGAACTCGGCGTTCCTGCTCGCCGCCGTCGTCCTCGGCGGCATGGGCACCATCAGCGGACCGCTCCTGGGCGCCGCGCTGCTCTACCTCATCCCCTACAAGCTGCAGTTCATGCAGGACTACCAGCTCCTGCTCTTCGGTGTCGCCCTGGTCGTCCTCATGCGCCTGCGGCCCGAGGGAATGATCGCGAGCCGGCGCCAGAAGCTGGAGTTCCACGAGGACGACGAGGAGCTGCTGGGGCCCGACCCGGTGGCCGCCACCGGCACAGAAGACTCCGTCGGCCTCAGCAAGGCAGGGGCGTGAACATGGCCACCGACACCAAGACCACCGGGGACGCGGCCCCCGCCGCCAAGGGCACCACGCTCCTGGAAGCGCGCGGCGTGACCATGCGCTTCGGCGGCCTCACCGCTGTCAACAACGTGGACCTCACCGTCTCCAGCGGCGAGATCGTCGGCCTGATCGGCCCCAACGGCGCAGGGAAGACGACGTTCTTCAACTGCCTCACCGGCCTGTACATCCCCACCGAGGGCCAGGTCACGTACAAGGGCACCGTGCTGCCGCCGAAGCCGTTCAAGGTCACCGCGGCCGGCATCGCCCGGACCTTCCAGAACATCAGGCTCTTCAGCAATATGACGGTGCTGGAGAACGTCCTGGTGGGACGGCACACCCGCACCAAGGAAGGACTGTGGTCGGCGATCCTGCGCGGCCCCGGCTTCCACCGGGCGGAGGCCGTCTCCCGTGAGAAGGCCATGGAGCTGCTGGACTTCGTGGGCCTCGCCGACAAGGCGGAGCACCTGTCCCGCAACCTCCCCTACGGCGAGCAGCGCAAGCTCGAGATCGCCCGCGCCCTCGCCAGCGAACCCGGCCTGCTCCTCCTGGACGAGCCCACCGCCGGTATGAACCCGCAGGAGACCCGCGCCACCGAGGAACTGGTCTTCGCCATCCGCGACCGCGGTATCGCCGTGCTCGTCATCGAGCACGACATGCGGTTCATCTTCAACCTGTGCGACCGGGTCTCCGTGCTCGTGCAGGGACAGAAACTCGTCGAAGGCACGTCCCAGGTCGTGCAGAGCGACGAACGGGTCATCGCCGCCTACCTCGGAACCCCCTTCGAGGGCGAGCCCGGAGAGGCCGAGGCAGCCGAAGTCGAGGCTGCCGAAGCCGGTGCGAAGGAGGAAGGCAAGTGACCGCCCTGCTCGAAGTCGAGGACCTGCGCGTCGCCTACGGCAAGATCGAGGCCGTCAAGGGCATCTCGTTCAAGGTCGAGGCCGGCCAGGTGGTGACCCTCATCGGCACCAACGGCGCGGGCAAGACCACGACGCTGCGCACCCTCTCCGGTCTGCTCAAGCCGATCGGCGGGCAGGTCAAGTTCGAGGGCAAGCCGCTGGGCAGCGTCCCCGCGCACAAGATCGTCGCCATGGGCCTGGCCCACTCCCCCGAGGGACGGCACATCTTCCCGCGGATGACGATCGAGGAGAACCTTCTCCTCGGTGCCTACCTGCGCAGCGACTCCGACGGCATCACCAAGGACGTCGAGCGCGCCTACGAGCTCTTCCCGATCCTGGGAGAGCGCAAGAAGCAGGCCGCGGGCACCCTGTCCGGTGGTGAGCAGCAGATGCTGGCCATGGGGCGCGCCCTGATGTCCCGCCCGAAGCTGCTCATGCTCGACGAGCCCTCCATGGGTCTGTCGCCGATCATGATGCAGAAGATCATGGCGACCATCCAGGAGCTCAAGTCCCAGGGCACCACGATCCTCCTCGTGGAGCAGAACGCCCAGGCCGCCCTGTCCCTGGCGGACACCGGACATGTGATGGAGACCGGCCGGGTCGTGCTCTCGGGCACCGGCGCGGACCTCCTCCACGACGAGTCCGTCCGCAAGGCGTACCTCGGCGAGGACTGACGCACGGCAGCCGGACACGAGCGAGGGCCCGGGCGGATCATCCGGATCATCCGCCCGGGCCCTCGCTCATGTGCGCGGTCCGCTGCGCGCCGCGGGGCGCTTCCCCTCCGGGTGCTTCTCTCGGGGTGCTTCCCCGCCAGGTGCTTCCCCGCGGAGTCAGTCCGCAGAGTCAGTCCGCGGAGTCGCCTTCGGCGATGACCGCCTCGGCCACCGCCTGCATGGTGAGCCTGCGGTCCATGGAGGTCTTCTGGATCCAGCGGAACGCGGCGGGCTCGCTCAGGCCGTACTTGGTCTGGAGCACGCTCTTCGCCCGGTCCACGAGCTTGCGGGTCTCCAGGCGCTGGGCGAGGTCGGCGACCTCCGCCTCGAGAGCGGCGAGCTCGGTGTAGCGGGAGACGGCCATCTCGATGGCCGGGACGAGGTCGCCCTTGCTGAACGGCTTCACCAGGTAGGCCATGGCACCGGCGTCCCGGGCCCGCTCCACCAGCTCGCGCTGCGAGAACGCGGTGAGCATGAGCACCGGGGCGACGCGCTCCTTGGCGATCCGCTCGGCGGCCGAGATCCCGTCGAGGACGGGCATCTTCACATCGAGGATGACGAGGTCGGGCCGGTGCTCCTCGGCGAGCTTCACCGCACTCTCACCGTCACCGGCCTCACCGACGACGTGGTAGCCCTCCTCCTCCAGCATCTCTTTGAGGTCGAGACGGATCAACGCCTCGTCCTCGGCGATGACAACGCGAGTGGTACGGGGCGGGACGTGCGGCTGCTCGTCATCGTGCTCGGCGGCGCTCACGGGACTCCTCGTGCTGGCAGGTGCTGCACACGAGAGTACCTAGAGGATGTAAGTTTAAGCTCCGAAGGGTCTGCGCTACCCTTTGAAAACGCGCAAGTCCCGGTAGCCCAAAGGCAGAGGCGATGGTCTCAAACACCATTCAGTGTGGGTTCGAATCCCACTCGGGACACTTCACCTTCACATTGAAGGTATCCACCGCCTTCTGCGATCTTCATCAGCGCGGGTGAAAGTCCGCTCACTCACACGCGTCGTCCGTGGCCTTGAGTGACACTCGGGCACATGTACGACCTGGCGGCCCGGAAGCGGGCTCTCCTTCTGCTCGGGCAGGGCCTCAGCCTCAACGCGACGAGCAAGGCAACCGGGATCTCCCGCGCGGCGATCCGCTCCTGGACCGAACGCCTGGAACCCTCCCCCCGCGCCCATGACTGCCCCCGCTGCCAGGACCCACCGCGACCCCCCGGACCGCCCGGCGACTACGCGTACCTGCTCGGGCTCTATCTGGGCGACGGCTGCATCAGTCAGCACCTCAGGGGCGTCCATGCCCTGCGCATCGCGTGCGCGGACACCTGGCCGGGACTCATGGACGAGTGCGTGAGGGCCATGACCGCCGTACGCCCGCGCAACCGGGCCTGCCTCGTGCGGAACAAGGGCTGCACCATGGCGGTCAGCTACAGCAAGCACTGGCCCTGCCTCTTTCCGCAGCATGGGCCCGGGGTCAAGCATGGGCGGCGGATTGTGCTCGTGCCGTGGCAGCGGGAGATCGTCGAGGAGCATCCCTGGGCACTGGTGCGGGGGCTCATCCACTCCGACGGCTGCCGGGTCGTGAACTGGACGACCCGGGTCGTCGGCGGGGAGCGCAAGCGCTACGAGTACCCCCGGTACTTCTTCACCAATGCCTCCGACGACATCAGGGCGATCTACACCGACACCCTCGACCGCCTCGGCATCCCCTGGAAGCGGGCCAATGCCCGCAATGTCTCCGTCGCCCGCCGGGAGGCCGTCGCGGTCATGGATGAGCACATCGGGCCCAAGCACTGACCTCAGGGCGCGTGCTCGTCCAGGAGGCGGGTCAACAGGTCGTGCAGGGAGGTCGTGCAGGGAGGTCGTCCGGAAGACGTCGGCGGCGACCGCATCCGGCTCAGGCGAGTACGGCGACGATCCGGGTGCCCCGGGGGAACGTCGCCCGGGCGGTCAGGTCGTAGAGGCCGGCGAGCATCTTGGCCTCGTAGACCCAGTTCAACGTCTCGCCGTGCCGCTCGCGGAAGTCCTCGATGAACGCGTCCAGTTTCGGGGTCCGCTTGGCGTAGCCGCCGTAGTGGTGGGCGAGGTCGATGGACCAGTTGCCGGTGGGGCGGCCGAAGGCCTCCCGTTGGAGGGCGGCCACATCCTCGTTGAGGAAGGCGGCGCCCTTGAGCACGGCGAAGCCGAGGGCGCGTTGGTCCGGCCGCAGGCCCGCGGCGATTCCGGCGAGGGTGCCTCCGGTGCCCACCGCGCAGGCGATGAGGTCGAAGGGCTGCCCGATCTCCGCGGGCAGTTCGGCGCAGCCGCGGGCCGCCGCCGCGTTGCTGCCGCCTTCGGGGAGCAGATGGAAGTCTCCGTAGCGCTCGCGGAGCCCGTCGATCACCTCGGGGGTGTGCTTGCGCCGGTAGGTGCCGCGGTCGAGGTAGGCCAGGCGCATGCCGTGGTCCCTGGCTGCGGCGAGGACCGGGTTGAGCGGCAGGTGCTCCTCGCCGCGGACGATGCCGACGGTGGTGAAGCCTTCCCTCGCGCCTGCCCTGGCGGTGGCGAGGAGGTGGTTGGAGTAGGCGCCGCCGAAGGTGAGGAGGGTGGTGCGGCCGGACGCCCTGGCCTCGGCGAGGTTGTACTTGAGTTTGCGGGCCTTGTTGTCGTCGTGGTGCAGATGGAGGGTGACCTCGGCGGCGGCCAGGCGTTCGTCGCGCATTTGCCGCAGGGTACTGCGGTGCGGGGCCGGGCCGCGGCTGCCGCCCTGGCGGGCCCTGAAAAAGCAAGCCCCGAAAGACGACCCCGAAAGCAAGCCCCGAAAGACGAGCCCCGGAAGACGAGCCCTGAAAAAGCAAGGGAAAGGCCGCCGGTCCTTGTGCGGAGGAGCGGCGGCCGGGGTGTGCTGCGGGGGCTCTGTGCGGCTCTGCGCGGCTCAGTGCTCGGTGATGTGGTGGACGCGCAGGAGGTTGGTGGATCCGGGCGCGCCGGGCGGGGATCCTGCGGTGATGATGACCAGGTCGCCGGGTCGGCAGCGTCCGATCTTCAGCAGTTCGGCGTCGACCTGTTCGACCATCTCGTCGGTGTTGCCGGCGAGCGGGCCGAGGAAGGTCTCGACGCCCCACGTCAGGGAGAGCTGGTTGCGGGTGGCGGGCTCGGGGCTGAACGCGAGCACGGGGATGGGTGAGCGGTAGCGGGAGAGCCTTCTGGCGGTGTCTCCCGACTTGGTGAACGCGATGAGGTATTTCGCGCCCAGGTAGTCGCCGGTCTCGGCGGCGGCCCGGGCGACGGCGCCGCCCTGGGTGCGGGGCTTGCTGTTCTCGGTGAGCGGCGGGAGGCCCTTGGAGAGGATCTCCTCCTCGGCCGCGGCGACGATGCGTGCCATCGTCTTGACCGTGTCGATGGGGTATTTGCCGATGGAGGTCTCTCCGGAGAGCATCACGGCGTCGGTGCCGTCGTTGACGGCGTTGGCGACGTCGGACGCCTCGGCGCGGGTGGGCCGGGAGGAGCCGATCATCGAGTCGAGCATCTGGGTGGCGACGATGACGGGCTTGGCGTTGCGTCGGGCGAGCTTGATGGCGCGCTTCTGGACGAGCGGGACGCGTTCGAGGGGCATTTCCACGCCGAGGTCGCCGCGGGCGACCATGATGCCGTCGAACGCGGCGACGATCTCTTCGAGGTTCTCGACCGCCTGGGGTTTTTCGATCTTCGCGATGACGGGGACGCGGTGGCCCTCTTCGCGCATGACGCGGTGGACGTCCTCGACGTCGTGCCCGGTGCGGACGAAGGACAGGGCGACGAGGTCGGCCTTCATCCGCAGGGCCCACCGCAGGTCGTCGATGTCCTTGGCGGACAGGGCGGGGACGCTGACGGCCACGCCGGGCAGGTTGAGCCCCTTGTGGTCGGAGACCATGCCGCCCTCGATGACCATGGTGTGGACGCGGGCGGCCTGGACACCGGTGACCTCGAGGGCGACCTTGCCGTCGTCGACGAGGATCCGCTCGCCCTTGCCGACGTCGGCGGCGAGTCCTTTGTAGGTGGTGCCGCACATGTGGCGGTCGCCGGGGACCTCCTCGACGGTGATGGTGAATTCGTCGCCGCGTTCAAGGAGTACCGGCCCCTCGGCGAATTGTCCCAGGCGGATCTTCGGGCCCTGAAGGTCGACGAGGATGCCGACGCTGCGGCCGGATTCCTCGGCGGCCTTGCGGACGTGGTGGAAGCGCTCCTCGTGTTCGGCGTGGGAGCCATGGCTGAGATTGAACCGGGCCACGTCCATACCGGCCTCGACCAGCGCGCGGATCTGGTCGTAGCTGTCGGTCGCGGGCCCCAGAGTGCAAACGATCTTTGCTCTGCGCATGGGTCGAGCCTAGGTGCTACTCGTTGGTACGAACGTGGTCCTGGGAATCCGCGAAGTGGCTTTGCGGTAAAGGGTTTGCGGCCGGGCGCCGGGGATCAGGGGTTCAGTTCCGGGCGGGTGATCGTGAAGAGCGCGGTCACCTGCGCGCGGACGCATTGGAGCTCGGGTTCCAGATCGAGCCCGGCGGGTGGGAGGTCTTCCGCCGCGGTGTCGAAGGAGCGCGCTGCGGCCGCGGCCGCCATGCGGTAGGGCCTGGGTGGCTCGCGGTCGGCGGCGGTGTCGCACAGTTCGACGAGCGCGGTGAGTTCGGCGCCGAGGGCCCCGGCGTATTCGCGGGCGCGCTGCACGGCCTCCCCCACGGCTTTCTGCCGGGCCTCGCGGTGGACGGGCGAGTCGTGGCGCAGCGACCACCAGGGTCCGTCGACCTCGGTGAGGTCGAGGTCGGCGAGGCGGGTGGCGAGTTCTCCGAGGGCGGTGAAGTCGGTGAGGGTGGCGCGGATGCGGACGGCGCCCTGGTAGCCGCGGATCTTCTCGCCTCGTTTGTCGTCGAGGCGGGGGCTGATGGTGAACGCGCCGGTGTCGAGTTTGTCGAGTGCTTCGGAGTGGCTTTTCAGCAGGTCGAGTACGGCGGCGTTGCGGCGGGTGAGTTCGTCGAGGACACCTCGGCGGTCCTTGCCGCGGGCGCGCACGGTGATGCCGATGGTGGCGAGTTCGGGCTGGACTTCGAGGAGGGCTTCCCCGACGACGGTGACGCGGGGTTCATCGGGGGTGCCGAGGCAGGCGCCGCGGGTGGGGGCGCCGCCGAAGGGCGAGGGGAGTATGGGGGGCATGGGCAGCGGCGGTACGTGGGGGCGGCCGGGGGGTTCGGGGAGCGGGGTGGGACCGGGGAACGGCGGCGGCGGGGGGTTCGTCACGTCGGCCTCCTTGCGCTCGCTGGGAGGGTGCTCTCCCACTGTCGCAAAAGGTGGCGGCGGGGGCGAGGGGGCCCCGGCCGGGCTCCGCAGCCGGCCGGGACCCCCGGTCTTGGTCGCGCTCGGACTCGGGCGTGGTCAGCGCGTTCGGGCGCGGACGAGGTCGACGTCCTCGGCCTTGACGTAGGCGATGCGGTGGCCGATCTGGACGGTGAGGTATGTGTCGTCGCCCGCCACGTAGGTGTGGTCGTCGGGCAGCGAGTTGTCGATGGTCTTGGCGTAGTAGTAGCCGGTGGGGGTCTCACCGGTGGAGGCGTAGGCCTGCCCGGCCTTGATGGTGTAGGGCAGGGGTACGACGGCCTGTTTGGGGATGCTCTGCGGGTAGGCGGCCGCCTCGGGGTAGGCGCGGCCGTAGGTGGGGATCTCGGCCCTGCCCTCCTTGGGCCTGACGACCCATCCGCGGCTGGGGACGGTGGTGCGCCGGCCCCTGGGCTCCTGGAACCAGGCCTTGCCGCCGGCCCACCAGACGGCGGTCCAGTCGCCCTGGCGTTCGGCGACGACGAAGCTCTGCCCGGTGCTCGCCTTGCTCCCCCAGTCGGCTGCGCAGTCGGTGCCGGGGCTGCCGTCGGGGTGCAGTCCGGGGTCGGAGAACAGGGGGGCGTCGGCGGAGGGTTCGGTGTGCAGGGGGACGAAGCTGGTGCCCTGGTCGGGCAGGTCCTGGTTCTTCTCGCAGTCGCGGGCGTGCTGGATGTTCCGCCGGAACCGGGGGTTGATGGTGATGAGTTCGCTGCGGTGGGAGGCGGTGGGCCGCAGTGGCCGGTGGAGCAGCCTGAAGAAGTGCCCCCAGTCCCAGTAGGGGCCCGGGTCCCAGTGCATGCCCCTGACGCCGGCGGCGGTGGGTCCGGGCACGGTGTCGTGGCCGAGGATGTGCTGCCGGTCGAGGGGGATGTCGTACTTGGCGGCGAGGTGGCGCACGAGCCGGGCGGTGGACCGGTACATCGCGGGGGTGTACCAGGTGGCGCCCTGGGCGGCCCAGCCCTCCTGTTCGATGCCGATGGACTGGGCGTTGATGTACCAGTTCCCGGCCTGCCAGGCGACGTCCTTGGTACGGACCATCTGGGCGACGTGCCCGTCGCTGGAGCGGACGACGTAGTGGGCGGAGACGAGCGCCTTGGGGTTCTGGAACAGGCGCAGGGTGGCGTTGTACTCGGTCTCGGTGTCGTGCAGGACGATGTACCGGATCCGGGTGGTGGTGGGCCGGTCGGCGGTGTCGTAGTTGCCGTAGGAGCCGGGGTCGGCGGGGTTGTTGAGCTGGTAGGCGGCGGGCACCCACTCGCAGGCGAGCGATGCCGGGCACTCGGTGGCGGGGGCCGGCTCGTCGGCGTTGGCCGCTCCGGCGGGGGTCAGCAGGGCCGCGGTGATCGCGGTCGCCGAGCTCAGCGCGAGGCCGGCGGTTCTTGAGCGGGTGCGCTTCATGGGCACTCCCCTGGGCTGGGTGGTCGTCGGGCCGTGCCGTGCGGGTGGCTCACCCTGTGACTGAAGCGGACGCGGAGTCAAGAGTGCTGTACGGACACGGGTCTGATCGCCAATGATTGATGGGTTCACGCCAATGGACTAGTCCAATGGGACGACCTTCGAACGGGTCCGCGAAATTCGGGGCTACCGCTGGGAGCGTGGCGTGCGCGAGACTTCTACGCGCGTTGCCCACCGTTCCAGGGGAGAAGGACAAATGCCGCTCGACCGCAGGGAATTCCTCAACCGCTCCGCGCTCACCGGAGCCGGGGCCGCCATCGCCGGGACGGGAGGCGTCGTCGCCGCCCCGGCCGCCGAGGCGGCGGGAAGGGGATCGGACCGGACCTTCTCGTTCTCCGTGCTCGGCACCACCGACCTGCACGGCAACGTCTTCAACTGGGACTACTTCACCGACGCGGAGTTCGACGACTCCAAGCACAACGACGTGGGCCTGGCCAAGATCGCCACCCTGGTCGACCGCGTCCGCGAGGAGAAGGGCTGCGGGCGCACCCTGCTCATCGACGCGGGCGACACCATCCAGGGCACCCAGCTCGCCTACTACTACGCCCGGATCGAGCCGATCACCGGCAAGGACGGCAAGCGCGGGCCGGTGCACCCGATGGCGCAGGCGATGAACAGGATCGGCTACGACGCGGCGGCGCTCGGCAACCACGAGTTCAACTACGGCATTCCGCTGCTGCGCGCGTTCGAGGAGCAGTGCGACTTCCCGCTGCTGGGCGCCAACGCGCTGGACGCCAGGACCCAGCGGCCCGCCTTCCCGCCGTATGTGATCAAGCGGGTCCGGGTGCCGCACGGCCGTGACATCAAGGTGGGCATCCTGGGGCTGACCAACCCCGGCATCGCCATCTGGGACAAGGCCAATGTCCAGGGGAAGATGGTCTTCCCGGGCCTGGTGGAGCAGGCGAGGAAGTACGTTCCCCGGCTGCGGGACGCGGGCGCCGACGTGGTGGTCGTCGCCTCCCACTCCGGCTCCGACGGCTCCTCCTCCTACGGCGACGCCCTGCCGTGGGTGGAGAACGCCTCCGCGCAGGTCGCCGAGCAGGTGCCGGGGATCGACGCCGTCCTGGTCGGGCACGCGCACGTCGAGATCCCCGAGCGTATCGTCGTCAACAAGGAGACCGGGAGGCCGGTCGTGCTGTCCGAGCCCCTGAAGTGGGGCCAGCGGCTGACCGTGTTCGACTTCGAGCTCGAGCGGGGCCAGGGCGGCTGGCAGGTCACCTCGGTGCACTCCAAGGTCCTCAACTCCAACGAGGCCGAGGAGTCCCCCGCCATCGCCCGGATGCTGCGCGACGAGCACGCGAAGGTCGTCGCGTACGTCAACACCCGGATCGGCACGGCCGAGGAGGCCATGTCCGCGGCCGAGGCCCGCCTCAAGGACACCCCGATCCTGGACTTCGTCAACTACGTGCAGGCCGAGACCGTCAAGGCGGGCCTGAGCGCGGGTGACGCGGCGCTGCCGATCCTGTCGGTCAACGCCCCGTTCAGCCGGACCGCCTCCATCCCGGCCGGCCAGGTGTCGATCCGGGACGTGGCCGGGCTCTACATCTTCGACAACACCCTCGAGGCGCGAAAGCTCACCGGCGCCCAGCTCAAGGACTATCTGGAGTACTCGGCGAAGTACTTCAGCCGGCTCGCGCCCGGCGCCCCGGTGGACCCCGACGCCCTCACCAACGCGGGCGGCACCCCGGACTACAACTACGACGTGGTGTGGGGCGTGTCCTACGACATCGACATCGCCAAGCCGGTGGGGCAGCGGATCACCGGCCTGGCGTACCGGGGCGAGCCGATCGACCCCGCCCAGCAGTTCCTTGTGGCGTTCAACAACTACCGTGCCTCGGGCGGCGGCGGCTTCCCGCACGTCGCCAAGGCACCGGTCGCCTACATCGGCGCGCAGGAGATCCGGCAGACGCTGATCGACTGGGTGGTGGAGCACAAGGTGATCGACCCGAACGCGTTCGCGAGCGACGACTGGCGGCTCACCCGCGAGGGCGCCCCGGTGTTCTGACCGCGACGGCCGGCACCTGGCCGGCCCGCGCGGGATCGTGCAGCCCGAAGGTGGTGAAGGCCGTACGGGCCGGCAGGGGGTAGGTGTCCTCGCCGGTCAGCGAGTTGAGGATGACGGCGGAGCGCCAGGCGGCCAGTCCCAGGTCCGGCGCTCCGACGCCATGGGTGTGGCGCTCGGCGTTCTGCACGAAGACGTCGCCGCCGATCCCGGGGTCCAGGACGAGCCGGTGGGCCTCGTCGACTCGAGGCCGCCCGGCGCCGTCGCGCGCGATGTGCGGCCGCAGCGGAGCGAGCAGCGCGTCGACGGGGCGCTCGGCGTAGCCGGTGGCGAGCACGACGGCGTCGGTGGCCAGGCGGGCCCGTACCGCCTGCTGACCGTGTTCGAGGCCGAGCACGATACGGCCGTCCTGGCGGACGGCGGAGGTGACGGTGACCCCGGGGGTCAGCGCGACGTCGGGCCAGCCGCCCTCGAGGGTGCGCAGGTAGAGCTCGTCGTGGATCTCACCGAGGGTGTCGCCGCTGACGCCCTTGTAGAGCTGCCACTGGCTGGGCAGCAGGCGGTCCCGGGTGGCCTCGGGCAGCCCGTGGAAGTAGCGGGTGTAGTCGGGGGTGAACTGCTCCAGGCCCAGTTTGCTGTATTCCATGGGGGCGAACGCGGGCGTGCGGGCGAGCCAGGTCAGGCCCTCGCGTCCGGCGGGGCGGGCCCTCAGCAGGTCGAGCAGGACCTCGGCGCCCGACTGGCCGGAGCCGACGACGGTGACATGGCGGGCGGCCAGCAGCCGGTCGCGTTGGGCGAGGTAGTCGCCGGAGTGCAGGACGAGGGCGGTGGGGTCGTCGTGCAGGTGGCGCAGCGGCTCGGGCACCTTGGGGGCGGTGCCGACGCCGAGGACGACATTGCGCGCGTGCAGGCGGCCCACCGCCTCGGCGTCGCCCTCGGGGTCGCGGCGGGTGAAGTCGACGGCGAAGGCGGAGTGTTCGCGGTCCCAGCGGACGGTGTCCACCTGGTGGCCGAAGCGGCACGAGCGCAACTGCCCGCTGACCCAGCGGCAGTATGTGTCGTATTCGGCGCGGTGCACATGGAAGCGCTCGGCGAAGTAGAAGGGGAACAGCCGCTCACGGGTCTTGAGGTAGTTGAGGAACGACCAGGGGCTGGTCGGCTCGACGAGGCTCACCAGGTCGGCGAGGAAGGGAACCTGGAGGGTCGAGCCGTCGATGAGCAGGCCGGGGTGCCAGTGGAAGGCGGGTCGCTGTTCGAGGAAGGCGGCGGACAGGCCCGGAACCCCGTCGGCCAGGGCGGCAAGGGAGAGATTGAACGGTCCCACGCCCACGCCGAGGAGATCGAGTGGCTCGATGGGGGATCCTTGCGTCATGGGGTGTCTCCCTCGTGGTGGGGCCGAGACTGGGGCCGGGGCCGGGACTGGGGCCGGGACTGGGGCCGGGACTGGGGCTGGGACTGGGGCTGGGGCCGGGACTGGGGCTGGGGCCGGGACTGGGGCTGGGGCTGCGGCTGGGACGGGGGCTGCGGCTGGGACTTGGGGGCCTCGGACTCCGGGGGCCGGGCGGCGGCCGCGGCGGCTGTCTCGGCGACGAGTGCCACCAGGCGTTCGAGGTCGGCCTCCTGGGCGTGCGGGTGGAGCAGGGTGGCTTTCAGCCAGAGACGGGCGGGGCCGCTCCCGTTGGTGTCGCCGGCGCGCCGACTGCCGTCGGAGTCGGCGCCGGAGCGGGAATGGGCACCGGAGTGGGAGTCGGCGCCGGAGTCGGTGGCTCGGGCGCGGCCGAGGACGGCGCCGCCCCGGTCGAGCAGGTCGCGCCTCACCCGGGCGACGAGTTCGTCCCCGGCCTCGTCCGGCAGCGCGTCGGCGGCGACGGGCCGGAACAGCACCGTGGTGATGCCGATCTCCCCCGGCCGTCGGCGCAGCGCGGGGTGGGCGTCGACGCGGGCGGCGAACCGTTCCGCTGCGTGCACACAGGTCTCCACCAGATCGCCGAGCCCCCTGCGCCCCAGCGCCCGCAGCGTGACGGCGATCTTGAGCGTGTCGGGGCGGCGGGAGGTGCGCACGGAGCGGCCGAGCAGGTCGGGCAGGCCCGCTTCGGTGTCGTCGTCGGCGTTGAGGTAGTCGGCGCTCACCGACAGCGGGCGCAGCGTGGTGCTGTCGGCCACGGCCAGCACTCCTGCGGCGATGGGCTGCCAGCCGAGCTTGTGCAGGTCGAATGTGACGGAGACGGCGGATTGGATGCCGTCGAGCCGGGGGGCTAGCCGGTGGCTGAACAGCAGCGGTCCGCCGTAGGCGGCGTCGATGTGGAGTTCGGCGCCGTGGGAGGCGGTGACGCGGGCGATCTCGGGGAGGGGGTCGATGAGTCCCTCGTCGGTGGTGCCCGCGGTGGCCACGACGAGCGCGGGTGCGGGGACGTCGGACAGCGCCCGGTCCAGTGCCTCGGGGAGCATGCGTCCGGCGCGGCATTCGACGGTGACGGGGGTCGGCAGGCCCAGGATCCAGGCGGCGCGGTGGACGCTGTGATGGGTGTTGGCACCGCACAGGATCTGGATGCCGCGGGCGCCGCGGGCGTGGGCGCGTTCCCTGGCGAGCAGGAGGGCGGTGAGGTTGGACTCGGTGCCGCCGCTGGTGATCAGGGCGTCGGGGGCGGGCAGGTCGGGGTAGACCAGGGCGGCCAGCGCCGCGGTGGTCTGCTCTTCGAGGGCGGCGGCGGCCGGTGCCTGGTCCCAGGAGTCCATGGACGGGTTGAGGGCGGAGGCGGCCAGGTCGGCGGCCGCGGCGACGGCCAGCGCGGGGCAGTGCAGATGGGCGACGCAGCCGGGGTCGGCGGGATCGGCGGCGCCCGCGGCGACCGCGTGGACCAGGTCGCGCAGCGCTTGTACGGCGCCCGTTCCGAGGTCGGGCAGCGGGGGGGAGCAGGCGGCGCGCACCCGCTCGGCGACGGCGTCGGGGCCACCGGCGGGCAGCGGTCCACCGCGGGAGGCGGCGCCGGAGGCGAGGGCTTCGAGGACCACGGTGGTCAACGGGCCGAGATGCGCCGGTCCTTGGGCGCCCCCGGCGAGGGCGGTGGCGGCGGGGTCGTGACGGCTCACCGGGCGGCCTCGCGCAGGGCGGCGGCCAGGCGCTCCAGGACGGAGTCGGCCCGGGGGGCGGGACAGGTGCGGCCGTCGGCCCGGGTGGCCTCGGCGCCGTGGGCGCGAAACGGGACGGCGGGCAGGCTGCGCGCGCAGGTACTGGCGGCGCACTCACGGTGCGCCTGCCGGTCGAGGAGCGGGGTGCGCAGCGAGGCGTCGGCGTGGCCGGGGAGCGTGGAGCCGGGGTCGAGCAGATCGACGGGCGACGTCGGCATGCGGATGCCCTTCGGTCGTCGTGCGGAGAACTGACGCGGGTATGGCGGCGGCACGGTGCTCCCGGCCGCGGCACATCCCACGACCGGAGACGGAAGTCGGGCCAGCCTAACTCTCCGTCACCTCCGGTCCACCCGCCGCCGATGACAACGACTCACGACGTGGCTGGTAGTGCCGTACGGGCCGCGGCCGTTGGGGCGAGGCCGCGGCCGACCGCCCCGCGTCGGCGGCACTGCCGTTCGCGTCGTCCGCCGGCAGGCGGTGGGGGCTGCTCGAGGACGAGCGTCGACGTGCCCCGCGGGGCACGTCCTTCGCGGGCCGCACGGCCCGGGCGGGCCGGACCGTGCCGCCCGGCCCGGTCCGGCCCGCGCGCCTTCAGGGGGTTCGGGGGCACGTGGTGCAGAGGTCGGACGGCCGGATGGTGTAGTACAGGCAGCATCCGATGCGGGTGCGGGTCGACTCTGCGCAACCGTGTGTCGGCGGACGGAATCCGGCGCCGCCCACGTAGGGGGCCGTGGAGCCGGGCAGGAGGGCCTGGGCCTGCTGGGCGGCGGCCTCCGGGTCGCCGAGGAGGCGGCCCAGGTGCCACAGGCCCTCGGTGAGTTCGTCGCTCGCCATGCCCCACAGGGCGCGCGGGCCGCGGCGCAGCAGTGGGCGGAAGGCCTCCAGCAGGGGCGCCAGGTGGTCGGCCACGGCCGCGCGCAGCTCGGCCCGAAGCGCCTCCTCGTCGGGGACGGTCCGCACACCGGCAAGCCCCTCGGCCGGGTCGCCGGGCAGGCAGGTCAGCGAGTCGGGGCGTACGGTCAGCGCGCGGTCCGTCCACTGGTAGCCGACCCCTTCGGGCGTCACGCGCGGCACCCTGCGGTCGAGGTACCAGGGTCCGCTCATCGCCAGGCAGGCGGTGAACGCGTACCGGTGCAGCACCCATGTGGCGGCGACATCCCGCCGGGGGGCGACCGCGTACGCGTCGCGGATCCTCCGCTCCTCCTCGGCGACCGCCCGGTCGAGCACGGCGGGGTCCCGCGCGAGTTGGCGGCCGGTCACCCATGTCTCGCCCACCGGTGGCGCGCCCACGCGGATGTCCAGCAGCTCGGAGATCTCGCCGAGGCGCCGGTAGGAGTCGGCGAGCGGCGTGGAGGAGATCGCTTTGGTGCCGGGGGCGAAGATCATGGACCGTCCCGAGGAGGCCGAAGGCAGGCTTCATTAGGTGAGCCTTACCTTATATGCCCTCCTCGAGAACGGCCGTACCGGCCCTCGCGCGTCAGACCGCGGCGTGTCGTGCCCGAAGGGCTCTTCGCAGGTCGTCCAGCTGATCCTCGAGCCTTCGGCGCAGCGAGGGCGGTACCTCGTTGTCCTTCAGATGGGCCTCCCCCGCGCGGAGCAGGTCCGGCTCGACGGCGTGCTCGGGGAACCCGAACCGCCCCAGCACCCTGCCCACCGCCTGCCCGCGCCGCTCGGTGGCGGCCAGCGCCTCGTCGAAGTAGAGCGGCACCCACGCGGCGAGCAGCTCCCTCTGCTCGGGCTGCCAGAACCCTTCGGCGGTGGCGGTGAGCAGGTAGTTGGACAGCTCGTCCTCGCGGAACAGCGCCCGCCAGGCGGCGGCCTTGGCGTCGCGGTCGGGCAGGGCCGCCCGGCAGCGGGCCGCGCCCTCGTGCCCGGTCGCGCTGGGGTCGCGTTCCAGCTCCGCGGCGACACGGTCCTCGCCGGCCTCCCCCAGGACGCACAGCCGCAGCAGCACCTTCCACCGCAGCGCCGGGTCCAGCAGCGGGCCGCCGGGCACCGAATCGGCCTCCAGCCAGTCGGCCAGCTCGGCCACCGCCCTCGGCCCCTGGGCGCAGGCGATCATTCCCCGTACGGCGGTCAGCCGCAGCCCCTCGTCCGAGCCGTCCTCCGTCCGGCGCAGGATCCGGCGGCACACCCCGGTCAGCTCGGCGAGCGCGTCGGCGCGCCGCTCGGGCGGCAGGTAGCGGTCGGCGACCTGGTGACGGGAGAACTCCAGCACCGTCTCGACGATCGCCACCACGGGCTCGTTCGGAAGGTGCCGGACGACGAGCTCGATGAAGGCGCTCGCGGGCAGCTCCGCGTCACGGACCATGTCCCGCGCGGCGGTCCACAGCACGGCCCTGGACAGCGGGGCCTCGACGGTGCCGAGCGACTCGGTGACGGCGTGCCACGACCCTTCGTCGAAGCGGACCTTGGCGTAGGTGAGGTCGCCGTCGTTGAGCAGGAGCAGGTCGGGGCGGGGTTCGGGGGCGATGAGGGTGCCCTTGTGGCCCTGCTCGACGTCGAGCGGCACCACTTCGCGCAGCGCGAGGCCGCCGTCCCCGTCGCGGTCGTAGAGGCCGGCGCGGATGCGGTGCGGGCGCCGCACGTCTGCGCTCTCGGCCTCGGGGCGCAGCGTGTCCACGCCGGTGGTGCGCAGCCAGCTCTCGGCCCAGCCGTGCACATCGCGTCCGCTGGCGGAGGCGAGCGCGTCGAGGAAGTCGGCGAGGGTGGCGTTGCCGTAGCGGTGGCGGGAGAAGTGCTCATTGATCCCGGCGAGGAAGGCGTCGCGGCCGAGCCAGGCGACGAGCTGCCGCACGGCGGAGGCGCCCTTGGCGTAGGAGATCCCGTCGAAGTTCAGCAGTGCCTCGGCGGTGTCGTCGACGCGCTCGGGAGCCACCGGGTGGGTGTTGGCGCGCTGGTCGGCGTCGTAGCCCCAGGACTTGCGGCGCACGCCGAACGCGGTCCAGGTCTGCTCGAATCGCGTGGCCTCGCTGATGATCTGCTGGCCCATGTACTCGGCGAAGGACTCGTTCAGCCACAGGTCGTCCCACCAGCGCATGGTGACCAGGTCGCCGAACCACATGTGCGCCATCTCGTGCGCGATGACGATGGCCCGCTCCTCGCGCTGGGTGTCGGTGACGGCCGAGCGGAAGACGAACTCGTCGCGGAAGGTCACACAGCCCGGGTTCTCCATGGCGCCCCAGTTGAACTCGGGGACGAACGCCTGGTCGTAGGAGCCGAACGGGTACCGCTCGTCGAATATCTCGTGGTAGCGGTCGAAGCACCGGCGGGTGATCCGGAGTATCTCCTCGGCGTCGTCCTCGAGGTGGCGGGCGAGGGAGCGGCGGCAGTAAAGGCCGAGCGGGATGCCGTCGTGCTCCGAGCGCACCGCGTGGTACGGACCGGCGACCACCGCGGCCAGGTAGGTGGAGATGGGCGGGGTGGCGGTGAACTCCCAGCGGCCCGGCCGCACCTGCTCGCCGACGCCGTTGCTGAGCACCGTCCAGTCCTCGGGAGCCGTCACCGCGACCTCGAACACGGCCTTGAGGTCGGGCTGGTCGAACGCCGCGAAGACCCGCTGCGCCTCGTCGAGGGCGCACGCGCTGTAGAGGTAGGTCTCGCCGTCGACGGGGTCGGTGAAGCGGTGCATGCCCTCGCCGGTGTGCGAGTAGCGCATCTCGGCCTCGACGACGAGTTCGTTGTCCGCGGCGAGGTCGTCGAGCGGCAGCCGGTTTTCGGCAAGGGCTGCCGGGTCGAGCTCGCGCCCGTTGAGGACGGCCCGGCGCAGCGCCTCGGGCTTGATCTCGATGAATGTCGAGCCGCCCGGTTCCGCGCACCCGAAGCGGACCCTGGTGGCGCACCCGAAGACCTCGCCCCCTCGGGTCAGATCCACGTCGATCGAGTAGGAGCGGACGTCAAGGAGGCGAGCGCGGGTCTGCGCCTCGGCGCGCGTGAGTGCAGGCATGGGGCTCATGCTGCCTCATCACGCGCCGCCCCATACAGCTCATGGATCACCTGGTCGGAGCCGTGAAGGCTGCCTGGGCGGACCCTTGCGAAAGGAAAGTACGATTCCGTATATTCCGAAATCGTGAATACCGAATCCGTACCGACCGGCGTACCCGGGACCCCCGCCGAGTCGCCGCTGCTGTCGCTCCAGCGGGCGACGCACGCCACGCTGCAGGTGCTCGCCGCCGAGCTCGCGGACCTCGACCTGACCGCCTCGGAGAGCAACGCCCTGGCGAATCTCGCCGACGGCCGGGGCCGCACCGTCTCCGAGCTCGGCGCGGCGGTCGGCACCCGCCCCACCACGCTGACCGGCGTCCTCGACCGGCTGGAGCGGCGGGGGCACATCACCCGCGGCGCCCGCGCCGGGGACCGCAGGGCCGTGCTGATCGAACTGACGCCTTCCGGACGCGAGACCGCGGCCGCGATCCGGCGGACGGTGGCGGAGCTGGAAGAGCGGGCGCTGGGCGGGCTGCCCGAGGAGGCGGTGGCCGGCTTCCTCACCGTGCTGCGGGCGCTGACGGGAGTTTCGGCGCGACCCGCGCGACCCGCGCGACCCGCGCGACCGGCGGGGACGAGGGGGGCGACGGGGGCGACGGGGGCGACGGGGGCGACGGGATGAGCTTCGACGAGCTGCTGGAGCGGGCCACGCAGGGCAGTGGGCGATTCGGCCACCGCGAGCATGTCCATCTGACCTGGCTGGCCGTGCGGCGGCATGGCACCCTCGCCGCGATCGAGGTGGTCGCCGACGGCATCCGGCGCACCGCCCGCTACGCCGGGGCGCCCCAGAAGTACCACGCGACCATGAGCCGCGCCTGGGTGGAGCTGGTGGGTCACCACGCCGAGGCGGACGCGGCCAACGGCACGGCGGAGGACGGCACGGCGGAGGACAGCAGCGAGACGGACCCGGGCGGGCCCGCGGACCGGGACGGGGACAGAGGCCGGGACGGGGACAGGGGCCGGAACCGGGACGAGGGCGGCGGCGGAGACGGGGGCGAGGACCGGAACCGGGACGAGGGCGGCGGCGGAGACGGGGGCGGGGACCGGGGCGGGGGCGAGGCAGACGGCGACACCTTCGACGCCTTCGCCGAACGCCATCCCGCCCTGCTCGACAAGCGCCTGCTCAGCCGCTTCTACCACTCGTCGACGCTGGCCCTCCCCCGGGCCAGGACCGGCTGGGTCACTCCGGACCGGGCTCCGTTCCCGTGGGCGGACCGGCGTCCGCCAGCTCCGCGATGACCTGGGCATGGCACGGCAGCGGCAGGCACCAGCACCCCAGCCTGCGGCCACGCAGCCCCGGAAGGAGCTCGAGCAGCTCCGGCCGGGCGAGCAGCCAGTCCCGGTACTTCTCGACGATCTCCTCGCGGCTTCCGTCGGGGCCGGGGCGGAAGGGGTTGGCGAGCGGGGAGCCCTCCAGGTGCCAGCCGCCGCGGTGCATCGGACGCCCGACGTAGACGACGTCGTCGTAGTCGGGGTCGTCCCGGTGCCCCTTGAGATTGACGACCGTTGTGGGCCGCTCGGGCGGCGCCGGTTCGTTCATGTCCTCGCTCCTCCTGGTGAGTGCGGCTTGCGGCGGGAAGCCCCGCCCGGTCCGGCCGGACCGGGGCAGGGCGTGGCCACCCTCAGGGAAGCTTCGCCGCGAGCACGCCGACCGGCCGGATGTCCGGTGCCGAGGCCAGCATGGTCGGCGCCGCCTCCATGAGGGCCGCCGCGATCCTGCCCTGAAGGTGGCTCGTGCGGCCCTGCTCGTCATCGAAGGTGTCGAAGACCCCGAAGACCGTCTCGCTCTCCCGGAACGCGTACCAGGTGACCGTGAACTCCTCCTGGCGGGCGAGCTCCAGCGCGCCCTTCAGCAGGGCCTCGACCGCGGCGGCGTGCTCGGGCTTGGCTTCGATCCGGGCCAGCAGGCCGAGTTGCGTCATGACGACTCCATGGGTGGTGGTGATCGGAACACCCCGAACCTATGGCCGCGGGCGGCCTCCCCTTAAGTGTCGCAACCGGCGCGTCAGATACCGTTTCCGCCATGCGCATAGCCGTCCTGGCGCTCGATGGCGTCTTCGACTCCGGTCTCGCCTCCGTCCTCGACGTCCTCAAGGGCGCCAATGACATGCGCGGCGAGCTTCCGCAGCCACCGCCCGCCTGGGAGGTCGAGACCGTGGGGTTCCACCGCCGGGTGCGCACGGGCGCCGGCCATGTGGTCCACACCGCCCCGGTCGCGGGCTCCTGCGGGGCGGACCTCCTGCTCGTACCGGCGATCGCCGAGCGCCGTCCGGAGGCACTGGTCGAGGCCGTGTCCGGGTCCGGCTACGCCTCCGCGCGGCGGCTCATCGCCGACACCCTCGACGGCGGGACGCCGGTGGCCTCCGCCTGCACCGGGACATTCCTGCTGGCCGAGGCGGGAGTGCTGGACGGACGGCAGGCGACGACGAGTTGGTGGCTCGCGCCGCTCCTGCGGATGCGCTACCCGGCGGTGACCGTGGACGAGACCCGCATGGTGGCCTACTGCGACGGGGTGACGACGGCGGGGGCGGCCTTCGGCCATGTCGATCTTGCCCTGGCGCTGATCAGGTCACGCAGCCCTGCCCTGGCGGAGCTGGTGGCGCGCTACCTGGTCCTGGACGAGCGGCCCTCCCAGGCGGCTTACACCATCCCCAGCGCCCTCGCCCAGCACGACCCCACCGTCTCGGCCTTCGAGCGCTGGGCGCGCACGCATCTCGACCAGCCGCTGAACGTCGCGGAGGCGGCCCGTGCGCTGGGCCTCAGCGAACGCACCCTCCAGCGGGCGGTCCGCCGGACCCTCGGCACCTCCCCCGTGCGCTTCGTCCAGGACCTGCGGGTCGAGCAGGCCTCCCACCTGCTGCGCACCACCGATCTGCCCCTGGACTCCATCGCCCGCAGAGTCGGCTACGAGAACGCCAACACCCTGCGGATCCTCCTGCGGCAGCGCACGGGGAGCACGGCGGGAGCGCTGCGCAGGGGCTGACGCCGCAGGGCGGAGCGGCTCGTACGGAGCGGCTCGTATAGCGTGGCGGCATGTTCGTGATCTCGCTCACCTACCGCGTCCCGCTCGACCAGGTCGAACAGCACTTCGCCGACCACATGGCCTGGGTCGAGCGGCACTACGCCGAGGGCCGCTTCCTCGCCTCCGGCCGCAAGGTGCCCCGCACGGGAGGGGTGATCCTCGCGGTGGGCGCGGACCGGGAGGAGATCGAGGCGATCGTGGCCGAGGATCCCTTCGTCCTCGCCGCGGTGGCCGACGTCGGCATCACCGAGCTCCAGGTGACCCGCACCTCCCCCGGACTCGAGGCGCTGAAGGGCTAGCGCCGCGGGGCCGCTCGGCAGCGCCGCGAGTGCGGGCGGCTCGGAACCGAGGGACCGTCAGTCGAGCCAGGCGCTGGTGAGCCCGAGCGTCGCCGAGCCGTCGAGGTCGGTGAGCTTGGTGCCGTTGAAGCCGCGGGCCCACTGCGAGGTCTGGATACGGAAGGCGGGCCGCTCGGCGGTCAGCGCCTCCAGGATGGGCTCGGCGGCCTGGTCCGGGGTCTGCGCGCCGCTGGAGAACTGCCCGGTGGTGCGGGTGATGTAGGCCTGGAGCGAAGGCGCGTAGGGTCCGGCCGCGCCGACCGCCTCCGCCGCGTCGATGCCGACATTGGCGACGAACTCGCTGGCCACGGCTCCCGGCTCGACGACGGACACGGTGACGCCGACGCGAGCGGCCACGGGGGCCAGGCTCTCCATGAAGCCCTCCACGGCGAACTTCGAGGCGCAGTACGCCTCGTTGAACGGCTGGCCGATGACGCCGCCGACGCTGGTCACGGTGATCAGACGGCCCCCGCTCGCGCGCAGGTGCGGCAGAGCGGCCTTGGTGACCTGGACGACGCCGAAGAAGTTGACCTCCATGACCTGGCGGACGTCGTCCACGGTCTCGTTCTCGATGGTGCCGACGTGTCCGGCGCCCGCGTTGTTGACCACGGCGTCGAGGCGTCCGTAGTCGGCGACCACGCTGTCGACGGCCGCGGCGACCGAGGCGGCGTCGGTGACGTCGAGCCGGCGGATGTCCAGCTCCACCCCCGCCGTCTCGGCGGCCTTGCGCAGCGCGTCGGCGCGGCCGGTGTCGCGCAGCGTCGCCACCGTCCGCATGCCGGCGCGGGCCGAGGCCACGGCGGCGGCCAGGCCGATGCCGGAGGAGGTGCCGGTGATCAGGACGACCTTGTCAGTCATGGGTGTACCTCTCGTCAAGCCCCGAGCTCGAAGCACTCGGAAATGCGTGTGTGCACACACACTATCTATGTGTGCGCACACACGCAACCCGATATGCTCGTCATATGCCGACCAGCAAGCTGTCCCAGAAGGAGATGTCCCTGGCGGATCACGCCTTCTACGGCCTGGTCTGGGCGGGAACGACTCTCAGCGAGCGCGTGGACCGCGCGCTGTCGAAGGCCCATGACCTGCCGGTGTCCTGGTTCGAGGTGATGCTCTGGCTCTCCTCGCAGGACGAACCGGTCCCGGCCTCCGTGCTGGGCAACAGCACCATGCTCAGCCGCAGCCAGGTCTCCCGCGTCCTCGACGCCCTCCAGGAGCGCGGCCTGGTCACCCGCACCCCTTCTCCCCGTGACGCCCGCTCCGTCGAGGTCGCCCTCACCCCGGCGGGCCGCCGCCTCTTCGCCGAGGCCGACGCCACGCGCCGCGCCTGCCTGGCCCCCGTCTTCGGGGACGTCCTGGACGAGGCCGACCTCCAGGCCCTGACCGAGGTCTGGCGCAAGCTCAAGCAGCACAGGAACGCCTGACGCCGCGGCGGCGCAGCGGGCGGTACTTCCGGGCAGTACTTCCGGGCGGTACTTCCAGGCAGTACCTCCGGGCGGCACTCCCGCGCGACACCCCGTACAACGCCCGATGCCCGCCTCCCCTGTCGGGGAAGCGGGCATCACCGGCTTCGGGCTCAGACCATCAGCGGCCGGTCCGTCGGGCGGACCGGGGACGGCAGCGCCGTCCCACCGCTGAGGAAGCGGTCGACGGCGGCCGCCGCCGAGCGCCCCTCGGCGATGGCCCACACGATCAGCGACTGGCCGCGCCCGGCGTCGCCCGCCACGAAGACCCCGGGGACGTTCGTGGCGAACTCACCGTCACGGGCCACATTGCCGCGGCCGTCCAGCTCCAGGCCGAGCTGCTCGATCATCCCGCTGCCCTTCTCGGGGCCGACGAAGCCCATGGCGAGGGTGACCAACTGCGCCGGGATGGAGCGCTCGCTGCCCGCAACGGGCTCGAACCTGCCGTCCTTGAACTCCACCTCCACCAGGTGCAAGGACTGGACATTGCCGTCCTCGTCGCCCTCGAAGTGGGTCGTGGAGACGGCGTAGACCCGCTCGCCGCCCTCCTCGTGGGCGGAGGTGACCTTGTAGGTCATCGGGTAGGTCGGCCAGGGCTGGCCGGCCGGGCGCTCGTCGCCGGGACGCGGCATGATCTCCAGCTGGGTGACCGAGGCCGCGCCCTGGCGGTGGGCGGTGCCCACGCAGTCCGCGCCGGTGTCGCCGCCGCCGATGACCACGACGTGCTTGCCCTCCGCCGTGATCGGCGGGGTGACGAAGTCGCCCTCCTGCACCTTGTTGGCCAGGGGCAGGTACTCCATGGCCTGGTGGACGCCGTTGAGCTCCCGGCCGGGCACGGGCAGGTCGCGCCAGGCGGTGGCACCGGCGGCGATGACGACGGCGTCGTAGCGCTTGCGCAGCTTGGCCGCGTCGATGTCGGTGCCGATCTGCACACCGGTGCGGAACTTGGTCCCCTCCGCGCGCATCTGCTCGATACGGCGGTTGATGTGCCGCTTCTCCATCTTGAACTCGGGGATGCCGTACCGCAGCAGCCCGCCGATGCGGTCGGCGCGCTCGTAGACCGCGACGGTGTGGCCGGCGCGGGTCAGCTGCTGGGCGGCGGCCAGGCCCGCGGGCCCGGAGCCGATGACGGCGACGGTCTTGCCGGACAGGCGCTCCGGGGGCTGCGGGGTGACGTCCCCGCTCTCCCACGCCTTGTCGATGATGGAGACCTCGACGTTCTTGATGGTCACCGGGTCCTGGTTGATGCCCAGCACACAGGCGGTCTCGCAGGGGGCGGGGCACAGGCGCCCGGTGAACTCGGGGAAGTTGTTGGTCGCGTGCAGCCGCTCGCTCGCGCCCTTCCAGTCGTCGCGCCAGGCCAGGTCGTTCCACTCGGGGATGAGGTTCCCGAGCGGGCAGCCCTGGTGGCAGAACGGGATGCCGCAGTCCATGCAGCGGCCGGCCTGCTTGGTGATGATCGGCAGGAGGCCGCCGGGGACGTAGACCTCGTTCCAGTCCTTCACCCGCTCGTCGACCGGACGCCGGTCGCAGAGCTGCCGCCCGGTGGTCAGGAAGCCCTTCGGGTCAGCCATGTGCCGCCTCCATCATCTTCTCAACGGTCTCGGACTCGGAGAGTCCGGCTCGCTCGGCGGCGTCCTTGGCGGCGAGCACGGCCTTGTAGTCGGTCGGGATGACCTTGGAGAAACGCCGGGCGGCGGCCGCCCAGTCGGCGAGGAGTGCTTCGGCGACGGTGGAGCCGGTCTCCTCGTGGTGGCGGCGCACCACGTCGTGCAGCCATCCGTTGTCGTCCTCGTCGAGCGGTTCGACGCCGACCATGCCGGTGTTGACGCGGTCGGTGTCGAGGTCCACGACGAACGCGATACCGCCGGACATGCCGGCCGCGAAGTTGCGTCCGGTCTCGCCCAGGACGACCGCGCGCCCGCCGGTCATGTACTCGCAGCCGTGGTCACCGACGCCCTCGGCGACCACCGTGGCGCCGGAGTTGCGGACGCAGAAGCGCTCGCCGACCCGTCCGCGAAGGAAGATCTCGCCGGAGGTCGCACCGTAGGCGATGGTGTTGCCCGCGATGGTGGAGTACTCGGCCAGGTGGTCGGCGCCGCGGTCGGGGCGCACGACGAGCCGTCCTCCGGACAGTCCCTTGCCGACGTAGTCGTTGGCGTCGCCCTCGAGGCGCAGGGTGACACCGCGGGGCACGAACGCCCCGAAGGACTGGCCGGCCGAGCCGGTGAAGGTGATGTCGATGGTGTCGTCGGGCAGTCCCGTGCCGCCGTAGCGCCTGGTCACCTCGTGGCCGAGCATGGTGCCGACCGTGCGGTTGATGTTGCGGATCGGCAGCTGCGCGCGGACCGGGGCGGCCTCCTCGGGGGTGTCGGCGGCGAGCGCGTCGGCGGCGAGCTTGATCAGCTCGTTGTCGAGCGCCTTGGCCAGGCCGTGGTCCTGCTCGGTGGTGCGGTGCAGGGCCGCGCCCTCCGGCAGGTCCGGGACGTGCAGGAGCGGGGCCAGGTCCATGCCCTGGGCCTTCCAGTGGTTCACCGCGCGGTCCGCGTCGATGAGCTCGGCGTGGCCGACGGCCTCCTCCAGGGTCCGGAAGCCCAGCTCGGCGAGGATCTCGCGCACTTCTTCGGCGATGAACTCGAAGAAGTTGACGACGAACTCGGCCTTGCCGGTGTACCGCTCGCGCAGGACCGGGTTCTGGGTGGCGATGCCGACCGGGCAGGTGTCCAGGTGGCACACGCGCATCATCACGCAGCCGGAGACCACCAGCGGGGCGGTGGCGAAGCCGAACTCCTCGGCGCCGAGCAGCGCGGCGACGACCACGTCACGGCCGGTCTTGAGCTGCCCGTCGGTCTGGACGACGATGCGGTCGCGCAGCCCGTTGAGGAGCAGGGTCTGCTGCGTCTCGGCGAGGCCGAGCTCCCAGGGGCCGCCCGCGTGCTTGAGCGAGGTGAGCGGCGAGGCGCCGGTGCCGCCGTCGTGGCCGGAGATGAGCACGACGTCCGCGTGGGCCTTGGACACACCCGCCGCGACCGTGCCGACACCGACCTCGGAGACCAGCTTCACATGGATGCGGGCGGCCGGGTTGGCGTTCTTCAGGTCGTGGATGAGCTGGGCGAGGTCCTCGATGGAGTAGATGTCGTGGTGCGGCGGCGGCGAGATGAGGCCGACGCCGGGGGTGGAGTGCCGGGTGCCGGCGATCCAGGGGTAGACCTTGTGGCCGGGCAGCTGCCCGCCCTCACCGGGCTTGGCGCCCTGGGCCATCTTGATCTGGATGTCGTCGGCGTTGACCAGGTACTCGCTGGTGACGCCGAAGCGGCCGGAGGCGACCTGCTTGATCGCGGAGCGGCGCGCCGGGTCGTAGAGGCGGTCCGCGTCCTCGCCGCCCTCGCCGGTGTTGGACTTGGCGCCCAGCTGGTTCATGGCGATGGCGAGCGTCTCGTGGGCCTCGCGCGAGATCGACCCGTAGGACATGGCGCCCGTGGAGAACCGCTTGACGATCTCGCCGACCGGCTCCACCTCGTCGATGGAGATGGGCGCGCGGGCGCCGTCCTTGAAGCGGAACAGCCCGCGCAGGGTCATCAGGCGCTCGGCCTGCTCGTTCACCCGGGACGTGTACTGCTTGAAGATGTCGTAGCGGCGCGAGCGGGTGGCGTGCTGGAGCCGGAAGACGGTGTCCGGGTCGAACAGGTGCGGCTCGCCCTCGCGGCGCCACTGGTACTCGCCGCCGATGTCGAGGCGGCGGTGGGTGGCCACGATGCCGCCGGCGGGGTACGCCTTGGCGTGCCGGGCGGCGACCTCCTGGGCGATCACGTCGAGTCCGGCGCCGCCGAGCTTGGTGGTGGTGCCGTGGAAGTAGCGGTCCACGAAGGCCTGCTCGAGGCCTATGGCCTCGAAGACCTGGGCGCCGCGGTAGGAGGCGACGGTGGAGATGCCCATCTTGGACATGACCTTGAGCACGCCCTTGCCGAGCGCCTTGATCAGGTTCCGGATGGCCTGCTCGGCCTCGATGCCCGTCAGGAAGGTGTTCTCGCGGACGAGGTCCTCGACGGACTCCATGGCCAGGTACGGGTTGACGGCGGCCGCTCCGTAGCCGATCAGCAGGGCCACGTGGTGCACCTCGCGGACGTCGCCGGCCTCGACGATCAGGCCGACGTGGCTGCGCTGCTTGGTGCGGATGAGGTGGTGGTGGACCGCCGAGGTCAGCAGCAGCGACGGGATCGGTGCGTGCTCGGCGTCGGAGTGCCGGTCGGACAGCACGATCAGGCGGGCGCCGCCCGCGATGGCGGTGTCGGCCTCCGAGCAGATGGCGTCCAGCCGCTCGGCCAGCGCCTCGCCGCCGCCGGAGACCCGGTAGAGGCCGGACAGCGTCACCGCGGTCAGGCCGGGCATGTCGCCGTCGGCGTTGATGTGGATGAGCTTGGCGAGCTCGTCGTTGTCGATCACCGGGAACGGCATGGTCACATTGCGGCAGGACGCCGGGGTGGGCAGCAGGAGGTTCTGCTGGGGGCCCACGGCGGAGACCAGCGAGGTGACCAGCTCCTCGCGGATGGCGTCCAGCGGCGGGTTGGTGACCTGCGCGAACAGCTGGGTGAAGTAGTCGAACAGCAGCCGCGGCCGTGAGGACAGGGCGGCGATGGGGCTGTCGGTGCCCATGGACCCGATGGGCTCGGCGCCCGCCTTGGCCATCGGGGTCAGCAGGATCCGCAGCTCCTCCTCGGTGTAGCCGAAGGTCTGCTGGCGGCGGGTGACCGAGGCGTGGGTGTGCACGATGTGCTCGCGCTCGGGCAGCTCGTCCATGTGGATGAGCCCGGCTTCCAGCCAGTCGGCGTACGGGTTCTCGGCGGCGAGCCCGGCCTTGATCTCGTCGTCCTCGACGATGCGGTGCTCGGCGGTGTCCACCAGGAACATCCTGCCGGGCTGAAGGCGGCCCTTGCGGACCACGTTGGCGGGGTCGATGTCGAGGACTCCGACCTCGGAGGACAGCACGACCAGGCCGTCGTCGGTGACCCAGTAGCGGCCGGGGCGCAGACCGTTGCGGTCCAGGACCGCGCCCACGAGGGTGCCGTCGGTGAACGTGACGCACGCCGGGCCGTCCCAGGGCTCCATCAGCGTGGAGTGGTACCGGTAGAACGCGCGGCGGGCCGGGTCCATGGAGTCGTGGTTCTCCCACGCCTCCGGGATCATCATCAGGACGCTGTGGGGCAGCGAGCGGCCGCCGAGGTGCAGCAGCTCCAGGACCTCGTCGAACGACGCGGAGTCGGAGGCGCCCGGGGTGCAGATCGGGAAGAGGCGCTCGAGGTCGCCCTTGATCAGGTCGGTGGCGAGCTGGGACTCGCGGGTGCGCATCCAGTTGCGGTTGCCGATGACGGTGTTGATCTCACCGTTGTGCGCCACGAACCGGTAGGGGTGCGCGAGCGGCCAGCTCGGGAAGGTGTTGGTGGAGAACCGCGAGTGCACCAGGGCGATCGCGGAGGCGAACCGCCGGTCCGACAGGTCCGGGAAGAACGGCTCGAGCTGCCCGGTGGTCAGCATGCCCTTGTAGACGATGGTGCGGGCCGACAGCGACGGGAAGTAGACGTCGGCCTCGCGCTCGGCGCGCTTGCGCAGCGCGAAGGCGATCCGGTCCAGGTCCAGGCCCGTCCGCTCGCCGTCGGCGTCCGCCACGAAGAGCTGGGCGAAGCGCGGCATGGTGGAGCGGGCCGTGGCACCCAGCATCTCGGGCGCGGTCGGCAGCTCGCGCCAGCCGAGGACGGTCAGCTTCTCCTCGGCGGCGATGCGCTCGATGGCGGCGGTGGCGCCGGCGTGGGCGTCCGCGTCCACGGGCAGGAAGCCGATGCCGACGGCGTAGGCGCCGACGGCGGGAAGTTCGAAGGAGACGGTCTCGCGAAGGAACGCGTCCGGGATCTGGACGAGGATTCCGGCACCGTCACCGGAATCCGGCTCGGAGCCGGTGGCGCCGCGGTGCTCGAGATTGCGCAGCACCGTCAGTGCCTGCTCCACGAGCCCGTGGCCGGCCTCGCCGCTGAGGTGCGCCACAAAGCCGACACCGCAGGCGTCGTGCTCGTTGCGGGGGTCGTACATTCCCTGAGGGGCAGGGCGCCCGTCCATGTGGGCGCGCCCGGAGAAGTGCTCGGGCGCGGAGTGCGTGGACGCGGAATGCATCGGCTCTCCCGTCGTCGTCATGGCATATGCCTTTGGCGTAAGGACATGCGCAAGGGACGACGTTGGCCCTCTGCGATTTCGTGCAGGTTACATGATGACTTGAGCTCTCGAAAAGCGGATACTCAATTCCAGCATGTGGACTTCCAGGGGGTGCGCGCGAGGGGGCGACGGTGCCCGTGGCGCCACGATCTGATTCCCGGTGGCGAGACCTTCGAAACCCGCTGGTAACGCGTCACCCTACAGCGGTGCCGAACAACGTTCCCAGGAGGAATGTCACACCGGCGGCGGCTCCGCCGAGCACGAGCTGACGCAGCCCGCTGTAGAGCCAGGAACGGGCGGTCACCCGCGCGACCAGCGCACCGCAGGCGAACAGGCCGACCAGGGCGACCACGACCGCCGCCCACAGCTGGGTGGCGCCCAGCAGATACGGCAGGACCGGCAGGATCGCCCCGAGGCCGAACGACACGAACGAGGACACGGCGGCCGTGGTGGGCGACGGCAGATCGCCCGGGTCGATGCCCAGCTCCTCGCGGGCGTGGATCTCCAGGGCCTGCTCGGGGTCGTGGGAGAGCTGCTCGGCCACCCGCTCGGCGAGATCCCGGTCCACACCGCGCGCCACATAGCGGTCGGCCAGCTCACGCTGCTCGTCCACGGGGTTGCGGCGCAGCTCGCGGCGCTCCACCTCCAGCTCCGCCTCGACCAGGTCGCGCTGAGAGGCCACGGAGGTGTACTCGCCCGCCGCCATGGAGAACGCGCCCGCGGCCAGACCGGCGAGACCGGCGATGATCACGGTCTGTCGCGAGACGTCACCGCCGGCCACACCGGTCATCAGGGCGAGGTTCGAGACCAGGCCGTCCATCGCTCCGAACACCGCGGGGCGCAGCCAGCCACCGGTCACGTCGCGGTGGCTGTGGTCGTCCCGGTGGACGGCGGCTATGGAGAGTGCTTCGGTGGCGGCCATGCCCTCGACAGTAGCCGGGGTGACGGTAGCTTTCCAGCAAGGTAAGGCTGCCCGAACAACGCTCTGACCAGCAAGGTTAGGCTTTCCGAACCCCCGGACGGTGAGTCGGCCGGAGGTCGGTGAGGGGTCGGCGGGGGGTCGGCGGGGGCGTCCCGGAAACGGCGAGGGCCGCCCTGCCGAAGTGGCGGGCGGCCCTCGTTCGAGGTGCTTCAGGTGTTGGAGGCGCCTTGGATCCGCGGCGCTACTTCTCGGCGCCGTTGCCGACCTTGCGGTTGCCGCCGGACTCGGCGTCCGCCGCGGCCTCGGACTCGCCGTTCGCCGATTCCCCGGCCTTGGACAGGTCCGGCTTCCCCGTGGCCCTGGTCTCGGCGTTCCCGGCGCTGTCGGCGCTGTCGGCCTCGGCGGCACCGCTCGGCTTCGACCCATTGGCCTTGGCGTCGGCGGCCCTGCCGTCGTCGGCCCTGTCCTCGCCGGCCCTGTCCTCGCCGGTCCTGCCGTCGCCCGCCTCGGCTTCGGCGGCGTCCGCGGTGCTCTCGGCCTGCTCCCCCTCGGCGAGCGCGGCCCGGGGCTCCACGATCTCCTCGCGGCCCGGCCGCTTCTTCGCCGAGATCACGAGGTACGCCACCGCCCCGGCGAAGACCAGGATCGACGTCCAGTCGTTCAGGCGCAGGCCCAGGATGTGGTGGGCCTCGTCGATGCGCAGGTACTCGATCCAGAACCGGCCCACGGTGTACGCGGCCACGTAGAGCGCGAACGCGCGCCCGTGCCCGAGCCGGAACCTCTTGTCCGCCCAGATCACCAGCAGGGCCACGCCGATGCACCACAGGAACTCGTACAGGAACGTCGGGTGGTACGTGGCGACGTCCATGCTCCCGGCCGGGCGCTTGTCCGGGTCGATCCTCACCGCCCACGGCAGGGTGGTGGGCTTGCCGTAGAGCTCCTGGTTGAACCAGTTGCCCCAGCGGCCCACGGCCTGGGCCAGCGCGATACCGGGGGCCACCGAGTCCGCGTACGCGGGCAGGGCGATGCCGCGGCGGCGGCAGCCGATCCAGGCGCCGAGCGCTCCGAGGGCGATCGCGCCCCAGATACCGAGGCCGCCCTCCCAGATCTTGAGGGCGTCGACCGGGTGGCCGCCCTTGCCGAAGTACGGCTCGTACGTCGTGATGACGTGGTAGAGCCGCCCGCCGATCAGGCCGAAGGGCACCGCCCACACGGCGATGTCCGCGACGGTCCCACTCTGTCCGCCCCGGGCGATCCATCGCCGGTTGCCGAGCCAGATGGCGATGAAGACGCCGAGGATGATGCAGAACGCGTAGCCGCGCAGCGGGATCGGACCGAGATAGATCACGCCGCGAGAGGGGCTGGGGATGTATGCGAGTTCCATGGCAGGGATGACGCTACTACGTGAACGAGCGATGCCGCCGCCCCGGGAGGGCGGCGGCATCGCTCGCGTTCTCGGCCCGGGGCCGCTTCGGGGCCGGTTCCGGGCTGTTTCCACCGGCTTTTCCCACCGCCCTTTCCCAACGGCCTTTCCCAACGGCTTCGCCCACCGGCTTGGTCCGCGGCCTTTGCGGTCGTCGGAAGCCGCCGTCGGGCGGGCGGCCGATGGCCGCCCGCCGCGGACGGTCAGGAGCCCGTCGGCGAGGGCGCCTTCTTCTGCAGGGCGTCGACCTTCTGCTCCAGCCGCTGCGGGGTGAGCGGGTTCTGCTGGTCGGCGTTGAGGTTCTCGCCGTTGAGCAGGATGGTCGGGGTGGAGGTGTACCCGGACTTGTTGAACGCGTTCTGGGACTTCTTCACCCAGCCGTCGTAGGTGCCGTTGTCGACGCACGCCTCGAACGCCTTGTTGCCCTTGAGCGCCGGGACCCGCTGGGCGAGCCGGATGAGCGTGTCCTTGTTGCCGAAAGCGTCCTGGGTCTCGGGCGGCTGGTTGGCGTAGAGCACGTCGTGGTACTCACGGAACGCTCCCGCGTCCTGGGCGCAGGCGGCGGCGTTGGCCGCGTTCTTGGAGCCGGAGCCCCCGAGGTTGTTGTCGATGAACGCGACCAGGTGGTACTCGGTCCTGAGCCTGCCCTGGTCCTCGAGCCGGGCGATCGTGCCGTGGAAGGCCTTCTCGAACTGGCCGCAGGCAGGGCAGCGGAAGTCCTCGTAGACGGTGAGGGCGGCCTTGGCGTCGGCCCTGCCGACCGGGATGACCAGCCTGCCCTCGCCGATCGTGCCCTTCGGTGTCGCCACGGGCTTGTCGGACGCCGAGTTGTCACCGCCGCCGCGGTTCGACACCAGGACACCGACGACGGCCGCGATGGCCAGGACCGCGACCACCACACCGAGGACGGTGAGCAGCCTCAGGCGTTTCGCCTTGGACTCCTGCCGTCGGCGTTCCTCCTGCAGCCGCGCACGGGCGGTGCGCTTTCCCTCTCGGTTGTTCTCGCTCACCCCATGACGAACGAGGCGGGTGGCCCGCCGTGACCGGCCCGGACGGCCATTCCCCCGAAAGAGATCGATTCTCCTCGGGGGCGCCGCCGGGCCGGTCACCGCGGACGCGGTGCTGTCGCCGGGCCCGCGCGCCTAACGGCTTGCGCGGCCGCGGCTTGCGGTGCCACGGCTTGTGCGGCCACAGCTTGTGCGGCCACAGCTTGTGCGGCCACAGCTTTGGGGCTAAGCGCGCGAGCGCACACCCTTGGCCAGTTCCCCGGCCAGTTCCCTGACCCCGGCGAGCCCGGTCTCGACATCCTCGGCGTCGAGCAGGCGCTTGACGAAAGCGGACCCCACGATCACGCCGTCGGCGAACCCGGCGACCTCGGCGGCCTGCTCGGCGTTGGACACCCCGAGTCCGACGCAGACCGGCAGATCGGTCGTGGCCCGGGTGCGCCGGACCAGGTCCTCGGCCTGCGCGCCCACGCTCCGACGGGTGCCGGTGACGCCCATGAGCGAGGCCGCGTACACGAAACCGGTCCCGGCCGCGGTGATCTTCGCCAGCCGCTCGTCACGGTTGCTCGGGGCGACCACGAAGACGGTGGCCAGTCCGTACTTGTCGGCGGCCCCGCGCCACAGGTCGGCCTCCTCGACCGGCAGGTCGGGCAGGATGGCGCCCGCTCCCCCGGCCGCGGCCAGCTCGGCGGCGAACCGCTCGACTCCGTAGCGGTCCACGGGGTTCCAGTAGGTCATCACCAGCACGGGTGCCCCGGCGGCGGTGACCTCCTTGACCGTCCGCAGCACATCGGCGATGCGCACGCCCTGACGCAGGGCGATGTCGTCGGCGGTCTGGATGACGGGGCCGTCGAGGACCGGGTCGCTGTGCGGCAGGCCGATCTCGACGATGTCGCAGCCGCCCTCGATCATGGCGGTGACGGCGCGGACGCCGTCGCCGATGGTGGGAAAGCCCGCCGGCAGGTAGCCGACCAGGGCGGCCCGGTTCTCCGCCTTGGCCGCGGCCAGCACGGAACTGAGGTCGCGCACGCTCACTTGCCCTCCTGCGAACCGTTGTAGAGGCCGAAGTAGCGAGCGGCCGTGTCCATGTCCTTGTCCCCGCGTCCGGAGAGGTTGACGACCATCAGGCCGTCGGGGCCGAGCTCCTTGCCCAGTTCCAGGGCCCCGGCGAGGGCGTGGGCGCTCTCGATCGCCGGGATGATGCCCTCGGTGCGCGAGAGCAGGCGCAGCGCCTCCATCGCGTCGGCGTCGGTGACCGCGCGGTACTCGGCCCGCCCGGAGTCCTTCAGCCAGGAGTGCTCGGGGCCGATGCCCGGGTAGTCCAGGCCCGCGGAGATCGAGTAGGGCTCGACGATCTGGCCGTCCTCGTCCTGGAGCACGTAGGAGCGCGAGCCGTGCAGCACACCGGGCTCGCCCGCGGTCAGGGTGGCCGCGTGCTCGCCGGAGTCGACTCCGTGACCGCCGGCCTCGAGGCCGACCAGCCGCACCCCGGCGTCCGGGATGAAGGCGTGGAAGAGGCCGATGGCGTTGGAGCCGCCGCCGACGCAGGCCACGACGGCGTCCGGGAGGCGTCCGGTGCGCTCCTGGATCTGGCGGCGGGCCTCGACACCGATCACCCGGTGGAAGTCGCGGACCATGACCGGGAAGGGGTGGGGTCCGGCGACCGTGCCGAGCAGGTAGTGGGTGTTGTCGACGTTGGCCACCCAGTCGCGGAACGCCTCGTTGATCGCGTCCTTGAGCGTGCGGCTGCCCGAGGCCACCGGGACGACGTCGGCGCCGAGCATGCGCATCCGGGCGACGTTGAGCGCCTGGCGCTGGGTGTCGACTTCGCCCATGTAGACGACGCACTCGAGGTCGAGCAGGGCGCACGCGGTCGCGGTGGCGACGCCGTGCTGGCCGGCGCCGGTCTCGGCGATCACACGGGTCTTGCCCATGCGCTTGGTCAGCAGGGCCTGGCCGAGCACATTGTTGATCTTGTGCGAGCCGGTGTGGTTGAGGTCCTCGCGCTTGAGGAAGACGCGGGCGCCGCCCGCGTGCTCGGCGAAGCGCTTGACCTCGGTGAGGGCACTGGGGCGCCCGGTGTAGTTGACGAGCAGGTCATTGAGCTGAGCGGCGAACTCGGGGTCGGACTTGGCCTTCTCGTACTCCTCGGCGACCTGGTCGATCGCGGCCACGAGGGCCTCGGGCACGAATTTGCCGCCGAACTCCCCGAAGTAACCGCGTGCGGAAGGCACCTGGCCGTCGAGGTCGGGCAGGAAAGTCTCTTGCGTGGACATGTCTGGTCCCCTCGGTGAGAGGTTGAGAAAAGGGTATGGCGAAAGGCTCGGCCGATGAGCGGTGAAGCGGTGGGGCTTCAGCCGAGAAGACGCCATCGCCTCCCCTGGACCTGTCCTGGCTCGCAGCCGATCACATACCGGCAGCAGCGGCCGAGCACCCGGCGTGCGGGGGCCCGGCAGCCGCGCGGGCGGCAGCCGCGCTGGAGGTCGGCGCCGAGACGCAAGGGGGGCGTCGCGGCGGCGCTCGGCGCAGCGGTCGGCATGGCCGGTCAGCCCCGCCCGTGCCGCAGCGCCGGGTGGGCACCAGCGGCCACGAGGTCGGCGACGGCCGTCCTGGGGTCCCGGCCCGTGACCAAGGACTCGCCGACGAGGACGGCGTCGGCGCCGTCGTTTGCGTAGGCGATCAGGTCGTGCGGGCCGCGGACGCCGGACTCGGCGATCGTGACGATGTGGTCCGGGATCTCGGGCGCGACCCGGGCGAAGTTGCCGCGGTCGACCTCGAGCGTCTTGAGGTTGCGGGCGTTGACGCCGATGACCTTCGCGCCGGCGTCCACCGCGCGCTCGGCCTCGTCCTCGTCGTGGACCTCGACCAGCGGGGTGAGCCCGATGGACTCGGCCCGCTCGATGAGGGAGACCAGGGCCTCCTGGTCGAGGGCGGCCACGATGAGGAGGGCGAGGTCGGCGCCGTAGGCGCGGGCCTCCCACAGCTGGTAGGAGGTGACGATGAAGTCCTTGCGCAGGACGGGGATGTCCACCCGGCCGCGTACGGCCTCGAGGTCGGCGAGGGAGCCGCCGAACTTGCGCTGCTCGGTCAGCACACTGATCACGGACGCGCCGCCCGCCTCGTAGTCGGCCGCGAGGCCGGCCGGGTCGGCGATGGCCGCGAGGGCACCCTTGGAGGGGCTGGAGCGTTTGACCTCGCAGATGACCTTCACGCTGTCACCGCGCAGCGCGGCCGCGCCGTCCTTGGCAGCGGGCGCCTTCGCAGCGCGCTCCTTGAGTTCGTCGAGGGAGACGCTGGCCTGACGCTCGGCGAGGTCGGCACGGACTCCGTCGATGATCTCGTCGAGCACACTCACGCGAGGTACCCCTTCCGTAGGCGGTCACGTGATCCGGTCACGCATGCCGATGGTATCCGGCGGTGGCCCCCCGTCCCTCATCCGGGCGGAACGAGTCCCACAGAGTGGACAACTCGGGGCAAGTGGTAGGGCCTTATGCGCTGGTCAGGAGGGTGTTACGGGGCCAGAACGGATCCGAACGGGAGATTGCGGACCAGCATGAACACGAGGGCGAGGGCCATGATCAGCCAACCCTGGACCGGCCGGAAACGGAGGTCCATGGGGCGGCCGCGCGCGGCCCGGTGGAACCAGAGGCCGAGGAACACGGCGAAGAGGCCGAAGGCGGCCACCGCGAGGGCGTTGAAGCCGAGGGCCGCGGTGAGGTCGCCGTGCGCGATGGCGTGCGCGCTGCGCAGGCCGCCGCAGCCGGGGCAGTAGATCCCGGTGAGCCGCAGGAGGGGGCAGACGGGATAGTGGCCCGGCCGGTTGGGATCGACGAGGCCGACGTAGGTGAACGCGGCGGCGGCACCGACCGCGGTGGCGGTGGGCGCGAGGAGCCTGGTCACGGCCGGGACCGCTGTGGTCTGGTTCACCCCGGCATTGTCCCCCGAGCGCGGCGGGCACGCGCGGGCACGGCGCCGCTTGGGGCGCCGCGCCCGGGCGGGAGTTCTCAGCGGCCGGTGGCGGGGGCCTTGCCCATGCCCGCCATCTGCATGGCCTTGCCGACGACGCCGCCGAGGGCCACGACGGCGAGGCCGACCCACATCAGGACGGGGCTGGCCAGGACCACGGCACCGCCCGCCACGCAGAAGCCGATGAACGCGATTATCACGCCCGTCCAGGCGGCCGGGGTGTTTCCGTGGTGGCTTGCCGACATGAGTGCTCCTTGTCCTGTCCCAGTGCCCGACGGCGGGCACGCGGCCCATTCTCCCCGACCCCGAATCCAGCCCCGGACCGGGTCCCCGGTCCGGGGAGGAAGAGGGTTCCAGGTGAGACGTGTGAGCCGGAAGAGGCGACGGATGGGACATGTGTGGCAAGCCGAGTGATCAGCACCACTGCGCTCCGGCCGCCGGCCGCGAGGGCGCATGACGACGCAACGCCGACGGGAAGCCGCCCCAGCCGGGCGGGCGGGACCGACGCCACACGCGGGCGCACCCCGCGACAACCGGGACGGCGACGTGCGCCCCCGGACTCGCGTAGGACCCCCGCGACAGCCGGGACGGCGACGTGCGCAGCCTGGGATCGGGCGCTTCCCCCAGGACCCACTCCGGAGCCGGTCGGCGAAGCCACACGCCCAGGACGTCGGCCCGGCCCCCAGCCGGGCGGGCGGGACCGACGCCACACGCGGGCGCCCCCCGACAACCGGGACGGCGACGTCCGCCCCCCGGACTCGCGTAGGACCCCCGCGACAGCCGGGACGGCGACGTGCGCAGCCTGGGATCGGGCGCTTCCCCCCGGACCCACTCCGGAGCCGGTCGGCGCAGCCACACGCCCAGGACGTCGGCCCGGCCCCCAGCCGGGCGGGCGGGGCCGACGCCACACGCGGGCGCCCCCCGCGACAGCCGGGACGGCGACGTCCGCCCCCCGGACTCGCGTAGGACCCCCGCGACAGCCGGGACGGTCCCCTCGCCCTCCGCAGGGGTTACTTGTCGCCCGCCGTCGGGTCCTCGCCTCGGTCCAGCGCCTTCCACATGTCTTCGGGGCGGTCCGCGTCGCGCGGCGCGGGGCGGCGGGCGCCGGGGGCCTCGTAGCGGGAGGACATGCCCGGCCAGTCGCGGCCTCGGGCCAGCGCCACCAGGCCCGCGAGCAGGAGCAGCAGGCCGCCCACCGCCGTGACCCAGGGCCAGGCGGTGTGGGAGACACCGGTGGCCACCGCGTTGGACAACCCCGTGGCCTTGGCGGCGGCCTCGTTCAGAGCCTCGGTGTCCCCGGCGCCCAGCACGGCCGCCGTGATCACTCCCGCCCCGGACAGGGCCAGCAGCGCCGAGACAGCCAGTCGCCCAGCCCCGCGCACCGCGAAGACCGCCACGAGCGCGGCCAACCCGACGAGGGCGAGGGCTGCGGGGACGGCCGTCACCTCCCGCCCGCTCACCGTGAGCGCGAACGCCCCCTGCCTGCCCTCCGCCCAGGTGCGGCCCACCGAGAGGAGCACCAGCGCCGCCCCCGCGACCCCGAGGACCAGGGCGGCGGCGATGGCGCCGCGCGCGGGGGGCCGCCCGGTCTCGGGGGCTGGGTTCTCGGTCATGGTGCTCACTTGGCTCCGGTTCGGGACCCCGCGGGGGTGATCGTCGACGCGGTGGCGATCGCCCGCAGCACGGCCGCCGCCTTGTTGCGGCATTCGGTGTCCTCGGCCACCGGATCGGAGTCGGCGACCACTCCCGCCCCCGCCTGCACATAGGCGGTGCCGTCACGCAGCAGGGCGGTGCGGATGGCGATGGCGGTGTCGGAGTCGCCCGCGAAGTCCAGATAGCCCACGCAGCCGCCGTACAGACCGCGCCGGGTCGGCTCCAGCTCCTCGATGATGCGCATCGCCCGCGGCTTGGGCGCCCCGGAGAGCGTCCCCGCCGGGAAGCACGCGGTGAGCACGTCGAAGGCCGTGCGTCCCGCCGCCACCTCACCGACCACCGTCGAGACGATGTGCATGACATGGCTGTAGCGCTCCACGGACATGAAGTCCACGACCTCGACACTGCCCGGGCGGCAGACCCGCCCGAGGTCGTTGCGCCCGAGGTCCACGAGCATCAGGTGCTCGGCCCGTTCCTTGGGGTCGGCCAGCAGCTCCGCCGCGAGGTCGGCGTCCTCCTGCGGCGTGGCACCGCGCGGCCGGGTCCCGGCGATGGGGTGCGCCATCGCCCGCCCGTCCTCGACCTTGACCAGCGCCTCGGGGCTGGAGCCCACGACGTCGAACCCCTCGAACCGCAGCAGGTACATGTACGGGCTGGGGTTGGTGGCGCGCAGCACCCGGTAGACGTCGAGGGCGCTGGCCTCGCACGGTGCCTCGAACCGCTGCGAGGGCACGACCTGGAAGGCCTCCCCCGCGCGGATCTGCTCCTTGATGTCCTCGACGGCATCCTGGTAGGCCGGGCCTCCCCAGTGGTGGGTGTACTCGGGCACACCGCTGGGCTCGAACGCCGAGGGTCGGGTGTCGACGGGCCTCGCCAGATCGGCCGCCATCGTGTCCAGCCGGGCGACGGCGTCGGCGTAGGCGGCGTCCACGCCGGTGTCGAGGTCGTTGTGGTTGATGGCGTTGGCGATCAGCCACACGGTGCCGTCCTCGTGGTCCAGGACGGCGAGGTCGGAGGCGAGGAGCATGGTCAGCTCGGGCAGCTTCAGGTCGTCCCGGGCGATCTCCGGCAGCTTCTCCAGGTGCCGGACCACGTCGTAGCCGAGGTAGCCGACCATGCCGCCGGTGAACGGGGGAAGCTTCAGCAGGCCGTCGAGGTCGTGCGGGGTGTGCAGTGCCTCGATCGTGGCCCGCAGGGCGGCCAGCGGATCCCCCTCGGTGGGCACGCCCACGGGGGGCGCGCCGAGCCAGTGCGCCTGGCCGTCCCTTTCCTGGAGCGTGGCCGCGCTGCGTACGCCGATGAAGGAGTAGCGCGACCAGGACCGGCCGTTCTCCGCGGACTCCAGCAGGAAGGTGCCGGTGCGCTCGGCGGCGAGCTTGCGGTAGAGGCCGACCGGGGTGTCGCCGTCCGCGAGGAAGCGCCGGGTGACGGGGATGACCCGGCGGTCGGCGGCGAGTTTGCGGAAGGTGTCGAGGTCGGGGGTGACGATGCCCGTGGTCATGTCTGCGCAGCCTAGTGGGCCCCGCCGAGCGGCAGCTCATCAGCGTCGAAACACGTGCGGTCCCCGGTGTGGCAGGCGGCCCCCACCTGGTCGACCTTGACGAGCACGGTGTCGCCGTCGCAGTCGAGGGCGACGGATTTCACCCGCTGCACATGCCCGGAGGTGTCGCCCTTGACCCAGTACTCCTGGCGGCTGCGGCTCCAGTACGTGCAGCGGCCGGTGGTGAGGGTGCGGTGCAGTGCCTCGTCGTCCATCCAGCCGAGCATGAGCACCTCTCCGGTGTCGTACTGCTGGGCGACGGCGGGGAAGAGGCCGTTGGGGTCGCGCTTGAGGCGGGCGGCGACGTTCGGGTCGAGGCCGGACGGGCGTGCAGACATGCCTCCATTGTGCCGCCGCGACGACCCTGCCGCGGTCATGGCCGACGACTGCGGCGTTGTACGACTTTCGTCGTGCCGCGGCCTCAATGTCACTCGTTTGGGGCATGCTTCGGACATGACCGCGCCACCACCGCCTCCGCCGCCGAACGAACCTCCGAACGCCGGGGGAGGCTTCGGCCCACCGCAGGGCTTCGGCCCACCGCCCGAGGGCTACGGCTACCCGGGGCCGGCCGACGGCCCACCGCCGGACCAGGGCGGCTACGGCTACCCGGGCGGATACGGCGGTCCGGGCGGCTATGGCAACGCGATGCCGCCGGGACCGCCCTATCCCCCGCCGGGCGGGCCGGGTCCCGGAGGCGGCGGCCGCAACGGCCCGATAGCCGCCGCCGTCATCGGCGGGGTCGTCGTCCTCGCGCTGGCCGTGGGCGGCGCCGTGGCCCTCATGGGCGGCGGCGACGGGAAGAAGCACCCCGAGGCCGCGGACAGCAGCACGGTTCCGAGCCCGAGTGTGTCGCCGACGCCGTCGTTCACGCCGACGTTCTCCCCCGAGCCGCTGCCGTCGATCTCGATTCCCATGCCGAGCATCAACTTCAGCGACCTGTACCCGAGCAACCTGTTCTCCAGCACACCCCGCCCCACCGGGAGCACCATCCCGTACGTGGCCCTCAAGCCGGGCCAGTGCTTCAACACCCCCGGCCTGGACAAGAGCGTGGACCACATCGTCACGCTGTCGTGCAGCAAGCCGCACGACGGGGAGGTCATCGGCAACGCCACGCTGTCGGGCACCTTCTCCTCCGACAAGGCCATATCCACGAAGGCCGGCGAGCTGTGCCGGCCGAAGGCGGACCGGGCCGCCAAGAGGCAGGCGGACGGCCGGATCTACTACAACTACGTGCTCCATCCGGTCCTCAGCACCTACCAGGTGGGCATCAAGACCGTCTCGTGCTCCCTGACCGCGAGCAACAAGCAGGGCGGCCGGAAGCTCACCCACCCCCTGAAGTAGACGCAGGTGAAGTGGGTGAAGTGGAGGCCGGTGAAGTGGAGGCCGGTGAAGTGGAGGCCGGTGAAGTGGAGGCCGACCGGCCCCCGGGGCGGGCCCGGCCCCCTGCGGCGCCAGGGCGCGCCGGGCCCCGTCCCCGGGCGTACCGCCGTAGGGTTGAGGCATGTCGACTCATGCCCAGCGTGAACGTCTTCTCCTGGCCGACCTGCTGGAGAGCGTCGGACCCGACGCTCCGACGCTGTGCACCGGCTGGACGACCCGTGATCTGGCGGCCCATCTCGTCGTGCGCGAGCGGCGCGGCGACGCCGCCGGAGGCGTGGTGATCAAGGCCCTCGCCCCCCGCCTGGAGAAGGTGCAGGCCGAGTTCACGGCGAAGCCGTACGAGGAGCTGGTGCGGCTGTTCCACTCGGGGCCGCCGCGCTTCTCCCCGTTCGCCCTCAAGCAGGTGGACGAGGCGGCGAACACCGTGGAGTTCTTCGTGCACGGCGAGGACGTCCGGCGGGCGCAGCCGGACTGGGCGCCGCGGGAGATCGACCCGGTGTTCGCGGACGCGCTGTGGAAACGCTTGGAGGCGTCGGCCAAGATGCTGGGCCGCAAGATCCCCTCGGGTCTGGTGCTGCGCCGCGGCAACGGCCAGACGGTCGTGGCGCACAAGGGTGTCCCCGTGGTCACGGTGCACGGTGAGCCCAGTGAGCTGATGATGTTCATGTTCGGCCGTACCGAGCACGCCGATGTGGAGATCGAGGGCGACAAGGACGCAATCGCGAAAGTGCTCTCGCGGCCGCAGTTGGGCATCTGACCTGGGCAGAGGCGGGCATGGGCGGGGGGGGCCACCGGTAGGCGACCGGTGGCCCCTCGGAATTTTCGCGTGCGCTTCCCTCGTTAGCGATATATCGTCGATATGACTTGCCGTTCGATCATGGAGGCACATGCCCAGCCCCTCCCGCCCTGCCGAGCTGCGCCGCATAGCCAGGCTCTTCGGGCCGTACAAGGCGCAACTCACCACCGTCCTGGTCCTCATCGGAGCCGCCTCCGCGGTCTCCCTCGTCTCCCCGTTCCTCCTGCGCGCGATCCTCGACACCGCGATCCCCCAGGGCCGGACGGGGCTGCTGTCGCTCCTCGCGCTCGGGATGATCACCGTCTCGGTCGTCAACAGCGTGCTCAACGTCACCCAGACCTTCATCTCCACGAGTGTCGGCCAGCGCGTCATGCACGACCTGCGGGTGCGCGTCTACGCCCATCTCCAGCGGCTCTCGCTCGGGTTCTTCACCCGCACCAGGACCGGTGAGATCCAGTCCCGCATCGCCAACGACATCGGCGGGATGCAGTCGTTCGTGACCAACACGGCGACCACGATCGTCTCCAGCGTGACCACGGTGGTCGCCACCGTCGTCGCCATGTTCGCGCTCGACTGGCGGCTGACGCTCATCTCTCTGGCGCTCCTGCCCGTCTTCGTCTGGATCAGCCGAAGCGTCGGGGCCGAGCGGCGCCGGATCACCCGCAAGCGCCAGGAGAAGATGGCACTGCTCACCTCCAGCGTCGAGGAGTCGCTGTCGATCAGCGGCATCCTGCTCGGGCGCACCATGGGGCGGGGGCCCAGCCTGGTCGAGGACTTCACCCGGCAGTCCGACGAGCTCGCCGAGCTCGAAGTGCGCTCGTCCATGGCCGGACGCTGGCGGCAGTCGTCGATCCAGATGGTCATGGCGGTCATCCCGGCGGCGATCTACTGGGGCGCCGGTCTGACGGTGGCCAACGGCCGGGGGATCATCTCGGTCGGCACGATCGTCGCCTTCGTCACCCTGCAGAACGCGCTGTTCGGGCCCGCGATGTCCCTGATGCGGGTGGGCGTGCAGATGCAGAGCAGCCTGGCCCTGTTCACCCGCGTCTTCGAGTACCTCGACCAGACCCCCGAGATCACCGAGAAGCCGCACCCCGTGACCGTGGACCGGGAGGACATCCGAGGCGAACTCGCCTTCGAGGACGTCGACTTCCGGCACACCGCCGACTCCCCGCTCGTGCTGCGGGAGATCTCGCTGCGTGTACCGGCCGGCGGCAGCCTGGCGCTGGTCGGTGAGACCGGTTCGGGCAAGTCCACGCTCGCCCAGCTGTCCGCCCGCCTCTACGACCCGTTCCGGGGGCGGGTCACCCTGGACGGGGCCGATCTGCGGGAGCTGTCCTTCGACACCGTGGCGGACGCGGTCGGGATGGTCTCGCAGGAGACGTATCTACTCCATGCCTCGATAGCGGACAACCTGCGGTTCGCCAAGCCCGGCGCCACCGACGAGGAACTGGAGGCGGCCTGCCGGGCCGCGCGCATCCACGACCGGATCGCCGAGCTTCCGGACGGCTACGAGACGCTGGTCGGCGAGCGCGGACACCGCTTCTCCGGCGGAGAGAAACAGCGCCTGGCCATCGCGCGAACCCTGCTGCGCAACCCTCCGGTCCTCGTGCTCGACGAGGCGACCAGCGCCCTGGACAACCGCACCGAGCAGGAGGTCCAGCGGGCTCTGGACACGCTGGCGAAGGGCCGGACGACGATCACCATCGCCCACCGTCTGTCCACGATCCGGGGCGCCGACCGCATCGCGGTCCTGCACCGGGGGCAGGTCGTGGAGTACGGCAGCCACGACGACCTGCTGGCCCTCGACGGGCGTTATGCCCGGCTGTACCACCGCGACGGCTCACTGCCGGAAGCGGACCCCATCGAAGCGGACCCCGTCGAAGCGGACCCCATGGAGCCGGGCAGCATCGGAACGGACACCATCGGAACGGACACCGCAGAGGCGGACACCAGGCAGGCGGACACCGCCGAGACCTCTCCCGTGGGGACCGGCGCGGTCACCTCACCCACGGGGCCGAAGGCCGTCGAACACGAGGGCCAGGAGCCGGCCGGCGTCCTCGGGTGAGTCCTCCACCGCGAGCGACGGACCGCCCCCGCACCACCCTCACCGCATCACCTCAGCGCACGGGGTGCCCGGCCTGCCGCAGGGCGTCCTTGACCTGGGAGATCCGCAGGTCACCGAAGTGGAAGACACTCGCGGCCAGCACCGCGTCCGCGCCCGAGGCCACAGCCGGGGCGAAGTCGCCGAGCCCGCCCGCGCCGCCGGAGGCGATGACCGGAACGGCCACCTCCTTGCGCACGGCCGCGATCATCTCGGTGTCGTAGCCGTCCTTGGTGCCGTCGGCGTCCATCGAGTTGAGCAGGATCTCGCCCGCGCCGAGCCCGGCGGCGCGGGCCGCCCACTCGACCGCGTCGATCCCGGTGCCGCGGCGGCCGCCGTGCGTGGTGACCTCGAACCCGGAGGGCGTGCTGGTGCCCTCCGGGCAGCGGCGGGCGTCCACCGACAGCACGAGCACCTGGCGGCCGAACCGCTCGGCGATCTCCCGGACCAGTTCCGGCCGGGCGATGGCGGCGGTGTTGACGCCGACCTTGTCGGCGCCCGCCCTCAGCAGCTTGTCGACGTCCCCGGCCGTGCGGACGCCGCCGCCCACGGTCAGCGGGATGAAGACCTGCTCCGCGGTGCGGCGCACCACGTCGTAGGTGGTCTCCCGGTCCCCGGAGGAGGCGGTGATGTCGAGGAAGACCAGTTCGTCGGCGCCCTCGGCGTCGTAGACCTTGGCCATCTCCACCGGGTCGCCCGCGTCCCGCAGGTTCTGGAAGTTGACGCCCTTCACCACCCGGCCGTTGTCCACGTCCAGGCACGGGATGACCCGTACGGCCAAGCTCACTGCTTCGCTCCTGATCCCCTGTAGGCGTCGACTTCCACCTCGACGAGCATCCGCGAGTCCACGAAGCCCGAGACCACGAGCATCGTGGCCGCCGGGCGGACGGCGTCGAACAGCTCCTTGTGGGCCCGGCCCACCGCTTCCACGTCACGGGAGTGGACGATGTACATCCGGGTGCGGACGACGTCGGCGGCGGTCAGCCCCAGCTCTTCCAGGGCCTTGACGGCCACCGCGAACGCCGTCCTGGCCTGCTCGTAGGGGTCGCCCTCGTGCTCGATGCCACCGCCGACGAAGGCGGTGCAGCCGGAGACGTGGACATGGTCCCCCGCCTCGGCGGCCCGGGAGTAGCCGAAGGCCTCCTCCCAGTAGTTGTCGGACGAGACGCGGCGCGAGCCGACCCCCGGCCGGGGGTCGGGAGTGGGTTCTGCGGTCATCGGGACACTGCCTCCAACGCCTCTTCGAGGGTGAACGCCTGGTCGTACAGGGCCTTGCCCGTAATGGCGCCCTCCACACCTTCCGGCACGAGTGCGGCGAGCGCGCGCAGATCGTCCAGCGAGGAGATGCCGCCGCTGGCGACGACCGGCTTGACGGTCGCCTTGCACACATTGCGCAGCAGTTCCAGGTTCGGCCCGGTCATCATGCCGTCCTTGGCGACGTCGGTGACCACGTAGCGCGAGCAGCCGTCGGCGTCGAGGCGGGCCAGGGTCTCGTACAGGTCGCCGCCGTCGCGGGTCCAGCCGCGGCCCCGCAGGGTGGTGCCGCGTACGTCCAGGCCCACCGCGATGCGGTCGCCGTACTCGGCGATGGCCTTGCGCACCCAGTCGGGGGACTCCAGGGCGGCGGTGCCGAGGTTGACGCGGGTGCAGCCGGTGGCCAGGGCCGCGCGCAGCGAGTCGTCGTCGCGGATGCCACCGGACAGCTCCACGGCCACGTCGAGGCGGCCGACGACCTCGGCGAGCTGCTCGCGGTTGTCACCGGTGCCGAAGGCCGCGTCGAGGTCCACCAGGTGAATCCACTCCGCGCCCGCCTCCTGCCAGGCGAGGGCGGCGGCCAGCGGGTCGCCGTAGCCGGTCTCGGTGCCGGACTCGCCCTGCACCAGGCGGACGGCCTGGCCGTCACGGACATCGACGGCGGGCAGGAGCACGAGGCGGTTGCTGCTCATGAGCGGGATTCTCTCCGGTTGGCGGTTCGGAACAGCAGGGTAGATCGGGACAGCGGGATCACAGGGTCTCGAGCCAGTTGCGCAGAAGCCGGGCCCCGGCCTCGCCGGACTTCTCCGGGTGGAACTGGGTGGCCCACAGCGGCCCGTTCTCCACCGCGGCCACGAACGGCTCGCCGTGGTGGGACCAGGTCACCTGCGGAGCGCGCAGGTGCTCGGCGGGTTCGAGCTCCCAGGTGCGCACGGCGTAGGAGTGGACGAAGTAGTACCGGGCCTCCGCGTCGAGTCCGGCGAACAGTGCACTGTCCTGCGGGGCCTTCACGGTGTTCCAGCCCATGTGCGGGACGACGGGCGCGTGCAGCGGCTCCACGGTGCCGGGCCACTCGTCGCACCCGGCGGTCTCCACACCGTGCTCGACACCGCGCGAGAACAGGACCTGCATCCCGACGCAGATGCCCATCACCGGGCGCCCCCCGGACAGCCGGCGGCCGATGATCCAGTCGCCGCGCGCCTCGGTCAGCCCGCGCATGCACGCGGCGAACGCCCCGACGCCGGGGACGAGCAGTCCATGGGCGTTCATCGCCTCGTCGAAGTCGGCGGTGATCTCCACGTCGGCGCCGGCGTGGGCCAGCGCGCGCTCGGCGGAGCGGACGTTCCCGAAACCGTAGTCGAAGACGACTACGCGCTTGCTCATCGTGAGAGCCTCTTTCGAAACGGGCTGAAACGGGCCGAAACGGGCCGTATGGGCTACAGCCGCATCAGACCGGCGCCGAGTGACATCACGGCACCGAGGCCGAGCAGCACGATCACGCCGGTGGGCAGCTTCTGCTTGATGAAGGAGATCACGCCTCCGGCCAGGAAGAGACCGAGCGCGATGAAGGCGATGGCACCTTTGTCCATGTCCACTACAGCGTCCTCCGGTGCAGCGTCATCTGGTTCGCTTCTCCGCCCGCAAGGCGAAGGCGACGACCCAACGATCCCCACCGCCGGGCAGCCTCGCGCGCGACGCTCACAGTCATCTGGTTCGCTTCTCCGCCCGCAAGGCGAAGGCGACGACCCAACGATCCCCACCGCCGGGCAGCCTCGCGCGCGACGCTCACAGTCATCTGGTTCGCTTCTCCGCCCGCAAGGCGAAGGCGACGACCCAACGACCCCCACCGCCGGGCAGCCTCGCGCGCGACGCTCACAGTGCGCCCTTCGTCGACGGGATGCCCGTCTGGCGCGGGTCGAGCTCGCAGGCGTACCGCAGGGCGCGGGCGAGCGCCTTGAACTGGCACTCCACGATGTGGTGCGCGTTGCGCCCGTAGGGCACATGGACGTGCAGGGCGATCTGCGCCTGGGCGACGAAGGACTCCAGGATGTGCCGGGTCATCGTCGTGTCGTAGGAGCCGATCATCGGCGCCATGTTCTCGGGCTCGGTGTGCACCAGGTAGGGGCGGCCGGACAGGTCCACGGTCACCTGGGCCAGCGACTCGTCCAGGGGGACGGAGGCGTTGGCGAACCGGACGATGCCCCGCTTGTCGCCGAGCGCCTGCTTGAAGGCGGCACCGAGCGCGAGCGAGGTGTCCTCGATCGTGTGATGGGTGTCGATGTGCAGGTCGCCCTCGGTCTTCGCGGTCAGGTCGAACAGACCGTGGCGCCCGAGCTGGTCCAGCATGTGGTCGAAGAAGCCGACGCCGGTCGAGACGTCGACCCTGCCGGTGCCGTCGAGGTCTATCTCGACGACGACCGAGGTCTCCTTGGTGGTGCGTTCCACACGGCCAACGCGGGTCATGGGGTGGACTCCTTCTTCAGCTTGCGTACCGCGTCGAGGAACGCGTCGTTCTCCTCCGGGGTGCCCGCGGTGACCCGCAGCCAGCCCGGTACGCCGTTGTCCCGGACCAGGACACCGCGCTCCAGCAGCGCCCGCCAGGCCTCGTGGGAGTCGGCGAACCGGCCGAACTGGACGAAGTTCGCGTCCGACTCGGTGACCTCGCAGCCGACCGCCCGCAGCTCCTCGACGAGGCGGTCCCGCTCGCCCTTGAGCTGCTCGACGTACTTCAGCAGGGTATCGGTGTGCTCCAGGGCCGCGAGCGCGGTGGCCTGGGTGACGGCGGACAGGTGGTAGGGCAGACGCACCAGCTGGACCGCGTCGACCACCGCCTGGTTGGCGGCGAGGTACCCCAGGCGCAGCCCTGCGGCTCCGAACGCCTTGGACATGGTGCGGGAGACCACCAGGTTCCGGCGTCCCTCGATCAGCCGCAGCAGCGAGGGGCGGTGCGAGAACTCCACGTACGCCTCGTCCACGACGACCAGCGACGGCTTGGCGTCCTGGGCGGCGTCGTGCAGGGCGATCACGGTCTCGGCCTCGACGGCCGTGCCGGTGGGATTGTTCGGCGAGCAGATGAACAGCACATCGGGCCGGTGCTCGGCGATGGCGGCCCTGGCCCTGTCGATGTCGACGGTGAAGTCGTCGTTACGGGGGCCGCTGAGCCACCCGGTGCCGGTGCCGCGTGAGATCAGGGCGTGCATCGAGTACGAGGGCTCGAATCCGAGCGCGGTGCGGCCGGGGCCGCCGAAGGCCTGGAGGAGCTGCTGGATGACCTCGTTGGACCCGTTGGCCGCCCAGACGTTCGCGGTCGCGACGGCGTGGCCGGTGGTGCGGGTGAGGTAGGCGGCCAGCTCCGTGCGCAGCTCGACCGCGTCCCGGTCCGGGTAGCGGTTGAGGTGTCGGGCGGCCTCGGTGACCCGTTCGACGATACGGGCGACCAGGGGCTCGGGCAGCGGGTAGGGGTTCTCGTTCGTGTTCAGCCGAACCGGGACGTCGAGCTGCGGAGCTCCGTACGGTGACTTTCCGCGCAGCTCGTCCCGGATGGGCAGGTCGTCGATCCGGGTCACTCGTTCGGGACCTTCCAGTCGAACCTGGCCTTGACCGCGGCGCCGTGCGCGGGCAGGTCCTCGGCCTCGGCCAGGGTGACGACGTGGTGCGCCACCTCCGCCAGGGCCTCTCGGGTGTAGTCGATCACGTGGATCCCGCGCAGGAAGGACTGCACGGACAGGCCCGAGGAGTGGCAGGCGCAGCCACCGGTGGGCAGGACGTGATTCGACCCGGCGGCGTAGTCGCCGAGGGAGACCGGCGCGTGGGCGCCCACGAAGATCGCCCCGGCGTTCCTGACCCGGGCGGCGACGGCGGGGGCGTCGGCGGTGATGATCTCCAGGTGCTCGGCCGCGTAGGCGTCGACGACGCGCAGGCCCTGTTCGAGGCCGTCCACGAGGACGATGCCGGACTGGCGGCCGGACAGCGCCTCGGTGATGCGCTCGCTGTGCTTGGTGAGGGCGACCTGCTTGTCGAGCTCGGCCTCCACGGCGTCGGCGAGCGCGGGGGAGTCGGTGACGAGGACGGCCGCGGCCACCGGGTCGTGCTCGGCCTGGCTGATCAGGTCGGACGCCACGTGGGCGGCGTCCGCGGTGTCGTCGGCGAGCACGGCGATCTCGGTCGGACCGGCCTCGGAGTCGATGCCGATCCTGCCCTTGAGCAGGCGCTTGGCGGCGGCCACGTAGATATTGCCGGGGCCGGTGACCATATTGGCCGCTGGGCACTCCTGGGTGCCGTAGGCGAACATGGCGACGGCCTGGGCGCCGCCTGCCGCGTAGACCTCGTCCACACCGAGCAGCGCGCACGCGGCGAGGATCGTGGGGTGCGGCAGGCCGCCGAACTCCTTCTGCGGCGGCGAGGCGACGGCCATGGAGGCCACCCCGGCCTCCTGGGCCGGAACGACGTTCATCACAACGGACGACGGGTAGACCGCGCGGCCGCCGGGCACGTAGAGGCCGACCCGCTCGACCGGGACCCAGCGCTCGCTGACCGAGCCCCCGGGCACGACCTCGGTGGTGGTGTCGGTGCGGCGCTGGTCGCGGTGGACCAGGCGGGCACGGCGGATGGACTCCTCGAGGGCGGCGCGGACCTTGGGGTCGAGCTCGGCCAGCGCCTTGTACAGCTCCTCGGCGGGGACCCGGACCCGGGTCAGCCGCACTCCGTCGAATGTCTCCGCGTACTCGATCAGCGCCTCGGTGCCACGATGGCGCACGTCGTCGCAGATCGGCCGCACCTTCTCCAGGGCGGCCTCGACGTCGAGCTCGGCACGGGGCAGCAGGTCGCGCGGGTCCGCGAGGGAGCCACGCAGATCGATTCGGGAGATCACGCTGCCAAGTGTAGAGACGCCGGGCCCCGGCTGCTGCGGTCCATCACTCCTTGAGACGCCGGTCTTGAGCCGCGGACGGCCGTTCCTCGCCCCCGGGCGAGGAACGATCAAACCCGTCCCATGGATGATCGGCTTTCGGTAGCGTCTCGACCGCAGTCGGTTGCCATGGAGGGGGCGTCGTCCGTGTCCGAGCCGCCGAGCGACTTCACCGCGTCCGAACGGGAGATGTGGCGGGCGTTCCGCGCCGGCGAGGTGCACGACCTGCGCACCGGCGTCCCCGAGCTGGACAACCCCGGCACCAGCCGTATCTGGGGGCCCGAGCGGACCGTGCGGGCCAGCGCCGTGGCCCGCCTCCTGCTCGACGGGCCGCCCGCCGACTCCGGCCGGGTGTGCTGCCTGAAGCTGTCGGGTGCCCGGATCTCCGGCCAGCTCAACCTCTCCGGCGGCACGGTCGCCCCCTATATCGAGCTGCACAACTGCCAGTTCGAACAGCAGGTCCTCATGCCCGAGTGCAGCTTCACCACGCTCCGCATGGTGCGCTGCGCCATACCCCGCATCGAGGCCGCCCGGCTGTCCACGGAGGGCGATCTGCACCTTCCTCAGTGCACCGTCCCCGGCGGTATCCGCCTGACCGACGCCCACATCGGCACCGACCTCCTGCTCAACCAGCTCGTGGTCAGCGCCGACCGGCACGGCCGCGCCATCGCCGCCGACGGCCTGAGCGTGGCCCAGGACGTCGAGGCCGAGCTGGTCAAGGCCACCGGCGAGGTCAGCCTGCGCAGCGCCCGCATCGGGGGGCGGCTGAGCCTGCGCGGCAGCGCGCTGCGCAACACCACGGGCCGGTACGCGCTCAACGCGGCACGCATCACCATCGAGCACACCCTCTACCTGAGCTCGGGATGGGTCAGCGGCACCCTCAGCGGCACCGGGACACCGCCGGGCGGGGTGCGCACCCGGCACTTCACCTGCGACGGCGGGGTTCGGCTGGACGACGGCCGGTTCGGCAACGCGCTCGTGGTGGACCGGGCGCGCTTCCAGCTCACCACGAGCCAGGAGCTGTCCCTGCGCCGGATCCAGACCCCGGAGCTGCGCTTCACCCCGGAGCGGCCCCCGACGGGGCGGATCGTGCTCGCCGGCGCCAAGATCGGCAACCTGGTGACCGAGGCCGCGTGCTGGCCCGGCGCCGGACTGATAGACCTGTCCGGCTTCGCCTACGAGTCGCTGCGCCCCACCGGCCCGTTCCCGCTGCCCGCCCGCCTCGCCTGGCTGTCCGCGGCCACCCCGGAGTACAGCCCGGAGCCTTACGAGCAGCTGGCCACGGCGCTGCGCGCGGACGGCATGGACGAGGACGCCCGCGAGGTGCTCCTGGCCAAGCAGCGGCGCCGCCGCGAGACGCTGCCGCTGGCGGCGAGGCTGTGGGGATACGCGCAGGACATCACCGTCGCCTACGGCTACCGCCCGGGCCGGGCGGCCTGGTGGATGGCCGTGCTGTGGGCGATCGGCTCGGTCGTCTTCGCCCTCAACCCCCCGCCGGAGCTGAAGCAGGGCGAGGGGCCCAACTGGAATCCGGCGCTGTACGCGCTGGACCTCCTCCTGCCGGTCATCGACCTCGGCCAGGACAGCGCCTGGCGCCCGAGCGGCTGGGAGCAGTGGGCGGCCACCCTGCTGGTGCTCCTCGGCTGGATCCTCGCCACGACCGTCGCCGCGGGCGCCTCCCGCCTGCTGCGCAGGAGTTGACGGCGCCGTCGTCGAACCGGCTTGCGGAGGCTCCCCGTTCGGGAGCCGCCCGCTCCGCTTCACGGTTGAAGACTTTGGCGCTGGGGCATGTTGCTGCCGTTACGTTCCGGCAATACGTTCTCCTCTCCCGCCAGAAGGAGTCCCATGAACGTGCGCACCAGATCGGCCCTGGCCGGGTCGCTCGTCACCGCCCTGGCACTGCCCCTCGCCGCCTGCGGCGGCGGCTCCGGCAAAGGGGCGGGTGACACCGTCGAGGTCGTGTACAACCGCAGCACCGACAACAACAACCGGGTCATGGACGACTATCTCGCCAAGGTGAAGAAGGGCTACGAGAAGGCCAACCCGGGCAAGAAGGTCAAGCTGGTGCCGATCCAGGCCCCGCAGGGCGACTACTACAGCAAGGTGCAGCTCATGCTGCGCTCGCCGCGTACCGCGCCCGACCTCGTGTACGAGGACACCTTCCTCATCAACTCCGACATCAAGAGCGGCTACTTGAGGCCCCTCGACGACTACCTCTCGGGCTGGAAGTCCTGGAGCCATTTCATCGGCACCGCCAAGGCGGCGGCCAAGGCGCAGGACGGCAAGACCTACGGCGTTCCCGACGGCACCGACACCCGTGGACTCTGGTACAACAAAAAGCTGTTACGGCAAGCCGGGCTCCCCGTGCCGTGGCGGCCGAAGAACTGGGCCGACATCCTGGACGCGGCCCGTACGGTCCGCAAGAAGCTCCCCGGTGTGATCCCGATGCACATCTACACGGGCAAGGGCCCTGGTGAGGCATCGTCCATGCAGGGCTTCGAGATGCTGCTCTACGGCACCGGCGACGGCACGGGACTGTACGACGCCGGCAAGAAGAAGTGGGTCACGGGCAGCAAGGGCTTCAAGGACTCCCTCACCTTCCTCGACACCCTGTTCGAGGAGAAGCTCGGGCCGCCGAAGGAGGACGCGCTCGACCCCAACGTGAGCACCACCGTGGCCACGCAGTGGCTGCCCGAGGGCAAGCTGGCGATCGACCTCGACGGCTCCTGGATGGGCAACAATTGGATCGAGTCCGGTGCCAAGCCCTGGCCGAAGTGGTCCGAGGTGCTGGGCCAGGCGCCCATGCCCACCCAGAACGGGCAGGCGCCCGGCAGGGTGAGCCTGTCCGGCGGCTGGACCTGGGCCATTCCCGCCAAGGCGGGCAACCCCGGCCAGGCCTTCGACTTCATCAAGGCGCTCCAGACGAAGGACAACGCCGTCGACTACAACGTCCGCAGCGCGAACATCGCAGTGCGCGACGACGTCGCCTCAGACCCCGCCTATCTGAAGTCCATGCCGGGCATCGACTTCTTCACCGGACTCGTCGGGGTCACCAAGTACCGCCCGGCGCTGCCCGAGTACCCGCAGATCTCCACCGCCGTCCAGGAGGCCATGGAGTCGGTGACCACCGGCCAGGCGGACCCGGCCAAGGCCCAGAAGACGTACGACGACGCGGTCAGGAACGCCACCGACGGCGCCGTGACCAGTGGTTGACGGACCGCCATGACAACCTCCGTGACAACGATGTCCCGGCAGGCGCAACCGAAGGGCGCGGGCCCTCGCCCCTCGCGTCCTTCCCGGGCCACCCGCACCCGCCGCACGCTGGTGCGGGGTCTGCCGGTACTGCCCGCCCTGGTGCTGCTCGCGCTCTTCCTGGCCGGCCCCATCGGCTACTGCGTGTACTACGCCTTCACCGACATGCGGCTCAGCGGGGCCTCCGCGACGAACTTCGTCGGCCTCGACAACTTCCGGCACGCCTTCGCCGCCGAGGGCTTCCTCAACGCCGTGTGGCTCACCCTCGTGTTCACCGTGCTCTCGGCGGTCGTCGGCCAGAACACCCTGGGCCTCGCCCTCGCCGCGTTGATGCGCCACGCGTCGAAGGCGGTCCGCGCGGTCACCGGCACCCTGGTGATCGCCGCCTGGGTGCTGCCCGAGGTGGTGGCCGCGTATCTGCTGTACGCGTTCTTCCGCAAGGAGGGCGAGCTGAACGCCATCCTCGACGCGCTCCGCCTGCCGTCGCAGAACTGGCTCTACACCCTGCCGATCCTGGCGGTGTCCATGGCCAATGTCTGGCGCGGCACGGCGTTCTCCATGCTGATCTACTCGGCGGCGCTGGGCGAGGTGCCCCGGGAGATCGAGGAGGCCGCGGAGGTCGACGGCGCGGGCCGGTGGCAGCAGCTGTGGCATGTCACCCTGCCGCTGATCCGCCGCTCCATCGGGACCAATCTGATGCTCAACACCCTCCAGACGCTCTCGGTCTTCGGCCTGATCTACACCATGACCAGGGGCGGGCCGGGCGACCGCAGCCAGACCCTGCCGCTGTACATGTACGAACAGGCCTTCAAGAACAGCCTCATCGGGTACGGCACGGCGGTGGCGCTGATGCTCCTCGTGGTGGGGGGCCTGTTCTCCGCGGTGTACATGAGGCTGCTGCGAACGGAGGTGTGACGATGTCCGACCGCCGCCGGACCGAGCGCCTCGTGGCCGACGCCTGCCTCGCCGTCGTGGCCGCGTGCTTCGCGCTGCCGCTGCTGTGGCTGGTGCTGGCCTCCGTCAACGGGCACGCCGATCTGCGGGTCGCTGTCCCCCACCCGTTCACCACCGGCAACTTCCGCTCCGTCCTCAACACCGACACCACCTACCGGCCCATGCTGAACAGCCTGGTGCTGTGCGGCGGGGCGACCGCGCTGTGCGTGGGGTGCGCGGTGCTCGCCGCGTATCCGCTCTCCCGCTACCGGTCGCGGCTGAAGCGGCCTTTCCTGATCACCATCCTGTTCGCGACCGGTCTGCCGATCACCGCGGTGATGGTGCCGGTGTACGGGATGTTCGTCCAGGTCGACCTGATCGACACCATGTACGGCACGGTCTACTTCCTGGCCGCGTCCGCCCTGCCGTTCGCGATCTGGCTGATGAAGAACTTCATGGACGGCGTGCCCATGGTCCTGGAGGAGGCCGCCTGGACGGACGGGGCTTCGCCGATGCAGACGCTGCGGCGGGTCGTGCTGCCGCTGATGTGGCCGGGGGTGGTGGTCGTGACGATCTACACGTTCATCGCCATGTGGGGGAACTTCTTCGTCCCCTATCTGCTCCTGCTCTCCCCCGACCAGTTGCCCGCGTCGGTGAGCATCTTCAACTTCTTCAGCGCCCGCGGGACAGTCCAGTACGGGCAGCTGGCCGCGTTCTCGGTCCTGTACTCGCTGCCCGTGGTGGTGCTCTACACGGTGATGTCGCGCAGGCTGGGTGGAGGCTTCGCGCTCGGCGGCGCCCTCAAGGGCTGAGCCGGGTACGCAGGAGCCGGGTACCCAGGAGCCGGGTACGCAGGAGACGGCGCACAGGAGCCGGGTACCCAGGAGACGGCGCACAGGAGCCGGGCGGGCCGGGAGAAGCACACAGGACCAGCAGGACTACAGGAGCACTCTCAGGAGTAGGAGTACGTCATGCATGACGACCGCCTCCAGGTCGAGCAGCGCCTCGACCGGGTCCTGCGGGAGCGGATCCGGCCTGCCGTCCACGCGGAGTCCGTGCCGCTGGCGGCGACCGTGTGGCATGCGCCCGGTGAGCCCGTTCCCGTCGCCGAGGCCCTCGGCGCCGCGTATACGCCGGTCGGGGTCGGGCATCGCTGGGGCCCGCCGTGGGGCACCAGCTGGTTCCGGCTGACCGGGGAGGTGCCGCGGCAGTGGGCGGGGCGGACGGTGGAGGCCGTGGTCGATCTGGGATTCGGGATGGACCACCCCGGCTTCTCCGTCGAGGGCCTGGTCTACCGGCCGGACGCCACAGCGGTGAAGGGGCTCCATCCGCGCAGCCATTGGCTCCGGATCGCGGACTCGGCCAGGGGCGGCGAGTCCGTCGACTTCTTCGTCGAGGCCGCCGCGAACCCGCTGATCGCCGGGCCGGTCACCCCGTTCGGCGACACCCGCACCGCCCCGGACGAGCCGCTGTACCGCCTGACCCGCCTCGATCTGGCGGTCTTCGACCAGCGGGTGTGGGAGCTGGTCCAGGACCTCGACGTGCTGGGGCAGTTGATGCACGAGCTGCCCGTGGAGACCCCGCGCCGCTGGGAGATCCTGCGGGCGGTCGAGCGGTGCCTGGACGCGCTCGACCTCGACGACGTCTCCGGCAGCGCGGGTGCGGCTCGCGGCGAGCTCGCCGGGGCGCTGGCGGCGCCGGCGCACACCTCCGCCCACCGGGTCTCGGCGGTCGGCCACGCCCACATCGACTCGGCATGGCTGTGGCCGCTGCGCGAGACCGTCCGCAAGGTCGCCAGGACCGCCTCCAACGTCACCGACCTGATGGACGACCACCCCGGGTTCGTCTTCGCGATGTCGCAGGCCCAGCAGCTCGCGTGGATCAAGGAGCACCGGCCCGAGGTGTACGAGCGGGTGCGCGCCAAGGTCGTGCTCGGCCAGTTCGTGCCGGTGGGCGGGATGTGGGTGGAGTCCGACACGAACATGCCGGGAGGGGAGGCGCTGGCGCGGCAGTTCGTGCACGGCAAGCGCTTCTACCTGGAGGAGTTCGGCATCGAGACCGAGGAGGTCTGGCTGCCGGACTCGTTCGGCTACTCCGCGGCGCTGCCGCAACTGGTGAAGCTGTCCGGATCGCGGTGGTTCCTCACGCAGAAGATCTCCTGGAGCGCGGTGAACCGGTTCCCGCACCACTCCTTCCGCTGGGAGGGGCTGGACGGGACCCGGGTGTTCACGCACTTCCCTCCCGTGGACACGTACAACGGCGAGTTCTCCGGGCGGGAGATGGCGCATCTGGTGGGCAACTTCCGGGACAAGGGCTCGGCCACCCGCTCGCTGGTGCCGTTCGGCTGGGGCGACGGGGGCGGCGGTCCCACCCGGGAGATGCTGGCGCGGGCGAAGCGGCTGCGCGATCTGGAGGGGTCGCCGCGCGTGGAGATCGAGAAGCCGTCGGAGTTCTTCGCCAAGGCGGAGGCCGAGTACCCGGACGCGCCCGTGTGGGTGGGCGAGCTGTACCTGGAACTGCACCGGGGGACGTACACCTCGCAGGCCAGGACCAAGCAGGGCAACCGGCGCTCGGAGTCCCTGCTGCGCGAGGCGGAGCTGTGGGCGGCGACGGCGGCGGTGCGCGGGGACTTCGCCTACCCGTACGAGACGCTGGACCGCGTCTGGAAGACGGTCCTGCTGCACCAGTTCCACGACATCCTGCCGGGTTCCTCGATCGCGTGGGTGCACCGTGAGGCGCGCCGGACGTACGAGGAGGTGGCACGCGAGCTCAACGCGATCGTGGAGGCGGCCCAGCGCTCGCTGGCCGGGCCGGGCACGGGCACGGTGGTCTTCAACGCGGCTCCGCACGCCCGCTCGGGGGTGCCCGGGGGCGGAGCCTGCTCGGTGGAGCGCGCCGCGCCGGATGTGGAGGTGGCCGAGCTCCCCGGGGGTGGCCGGCTCCTGGACAACGGTCTGCTGAGGGTCACCGTGGACGCGCGCGGCCTGATCACCTCCGTGTACGACATCGCCGACGAGCGCGAGTCCCTGGCGCCGGGGCAGCCCGCCAACCTCCTCCAGCTCCACCACGACCTGCCCAACCACTGGGACGCGTGGGACGTGGACGCGTTCTACCGCAATACCGTCACCGACCTCGTGGACGCCGACGAGGTGAGCCTGGTCGCCAAGAACGCGACGGCCGCGGTGCGGGTCGTGCGCACCTTCGGCGCCTCGCGGGTCGAGCAGACGATCGCGCTGCGGGCGGGCTCTGCGACGGTCGACATGGAGACGGTGGTGGACTGGCATGAGCGGGAGAAGTTCCTCAAGGCCGCCTTCCCGCTGGATGTACGGGCGGACCGCTCGGCGGCCGAGACGCAGTTCGGGCATCTGTACCGGGCCACCCACACCAACACCAGCTGGGAGGCGGCGAAGTTCGAGATCTGCGCCCACCGCTTCCTGCACGTGGCCGAGCCCGGCTGGGGAGCGGCTCTGGTGAACGACTCGACCTACGGCCACGACGTGACCCGGACGGTGCGCGAGGACGGCGGGACGACGACCACGGTGCGGTTGTCCCTGCTGCGGGCCCCGCGCTTCCCCGACCCGGACACCGATCAGGGCACGCACGCGTTCCGGTACGCCCTGGTGCCCGGCGCGGACATCGGGGACGCCGTGAGGGAGGGCTACCGCATCAATCTGCCCGAGCGCAGGGTCCCCGGGGGCGGCTGGGTGGCCCCGCTGGTGTCGGTGGACGACGACGCGGTGGTGGTCGAGGCGGTGAAGCTGGCCGACGACGGCAGCGGCGATGTGGTGGTGCGGCTGTACGAGTCCCGCGGAGGGCGCGCCCGGACCCGGCTAACGGCGGGCTTCGAGGTGGCGTCGGTGTCGGTGACGGATCTGCTGGAGCGGCCGCTGTCCGAGGGCGGCCCGGAACTGTCGCTGCGTCCGTTCGAGATCGTGACTCTGCGCCTGCGGCGGGGCGCGCCCTAGGGGCCGTGGGGCGCGACGCGTACCCTTGCTCTCTGTGACCGTGTCGCTTCCTCTCTTCCCCCTCAATTCGGTTCTCTACCCGGGGCTCGTCCTTCCCCTGAACGTCTTCGAGGACCGCTACCGCCGACTCGTGGCGGACCTCGAGGCGCAGCCCGAGGACGTTCCCCGGCGGTTCGGGGTGGTGGCGATCAGGGACGGCAGCGAGGCCGCTCCCGTGGCGTCCTCGGGCAATGAGGCGGCGGGCGCCGCCGCGGGGTTCGGCAAGGACCTGACGAGGTCGCTGTACCCCGTGGGGTGCGTTGCCGAGATCGCCTCGGTCCAGACGCTGGGCGACGGCAGCTCGGAGCTGATCTCCTCGGGCACGACCCGTTTCCGTGTGCTGGCGATCGACGCGACGGGGCCGTATCTGACCGCCGAGGTGGAGGAGCTGCCGGAGCAGCGGGGCGACGGGGCGGGTGCGCTGGCGGCGGGGGTCGCGCGGGCGTTCCGGACGTACCAGCAGAGGCTGGCGGGGGCCCGCGAGAGTACGTTGACGGCCCTGCAGGAGCTGCCGGACGATCCGTCCGTGCTGTCGTACCTGGTCGCCGCGGCGACCGTCGCGGACACCGCGGTCAAACAGCGGCTGCTGGAGGCCCCGGACACGGCGGCCCGGCTGTCCGCCGAGCTGGAGCTGCTGCGGCGGGAGATCGCGGTGCTGCGCGAGCTGCCGTCGCTGCCCGCGGTGGAGCTGACGCGCAAGGCGCCCAGCCCGAACTAGGAGGGGTCGTGGGCAGGAAGGCAGTCGACAGGAAGGGCGCCGACAAGAAGGGCGCCGACAAGAAGGGCGCGGACAGGAAAGGCGCGGACAGGAAGGGCAGGGGCGGCGGGGGGACGCCGGCGACCGTGGCGCTGACCTCGGCCGGGGTGGCGTTCACCGTGCACTCCTACGAGCACGACCCCTCGGTGGCCGGTTACGGGGAGGAGGCGGCCGCGGCGATGGGCACGGACCCCGGGCGCATCTTCAAGACGCTGGTCGCCGATGTGGACGGGGCGCTGACCGTGGCCGTGGTGCCGGTGACCGGGGCGCTGGACCTCAAGGCCCTGGCGGTCGCGGCCGGGGGCAAGAAGGCGGCCATGGCGGACCCGGCTGCGGCCGAGCGCACAACGGGCTACGTGCGCGGCGGCATCTCCCCGCTGGGGATGCGCAAGCGCCTGCCGACGGTGGTGGACGCGACGGCGCTGGCCCACGAGACGGTCTTCGTCTCGGCGGGCAGACGCGGGCTGGAGGTCGAACTCGTCCCGGCCGACCTCGTCCGCCTCACCTGCGCCGCCACGGCCGCGATCGGGAAGCCCTGATCACCCGAGAGTGATCGTCCGTGCGCGAGGGGTTGTGTGGACAGTCCAGTGCGGCGACTATCCGACAAACACACTCCGACGCTGCGGAGAGGACGCGACATGCCATCGAAGCGAAGCCGCAAACGCAAAGCGCGCCGCAGACGCAAAGCCAACCACGGCCGACTCCCCGCCTGACCGAACGGGCCCGCCCCCGCGGCGCCGGAACGTCAGCTCTGGTCCTTGCCGGGGGCGGGCGGTGGATCGGCGCTCTCGGGGGAGCCCCAGCCGGGCCAGTCGGGCAGGGGCGGGGACGGGTCGCGGGGGCCGAAGGCGGCGGTGAGGATCAGATGGCCGGCCATCGCCAGGGCGGGCCAGGCCAGCAGGGCGCCCTTGGCCTGGAGTTTCAGCGGGCCGTCGAAGACCTTGCCCGAGCCGACCTCTTTGGCGTGGGCGACGATGTCCGACGTCGGCCCGAGCGCCATCCCGAGGCGCCAGCCGACCACCGAGGCCAGCACCGCGCCCACGGCCAGCCCGATCACCACCGCGATACCGCCGGTGCGGCGCAGCAGGAAGACCACCAGTGCGCTCAGCAGGCCGAAGGCCGCCCCCAGCAGGGTGAACCAGCCGTCGATCCCGATGGCCTGCTCGCCCTCGCTGTCCTTGAGGTACACCGCCTTGCCGTCCGAGATCATCGGTATCCGGGGCGCCAGCCACAGCCACGCCAGTCCGAGCAGCACTCCGGAGACGGCGACCGCGAGGGCCACGATCGCGCCCGCACGCGCGTCCTTGGCCAGGTCCTGCGTGCTGTGGCGCGGACCGATGCCGCTCGAACCCGGCAAAGGCTCACCCTCCTCGGCTGGAGCGGCGTACGGATGCGGTCCGGGGGGAGTCTTCGGTGCGGTCACCCGGCCATGGTCCCACGATGATTCGAACGGCGTTGCCTGGGTTCCCTCGTGAGTGACTACCTCGTCGCTGCCCGTCGGTACGCCCACGTGGCGACGGCCAGCGATGCGACGCCCACGCCCGCGCACACCGAGAGGTCCGCGAGGACCGCCACCCAGTCGGGTGAGGCGTCGAAGGAGCGGGCGAAGGCCTCCACACCGTAGGTGGAGGGCAGCAGATCCCGCAGCCACTGGATCGGGGCGGGGAGGTTGGAGGCCGGCAGCACGCCCAGCAGGAGCGCCGCGGACATCCCCATCTGACCGAAGAGGGTCGCCAGCTCCTGGCGGGGGGCGAGAAGCCCCAGCGCGGCCCCCAGACCCGCCAGCGCGGCACCGGCCAGGGGTATGACCGCCGCCAGCACCCACAGGTGCGCCAGGGGCAGACCGAACAGCGCCGAGCCCGCCACCGCCGTCACCACCGCCCCCGGGACCGTGAAGGAGGCATACGCGGCCGCCGCGCCCAGCACCACCGACGCCGGGGGCACCGGGAGGGTGGCATAGGTGTCGAGGCCGCCGGAGGCACGCAGTGAGCCGAAGTACTGCGCCAGCAGGTTCAGCGCGACGAAGGCCACGACGAGAACGCTCGAGCCCGCCACGACGGCCCGCGCCGCCTCGCCGTCACCGCCGTCCACCACCCCGCGCATCATGATCATGATGCCCACGGACTGGAAGGTGGCCACGAACAGCAGCGGCATCCTGGCCACCCGCGCCCTGGACAGCTGGGCACGGTAGACGGCGGCCAGCGAGGGCAGCAGACGGGCCCGCGGGGCCAGCGGGGCGGCCTCGGCCGCCGCCACCGGCTCTTGGCGCAGGACCGGGACCAGGGCCTCGGCCGGAACGGTGCTCACCACGGATTCCCCTCGTTCACTGCTTCACCAGGCCCTCTCCCCTGCCGCCCAGCATCAGGTACACGTCCTCCAGGCTCGGCGTGGCCAGGGTGAAGTCGTCCAGCGCGGCGAACGCGGGGCCGCCGGTCACGGTGGCCACCACCGCCCGCGCCTGATCGTGCGGCATCCGCAGGCTCCAGCGGCGGCCGGAGCACTGGGCCCGGCCCTCCAGCGCGGCGATCTCCGGGACGCTCAGCGGCGGGTCCTCCCGCCACACCAGGTCGAGCCTGACCTCGCCCGCCACGAGCGCCTTGAGCCCGGCCGGGGTGTCGCACGCGATGACGCGGCCCCGGTCGATGACCGCCACCCGGTCGAGCACGGTCTCGGCCTCGATCACATTGTGGGTCACCAGCAGGACCGTGGTGCCGCGCTCGGCCCTGCGCCGGTCCACGGCCGCCCACACCGCCCGCCGGGCCACCGGGTCCATTCCCGTGGTGGGCTCGTCGAGCACCAGGACGGGCCGCTCGCCGACGAGCACGGCGGCGAAGCACGCCAGCCGCCGCTGGCCACCGGACAGGCGCCGGATGGGGCGCGAGGCCAGCTCCTCCAGGCCGAGTTCGGCCAGGACCTCGTCCCGCCGGGCCCTGGCGGTGCGCACGTCGAGTCCCCGCAGCCGGCCGGTGGTCTCGGCGGCCAGCGCCACGGTGAGGTCGTCCAGGGCGCTGGAGTCCTGCCCGAGGTAGCCGATCAGGCGCGAGGCGCGGTCGGGGTGGCGCACCAGGTCGTGGCCGAGGACGTCCACCGTCCCCGAGTCGGGCCTGAGCAGGCCGGTGAGCTGGCGCACGAGGGTCGACTTTCCGGCGCCGTTGGGCCCGAGGATCCCGAAGACCTCGCCGCGGCGCACGTCGAAGGTGATGCCGTCGTTGGCGCGCACGGCCGCGGCGGGGGCTGAGCGGCCGCGCCCGCCGGGGTATGTCCTGACCAGGTCGCGTACGGTGCACACGGCCTCGCGGGCCTGCGCGGCGGCCTCGGCCGTCATCGGTCCTGTACGCGTACTCACGACCAACGAGAGTACGCTGCGCGCCGCGTCACGCGCGCCACGGGCCCCCTTGCCGACCTCTCACCCGCGGCCCGGCCCCGGCCTCGCCCGCGGCGGTCCCTCACTCCGTCGGCGCGGGACGCTCGGCTGCGGTCCTGGCATCCACCTCGCGCCAGAAGCCCGCCCGAATGGCGTACCGGTCGTGCTCGTCGATCTGGTCGTCCTTGTGGGCGAGCAGGCCGAACCTCGCCGCGTAGCGCAGCAGCTCCCCGTCCACCCGGTGCGGGATGCGCGGGTACTCGGCCGACAGCGCGTTCAGATGCGCGGGATCGGTGAGCCGGGCGATCCAGCGGCGGGCGAAGACCTGGCCCACCTCGAACGGGTCGCCGCCGACCGTGGTGATGTCCTCCTCGCGGTCCGCCCAGCGCTGCTCGGCGGTGGTGAGCTGGGCGAGGGTCGGCAGGTTCTCGTGCGGGGCGTCGGGCCCGGGAGCTCCCCGTTCGACCCAGCCCCGGTCCGAGGACCAGCGCAGCACCGCGGCATGCGGCTGGCCGGGTTGCCCTGGTTGTCCCGGGTGTCCGGGGTGTCCGGGGTGCGGCGGGTGTCCGGCGGCGGAGTGGCGGCCGAGTCCCGCGAGATCCTTCGGCGTGGGCACGCCCTTGGACGAGGGGTGCTCCTCGGTGGCGGCGGGGCTCTCCCCGTTCTGCCCGGACGCGGGCCGCTCCTCGACCTGCTTGGACGGCGGCGCGGACTCCGGCAGCGGCGCGGAGAGGATGGCGGCGATCTCCGGGCGCGGGGTGATCGGGGCGCACACGGCCGCGACCTCGCGCGCCTTGACCGCCAGGGTGATCCACTCGCGATCGAGCACGCGTCGCTCGTCGGCCTCGGCGACAAGGTCCTCGGACTGGTTGTAGTCCCCGTCGGCGGCCTGGACCGCCCACAGATGGACCGCCACCCCGTGCTCCTTGGCCGCCATCATGCCGGGCAGCAGATCACCGTCCCCGGTGACCAGCACGACGTCCGAGCACGCGCGGTTGCGGGCGAGTTCGGACAGTTCGGCGTGCATGGCCGCGTCCACGCCCTTCTGCGCCCACCGCCCGTCGGTCCTGGTCAGCGCGCCGAGCCGCACCGTCACCCGGGGCATCACCCGCAGCCTTCGGTGCTCGGGCTGGGGCACGCGGTCGGGGGCACCGTCGAACCAGTAGATGCGCAGCAGCGGCTGCCCCGTCTCGGCCTCCGCGCGCTCGCGCAGGCCCTGGATCAATGCGGTGTGGTCGACGGTGATGCTGGATCGGGCGGGTTCCCCGGCCAGGAGGCTGGCGGCGGCGCCCAACAGATAACCGGCGTCCACCAGGACGACGCAGCGGTCCACGTTCCACCTCTTCCGGTCGGCCCCCGGCACGGATTTCCTTGAGTCTGCCCGACTACGCGAGGGTTATTGGACCGAACTCGATCATCGGCGTGGCGAATTGGCCCACAAACCATTCTGCCCGAAATGCGCAGTCTGTCGTTCCGTGTAAGCCTGGTCGCGGCCCGTCATCAACGTTCTCCTTGGAGGAATGATCATGGCCAAGAACAAGGCCCAGGCCCGCAACGGACGCTCCAAGAGCGCGACCCCGGAAGCCCCGGAGCAGGGCGGGAACGCCGCGATGGAGACCCAGGAACAGCCTTCCGAGACCTTCTCCCGACCAGCCCAGGGGCGCAAGGGGAAGAAGTTCGGACACAACTAGGGTCTCTCGCGAACGGTCAAAGGGCACTGCTGGGAGACCAGCAGTGCCCCTCGCGCTTCCCCCGGCGACCCGGTGCCGCTCGAGCGTCCCGCGCCCGCGCAGTGCGGCCGTGCCCCGGCGACGCTCCCCCGGCGCCATTCCCCGGGGCCCTCCCCCGGCGCGCCGGACGGCTACCCCTACTCCGCCTTGGCCGGACCCATCAAGCAGGCGGGCCCCAGCAGCGCCTTGAGATCGCCGAACAGCGCCGGATCGGGGGTGACCCGGTGACGCAGCCGGTAGACGGTCGTCTTGTGCACACCCTCCGCGCGCAGCCGCACCTCGGTGTTGCCCCTGTGGTGGGTGAGGACTTCGCCGAGCTTGGCGACCAGTGCGGGGTTGACCCTGACCATGGGGATCGAGATCGCCACCGGCGCGTTGTGGGCGGCGTCGGACAGGTCGGGCACCGTGAGCTCCATGGCGACCAGCCGGGGGACGTCCTCGCGCTTGTCCAGGCGGCCCTTGACGAAGACGACGGCGTCCTCGACGAGTTGCGTGGAGACCAGTTGGTAGGTGGCGGGGAAGAACATGCAGTCGATCGAACCCGCGAGATCCTCCACCGTGGCGATGGCCCAGGCGTTGCCCTGCTTGGTCATCTTCCGCTGCAGGCCCGAGATGATGCCGCCGATGGTGACGATGGCCCCGTCGGAGCGCTCGTCGCCGGTCAGCGCCGCGATGGCGCAGTCGGACTTCTCATTGAGCACGTGCTCGATGCCGAACAGCGGGTGGTCGGAGACATAGAGGCCGAGCATCTCCCGCTCGTTGGCGAGCAGGTAGGTCTTCTCCCATTCGACGTCGGAGAATTCCACGTCGAGGCCGAAGCCGGGCGCGTCGTCCGCCGCGTCGTCGTCGCCGAGGCCGCCGAAGAGGTCGAACTGGCCCTCGGCCTCCTTGCGCTTGACCCCCACCACGTTGTCGATCATGGGCTCGTACTTCTCCACGAGCCCCTTGCGGGTGTGGCCCATCTCGTCGAACGCCCCGGCCTTGATCAGCGACTCGACGGTCCGCTTGTTGCAGACCACCGACTCGACCTTGTCCAGGAAGTCCGGGAACGAGGTGTAGCGGCCCTTGGACTTGCGGCAGCGCACGATGGACTCGACGACGTTCGCCCCGACGTTCCGCACCGCGGTGAGCCCGAAGCGGACCTGGTCATCACCCCTCGGGGTGAAGTCGGCATCGGACTCATTGACGTCCGGCGGCAGGACCTTGATGCCCATGCGCCGGCACTCGTTGAGGTAGATCGCCGACTTGTCCTTGTCGTCGCGCACGGAGGTCAGGAGCGCGGACATGTACTCGGCCGGGTAGTTGGCCTTGAGGTAGGCGGTCCAGTAGGAGACCAGGCCGTACGCGGAGGAGTGCGCCTTGTTGAACGCGTAGCCCGCGAACGGCACCAGCACGTCCCACACGGCCTGGATGGCCTCGTCGGAGTAGCCGCGCTCGCGGCAGCCCTTCTGGAAGGGGACGAACTCCTTGTCCAGGACCTCCTGTTTCTTCTTGCCCATCGCGCGGCGCAGCAGGTCCGCCTGGCCGAGGGAGTACCCGGCGAGCACCTGGGCGGCCTTTTGCACCTGCTCCTGGTACACGATGAGGCCGTGGGTGACATCGAGGACCTCCCGCAGCGGCTCCTCGAGCTCCGGGTGGATCGGGATGATCTCCTGCTGTTTGTTCTTGCGCAGGGCGTAGTTGATGTGGGAGTTCATTCCCATCGGGCCCGGCCGGTAGAGGGCCGAGACCGCGGAGATGTCCTCGAAGTTGTCGGGCTTCATCATGCGCAGCAGGGCGCGCATGGGCCCGCCGTCGAACTGGAAGACACCGAGGGTGTCACCGCGTCCGAGCAGTTCGTACGTCTTGGCGTCGTCCAGCGGCAGGTCGAGCAGGACGAGGTCGATGCCCTTGTTCTTCTTGATCGCCTTGACGGCGTCGTCCATGATCGTGAGGTTGCGCAGGCCCAGGAAGTCCATCTTCAGCAGGCCCAGCGACTCGCAGGTGGGGTAGTCCCACTGCGTGATGGTCACCCCGTCGGAGTGCCTGACCCAGACCGGGATGTGGTCGGTGAGGGTCTCCGACGACATGATCACACCGGCGGCGTGGACACCCATCTGCCGCACCAGGCCCTCCAGGCCCCTGGCGGTGTCGACGACCTTCTTCACGTCCGGCTCGTTCTCGTACATCCCGCGGATCTCGCCCGCCTCGCCGTAGCGCGGGTGCGAGGAGTCGGTGATGCCGGACAGGGGGATGCCCTTGCCCAGGACGTCCGGCGGCATCGCCTTGGTGAGGCGGTCGCCCATGGCGTACGGATAGCCCAGGACGCGGCCCGCGTCCTTGATCGCGTTCTTGGCCTTGATCCGCCCGTAGGTGGCGATCATGGCGACCTTGTCGGAGCCGTACTTCTCCGTGACGTACCGGATCACGTCACCGCGCCCACGCTCGTCGAAGTCGATGTCGACATCGGGCATGGACACGCGCTCGGGGTTGAGGAACCGCTCGAAGATCAGGCCGTGCTCGAGGGGGTCGAGGTCGGTGATGCGCATGGCGTAGGCGACCAGGGAGCCCGCCGCGGAGCCTCGGCCGGGGCCGACCGCCACCCCGTTGTTCTTCGCCCACTGGATGAAGTCGGCGACGACGAGGAAGTAGCCGGGGAACCCCATCTGGCAGATGGTGTTCATCTCGTACTCCGCCTGCCGGCGGTGCTCCTCGTCGTACCCGTTGGGGAAGCGCAGGTCCATCCCGCGCCACACCTCGGCGCGGAAGAACTCGTCCTCGGAGTCGTACCCCTCCGGGACGGGGAAGCGCGGCATGAGGTTCTTGAACTCGAACATGCCGGTGGCGTCGACACGCTGGGCGATCAGCAACTGGCTGTTGCGGCACCCCTCCTGCCAGGCGTCGGAGCTGTCGATGGCGTACATCTCGTCGGCCGACTTCAGGTAGTAGCCGGTGCCGTCGAAGCGGAAGCGGTCGGGGTCGGTCAGCGTCTTGCCGGTCTGCACGCACAGCAGGGCGTCGTGCGAGACGGCCTCCTCCGCGTAGGTGTAGTGGCTGTCGTTGGTGACGACCGGGGGGATGCCCAGCTTCTTGCCGACCTCGAGGAGGCCGTCCCTGACCCGCTTCTCGATCTCGATGCCGTGGTCCATCAGCTCCAGGAAGTAGTTCTCCTTGCCGAAGATCTCCTGGTAGTACGCGGCCGCCTTGAGCGCCTCGTCGAACTGGCCCAGGCGCAGCCGGGTCTGCACCTCGCCGGAGGGGCAGCCGGTGGAGGCCATCAGCCCCTCGGCGTGCTCGGCGATGATCTCCTTGTCCATACGGGGCCACTTGACCAGCCAGCCCTCCGCGTAGGAGCGGGAGGTGAGCTTGAACAGGTTGTGCAGGCCCGTCTTGTTCCGCGCCCAGATCGTCTTGTGCAGATAGGCACCGGAGGCGGAGACGTCGTCGCGCTTCTGGCCGGGGGTGCCCCAGGTGATCCGCTTCTTGTTGGCCCTGGACTCCGGGGCGATGTACGCCTCGATGCCGATCACCGGGGTGATCCCGGCGCCGGTGGCCTGGGTGTAGAAGTCGTGGGCCCCGTGCATATTGCCGTGGTCGGTCATGGCGACATGCGTCATCCCGAGCCGATTGGCCTCCTTGAACATGTCCTTCAGCCGGGCCGCCCCGTCGAGCAGCGAGTATTCGGTGTGGACATGCAGGTGCGCGAACGGCTTGGTCACCGAGCAGGCCTTCCGGATCGGTCGGGTGGGTTCGGCGACAAGCCTTGCACACCGGTCTGACATCCTGCCGGGGTACCGGGGACGACACCCGGACCCGGGACCGGCACACCCGGGGAAGCACACCGGGACAGGGATTCGAGGAGGCACCCCCAGATGTCGACGACGACCGGGGACGGCAAGCGCGGTAAGACCATACTGGAGGTCTTCGAGGGCGCGTTCGGTGAGCTGCTGGCCCGCGACCCCGCGGCGTTCCGGGTGAAGTTCCGGAAGATGGCCGGTTCGGCGTTCGCGTTCTACCGCGGCACGGCCTGCCTCTTCTACGCGGACGCGCAGGAGGGCGCCACTCACGGCTTCGCGGCCGGTGAGCGCTTCCTGGACGAGCGGACCAGCCGGGTGTGGATCCACGGCGACCTGCACGCGGAGAACTTCGGCACCTACATGGCCTCCAACGGCCGCCTGGTCTTCAATGTCAACGACTTCGACGAGGCCTACGTCGGCCCCTACCTGTGGGACCTCCAGCGCTTCGCCGCCTCCGTCGCGCTGATCGGCTACTCCAAGGCCCTGGCCGACGAGACGATCTCCGATCTGGTGCGGGCCTACGCCGGTGCCTACCGCGCCCGTGTCCGTGAGCTCGCGGGCGACGACACCGGCTCGGCCACCCCGTTGACGCTGGACACCGCCCAGGGACCGCTGCTGGACGCGCTGCGCCACGCGCGCAGCCAGACGCGGTTCGGGCTGCTCGACACGATGACCGACGTCCGCGACTGGGAACGGCGCTTCTCCTCCGGCGGCGGGGCCATCGAGCTCGACCCGGCCACGCGCGCCAAGGTGCTCGACGCCTTCGAGGCGTATGTCGCGACACTGCCCGAGGACAGCAGGAACAAGCCGGAGAGCTACCGGGTCAAGGACGTGGTGGGCCGCCGCGGCATCGGCATCGGAAGCGCGGGCCTGCCCTCGTACAACCTCCTCCTCGAGGGCAACACCGACGCCCTCGAGAACGACGTCGTGATCTATATGAAGCAGGGGCAGACCCCCGCGGTCAGCCACCACATCACCGACCCGGCGGTCCGCGGCTACTTCCGGCACGAGGGCCATCGCACGGTGATCTCCCAGCGGGCCCTCCAGGCGCACTCCGACCCATGGCTGGGCTGGACGGAGCTCGACGGTGCCGGGCAGCTCGTCGCCGAGGTCTCCCCGTACGCGGTGGACCTGGACTGGTCGGACATCGACGACCAGGACGAGATCCGCGCGGTGGTGCGGGACCTCGGCCGGGCGACGGCGACGATGCACGCGGCCGCCGACGACGAGAGCGGGCACTCGCTGGTGCCGTTCTCCACCGAGGACGCGATCGACCAGGTGATCGGCGCCGACGGAGAGGGATTCGCCGAGGTCCTGGTGGACTTCGCCCACTCGTACGGGGCCCGGGCCCGGGCGGACCACCAGACGTTCGTGGACCTGTTCCGCAACGGGCGCATCCCCGGGCTGTGAGCCAGGGGGCCGTGCGCCTTGCGGCCCTGCGCCTTCAGGCGCCGCGCGTTGGGGCGCTCGGTCTTCAGGCGCTCGGTCTTCAGGCGCCGCGCGATGGGGCGCTCGGTCTTCAGGCGCTCGGTCTTCAGGCGCCGCGCGTTGGGGCGCTCGGTCTTTAGGCGGTGCGTATGCGCCGCCTGCCAGACTTGCCGTCGACATGGACGGGACGACCACGCAGCTCAGGCTGGCACGCGCAGCGCTCTTCACGGCGCTGTGCGTGACGTTGTCCGCGACCTCCCACATCTGGCTCTCCCGCTCGCCCCTGCCTCTGGCCACGCTCGGCCTGGCGGGGGCGGGCGTTTTCGCGGCCGCGTTCGGGCTGGCCGGCCGCGAGCGGGGCCTGTGGCAGATAGCGGCGGTGCTGATCCCGTTCGAGCTGGCCGTCGACTTCCTGTTCACCAAGGGCCAGGACACCTGCTACGGCGCCTCCGGCGGCCCGGTGGCAGGCTCCTTCCGCTCGATGGCCGGGGTGCTGCTGTGCAGCAGCGGTGACGCGGCGGGCGCCGCCCCCGGCGTGGGGCGCGGCGCGGTCGAGCTGCCGAGCGGCTTCGTCTCGCCGTGGCTCCTGCTCGCCGCGCATGTCCTGGTCGGGCTCATGGCCGCGTGGTGGCTGCGCCAGGGCGAGCGGGCGGCCTTCGGGCTGCTGCGCACCCTGGCCGCGTACGCCACCGCGCCGCTGCGGCTCGTACTCGCGGTGCTCGCTCCCGCCGAGCGCCCCTCTCCCGTGCACCCCCACCGGGCCGACGGTCCCTCGCCCGTCGAAGCGGCGGTGCGGCTGTGTATCGGGCGGCGCGGTCCGCCCATGGCGGCCCCGGCCCGCTGACCGGCGTTCCCTTCGACGACGCGGTCCGGGCCACACGCGCCAGGAGTACACCACCGCGACCACGGGATGCGATCCGTCATGGGCACCAAAGCCACCGGCAAGAACACCGCCAAGAACACCGCCGAGAACACCGGCGAGAACACCGCCGAGAACACCCGCAGGAACGAGAAGGGCAGCACCACCGGCCAGTCCGCCCGCGACCGTCTGCGGGCCGAGCGGGAGCGCGAGGCCAAGCGGGGCCGCGTCCGCCGCCAGTTCACCGTCGCCGGCGCGGTCGTCGCCGTGCTGGCCCTCGCCACCGGCATCGGCGTCGCCCTCGCCGACAGCGGCGGGGGCAGCGGCGCCAAGGACTCGGCGGCGGCCAAGCTTCCGCTGACGGTCCCCGCCGCCGCGGCCGCCTCCGCCGAGGACGGCACGGTCATCACCTACGGCGACAAGAAGGCCAAGAACACCCTCACGATCTACGAGGACCCGCGCTGCCCGTACTGCGCCCTCTTCGAGCAGGCCAACGGCGACACGGTGAAGAAGCTCGCCGACCAGGGCCGGTTCAAGGTCGAGTACCGCTTCGCCACCTTCCTCGACGACGCCCTCGGCGGCCAGGGCTCCAAGCGGGCGCTCAACGCCCTCGGCGCCGCGGCCGACCAGGGCAGCGGCCCCTTCCTGGCCCTGCACAAGGTCCTCTACGCCAACCACCCCGACGAGCACGACGACGCCTACGCCTCCACCGGCCATCTGCTGGATCTGGCGGGCAAGGTGGACGGACTGCGGAATCCGGCGTTCGACAAGGCGGTCAAGGACCTCACCTACATGCCGTGGGTGAACAAGGTCGGCCGGGCCTTCGACGCCGGCGGGGTGAAGGGCACCCCCACGGTCCTGCTCAACGGCAGGAAGCTCCCCGTCCTCAACGAGCGGGCGCAGTCGGTCACGCCCCAGCAGTTCACCGCCCTGGTGGACAAGGAGCTCGGCGGCAAGTAACAGTGCGTCAACGGCGGCCCGGGCAGCCCCGGGCCGCCGTCGGGGAACGCCGGACGACCGGCAAAAGAACTCTTGTCCACCCCCTCCCCGGACACGCTACTCGCACGTAACCTGTGTCGCCGTGACCGACACCTCTGCCACCGACTCACCCGTTTCCCCCGCGAAGTCGCCCGCCCGCCGCACGGTCGTCAAGGCCGTGGCCGCGGGGACCGCGGGGGCCGCGCTGATCCCGCTGGGGGTCACCGCCCTCGCCTCGGCCGCCGAGGCCTCCGTCTTCCTCCATGGCGTCGCCTCCGGCGATCCGCTGCCCGACGGCATCCTGCTGTGGACCCGTGTGACGCCGACCCCCGACGCGACTCCGGGCTCGGGCAAGGGGCCGAGCACGGATGTCGAGTGGACCGTCGCCACCGACAAGGAGTTCACGCACGTGGTCGCGCACGGGACGGTGACCACCGGCCCCGACGTGGACCACACCGTCAAGGCGGACGTGCGCGGCCTCACCCCCGGCACCGAGTACTGGTACCGCTTCACCGCCTCGGGCGCCCGGTCCGCGGTGGGACGCACCCGGACCACCCCCGCCCGGGACGCCTCCGTCGACCGGCTCCGTCTGGGCACCGTCTCCTGCGCCAACTGGGAGGCGGGCTACTTCTCCCCGTACCGGCACCTCAACGAGCGCGGCGACCTGGACGCGGTGCTCTTCCTCGGCGACTACATATACGAGTACAAGTCGGGTGAATTCGCCGCCCGCGACACCGTGGTGAGACCGCACCAGCCCGCCCACGAGATCATCTCCCTCGCCGACTACCGCCTGCGGCACGGCACCTACAAGACCGACCAGGACCTCCAGGCCCTGCACGCGTCCCTGCCGGCCATCGCCATCTGGGACGACCACGAGTTCGCCGACAACGCCACCTCCGTGGGCGCCAACAACCACCAGCCCGACACCGAGGGCGACTGGAAGGCCCGCGTCGCCGCGGCCAAGCAGGCGTACTTCGAGTGGATGCCGGTGCGTCCGTCCACAGCGGGCACCACCTACCGGCAGCTGCGCTACGGCAAGCTCGCCGACATCTCCCTGCTCGACCTGCGCTCGTTCCGCTCGGCGCAGGGCGGCTGGGGCCCCAGCGGCGGCGTGGACGACCCGGACCGCACCATCACCGGCGACGCCCAGATGCAGTGGCTGAAGTCCTCGCTGACCCGCTCCGACGCCACCTGGCGCCTGGTCGGCAACTCGGTGATGATCTCCCCCGTCGCCTTCCTCTCCCTGCCGGCGTTCCTGCTGCGCCCGCTGGCGAAGCTGCTCGGGCTGCCCCAAGAGGGACTGGCGATCAACACCGACCAGTGGGACGGCTACACCGCCGACCGCCGTGAGCTGCTGGGGCATCTCAAGCAGCACGGCATCCGCAACACCGTGTTCCTCACCGGCGACATCCACTCGGCATGGGCGAGCGACGTGCCCAACGAGGCCGCCACGTACCCGGCCTCGGGCTCGGTCGCCACGGAGTTCACCGTCACCTCGGTGACGTCGGACAACGTCGACGACATTCTCAAGGTGCCGCCGCAGACGGTCTCCCTGGCGGGTGTGGCCGCGATCAAGGCCGCCAACCCGCATGTGAAGTGGATCGACCTGGACTCGCACGGCTTCGGCGTCCTCGATGTGACCCCGGACCGTACGCAGATGGACTACTACGTGGTCTCCGACCGCACCAAGCGGGACGCCACGGCCAAGTGGGCGCGCTCGTACCGCACGGCGTCGGGCAGCCAGCGGGTGGAGCGGGCCGACTCCCCCGTTCGCTGACACTTACACGGAACAAACAAACATCCGAGAAACTGCAACCGAATCGGGGATTTCAGCTTCTACCCCGGTGTGGGGGCGCAGAAGCCACGCCAGGAGCGGCGGGGGTCCGTACGGATCGCCGCCGCCGCGGTGTGCCTGGCGCTGTCCTTCGGCCTGCTCGTGCACAGCGGGGCGTGGGACGCGATGCGCGCCCGCATGCGTTCGTCGCGGTGGGAACCGCAGAAACCCACGGGGCACGATCACCTCACGGCGAGGATGCGCGCGGTCCGGGCCGCGGTCACCGAGAAGTTCGAGCTTCCCGCCGGATCCGGATGCTTTCGCGAGGACGGGGGGATCGAAGGCGGAGGCGAGCACCCGCTCGGGCGCGCCTGCGACTTCATGCTCGGTCCGGCGGGCGAGCGGGCCACGGGCAGTTCGGGCCGCCTCGGCAGGCGGATAGCCGCCTGGGCACGGGACAACGCGGACAAGTACGGGATCTGGTACGTGATTTACGAGCAGCGGATCTGGTCGAGCCGCTGGCCGCAGCGCGGCAACAAGCCGATGGAGGACCGGGGTTCGATCACTCAGAACCACTTCGACCATGTGCACATCTCGGTCTACTGATCGTCTACTGATCGGTCTACTGACGCTGCAGGAGCACGATATGAATCGGAACTTGATCGCCAAGTCGTCCGATTCAGTCACATTTGATCAGAAGCACTACATCAGTTGAGTAAATCCGATCAAAAAACATCGGCAACACGGTAGCCTCCCCGAGGCGCGGGGAGCAGCCCCACGCCTTTGCAAGCAAGGAGAGTTGATGCGACGCTCTGCCGTACTGAACCACCGGTCCCGCAACCGCTACCTGTCGGTGGCGTTCGTGGCCGGTTCCCTGGCTCTGGCCCCGCTCGTCGGCGGCCAGTTCGGTGGCGCCCCTACGGCGACCGAGGCCAAGGCCGCCAGCAAGGGCTCCCACCTGTGCCCGACCAAGGACAGCCACGCGCAGGCCAACGCCCGTATGAAGACCGGCACCGACCCCAAGGGTGACCCGAACACCGTCACCGCCAAGCAGAGCAAGGCGATCGAGGCGGACCTGCAGAAGCAGCTCGCCCGCTCCAGCGCTCGCGGAACCGGTGCCGCCCTCGGCACCACGGAGACCATCCCGGTCTACTTCCACGTCGTCCACGACGGGTCCAAGGGCAAGCTCAGCAAGGCCAAGGTCACCAAGCAGATATCGGTCCTCAACGACGCCTTCGGCGGCAAGGGCACGAACAACTACAAGACCCGCTACAAGTTCGTGCTCAAGGCGGTCGACTACACGAACAACGCGTCCTGGTACAACGGTCTCACCGATGACACGCCCGAAGAGCGTGCCATGAAGACCAAGCTCCACAAGGGCAAGGCCGGCACGCTCAACCTGTACTCGGCCAACCTCGGCCAGGACCTGCTCGGCTGGGCGACCTTCCCGAACTGGTACAAGGACAACCCGGAGATGGACGGCGTCGTGCTCCTCGACGAGTCGCTGCCCGGTGGCAGTGCGACGAACTTCAACGAGGGCGACACCGCCACCCACGAGGTCGGCCACTGGATGGGTCTGTTCCACACCTTCGAGGGTGGTTGCAGCATCGGTGACCACGTCCGTGACACCCCGCGCGAGGCCAGCCCCGCGTCGGGCTGCCCGACGGGCCGCGACACCTGCCCCGAGGCGGGCAAGGACCCGATCCACAACTTCATGGACTACTCGTACGACAAGTGCATGACGCAGTTCACCAAGTACCAGGTGAAGCGCATGGACCAGTTCTTCAAGGCCTACCGCGACTAGCCATGAGCACGTCCTCACCGGGCACCCTCCGATGGGACGGCTCCTGATGAGAGTCCGGTGAGAGTCCGGTGAGACGGGGCGGCGCCGGTTCCCTTCGGGGAGCCGGCGCCGCTGCGCTTCCGCGGCCGATCACCCGTCCGGGCGGTCCGGGCGCTCCTGACCGCCCGCTTCCGCGCCCGTTGGGGCCATCCGGAGTACGGCCGTCCGGGGGGTCCGGCACGGGCACATGCATGCCCCCTGCGATTCCGGATAGCCGAGGGGGATGACCGAGAGCCTCCTGAGACCTCTGATCGCCACGGCGAGTGCCCTCGTTCTCACCGGCCTGGTGGGATGGCTGGTCGACCGGGTGCTGCGGCGCACGGCGCGGCGGCACCCGCACACACCGCTGTGGCCCCTGCTGCGCCGCTGCCGCATACCCCTGCAGCTGACCGTCGCCACCGCCACGCTCGCGGCCGTCCGGCCCACCTCGGGGCTGGTAAGGGGCCATCAGGCGGTGATCCAGCACTGCCTCGCCCTGGCCACGATCGCCTTCAGCGCGTGGCTGGCCTCCCGTGTCCTGTCCGCCGTCGTCGAACCGTCCATCACCAGGTACGCGGCGGTCAGCCGTGACTACGCGCGGGTGCGCCGGGTGCGTACCCAGGTGACCCTGATCCGGCGCATCCTCACCATGACCGTCACGGTCATCGCCATCGCCGTGATGCTGATGACGTTCCCGCAGGCCCGAGCCGCCGGGACCAGCGTCCTGGCCTCGGCCGGGGTGCTCGGCATCGTGGTCGGCATAGCCGCCCAGTCCACGCTGGGCAACCTGTTCGCCGGGCTGCAGATCGCCTTCGGTGACTCCGTGCGCATCGGCGACGTCGTGGTGTTCAACGGCGAATGGGGCACCGTGGAGGAGATCACCCTCACCTATGTGGTGCTTCTCACATGGGACGAGCGGCGCATCGTCATGCCCGTGTCCCACTTCGCGGGCGAGCCCTTCGAGAACTGGTCGCGCCGCGACCCCCGGATGACCGGCACCGTCTTCCTGCACCTCGACCACGCCACCCCGGTCGACGAGCTGCGCGAGGAGCTCGGCCGGGTGGTCGAGGCCTCCTCCCAGTGGGACGGGCGGTCCTGGGGCCTGGTGGTCACCGACACCACCCCCTCGACCATCCAACTGCGCGCCCTGGTCACGGCGAAGGACCCCGACGCCCTGTGGAACCTGCGCTGCGAGGTGCGCGAGAAACTCATCGCGTTCGTCCGCGACCACCATCCCGAGTCCCTGCCCCGGATCACGACGTCACCGGCCATCACCGGCAATCCGGCCATCACAGGCAATGGGGCCGGGGAGATCGCGCAGGACCGGCGGACCGCCGACGGCCTTCGGGCCTTCGGGGACCCGCAGACCTCGGAGGGCAGGTTCTTCGCCGAGCGGCGCCCCTCCGCGAGCGCGTTCGCGGCCCCCGGCAGCACGGTCACAGGTCGGCGAGAAAGCCCATCGCGCAAGCCCACGCACGAGCGGCAGCCCGATCGTCCCAGTCGGGCAGATCGGGGTCGGTGAACAGATGCCCGGCGCCGTGGTACCGGTGCACCTCCACATCGGCCCCGGCCCGGCGCATCCGCAGATACCAGGCGTTGAGCCAGTCCTCGGTCTCGAACGGGTCGGGCTCGGCGGCATGGAGCTGCACCGGCAGCTCCGTGGAGGTGTCGTCGGCGATGTCCGCGGTGCCGTGCATCAGCAGCAGGCCCCGGGCATTGCTGTCGGCGAGCGCGACATGCTGCGCCAGAGCCCCGCCGAGCGAGAATCCGGCGTACACCAGGCCCTCGTCGGACAGGGGCGCGGCGGCGGCGACGGCCCGCTTGAGGAGTTCATCGGTGCCGATCTCCTCGCGGATCGCCATCCCCTCCTCGACCGTGTCCACCACCCGGCCGTCGTACAGGTCCGGCACATGCACCTCGTGCCCGGCGCCCCGCAGCAGCTCCGCCGCCGCGTTCACCGCGGGCCGCAGCCCGTAGGCCGAGTGAAAAAGCACCAACCGAGCCACGCCTCGTCCCAACCTCTCCTCGGACCTGTCCGCCCATCCTCTCAGGCGCTCGGTCACGTCTCCCAGTCGCGCATGCTGCGCAGGTCCGGACGGCGCAGCACGCGGTCCACGAGCTCGGGGTCGGCTCCGGGCTCGGAGCGGGGCCCAGCACCTCGTGCCGGGCCGCGGAGAGCATCTCGCCCTCGATCTGCCGGTAGCGCTTGAGCCGCTCGGAACGTTTCCGCAATGACTCGCGCTGTTCCTCGCTCCAGGCGTCCGGGCTGATCTTGGCGAGCAGGTCGGTGTTGCGCGGCCCCGAACAACCTCATCAGCAGGGGTGAGGGCAGCCTCAGCCGCCCCGCGAACGGCACCACCACGATGGCCGAGCGCAGGGGCTCGCTACAGCGCCTTGCGCATCGCCCGGTGCTGGATGCCGCTGCCGTCGTCGAACAGCGGGCCGAAGCCGCGGTATCCCAGGCGCTCGTAGAACGGCACCACCTGGACCTGCGCCTCCAGGTACACCCCGGCCAGGCCGAGCCGCCGCGCCTCGGCCTCCAGGGCACGGACCAGCGTGGCGCCGAGACCGGTGCCCCTGGCGGCGCCGAGGACGGCGAGACGGCCGAGGACGGCGTCCCGCTCGTGGCCGCCGTTCTTGGCGGAGGCGACCGCTCCGGTCAGCATGCGGACGGTGCCCAGCGGCTCGCCGTCCGCGTCCGCGGCCAGCAGGTGGACGGTCCCCAGGTCGGCGCCGTCGTACGCGTCCCACTCGGCCTCGTCGGGGATGCCCTGCTCGACGACGAAGACCTCCTTGCGGATGGCGTGCACCGCCTCGATCTCCGCCTCGTCGGCGACCCTCACCGCCGCCTCGCCGGACGTCCCTCCCCGCTCGGGCGTTCCCCGCTCAGGCACTCTCCGCCCTCACCATCTCCAGCGCCCCCGCGAGATCCTCGGGGTACTCGCTCTCGAACTCCACCCAGCGCCCGTCGGCCGGGTGCTCGAACCCCAGGCGCACGGCGTGCAGCCACTGCCGGGAGACGCCCAGCCGCTTGGCCAGCGTCGGGTCGGCGCCGTAGGTCAGGTCGCCCACGCACGGGTGGCGCAGCGCGGACATGTGCACCCGGATCTGGTGGGTGCGGCCGGTCTCCAGCTTGATGTCGAGCAGGCTGGCGGCGCGGAACGCCTCGATGGCGTCGTAGTGCGTGACGCTCGGCTTGCCGTTGGCCACGACGGCCCATTTGTAGTCGTGGTTCGGATGCCGGTCGATCGGGGCGTCCACGGTGCCGCGCATCGGGTCGGGGTGGCCCTGGACCAGGGCGTGGTAGCGCTTGTCCACGGTCCGGTCGCGGAACTGCTGTTTGAGCAGGGTGTAGGCGATCTCGGACTTGGCGACGACCATCAGGCCGGAGGTGCCGACGTCCAGCCGGTGGACGATGCCCTGGCGCTCGGAGGCTCCGGAGGTGGAGATGCGGTAGCCGGCGGCGGCGAGGCCACCGATCACGGTGGTACCCGTCCAGCCGGGGCTGGGGTGCGCGGCCACGCCGACCGGCTTGTCGACCACGACGACATGATCGTCGTCATGGACGATCGTCATACCGGGAACGGGCTCCGCGACGACCCGCACCGGCGCCGGGGGCGGCGGGAGCTCCACCTCGAGCCACGCGCCCGCGCTCACCCGGTCCGACTTGGCCGCCGAGGCGCCGTCCAGCAGAACCTTCCCCGAGGCCGCGAGCTCGGCCGCCTTGGTGCGGGAGAAGCCGAACATCCGGGCGAGTGCGGCATCGACACGCTCGCCTTCGAGGCCGTCGGGAACGGGCAGGGTGCGGGTCTGCGGAAGCGTGCTCACCCCGTCGAGTATGCCGGACCCCGCTCAATCCTCGTGAACGTCCCTGTGGACGTCGTTGTGAACGTCGTTGTGAACGTCCTCGTGGACGTCCTTGCGAACGTCCTTGTGAATGGTGCCGTCCGGGGAGGAGCCGCGGAAGGACAGCAGGACGATCAGGATGCCGCCGCAGACGATCGCGGAGTCGGCGAGGTTGAACACGGCGAAATGCGCCGGAGCGATGAAGTCGACGACCTTGCCCTGGAAGATCCCCGGAGAGCGGAAGATGCGGTCGGTGAGGTTGCCCAGCGCTCCGCCGAGCAGGAGCCCCAGCGCAATCGCCCACGGCAGGCTGTAGAGCTTGCGGGCGATCCTGGCGATCACAACGATCACGATCGTGGCGATCAGTGTGAAGACGACGGTCATCGCCTCGCCGATGCCGAAGGCGGCTCCGGCGTTGCGGATGGCCTCGAGCTGGAGGTACTGCCCGATCAGCTCGATCGGTGCGCGGTGCTCCAGCCTCGAGACCACGAGCATCTTGCTGACCAGGTCAATGCCGTAGGCGAAGGCGGCCACGACGAGCAACGTCATGATCCGGCGCCTGCCGTTCGGCCGCGCCTGCTCGGGCGCCTCCGTCTCGGCATCCTCGGGCGTACTGATGGTCTGCTCCGCCTTCGTCACGAGAACGAGGGTACGACACACACGTCCGAGCGGGCTCAGCGGCGCTCTTGCCTCTGCTTGCACTCCACGCAGAGGGTGGCGCGGGGGAACGCCTGGAGCCTGGCCTTGCCGATCGGGTTCCCGCAGGACTCGCAGTAGCCGTAGGTGCCCGTCTCCAGGCGTCCGAGGGCGTGCTCGTTCTGGCGGAGCATCTCCCTGGCGTTGTTCGCGAGGGACATCTCGTGCTCGCGGGACATGTTCTTGGTGCCGGTGTCCGCGTCGTCGTCACCGGCGCCGTCGCCGGAGTCCCGCAGGAGTCCGGAGATCGACTCCTGGGCGGCGGTGATCTCGCCGTTGAGCCGCTCGACGTCGGCGAGGAGCCCGGCACGCAGCTCCTCGACCTCCTCCGTGGTCCACGGGTCCTCACCGGTCCTGACCGGCAGCTCGCCGGGCTCCACCCCGGCCGCAGCCCGTGCCTTCGGCACGGCGGATCCGGCGGGAGCCGGAGTCCGAACAGCAGTCGCTCTCTTCTTCGCCACCACTGACCTGGCTCCCGTCTTCTGTTGTTTCTGGGTCTGGTGATTCCCGGTCTTCGACCCGCCCGCGGCAGCGGCCCTCTTGGCAGCGGTGCTGCCAGGGGCAGCCTTCTTGGCAGCGGTGCTGCCGGGGGCGGCCTTCTTCGCGGAGGTCTTCACCGCAGCGCTCTTGCCCGCGGCGGCCTTCGCGGGGGCCTTCTTGGACGCAGCCTTCTTCGCCGCCGGGACCCCGCCCGCGGCGGCGGACTTCTTGGCGGCGGGCTTCTTGACGGCACCCTTCGCGGGGGCCTTCTTGGCAGCGGCCTTCTTCACGGCGGGCTTCTTGACGGCGGGCTTCACCGCCGCAGCCCGGCCCTCACCGGTCCCTGGCGCCCTGACCCCGGCCGCGGAGGTCTTCCGGGCAGCGGACTTCGGCGACGCCTTCTTCGCAGGAGTCTTCGCCGCTGACCTCGACGCCGTTGCTTCGACGTCACCGGTCCCGGCAGCCATGACCCCGGCCGAGGACGTCTTGGCCGCCGAAGTCTTCCGCGCCGCAGGCTTCCTCGCGGACGTCGTCCCCGTCGCGGTCTCCCCCGCGGCCGTTCCGGCGGCCCTGGTCCCCGCCGCCGTCCCCCGCGCCGTCGTCTTCGCCGGAGCCTTCCTCGCGGGAGCCTTCTTCGCCGCCGTCTTCGCCGTCGCCGTCTTCGTAGCGCCGGTCGTCGCGGCCGCTGTCTTCTTGGCCACCGACTTCTTGGCGCCGGTCGCCGCGCCCGCTGTCTTCCTCGCCACCGACTTCTTGGCCGTTGTCTTCTTGGCCGCTGTCTTCTTCGCGGCCGTCTTCTTCGCGGCTGTCTCGGTCGCGACCGTCTTCGTCGCCGCCGACCTCTTCACCGCCGCCTTAGTCGCGGCTGCCTTCGTCGCGGCCGTCTTCGTCGCGGGGGCCTTAGTCGCCGACGGCTTCTTCACCGCCGTCTTCTTCGCGGCTGTCTCGGTCGCGACCGTCTTCGTCGCCGCCGACCTCTTCACCGCCGCCTTAGTCGCGGCCGTCTTCGTCGCGGGGGCCTTAGTCGCCGACGGCTTCTTCACCGCCGTCTTCTTCGGGGCTGTCTTCTTCGGGGCTGTCTTCTTCGCGGCCGTCTTCGTCGCCGCCGCTCTCGTCGCGGGTGTCTTCTTCGACGCGACCTTCTTCGCCGTGCTCTTCTCCGCAGGCGTGCCCGCGGCCCCGCCCGCGGCCGTCCTCGTCACGGCCTTCTTCACCCCCGCCGACCTCGTCGCCGCCGACTTTTCCCCAGCCGCCTCAGTCGCGCCCGCCTTCGTCGCCGCCGACTTCTTCACCGCCGCCTTAGTCGCGGCTGTCTTCGTCGCCGCCGACTTCTTCACCGCCGCTCTCGTCGCGGGTGTCCTCCTCGACGCGACCTTCTTCGCCGCGTCCTTCTCCGCAGGCGTGCCCGCGGCCCCGCCCGCGGCCGTCCTCGTCACGGCCTTCTTCGCCCCCGCCGACCTCGTCGCCGCCGACTTTTCCCCAGCCGCCTCAGTCGCGGCCGCCTTCGTCGCCGCCGCTCTCGTCGCGGGTGTCCTCCTCGACGCGACCTTCTTCGCCGTGCTCTTCTCCGCAGGCGTGCCCGCGGCCCCGCCCGCGGCCCTTCTCGTCATGGCCCGCTTCGCCCCCGCGACCGCCTTCTTCGCCGTGGCCGTGGCCTTCTTCGCCCCCGCCGTCACCTTCCCCGTCGCTGTCCTGGCCGTGGTCGTCGCCTTCTTCGTCGTGGTGTTCTTCTTCCTCGCCGCAGGCCTGGTGGCGGCCCGCTCGGCGGCCGACCGCGGGGCAGCCCCGGTGCCCGCCTTGCTCTTGTCCACCATCGCCGCGACCCCTTCACATATTGTGATCTTGCTCGCGAACCGTGCCGGAACGATAAATCGACTCCAGTCCTTCGGCAACGGGGCGCGCCGCCTTCCCACCCACCCAGCCCTAAGGCAGATGACCTGCCTGCTTTGTGCCCATCTGCCGAGCCCGTAATCTCGGCGCGGCCTTTCCCCCGTTCCCCGTACACTGGTGCCTGCGAAAGGCGTGGAAGGGGACGAGTAGCGCCGCTAGCAGCCGAGAGCGACCCGGGGACGGTGTGAGCCCGGGGGCCTGCGCGACGTGAAGATCACCCCGGAGCCGCCGGAGGAAAGCTCCCGCACGAGCGAGTAGAACCGGCATCGCGACCCCAATGAGGGGGCCGCAGACCCATGAGTCCGCGGTCAAGGAGGGTGGTACCGCGGGAGCACGCGCTCTCGTCCCTCCGTCGGACAGCTCTTTCCGCCGGAGGCAGAACCGATGACGCAGTACCGCCAGGTCCCCGCCCAGGTCGACCTGCCCGCGCTCGAGCACGAGGTGCTCGAGTTCTGGCACGCGAACAAGGTGTTCGCCCGCTCCCTCGAGCAGAGCGACGGCAAGCCCGAGTGGGTCTTCTACGAGGGCCCGCCCACCGCCAACGGCATGCCCGGCGCCCACCACATCGAGGCCCGCGTCTTCAAGGACGTCTTCCCGCGCTTCAAGACCATGCAGGGGCACCACGTCACCCGCAAGGCGGGCTGGGACTGCCATGGCCTCCCGGTCGAGCTGGCCGTCGAGAAGGAGCTGGGCTTCTCCGGCAAGCAGGACATCGAGGCGTACGGCATCGCCGAGTTCAACGCCAGGTGCCGCGAGTCCGTCCTGCGCCACGTGGGCGCGTTCGCCGAGCTCACCGAGCGCATGGGCTACTGGGTCGACCTCGACCAGGCGTACCGGACGATGGACCCCGAGTACGTCGACTCCGTCTGGTGGTCGCTCAAGCAGATCTTCGACAAGGGCCTGCTGGTCCAGGACTACCGCGTCGCCCCCTGGTGCCCCCGCTGCGGCACCGGCCTGTCCGACCACGAGCTCGCCCAGGGCTACGAGACGGTCGTCGACCCCTCCGTCTTCGTCCGCTTCCCTCTGACCTCCGGCCCCCTCGCGGGCGAGGCCGCCCTGCTGGTCTGGACGACGACCCCCTGGACGCTGGTGTCCAACACCGCTGTCGCCGCCCATCCCGGTGTCACCTACGTCGTGGCCACCGACGGCACCGAGAAGCTCGTCGTCGCCGAGCCGCTGCTGGACAAGGCCCTCGGCGAGGGCTGGACCGCCACCGGGGAGTCCTTCACCGGCCGCGACATGGAACGCTGGACGTACCGCCGCCCGTTCGACCTGGTCGAGATCCCGGACGCCCACTACGTCGTCAACGCCGATTACGTCACCACCGAGGACGGCACCGGCCTGGTCCACCAGTCCCCCGCGTTCGGTGAGGACGACCTCAAGACCTGCCGGGCCTACGGACTGCCGGTGGTGAACCCGGTCCGCCCCGACGGCACCTTCGAGGAGGGCGTCGACCTGGTCGGCGGCACCTTCTTCAAGAAGGCCGACGAGCACCTCGTGGCCGACCTGGCCGCCCGCGGCCTGCTCTTCAAGCACGTGCCCTACGAGCACAGCTACCCGCACTGCTGGCGCTGCCACACCGCGCTGCTCTACTACGCGCAGCCGTCGTGGTACATCCGCACCACCGCGATCAAGGACGCCCTGCTCCGGGAGAACGAGAACACCAACTGGTTCCCCGAGACCGTGAAATACGGCCGGTTCGGCGACTGGCTGAACAACAACATCGACTGGGCGCTGTCCCGCAACCGCTACTGGGGCACCCCGCTGCCGATCTGGCGCTGCGAGGAGGGCCACCTCACCTGCGCCGGCTCACGCGCCGAGCTGACCGAGCTCAGCGGCCGCGACCAGTCCTCCCTGGACCCGCACCGGCCGTTCATCGACGACGTGGCCTTCCCCTGCCCCTCCGAGGGTTGCGGGCGGACCGCCACGCGCGTCCCCGAGGTCATCGACGCCTGGTACGACTCCGGCTCCATGCCGTTCGCGCAGTGGGGCTACCCGTACCGCAACAAGGAGGTCTTCGAGCGCACCTACCCGGCGCAGTTCATCTCCGAGGCGATCGACCAGACCCGCGGCTGGTTCTACACGCTGATGGCGGTCGGCACGCTCGTCTTCGACAAATCGTCCTACGAGAACGTGGTCTGCCTCGGCCACATCCTCGCCGAGGACGGCCGCAAGATGTCCAAGCACCTGGGCAACATCCTGGAGCCCATCCCGCTCATGGACCAGCACGGCGCCGACGCCGTGCGCTGGTTCATGGCCGCGGGCGGCTCTCCCTGGTCCGCGCGCCGCGTCGGCCACAACACCATCCAGGAAGTGGTCCGCAAGACCCTGCTGACCTACTGGAACACCGTCGCCTTCCAGGCCCTGTACGCCCGCACCTCCGGCTGGGCGCCCAGCGCGAGCGACCCGGCCCCGGCCGAGCGTCCGCTGCTGGACCGCTGGCTGCTCTCCGAGCTGAACTCCCTGGTGCGCGAGACCACGGCCGCCATGGAGTCGTTCGACACCCAGCGCGCGGGCAAGCTGCTCTCGTCGTTCGTGGACGACCTGTCGAATTGGTACGTGCGCCGCTCTCGCCGCCGGTTCTGGCAGGGCGAGCCGGCCGCCCTGGCGACGCTCCACGAGGTCGTCGAGACCGTCACCCGCCTGCTGGCCCCCCTGGTGCCGTTCATCACCGAGCGGGTCTGGCAGGACCTGGTGCGCCCGGTCACCCCGGACGCCCCGGACTCGGTGCACCTGGCCTCCTGGCCGGTCGCGGACGAGGCGCTCATCGCCCCCGGACTGCCCGAGCAGATGGCCCTGGTGCGCCGCCTGGTCGAGCTGGGCCGGGCCACCCGGGCCGACTCCGGCGTGAAGACCCGCCAGCCCCTCTCTCGGGCGCTGATCGCCGCTCCCGGCTTCGCGACGCTCGACCCCGAGCTGCGCGACCAGGTCGCCGAGGAGCTGAACGTCGCCGAGCTCGCCTCGCTCAGCGAGGTCGGCGGCTCGCTGGTGGACACCTCCGCCAAGGCGAACTTCCGCGCGCTGGGCAAGCGCTTCGGCAAGGGCACCCAGCCCGTGGCCAGGGCCATCGCCGAGGCGGACGCCGCTGCCCTGTCGGCCGCCCTGCGCGCCGACGGCACCGCCACGGTCACGGTCGACGGCGAGCAGGTCGCCGTCTCCCCCGACGAGGTCGTCGTCACCGAGACCCCGCGCGAGGGCTGGGCAGTGGCCAACGAGTCCGGAGCGACCGTCGCCCTCGATCTGCACATCACCCCGGAGCTGCGCCGGGCGGGCCTGGCCCGGGACGCGGTCCGGCTCATCCAGGAGGCCCGCAAGAACAGCGGACTGGATGTCGCCGACCGGATCGCGCTGCGCTGGGAGTCCCGCGACGAGGAGACGGCCGAGGCGCTTTCCGAACATGCGGTTCTGGTGGCGGAGGAGGTTCTCGCCCTTGACTTCGCCCGCGGAGAGGCCGACGACAGCTTCGGGGAGCCGTTCACGGACGAGCCCCTGGGCCTGACCTTCCGCCTGCGCAGGACCACGCGGCCGTAGGTCCCGAAGGGCCCCGGGAACCCGCACACAGGCCGCGTCCACCTGCCCGGTGGACGCGGCCTCCTCGTGTGCCGAAGCGGCTTGCGGACGCGCTCCTCGTGCCCGTGCGAATGCGCTGCTCAAGCGTCCGGGAGGCGTTTGCGGAGGAGCCCCGCACAACGCGCGGCAAAGGGCCGGGCCCCCAGGGAATCACTCCCGGGGGCCCGGCCCTTTGCCGCTTGCCGCCTACCGCGTCCTGCGGGTCAGTTGTCGTCCTCGTCGATGAGGAAGCCGCGCATCGGCGTGGGAGCCTGCTGCAACGGCTGCGGCGCCTGCGGGCGGACCGGAGCCATCGGCTGCGTCATCGAGGGGGCCATCTGCTGACCGTGGCCGCCGGTGTGGCCGCCCATCTGCTGGTTGCCGCCCATGGAGTGGTTGCCCCCCATGGTGTGGCCCATCGCGCCGGCACCGGCCGGAGCCATGGACGGCGCTCCCATGCCGCCCATCGAGGGACCCGGCAGCGAGGCCGTCGCGGGGGTCCGCGGCGGAGCCAGCGAGTCGTCGGCCTGGTTCTCCAGCTGGCGCAGCTGGCTCTCCAGGTACGACTTCAGACGGGTGCGGTACTCGCGCTCGAAGCCGCGCAGGTCCTCGACCTTGCGCTCCAGCGTGGCACGGGCGCTCTCGAGGGAGCCCATGGCCACACGGTGCTTCTCCTGCGCGTCCCGCTCCAGCGCGTCGGCCTTGGCGCGGGCGTCGCGCTCGAGGCCCTCGGCGCGGCTGCGCGCCTCGCCGACGATCTTGTTGGCCTCGGAACGGGCCTCCGCGATCGCCTGGTCCGCGGTCTGCTGCGCCAGCGAGAGCACGCGGGCGGCGCTGTCGCCACCGGGGCCCTGCTGCGGCATGTGCTGAGGGGGACCCTGGGGACCGTGGCCGGGGAACTGACCGCCGGGTCCGCCCGGTCCCTGGAGCTGTCCTCCAGGACCGGCCGGAAGCTGGGGAGCGCCACCCGGAAGCTGAGGCGGACCCATGTGCTGCGGCGGCACCGGCTGCGGGCCGGATATGGCGGCGGGCACCGGGCCGTTGGGCCGGTCCTGCGGCTCGGGCTTGCGCATCTGCTGCTGCTGATTCTGCGCAGCGGCACGAGTCGCGGCGGCAAGCTTCGCCCGCAGGTCCTCGTTCTCCCGGAGCAGTCGGGTCAGCTCGGCCTCAACCTCGTCGAGGAAGGCATCGACCTCGTCTTCGTCATAGCCTTCGCGGAGACGGACGGTCGTGAACTGCTTGTTCCGAACATCCTCGGGGGTCAGCGGCATCTCTTCACCTCAACGTGATCGTCGACAACTGGCAGCCTGCATCGTTCACATCAGGCTCCCCACGACGGAAATCAGGATGTAGACGATGATCATCAGTACGAAGAAGGACAGGTCGAGCGCCACGCCCCCGAGACGCAGCGGCGGAATGAACCGCCGCAGAAGCTTGAGCGGCGGATCGGTGACAGTGTAGGTGGCCTCGAGGACTACCACCATCGGCTTCGCAGGCTGCCACGAGCGGGCGAACATGAAGACGTAGTCCATCACCAATCGGAAGATCAGGACGACCAGGAAGCACATCAGCACGATGTAGAGCACCTCCATCGCGACGCTCATCGTGCTTTCCTCTCCCCACTCGTTTCAGGACCCGGGACCGTGGGCCGGGCTCAGCTCTGGTTGAAGAACCCGCCCTCGGCGATGCGGGCCTTGTCCTCCGCCGTGACATCGACGTTAGCAGGCGACAGAAGGAACACCTTCTGCGTCACTCTCTCGATACTGCCATGCAGACCGAAGACGAGTCCCGCCGCGAAGTCGACAAGTCGCTTTGCGTCGGTGTCGTCCATCTCCGTGAGGTTCATGATCACGGGGGTCCCCTCACGGAAGTGCTCCCCGATGGTACGGGCCTCGTTGTAGGTCCGTGGGTGAAGCGTGGTGATTCGGTACGGCTCTCGCTCGGACACGACCTTGGGCATGATCACCGGTGCGTTCTTCTCCAGACTGTGGCGCTCAGGTGTGATGGATGCCACTGGCGCCACTCGCGGCTCCTGCCGTGCCGGCACGTGCGGGACACGCGCCGGCTCCTCCTGCTGCCGCGGTACCCGCTCGGGCTCCAGTTCGGGCTCGAAGTCGTCGTCGGGGTCGAACCCCCGGCCGTCGTAACCATCGTCCTCCACGAGGCCGAGGTAGACCGCCATCTTGCGCATCGCGCCGGCCATGCTCTGAATCCTCCGGTCTGTGGTGGATCGGCCCCGCCACTGGTCCCACGATCCACAGGCCTACCCCGCGACACGCGAGGCAGACCATGATTTTTTGCTGTGGTCCGACTTCTTCGTGACGTTACCGGAGCCGGGACCTGACGCCGAGTACCGCAGTACCGACGCGTACATGTGTCGCTCCGGCCGCGATGGCCTCCTCCAGGTCCCCGCTCATACCCGCGGAGACCATGTTCGCAGCAGGATGGGCCTCGCGCAGGCTGGATGCGATTTCCGTCAACCTGTCGAACGCCGCACGCGGTTGCCCCTGGTACGGCCCGGTGAGGGGGGCCACGGCCATCACTCCTTCGAGGCGCAGCCCCTCCGCTTCGGCGACGGCGTCCGCGAGGGCCTCGACCTCCTCCGGGGCGGCGCCTCCGCGGCCCCGCTCCGCGCCCGCCTCGGAGTCGAGCGCGACCTGGATCAGGCACCCCACCTCACGTTCCCTCCGGAGTGCTTCCGCGGACAGCGCGTTGACGAGCCGGAGCCGGTCGACGGAGTGGACGTAGTCGGCGTAGCCGAGGACCGAACGGACCTTGTTGGTCTGGAGTTGGCCGACGAAATGCCAGGTCAGAGAGTGCGATGCGCACTCGGCGGCCTTGGGGGCGGCGTCCTGGTCGCGGTTCTCCGCGACATGCTCGACGCCGAGTTCGGACAGCAACCGGACGTCACTCGCGGGGTACGTCTTGGTGACCACGACGAGGGTCACCTCCTTGCGCGCGCGGCCGGCGGCGACGCACGCGGAGGCTATCCGCTCCTCGGTCCCGGCGAGGTTCGCGGCAAGTTGAGCCTTGCGCTCGCTCACGTTCTATTCCGCTCCACTCAACCAGACATATCCGGCGAGACGTCCTGTGGTGCGCTCACGCCGGTACGAAAAATGATCGCTCGATTCGAGCGTACAGATGTGGGATTTTTCACCGCTTGGCACGCCAAGACCGGACAGTTGCGCATGCACACCCGCCGCGACGTCGACCGCCGGGGTTCCCCAGCTCGTCGTCGACCACGACTGGGGGACGGCGGCCGCGACCTCGGCCCGCATCTCCTCGGGGACCTCGTAGCAGGCGCCGCAGACGGAGGGGCCGGTAGCGGCCACGATTCTGGAGGGATCCGCACCCAATGCGCACATGATCTCCACGGTCGCGGGGACCACTGCGGCCAGCAGACCCGGGCGGCCGGCGTGCGCCGCGGCCGCGATCCCCGCCGCCGGGTCGGCGAGCAGGACCGGGGTGCAGTCGGCGACGAGGACGGCGAGCGCGAGTCCCCGGCGGGCGGTGACGATCCCGTCGACCTCGGGCACCGCACCCGTCCACGGGCCCTCGACGACGGCGACGTCGCGCCCGTGCACCTGGTTCATCCAGACGACATCGCCCGGCTCGAGGCCCAGCGACTTGGCGGCGAGCGAGCGGTTGTGCCGCACCGCGTCGGGGTCGTCGCCCACCGCGCCGCCGAGGTTGAGCCGGTCGTACGGAGCGGCGCTCACCCCGCCCCACCTGTCGGTGAAGGCGAAGTGCGCGCCGCCTCGGGAGAACTGCTGCCCTATCACGGGGGACTGGGCCTACTTGAGGAAGTCGGGAACGTCCAGTTCCTCGGCCGGGGTGTCCTGGTAGGGACGGGAGGCCGGGACCTGGGGCGGGGCGGCCGGGGCCGGGGGCACCTCGGAGGCGGTCTCGGCGGGGGCGGGCTCCTCCTGACGGGGGGTCACGCTGCCGAGGCTGCCGAACGACGGGACGCGGGGGGGCTCCGGCTGGGCGTTCAGCCGTGTGGGTGGCGGGCTCGCGGGCTCGTCGGTCCGCCCACCGCCGCTGTAGCCCAGCACCTTGTCCCGGGCGCCCTTGGTGGGCGGCTGGCCGCCGTCGAACCCGGCCGCGATGACCGTGACCCGGACCTCGTCGCCGAGGGCGTCGTCGATGACGGCGCCGAAGATGATGTTCGCCTCCGGGTGGGCCGCCTCGCTGACGAGCTGGGCCGCCTCATTGATCTCGAAGAGGCCGAGGTCGGAGCCGCCGGAGATGGACAGCAGCACACCGCGGGCGCCGTCGATGGAGGCTTCGAGGAGCGGGCTGGAGATCGCCATCTCTGCCGCGGCGACCGCCCGGTCGTCGCCGCGGGCGGAGCCGATGCCCATGAGGGCCGACCCCGCTTCGGACATCACGGACTTGACGTCGGCGAAGTCGAGGTTGATCAGGCCCGGTGTGGTGATCAGATCGGTGATGCCCTGCACACCGGAGAGGAGTACCTGGTCGGCGGACTTGAAGGCGTCGAGGACGCTGACCTGGCGGTCCGAGATGGACAGCAGGCGGTCGTTGGGAATGACGATGAGCGTGTCGACCTCGTCGCGAAGCCCCGCGATGCCGTCCTCGGCCTGGTTGGCGCGGCGGCGGCCCTCGAAGGTGAACGGGCGGGTGACCACGCCGATGGTGAGGGCGCCGAGCGAGCGGGCGATGTTCGCCACGACGGGGGCGCCGCCGGTGCCGGTGCCGCCGCCCTCACCCGCGGTCACGAAGACCATGTCGGCCCCCTTGAGGACCTCCTCGATCTCCTCGCGGTGGTCCTCGGCGGCCTTGCGGCCGACATCGGGGTTGGCGCCCGCACCGAGTCCGCGGGTGAGTTCGCGGCCGACGTCGAGTTTGACGTCGGCGTCGCTCATCAGCAGAGCCTGGGCGTCCGTGTTGATCGCGATGAACTCGACGCCCTTGAGACCGACCTCGATCATCCGGTTGATGGCGTTGACGCCACCGCCGCCGATTCCGACGACCTTGATGACTGCGAGGTAGTTCTGCGGTGCTGCCACGTCGAAGGCCTCTCGCCTCGAGTTACGTGCCGCCGACGCGTGATGCGTTTCAGCGACTCATGCCGTTGGATCTGCGTGTTGCCGGGCCTGACGGGCTCCGGACCGCGACCCGAACCCTAACCTTGAGGTTTAGGGTTATCAGTAAGCCGTCTCTCATGCACTGTTGAGACAGGACACTAAGTCGACAAGCGGGCCGCGTTCAATGAACACGCCGAACCTCCCGTTTTTCTTTTGACCCTATGTGATCAGCCGAACGACGGCCAACTCGGGTCAATTCCCCGCCGCGGGGGCCGAGGGGGCGCTCACGTCGTAGTGCCGGGCGCCCGGCACGGCTTTGAGGAGCGAGGTGAGCACCTTGCCTTTCTCGGACCCGAGTTCGGCGCTCCCCCACACCACCGTGCGCTCCCCGGTGAGGGTGAGTCTGATGTCGTCGTAGGAGCGCACCTCCAGGGAGGTGGCCTGCCCGCGCACGGCTTCCGGCATCGCGGAGGCGACCACGACCGCCGCGCGCAGAAGCCGTTGGGTGCCGAAGTGACGCAGGCTCGGCGACGGAGGGGAGCCCGGCTCGTCGAGTTTCAACTCCACCAGCGGAGCGCCTTTCGGGGCCCGGGAGACATGGGCGAAGCGCACCCCGGTCCGGTCGACCTCGCTGTAGCCCGAGCCGTGGCGCACCACGGCGACGGGCCTGCGCTCGGTGACCACCAGGCGCAGGGTGTGCGGCCACGACCGGTCGGCCTCGACGGACTCGATCCGCGGAAGCCGCTCGCGAAGCCGCCGTTCGACGGCGGAGGTGTCGACGTCGGCGAGGGGGCCGCCGAGCGGGACGGCGGCGGCCCCGCGCACCTCGGCCGGGTCGAGCACCCGGGTGCCGGAGACCGCGACGTCGCGCACTTCGAGGAGCGAGGTGCCGTAGACCGCCCAAGTGCCCCCGCCCACCAGGACGGTGAGGGGGACCAGGACGGCCAGCAGCCGGCGCCTTCGCGCGATGGCCGCCGTCAGACGCGGACGGCGGCGCGGCGCGTCCTGCGCTCCCCCGGTGTTCCCGGTCCCGGCCTTGCGGCCCTCCCCCGCAACGTCACTGGTCGTCGGTCCCGCCACGCTCGCCGTCCCTCACATCCTCGCCGGAGGACCTATCGTGCCCGTCCGGCGGCCACAGCCTCGTACACCATGCCGACGAGGAGGTCATCGGCGTCCCTACGGCCGAACTCGGAGGCGGCGCGGCTCATCTCGTAGAGCCGGTGCGGGTCGGTGAGCACGGGCAGGACATTGCCGATGACCCAGTCGGGGCTGAGGTCGGCGTCGTCCACCAGCAGCCCGCCGCCCGCCTTGACGACCGGCTGGGCGTTCAGGCGCTGCTCGCCGTTGCCGATCGGCAGCGGCACATACGCGGCGGGCAGTCCCACGGCGGACAGCTCGGCGACGGTCATGGCGCCCGCGCGGCACAGCATCATGTCGGCGGCGGCGTAGGCGAGGTCCATCCGGTCCACGTACGGCACGGGGACGTACGGCGGCATGCCCGGCATGTTGTCGATGACGGGCAGCTCGTTCTTCGGGCCGACCGCGTGCAGGACCTGCACACCGGACTGCTGGAGGCGGGGCACGACGGCCTGCACGGTCTCGTTCAGGCGGCGCGCGCCCTGGGAGCCGCCGGAGACCAGCAGCGTCGGCAGGTTCGGGTCGAGGCCGAACGCCGCGCGGGCCTCGGGCCGGACGCGGTTGCGGTCCAGGGTGGCGATGGAGCGGCGCAGCGGGATGCCGATGTAGCGGGAACCGCGCAGCTTGCTGTCGGGGCTGCTGACCGCCACGAAGTCGGTGTAGCGGGAGCCGATCTTGTTGGCCAGCCCGGGGCGGGCGTTGGCCTCGTGGACGACGATCGGCACACCGCGGCGCTTGGCGGCGAGGTAGCCGGGCAGTGCGACGTAGCCGCCGAAGCCGACCACGCAGTCCGCCTTGGTGCGCTCCAGGATGTCCTGGGTCGCCTTTATCGTGCCGCGCAGCCGCCCGGGAACCGTGATCAGCTCGGGGGTGGGCTTGCGCGGCAGCGGCACGGCGGGGATCAGCGCCAGTTCGTAACCGCGCTCGGGGACGAGCCTGGTCTCCAGGCCCCTCTCCGTGCCGAGCGCTGTGATCCCTACGGTCGGGTCCTGCCTGCGCAGGGCGTCCGCGAGGGCGAGCGCGGGCTCGATGTGGCCGGCGGTCCCCCCGCCGGCGAGCACGACATGCACCGAAATTCACCGCTCTCCGGGCGGCCGCTTCTTGACGAGCCGCCCCATGGTTCGAGTTAGCACCCCTGGTCCCCGCATGGCCAGTGCCGCTCGCGCAGCCGGTTCGCTCCTCGCGAAGGAGAGCAGCATTCCGATGGCGAACATGGTCGGCAGCAGCGCGGAGCCTCCGTAGGAGAACAGCGGGAGGGGGACTCCGGCGATCGGCAGCAGGCCGAGCACAGCACCGATGTTGATCACGGCCTGGACCGTGATCCACGTTGTCACGCCTCCCGCGGCGAACCTGACGAAGGGGTCCTCCGTGCGTCCGGCCACGCGGATACCCGCATAGCCTAGAGCCGCGAAGAGGGCGAGTACTGACAGCGTCCCCGCCAGACCCAGTTCCTCCCCGGTCACGGCGAAGATGAAGTCGGTGTGCGGTTCGGGGAGTTGGCCCCATTTCTCCACACTCGCACCGAGGCCGCTGCCGAACCATCCGCCCGAGGCCAGAGCGTACATTCCGTGCACGGCCTGCCAGCACTGGTCCTGCGGTCCGGGCTCGGTGGCGCCGAGGCAGGCCAGGCGCCCCATCCGGTTGGCGCTGGTCTTGATCAGCACCAGCGCCAGGGCCGCGGCGATGCCGAGGGTGCCGCCGAACAGACGCCCGGGGGCACCGGCCAGCCAGAGCAGGCCGAACAGGATCGCCCCGAGGATGACCCCGGTGCCCATGTCCCCGCCGAGCATGATCAGGCCCAGCAGCATCATCGCCCCGGGCACCAGGGGGACCAGCAGGTGCTTCCACTGCGTGAGCAGGTTCATCCGCTGTTTGCGGGCGATCAGGTCGGCGCCCCACAGGATGAGGGCGAGCTTGGCGAACTCGCTCGGCTGGAGCTGGAACGGTCCGCCGAGGTAGATCCAGTTCTGGTTGCCGTTGACCGAGCGCCCTATCCCGGGCAGCTGCACGAGCGTCATCAGGAAGACCGAGCAGAACAGCAGGGGGTAGGCCAGCGCCCGGTGCAGCCGTACCGGCATCCGGGAGGCCAGCAGGAGCAGGCCGCAGCCGAGGGCGGCGGCGAACAGCTGCTTGACGAAGAAGTACGTGGACGGCAGGCCGGCCTGGAGCGCCTTGATCTGGGAGGCGGAGAAGACCATCACCAGGCCGAGCACGGTGATGAGCAGGCTGCCGCCGAGGATCAGGTAGTAGGCGGTCAGTGGCCGGTCCATGGTGCGGCGCATCTGGTGGACGGTCCGCCGCAGCCCGCCGAACGGACTCGCCGACGCCCCCGAGGAGGCCCTGGGGCCCGCCTTGAGGGAGAAGCGGGGTCCGCTCTGACGGGCGGGCGGACGCGCCGAAGGGACACGTGCGCGCCGCGCGCGCAGCCCTCCCGCTCGCTGCTGCGGCATCGTTTCCCCTCCGGAAAAAGGCCCTATGCCTCCATGGCGGTCACGGCGGCGGCGAAGGCGTCGCCGCGCTTGCCGTAGTTGGCGAACATGTCCATCGAGGCGCACGCCGGGGCCAGGAGAACGGTGTCCCCGGGCTGGGCGAGCCGCGTCGCGGCCTGGACCGCCGCCGCCATCGCTTCAGTGTCGGTCCGGTCCAGCTCGACGACCGGCACATCCGGCGCGTGTCGCGTCAGAGCGTCGTGAATCAGCTGCCGGTCGGCGCCGATCAGCACCGCTGCCCGCAGGCGGCCGCGGGCGCCCTGGACGAGTTCGTCGAAGGTGGCGCCCTTGGCCAGACCGCCCGCGATCCACACCACGTGCCGGTAGGAGGCCAGGGACGCGGCGGCGGCGTGGGTGTTGGTCGCCTTCGAGTCGTCGACGTAGGTGATGCCGTCCACGGTGGCCACGGTGGCGATCCGGTGGGCGTCCGGGCGGAAGGCGCGCAGCCCGTCGCGCACGGCGGCCGGGGGGACCCCGAAGGCGCGGGCGAGGGCAGCGGCGGCGAGGGCGTTGGCGATGTTGTGCGGGGCGGGCGGCTTCACGTCGGAGACCTCGGCGAGCTCCTGGGCCTCGGTCTGCCGCCGGTCCGTGAAGGCGCGGTCGACCAGGATCCCCTCCACGACGCCGAGCTGGGAGACGGCGGGGGTGCCCAGGGTGAAGCCGATGGCACGGCAGCCCTCCACCACCTCGGCCTCGCGGACGAGGTCCTCGGTGGCGGGGTCTTCGACGTTGTAGACGCAGGCGACCTCGTTGCCCTCGTAGACGCGGCCCTTGTCGGCGGCGTACGCCTCCATGGAGCCGTGCCAGTCGAGGTGGTCGGGGGCGAGGTTGAGCACGGCCGCGGAGTGGGCGCGGACCGACGGCGCCCAGTGCAGCTGGTAGCTGGACAGCTCCAGGGCGAGGACGTCGTAGTGCTCACCGGACAGGACGACGTCCAGGACGGGCGTTCCCACATTGCCGATGGCCGCGGTGCGCAGCCCGGCGGCGGTGAGGATGGACGCGAGCATCTGCACCGTGGTGGTCTTGCCGTTGGTGCCCGTGATGGCGAGCCACGGGGCGGCGTCCGGGCCGCGCAGCCGCCAGGCCAGCTCGACGTCGCCCCACACCTCGACGCCCGCCCGCGCGGCGGCGGTGAACAGCGGGCTGTCCGGCTTCCAGCCGGGCGAGGTGACCACCAGCGTGGTGCCCTCGGGAAGGGTGTCCGCGGCGCCCAGGCGTACCGCGGCGCCCTCCTTCTCGAGTTCGTCGGCGCGCTCGCGCAGCCGCTCCCCCTCGCCGCCGTCCACGACGGTGACGGACGCGCCCAGGCCGAGCAGCGCGCGTGCGGCACTGACGCCGGAGACCCCCAGCCCCGCGACACAGACGTGCTGCCCGGCCCACGCCTGCTGTCGGGTCGAGCTCTGCCCTCCTTGCCCGCCCTCGGGCAGGAGGGGCCCGGGGCTGTGCTCCCCAGAGGTCACTTGCCGGTCACCCATCCCGCGTAAAAGAGTCCGAGTCCCAGGGCAACACACACGCCCTGGATGATCCAGAAGCGGACCACGATGAGCACTTCGCTCCAGCCCTTGAGCTCGAAGTGGTGCTGGAGCGGTGCCATGCGGAAGACCCGCTTGCCGGTCAGACGGAACGAGCCGACCTGGATGATCACCGACAGGGTGATCAGTACGAACAGACCGCCGAGCAGCGCGAGCAGGAGCTCGGTGCGGGAGCAGATCGCCAGGCCCGCCAGCGCGCCGCCGAGGGCGAGCGAGCCGGTGTCCCCCATGAAGATCTTGGCCGGCGAGGTGTTCCACCACAGGAAGCCGAAGCACGCGCCCATCAGCGCCGAGGCGACGATGGCGAGGTCGAGGGGGTCCCTGACCTCGTAGCAGCCGGGACCGGCCGTCAGCTCGTTGGAACAGGACTGGCCGTACTGCCACACACCGATGAAGACATAGGCGGCGAACACGAGCACGGAGGCGCCGGTGGCCAGGCCGTCGAGGCCGTCGGTGAGGTTCACTCCGTTGGACATGGCCAGGATCATGAACAGCGCCCAGACCGCGAAGAGCACCGGGCCGATCGACCAGCCGAAGTCCTGTGTGAAGGACAGCTTGTCCATCGCGGGCGTCTGGTTGCGGGAGTCCGCGAACTGCAGCGAGAGCACGGCGAAGGCGATGCCCACGATGAGCTGCCCGGCCATTTTGGCCTTGGCCCGAAGCCCCAGGCTGCGCTGCTTGACGATCTTGATGTAGTCGTCGAGGAAACCGACGAGGCCGAGGCCCGCCATCAGGAACAGCACCAGCAGACCGGAGACGGTCGGCTTGCTCAGCGTGATGGCCTTCGCCGCCGCGTACGCGATCAGCGTCGCCAGGATGAAGACCGCTCCGCCCATGGTGGGCGTTCCGCGCTTGCTGTGGTGGCCCTGCGGGCCGTCGTCGCGGATCATCTGGCCGTAGCCCTTGCTGGCCAGCAGTCTGATCGCCAGCGGTGTGCCGACGAGCGAGAGGATCATCGCGATCACACCCGCGAAGAGGATCTGCCTCATCGGGCGCCCTCACCCTCGGACAGCGAACCCCCACCGGCGATGAGCGCGTCCGCGACCCGCTCGAGCCCCACCGACCTCGAGGCCTTCACCAGCACGACGTCCCCCGGGCGCACTTGCGCGCGCAACAGGTCGATCGCCGTATCCGTGTCGGACACCAGCACCGACTCCTCACCCCACGAACCCTCGTTCTTGGCACCCATGTCGAGCCAGGCGGCCGCGCGGCCGCCCACCGCCACCAGCTTGGTGACGTTGAGACGGACAGCGAGCCGTCCGACCGCGTCGTGCTCGGCGAGCGATTCGTCCCCGAGCTCGGCCATCTCCCCGAGCACGGCCCAGGTCCGACGGCCCGCTCCCATCGCGGCCAACGCGCGCAGCGCGGCCCGCATGGAGTCGGGGTTCGCGTTGTACGCGTCGTTGACGATCGTGACGCCGTCCGCCCGTTCGACGACTTCCATGCGCCAGCGGGACAGTGCGCCCGCCTCGGAGAGCGCGGTCGCGATCTCGTCGACGGGCATGCCGAGTTCACGGGCTACGGCGGCCGCGGCGAGCGCGTTCGACACGTGGTGCTCACCGTACAGGCGCATGGTCACCTGGGCCGAACCCTGGGGGGTGGACAACGTGAAGGCGGGGCGTCCTTCGGCCGTCAGCCGCACATCCAGGGCGCGGACCTCGGCCCGCTCGGACTCCCCGAACAGCACGACACGGGCCTTGGTCCGCGAGGCCATCGCGGCGACGAGGGGGTCGTCGGCGTTGAGCAGGGCGACGCCGCCGCCGCCCTCCGCGTCGGCCGGGGGAAGGTTCTCGACCAGTTCCCCCTTGGCCTCGGCGATGGCGTCCCGGCCGCCGAACTCACCGATGTGCGCGGTGCCGACGTTGAGCACCAGGCCGATGCGGGGCGGGGTGAGGCCGGTGAGGTAGCGGATGTGGCCCTTGCCGCGCGCGCCCATCTCCAGGACGAGGTGGCGGGTGCTCTCGTCGGCGCGCAGCGCGGTCAGCGGCAGGCCGATCTCGTTGTTGAGGTTCCCGGCGGGGTAGACGGTGGGCGCCAGGCGCTCCAGCAGCTGGGCGATGAGGTCCTTGGTGCTGGTCTTGCCCGAGGAGCCGGTGAGTGCGACGACGGTGGCGCCGAGGCGCTCGACGACGGTTCTGGCGAGCGCGCCGAGCGCGGTGGTCACATCGTCCACGACGATGGCCGGGACGCCCACGGGGCGGGCGGCGAGCACGGCGACGGCCCCCGCGGCCACCGCCTGCGCGGCGAAGTCGTGGCCGTCCGCGTTCTCCCCGGCGAAGGCGACGAAGAGGCTGCCGGGCTCCACCTTGCGGGAGTCCATGACCACGGGTCCGCTGATGCCGACGTCGAGGTCCGGTATGTCGGTTGCGCTCCCGCCGACCGCCTGAGCGACCTCGGCGAGGGTGAGTGGGATCACTGGTTCTCCGTTTTTTCTTCTTGCTCGTCGCCCCGGGTCGTCGTGGCGGCGATCGCCTCGCGGAGCACCTCGCGGTCGTCGAAGGGGCGGACGATCCCGCCGATGTCCTGGCCCTGCTCGTGTCCCTTCCCGGCGATCAGGACGGTGTCCCCGGAGTGGGCGCGGGCGACGGCCGCGGCGATGGCCGACGCGCGGTCGGCGTCCACCAGGACGGTGCCGCGCTCGTGGGCGGGCACGCTCGCGGCGCCTTCGAGCATGGCGGCGAGGATCGCCAGCGGGTCCTCCGAGCGCGGGTTGTCGCTGGTCAGCACCGCGGTGTCGGCGAGTCTGGCCGCGGCGGCGCCCATCGGGCCGCGTTTGTGCGGATCGCGGTCGCCGCCGCAGCCGATCACGATGTGCAGCCTGCCCCGGGTCACCCGCCTGAGCGTGCGCAGCACGGACTCGACGGCGTCGGTCTTGTGCGCGTAGTCCACGACGGCCAGGTACGGCTGCCCGGCGTCGACGCGTTCGAGGCGGCCGGGGACGCCGGGGACGGCGGCCACTCCGGCCACGGCCCGCTCCAGCGGGAGCCCGGCGCAGACGAGCGCGGTGATCGCGGCGAGCGCGTTGGCCACGTTGAACGCGCCCGGCAGCGGCACCCTGGCCTCGGCGCTCTCGCCCTTGGGACCGAGCACCCGGAAGGTGCTGTCGACGGGGCCGAGCTCCACGTCCTCGGCCCGCCAGTCGGCCTCCTTCGCGCCCTCGGCGGAGAAGGTGACGATCGGGACCTGGGCCTCCTCGACGAGGCGGCGGCCGTGCTCGTCGTCGATGTTGACCACGCCGAGGCGGCTGCGGCGGGGGGTGAACAGCTGCGCCTTGGCCCGGAAGTAGTCCTCCATGTCGGAGTGGAATTCCATGTGCTCGGGGCTGAGGTTGTTGAAGACGGCGACGTCGAAGACCGCGCCGTCCACCCTGCCGAGCACCAGGGCGTGGCTGGAGACCTCCATGGCGACCGAGCGCACCCCGCGCTCGCGCATCACCGCGAACAGGGCCTGGAGGTCGGTGGCCTCCGGGGTGGTGCGCTCGCTCTTGATGCGCTCCTCGCCCACGCGGGTCTCGACGGTGCCCACGAGCCCCGTGGTCCGCCCGGCCGCCTTGAGGCCGCCCTCGAGCAGATAGGCGGTGGTGGTCTTGCCGGAGGTGCCGGTGACCCCGATCTGGACCAGGTCCTGGCCGGGCTGGTCGTAGATGGCGGCGGCCAGCGCCCCCATCCGGCCTCTCGGGTCGTCGACCACGAGGATCGGGACCGCGACCCCGGCCTCGGTGGCGCGCCTGGCCCCCTCGGCGTCGGTGAGGACGGCGACGGCGCCGTTGCCCACCGCCTGGGGGACGAAGTCGGCGCCGTGGAAGCGTGCGCCGGGCAGGGCGGCGTAGATGTCGCCGGGCCGGGCCGCGCGGGAGTCGTGGGTGATGCCGGTGACGGGGGCGGCGTCGGCCGGTCCCCAGGTGGCGGGGTCGGCCAAGCCAAGCTGGTCGGCCAGCTCCGCCAACGGTTTGGGTCGGACCTGTGCGGGGCGGGGCGCTCCGTGGCGGCTGGCCACGGCCTCCTGCCCGGATTGCGGCTGATCAGGGTTTGGCACGGCGGTGAGAGTACCGGGCGGGCCCTGCCCGCCGCGAAGTGAGGTGCGGCCCCGCTGGTCGTCGGGGTCCTGGCCGGAGCGGGTTGTGATGGTTCTCACCCGAATCAGTGCTTCCAGTCGACGGGCAGCCGGGGAGGCTGGGTGCCCGTGGGCGGGACCTTGAGGGTCTTCAAAGAGAATTCCATGACCCTCTTGAAGACGGGACCGCAGATCTGACCGCCGAAGTAGCTGCCCCGCGTCGGGTTCTGGATGACGCAGGAGACGGTCACGCGGGGCTTGTCCGCGGGGGCGAAGCCCATGAACGAGGCGGTGTAGCCGGAGTAGCGGCCGGTCTTGGGATCCACTCGGTTGGCCGTGCCGGTCTTGCCGGCGACGCGGTAGCCGGGGATCTGGGCCTTCAGGCCCGTGCCCTGGGTGTCGCCCACCACGGACTCGAGCATGCGCGAGAGGGTTCTGGCGGTGTCCTCGCTCAGCACCCGTCTCTTGTGCGGCGCCGGGGCGGGGGTGAAGCGGCCGTCCGGGCCCGTGCTGCCCTTGACCAGGGTCGGCTGCACCCGCACTCCGCCGTTGGCGACGGTGGAGTACACCGAGGTGGCCTGCATGGCGCTGACCGACAGGCCCTGGCCGAACGGGACGGTGAACTGCTGGGAGGCGCTCCAGTGGTCCGGCTGGGCCAGGATGCCGCTGGTCTCGCCGGGGAAGCCGAGTCCCGTCCGCTCTCCTATCCCGAACTTGCGCAGGTAGGAGTGCAGGATCCGGTTGGACTCCTTCTGGTCCTTGCCGAGCTTCTCGGCGACGCTGATCGTGCCGAGGTTGCTGGACTTGGCGAGCACGCCGTTGAGGGTGAGGAACCACGTCGGGTGGTCGATGTCGTCGTGGAAGACGCGGTCGGCCCGGCGCAGGGTGTTGGGGATGGTGATGTGCGTGTCCCAGGTGGCGACGCCCTCCTCCAGGACGGCGCCCATGGTCATGAGCTTGCTGACGCTGCCGGGCTCGTAGGCGTCCTGGAGGGCGGGGTTGCCGATGGCCTCGGGCCGGGCGCTGCCGTAGTCGTTGGGGTCGAAGCCGGGCGAGGAGGCCATGGCGAGGACCTCGCCGGTGCGGGTGTCCTGCGCGATGACGTAGCCGCGGTCGGCGCCGGATGCCCCGACCTGCTCGGTGATGGCGTTCTGGGCGGCCCACTGGATGTCGCGGTCGATGGTCAGCGCGGCGTCGCGGCCGGATACCGCGGGCTGTTCCTGGACGCCCGCGGTGGGGACCTGGCGGCCGCCGGACTGGGCGTAGGTGCGCTTGCCGTCCTGGCCGGACAGCTCCTTGTCCAGGACCTGCTCGAGCCCGGCGCCGCCCTTGCCCTCGCTGTTGACGAAGCCGATGACCCCGGCCGCGAGGTCGCCCGCCGGGTAGACGCGCTTGCTGTGCTCCTGGGCGAAGACGCCGCCGAGGACATTGCCCCGGCTCGCGGTGACCTTCTCGGCGAGGTTGGACTTGAGCGCCTTGATCTGGTTCCAGTCCTGCGGGCTGCGGCGGCGGGCCAGCAGGACGTAGCGGGAGCCGGGCTTGGCGAGCTTGGCCTCGAGGGTCTTCTCGTCCACGCCGATGATCGGCGAGAGCAGCGCCGCGGCCCGGGCGGGAGCGTCGGGGACCTTGGCCTGCTCGGGGGTGAACAGGTACGGGTCGGCGGTGACGTCGTAGGCGTCCACGGTGGTGGCGAGGTCGACGCCGTTGCGGTCGGTGATCGTGCCGCGGTCGGCCGGCAGGGGCACCTGGACATAGCGGTTCAGGGCCGCCTTGGCCGCGTAGGCGGGGGCGTCCACGACCTGGAGCTGGAGGAGCCTGACCACGAAGACGAGCAGGAGCAGGGAGAGCGCGAGGGCGACGAAGCGCAGCCGGGGCTTGGGCGGGGCGAGCCGCAGGGGCTGGGAGGCGAGGGTGGCGCCGCGCGGGCGCGGGGGGCGCGCTCCCGCCTTCGGCGGGGTCTTGGCGGGGGGCCCAGCGGTGGGCCTGGTGGTCGGCCTGGCAGTGGGCCTGGATGCGGGCTTGGCGGAGCTCTTGCCCGCGGGCCCGGCGGTGGGCTTGGCCCCGCTCCTGTCCCCGGGCTTGCCGGAGCTCTTGCCCGGGGTGTCGCCCGTGGGCGGCACGGGGCGGGAGCGGCCCGGCGACGCGGAACGGTCGCCCGAGCGGTCGGGGGTGCGGTCGGCAGGTCGCGGGCGTCGGGGCGGCCTGGGTGTGCTCACGTCGGCTCCTTCTACCGCCCGGGGGCGGGGGTCCCCTGGGGGCCCTGCGGGGACTGGGAGGGCTGGGCGGGGTACGGATGCTGAGGTACGGACCGGGACGTCCCGGCGCCGGCGGAGCCGGGACGCACGGGAGCCGCCGGCGTGGGTGTGCCCCGGGGAGCCGGGGTCACGGGCGCGGCAGGCGACGGCACGGACCCCGGTGACGGCGCCGCCGGCGAGGGCGCGGCGGGCGACGAGGGAGCGGGCTGGGCGGCCCCAGGGGTGGTGGCGGCCGTCCCGGTCGCGGGCGGGGTGGAGCCGTCCGCGCCGGGCACCCCGTGGACCTTTCCGTCCGGACCGAGGAAGGCCGGGGTGCCGCCGGGCACCATCCCGAGCTCCGTGGCCCGTTCGGACAGGGCGGCGGGGTCGGAGAACTCGTCGACCTCCTGCTGGAGGGCCTGTTCCTCGTCGGTGAGGCGGGTGGTCTCCTTCTGCAGCCTGCTGAGCTGGAAGGAGCCCTGGTTGACGGCCGAGTTCAGCACGAGCAGCCCGATCAGACCCGAGGCGAGCAGCACGACGACGAGCAGGACGAAGGGGGTGCGTGCCGCGTTGGTCGTCCCCGAGGGGAGCAGCCGCCCGAGCGCTCCGCCCGGCCTGCCCGGTCCGCTCGGCCTTCCCGCCGCGGCCGTCACGGCTGCTCCTGCCTCATGCCTGCTCCTGCCTCATATCAGCTCTTTTCGGCTTGTGTCAGCTCTTCTTATGTCAGCTCTTCACGTCTTCACGGATGCGTTCGGCCGCGCGCAGCTTCGCGGGCGCGGCCCTGCGGTTCTCGGCGATCTCGTCGTCACTGGGCAGCTCGGCGCCCCGCGTCAGCAGCTTCAGCCGGGGCTGGTACTGCTCGGGGACGACGGGCAGTCCGGGGGGCGCGGTGCCGGCCGCGCCCGCGGCGAAGACCTGCTTGACCAGCCGGTCCTCGAGGGAGTGGTAGGACAGCACCGCGATGCGCCCGCCGACCGCGAGGGCGCCGACGCCTGCGGGAATGGCGCGCTCGAGGACGGTCAGCTCTCCGTTGACCTCGATGCGCAGTGCCTGGAAGGTGCGCTTGGCGGGGTTGCCTCCGGTGCGCTTGGCGGCCTGCGGCAGTGCCTCGCGGATGAGCTCGACGAGCCGGGCGCTGGTGGAGAACGGCTCCTTGTCCCGTTCTCGGACAATCGCATCAACGATTTTCCTGGCGAACTTCTCCTCGCCGTACAGCCGCAGGATCCGTACCAGCTCACCGGGCGGGTAGGTGTTGAGCACCTCCGCGGCGCCGATGCCCGTGCTCTGGTCCATCCGCATGTCCAGGGGCGCGTCCTGCGCGTAGGCGAAGCCCCGGTCGGCCTCGTCGAGCTGCATGGAGGAGACACCCAGGTCGAACAGGACCCCCTGGACACGGTCGATGCCGAGCCGGCCGAGGACGTCGGGCATCTCGTCGTAGACGGCGTGCACCAGCGTGGCCCGCTCCCCGAAGGGCGCCAGCCGCTTCCCGGAAAGCTCCAGGGCGGCGGGGTCGCGGTCGATGCCGATCAGACGGGCGCCGGGGAAGGCGGACAGCAGGGCCTCGCTGTGGCCGCCGAGGCCGAGGGTGGCGTCCACCACGACGGAGCCGGGAGCGGCCAGCGCGGGCGCCAGGACGTCGAGGCAGCGCCGCAGCATGACGGGAACGTGCGTGGGGGCCACGTCAGCCCACCCCCCTGGCGCCGGGCACGGCGCCGATGGGGGCGGCGGTGTGGGACGGGTGGAGCATGTGGGCCCTTCTACGTGCGCCCGCGGGGCGGGACCCTCCTGCCGCCGGCGGGCGAGGAGGGAGGTGGTGCGCCGGCGGACCGGTGCGCGAGCGGGTCCTGGCTGCCCGCCGCGCTCATTGTCTGCCGCCGACCGGACGGACGTACCGCCGGGTCCCCGCCCGCTCTTGGGGAAGACAGCCGTCCGGCACCGGGGAAGGTGCGCCAGCGGGCATGAGCGGGTGGAGGCCTAGCCGTACGTACGAGGCGTGCGATAAGGCTGGTGGAGCGGCACGGAGCCGGTCACAGTAGTCCCGGGAACACCTCCTGCGACAGCTCGGCGAACGACTCGTCCTGAGCCGCCAGGTACTGCTCCCACGCGGTGGCGTCCCACACCTCGACGCGCGTGTTGGCGCCGATGACCGTGCAGTCCCGCCGCAGTCCGGCGTACTCGCGCAAGGAGGGTGCGATGGTGATGCGGCCCTGCTTGTCGGGCACCTCGTCGCTGGCCCCGGCGAACAGTACGCGCATGTAGTCCCGCGCAGACTTGGACGTCACCGGAGCCTGGCTCAGACGCTCGGTGACCGCGGTGAACTCGGCCACGGGCCACACGTAGAGGCAGCGCTCCTGCCCCTTGGTGATCACTAGGCCCTCCGCGAGTGGGTCCCGGAACTTCGCCGGCAGGACGAGCCGGCTCTTGTCGTCCAACCGCGGCTCGTAGGTCCCCAGGAACACCAGGCACCTCCAGCGGCGGACGAGGACGCGTGCGCGGGAAACACCTGGCGCCTCCCACTTCGCGCCACTTTACTCCACAGCACCCCACCGTCAACCGATGTCGAACGCGCCACACGGGTCACTCGAATGACGAAAGCGCAGGCCAGAGCGGTTCCATCGGCGGCGCCCGCGTCCAGCCTGGGCAGGCGGGCCCTTCCCGCCGCACGTCACGGTCGCGGCGGCACCGCGTTTTCACCTGGACGGTCCATACCACCGAACCCTTGTGGGGTACGTCACAACATGGGGGATTGACCGGAATGCCTGGTCGCGCCCGAGACCGAGGGCCCGCCGCCCGTCTACGGTTTCCGTTATGCCGATACCCGCAGATCAGCCGCCGGTCGAGAACGCCACCGCCGACACGGGTCACCATGTCGTCGATCGGCTCGTCGAGGCCAACCGGTCCTACGCCGCCGAGTTCCACGACCCGGGCATGGACGCCCGCCCGGTGCTGCACGTCGCCGTCGTCACCTGCATGGACGCACGGCTCGATGTGCATGCCCTGCTGGGTCTTGAACTCGGCGACTGCCATGTCATCCGCAACGCCGGCGGCGTCGTCACCGACGACACCGTGCGCTCGCTGACCATCAGCCAGCGGGCGCTGGGCACGACCGCGGTGGTCCTCATCCACCACACCGGCTGCGGACTGCTCAATCTCACCGAGGACTTCCGGCACGACCTCGAGCAGGAGGTGGGCATCCGTCCGGCGTGGGCCGTGGAGGCCTTCCGCGACCTGGACCAGGACGTGCGCCAGTCCATGGCCCGTGTCCGCACCTCCCCGTTCCTCCCCCACACCGACCAGGTGCGCGGGTTCGTCTTCGACGTCCACACGGGCCTGCTCCGCGAGATCGACCCGGCCTCGTAGCGGCCGCCGTCGCGGCACCGCCGTCACGGCACCCTGAATCGCGGCACAGGAATCGCGGCACCGCCGTCGCGGCACAGGAATCGCGGCGCAGGAATCGCCGCGGCGGAGTCGCCGCGGCGGCCCCTGCGTGCAGGACCCGCTCGGGAGGAGCCCGCCGCATATGGCCCGCCCCGCCGGATGATCCGGCCGGACGGGCCCGACGCACACGACCCGCCCAGGTGGCCCATGCCTGGCCAAACCCGTGGAAACACCCGCTTGTCGGCGGGCGAGTGACGGGAAGCCGCCGGTCGGGGAAGAATGCAACGCAGCAGTGCCTTGTTCCGTGCCGCGCTGGACAACGTGGCGCGCCGGGGCGCGGCCGCGGCCCGGGATCGTTTCCGGCCGCTTTCTCGGGGCGGGCCCGTCGGCTGCGTTTGTGACTGCATTCGGCGCGGCCCATTGATTCGGGCCTTAGGAGTGCCGGGTGACGACCTATGACGACCAAGCGAGCCTGACCGATCTGACCACCGTGGTGGAGCGGGTGCGCCGCTCGGTGGAGAGCGTGATCGAGGGCAAGCCGGAGGTCGTGCGCCTCTCCCTCACCGTGCTCCTCGCCGAGGGACACCTGCTGATCGAGGATGTGCCGGGCGTCGGCAAGACCATGCTGTCCAAGGCGCTGGCGCGGTCCATCGACTGCTCGGTGCGGCGTATCCAGTTCACGCCCGACCTGCTGCCCTCCGACATCACCGGTGTGAGCGTCTTCGACCAGCAGCGCCGGGACTTCGAGTTCAAGCCGGGAGCGATCTTCGCGCAGATCGTGGTGGGTGACGAGATCAACCGCGCCTCGCCCAAGACGCAGTCCGCGCTGCTGGAGTCGATGGAGGAGCGCCAGGTCACGATCGACGGCAGCACCTACGAGCTGCCCACGCCGTTCATGGTGATCGCCACGCAGAACCCGGTCGAGATGGAGGGAACGTATCCTCTGCCCGAGGCGCAGCGGGACCGCTTCATGGCCCGTGTGTCCATCGGCTACCCCAATGCCGCGGCCGAGCTCCAGATGCTCGACGTGCACGGCGGGGCCGACCCCCTCGACGATCTCCAGCCCGTGGCCCACGCCCACGAGATCGTCAAGCTCGTCGAGGCCGTGCGCCTGGTGCATGTGGCCGAGTCGGTGCGCCGCTATGCCGTGGACCTGGTCTCCGCGACCCGCAACCACCCCGATCTGAGACTCGGCGCCTCACCCCGCGCCACCCTCCACCTGGTGCGCGCCGCCCGTGCGGCGGCGGCGCTCGACGGCCGTGACTTCGTCCTGCCGGACGACATCCAGACGCTCGCCGGTCCGGTGCTCGCCCACCGCCTGCTGCCGACGGCCCAGGCGCAGTTGGGCCGCCGCACACCCGAGCAGGTGGTGGTGGAGATCGTGCAGCGCACTCCCGTACCCGACCCGTACGGCACCGACCCGCGTGGCGCCGCCAACCGGAGGCCGTGATGGCCGCGGCGGGCAGCGGCCCCCATGAGAAGGGCCCCCCGGAGTGGGGGCCCGGGGAGAGCGGACTCCGGGAGAACGGCCCCCAGGAGAAGGGACCGGGGGACAAGGGACCTCGCGAGAACAGCCCCCGCGAGAACGGACCTGGGGAGAAGAGACCGCACGGCAATGAGCCACGGGGCGCCGATCCCCGAGGCACCGGCCCCCAAAGCACCGGACCTCAAGGCGCCGGAACCCAAGGCGCCAGACCCCAAGGCACCGATCCCCGAGGCACCAGACCTCAAGGCGCCCGAAACCAAGGCGCCAATCCCCAAGGCACCAGACCACAAGGCACCGGCCCCCGAGGCACCGGACCTCAAGGCACCGGAACCCAAGGCACCGGAACCCAAGGCACCAATCCCCAAGGCACCAATCCCCGAGGCGCCGATCCCCAAGGCACCAGACCTCAAGGAACCGGACCCCGAGGCGCCGGAACTCAAGGCGCCGGGCCCTGGGGTGGCGCTTCCCGCGGTGGTGACTCCCGCCGTGGCGGCTCCCGCGGTGGCGGGCCCCGGCCGGACGTTCCGCAGCCGGACGGGCCTGACGGCACCGCGCCCGCGGGGCCCAGGGCTGCGGGGCCCGGGGCCGCCGGCTCGGCGGGCGGCGGCAAGGAGCGGGGCCCCGGCGGGATCCGTACCGCGCTGGCCGGACTGACCACCCGGGGCCGTTCCTTCCTGGCCGCGGGGGGCGCCGCCGCGATCTGCTCGTACCTGCTGGGCCAGCCGGACCTGCTGCGGGTGGGACTTCTGCTGGCGGCCCTGCCGCTGGTGTGCGCCGCCGTGCTGTACCGCACGCGGTACCGGGTGGCGGGAAGCCGCCGTCTCGCGCCGTCGAGGGTTCCCGCGATGTCTGAGGCCAGGGTGCATCTGCGGGTGGACAACGTCTCCCGGATGCCCACCGGCCTGCTGATGCTCCAGGACCGGGTGCCGTACGTGCTGGGGCCACGGCCGCGCTTCGTGCTGGACCGGGTCGAGCCCGGCGGGCACCGCGAGGTCTCCTACCGGGTCCGCTCCGACCTGCGGGGCAAGTACCCGCTGGGCCCGCTCCAATTGCGGCTGACCGACCCGTTCGGCATGTGCGAGCTGACCCGCTCGTTCAGCGCCTTCGACACCTTGACGGTCGTGCCGACCGTGCACCCGCTGGCTCCCGTCCGGCTGGTCGGCGAGTCCACGGGCTACGGCGACAGCCGCACCCGCGCGGTGGCGCTCGCGGGTGAGGACGACGTCATTCCCCGCGGCTACCGGCACGGTGACGATCTGCGGCGGGTGCACTGGCGCTCGACCGCCCGCTACGGCGAGCTGATGGTGCGCCGGGAGGAGCAGCCGCAGCGGGCCCGGTGCACGGTGCTGCTGGACACGCGCAGGCAGGCCCACCGGGGCACGGGTCCGGATTCGACCTTCGAGTGGGCCGTCTCCGGCGCGGCGTCGGCGGCGGTGCACCTGCTGGAGCGCGGCTACGGGGTGCGGCTGCTGACCGACAGCGGCAGCTGCGTGCCCGGCGTGGACGGGGTCGGCGGGGCGGGATACGGCTCCGCGTCCGACACCGCGGGCGTGCTGCTCGACACTCTGGCGGTGGTCGACCACTCCGACGGGGCCGGGTTCTCCCGGGCCCACGATGTGCTGCGCGGCGGGTCCGAGGGACTGCTGGTGGCCTTCGTCGGGGCGCTGGACGAGGAACAGGCGTCCGTGCTGGCCAGGACGCGGCAGCGGGTGGGCGGCGCGGTGGTGTTCCTGTTGGACACCGGTGTCTGGGGCGGTCCGGCCCCGGCGGCGGCTTCCGGCGCGACGGCTTCCGCCATGGCGGTTTCCGGCATGACGGCTCCGGGCGCGACGGCTTTCGGCACGGCGGCGTCCGGCACGGCGGCTTCCGGCGGCTCGGCGGGCGAGGACCCGCTGACGGCGAGGGAGCGCACCCTGCGTGAGGCGGGGTGGAGCGTGCACCGGGTGGTGCCGGGGGCCACGCTGCCGAAGCTGTGGCAGCGCGCCGACCGCTACAGCACGGACGACGGCGGTCCGGTGGCCGCCGGTGGGGGGATGTTCCGATGAGTGGCCGTACCAGGCTGACCCTGTGCTCAGGGCTCGCGACGATCCTCGTCGCCTGCTCGCTGCTGCCGTTGGTCTCGCCGTCCGGCTGGCTGGTGCAGGCGAGCGTGCTCGTGGCCCTTCAGGCGGGTGTGGGTGCGCTGGGACGGCGGGTACCGCTGGCCCGGCCGCTGGCGGTACTGGCGCAGCTCGTCGCCGTCCTGCTGATGCTGACGTTCGTCTTCGCGCGGCACGTGGCACCGTTCGGGATCTTCCCCGGGCCGGGAGCACTGCGCCATCTGGGTGCGCTGGTGGCCGACGGGATGACGGACGTCGGGCAGTACCAGACGCCCGCTCCGGTGACGGACGGCATCCGGCTCATGCTCGTGGGCGGGGTCGTCGTGATCGCCGTGCTGGTCGACGCGCTGGCGGTCACGTACCGCAACGCGGCTCCGGCCGGTCTGCCCCTGCTGGCCCTGTACTCGGTGGCCGCGGGGCTCTCGCAGGACGGCTCGCACTGGCTGTGGTTCGTGCTGGCGGGAGCGGGCTATCTGCTGCTGCTCCTCGCCGAGGGCCGGGACCGGCTCTCGCGCTGGGGCAGGGTCTTCGCGGGCGGCGGTCCGGGGCGCGGCGGCTCCGGAGGGCTCGCCGGAGGCGGCGGCGAGTCGGCCATGGCGCCGGTGCGCACCGGCCGCCGGATCGGGGCCATGGCGCTGGGCATCGCCCTGATCGCCCCGGCCGCGCTGCCGTCGCTGGGTGACGGGCTGCTGGGCGCCGCCGCCAACGGCAGCGGACGCGGGGGCACGGGCAGCGGCACCATCAACGCCAGCGACCCGGTCATCACCATGCAGGACAACCTCAACCAGCCGCAGAACCGTGAAGTGCTCAAGTACCGCACCGACTCCGACACCAACTCGGACATGTACCTGCGGACGGTGTCGCTGGACCAGTTCGACGGCGCCTCGTGGAAGTCGTCGCAGCGCTCGCTGCGGGACGTGCCCGATGCGCTGCCGACCCCGAAGGGCCTCGACCCGGACGTCCTGCGGCAGGAGATCCACACGTCGGTCGCGACGGCGGGCTGGTTCCGCACCAGCTGGCTGCCGATGCCGTACCCGGCGACGAAGGTCGACGTGCGCGGGAGCTGGCGGTACGAGCCGGAGGCCCGCACGGTCGTCGGCGATCACAAGCAGACCACGGCGCTGGTGAGGTACCAGGTCAGCAGCTTGCGGGTGAAGCCGACCGCCGCGCAGCTGGCGTCCGCCCCGGAGCCTTCCGGAGCGCTGGCCGACGAGTACACCAAGGTCCCGGCGGACCTTCCGCTGGTGGTCAGGAGCGAGGCCGAGGGCGTGACGAGGGGCGCGGCCAACCACTACGAGCAGGCGATGAAGCTCCAGGAGTGGTTCACCACGTCCGGGGGCTTCTCGTACAACACGCGGGTCAGCTCGGGGACGGGCACCACGGCGATCGTGCGCTTCCTGAGGAACAAGGAGGGCTTCTGCATCCACTACGCCTTCACCATGGCGGCGATGTCGCGCACGCTCGGCATCCCGTCGCGGGTGGCCGTGGGGTTCGTACCGGGGGCGGCGCTGTCGGACGGCTCGTACTCCGTGGGGTCCAAGGACGCGCACGCGTGGCCGGAGCTGTACTTCCAGGGCGTGGGCTGGGTGCGTTTCGAGCCCACGCCGTCTCGGGGCAGCACGCCCGACTACGCGCAGGCGCAGACGCCCAGCGACCGGGCGACCAACCCCACGGACACCCCGAGCGACACGGCGTCGCCCTCCACCGGGCCGTCCTCGCAGGTGACCTGTGACGCCAGGGCGCAGCGGGCCGGGGACTGCTCGACGCAGGGTCCTCTGGTGGTCGACAACTCCTCCGACGGGGGCTTCCCGACGGCGGCGGTCGCGGGGATCGTCATCGGCGCGCTGGTGCTGCTGATGCTCCTCCTGCCGGTGCTGTGGCGGGCCCGGGTGCGGGCGAGGCGGCTGGGCGGGGGCCACGTCGGTGGCGCCGCCGGGGCGAGGACCCTCGCGGGGTGGCAGGAGCTGCTCGACACCGCCTGGGACTACGGGATCACTCCCGACGTGAGCGAGACGCCGCGCCGGGCGGCGGCGCGGCTGGTGAGGGCGGCGGGCCTGGACACGGAGACGGCTGAGGCCGCGCACCGTGTGGCGTCGGCGGTGGAACAGGTGATGTACGCGCCCGAGCCGCGCCCGGTCCCGGGTCTGGCGGACGACGTGCGCAGAATCGAGTCCGCCCTGTCGGCGGGCGCCGGCCGCGGGGGCCGCCTTCGCGCCCTGCTCCTGCCCCGCTCGAGTGTCCGGGTCCTCTGGACGGTCTCCGACGCGTGGGCCGGTCTCAGGGACCGGTGGCTGGAGGCGGTCCGCAAGGTGCCGATCCCCGCACGCCTGCGGCAAGGCGCGACGGGGCGCTGACACGCCCCCGCCCCGTCGGCGGCCCACCGCCCTCGCGGGTGGGCCACCGACGGGCACGTGAGCGGGAAACAGCAAGCCCCGAAGAGCCGAGGACAGCCGCAGCCAGCCCCGATGCCAGCGACCGCCCACGCCAGTGGGCCACCGACGGGCACGTGAGCGGGAAACAGCAAGCCCCGAAGAGCCGAGGACAGCCGCAGCCAGCCCCGATGCCAGCGACCGCCCACGCCAGTGGGCCACCGACGGGCACGTGAGCGGGAAACAGCAAGCCCCGAAGAGCCGAGGACAGCCGCAGCCAGCCCCGACGGCAGCGACCGCCCACGCCAGTGGGCCACCGACGGGCACGTGAGCGGGAAACAACGAGCCCCGAAGAGCCGAGGACAGCCGAGGTCGGCCCTGCCGGCTGCGGCCGTCCTGGCCACCGCGGGCGCGGTGGTGCTACGGGGAGGTCGTCGGCTCCCCCGGTCGGCGCCGAGGGCCCCGGCCGGGTCGGCCCGTTCACAGGCGGCGGTCCGCGCACACCGAGGCACGGCGGTTCCCGGCTCACCGGGCCCTGTGCCCATGGCGCCGCGCTGCGGGCCCTGTGCCCACGGCGCCGCGCTGCCGGAGACGGCGGGCGCCGCTCGGCAGTTGGGGCTGTCTGTTCGCGGGAGCGGCGCCCGGCCCGCCGCTGCGGGCAGGCCAGGCACGGCCGCCCCGCAGGGCGCGGGGATCTGCCAGGGTGCGACGGGGCGCCGGCGGGCCGCACTCCGTGTCTCAGCCCCGAGCCCACCGGGCGCGGGAGAGCGCCGTGCAGCGGTCGCCGGGCCGGTCGGTGCGCCGACGGCGCCCCACCCCGAACACGCCGACCCCCGTCCCCGAGCGGGCTCGGGGACGGGGGTCGGCGTTCACGTAACGGCGTGCTTTGCGCGGCGGCCGACTAGCCGCCCTGTTGTTCGTCGCGGCGGCGCTGCCAGCGGTCTTCGATGCGGTCCATGACCCGGCCTCGGCGGCGGGTACGGCCGGAGCGCCTGCCGGGTGTCCCTTGGGCCTGCGGCTGTTCGCCCGGCTTGGGCGCGCGCCGCCATCCGGTCACCGCGAGCGAGGCGCAGCCCAGCATCACCAGGAACCCGACAACGCTGACCCACCAGACCTGGCCCACCATCCCGGCCATCAGGAGCGCGATACCCACCAAGAAGCCCGCGACCGCCTGGTAAACCCGTCGCCGGGTGTACGTGCGCAGCCCGCTTCCCTCAAGCGCTGTCGCGAACTTGGGATCTTCGGCGTACAGCGCTCGCTCCATCTGCTCGAGCAGTCGCTGCTCGTGCTCCGAGAGCGGCACGGAGTCCTCCTACTCGTCGGTCGCGGGGGCGACCGGTGCGACCCCTTCAAGGATAGGCAGGGAATCGCCGTCATGAAACCCGCCCCACTGCGCACAGCTACTCACTGGAGTACCCCCGTTCCCTCAAGGGACACTGTCCCCTCGGTGGACCGATCGTCCTCCGGTGCCGAACCCGGCATGCCTCCCCGTGTGGAGAGCACCGCCCCGAAGTCGATTCTCTCGATGTCGAGAGGTGCATTCCCCGTCCGTCGGCTCCTCATGCCGTAGTGCTTTACCAGATCATACGGTCCGGACGGCGTGAACGGGTGGCTGAAGGCGGTTCCTTGTGGCTCGAGGTGACGCAGGACTCACGCGCGGGAAGCGAGGACGTGCAGTTGAGTCGCGAACGAGTGGAATGCCGCCAGTTCCGCCGCGGCCGACTCCAGGCGCAGCAGCGCGTCGAGAGCTCCGGGCTCGGTGTCCACCAGGACGCCCGGCACCAGGTCGGCGAAGACCCGCACCCCGTGCACGGCTCCCACGACGAGCCCCGCCGAGACGAGCAGCTCGGTGAGGCCCTCGGCGGTGAACCGGCGGGGCATCGGGTCGGCCTCGCCCCAGCGGCCGTCGAGGTCGGTCAGGGCATGCTGGGCCTCGGTGAAGTGACCCGCGATGGCGCGGGCGAGCACCGCCCCGTTGCGGTTGGCCGCGAGCAGGCTGAGCGTGCCGGTGGAGCGCAGCGCCCCCACGACATTGCCGACGGCCTCCGCGGGGTCGTCCACGTACTCCAGGACGCCGTGGCACAGCACCACGTCGTGCGCGTCGCGCTCGACCACGTCCAGCAGGCCATGGGTGTCGCCCTGCACACCCCGGACCAGCTCGGTGACCCCGGCCTCCGCCGCCCTGCGCTCGAGGGCGAACAGGGCGTCGGGGCTGGGGTCCACGACGGTGACGCGGTGACCGAGGCGGGCGACGGGCACCGCGAAGTTGCCCGTGCCGCCGCCGGTGTCGAGCACGTCGAGCACCTCACGGCCCGTGGTCTTGGTCTGCCGGGTCAGGGCGTCGCGCAGCACATCCCAGACCACGGCGGTACGCAGGGAGGCACGGGGACGCAGCGGGTCGGACACGGCGGGTGGCTCCTCGTGCGGTGGTGGATCGACGGCGGTGCGCCGACAGGGCGGAACGGGCTCCACCTTAGAGCGTCGGGCACCCCGTCCTCCCCTCCCCCGGCGATCATCCCGCCCGCGGTACGCGCTCCCCCGGCGATCATCCCGCCCGCGGTATGCGCTCCTCCTCCCGCGGCGGGTCCCCCTCCACCGGCCCGGGCTGGGCGGGCAGCGGGGGCTGGAGCACCAGCAGGCGCTCGACGAGCCGCAGGAACATCCCCGCGGCGCGGATCAGGTCGTCCGCGTCCCTGGCGCTCGCCGCCCCCTCGATACCGGCCTCGGCCCGCGCCCGCCGGACCGCGCCGGCCGCGAACAGGGCGCTCCACTCGGCCAGCTCCGGGGCGGCCTCGGGCAGCACCTCCCAGGCACTGCGGATCCGCTTCCTGCGCCGCTCGCTCGTCTCCGGGCGGCCGCGCACGGCGAGGACGGCCGCGGCGGTGCGCAGCGCGGCGAGGTGGGCGGTGGAGTAGCGCTCGTTCGGCGTGGAAAGGGCGGCCGCTTCCTCGAGCCCTCGGTGCGCCTGCGCCAGCAGGTCGAGGGCGGCGGGCGGTGCGGTGGCCTTGCGGAGTACCGGGTGGACGTCAGCGGCGGGGCCGTTGGTGAGGCCCGCGGCGCGGCGGGCTGCTGCGGACAGGGCCATGGGGCAGCCTCCTCCATCTTCCTCGCGCCGACGCGCTGGTCGGCGACTCGAAGTCCCCCGACCGGGCCGGTCGGAGGCCGTTCACCGACATAGTGGGGCACACCACTGACAATCCGCCCTGACCTGCGGAAACACTGTAAACACCTGTTCGATCAAGGCTCGTCGGGCAGGACTTCGGCCGGCAGGCCGCGCCCCGACTCCTCCCGCGGGGCCGGGGAATCGCCCGGCCCCGCCGTCGACGCACCCTCTGCGCACCCTTGGCGCACCCCCAACTCCCCCTCGGAGGCGCCGATCGCCCGCCCCCGGCCGCCGCCCCTTCCCTGCTTCCCCAGGAACCCGGCCCCCGTTTGCCAAACACCCGGGCCCCGTTTTTATACTGACCGGTCAGTTCAATCACTCGCGGCCAACAGGAGAGGAACCGGTGGACAGCACCCCGGAGACCCCGGCCACCCCGGAGAAGCCCCCGGCCACCCCGGCCCCGACACCCGGGACCCCGACGATCGCTTCCGTCCCCCCGGCCCCCACCCGCGAGGGCGCCGCCCTCTCGGTGGACGGCCTGCGCATGCGGGGGCCGCGCGGCCCGGTGTACGGGGATGTGCGGTTCGAGGCCGGGCCCGGCAGCCTGGTCGCCATCGAGGGGCCATCGGGCTCCGGCCGTACCTGTCTCCTGCTCACGCTCGCCGGCCGTATGCGGCCCACCTCGGGCAAGCTGCTCGTGGACGGTCTGCCGCTGCCCCAGCACATGGCGGCCGTACGGCGGTTCACCGCCCTCGGGCCGGTCGAGGGGGTCAACGACCTCGACCCGGCTCTGACCGCCGCCGAGCACATCCACGAACGCGTGCTGCTGCTGCGGCGGTTCGACGGCGCCCTGCCCGACCTCTTCCGCCCCCGCCGGGGCCGCCGCGCCGCCGACGAGGAGCGCCGCACCCACGAGGCGCTCGAACTCGCCGGGCTGCGCGCCGAGGACCTTCCCCGCGGCCTCGACACCCACGTCCGGCAGCTGTCCGCCCTCCAGGTGCTGCGCCTGGGCACGGCCATGGCGCTGATCGGCCGCCCCCGTCTGCTCTGCGTGGACGACGCCGACCGCGGCCTCGGCTCCGGGGAGCGCGCCGAGGCCTGGCGGATGCTGCGCGCGGTCGCCGCCGCCGGGACGACCGCCGTCGCCACCTGCTCGCAGGCCCCGGAGGTCCCGCAAGGCCCCGAAGGCCCGAGGGGCCCGGAGGACAACGGCGCCGTGACCGTCCGCCTCGAACCGCCCCACACCCCCGGCCGCCCCGGCCACCCCCACGGCACCGACGACACCGACGACACGGAGAAGGAGGAAGCCGCCGATGCGCTCGTTCAGGCTGGCCGGCCTTGAGCTGAGGAGGTTCGGCCGGGGCAGGCTGCCCCGGGCGGCGATGGCGGCCCTGATGATCCTGCCGCTGCTCTACGGAGCGCTGTACCTGTGGTCGTTCTGGGACCCGTACGGCCGGCTCGACCGGGTGCCGGTGGCGCTGGTCAACGCCGACCGGGGGGCCACCGTCGGCGGCAAGAAGCTCAACGCGGGCGACGACATCACCCACGGGCTCCGCAGGAGCAAGTCCTTCGACTGGCAGGTGGTGGACGCCGACGAGGCCGCCGAGGGAGTCGAGAACGGCACGTACTACCTCTCCCTGACCATCCCCCGGGACTTCAGCTCCCGCGTCGGCTCCAGCTCGGGCGACCACCCGGAGACCGGCGCCCTGCGGGTGAGGACCAACGACGCCAACAACTACATCGTCGGCCAGATCTCCCGCACCGTCTTCTCCGAGGTCCGCACCGCCGCGTCCACCAAGGCCTCCCGCGGCTTCTACGACAAGATCTTCGTGTCCTTCTCCGACCTCCACGACAAGACCGAGAAGGCGGGCAAGGGCGCGGACGACCTCGAGCAGGGCGCGGGCAAGCTCCACGACGGCGCCTCCCGCCTCTCCGACGGCCTGTCCACGGCCGAGAAGGGCAGCGGTGACCTCGCCGACGGACTCGGGCGGCTCGGCAGGGGCACCCGTGACCTCGCCAGGGGCGCGCACACCGCCGCCTCGGGCACTCAGCAGCTCGCGGACAAGGTCAACAAGGCCTCCGACACCTACCGCCCCTTCGTGCGCGACCACGCCGACGAGATCGAGAAGGCCGCCCGGCTCGTCGCCAAGGGTTCCAAGGTCATCAAGGACGACCTGGGCAAGCTCCCCGCCACCACCAGCAAGGCCGCCGCGGACGCCCGCAAGGCGGCGGACGACCTCGAGGCCGTCTACGCCGACCAGTGCCCCGGCGGCACCGCGGGCCCTGCCTGCCCGCAGCTGAAGCGGGCGGTCAAGGCGGCGCGGGACGTGGCCGGGGTGGCCGCCGACGTCGACTCGGCGGTCCAGAAGAACAAGCCCGCTCTCGAAGCCCTGTCCAAGGACCTCGACCGGGTCCACGACCTCGCCACGCAGATCGCCGACACCGCCCCGCATCTGCTCTCCACGCTCGACAACGCGGTCAGGAAGGTCAACGACCTCAACAACGGGGTCCACGACCTCGCCGACGGCGCCGACACGGTGGCGGCCAGTACCGGCACCGCCCACCAGGGCGCGAAGAAGCTGCACGACGGCATCGGCGACCTCGCGGACGGCAGCGACACCCTCGTCAACGGCCTCTACAAGCTCTCGGACGGCGCCGGCCACCTCGCCACCGGGCTGCACGACGGGGCGAAGAAGATCCCGGACTACAGCGGCAGCGAGCGCGACCACCGCGCCTCGGTCATGAGCGACCCGGTCCAGCTGGCCAACAAGCACCTCAACCGGGCCCCCAACTACGGCACCGGATTCGCTCCCTACTTCATCCCGCTCGCCCTGTGGGTGGGCACCATGGTCGGCTACATGCTGATGCGGCCGCTCAGCGACCGCGCCCTGGCCGCGGGCGCCCGGAGCTGGCGGATCGCGGTCGCCGGCTGGCTGCCCGTCGCGGCCGTGGGGGTCCTCCAAGCCGGGGCGCTGCTGGCCGTACTGCACTGGGCGGTCGGCCTCGACATGGTCAGGGCGGCGGGCACGATCGGCTTCCTGGCGCTGACCGTGGCGAGCTTCGCCGCGATCATGCAGTGGCTCAACGCGCAGTTCGGCGCGGCCGGGCGGCTGCTGGCCCTCGCCCTGCTGATGCTCCAGCTGACCTCCGCGGGCGGTACCTACCCGGTGCAGACCAGCCCCCGCTTCTTCAACGCCGTCCACCCGTTCCTCCCGATGAGCTACGTGGTCGACGGACTGCGTCACCTGATCAGCGGGGGCGGGACCGGCCCGGTCTGGCGGGCCTGCGCGGTGCTCGCCGCGTTCGGCCTGGCCTCCCTGGCGGCCACGACGTGGGCGGCGCGGCGAAAGCAGGTGTGGAGCATGAGCAGGCTGCACCCGGAGCTGTCGCTGTGATCGTCCGGGAAGCGGGGAGAATCACCCCCATGAACAGCGCACGTCGTCAGGCCACCCGGCAGAAGCTCTACGAAGCGGCCGTCACGCTCATCGCCGAGCAGGGCTTCTCCTCCACCACCGTCGACGAGATCGCCGAGCGGGCGGGGGTGGCCAAGGGCACCGTCTACTACAACTTCGCGAGCAAGACGGAGCTGTTCGAGGAACTGCTGAGGCACGGGGTGGGACTGCTGACGCGGTCGCTGCGCGAGGCCGCCGAGGCGGGGGTCAAGACCTCCGGCCGCCATGTGGACGCGCTGGACGCCATGATCCGCGCCGGGCTGGACTTCATCGCCCGCTACCCCGCCTTCACCCAGCTGTTCGTCGCCGAGCTGTGGCGCACCAACAGGGCCTGGCAGTCGACCTTGCTGATGGTCCGCCAGGACGCGGTGACGGTGGTCGCCACGGTCCTGAAGGACGCCGTGGACGCGGGTGAGCTGAGCGAGGAGCTGGACATCCCGCTCACGGCGTCGGCGCTGTTCGGGATGGTGCTGGTGGCGGCGCTGGACTGGCAGGCGTTCCAGCCCGAGCGCAGCATCGACGACGTTCACGCGGCTCTGTCCCGGCTGCTCCAGGGCCGGGTCGCCAGCGGCTGACAAAGGCCGGAGAGCATCGAGCGAGGGGGGCCGGACCGGTCGTGCGACCGGTCCGGCCCCATCCATTCCCCCGTTGGGCCCATCCAACGGCCAAGCACCGTTCCGCCGCCCCGTGTCGGCGGTCCGTTGCTCTCCCCGTGTCCACCACTGTGCCGTTCCCGCAGGTGGCACCCCATCCGCTCGGGTACTCAACTCACCGCCTGAGTACCCCTGCTCAGGGCTGCGTACGAACGCGGGGCCGCGATCCCGTCCCCTCCGCTAGCATCAGCGCCCAGCGCGAGGGCGAGACGCCCGGCGCGAGGCGAGACGGAGGACGAGGAGTGTCGGTTCTACCCCTGATATTCACCAGCGGCTGGGCGAGCGGGATCAATGCCTACGCCGTGGTGTTCCTGCTCGGTCTGCTCGGCCGGATCGGGGTGACCGACGACGTCCCGGGCGCGCTCCAGCGCATGGACGTGCTCGTCGCCGCCGGCCTGCTCTTCTGCGTGGAGGCCGTCGCCGACAAGATCCCCTATGTGGACACGATGTGGGACGCGGTGCACACCGTCGTCCGGCCGGTCTCCGGTGCCGTGGTCGCCATGCTCCTGAGCGGGCACGACGGTTCGGTCGGCCAGCTCGCCGCGGGCGCGGTGGGTGGTGGTACGGCCCTGGCCAGCCATCTGGTCAAGGCCGGAACGCGGATGGCGGTCAACACCTCGCCCGAGCCCGCGAGCAATATCGTGGTCAGCCTCGCCGAGGACTTCGGCGTCGCGGGCATCGTCATCTTCGCCGTGTTCCATCCGGTCGCCGCGGCCGTCATCGCGGGGCTGATGCTGCTGCTCGGGATCCTGACGATCTTCTTCATGGCGAAGAAGATCAGGCAGTTCCTACGGCGCCGGCGCGAGCGCCGCCTCCAGAAGGCGATGGCCCACCAGAGCGCGTAGCCCCATTCCCGGGACCGGCCACCGAGCCGATAGAGTCATGACTTATGGCACGAATTGTGGTGATCGGCTCGGGGATGGGCGCTCTCGCGGCGGCCGCCCGGCTCGCGACCACCGGGCACCGGGTGACGGTCTGCGAGCGGTCCCGGACCCACGGCGGCGCGGTCGGCCGCCACGAGCGGGACGGATTCTCCTTCGACACCGGCCCCGGTCTGCTCAACCTCCCCGCCGTCTACCGCGACCTGTTCATCAAGACCGGCAAGGAGACCCTCGAGGACAGCGTCGACCTGCGCGAGGTCGATCCCGCCGTGCGCCATGTCTTCGCCGACGGTACGGAGTTCACCCTCCCCAATGCCTCACGCGCGGGCGTCGTCTCCTCGCTGGACGAGGCGCTGGGCGCGGGCAGCGGTGAGCGGTGGACGGACCTGCTCAACCGGGCGCGCGGGGTCTGGGAGGCCACCCGCCGCCCCCTGCTCGAGGAGCCGCTGGAGGGGGCCGATCCCTCCGCTCTGGCCCACGACCCCTACGTTCCGCTCAAGCGCCCCTGGCTGCGCCGCCGCAGCGCCACGCTCACCGGCGTGGCCCGCCGCGAGCTCAAGCACCCCGCCCTGGTGGCGATGCTGGAGGAGTACGCGCTGCGCTACGGCTACGACCCGCGTACCGCCCCCGCGAGCCTGGTCGTGCTGCCGTACATGGAGGCGACCTTCGGCACCTGGTACATCGGCGGCGGGATGCGCTCGCTCGCGGACGCGGTGTTCCAGCGGTGCGAGGAGCGCAAGGTGGAATTCCTGTTCGGGGCGGAGGTGACGTCCCTGCTGGGCGACGGCAGCCGTGTGACCGGCGTCGGGCTGGCCGACGGATCCCGGATCGAGGCGGACCACGTGGTGGCCGGAGCGCCCGTTCCCGGCCTGGACCGGCGGGAGTCGGCGCAGCACACCGCCACCGGCCGGTGCACCGTCCTGATCGCCGCACAAGGTGCCCGCCCGCCGGGGACCGTCCACCGCACGGTGGTGCACGCCCTGGAGCGGACCGAGGAACTCGACGCGCTGTTCGGGGAGGATCCGGTGGTCTCCGCCCGCCCGACCCTCCAGGTGCTGCGCCCCGACGACCTCGCGCTGTGCCCCGACGACGGCCATGAGGCCATCACCGTGACCGCCACGGTGCGGACCCGGGGAGTGGACTGGGCGGTGCCGGGCGTCGCCGACTCCTACGCCGACCGGCTGGTGGAGGCGGCGGGGTCGGCCGTTCCGGATCTCGCGGAGAGGGTGCTGTGGCGCGAGGTCCGCACCCCCGCCGACACAGCGGCGCAGACGGGCGCCCCCGAGGGCCGCGTCCCGGGTCCGGCGCTGGCCGGGCAGGGGGGCGGCTGGCTCGCCGCGGGCAACCGCGGAAGCACGGAAGGGCTCCACTTCGTGGGCGGTTGGGCGCATCCGGGCGGCGGGCTGCCGCACGCGGGGATGTCGGGCGCGCTGGTCGCCGAGCTCATCGGCACCTGAGCCGGCCGCACGCGGGCCCAAGGCGACGCGCACCCGGCAGGACCGGCGCTCCGAGGGGCCCGGCGACCCCGAGCGAACGAGACCCCCGAGCGAACGAGACCAACGAGACCTCAGTACCGGTGCTGGTCGTACCCGCTCGGGTCGGCCGCGGGCGCCGGCGGATAGGGCTCCTCGGTCTGCTGCTGCGGCACCCAGACGCCGCCGGGCGGGGTGCCGTAGGGGTCGTACGGGTCGCCCTGGCCGCCGCCTTGGCCCTGCGGCGGCTGGTACGTCAGCGGGTCGGCGTTCCAGCCGCCCTGGTCGCCGTACCCGTAGGCCGTGGTGTCGTAGGAACCCGCGCCGTACCCCTGGGCGCCGTACTCCTGGGCGCCGTAGCCCCCCGAGGGGTCATAGGCCGAGTTGTCCGCCGGGCCGCCGTAGGAGGCGCCGCCCTGCGAGCCCGTCCCGTAGCCGTTGTCCGGGTTCACGGTGCCGTAGGAGCCGGTGTCCGAGGTGCCGCCGGTGCCGTACGCGCCCGAGCCGTACGCCGCCGCGGCGCTGTCGTACGCGGCCGCCTGGTAGTCGGCGGTGCCGCCGTACCCCGCGCCGTAACCCCCGTACGTATTCGCGGCGTTGGGGGCGTAGGAGCGGGTGTCGTAGGCGTTCTGGCCGTAGCCGCCGCCGTAGCCGTATCCGGCGCCGTCGTACGGCCCACCGGCCGACGGGTCGTGCCCGAGGGACGGGTCGGGCACATAGGCGGACGAGGTGGTGTAGGCGGCGTACTCCCCGGTGTCGTCGCCGATCGCCTCGGGCTGGTAGACCGGCGGGGCGCTGTCGCGGGCGTCGCTCCCGCTCCCGGCCGGCTCGATCGGGGAGACGGACAGAGTCGGCACCGGGCGCTGCTCGGCCGCTCCCCCGCCCTGGCCCCGGCGGCTCATGCCGGGGCGGCCGACGAGCGCCCATCCGGCCGCGTAGCCACGGCGGTAGGACATCGTCACGAAGGTCTGCCCGATGGCGAACGCTATGGCGCCGAGCGAGATGACGGCGATGCTGCGCATGGCCACTCCCGCGACCACGCCCATGAACCCGGCGAACGCCAGCAGCCTCCACCGCAGCCGCGCCTTGTACTGCATGAGCACCTCGCCCAGCAGCCACAGCGCGACCACCCCGAACGCGATGTAGAGCACCGTATAACCCATGGGCGCACATTCCTTGTCGTTTGGAGCGTTTGCGGCCTTTGCCCGCCGCTGGAGGCTCAGCTCCTCTGGTGCAGCCCGAGGTTCTGGTAGATCTCCAACGTCGCCGTCGAATGATTCAGGGTAATGAAGTGCAGCCCCGGTGCGCCCTCCGCGAGCAGTCTCTCCGACATCTTTGTGGCGTACTCCACGCCGACCGCGCGTACCGCCGCCGGGTCCTCCTCGACCGCGTGGAGGCGTTCTGCCAGGTCGGAGGGGAAGGCGGCGTTGCTCAACTGCGCGAAGCGTTCGATCTGGCGCACATTCGTCACCGGCATGATCTCAGGGATCACCGGCGTCTCGCACCCGGCCGCGGCGACCCGGTCGCGCAGCCGGAGGTAGTCCTCGACATGGAAGAACATCTGGGTCACCGCGTAGTCGGCGCCCGCCGCGCACTTGGCGACGAAATGCTTGATCTCGGTGTCCCAGTCGGCGGACCTCGGGTGCCGCTCCGGGAAGGCGGCGACGCCCACGCAGAAGTCGCCGGACTCCTTGATCAGCCGCACGAGGTCGATGGCGTACTCGACACCCTGGGGATGCCTGACCCACTCGCCCTGCGGGTCACCGGGCGGGTCGCCGCGCAGGGCGAGCATGTTCCTGATCCCGGCGTCGGCGTACTGCCCGATGATGTTGCGCAGCTCCGCCACCGAGTGCTCCACGGCCGTCAGGTGCGCCACGGGGGTCAGCGTGGTGTCGGAGGCGATCCGCTCGGTCATCCGGACGGTCCGCTCACGGGACGAGCCACCGGCTCCGTAGGTCACGGAGACGAAGGTCGGGCGGACAGCCTCGATCCGGCGAATGGCATTCCACAGGTTCCGCTCACCCTTGTCGGTCTTCGGGGGAAAGAACTCGAACGAATACGAGCTCTCTCCGGAAGCGAGGAGTTCACGGATGGTGGCCGCGTGATCGGGCCGGGTCGAGGGAGTGCCGAGTGCCATGGGGGTCAGGCTAACCACACAACGTGACAAACGCACGACCTCTCACGAAGTGGACAATTTCAGCTCGTGGAACACTCGGTCTCGCCTGGTGGACCACTCATGAAATTGCGCCGGTCAGCCCTGTGCGGCGCGCAGCCGCTTGGCGAACAGCGCCGCGGCCTCCGCCGGGTCGTCGGCCCCGGTGATCGCCCGGACGACGACCACCCGCTCGGCACCGGCGTCGAGCACCTCGTCGAGGTTTCCGGCGTCGATGCCCCCGATGGCGAACCAGGGGCGCCTCGTCCCCAGGGCGGCGGTGTACCGGACGAGGCCGAGGCCCGGCGCGTGCCGCCCCGGCTTGGTCGGGGTCGGCCACACCGGGCCGACGCAGAAGTAGTCCGCTCCCGCCTCGGCGACGGCCGCGTCCACCTCGGACTCGGAGTGCGTGGAGCGCCCGATCAGGACGCCGTCGCCGAGGATGGCGCGAGCGGCGGGCACCGGAAGGTCGCCCTGCCCGAGGTGGAGGACGTCGCTCTCGATGGCGTGGGCGACGTCCGCGCGGTCGTTGACCGCCAGAAGGCGGCCGTGCCGGCGGGCGGCGTCCGCGAAGACCTCGAGGTGCTCGAGCTCTTCGCGGGCCTCCATTCCCTTGTCCCGCAGCTGCACGATGTCCACCCCCGCCGCCAGTACCGCGTCCAGGAACTCGGGCAGGTCCCCCTGCCGCTTGCGGGCGTCCGTGCACAGGTACAGACGGGCGTCTGCGAGGCGGTCGCGCGGCACGGGCATACATGCACTCCTAGAGAGGGTGGGTCATCACGGTCGCGGGGGCATCGCGGCCGCCGGTCATCGCGGCTGCGGGGGCATCGCGGCCGCCGGTCGTCGCGGCCGCCGGGTCGCGGCGGCCGCAGCCGTCACAGGGCCAGCGCCTGGGCGCGCCGCTTGACCTCGGTGCCGCGGTTCTCGGCCAGCGCCCGGGCGGGGGTGCCGGGCAGCGACGGGTCCGGGGTGAACAGCCACTCCAGGGCCTCGCTGTCGCTGAACCCGTCGTCCTTCAGCACGGTCAGGGTTCCCACGAGCCCCTTGACGATCTTGCCTTCGCCGATGAACTCCTCGGGGACCTGAAGGGTGCGGTTCTCGCCCCGGCGCACGGCGATGAGCTGGCCTTCCTTCACCATCTGCCGTACCCGGGTCACCTCCACTCCCAGCCGCTCCGCGACGTCCGGGAGGGTCAGCCAGGAGCCTACGAGTGTGTCGGTATTAACGTCGATCTCGGTCACAGGACAAGCCTGCCATCCCGGCGAGCCTTCCGGGTACCTCGTTCGGGGACCACGCCCTAGGACAGCGCGGACTTCAGCGGAACGGAGGGGTCCGCCACCCGCGCCCGGTCCAGTGCGGCGCCCCTTTCGATCATCTTGCGCCCCTGGGCCAGGTCGCGGGGCCTGCCCACCGCCAGAAGGGCGACGAGCCTGCCGCCGTGCAGCCAGCACACCGACCACGCGCTCTCGGCCGGGTCGCCCCGCCGGACCATCTCGTCGGCCCCCTCGTGGTGCCCGGCGTACTGGACGAAGCGGTCGAACTGCTCGGACCAGAAGTACGGCACCGGGTCGTAGGCGACATCGCCCCCCAGCACATTCGCCGCGACGGCCTTGGGCCCGTGCACCGCGTTGTCCCAGTGGTGCACCAGCAGCCGGGTGCCGTAGCGGGCGGAGGGGAACGAGGCGCAGTCGCCGACCGCGAAGACGTCCTCGGCCGAGGTGCGCAGCCGGTCGTCGGCGACCACGGCCCGGTCGGGGCCGAGCTCGATTCCGGATCCGGCGAGCCAGCCGGTGGCGGGCCGCGCCCCGATGCCGATCACGACCGCGTCGGCGGCGAGCCGGTCCCCGTTCGGCAGGTGGACCGCGCCCGGCTCGACCCGGTCCACGGCGGTGCCGGTCAGCAGCGTCACCCCGGCGGCGGCGTACCAGGCGCGCATGGGCTCGGTGACCTCGTCGGGCAGCGCCCCGCCGAGCGGCTGCCGCGCCGCCTCGACGACGGTGACCTCGCAGCCGGACTGCCGCGCGACCGTCGCGAACTCGGCCCCGATCCATCCGGCGCCGACCACCACGACCCGCTCGTGGTGCTCCAGGACCGGCCGCAGGGCGACCGCGTCGTCCAGCGTGCGCAGCAGGTACACCCCGGCGACGCCCTCGCTGCCGGGCAGGGCCACGGGTTCCGCTCCCGTGGCGAGCACCAGCCGGTCGTAGCCGACGGGGCCGGCGTCGGTGAGCAGGACCCGCTCGTCCGGACGGACCTCGACGGCTCGCCTGCCCAGCAGGAGTTCGACGTCCAGGGCGTCGAAGTCGATGTCGAACGCCGAGCTCTCCACCGTCCCGAGCAGGAGCGCCTTGGACAGGGGCGGCCGGTCGTACGGGGGGTGCGGCTCCTCGCCGACCACGGTCACCCGCCCGGAGAAGCCCTCGTCGCGCAGGCTCACCGCCGTCTGCACCCCGGCCATCCCGGCCCCGACCACGACGACCCGCTGCATGTGCGCTCCCTCATCGGAACCGGATCCCCAGTGGATCCCCTGCCCTCCATGATCTCTCGCACTACATCCTGACGGGATGTCAGCCGTCAATCTGTTCCACCACGCTCGTGCCGCTGCCCTCCTGCGACTCCCACTCCCAGGTCTCCTCCAGCCGGAGCCTTCCGCCGGGGAGCGTGACGACCGTGCTCACGCAGTGGCCGCCGGAGGTGCCTCCATCGCGCCTCAGCTGCACATACCGGAAGTCGAGCCGGTCGCCGTCCCGTGTGCCCACGAGGTGGCCGCGCTCGATCGCCCCGCCCGAGTACTCCGCCCAGATCCGGCCGTCGCGCTCGTGGTAGGCGAACCGGGTGGAGGTGCCGACCTCACCGCCCTCGGGGTCGGCCGCGGGGGCGAAGAGCAGTCCGTCGAGCGAGGAGGTCAAGGGTCGTCTCCCGGGCAGGTGCCGAAACAGGGGGGCGATACGTGCACTTCGCACACGTACTAGGGTGGGCAGGGTAAGACACACGCGGGAGTCCGGACGCACCGGGCTGAGAGTGGGGCTGGACGGCCCCTGACCGTACGAACCTGATCCGGGTCATGCCGGCGAAGGGAGGGGATGTTCCCGTGCGACAGCCATCCGACGTGATCGTCGTCGGCGGCGGTGTCATCGGACTGGTCACCGCTTGGCGGGCCGCGCTCAAGGGGCTGCGGGTCGAGGTCCTCGATCCCGAGCCGGGGCGCGGGGCGGCACAGGTCGCCGCCGGGATGCTCGCGGCGGTCACCGAGCTCCAGTACGGCGAGCAGACGCTGCTGCGTCTCAACCTCGCCTCCAGCGCCCGCTATCCGTCGTTCGTCGCCGAGCTGGAGGACGCCTCCGGCATGGACTGCGGCTACCGGCGCTGCGGCACGCTCGCGGTGGCCCTCGACGCCGACGACCGCGCGCAGCTTCGCGAACTCCACACGTTCCAGACCTCGATGGGCCTGGAGGCGTCCTGGCTGACCGGCCGTGAGTGCCGCCGCCTCGAGCCGATGCTCGCCCCCGGGGTGCGCGGCGGGCTGCGGGTCGACGGCGACCACCAGGTGGACCCCCGGCGCCTCGTCGCCGCCCTGCTCCAGGCGTGCCTGCACGCCGGGGTGCGCCGCCATCTGGTGGCCGCCCGGGAGATCAGGGTCGCCGACGGCCGTGCGAGGGCGGTCGTCCTCGACGACGGCCGGGTGCTGGCCGCCGACCAGATCGTGCTCGCGGCCGGCAGCCGCAGCGACCGGCTGGAGGGGCTGCCCGAGGACGTCGTCCCGCCGGTCCGCCCGGTCAAGGGCCAGGTGCTGCGGCTGCGCGTCCCCCGCGCCCACGCCCCGTTCCTGTCCCGCACCGTGCGGGCGGTCGTCCGCGGCGGCCATGTCTACCTGGTGCCCCGCGAGAACGGGGAACTGGTCGTCGGCGCCACTTCCGAGGAGATGGGCGACGACACCACCGTGACCGCCGGGGGCGTCTACGAGCTGCTGCGCGACGCCCATGAGCTGGTGCCCGGGATCACCGAACTGCCGCTCGTGGAGACCTGCGCGGGCCTGCGCCCCGGCTCCCCCGACAACGCCCCGCTGATCGGCCCCACCGACCTGCCCGGCCTGGTGCTGGCCACCGGCCACTACCGCAACGGCATCCTGCTCACCGCCGTCACCGGAGACCTCATGGCCGAGATCCTGGCGACCGGCACCGTGCCCGAGCAGGCCCTGCCGTTCGCCCCGCAGCGCTTCGGCGCGGCGCGGCGCACCGCGCCGCAGACCGCGCCCGAAGCCACGGCAAGAGAACTCACCGCACGAGAACTCACCGCACGAGAACTCCAGGAGGTGGCCTCGTGACCTCGACGGTCCCCACGCGGCGAGGCCCCCAGGAGGGCCCGGTCCGCGTCAGCGTCAACGGCGAGCCCCGTCTCGTCCCCCCCGGACTCTCCCTCGCCGCCCTCGTCGCCGATCTGACCACCGCCTCCTGCGGGGTCGCAGCCGCGCTCAACGAGGCCGTGGTCCCCCGGGGCCAGTGGGAGACCACCGTGCTCGGCGACGGCGACCGCGTCGAGGTGCTCACCGCGGTGCAGGGAGGCTGACCGACATGGCCGACGATCCCCTCGTCATAGCCGACACCTCGTTCGGCTCCCGTCTGATCATGGGCACCGGAGGGTCGCCCAGCCTGGACGTGCTGGAGCACGCGCTGCTGGCCTCCGGCACCGAACTGACCACCGTGGCGATGCGCAGGGTCGACCCGACGGTGAAGGGCTCGGTCCTCGGAGTGCTCCAGCGCCATGGCATCCGGGTCCTTCCCAACACCGCGGGTTGTTTCACCGCCGGCGAGGCGGTGCTCACCGCTCGGCTGGCCCGGGAGGCCCTGGGCACCGACTGGGTCAAGGTCGAGGTCGTCGCCGACGAGCGCACCCTGCTGCCCGACCCCGTCGAACTCCTCGACGCCGCCGAGACCCTCGTGGACGACGGCTTCGTCGTGCTGCCCTACACCAATGACGACCCGGTGCTCGCCCGCAAGCTCGAGGACGTCGGCTGCGCCGCGATCATGCCGCTGGGCTCCCCCATAGGCTCCGGGCTCGGCATCCGCAATCCGCACAACTTCCAGCTCATCGTGGAGCAGGCGAACGTCCCCGTGATCCTGGACGCCGGAGCGGGCACCGCCTCGGACGCCGCCTTCGCGATGGAACTCGGCTGCGAGGCGGTCATGCTCGCCTCGGCGGTGACCCGGGCGCGGGAGCCCGCGCTGATGGCCGAGGCCATGCGCAAGGCCGTGGAGGCCGGGCGGCTGGCCCGCCGTGCGGGGCGGATCCCCCGCCGCCACTACGCCGAGGCGTCCTCACCGGTCGAAGGTGTCGCCCACCTCGACCCCGAGCGTCCGGCGTTCTGATTCCGGGAAGTCACGGTTCCTCAACAGATGGCGGCGCGGCGCACCAGGACGGTCACATACCGGCTGCTGGGACATTCACGGCTCGTACACTCCAATGCGTGGATACGACCGTGAAGGACCCTTCCCCCGCCTTCGGTCAGGGAGACCCGATCATCGGGCGGACGCTCGACGGGCGCTACCGGGTCGAGGGGCGCGTCGCCGTCGGCGGCATGGCCACGGTCTACCGGGCCGTCGACACGCGTCTGGACCGCCTGCTGGCGCTCAAGGTCATGCACCCGGGACTCGCCTCGGACCCCGGGTTCGTGGACCGCTTCATCCGCGAGGCGAAGGCCGTCGCCCGCCTGGACCACCCCAATGTGGTCGGCGTCTACGACCAGGGCACCGACGGCACCTATGTCTTCCTGGCGATGGAGTACGTCGCCGGATGCACCCTGCGCGACGTCCTGCGCGAGCGCGGGGCGCTCCAGCCGCGGGCCGCGCTCGACATCCTGGAGCCGGTCCTGGCCGCGCTCGGCGCCGCCCACCGCTCGGGCCTGGTCCACCGGGACGTCAAGCCCGAGAACGTCCTGATCGGCAACGACGGGCGGGTCAAGGTCGCCGACTTCGGCCTCGTTCGGGCGGTGGACACCAACACCACCAGCACCACGATGGGTTCGGTCCTCGGCACGGTCTCCTACCTCGCTCCCGAGCAGATCGAGCACGGCACGGTCGACGCCCGCTCCGACGTGTACGCCTGCGGTGTCCTGCTGTACGAGATGCTCACCGGCAGCAAGCCCCACGAGGGCGGCACCCCGATGCAGGTGATCTACAAGCACCTCAACGAGGACATCACCGCGCCGTCGAAGGCCCACCCGGGCCTCGCCCCCGAGCTGGACCAGCTCGTCGCCAGGGCGAGCGCACGCGACGCCCAGCGCCGTCCGGGGGACGCGATCGAACTGCTGGCCTTCCTCCAGGCCACCCGCCGGGCGCTCACCGACGAGCAGCTGGACGCGGCCGCGCCCGCGGCCCCGCTCGACGACGCCGCGGCCACCGGTGCCGCAGCGGCCGGTTCCGTGCGCTCCGGGGCCGCCGGTGACGAGGACCGTACGACCCTTATCCCCCGGCCCGTCGCCTCCCCGGCGCAGGCCCCCGGCACCGCTGCCGCCGCCTTCTCCCAGGAGCCGCTGAACCGCACCTCGCGGCTCCAGCTGCCGCCCGAGCTCGTCGGCCGCAGGGCCGAGCCCGCCGCCCACACGATGAGCGGCCCCCCGCCCCGCTCCCGCTTCCGCGAGCGGCGGGGGCTGATCGGCCTGATCACCGTGCTCGCGGTGGCGCTCACGGTCGGCGCGGTCGCCTGGTTCATCGGCGAGGGCAGGTACACCACCACCCCCAGCGTGCTGCGGATGACGCAGGCACAGGCCCAAAAACACCTGGACAAGGCTGGCCTCGAGGCCCGTTTCACCAAGCAGTTCAGCGAGACCATCCCGGCGGGCCGGGTCATCTCCACCGACCCCGCCAACGGTTCACGGGTCCGCGGCGGCTCCACCGTCAAGGTCGCTCTCTCCTCCGGTCCCGAGCGGATCGCCGTCCCCGAGGTCGAGGGCGAGACCCTGGCGGACGCCAAGCGCGAGATCCGCGACGCCGGGCTGACCGTGGGCACCCTCGGCAAGGAGTTCAGCGACTCCGTGCCCGAGGGCCAGGTCGTCAGCACCGACCCCGAGGTCGGCAGCGCGCAGAAGCCCGACACCCCGGTCTCGATCGTGATCAGCAAGGGCGAGCCCGTGGACGTGCCCGATGTCGTCGGCCGCGACCTCGACGACGCCCGCGCCGACCTCGAGGACAAGGGCCTCACGATGGAGATCGCCCCCGAGGAGGTCTTCTCCGACGAGGTGGACAAGGGCGCGGTGGCCGCCCAGACCCCGGAGGACGGCAATCAGGCCGTCATGGGCTCGACGGTCACGGTGACGATCTCCAAGGGCCCCCAGCTCTTCGAGGTCCCCGACGTGATGGGCAAGGACAAGGACAAGGCCCAGCGCAAGCTGGAGGAGGCCGGGTTCAAGGTCGACATCACCGACACCGTGCCGCTGTTCGGCGACGACAAGGTCTGGCGTCAGTCCCCCGACGGGGGCTCCGAGGAGCCCAAGGGGACGACCATCAACCTATGGGTCCGTTGATGGCGGACGCGGTGAGCGGCGCCGGGGCCGTGCCCCCGGCGGACGCCATGTCCCTGACCGGGGGCGCGCCCCTGACCGGCGCCGCGCGCAACCCGGTCGGCGGTCATGTTCCCGTGGCCGGGGGCCTGGCGAAGGTGGGCCTGTCCTACGCCCGGGAGATGGGCGCCGAGGCGGTGCAGGTCTTCGTGGCCAACCCTCGCGGCTGGGCCATGCCGGAGGGCAGCGCCCGACAGGACGAGGAGTTCCGCGAGGCCTGCCTGACCGCGTCGATACCCGCCTACGTCCACGCCCCCTACCTGATCAACTTCGGCTCGCACACCGAGGCCACCGCGCAACGGTCCGTGGACTCGGCCCGCCACTCGCTGCGCCGCGGCCGGGCCATCGGGGCCCTGGGCGTGGTGGTGCACACCGGCTCGGCGACGGGCGGGGCGCCTCGCGCGAAAGCGCTGGCGCAGGTGCGCGAACTGGTGCTGCCGCTGCTGGACGAGCTCGACGAGGACGACGCCCCCTGGCTCCTGCTGGAGCCGACCGCGGGGCAGGGCTCGTCGCTGTGCTCGCGGGTGTGGGACCTCGGACCGTACTTCGACGCCCTGGACCACCATCCCCGGCTCGGGGTCTGCCTGGACACCTGCCATGTCTTCGCCGCCGGGCACGACCTCGCCGGCCCCGGCGGGATGAAGCAGACCCTGGACGCCCTGGTGGACACGGTCGGCCCGGGAAGGCTGCGGCTGATCCACGCCAATGACTCCAAGGAGGCGGTCGGCGCCCACCGGGACCGCCACGAGAACATCGGCGAGGGGCACATCGGCGCCGAGCCGTTCCGCGAGCTGTTCACACACCCCGAGACCGAGGGGGTGGCGCTGACGATCGAGACTCCCGGGCCCAAGGCGCAGCACGCGGCGGATGTGGCCCGCCTCAAAGCCCTGCGCGACGGCCCCTGACCCTGCGCCAGCGCCCGACGACGCGCGGCCGCGGCCGTGGGAACCTTGGGAAACCCTGGGAGAAGAGCCCTAGAGCTCCGGCCCGTCCCCCGGCTCCTCCTGGTACGAGAAGCGCTGCTCTTTCCACGGGTCCCCGAGATTGTGGTAGCCGCGCTCCTCCCAGAACCCGCGCCGGTCCGAGACCATGTACTCCACGCCGCGGACCCATTTGGGCCCCTTCCAGGCATAGAGATGGGGCACGACGAGCCGCACCGGAAAGCCGTGCTCGGCGGTGAGCGGCTCTCCCCCGCGATGGGTGGCGAAGAGAGCCCTGGCATCGGCGAAATCGGCTATGCGCAGATTCGAGCTGAAGCCGTACTCGGCCCACACCATGACATGCGTGACATCGTCGGCCGGGGGCGCCAGTTTCAGGATCTCGGCGGTCGAGACCCCGTTCCACTCGACGTTCGGCATGGAGAAACGGGTGACGCAGTGGAAGTCGCCGACCACGGTGGTACGCGGCAGCGCCGAGAACTCCTCGTGGTTCCAGCAGTGCTTGTCCCCGGAGGCGGTGGCCCCGAAGACACGGAACTCCCAGCGGTCCTGCTTGAACCGCGGCACCGGCCCGTAGTGCAGTACGGGCCAGCCGCGCTGGAGCCGCTGGCCCGGAGGCAGCTGGGCCGATCCCTCTTCGTGTTCGGACTGACCCATGACTCCATGGTGACAGACCCGCGGGGGTGCTCCGTACTAAGCGTGTACTTACTGGAAGCGCTTCCCCGACAGTGCGAGGATGGCGCAGCTTTCGAGTTGTTCTTGTTCCGGCGCGTTGTTCCATCCTCCAGGAAGGCAGCACACACCATGCAGGGCGATCCCGAGGTCATTGAATTCCTGAACGAGCAGCTGACGGCGGAGCTGACGGCGATCAACCAGTACTTCCTGCACGCGAAGATGCAGGAGAACTTCGGCTGGACCAAGCTCGCCAAGTACACCCGTGCCGAGTCCTTCGACGAGATGAAGCACGCGGAGATCCTGACCGACCGGATCCTCTTCCTGGAGGGCCTGCCGAACTACCAGCGCCTCTTCCACGTCAGGGTCGGCCAGACCGTCACCGAGATGTTCCGCGCGGACCGCGAGGTGGAGGTCGAGGCGATCGACCGGCTGCGGCGCGGTATCGAGCTGATGCGGGCCAAGGGCGACATCACCTCTGCGAACATCTTCGAGGCGATCCTCGCGGACGAGGAGCACCACATCGACTACCTGGACACACAGCTGGAACTCGTGGAGAAGCTGGGAGAGGCGCTGTACATCGCGCAGCTCATCGAGCAGCCGGAGAGCTGACCGGGCGGCCGGCCGCGCGGGCGGCGACAGACTCGGGCGGCGACGGGCTCAGGCGGCGACGGCGGGACGCTCGGCCGCAGGAGCATCGGCCTCCGCGGCCGCACCGGCCCCGGCGGCCACGGTCCTCGGGGCACCGCTCGCGGGGACCGCGATCCCGGCCAGGAGGGTCTCGGACAGGGCCCCGCGCTTGCGGGAGCAGTCCACCGGCCGACCGAGCAGGGTCTGTATCCGTCGTACGCAGCTGCCGCAGTCGGTGCCCGCCTTGCAGGCCGACGCGATCTGCCGCGGAGTGCACGCGCCGGAGTCCTTGTGGGCGTGAACCTGCTCTTCGGTGATCCCGAAGCAGGAGCAGACGTACACGCAGGACACCCCCAAAGGCGGCTCGTAGGTCGGACCCTCATCGGGCCCCTACGGTGAGGCTAACCTAACCTTACCCGCGATGCCACTGGCGCCGAACGAATGAGGCGCGGACCACACGGTCCGCGCCTCATCACCGTTCCCAAGGCCCTACTGGCCGCGGTACATCTCCGCCACCAGGAACGCCAGGTCCAGGGACTGGCTGCGGTTGAGCCGGGGGTCGCACGCCGTCTCGTAGCGCTGGTGCAGGTCGTCGACGAAGATCTCGTCGCCGCCGCCCACGCACTCGGTGACATCGTCGCCGGTCAGCTCCACATGGATGCCGCCCGGGTGGGTCCCGAGGCCGTGGTGGACCTCGAAGAAGCCCTTGACCTCGTCCAGCACATCGTCGAACCGGCGGGTCTTGTGCCCGCTGGCCGCCTCGAAGGTGTTGCCGTGCATGGGGTCGCACACCCACGCCACCTGGGCGCCGGACGCGGTGACCTTCTCCACCAGGTTCGGCAGGTGGTCGCGGACCTTGTCCGCCCCCATGCGCGTGATGAACGTCAGCCTGCCGGGCTCGCGGTCCGGGTCCAGCCGCTCGATCAGCGTGAGCGCGTCCTCCGGGGTGCTCGTCGGACCGAGCTTCACCCCGATCGGGTTCCGGATCCGGGCGGCGAACTCGATGTGCGCCCCGTCGAGCTGCCGGGTGCGCTCACCGATCCACACCATGTGGCCGGAGACGTCGTACAGCTGCCCGGTCCGGGAGTCGACGCGGGTGAGCGCCGACTCGTAGTCCAGGACCAGTGCCTCGTGGCTGGAGAAGAACTCGACCGTCTTGAACTCCTCCGGGTCCGTCCCGCACGCGTGCATGAAGTTCAGCGCGCGGTCGATCTCGCGGGCCAGCGCCTCGTAGCGCTGCCCGGAGGGGGACGACTTCACGAAGTCCTGGTTCCAGGCGTGCACCTGCCGCAGATCCGCGTATCCACCGGTGGTGAACGCGCGCACCAGGTTCAGCGTCGCCGCCGAGGCGTGGTACATGCGCTTGAGCCGCTGCGGATCCGGGATCCGGGCCTGCTCGGTGAACTCGAAGCCGTTCACCGAATCGCCCCGGTACGTCGGCAGCGTCACTCCGTCCCGCGTCTCGGTGGGCTTCGAGCGCGGCTTGGAGTACTGCCCGGCGATGCGGCCGACCTTGACGACGGGCACGGAGGCCGCGTACGTCAGGACGGCGCCCATCTGGAGGAGCGTCTTGAGCTTGTTGCGGATGTGATCTGCGGAAACGGCGTCGAACGCCTCGGCGCAGTCGCCGCCCTGGAGCAGGAACGCCTCGCCCCGGGCGACGGCTCCCATACGGGCGCGCAGCTGGTCGCACTCGCCGGCGAAGACGAGCGGCGGATACGACTCGAGGTCCGCGATCACATCGCGCAGAGCCTCTTGGTCGGGCCATTCGGGCTGCTGCGCCGCGGGAAGGTCTCGCCAGGTGTTGCCACCGGCTGTGGGGTTAGCGTTCACGGTCACGCATCCAGGCTAAGGGGTCTCGGCGACGGTCCATGGCAGTGCCCAAAGAATGAGACATCGGTGACCGTTCACGCCCCGACCTCGAACCATACGCACTTGCCCCCGCCGCCCGGGTCGGGCTCCACTCCCCAGGCGCTGGTGATGGCGGCGATCATGGCCAGCCCCCTCCCGGACTCGTCCATGAGCCCGGCCCGCCGCGCCACGGGCATCTCGGCGCAGCTGTCGTGCACCTCGACGCGGACACCCCCGTCGAGGCGGCGTAAGCGGACGGTGCAGCGGCCGTCCGGGACATGGGTGAAGACATTGGCGAGCAGTTCGGTGGCGGCGAGCTCGACGGCGTCGGTGAGCTCGGGCATGTCCCACAGCACGAGATAGACGCGCACCAGGCGCCGCACGTGTCGCGCGGCGTGCGGAGCGGCGGTGAGGGTCAGGTGGTGCTGCTGGGGCGGGGCAGGTGTTGGATTCACGCCACAAGAGTGCAATCGGCCAACTACGCTCTGCTACATCGGAGAATCAACCCTGCTCAACGTTGCTGAGCGGATTTGAACAAGGGGGAAGCCATGACCAACATCCGCGAACTCGACCCCGGATCCTCGCCGCTGGCGTACTACGGCGCGGAACTGCGCCGCATGCGCGAGGACGCGGGCCTCACCCTCCAGCAGTTAGGCGGGATCGTGTTCTGCACGGGCTCGCTGATCGGCCAGATCGAAACGGCGAGGAAGGCGCCGACGCGCCAGATCACGGAGCGCCTGGACGCTGCGCTGGGGACGGGAGGGGCGCTGCTGAGGCTGTGGAAGCTGGTGAGCAGGAGCCAACTCCCGTATTGGTTCCAGCCGTATGCGGAGATAGAGGCGATCGCCACCTCGATCGCGACGTTCCAGGCGCAGCTGGTGCATGGATTGCTCCAGACGGAGGAGTACGCGAGGGCTGTTCTGGGAGCCGTGACTCAGGACCGGCTGGCCGAACGAGTAGAGGCTCGAATGGAGCGCCAGCGCATCCTGGACCGCGCAAACCCGCCTCTCGTCTGGATCATCCTTGATGAGGCCGTGCTCCATCGTCCCATCGGTGGCCGAGAAGTGATGCGAGGGCAACTCGCGCACCTCTTGAGCTTCCGCGAGAGGGAGGACGTAAACGTCCAGATCCTCCCTTTCGAAGGAGGGGCCCACGCGGGACTAATGGGCTCATTCACGCTTCTCCGCTTCGAGGAGGAGCCGGACATCGTCTACACCGAGGACTACGACCGGGGTCACATGACCTTCAATCCGGCGAATATGAGGGATCGTTCGCTCCGCTACGATCTCCTGCAGGCCTCTGCCCTCCCGGTCGAGGACTCGGCGAAGCTGATTGCCCAGGTGATGGAGGAGCGCTATGGGGAGCACCCCTGATCTGACTGCCGCAGCGTGGCGCAAGTCCAGCTACAGCGGCGACACCGGCGGCGAGTGCGTCGAGGTCGCCGCCCTGGAAGGCGCCCAGTGGCGCAAGTCCAGCTACAGCGATGACAAAGGCGGCGATTGCGTCGAGGTGGCTGCGCTGGCAGGCGCCCAGTGGAGCAAGTCCAGCTACAGCGGCGACCAGGGCGGCGAGTGCGTCGAGGTCGCCGCGCTGACAGGCGCCCAGTGGAGCAAGTCGAGCCACAGCGGCGACACAGGCGGCCAGTGCGTGGAGGTCGCGAGCGTCGAAGGCACCATCGCCGTCCGTGACTCCAAGGACCCCAGTGGTCCCGCGCTCACCTTCACACACGCCGCGTTCACCGCCTTCGTCACCGCCGCCGCCAACGGCGAACTCCCGCTCCCCTGACCCCGGTGCAGGGCTGTCCGCTGTACGGTGGCCGAGGCGCCCGAGGAGGACAGCCTCGGCCCTGGTAGGCGTCTACTCCTCCGGCCTCAGCAGCGCCCTGGCGTAGTTCGCCATGGAGCGGTTGTACCTCGGGAGACGCGGAGCCGACGCTCCATGGTCGTCCCGCTCGAAGTCGTCCATCGCCCGCCCACAGTTCGGCGAGCCGCCGTTCCCAGTCGGCTTCCCGGTCCGCGTCGTTGGCCATCCGGTTCGTCACGTCGTTCGAGCGTCAGTCCTGCACGCCGTCCGTCCCCGCCACCAGTGATTCGGCCTGCGGCCGAATCACCTGGCCTCCGCTGCCCGACAAGGCCGTTGAACTCCTTTCCGCTGAATCGCGTGGTTCGTATGTCCGGTACTCCGGAGCATGCCCAAACCCGCGAGGACTCAGAGCAGCGAGGAAGGACTACCATGACAACCAGCCCCGAACCCGACATCACGTCCGCCCCACCGCCGCGCCCGGTCACTCCGGAAGCCGACGTCGTGGCCAGTCTCCACCAGATGCGGACCCGCACAGACATCACGAGGGGCGCGCGCAACGAGGAACTCCGCCTGCCGGACGATCTCGTGGAGTCGCTCGGCGCGATGGCGCGGGCGCCCCAGGCGGTTCAGGCGCAGCTCGACATGGGGGAGCCTGGCCGCCGACCGTCCCCGTTCATCGGTCTCGGCAGCAAGGTGAACGTAACCCACAAGACGACTTTCGACATCCAGGACAGGGACCCGGAGGACGTCAGGTACATCCGCTTCGCGAAAGCGGCCAGGGTCAACAGCGATGTCTCGAACCAGGACCTGAAGATCGGTGTCACGGTTCCTGGCTATGTGAGCTTCGAGACGACTCAGCTGAGGGGAGCAGGTCAGCAGAAGGGCGAGCCGGACGACCGGTTTCTCGAACGAGTCGGCGGACTGGTCAACGAGGCATTCGAAAATGCTGAATGGCAGTATGCCGGGGAGGAGGTCCGCCAGGGCGCGCAATGGTCGTTCGACGGCCCGCACAGGCAATTCGACGGGCCGGTTGCCGACAACAAGCTCCAGAACACCGACACACCGGGTCTGGCCAGCGACGTGGGCCAGTACCCGATTCTTCAGAGGTACGAGTTCATCGGGGTCCTCTACGACCAGAGGGCCCAGCAGATCCTCAACGTCCAGCACTACGGCGACACCCTCAAGGCCCTCAACGAGCAGACCCCCGTGACAAGGGGCATCCCCAGCGCCGCTGCCCTGAGATCCCCCGGGGCCACGACCGGGCAGGCCCAGCGCTCGACTTCGGCGTCCTCGCAGCCTCCGGCCGCGGCCGTCCAGACCCAGACACAGACACAGCAGGGGCAGAGCCCCACGCGCTGAAGCCTCCGCCCCCTTCCGGGCATCCCGGAAGGGGGCTCTCCCCCGGCTCCCCCGCTCCTCCGTTCGGGTGACCTCGGGTCAGGAGTGTTGCCTTCGCATTCACCGGAATGGGTTACTGAATCCGTCCTATTCCGGTGGGCCGCCCATCCTTTCCGGTGGAGTGGAAGGCGCCCACTCGAATACGGAGCATCCCGTGTGATGCCTCCACGCCGAGCGCTCCTCCGGCCTCGCGGCTGCTGTGGAGCCGTCATGCCGACGCCGTACCGCCCCCGCGGGCTTGTCATCGTCACCGATCAGGGCGGGGACTGCCTCGCGATCGTCGAACCGGATTCCCACAGGATCGTGCGCACACTCCACGCGCCGATCCCGCTGGTGGCGCGATCGGCCCCCGACCGGCTGGTCGTGTGCACCGAGGCCGAGGTCAGCGGCGTGCTGGCGGTGCTCGAGGCCGGTCCCTTCTCCGCCACGGCGAACGCGCCGCTGCCGGCACCGGTGCCCCTGGGGACGGCCGACGACGACCCACCGCAACTCTTCAACGGGTTCTCCGGGGTCTTCCCGAACCAGGGCCCGTACAGCGGCGGAACGCTGGTGACCATCATCGGGGAGCACTTGGCCAACGCCACCGCCGTGCACTTCGGCAGCCACCCGGCGGCCGGCTTCTCCGTCCTCGACGACTCGACGATCGTCGCGGTGACCCCCTGGGGCGCCGGGGCGGTACCGGTCACGGTGACCACTCCCGGCGGCACCGCGCGCATCGGCTCCTTCCTCTACATCCCCTGGCCCGGCCTGCGGGGCATCCTGCCCAGCACCGGGCCGATCGGCGGCGGCACCATCGTCGAGCTGACCGGCGTCAACCTGAGCACGGCGATCGTCGTGCACTTCGGCGACGCCGTCGCGCACCCCACGGCCGTCTCCGACCAGCACCTCCTCGTGACCGCTCCCCCCGCGACCGGTCCCGGTACCGTCCCCGTCCACGTCAGGACCGTCGGCGGGGTGAGCAACCGGCTGTTCTACACCTACGCGCCCGTACCGGAGGTCACCGGCGTCACCCCGGCCACCGGGCCGATCGCGGGCGACAGCACACTCCTGCTGACCGGCACCGGGCTCTCCCGCGTCACCGCCGTCACCGTAGGCGGTGCCCCCGCGAGGTCCTTCCGCTCGTACTCCGACTCCCTCGTCGTCGTGGTGACGCCGCCCGGGGTCGCCGGGCCCGCCGACATCACCGTCACCACTGCCGGGGGCACCGTGACGGTCCCCGACGCCTTCGGCTACATGGTGCCCACGCAGACGGCCCTCACCTCCGCACCCGACCCCGCCCTCGTCGGCGGGCCGGTGACCTTCACCGCGGTGGTGACGGGTGTCCCGCCCACGACGGGCACGCCGTCCGGCACCGTCACCTTCGGCTTCGGGGACGGCTCACCCGCCGTCACCACGGCGCTCACCGATGGCACCGCCACGGTCGTCCACGCCTACTCCGCGCCGTCGGACAGCCCCTGGGCCATCACCGCCACCTACGGCGGCGACGTGTTCTTCACGCCCTCCACCGGGACGGACACCCAGGCCGTGGAGGCGGCACCGACCACCACCTCGCTGGTCTCCGCCCCCGACCCGTCCCAGACCGGTCAGCCGGTCACCTTTGTCGCGCGCGTCGCTCCCGTCCCGCCCGGAGCCGGTGCGCCGACGGGCACGGTGACCTTCGACTTCGGCGACGGCACCCCGACGGTCACCCTGCCGCTGACGAGCGGCGCCGCGACCGCGGACCACGTGTACACGCAGACCGCCGGCAGCCCGTACACCGTCACCGCGGACTACGGCGGCGACGCCGAGTTCACGGCCTCCACCGGCACGGACACCCAGACGGTCGGTCAGGCGACGAGCAGCGTCGCCGTCGGCCTGGCCCCCGCCCCTTCCACGGCCGGACAGCCGGTGACCGTGACGGCGACGGTCACCGCCGTCCCGCCCGGGGCAGGCACCCCGACCGGCACCGTCGCCTTCGACCTCGGGGACGGCTCACCGGTCGTCGTCGCACCGCTCACCGATGGCACCGCCCAGGCCACCCACGCCTACACCGGCACCGTCGGCAGCCCGTACGCCATCACCGCGGACTACAGCGGCGACGCCGACTTCTCGTCCGCCACCGGGACGGCCAGTGCGACGGTGGCGCAGTCCTCGTCGACGACAACCGTGAGCTCGGCGCCCGACCCGTCGGTGGCGGGAGAGCCGGCGACCTTCACCGCGACCGTCACCGCCGCCCCTCCCGGAGCCGGCCTGCCCACCGGCACCGTCACCATCGACTTCGGCGACGGCACACCGGGCACGACCGCCGAACTCGTGGGCGGCACCGCCGAGACCGTCTACGCCTACGCCGACACCGCCGGGAGCCCGTACACCGTCACCGCCACCTACAACGGCGACACCGACTTCACCGCCTCCGGCGACACCGGCACCCACACCGTCCAGACCGCCGACACCGCCACCGCCGTCGCCTCCGTGCCCGATCCCTCCACGGTGGGCCAGGAGACGACGTTCGTCACCCAGATCACCCCCGAGGCTCCGGCGGCCGGTACGCCGACGGGAGAGGTGACCTACGCGTTCAGCGACGGAAGCCCGCCCGTCACGGTGCCCGTCGTCGGCGGCACGGCGACGTTCGAGCACACCGATCCGGACGTGGCGAACAGCCCGTACACCGTGACCGCCGGCTACAGCGGCGACGAGAACTTCAACCCCTCCGAGGGCACGGACATCCATGTGGTGCTCCCGGCCGTGACGACCACGGTGGTCAGCGCCTCACCCTCCGTCTCGGTGACCGGACAGCCGGTCGACTTCACCGCTGCCCTCGCCACCGTCCCGCTGGGGGCGCAGACGCCCACCGGTACCTTCACGTTCGACTTCGGCGACGGCACACCGACCGTCACCGCGCCTATGGCCGACGGCACCGCGGATGTCACGCACGCCTACACCAGCGCGGCGCACAGCCCGTACCCCGTGACCGTCACCTACAGCGGTGACCCCAACTTCACGGCGTCCAACGACACGGGACTCCACAGTGTCGAACCGGCCTCGACGAGCACCACGGTCACCGCCATCCCCGACCCGTCCGTGACCGGGGAGACCGTCACGGTCACCGTGACTCCCCTCGCGCCCGGGGCAGGTGTCCCCACAGGGCACGTCGACTTCGACTTCGGCGACGGCACACCGATCGTCACCGGCGAACTCGCGGGCGGCACGGTGACGGTCACCCATGCCTACACCCACGCGGGCGGCCCGTACACGATCTCGGCCGTGTACAGCGGAGACGCCGACTTCACCCCGTCCGAGGACACCGTCTCCCACACCGTCGCGCCGGCCGCGACCACCACCACGGTGATCTCATCGGCGAATCCCTCGGCGGTGGGCCAGAACGTGACACTGATCGCGCGGGTCACACCGGTGCCACCGGGCGCGGGGGCGCCGACCGGCACGATCGGCTTCGACTTCGGCGACGGCACGACGCCCGCCACCGTGCCGGTCTCGAACGGTGTGGCAACGGCGACGCACGCCTACGCCGCCACCGCGGGCAGCCCCTACACCGTCACCGCGTCCTACAGCGGCGACGGCGACTTCGCCGCGTCGTCCGGGACCACCGCCCAGCGCGTGGAAGTGAGCGTCTCGACCACATCGACCACGGTGACCTCCGCACCGGACCCGTCGGTCGTCGGCCAGGCGGTCACGTTCACCGCGACCGTGGTGTCCGTCCCGCCCGCCTCGGGCACCCCGACCGGCACGGTGACCTTCGAGTTCGGCGACGGCACGGCACCCGTGACCAGCTCCCTGATCGGCGGGACGGCGACGGCCACCCACTCCTACACCGCCTCCGGGAACCCCTACTCGGTCACCGCCGGGTACAGCGGCGACGCCGACTTCGAACAGGTCCGGGAGCCCGTACACCGTCACGGCCACCTACAACGCCGACGCCGACTTCACCGCGTCCAGCGGCACGGACACCCAGACCGTCAACAAGGCGGCCACCACCACCGCCCTGGTCTCCTCGCCGAATCCCTCGGCAACAGGTCAGACGGTGGCATTCACCGCGACGGTCGTGGCGCAGGCTCCCGGAGCCGGGACGCCGACCGGCACGGTCACCTTCGCCTTCGGCGACGGCACGGCACCCGTCACCACGCCGGTCACCGCCGGAGCCGCGGCGGTCACGCATTCCTTCAGCGGAACCTCGGGCAGCCCGTACACCGTCACGGCCACCTACAACGGGAGCGACGGTTTCACCGCCTCGAGCGCCACGGCCCCCCAGGCGGTCGACAAGGCGGCCACCACCACCGCCGTGGTCTCCACACCGGACCCCTCGGGAGCCGGTCAGTCGGTGACCGTCACCGCCACCGTCGCCTCGACCGCACCGGGGGCCGCAGTTCCGACCGGCACGGTCGCCTTCAGCTTCGGTGACGGAAGCCCCACCGCCTCGGCGCCACTGACCGGCGGCGCCGCCACCGTCACCCACATCTACACGAGCAAGACCGGCAGCCCCTTCCCCATCACCGCCACGTACAGCGGCGACACCAACTTCACCGCCTCGAGCGGCACCGACACCCAGACCGTCAACAAGACCGCGACCACCACCACGGTGACCACGACCCCCGACCCCTCGGTGACCGGCCAGACAGTGACCGTGAGGGCGACCGTCTCCTCCGGGTCGGGTACTCCGACCGGCACGGTCACCTTCAGCTTCGGCGACGGCACCGGCAACAGCACGGCGACGCTGTCCGGCGGCATCGCGACCATCACCCACGCGTACACGGCCGCGACCGGGAGTCCGTTCACCGCCACGGCCACCTACACCGGGAGCGACAGCCACGGCACCTCCAGCGGGACCGACACCCAGACCGTCAACAAGGCCTCCACGACCACGGCCGTGGTCTCCTCGCCGAACCCCTCCTCGACGGGTGACCGGGTGACCGTCACAGAGACCGTGACCCCGGTCGCCCCCGCCACGGGCACTCCGACGGGGACGGTCACCCTCGCCATCCCGGGGCGCGCGCCCCAGACGGCGACACTCGTCAACGGCACGGCCTCCACGTCGTTCAATCCCCTGCCGAAGGGGACCCACACCGTCACGGCCAACTTCAACGGCGACGCCAACTACGCGTCCTCCGCGGGGAGCACGACGCAGCAGGTGACGAACTGACGCCCCGGCGCGCGGGGGCGGGCGCGGCGGGGCGAGGTCCGCTACCGCCGAACCGCGCTCGGCGGCGCGGTGGTGAACCGCGGTTGGGCGCCGCCGACGGTCACCCTCTGCCGACATGGCGCTCAGCGCAGAGCGGCGGTGCCGGGCCCCCTGAGATCGGGCAGCAGGCGGAAGACCTCGCCCGCGCTGTCGTCGCACGCGAGCTGGAGCACTTCGGCGCCCTGGTCGGTGGACGCGCCCTTCACACCGAGGCACAGCTCGGAGTGGACCGGACGCAGGCGCAGGCCGACCATGGGGTGCATGACGGTCTCCAGACGGAAGACCTCCGCGTTGCCCCGGTCGCCGCAGTAGTCGTCCTCGAGATGCGCTCCGGCCTTGGTACTCATGCCGTGCACACCCGTGCAGCCGGGCCCGAACTCGGGGTGGTCGGTGACCAGGCGCCAGCGGTCGCCGCCCAGCTTCTTCAACGAGAACCGGGGGACGCTCGGTCCGCAGGGCAGTTGATACAGGCGCCCGTTGCTCTGGCCGAGCCGCTCCGACAAGCACAAGGCGGAGTAGGCGAGTTGGAGGCGGTACGAGCCCGGTGCCGGGAGGGCGCCGGGGCTGTAGGACGGGGACGGCGACGTGTCCGGTGCGGCGCCGCCCGTGCTGCCGGAACTCCCGGAACCCGCCGCCACGATCAGCACGGCGATCGCCACGACGGCGGCGGCCCCACCCAGGATGGCGGCCACCAGCAGCCCGATGCGCCGGGGTGGTATCCCCTGGTGCTCGGGGACCGCGGGGCCATCGGCGGCCTGCTCGACGAGGCCGGAGGCGATCAACGCCCGGGTCTCGTTCCACACGGCGGCCTCGGCGTCCCCAAGTCCGCAGGCCCGGACAAACGCGCCGACCATCTCCGGCCTCGGTAACGCGTTCCGGGAAAGCGTTCCGGCGACGGTACTTCGCGGCAGCACCACCCCGGCCGCCTCGGCACGGGCGGTCAGTTCCCGGTACGTCAGCCCCGACCAGCCCTTCAAGTGCCGCATCGCGGCGACGAACTCCTCCGCGTTCCGAGCCTTTCGGGGATCGGGAGAGGACATGGAAAACCCTCGGATCAGTGGGAGGTCTGCCGGGGGTGGATCGTACCCGGCTGCTGTCCCGGACAGTCGCGGCCTGTCCGGGACTGTCCGGGACAGGGGTGTTTCCTTGCCGACGCCTTACCCACCCGAGAAGCATCGGCGGGGCCAGCAAGCGCACTACCGACAAGGAGCAACCATGCTGAAGCGTCGTGCGGTCCTCTCGCTCGCCGCCGCTACGGCCGCCTGCGTCACCGCGGTGGCCCCGGCCGTCGCGAGTCCCGCGGGCCCCATCAACAACGCCTGCGCGGGGGGCGGTTACAACCCCAACAACGCCACCGACGTCCACGTCGCCTCGCAGGAGACCGGCGTGGGCAACGACACCGACGCGGTGCTCCAGATGAAGTACGGCTACATCGGGAGCACGCTCATCGTGTGGGCGAAGATCTACAACGCGAGCGTGGGCGACGGCGCCTCCCTGCGCTGGTCCGACGACCGCGGCGCCAACTACCACCGCTGCGGCCGCCCCGCGAACGCCGGATACGCCTACATCACCTCGGGCGGCGACCAGTACACCCTGGGCTCGAACAACGTGAACGGCCGCTGGTTCAAGGCCTGCGGCTACGACAAGAGCTCCGGCAAGATCGACTGCACCCCGAGCAGCGACACCTGGATCCACTTCTAGCCACCACCGGGGGGAAGCCAAAGGCCCCGAAGGCCGCTTTCACGGGGGGCGACCTTCGGGGCCTGGGCCCATGTCGGACCTTTCATCGCCCAGTTCCTGGCCGAGTTCCTCGAGCCCACGAGGAATCGGCTCCGATGAGAAGACCGCCAGGCGAAGGCCGCCACCAGCATGGGCGGGCTCACCACGCTGCCCACCAAGACCCTGGCCACCCTGCGCCGCCTTCGTCCGCTGACGTTGCCTCAGCTACTGCCGTCACGACGTGCAGAAGCCCCGCCAGAAACGATCTGGCGGGGCTTCACATTTGCGCTTGCGTGCCCTCACAAGCCCCAGGCGGACTCGCGGAACTGCCGCACTTCGGACGCGCTCGTCACCCACTCGGAGATGCGATGCCCGTCCTCGTCGACTTCACGGTGAGGCTCTACGTACCGCCACGGCTCTTGCGGGTCGAACGGTTCATCGAGCTCATCCAGGAAGATGAGCGAATTCTGGACGTGGATCACATCCCCGTCTCGATACATAGGCCAGCAGGAGATGAAATTACTGACTGCCGGATCAGTGATCGAAGCAATGAGACAAGAGGTCGCCTTCTCGGAGCATTCGATTTCCCTCAGGGCACTCTCCCAGCTTCGACGGTATCCATCCACCGACCAGAAGCTCAGAGCCATCATGAACGTCTCCGTGAAGCTGCCGACCCTGATCCTGGCGACAGCCTCGGAGGATGACGGGGCCGCACCCCCCGAAAGCGGATCGTCAATCACCTCGATTGAGAATCCACTATTCTTTGAGGTAGTTGAGGTCTTGGTCATAGGTTCCGATCCGTTGCCCTCTGCGGTTGAACATCTTCCAGCCGTCCGTCACGTTATGGCCATCGACATCAGGAGTGATGTAGTTCTTGCCGTTGGAGAAGACGACCTGGCCATGCGAATTGAACGGCGCTCTCTGCGCGGGAATTCTTGTTCGGTACCCAAGTGCGCCCGCCCGATCGGCCATGGTCCCGGCGTACAGCTCGCGACTCTGCCGACTGCGCTCAGCCACCGTGTCCGGATGGTAGGGGTCACCCTTGAGCGCGGGGGAAGAAGTGTATCCCTCCGGAAGGTCGCAGTTGCTGTTGTGAACCAGGACCGGAGTCTGCCCTGCCAGCACATAGTACGTGTGCAACTCGGCGACCGTCAGGTTGTACGTTCTGCGGTGGGTGTCCAGACCGCCGACGCGGCGTACAACGGCCGTGGCGCCCTTGTCCGTTCGCAGGGTGGTGCCCGGAGCCAGGTCGCCCGCGTCGACCCACTTGTGTCGGGATACGGACCAGAACGGGTGGTGTCTCGTGGTGACGATCGAAGCGTTCTTGCCGGCGTGGGCGACGGTGAGCTTCACGAAGGACTTGTCATCGTCCGTCACGATGGTCGCGACGACGGTCCGCTCCTGGGTCTTCCCTGTCTTCGGATCGGTGGCCAGGACCTTGTCACCAGTCCGCAATTCTTCGATCGGCTTCTTCGCACCGTCAGCCGCCAGTACCTTCACTCCCGCGACGAAGCTGTTCCGGCATGCCTTGGCCACATCTTCGGCCTCGTCGGACGCCTTGCGGAGGAACTTGGCTTCGCGGACCAGCTTCAGGGGCTTGGCCCACGGAACCAACGCCGCGCATCCCAGGACATCCCCGTGCGAGCAGTCCCTGCCGCTGGCGATGGGATTGAAGATGTGCGCGAGCGTGCGAACGATCGTGGTGATCGGCCCCTGAACGCCGCTGGCGAGGTCCTTCCGCCTGCGCGCTTCGTTGGCCTCTCCAATGGTCAGCGTGTTGGTCAGCCGGAAAAGCACCGCGCTGCTGTAGGCGGGCCGCCCCTTCTGCCATTGCACGTAGTTGGAGTGATAGACGGCCTGGTCGGACTTGTTCTGAACATTGTTGCCAGTCTGTTCCACCGGCTTTGTGCCGTCCTTGCAGACCCAACTGCCGCTGCACTCCGGAAACATCATTCCGCTCGGGTCGCTGAAGCTGAGCGGGTTGTTGTTGCCGTAGGTGTAGCCATTGATCTGCTGGGGGTCGGACAGGTCCATGACCGGGTCGACGCTGACGAAGCGGCCCATCGACGGGTCGTACTCGCGGGCGCCCAGGTGGGTCAGCCCCGTGGTGTCCTGGGTGCCTCCGATGAAGCCCTTGTGCCCAGGCCAACCGCTGGGCGTGGCACCGCGCGGGGCGCCGAAGGGCGTGGAGCGGCGCTGCTTGAGGGCCTGCGTGGCGGAGTCGACGGCCAGTTCGCCCGTGCCGTTGTGGTCCGTGACGACGAACGAGAGCTTGTTGTCGTCGGTGCGGATCGCCTGAGCGCCGCCGAGGTCGTAGTAGCGCGTCGCCTTCGCCTTGCTGCTGCCCTTGGCCTGGGAGATCTCCTGGCCGGACAGGTACAGGGTGGTTGCCTGGTCCGTGCGCTGGATCAGGCGGTTTCCGTCTGCGTCGTAGAGATAGCTGGTCGTGCGTGTGGTGTTGTCGGGGTCCCGCTCGGTGAGTGTCGCGAGGTGGCCCTCCTCGTCCCACGTCAGCGACTGCTTGTCCCCGCCGATCGTGCGTGTGGCGGTATTGCCCACGGCGTCATAGGTGTAGGAGTCCTGCGCCGTGCTGCCGTTGGGCCCCACGGTGTCGACCTTCGACAGGGTGTGCGGCTGCGGCGAGCCGGCCGCCGGGTAGGTGTAGGTCTGCTTGATGTCCTTGGCACTGTCACCGGACGGGTCGTGCCGGGTCTGCGCAAGGCGGTTCCCGACGACGTCGTACGTGAAGGACTGCCAGTACGGCGCCGGGCCGCCGATCGCCGGCTTCGTGGGCTGTCCGTCGCACGAGGTGGTGGACTGGGTCCAGGCCTCGGTCAAGCGGCGCTGGTGGTCGTAGGTGAAGCACTGGGTGTCGGTGCCCTCACGGGAGACGTCCGACAGCGACAGGATATTGCCGATGTCGTCGTAGGCGAACGACGAGGACTTGTCCACGCCCGGCACGTCCTCGCGGTCGACCCGTGAGTTGGCCAGGCGCTGGGTGCCCCACTGGAAGGTGTTGGTCACCCAGGTCCGCTTGCCTCCCGCGGCCAGTTCGTACTGGAGGGGCTTGCCCGTGTAGCTGTAGGAGGTGCTGGTGACGTAGGTGCTCTCCCCCGACAGCCTGATCGGCCGTTTGGTGTCGTCGTACGTGTGGACGAGGGGCTCGCCGGGGAGACTGCCCGCCGCCGGGTAGCCGGTGGACTGGACCGTCCCGTCCAGGTTGTACCGCGTGTTCGTCTGGTACGAGCCGGCCAGCGCACCCTCGTCATCCGGGATCGTGGTGGTGCTCCGGGTCACCCGGTTCAGGCCGTCATAGGCGTTGACGGCCGTGGTGTAGGCATTGCCGCCGTCGTAGCGCGTGGACGAGGCGAGCAGGCCCTTGGCACCGAAGACGGTGTCGTACGTCCACCTGGCGCGCAGGGTGCCGGTGGCCGAGCCGTTGCGGAGCTCGGTCTTGCGCCCGAGACCGTCGTACAGGTCGACGAGCTTCTTGCCGCCCGCGTCCGTGGTCGAGGTCAGCTGTCCACGGTCGTCGTAGGTGCTGGTCGTCCTGCCCTTGTCGGGGTCCTTGGCGGCGGTCTGCCGCCCGAGCTGGTCGTACGTGTAGGACCAGGAGTTGCCCGCGGGGTCGGTCACCTTGGCCAGTTGTCCGGCCGGGGTGTAGTCGTAGACGGTCTTGTCCGCGGGACCGGTGGGGCCGGCGCCGTGGTACTGCCACAGCTCGGTCGCCCTGCCCCGGGCATCGGACAGCGTGGTCGTGGTGGTGCCGCCGTCGGGCGGGGTCACGGTGACCCGGTCGCCGTCGTAGTCGGTCCTGGTGACGGACAGGACCTTGCCCGCGTCGCTGTTGCCCGCCACCTGCTTCTGCTGGGTGGGCCGGCCCAGGCCGTCGTAGGTGAACCAGGTCTGCGTCTCCACGTCGACCGCGTCGTCGAGAGAGAAGAGCGTCGCCGAGGGAGTGTGCTCGGCGTAGTACGGGGCGAACGTCTTGGCGGTCAGGCCGCGCTCGTCGTAGAAGTTGTCGCTGATCAGACGGCCGCCCTCGGGGCCGGGGGCCTGGGTCTGGCGCTCACGCAGGAAACCGTCGTACAGGGTGTAGGAGGTCTTCTGGGTGCCCGTGTTCGTCAGCGACTTCGTGCCCACCGCGACCGCGTCCCCCTCGGCCACGGTGTAGGTGAACTCGTAGTTGGGCCTCTCTCCGTTGGCCTTCGAGCGATTCGGCAGCCAGACCTCTGCCGAACGGCCGAGCGCGTCATAGGTGAGGTCGGTGCGCTTGGTGTTCGGGTCGGTCTTCGACGTCGGCTGTCCACGTACCGGATCCAGCGTGGTGGTGGAGGTCCACGCCGTGGAGGCGTCCCCGGCCTTGGCCGGCGGGTCGGTGACCCCGACGGTGGTCGGCAGGCCCGTGGCCGGGGTGTAGGCCGTGGTCGTGGTCCTGCCGTCGGTGCGGGGAGTGCGCACGGGTGCGGCCGATCCGTCCACGGTGACGGTCGCGGTCAGGTCCGTTCCCGTCAGGGCCCGTCCGTAGCTGTCGTAGGTCGCTCCGGACTCGAGGTAGGTGGCCTTGGTGCCGTCGTGCGACTTCAAGGTGGCGGTCCGGGTGACGTCTCCGTCGGTCGGCGCGGCTCCGTAGTCCTGCTTGTCGTAGGCCGTGCGCACGTCGGACAGCACGTCCTTGGAGCGGTCGACGGAGGTGTCGTCGCAGGACTTCGCGACGGTCTCGACACGGGCGGGGGAGTCCAGCACCCAGTCCGCGGCGTTGTCGACGTACGTGGTCCGTGTGCATTGGCTGTCGGACGACGAGGCGGTGTCACCCAGGTCGTCGACCTCAACGGCTCGGCCCGCGGTGTCCTCGAAGTCGGTCTTGACCAGCGTCTGACGCCAGCGGCTGCCTGCGCCGTCGTCCAGCGATGTGAAGGCACGGGCGGAGGCGGCGCCGGTCAGATTCGCCGTTGCCGTCCCCCAGGACCGGATCCGCTCGGCGGTCCGGTGGTGCCAGGGGTGGTTGACCGTCTTGGCCAGGACCTTGCCACCGGGAGCGGAGTACTGCTCGCTCCGGTACTCGAATCCACCGAGCGAGTCATGGTCGGTGAGCTTCGTGCCCTCGCCGTCGTCGACGGTGACGTCCTTGCTGCCGCCGTCGGCCGCGGCCTTGTCACCGTCCATGCCGCGCAGGAAGTAGTGGTCCTCCTGCGTCATCTTCTTGATCAGGCTGCCGGTGCTCACGCGCACATGCCCGTAGCCGCGCCAGGTGGACCAGGTCTTGTACTTCTCCTTTGTCAGGCCGTCGTCGTCGTCGTAGTGCCAGGCGCCCCCGTCGAGGTACGAGTACTGCGTGGTTCCGCCCGCTGCCCCGCCCGTGCGGTCGGTGGTGGTCACGGAGTCGACCACGTACTTGTTGAACCACTGAAGGGTCGGGTGGGGATCGCCCGACGCCTCCATGTACACCGGGTAGCAACGGGTGCTGTTGGACTCTGGCTTGGGCAGATTGCCCGCGTCGCACGCCGCGGAGGAGTAGTTGACGTCGATCTGCCCGCCCGATTCGTCGTCGACCGTCGACAACCGGCTCATGATGAACGGGGCGGTGTCGTCGTTAGGCAGGTCGAGGCGGTTGGGTGCCTGTGTGTAGACGAATGTGGTCTTCGGAAGGGTGATGGCAGGCGAGGCGGACTCGCCGGTGTGCTGAATCGAGTCCAGCAGGAGTTGGTAGTCGATGTCCGCCATGCCCCAGCGGTGGCCGAGCTTCCAGGTGTCCACGTCCGCGTAGGTGCCGTCGGCCTGCCGGACCTCTGTCGTCACACTCGTCAGACGTTTGCGGGACCAGAACGTCGGGGCGTACCGGCCCTTGTCACACTTCGTGCCCGACTTGCAGTTGAGGTCCCAGGGGGTGTCGTACCAGTACCTCGCCTTGTCGTCGATGGTGTCCGCGGCACACGTGACACCGGTCTGCGGGAGGCAGCGTTCCGCGGTGGAGAAGTCGACCCTGGCCAGTGGCTTGGTGTCGTACATCGAGCTGGAACGCAGACCGTACTCGATCCGGTCCAGGTGGCCGCCGCGGGTGTAAGGGGTGTCGTCGGTCGCTTTGAGGTCGCGGCCGTAGGAGTTGCCTTCCTTGGTGTAGTAGTAGGCGACCGCGTTGCCGTGCGGGTCGACGACATAGTCCAGGTTCCACCGCCACGCGCGCTGGCACCACGAGTCGGCGAAGGTGGCCGCGTGGCACGGCTCGCCGGCGTCGTTGCCGTAGACGGGGGTGTTCCAGGTGGAGTCGGTGGCTTCGTCCCCCGACGCCCAGCCGGGCAGGCGGTTGTAGCCGAAGTAGTAGCGAGTGCCGTCCGTGGTGGTGACCCGCCAGTACTCGCCCTCCTTGTCGCCGTTGCCGCGGCTGCTGCTGTCGAGGCGCTCGATACGGGTACCGTCGTCGTCCTTGAGCTTCCACACCCCCTTGCCGGCGGGGATCAGCTCGCCGGCCTTGCCGTTGAAGCTGATGGTGGCGTTGTCGTAGCCCCAGCACAGATCCGCCGGGTCCTGGCCGTCCGTCTTCGGTGCCCCGTCGTCCTTGCACGGTTTGTAGCGCCGTTCGATGAAGCCCGGCCACAGCTGGAAGCCGTCGCCGACCCAGCCTCCCTGGTTGTTCGTGGTCGAGGTACGGCCGTCGATCCCGTCCGAGGAGTACGACAGGCCGACGTTCGGGACCAGCCCGCCGGGCACCTGGGGCACCGGCATGTCGTAGGACCAGGCGAAGGCGCCGGTGTTCAGCGAGGTCTGCCAGGTGGCCGAGGGCGACAGCGAGGTCGCCTTGTAGTCGCCCTGGCTGCTTTCCGGAGCCGCCGTGAGGGCGAGCACCGTCGGGCCCGAAGCTCCCAGTCGCAGGGACGGCGCGCTGACCGCCTTGTCCTCGGAGTCGTTCGAGGAGGCAACGGGAGTGGCCCGGCGGCACCGGGGCTTGTCCGGTGTGACGAGGGCGCACACGGGCAGCTGCACGAGCCTCAGGCGCGAGCCGTACGCACCGCCGAAGGCCTCGGCGAAGCCCCGGTAGTCCACCTCGACACCGACACCACCGGCCTTGTCCACCCCGTCGGCGCGCTCAAGGGTGACCAACGGACCAGCCGCACCCGCCCTACTGGAGGCGTCGCGGTCCAGGACCGCGACGGTGACCTTGTCCACCGCCGGCAGGACGGAAGCGGAGGCCTTCCTCCTTCCCCGCTCGTTCCGGGGCGCGAGCACGGTCAGCGGCAGGTCCCCGGCCTTCGCCCCCGACGAGCGGGCGGCCTCGCCCGCCTTCGTCCGCCGACGCTCGGGCACCGAAACGGTCGCGGTGCCGGGCTCCGGCCAGGCAGCCTTGGGCGCCCGCTGCGGAACCCTGGGCCCGGCGCTGCGCCTGCGCGGCAGGACCTTGCCGTTGTGCCCGGCAAGTGCCTTCTCGGCCGCCGGGAGCTTCGGACGGGAAGTGCTCGGATCGGCTGCCGAGGCCGGCCCCTCGCTCACAGCCTGCAGTCCGGTGCCGAGCAGCACCACCGCGACCGCCAACGCCAATCGGCGCCTCACCCCACCGAGGGCCCACCCGGCCCTCGCACCAACGCTTCTGCCCATGCCCTCGCTGATTCCTTCCACCCCGCCCCACGCCCCTGAGGACTGCGGCACGCACGATCCGTCCTGATGCCATACCTGCGCGAGTCCACGCCCTCCCGGCTCCCCGGCCGCGCGGACCCGCGGCTATCCGACGTTCGGGACCTTCGTCGGTACGTCCGACATGCCGTTCGCCAGGTACTGGACCTGCTCTTCGTCCAGCGCTCCCTGGAATGCCCACACGTCGTCGATCGCCCCCGACCAGTAGTCACGTCCGTCCGTGCCGTTCGTGCTGCGGCCTATCTGCAGCGACTTCGTCGCATCGAACGACAGCGCGTCGTCCGCCCAGGAGGCGTCGTCACCGCACACGGATCCGCTGCCGTCGTCGGTGTCCGTGCACAATGCGTCCTGTAGATGCCCGTTGACGTACAGCCGCACCTCGTCGGTGAACGCGTCGTACACCACTGCCAGGTGGTTCCAGCCGGACGCTCCCCAGTCGTCGAACAACGGATTGCCCGCGGTCGTCTGTTTCGACGTGACGCTGTCGCGCTCCGACACGGTGATCTCCCAGCGCCCGACGCCGTCGGAGTCCACCACGTACGCCACCTCGAACGCGCTCGTGCTCGAGCCCGCCTGGCTCAGTACGGTGCCTGAGGACTTCGGACGTCCCGAGGGGGCCTGTGCCCAGGCTGTGACCGTGTAGGACTCGTCCGTGTGGATCGGCGCTCCCGAGGTGGCCGCGTAGTCGTTGACGCCGTCCAGTTCGAGTGCGCCCGAATCCACCCAGCCCGAGCCGACGTCGGCGCCGTTGTGCAAGGTCGCGGGATGCCTGTCGTCGTCGCGTGCGACGGCGTCCGGGGATACCTTCGGCGATCCCGTCGCCGAGTCGAGCTTCCAACGCCCCTCGACATCCGGGTGCTGGTTGAACAGGGCCTGCACATCGTCCTCGGACAGCACCCGGTCGAACAGGCGAACGTCATCGATCCGGCCGGGGAAGAACGACCCCGGAGAGTCCTCGTACGAGCCCGCGCCGATCTGCACTTGTCCCCCGGCGTACCAGGTGGACGGCACCTCCGCCGAGCCGGCCGGCGCCCCGTTGACGTACAGGGTGAGTTGCCCGGCCACCGTGTCGTGCACTCCCACCAGGTGGACCCACTTGCCTGCGCGCGCGGTGGAGTCCTTGTCCTGCATCGCCCGGATCGGTGTCGCGTCCGGGGAGTCGGCCGAGTACTGGTTGAAGGCCCACCGGTCGTAGGCCGAGGAGTAGTACAGCTCGAACCCCGACTTGTGCTCGCCCGCCTGCGTTACCGCGACCGCCGAGTGGTCCGGCTTGTTCCGCGGCAGTCGCACCCATGCGGAGACAGCGAAACCGCGCTGGTTGTTCAGCTGCGCCGTGCCCGTCGTCGCGTAGTCGTCGACGCCGTCCAGTGTCAGTGCCTGCCCGTCCACACCGTCCTCGCCCGGCTTGGCTCCGCCCTTGAGGACCGCCGAGTCGACCTCGGCGGTCCCGGCGATCCGGGTCGAGTCGGAGGACTCGTCCATCGTGAACACCGCACGCGCCGGACGCCCGGACACCGGCTTCTTGGCGTACAGATCGGACACCTGGTCCGCCGACAGCGGCTTGTCGAAGATGCGCAGCTCGTCGATGGAGCCGGGGAAGAACGATCCGGGACGCCCGTCGTAGGAACCTGCCCCGATCCGCAGGCCTCGGCGCGCATCCCACGGTGACGCGTAGTGCGCCGAGCCGACCAGTTCGCCCTGCACGTAGAGCGACAGGTCGTCCGCCACCGAGTCGTAGGTGCCGACCAGATGGGTCCAGGCTCCTGATGCGGCCCCGCCTGGCCGGTTCCGCATCGCCCGGACGATCTGTGCGTCGGACCTGTCGGCCGTGTACTGGTTGAAGACCCATCGGTCGTAGGACTGGGAGTAGTACAGCTCGAAACCGGGACCGTGGTTTCCCGGCTGGGCCGCCACCACGGCTGCCGTGTCGGGCATCTTCGACAGCTTCACCCATGCCGACACCGAGAAACTGGCCGATGTGTCGACCGTCGGGATGTCGGTGGACGCGTAGTCGTTCACTCCGTCGAAAGCCACGGCGCTGCCGACCACCCCGGCGGCCCCTGGCTCGGCACCGCCGTTCAGTTCCGCCCGGCGATCCCCGGCCGTGCCCCTCGCGGATTTGGCGCCGGTGTCGTCGTCCAGCTTCCACATGGCGCGCTCCGGCTGGCCGGCCTTGACCCGGAAGCTGTACTGCACGATCTCGCTTCCGATGTGTGCGTCGTCGAAGGCCTGCGCCCGCACAAAGTTCACACCTGGCTTCCTGGCCAGCAATTCGACGGTCCTGGCCGCGCCCTGAGCCGTCGACACCTTGTTCTTGGCCGAGGGGTCGCCATTGACGCCGAACCGGTACTCCACGACATCGGGCGCCACCGAATCCAGCGTGAACGCGCCGTACTTGCCCACCCCGTCGTACCAGGGGTCCTCCGGATCCCTCGGGTTGGACTCCGGGAAGTCCCCGGAGACGATGGTCGGGCCCTCCGGGACCGAGGTGTCGATGACGAAGTTGCAGCCGGTCGCCTTGCCCGCGTAGCTCCAGGGAGACCAGTTCCCCCCGTCCCACGAACGAGCGTGCCAGTCCACCCGCACATCCTTCGGGATGTCGGCGGGCAGGGTGATGGTGAAGTCCGAGCCGGATTTCTCGCTCGCCGTCCTCGGCGAGGTCCAGCGTGCCTTCCATCCCCCGTTGTCCTTGACGGACCACGAGGCCTGGAACTGCACCGCGACCGGGTCCTTGTCCGGATCGCTGACGTCGCTCACCGTGACCTTGGGCCGGGACCTCACCTGCTTGGGGTTCTCCGGCGAAGCGCAGGCCCCGCCGGGCGACATCGACAGCTGTCCGGTCCTCAGCTGCGGCGGCGGGCGGTTGTACCGCACGCGGAGCCAGGCATCGTCCGAGAAGCGCTTCCAGGCGAACTTGTCCGTCTCACTGCTCGCCCGCAGGCCGAAGGTGGTCGACGCCGAACCGTGCGAAGCCGCGTACTTGACGGCGTCAATGGCGTAGAACTCCACCGTGCCACCGGGGCAGTCGGCGCTGAATCCCTTGGCGACATCCCGGGTGTCCTGGCGGTCTGTCCAGAATCCCGACTCCGTCTGGGAGTTCCACGTCGTGGACGAGGAGATCCCCTTGGTCCGCCACAGCTCCACTGCTCTGCCGTCGCACGACGCCGAATGGGTCTCCTTGACGACGAAGGTCGCGTCCAGGATCGTCTTCCCGCTGAACTTCGACGTCGGGATCCGGTAGAACAGCCGCTTCGTGTCGTAAGGCTCGCAGTAGTACCAACCGCAGTAGCCCACTCCCGCGTCGGAGTCACCGTTGAACTTCCACTGCGGCGACGCCGCCCAGTAGCGGGAAACCATGGTCCACGCCGATGTCTTCGGTGAGTTCCACTGCGGGTCGATGTACACCGGGTAGTGCGTGTCCGCGCCGGTCAGCAGGTCCTGGTCCGGAGTGAGCACGAGCTCCTTGCCACCCGCCGGAATGTCCACATCGATCGGCGCGACCTTGGCGGCGTCCCCCGGACCGGGGGGCACCCGCTCACCCCCGGCCGATGACCGGGATAATTGCCTGGCACTCGGCTTCGATCCGGCGCCGGTGCTGGAGTCCCACATCAGGGGAGCCGGCGCGTCGAACACGGCGCCGCCCGCGCCGCTGTCCACCGCCTCCAGACCACCCTGACCGGTCTCGCGCACCTCGAGCCCCTCGGTGCCGAACGCCAGACGGAGCCGAGCCAGGCCGGGATTCTTCGCCGCCTTCGCGGTACGCACGATCAGCAAGTGGGAAAAGCTGTCGACGTCCGCGCGAACCTGAAGGTCGACGTCCGGCAGGACGGATTTGTACGTGGCCGTAGCTCCGTCCAGTACGGGCTCGGGCAAAGGCCTTGGCCACGACAGCGCCAACTCCCGGCCCGCGCGGTGCAGTCGGACCAGCGGCTCGTCCCCGCCGCCGGAGAACTCCATGCCCACGGTGGTGACCGCCGGCCCGACGGAGCCGTCCGGGCGCACCGCGAGCGAGGTGTCGACGGCCTTCCAGGCTCCGCCGACCCGGGCGCGCACGGGTCTCAGGTGCTCAACAGCCTCCAGGTCGCCGTCTGGAGTGGCGTACACCTCGCCCGACTCGCTGCGCAACGAGCCGACCTCGACGTTGCGCCCGCTCTCCCGGGCCCGGCCCAGGGCGTCGCTCTCGGAGACCGCCGTCCCGCCGTTGTCCTGCGCCCCGGCCTCGGCGGCCGTCGCGGTCGGCTGCAATGGAACTCCAGCGAACCGAGGCGCCGCTGGGATCAGTCCCGTCCCCAGGGCAATACCGAGTGATACACCGAGCAGCCGCGTCACGGCACGACTCATCGCGATTCCCCCCACCCACACCCCTCCCCAGGGTGTTCTGAAGCGATCACTAAGTGACCACGAATCGACACTTTATGTGCACGATCACTCACCGTCCATCACGAATATTGGTTTAAACCATTTCCGGCCAGATGCGTCCTCCCCCCAGGGGCGGCAGCCCGGGGAAGGTACCGTCCGCTATGCTGCGCTCCATGTACGTGCCCGTGAATCGCAACTGGTGGTGGTCCGCTCCCATGGCGGACCGCTGATCGCACGTATCCGAAGCGAATCCGAGGCCGCCCCCAGGGGCGGCCTTCGTGGTTTCCGGGAGCGGCCGTCCCTCCATCCGCTGGAAGGACATTGCCATGCCGCCAAGCAACCCCCACGACCTCGTCCGCCGCCTGCTCGAGCCGCAGGCGCCGCCCTTCGCCCTGCTCCGGCGACGGGGGCCGGGGCGGGAGGACGGTGCGACGGTCGACGTGCTGATCGGCGCCGTCTGCGAGGTGGAGCGCCTCGCCGACGTCCCGCTTCCCTGCGGCGCCCCCGGCGACGGGAACGGCGCCGCGGACGCGCTCGCCGTCATTCCTTTCCGCCAGATCCGCGAGCGCGGGTTCGACGCGCGCGACGACGGCACGCCGTTGCTCCTGCTGCGGCCCGACGAGGTGCACGAGGCGGCGCTGGAGGCGCTGGTCGCGGCGCTGCCCGATCTGCCGGTGACCGTCGACGGGGGCTCGTTCGACGTCGGCGACGACGAGTACGCCGGGATCGTCGAGCGGGTGGTCGCCGACGAGATCGGGCGCGGAGAGGGCGCCAACTTCGTCATCCGGCGCACCTTCACCGGCGAGTTGCCCGGGTTCGGCGCCGCGACCGCGCTCTCCCTCTACCGCAGGCTGCTCGAGGGCGAGCGCGGCGCCTACTGGACGTTTCTGCTGCACACCGCGGAGCGGACGCTGGTCGGGGCCAGCCCCGAGGTGCATGTGCGGATGACGGGCGGCACGGTCACCATGAATCCGATCAGCGGCACCTACCGCTATCCCGCCGGCGGCCCTACGGCCGACGACCTGCTCGCGTTCCTCGACGACCCCAAGGAGGCCGAGGAACTGACGATGGTGGTCGACGAGGAGCTGAAGATGATGTGCGCCGTCGGCGACCTCGGCGGGCAGGTCGTCGGCCCGCGGCTGAAGGAGATGGCGCACCTCGCGCACACCGAGTACGAGTTGCGCGGCCGCAGTTCATGGGATGTCCGGGACGTGCTGCGCGAGACGATGTTCGCGGCCACCGTCACCGGCAGCCCCGTGCAGAACGCCTGCCGGGTCATCGAGCGCCATGAGCCGGGCGGGCGCGGCTACTACGCGGGGGCGCTGGCGCTCATCGGACGGGACGCGGGCGGGGCGCAGACCCTGGACTCGCCGATCCTCATCCGCACCGCCGACATCGACGCGAACGGCGGGCTGAGGGTGCCGGTCGGGGCGACGCTCGTACGGCACTCCCAGCCGCGGGCCGAGGTCGCCGAGACGCATGCCAAGGCGGCCGGGGTGCTGGCCGCGCTGGGGGTGCGGCCCGCCGGGCCCCGCTCGGAGGCGCCGCCGAGGCTCGGTGACGACCCCAGGGTGCGCGCCGCGCTCGCGGAACGGCGGGCCGGGCTCGCCCCGTTCTGGCTGAAGCTGCACACCGGTGACAGGCCCGGTCCGCTGACCGGGCACGCCTTCGTGCTCGACTGCGAGGACACCTTCACCTCGATGCTCGCCCACCTCCTGCGCTCGACGGGCCTCGAAGTGACCGTGCGCCGGTACGACGAGCCGGGCGCGATCGAGGCGGCCAGGGCGCATCGCGGGCCGGTGGTGCTCGGCCCCGGCCCCGGCGACCCCGCCGACGCGGACGACCCGAAGATGGCCCTGCTGCGCCCGCTCACGCGGGAGTTGCTGGCCGAGCACGGGCACGGCCTGCTGGGGGTGTGCCTGGGGCATGAGCTGATGGCCGCCGAGATGGGGATGGCGCTGGTGCGCAAGGCGGTGCCGTTCCAGGGGGCGCAGGAGGAGATCGACCTGTTCGGGGTCCGGGAGACCGTCGGCTTCTACAGCACGTTCACGGCCAGGTGCGAGGACACCGGTCCCGCCGGGGTCGAGTTGAGCCGCCATCCGGTCACCGGCGATGTGCACGCGATGCGGGGCGCGGGCTTCGCGGGCGTGCAGTTCCACCCGGAGTCGGTGCTGACCCTGGACGGTCCGGGGATCGTGACGCGGATGCTCTCGGGGGTCCTGGTGGGCTGAACGGCGAACGGGGGCGCCCGACGGTGCGCACCCCCCGCCGAGTGGGCGGAGCGCCCTTCCCGGCGAACGGGCGCCCGGCCATGCGGCCGGGCGCCCTGCCGGGGAACCGGGAACACCTACCCGAAGAAGACCCCGGCCTCCGCGTACAGCGACGGGTCGACCGTCTTGAGCTGGGCTGTCGCGTCCGCGATCGGCACCCTCACGATGTCCGTGCCGCGCAGCGCCACCATCTTGCCGAAGTCGCCTTCCCGGACGGCGTCGATGGCGTGCAGGCCGAAGCGCGTGGCGAGCCAGCGGTCGAACGCGCTCGGGGTGCCGCCGCGCTGGATGTGGCCGAGGACCGTGGTCCTGGCCTCCTTGCCCGTCTTGGCCTCGATGGACTTGGCCAGCCACTCGCCGATGCCGGACAGCCGCACATGGCCGAACGAGTCCAGCGACTCGTCCTTGGTGACCATCTGCCCCTCCTTGGGCACCGCGCCCTCGGCCGCCACGATGATCGGCGCGTACTTGATCTTGAACCGGTTCTCCACCCACTGGCACACCTCGTCGAGGTCGAAGCGCTGCTCGGGGATGAGGATGACATTGGCGCCGCCGGCCAGCCCCGCGTGCAGGGCGATCCACCCGGCATGGCGCCCCATGACCTCCACGACGAGCACACGCCGGTGGGACTCGGCGGTGGTGTGGAGGCGGTCGATCGCCTCGGTGGCGATGTTGACGGCGGTGTCGAAGCCGAAGGTGTAGTCGGTGGCGGACAGGTCGTTGTCGATGGTCTTGGGAACGCCGACGGTGTTGACGCCGAACTCCACCAGCTGGGCCGCGACCCCCAGGGTGTCCTCGCCACCGATCGCGATGAGGGCGTCCACGTCGTACTTGACCATGTTGTCCTTGATGCGCCGGACCCCGTCCTCGACCTTCAGCGGGTTGGTCCGCGAGGAGCCGAGGATGGTGCCGCCGCGAGGCAGGATGCCGCGCACCGCCGGAATGTCCAGCACCATGGTGTCGCCTTCGAGGGGGCCGCGCCAGCCGTCGCGGAAGCCCACGAACTCATACCCGTGCTCCTGCGTGCCCTTGCGGACGGCGGCGCGGATCACCGCGTTGAGGCCGGGGCAGTCCCCGCCGCCGGTCAGTACTCCGATACGCATGGAATCATCCCTTCCGAGCGCTGGCTCCAACGCGGCAACGCTAGCGGCGTTCGAGCCCTGGAGGGATCACCTGGGAAGCGGATTCCTTTGTTTGAAGGGGTGGCCGACAGACGGTATTCACCCTCACGGGGGGCCTCGTTGCTACTCGCCGTCCAACCCGCGTTCGATGGCGTACCGGACCAGCTCCACCCGGTTGTGCAGCTGGAGCTTGCCGAGGGTGTTCTGAACGTGGTTCTGCACGGTCCGGTGCGAGATCACCAGCCGCTCGGCGATCTGCTTGTAGGACAGGCCCTTGGCGACCAGGCGCAGCACCTCGGTCTCCCGCTCGGTCAGGCTCGGCGCGGCGGGCTCGTCCGCCGCCCTCGGCGCGGGATCCGAGGCCAGCCGCCGGTACTCACCGAGGACGAGACCGGCCAGCCCCGGGGTGAACACGGGGTCGCCGACGGCGGTCCTGGCCACGGCGTCCAGCAGCTCCTCGCGGCCCGCCGACTTCAGGAGGTAACCGGTGGCGCCCGACTTCACCGCCTCGAGAACGTCCTCGTGCTCACCGCTCGCGGACAGGACCAGGACGCGCAGCGCCGGGTCGTTGCCGACCAGTTCCTTGCACACGGCGACGCCCGGCAGACCGGGGAGGTTGAGGTCGAGCACCAGCACCTGGGGCATCACGGCGCGCGCCCGGCGCACCGCCTCGTGGCCTTCGCCGGCCGTGGCCACGACGTCGTACCCGGCGTCGGACAGGTCGCGGGCGACCGCGTCCCGCCACATCGGGTGGTCGTCCACCACCATGACCCGGACGGCGCCCGGGGTCCCCGCCCGCCCCGGCTCGGACTCAGCCACTGAACCGCTCCCTCGTCTTGCCTGCCTCATGCGTCTTCCCCGCCGGGGCCGCCCCGCGGGGGACCCGCATCTCGACCTCGGCGCCCTGGCCGGGCACCGAGACGAGCTCGACGCTGCCGCCCAGGTCACGCAGTCTGCCCCGGATCGACTGGCTCACTCCGAGCCTGCCCTCTCGTTCGGCATCCGCCAACCGCTCCGCCGCGAAACCGGGACCGTCGTCGCGAACGCTGACGAGGACCTCGTCGCCCTCGTCCTCCACCAGGATCCAGGCCCGGGCCCCGTCCCCGGCATGCCGTCGTACGTTGTCCAGCGCCGCCCCCACGGCCGCCGCCACCTCGGCGGCGGCGTGCGCGTCGAGCAGGACGGGCGTCCCGGGTGAGGAGACGGTGACCTTGGCGCCCGCCAGCGGCCCGAGCAGCGAACGCAGATCACGCGGTCCGCCGTCGGGGACCTGCGGGCCGGCCTCGGCGCGCAGGTCGCCGTCCTCGGCGAGCCGGGCGTCCGGGAGGCCGGTCACCAGCGCCCGCAGAGCCGCTTCCTGCTCCCCGGCCATCCTGCCCAGCTCGGCCGCCTCGCCGCCGACCTCGTTGCCGCGCCGCTGCACCATCGCCAGGACCTGAAGGACACTGTCGTGGATGTCACGGGCGAGGCGTTCGCGCTCGCGGGTCGCGGCCTCGATCCTCAGGGCGCGGGCGAGGGTCGCCTCGCTGGCGCGGGCGAGTTCGACGACGTAGCCGACGGCGGTGCTGGCGATGAACAGCAGGACTATGTTGTGCACGTTCCGCTCGGTGAACCGGCCGCGCTCGATCACATTCGAGACCCCGATCAGCGCCGAGGCGAACGCGCCCCAGCGCCAGCCGCCCTTGATGGCGAACGCGAGCACCGAGCTGGCCGCCCAGATCGTGGGCAGCGTCGCCTGGCCGTCGAGCACCCGGTCCGGGTCGTCGAGCAGCCTGGTCAGCAGGATGCCCGCGAGGGCGACCCCCATGTCGGCGCACAGGAAGCGCTTGGTGCAGCGCTCGGCGGAGCCGACGCGGGGCAGGGTGGCCAGCGACCATACGGTGAGCGCGCCCATGTAGATCCAGCCGCCGACCGGATGCCGGTACTCGCCGAACAGCGTCACGTACCGGAAGAGCGCGTAGGCGAGCGTGAAGAGGCGGAAGACGGTGAGCGCACGCCACAGCGGCTGCTCGACCGAGATCGACGACATCCCCCGCCCCCTCCCCCGCTGCCCCGTTCCCGGAGACTAGTCGCCCTTGCCCAAGTCGCCCTCGGGCAACCGGTCGCCCTTGGACAAGCCGCCCTCGGACAAGTCACCCTCGGACAAGCCGCCCTCGGGGCGGCCCGCGTCGCCGCCGTGCTCCCTGTGCTCCTTGTGCTCGGCCTTCCTGGCCGCCTCTTCCTTCTTCTTCGCTTCCTCGATCTGGCGCTTGGCGGCAGTCGCGTAGATGTCCACGTACTCCTGCCCCGACAGCTTCATGATCTCGTACATGACCTCGTCGGTCACCGACCGGAGGATGAAGCGGTCGTTCTCCATGCCCTGGTAGCGGCTGAAGTCCAGCGGTTTGCCGATACGGATGCCCGGCCGCATCAGCTTGGGCATCACCTGCCCAGGCGGCTGGATCTTCTCCGTGTCGATCATCGCCACGGGAATCACCGGGGCCCCGGTGGCCAGCGCGATCCTGGCCAGGCCGCCCGGCTTGCCCCGGTACAGCCGCCCGTCCGGCGAACGCGTGCCCTCGGGGTAGATGCCGAACAGCTCCCCGGCCTCCAGCACCTGGATACCGCTGCGGATCGCGGCCTCCCCCGCACCCCGCACACCGGACCTGTCGACCGGCAGCTGACCCACGCCCTTGAAGAACGCGGCGGTCAGACGGCCCTTGACACCCTTGCCGGTGAAGTACTCCGCCTTCGCCACAAAGGTGATCTTGCGATTGACCATCGACGGGAGGAAGAACGAGTCCGAGAAGGACAGGTGGTTGCTCGCGATGATGGCCGGCCCCTCCTGCGGGATGTTCTCCAGACCCTCCACCCACGGGCGGAAGGAAACGCGGAGAAGGGAGCCGATGGACAGCTTCATCATGCCGTAGAACAACCGAGGACCTCCTGTGTCTGACGCTAGACCTTATTACCGTTTCCGGCCTGCGCCGCCCCCCTCATACTGTCGGTACCGGTCGAGTAGCATTCGCCCCACTGGCCGCCCACCCTCCCATCACTCCTCGAGGAGCCCAGGTGCCGCTGATCCCCGGAGCCGAGCCGTTCCGCCACGACGGCGGCGAGGTCGGCGTGGTGCTGTGTCACGGTTTCACCGGTTCGCCGCAGTCGCTGCGCCCGTGGGCCGACTACCTGGCGGCCAAGGGTCTGACGGTCTCGCTCCCCCTCCTGCCCGGCCACGGCACACGCTGGCAGGACATGCAGGCCACCCGGTGGGAGGACTGGTACGCGGAGATCGACCGCGAGGTCCGGACCCTTTCCGACCGCTGCAAGCACGTCTTCGTCTTCGGGCTGTCGATGGGCGGCACCCTTACCCTGCACACCGCGGCGCGGCACGGCGCCGCCATCACCGGCATCGCCCTGGTGAACCCCTCGGTCCGGGCGGACCAGAAGATGATCGGCGCCGTCCCGGCCCTGCGCCACCTCGTCCCCTCCGTGCAGGGCATCACGAACGACATCGCCCTGGAGGGCTCGCAGGAGGTCGGCTACGACCGGGTGCCGCTGCACGCCCTCTACTCCCTCAGCCGGTTCTGGAAGGTCGTCCACGACGAACTGCCGCAGGTGACGCAGCCGGTGCTCCTGATGCGCAGCCCGCAGGACCATGTCGTCTCGCCGGAGAACTCAACGATCGTGCTGAGTCGGATCTCCGCCACCGATGTGACGGATGTGGTCCTGGAGCGCAGTTACCACGTGGCCACCCTCGACCACGACGCCGAGCGCATCTTCGAGGCGAGCTGGGAGTTCGTCCAGCGGCTGGGGGCGGACAGTGCCTGAGGAGCGTGACGAGCGCGACCGCGGCCAGGAGGAAGAGGACGCAGTCTGGCAGCAGTTGGTGGCCTCGTTCGACGACGAGCCCGCGGAGGACGCCTCCTGGCCGGAGGCGGAGGGGCTGGCCGAAGACGACGACTTCAGGGACGACGACGCCGGGGACGACGACGCCCTCGGCTTCGACAACGGGGTCAATACGACCCGCAGCATCGTCATCGCGACCGGTCCTGTCCACAAGCCCTCGGACACCGGCCCTCGCGAGCTCGGTCCCCGCGACTTCGAGCCCGACGAGGAGGACGAGGGGCACTTCGTCCCGCCTCCACCGCCGCCGCTGCCCAAGCTCGACACCACGTCGAAGTTCGCCTGGCTGGCGGTGCTCGGCGGCCCGCTCCTGCTGTTCGTGATGGTGCTGCTCCGCCAGGAGATCACCTGGTGGATGACGACCCTCGGCGTGGGCGGCTTCCTCGGCGGCTTCGCGACGCTCGTGGCCCGGATGGGCAACGGGGACGAGGACGAGGACGACGACCCGCACGGCGGCGCGGTCGTCTGAGCCCGCGAGCCCAGCAGCACGCCGCACCCATCCGTCGGCGCCACCGGGCGCGACCGGAACCTCAGCCCGGCCAGGTCCCCGTGACCCTGCGGGTGGCCACCGCGCCACCCCGCTCCACGGCGGCCCTGACCACCGAGAAGATGAGCCCTTCGAGGGCGGCGGCCAGCATGATCTGCGGCCAGCCGCGGTCCTCGTCGGTGGCGTCCGGAGCGTCGTCCTCGTGCCCTGCGGCCTTCCACACCCGCTTGAACAGCGCCCCGGCCACCAGTCCGCCGACCGCTCCCAGCGTCATACCGACCGGCTTGTAGAGCACCTTCACCGCCTTCATCAGCGCTTCCCCCGGCGGGAGCGGCGACGGGCGACGAGGACGACGACGAACGCGGCAACACCGGCGGCCGCCATCGGACCGCGGTTGCGGCGGGCGGTCCGCGCCGCCTGCTCGGCCGTCTCCCGTACATGGTCCGGGGTGTTGTTCTGCACGGTCGTCGCGACCGTGGCGGCGGCCCCGGCCAAGTGCTCCTTCGCCTGCGCCGTCTTCTCCAGCAGCTGCTCCGGCGCCTTCTCCTGAGCGGCGCGCACGGCGTGCGCCGCCTGCTCGCGAACGTGTCCCGCCTGCTCGCGCACATGCTCCGCCTGCTCGCGCACATGCCCGGCCAAGCCGGCTGTCCTGTCCCTCAGTTGGGAACCCACCTGCTGAGCCCGCGCCTTGCCCTCGGAAATCGCCATGTCCGTCCTTCCTCCGTGCGGACCGCGTTGACGGCCTTCAGTTGTGCTTGTCCGGTTGTTGCCCCCGCTTACCCCGCCACCTCGGATCCAGTCCCCGAGGCGCCCACCGGGGCGCTCACCGGGCCTGGAGGTTCGAAGTCGCGCTCAGCGGAAACGCGCCGGACATGGCACACATCGGCAAGGACCGGCACAGCGAAGACCCCGCCAGGACCGACGCCCCGCACACGACCGACGAGACCTCCGCCGTGGGCCCCGCCCCCGAGGTGGAGGCGCGGGCACCCGACGCGTTCACCGACCTCCAGGCGCGCTCGTGGCGGGCCATAGTGCGCCGCACGTGCAAGGAGTTCCTCGAGGACGAGCTCCCCGACCGCGCCGCCGCCCTGACCTACTACGGCGTGCTCTCCCTCTTTCCGGCCATGCTCGTGCTGGTGTCCCTGCTCGGCGTGGCCGGGGAGTCGGCGACGAAGAAGGTCCTGGACAACCTCGAACAGCTCACCCCCGGCTCGACACGCGACATCATCACCAACGCCGTCGAGCAACTCCAGGCCGGCAGCGGCGCGGGCGGAGTGCTGGCCGTCCTCGGCCTGCTCGGCGCCCTGTGGTCGGCCTCCGGGTACGTAGGCGCGTTCATCCGCGCCAGCAACGCCGTCTACGACATCCGCGAGGGCCGCCCCGTCTGGAAGCTCACCCCGCTGCGGCTCGCTGTGACGGTGGTGCTGATGGTCCTGCTGTGCGCCAGCGCGGTGATCGTGGTGTTCACCGGAGGACTGGCCGACCAGGTGGGAAAGGCCATCGGGATGGGCCACGCGGCACTGACCGCGTGGTCGATCGCCAAGTGGCCGGTCCTCGTCGTCCTCGTCGTCCTGATGATCGCGATCCTGTACTGGGCCTCACCCAATGCCAAGCTGCGAGGGTTCCGCTGGATGACCCCGGGCAGCGCCCTCGCCCTGGCCATCTGGATCGTCGCCTCGGCGGGCTTCGCGCTCTACGTCGCCAACTTCGGCTCGTACAACAAGACCTACGGCACCCTCGCCGGAGTGATCGTCTTCCTGGTCTGGCTGTGGCTGTCGAATCTGGCGATCCTGCTCGGCCTCGAGTTCGACGCGGAGATGACCCGCGAACGCGCCATCGCGGGCGGTCACCCGGAGGACGAGGAGCCCTATGTCGAGCCCCGCGACATCGCCAAATGGCCGGAGGAGGAGAAGCCCGAAGAGCCCGCGGGCGCCGAGCAGCCCGCAGGCCGCGAACAGCCCGCAGGCGCCGAGCAGCCCGCAGGCGCCGGCCGGCCTGAAGGCCCCGAGCTCTCCGAGGCACGCGGCGACGAGGCCCGCCCCCGACAGGAGCAGCCCTAGGACACGACAGGGCCAGCCCTAGGACACGCCCCGCGCCGGCAGCCGCAGCGCCGCCAGCACCGGCAGATGGTCGGTGGCCGCCCTCAGATCGGCCTCCTCCACCCCCGGCATGCCGTGCGGCACCCCGCAGCCCAGGATCTCCACCTGCGGCGAGGTGAAGACGCCGTCGATGCGCTGGTACGGATCGACGGCCGTCGAGGTGTCAGTGCCGCCCCACGGCGCGGCCTCGTGCGCGTCCCGCAGCCCCCCGGCCACGCGCTGCCAGCTCTTGCCGTCGGGGCGGTCGTTGAGGTCGCCCGCGGCGACGGTGCACCGCTCGCCACTGGCCTCCAGTCGCCCGAGCAGCGCCCCCGCCTGGTCGTAGCGCTCGTCCGCGTCCAGGCTCAGATGGCAGCTGACGACCGCCAGCCGGGCCCGGCCGAACCGGAGCGTGGCCGTGGCGAACCCCCGCCGGTGCAGTCCGGGGGTGTGCGGGAGAAGGACATCCTCCGCGCGGACCACCGTGGCCCTCAGGGAGGACATGATCATCGGTCCGGCGGCCGTGGCGCCGCCGGTCACCACGACGAGCCCGCAGTCGCGGGCCAGCCATGACGTCTTCTTGCGCCAGCGGAAGAACCGCGGCGCCTCCTGGACGCACACGATGTCGGGGGCGCAGGCCCGGATCACCCGGACCAGCGCCTCCCGGTCGTCCCTCAGGGAACGGACGTTGTAGCTGAGCAGGCGGACCACCGCCGAGCCGTCCGGCTCGGTGCGCGAGGCGGGGAGGTCGGCGGTGGCCATCGGTCAGCCCTGCCGTGCCAGGTCCGCGGCGCCGACCAGGCCCGCCTTGCCGCCGAGCTTGGCGACGAGGACCTGGGCGTGCGGCCGGTACAGGCCGCCCACGAGCCATCGCCGGAACGACTTGCGGATCGGCTCCAGCACCACATCCCCGGCGTCGGAGACCCCGCCGCCGATGATGAACGCCGACGGGTCGAAGAGCGAGGCCAGGTCGGCCAGGCCCGCACCCGCCCACCGGGCCAGCTCCCGGAAGGAGTCGACCGAGACCGGGTCGCCGTCCTTGGCGCCCTGGCTCACGTGCAGCCCCTGGATGCCCTCCGGAGTGCCGTCGCCCAGGGAGAGCAGATGCGTGGCGTTCTCCGGGGTGGCCGCCGCGCGCTGCCTGGCGTAGCGCACCAGCGCCCGGCCGCTCGCGTACTGCTCCCAGCAGCCCTGGCTGCCGCAGCCGCACAGCAGGCCGTCCGGCACGACCCTGATGTGCCCGAACTCCCCCGCGACGCCGAAGCGGCCGCGGTGGAGCCTGCCCCCGATGATGATGCCGCCGCCGAGGCCGGTGCCGAGGGTGATGCACACGACGTCGTCGTGGCCCTGGCCCGCGCCGAAGCGGTACTCGCCCCAGGCGGCCGCGTTGGCGTCGTTCTCGACGACGACCGAAAGACCGACGCGCTGCTCGATCTTGTCCTTGAGCGCTTCGTGCCGCCAGTCGATGTTCGGGGCGAACAGGACCGTGGCGCGCTTGTCATCCACATATCCCGCGGCACCGACGCCCACGGCGTCGATCCGCCGATCATCCGAGCAGACCTCCTTGACAGCGTCCGCGATGGCGTCGACGACGCCCTCGGGGGTTGGTGGAGTCGGCACCGTTACCGTCTCGAGAATCGAACCTTCCTCGTCCACAACGCCGGCCGCGATCTTCGTGCCGCCGATGTCGACGCCGATGGTGAGTCCCATGTGTCCCTCAGTTGCTCGGTCGATGCCCCGCTGTGCGTAACGGTACCGGTCCGCGCCGCTACCACGCTTCAGTCGAGGTCGATGCGCTCGCTGTGCGGCGGCTTGCCGTCGGTCCAGCGCCGCTCGTGCTCGGTGACGGCGGCGCGGTACGCGGCCAGGAGCTCGCTCCCCGCGGCGGCGAGATGGTCGAAGAACTCGGGGTTGCGCTGCCTGGCCTGGCCGAGCGCGGACTTGGCCTGGGAGAGCAGGGCCTGCGCGGGAAGGCCGAGCAGGGGGTTGCCCAGCTCCTGGACCTTCTCGCTCACGGCCTCGGCGAGCCTGCGCAGCTCGTCGGCCGCGCTGCCCGGCTCGTAGGCCTGGCGCACCCTGCGCTTGGAGGCCTGGTCGGCGAGGTCCTCCGCGCACGCCTTCGACCAGGCGTCGGCGTCGTGGTGCTCCGGCCGGGGGGACGTGGTTTCGCTCATGTCTCGACGTTACCGGAACGAGGCCGCGCGGACCGGTGGCGTTCGGCAAGGCACCGCACCCGGGCGTACGTCGCGCCCCTGGCGCCCCGGCGTGCGTCGCGCCGCACCCCGGCGCACGTCATGCCCTCCTGGCGTCCGGCGGACGTCAAGAGGTCGGCCACACCGCCGGATCGGGGGCGAAGCGCACGAGCAGCGAACCCTCGCGCAGCGTGGCCCCCGTGACCGTGCACCGGCGCAGCACCGGCGGCAGGGGGACGATCCTGCGGAAGCGCCCCACGTCGATCATCAGCTCGTCGTCGCGCCGCACCAGGTCGAGGTCGGCGCGCACGGCGCCCGGCAGTGGCAGCCGCCAGTCGAACTCGCCGAGCTCCCCGTCCTCGGGCCGCTCGGTGACGCTCCACGGGTCGGGCGCGCGTCCCTGCTCGCGCGGTGGGACGGCGAGGTGCTCGCCGATCGCCGCGAGGTCTGCGGTGCCGACGGGGTCGCGGCCGAGGTGCGGCAGCTCCAGCACCGGGTGGCCGGTACGCAGCGCCTTCAATTCCTGCTGCTGCTGTCCGGACAGGTCGGCGAGCCAGGGGTCGGACGAGCCGGTGGGCAGGACCCGGTTGGCCAGGACCGCTTCGAGGCGGTGGCCGAACAGGGCCAGGGCGGCATGGGCACGGCGCAGTTCCGCGGCGGCGAGCGGACCGGGTTCGAGGACGAGGCGGACCGTGGTGGCGTTGTCCTCGATGACCGTCTGGGCGGCGTAGAGGTCGCGGGCGAGCGAGTCGGCGGTGGAGAACAGCCATTCGGCGGGCATGGGCACACCCGCGAGGGTGGCCAGCAGGGGGCGCAGCGCGCGGGCGGCCTGCCGTTCGGCGGGCAGCACCCGGTCGAGGTAGCGGCGCAGTTGCTCGGGCAGGGCGAGCGTGGCGACGGCCACCGAGGTGGGCGGGCAGTCGACGACCACCGTGTCCCACTCGCCGCTTTCCGCCTTCTCGCGCAGGGTCCGCAGCAGGGCGGCCTCGGCGCTGCCGGGCAGCTCGGTGAGCTCCTCGGGGTCGAGGGGGCTCACCCCGAACATGTCCAGGGCGGAGGCCATACCGCTCTGGAGCCGGTCGGCCTCGGCGCGGAAGCGGGCGCCGGAGTCGGTGAGGAGGGCGAACAGCCCCTGTTGCACCTCGGACGGCACGGCCGTGACGGGGTGGTCGAGCACGTCACCGAGTCCGCGGTCGGCGGAGACGAGCAGGGTCCGGCGGCCGGAGCGGGCGGAGTGCACGGCGGTGGCCGCGGCGGCGGTGGTCCGGCCGGATCCACCGGACCCGGTGACGAGGACGGTGCGCACGCTCAGGACTGCTCGGCCTCGGCGGCGGCGTCCTGGGCCGGCGGTGTCTCGACGCGCTTCTTCAGCCCGGACAGCGCCCGGTCGATGATGACCTTCTCCGCCTTGCGCTTGATCATGCCGAGCATGGGGATCTTGACGTCGACGGCGAGCTGGTACGTCACCTCGGTGTGGCTGCCGTCGCCCACGGGGGCGAGGCTGTAGGAGCCGTCGAGGGAGCGCAGCATCTGGGACTTGACCAGCGACCAGCTGCACATGCGGTCGCCCTCCCAGGTGTAGGCGAGGGTGTGGGCGTCCTTGATGGCGCCGGCGTCGAGGACGAGTTTGACCTGTTCGGCGCGCCCGTCAGGACCCACCTTGAGGATCTCGGCCTCCTTGACCTCGCCGGTCCACTCGGGGTACTTGGCGAAGTCGGAGATCACCCCCATGACTTCGGCGGGGGTCGCGTCGATCGTGATGCTCGACCTGGTGTGTTCCGCCATCGAGGTGGCTCCTCCGGGACTGATGTGTCCTACCTGCTCTTATCTTGGCTGGGGAAGGCTACCGCGCCCCTGTCCCACAGGCCCGTGCCGGGCCGTCACCATTCGAGTACCCAGGGCTTGCCGGAGGCGCGGAAGTGCCCGACGTTGACGCACTCGGTGGTGCCGACCCGCATCCGGCTCACCAGCGGCTGGTGGACATGGCCGAAGAGGGCGTACCTCGGCCGGTGCCTGCGGATGGCCTCCAGGATCGCGTCGCTGCCCCGCTCGAACCGGCGGGCGGCCGTGTCGTAGGTCAGCTCGGGCAGCGCGGGCGGGATGTGCGTGCAGAGCACGTCGACGGGGCCGAGGGCGTCGATCTTCGCCGCGTAGGCCTCGTCGTCGATCTCGTACGGGGTGCGCATCGGCGTGCGCAGGCCGCCGCCGACGAAGCCGAAGGTCCAGTCGCCGATCCTCGCGGTGTCCGCGTCGAGGACGGTGACGCCGTCGCGCGCGTACTGCGGCCACAGGCGGGGAATGTCGACATTGCCGTACGTGGCGTACGTCGGCGCGGGGAAGGCCGCGAACAGCTCGGCGTACTGCCTGCGCACGGCCGACTCGACGGCTTCCTCCCGGTCGAGGCCGGCCCACAGCGACCGGGAGAACTCCCTGGCCTCGTCGAACCGGCGGGCGGTGCGCAGCTCCACCAGGTGTGCGGCCGCCCGCGCCCCGAACAGCTCGGGGAAGATCCCGCGCGAGAGATCGGCGTAGTCAAGGAACAGGATCAGGTCACCGAGGCATACCAGCGCGTCCGCCCCGTCCCCCGCCTCGGCGAGCGCCTCATGGGCGCCGTGGACATCACTGACAACGTGGACGCGCATGACGAACAGCCTAAGCGTCGCTCCGGCGGCTTGCGCCGCCGCGGTTACCTGCGGGTCACCGGAGGCCTGACGTAATGTGCGTCGGGGTCCCCAGTCGTACCTCAAGGCGACACAGTGGACGAAACGAGTCATCGGCGGCGCCCGACTGTGACGCTGGGAACTTTTGCCCCCGACCCCCTACCTGAATTCCTTACTGGTCGGTAACGTCCGGCTCAGTCCAGCAAGCCATCGAGCTTGGACCACTGCCGACAAAGCCGCCGGCGCCGATGAGGAGCAGCAGTCTTGCGCGAGTTCAGCCTTCCGGCCCTGTACGAGGTACCCGCGGACGGCAACCTGACGGATCTCATCCGCCGCAACGCCGCCCAGCACCCCGATGTGACGGTCATCAGCCGCAAGATCGACGGGGTGTGGCTCGATGTCACGGCCGCCGACTTCCTCACCGAGGTGCGCAGAGTCGCCAAGGGGCTCATCGCCTCCGGCGTGCAGCCCGGTGACCGAGTGGGCCTGATGTCCCCCACCCGCTATGAGTGGACGCTGTTCGACTTCGCGATCTGGACCGCGGGCGCGGTCACCGTGCCGATCTACGAGACCTCCTCCAACGAGCAGGTCGAGTGGATCCTGGGGGACTCCGACGCGGTCGGCTGCGTGGTCGCCTCCCCCGTGCACGAGGCCGCCGTCGAGGCCGTGCGCGAGCGGCTGCCGCAGCTCAAGCATGTGTGGCAGCTCGACGCCGGGGGCGTCGACTCCCTGGTGGACAGCGGCGTCGACGTCTCCGACACCACCGTCGAGGAGCGCACCACCGCCGCCAACGCGGACTCCCCGGCCACGATCGTCTACACCTCCGGCACCACCGGCCGCCCCAAGGGCTGCGTGCTCACCCACCGCAGCTTCTTCACCGAGTGCGGCAACGCGGTGGAGCGGCTGGGCCCGCTGTTCAGCACCGGCCACTCCTCGGTGCTGCTCTTCCTCCCGCTGGCCCACGTCTTCGGGCGCCTGGTCGAGATCTGCGCCGTGCTCGCGCCGATCCGCCTGGGGCACTGTCCGGACGTCAAGGAGGTCACGGCCGAGCTGGCGTCGTTCCGCCCGACCCTGGTCCTGGGCGTTCCCCGGGTCTTCGAGAAGGTCTACAACTCGGCGCGGGCGAAGGCCCAGGCCGAGGGCAAGGGCAAGATCTTCGACAAGGCGGCGGCCGTCGCCACGGACTACAGCCGGGCGCTGGACACCCCCGAGGGCCCGAGCCTCGCGCTGAAGTTCAAGCACAAGGTCTTCGACCGGCTCGTCTACAGCAAGCTGCGCGCGGCGCTGGGCGGCCGGGCCACCCACGCCATCTCCGGCGGCGGCCCGCTCGGTGAGCGGCTCGGCCACTTCTACCGGGGCATCGGGTTCACGGTCCTGGAGGGCTACGGCCTGACCGAGTCGTGCGCCGCCACCACCTTCAACCCGTGGGACCGCGTCAAGATCGGCACCGTCGGCCAGCCGCTGCCGGGCTCCTCGGTGGGCATCGCCGAGGACGGCGAGGTCCTCCTGCGCGGCGACCACCTGTTCACCGGTTACTGGAACAACCCCGACGCCACCGAGGCGGCACACACCGACGGCTGGTTCCACACCGGGGACATCGGCCGGCTCGACGACGACGGCTACCTGACCATCACCGGCCGCAAGAAGGAGATCATCGTCACGGCGGGCGGCAAGAACGTCGCCCCCGCGGTGATCGAGGACCGGATCCGGGCCCACTCGCTGGTCGCCGAGTGCATGGTCGTGGGCGACGGCAGGCCGTTCGTCGGCGCGCTGATCACGCTCGACGACGAGTTCCTGCCGCGGTGGGCCGAACAGAACGGCAAGGGCGCGAACACCACGGCCGCCGGACTCAAGGACGACCCCGATCTGCTGGCGGCCGTCCAGCAGGCGGTGGACGACGGCAACGCGGCCGTCTCGAAGGCCGAGGCCGTGAAGAAGTTCCGTGTCCTCGAGACGCACTTCACCGAGGAGAGCGGGCACCTCACCCCGTCGCTGAAGCTCAAGCGCAATGTCGTGCTCAAGGACTTCGCGGGAGAGATCGAGGCGATCTACGCCCGCTGAGACCGGCCGAAGGGCGCCGCCGCGGCTCGGCACCGCAGCCGAGTGCCCGTCCCGCCGTCGCGGGACGGGCAAGCGCTCGCTGTGGGCAGTGCGGCTCGGCGGGTGCGGCGCCGACGGCGCTCAGGGCCGCGCCGCTGCGGCAGCGCCGCTACAGCAGCCCCCGCAGCCGCTCCGCCAGGGTGTCCCACCGCCAGGACTCCTCGACCCAGGCCCGGCCCCGGTCGCCCATGCGCCGCCGCAGCGCCGGATCGGCCAGCAGCTCCACGACGCGGGCGGCGGCCCGCTCGGGGCTCCCGCCCTCGACGACGTAGCCGGTCGCACCGTCGAGCACCGCGTCCGGGGCGCCGCCGGAGTCCCCGCAGACGACGGGAAGGCCGGTCGCGGACGCCTCCAGGTAGACGATCCCCAGGCCCTCGACGTCCAGGCCGCGCCGCCGGGTGCGGCAGGGCATCGCGAAGACGTCGCCCGCGCCGAAGTGCGCGGGCAGTTCCTCCCACGGCACCGCCCCGGTGAAGCGCACCGACTCGCTCACTCCCGTGGTCCGCGCCAGCTTCTCCAGGTCCCCCCGGTAGGGTCCGCCGCCCACGACGAGCAGGACCGCGTCCGGCACCTCGGCGAGAATCCTCGGCATGGCCTGGATCAGGGTGTCCTGGCCCTTGCGCGGCACGAGCCGCGAGACGCACACCACCACCGGGCGGTCGGTCAGGCCGAGGCGTTCTCGCACCTCTCCCCCGCCCGACCCCGGGTGGAAGGCCTTCTCGTCGACGCCGGGCGGCAGTTGGACCAGACGCGCGGCGGCCTCGGGGGTCAGCGCACGGGCAATGCGGGAGCGGGTGTACTCGCCGAGGTACGTCATCGTGTCCACGCCGTCCCCGATCCGGCGCAGCAGTCGCCTGGCGACGGGCAGCACGGCCCAGCCCGCCTCGTGGCCGTGCGTGGTGGCCACGATCCGGCGCGCCCCGGCCCCGCGCAGCGCGGGCGCCATCAGCCCCAGCGGCGCGGACGCGCCGAACCATACGGAGGAACAGCCGTGTTGGCGCAGCAGCTCGACCGCGCGCCGGGTCACCCGGGGGGTCGGCAGGAGCATGGACGTGCGGTCGCGCACCACGGGGAACGGCTGCTCGGCGTCGAAGGCCGCCACCTCCGTCCCGTCCTTCCAGGTGGACGCGTACACCACCACCTGCCCGGGGTCGAGGCGCAGCGCCATGCTGTGCACGAACGCCTGGATACCGCCGGGACGGGGCGGGAAGTCGTTGGTGACGATCAGGGTCTTGTCCATTTGGGCCGACAGTACCTGGCACGCCCTGCCCGGCGCGGGTGCGGCCCCGGGCACCCGGCGGGCGGCATGATGCACCTCAACCGACAGAAACGGACGAGGTGGACATGTCGCTTGCCGGACGGGCCCGTGGGGTCGTGGGCACCTGGGCGGCGACCCGGGTCCTGCTGCTGCTGACGGTCCTCGGCGTGCTGCCGGTGCCCGGGCCGGACGTCACCACCGATGTCTCGGTGATCTACCAGGGCTGGTACGAGCTGCTGCGCGCGGGAACGTTCCCTCTGGACGACGTGACCTGGCAGTACCCCCCGGGCGCGGCGCTGGCCGTGCTCGCTCCCGGTCTGCTGCCGTTCCTCACCTACGCCACGGCGTTCTTCGTGATCGCGCTGGCCGTCGACGCGACGACGCTGGGCCTGCTGGTGCGGGCGGACGGCGAGCGGCGCGGCGGGCGGCGCGGCGGGGCGTGGGTGTGGACGGCGGGTGTACCGCTTCTGGGGCCGACGGTCTATGCCCGCTACGACCTGCTGGTGACCGCCGCCGCCGTGGCCGCGCTGCTGGCCGCGGCCCGCCGTCCCAAGCTGTCCGGCGCGCTGGTCGGGCTGGGGGCGCTGCTGAAGGTCTGGCCGCTGCTGTTGCTGGTCGGCACGGCGAGGGGACGGCACACCCGGGACGCCCGGGCGGCGGCCGGGGCCACCGCCGTCGCCCTGTCGGCCTGGTTCTGGCTGTCGATGCCGGGCGCGTTCGCCTTCCTCGGCTTCCAGCGCGAGCGCGGCACGGAGATCGAGTCGCTGGGCTCGGTCGTCTTCCACATCGCCCGGCACCTCGGCTGGGGCGGGCAGGTGATGCTCAACTACGGCTCGGTGGAGTTCCTCGGCCCCGGTGTCCGGCTGGTCAGCCATGCGGCGCTCGTGCTGACCACCACGTCGTTCGGCTGGCTGCTGGTGTGGCGGCTCAGAGCCCGGCGGTTCACGGCGGCGACCCCGTTCGACGCGGCCTTCACCGCGGTGCTGCTGTTCACCGTGACCAGCCGGGTGATCAGTCCGCAGTACATGGTGTGGCTGGTCGGGCTGGCCGCCGTCTGCCTGACCGAGCGGACCACCTCCCAGCGGCGGTCCGCGCTGCTGGTGCTCGCGGCCACGGGGGTCACGCTGCTGGAGTACCCCATCTGGTCCTCGCACGTGGTGCACAGCGATCCGCTCGGCATCGCGCTGCTGACGCTGCGCAATGGGCTGCTGGCGGCGGCCGCGCTGCGGTCGTGCCGTTCGCTGTGGTGCGCGACGGTGGGCTCCGGGCCCGGGCTCGCCAAGGTTCCCGAGGCACGGCAGGTCGCTCACGTAGGATCCACCTACACGAGTGAACGGGTGACGGGGAGACAGTAATGGCCGGGCAGGGCACGTGAGCACCGCGAAGGAGGACGTCGCGCACGAGCCCCTGCCGGCGGCCGCGGCCGATTCGGCCGAGCGGTCGGTGCCCCGCCCCCGCTCCGACGGCGGCCGGCCGCCGTGGATCCGCCTGGTCCGCCACGCGCTCGCCGCGCCCCTGATCGTCTACACCGTCACCGCCGTGCTCCAGCTCGTCGTACTGCACCTGATGATCGCCCCCGGCGACGAGGGGGTGCGCGGCAAGCTGCTGTCCTGGGACGGGCACTGGTACGTCGACGTGGCGCACCACGGCTACCCGCAGGGCTTCGAGTACAACGAGGACGGCAGCCTCAAGGGCAGCACCCTCGCGTTCTTCCCGCTCTACCCGGCGCTGGTGCGGCTGGCGCACGGGGTCACCGGGCTCGGCTACGAGACGGCGGCGCTGACCGTGTCCCGGCTGGCCGGGGCGGCCGCCGCGGTGGCCGTCTTCCATCTGGTGCTGCGGCTGCACGGGCGGCGGGCCGCGCTGGCGGCGACCTTGCTGGTGTGTGTGCAGCCCATGGCCGTCTCGATGTCCATGGCGTACACCGAGGGGCTCTTCCTGGCGCTGGCCGCCGCCGCCTTGCTGGCCGCCCGGCGCGAGGCCTGGCTGACGGCGGGAGCGTGCGGGCTGCTGGCCGGGCTGACCCGTTCCACGGCGGTGGCCGTCTCCGCCGCTCTGCTGGTCGCGGCGGGCTGGGCGATGTGGCAGCGGCGGGCGGTGATCCGGCGGGCGCTCGCGGGCTGTGCGCTGGGGTCGGCCGGGGTGCCGCTGTATCTGCTGTGGGTGGCGGGCCGGACCGGCCGCCTGGACGGATGGACCGCGATCCAGGAGGCCGGCTGGAACACCCATTGGGACTGGGGCACCGGGACGCTCCGCTTCCTGGGGGATACGTTTCAGCGGTCGGACGGCTGGGTCGCCGTCAGCACCGCGCTCCTCCTGATCGCCACCGCCGTCGGCTGCGTCGTCGCCGCCATGGAGAGGACCTGGCCTCCGCTGGTCGTGTACGGCGTGCTCGTCTTCGTCCTCACCGTGGGGCAGACGAACTACTACCACTCCAAGCCGCGCCTGCTCGTGCCCGCGCTGGTGGCGCTCGTCCCGCTCGCCGTGGCGCTGGCGAGGGCCAGGACCCGTACGGCGGTCCTGGTCGGCTCGGCGCTCGCGCTGTTCGGCACCTGGCACGGCGCCTACATGCTCACCGTCTGGCACTACGCGATCTGACGGCGCCGGGCCGACCGCGGTGGGCCGACCGCACCGGGCCGATGCACCCGGCCGCCCCACCCCGCTAGGCGAGCCGAGCGGCCTGTGCGGCTCTGGCGGCGGCGATGCGCTGCACCGCGGTGGGGTGGGTCCCGAAGAGCAGATGCAGGGGCTTCGGCGGATCGGGGTCGGAGACGTTCGCCACCGAGAGCCTGCGCTGCATGGCGATGAAATGCTCCGGATCGCGGGTGAGGTCGAGGGCATAGGCGTCCGCGCGCCGCTCGATCCGGCGGCTGACCGCGCAGCCCACGGGGCCCGCGACCGCGGCGAGCACGGAGGCCAGCGCCACCAGCAGGAACGCCGAGCGGGGATCGGAGAACCGGTCCACCCCGGCCGCGTCCAGCAGCGGCTGCCACCGAACGGCCGCCGCCAGCGCGCAGACCCCGGCGGCGGCGCCGAGCGCGCCCATCAGCGTTCCGTGCAGGACGTCGCGGTGCTTGACGTGCCCGAGTTCATGGGCGACCACCAGCTCCACCTCGCGCGGCTCGGCCGTCGTCACCAGGGTGTCGAACACGACAATGCGGCGGGTGCCTCCGAAGCCGGAGACATAGGCGTTGAGAGCGGTGGTGCGGCGGGAGGCGTCGGCCACGAGGACGTCGCGGACCCTGATCCGGTCGCGTTCGGCGAGGCCCAGCAGGGCGGAGCGCAACTCGCCCTCGGGCATCGGCGAGAAGCGGTTGAAGACGGGTTCGAGCACGAGCGGCGCCAGCCAGGACAGCACCACCGACAGCGCGGCCGCGGCGCCCGCCGCGGCGATCCACCAGGTGTCCGGCAGCGCCCGCACCAGCGCGTACAGCCCCAGGAGCGCGCCCGCCGCCAGCGGCAGCGAGATCAGCAGGCCGCGCAGCACATCCCCCCACCAGCCGCCCCAGCCCTGGGTGACCAGGCCGAACCGCTCGCGCACCACCCGCACGCGCGCGCCGAACGGCAGGCTCACCGCGCTGGTCAGCACCGTCAGCACGGCCGCCGCCCACAGCGCCTCGAGCCACCAGGTGCCACCGACTACGCCCACGAGGTCCGCCCCGGCCGGGGTGAGGCCGAGCCCGAGGGCCAGCGCCAGTCCGGCCACCCGGCCCGCGAGGGCGGGCGGGGTCTGGGCGCGTCGCAGCGCTCGTCCGCGTTCGATCTCCTCGGCGGTGAAGTCCGCGGATTCCGCCAGTGCCTCGGTCATGTCAGCTCCCGGACGATCTCGGCCCGCCACTGCTTGGTGAACTGCTCGAGGCTCACGCCGAGAACAGCACGCATCACCGTGTCCACTCCGCCCTCGTCCTTCCGCCCGACCCTCTTGTACAGCTCCACGAGCCGGTCCCGACCGTACTCGTCGGCGATGAGCCGGCAGGCGAACCAGGCCATCTCGTACGACTGCGCCAGCGCCTGCCGGGTGGTGCCGAAGTCGACGTTGGAGGGCAGGCGGCCGGGCACCTTCCCCGCCCTGACGTCGGCCGTCAGCTCCGGCGCGATCTGCTCAGGGGTGCGGCCGGTGCCGAGGTAGCCCACCCAGTCCGCGGCCCCCTCCGACAGCCACAGCGGGGTCCGGGGCGTCGTGAAGGCGCGGGTGGCCACGTGCGTGGTCTCGTGGGCGATGACGACCCTGCGGCCGAGGCGGGTGAGGACGCGGAACGCCTCCGGATTGACGATCACCCGGTCCGCCGGGGCCGCCGCCGAGCCGCCGGTCTCGCCGGTCGTGACCGCGGCGATGCCCCGGTAGGTGGCGGGGGGAGCGCCGAGAAGCCGGGCCATCTGGCCGAGCGAACGCGGCACTTCGAGGACCACTCGGCCGCTCCACCGGCCCTTCCACACGCTGTTCACGGCCGGCACCGCGCGATCCGCGTCATCGGCGTAGCCGCGCAGCGTGCGCGGGTTGTCGAGTCCCAGCACCAGGCTCCGCTCCCCCCGCACGGTGTGCACCCGGCCGAAGTCCCACAGCTGCTGGACGCCCTCCCGCTCGGCGGTGATCCTCCAGCGGCCGTCACGCTGGGCGAGGGTCAGGTGCTCGGTGGAGGTGACCGGCTCCCTGTCGTAGCCCTTGATCCGGTAGCCGAGTCGCACATCGGCGCCGACCCGGCGGGCCGCGCGGGGCTGGAGCCGGTCCACCCGGTACTCCCAGGAGGCCAGCGGTACATCGGCCACATTGGCGAACCACGCTCGCTCGCGCGCCCGGAACGCCGCCGCCGCGGGGTCGACGGTGGCGAGGAACGCGCCCTCGTTCCGAGTGAGGACGGCGTGCGCGCGCTGCTGGAGAAGGCTCTCGACGGCCGCGTCGGGCGAGGGGGTGGATCCGGCGCCACTGCGGTCGCCCAGCAGCAACGCCAGGATCAGGGCGAGGACGGTACCGAGGGCGACAAAGAGGAACCGCCTGGTCGCACGACCCCCTGGCCCGTTCTCCCCATGGCCGATCACACCGCGGATCACATGGCCGATACTAGGCCAGCGGCCTCCCGCACCCGTCGGGGATCACTTGCGGTCGGCCATGGAGCCCTCGCGTCAGACCCGGGTGACCGAGGCGATGGGCATCATGCCGACCGGGTCGTAGCGCACCTTCGCTCCCGGGTAGGGGGCGTGGATCACCCGTCCGTCGCCGACGTACATGGCGACATGGCTGGCGTCGCTGCGGTAGACGACCAGGTCGCCGGGGCGGGCCTGGGACAGGGGCACATGGCGGCCGGCGTTCATCTGTCCCTGGGAGGTGCGCGGCAGCGTCACCCCCGCCTGGCGGTACGCCCAGTAGGTCAGGCCCGAGCAGTCGAAGGCGTGCGGACCGGCGCTCGCCCAGCTGTACGGAGCGCCCAGCGCCCGCTGGACGGCCGCCGCGGCCGCCGCCGCCCGCCCGGAGGTAGCCATCAGCCCCGCGGGGAGCTCGCCCGGCCGGCCCCGTGAACGCGAGGCCCGCTCACCGAGGGCGCCGCCCGGACTCAGGGCCGCGCGGTCCTTGGCCGGCAGTGCCTCGAGCAGTTGCCGCGCCCGCGAGAGCCTGCCCTGGATCGAGCGCTTGTGGCGGGCGAGATCCAGGCGCAGATGCTCGAGTTCGTCGAGCTTGTGCCGGGCCTCGGTGCGCTGCTGGTGCAGGGAGCGCCGGACCTGCTCGGCCTGGTGCAGCTCACCCGCCTGGCGGGCGCCGATCCGCTCGAGGGTGGCCGCCCGTTCCAGGAACTCGTCCGGGCTCGAGGAGAGCATCAGCTGGACGGAGGGGTCGATGGCCCCACTGCGGTACTGGGCCCCGGCGAACGCCCCGAGGGTGCGGCGCATGCGGTTGAGCTGCGCCTGGCTGCGGGCCACCTGGTCCTGAAGGGTCTCCACCCGCCGTTGCAGCCCGGCCTGGCGCTCCTTGGTGCCGTTGAACTTCTCCGTTGCCGTCTCCGCCTGCTCGTAGAGCCGGTCGAGCTGCTTCTTCACCTCCCGGGCCTTCACCTCCTGGACCTGCACCTCCTGGACGCTCGCACTGGGGGCCGGCACGGGCGCGGGGGCGGCGGTGGCGGCACCGGCGCCGGTCAGCGCCGCCGCTGTGGCCGCGGCGGCTCCGGCGGCCGCCTTCGCGAGGGGGGTCACCCGCGCCGAGGGGGCCTGCGGGGAACGGCGGTGGGACGCCACTTAAGGCGAACTCCTTCATCCGTGCAGCCGCCCTCGGTGGTCCGCTCCGCACGCTCCGAAATGCGCGGTCCGGACCTCCGACCCCGGCGATGTGCCCCCGTGACGCACCCAGGGCCAGGACTCGGCGGTACCTCCGCGCTGTCACTCCGGGTGAGCGACCGGACGCGCGGAGCTGCGGGGCAGACACTAGCCATGCGCCGCCGCGCGTCACAAAGCACCACGGCCGGGGATTCTCCCGCGCCGCGGTGGGAGCGCAGGTCACCGGTGGTGCGGCGGCAACACGGCAATGCGGTGTTCGCTCGGACGGGTGCGCACGAACCGGGCAACGGGGACTCCCGCACCCGGCGGCGCGCCGCCGCGCCCCGGCCGTGGACCGTCCCGGACACGGCGAAGGCCCCGCCGGGGGAAGCGGGGCCTTCGAACGTGCTGTGCCGGAGCGTCAGATGCGGACCGCGAACTGCGGGGCCATGTAGCTGGCCTGCTCGTAGCGGACCGACGCACCGGGCTTCGGGGCGTGCAGGACCTTGCCGCCGCCGGCGTACAGGCCCACGTGGTGGAAGTCGCCGTACATGATGACCAGGTCGCCGGGCTTGGCCTGGCTCAGCGGGATGCGGGTGCCCGCGTTGGCCTGGGCCTGCGAGGTGCGGGGTATGGAGATCCCGGCCTGCTTGTAGGCCCACGAGGTCAGGCCCGAGCAGTCGAAGGAGTTCTCGCCGGTCGCGCCCCACACGTAGGGGGAGCCGATCTTGCTCTGGGCCGCGGCGTACGCGGCGGCGGCACGGCCGGAGGCGGGAACCCCGTGGCCCATCGGCGGGCGGGTCTCCTCGCCGCGGGAGGCACGGGGGGACTCGACCGCGGCGCGCTCCTTGGCGGTCAGCGTGTTCAGCAGCGCCTGGGCCTTCTTCAGCTTGCCCTGGATCGACTGCTTGTTGGCCGCGAGGTCCTTGCGGGTCTTCTCGAGGTCGCGGAGCTTGGAGGAGGCCTCCTGGCGCTGCTGGTCCAGATCGCGCTTCTGCTTCTGGATCTGCTTGATCGCCTCGGCCTGCTTGGCGCTCACCTGGTCGAGGGCGGAGGCCTTGTCCAGGTAGTCGTCCGGGTCGGCGGAGAGGAACAGCTGCACGCTCGGGTCGATACCGCCGTTGCGGTACTGCGAACTGGCGATGGAGCCGAGGCCGCCCAGAAGCTTGTTCAGGTGCGACTGCTCGCGGGCCACCTTGTCCTGCAGGTTGTCGACCTGCTTCTGGAGCTTGCCCTGCTTCTCCTTCGCGCCGTTGTACTTCTCGGTCGCGATCTCGGCGTCGTGGTAGAGCTTGTCGACCTTCTCCTTGACCTCGGACTTCGAGGGGGTCGACGGAGCGGCGTGGGCGGCCTGGCCCGACACGACGACGGCTGCTGCGGCGGCGGTGGTCAGAACCGCGACGCGGGCCCTACTGGCCTGCTTGGGACGACGGTGGGACGCCACGAAGGCGAGCTCCTTCTTCCTACGGCCGCCTACCGGGTGAGCTGACGGGTTCGGACCGGAAGCTGCCCTACGACGCGTCACCGGCCCTCGCGGACCGGCCCTCGCGCCGATTCACCCCGGAAGGGACCATCCCGCCCAATGAGCAGGCAAGGACGGATGGTTCCCCGGCTCCGTGCGACGACGTCCCCCCGTCGGCGCAGCGGACTCGGCGGTACCCCCGCTGCCATCCTGGTTGGATGAACGACCGCGCGAAGGTTCGAGGCATGACCTTAGTGACCTACTCGTGATCGCTTCAAATCCCCTGGGAGAAAAAGTCTCCCGGAGTAGGAATTCTTTTGGGTGTTGGCACGGCCCGTAATCAAATTTTGACGCTGCGTCGGGCGCAATCGCCCATCTCGGACATGCTGTGTCGCAGGTCACACGCACGCACCTGACTCAAACCTCCGGGGTCAACATCATCCTCAATCGGACATACAGCACAGGGTTCCTGAAAAGCCGTGAGTATTCCCAATAGATCGTGAACAGGTTTTTCGGCCATCAGTAATTACTTGAATCGCCCACGGAAATGGGCTCGCGAGTTCTCGGAGCCGGCCGCTTCGGACTCGCTCCACCGCCGGGGCGGCCCGCGGTCACCCCCGGGTGAGCCGCTTCAGCAGGAGCGTGGAGGCGACCGGACGCGCGCCCGCCCTGCGCACACCGTCGGCCACCTCGCGGTCCGCGGAGACGACCACCACGGGCCTGCCCGGGGGCTCCGCGCGGACCAGACGGCGGATCAGCTCGTCGGCCGTCTCCCCGGCCTTGCTGAACAGCACCCGCACACCGCGCGGTGGGGCCAGCAGGACCGGCGCCTCCAGGTCCGCGCCGTCGAAGACGCAGGTGACCTCGGCGCCGCTCTGCGCCGCCAGCGCCGCGAGCCCGCCCAGCAGCCGAAGCCGCTGCTTCTCCAGCGGCATCGTCGGATAGCCGGTCTTGGTCACGTTGTAGCCGTCCACCACCAGATGCGCCTGAGGCAGCGCCAGCAGCTGGTCCAGCAGCGCCGGGTCGTCCTCGGACAGCGCCCGGTGGGCGATGTCCTTCGGGGTCATCTGGCCGGGGGTGACCGCGTCCACCGTGTCCGCCGGGCGCTCGGTCGTCGGCGGCAGCGCCAATTCCCTGCGCAGCCCCTGCGCCGCGTCGAGCACCGTGTCCAGCAGGAGCCGCAGCCGCATGTCCTCGACGCTGCGCCCCTCGCGCGCCGCCCGGCGGCTCGCCTCCAGCGCGGACTCCACCTCGGACAGCCGGGTGCGCAGCCGGCGGGCCTCGCTGTCGGCCGCCGTGCGCTCCAGCGCCGCCGCGGACCGTGCGGCGTCCAGCTCCGCCGCGGCCTTGCGCACGGCCGCCTCACCGCGCTTGACGTCGCTCACCGCGCTGCGCAGCTTGCGCTGGAGCGACTCGTTCTCCTTGCGGACGGCCTCGAGGTCGGCGCGGGCCCGGTCGGTGTCGGCGCGGGTCGAGGCCCGCAGCGCCGCCAGTTCCTCCCGGACCTGCTCCAGCTCCCGGGCGACCTCCTCATTGGCCCGCTCGGACTGGGCGCGCTCCGCCTCGTCCCCCGCGGCCGCCACCTGCTTGGTCCAGCCGGGCGGGCGCAGCAGATAGGCGGCGGCGGCCACGTCCAGCGGATCGGCGGCGGCGGGAACGGTCCCGGCGTCCAGCGCCTCCGCGAGGTCCGGCTGGGCCTGCCGCAGCCGGGCCGCCATGCGCTGGCGGAAGACCGGGTCGCTCTCCAGGGCGGCGGCCAGCGCCGTCGCGGCGAACTTCGCCCGGCGCGCGGGGGTGAACCGGGCGTACTGGCGCAGCTGGGCGGGCAGCTCGGCGAAGGTGAGGTTTCCGAACGCCTCGGCCGCTATGCCGACGACACGGCGGCGCACTCCTTCGGGCAGCGGCCGGTCCAGGACCTCGGGTGGCTCGGCGGGGTCCGACTCGCGCCTCGGCTCCGGCTCCGCCTCGGGCACGCAGGCGCGCAGGGCCGCGTCCGCGAGGCTGTCCCCCGCGCCGAGGCCGTGGGCGGAACCGTTCTGCTGTTCCGCCCGCCCGTGCTCGCCCGTACGCTCCACCACGTCCGTTGCTCCGATCGCCCGGTTTCGGCGCCTCCCCGTGCGTCGCCCGCCGTCACTACTCCATTGTCTCCCGCACCCCCCGGGTGCGCGGTCAACCGCGACCGTCAGCCCCGCTCGTTCCCCTCGTCGTTGCCCGCTCCGGTGGCGGGGCGGTCGACCAGCTCGATCTGGTCCACCGCGTTGCACCAGCGGCACCGCACGGACTCGAGCGTCTCGCTGAGCACCTCACGCTCCTCGACCTTCGGCTCCCCGGCGAGGTCGAGGTGGACGTACTCGACGACCTTGCTGGACCGGGTGACGTCGAACCGCGTGAGATTGCCGCACAGTGTGCAGCGCCACCGCGTGTCGGCCGTGGGCACGGGGACGGGCATGAAGGTGACCTCATTCTCGTAAATCTCGAAGTCGCGCCCTGTGCTGGCGCTGCGGGCAACCCTACGGCCTGCGGCCCTCCTCGCGGTGCGCCTGGTGAGCAATGCCCGATACGCCCCGGTAGGCAATGATCGACTCATGGTCACCTCGGTACCGAGCCGTCCCTGGGTGACGTATGCCCTCATCGCGGCGAACTGCGCGGTCTTCCTGGCCGGCCCGGCCGCCGGTCCGGTCGCGGGCACGGGGACGGGCACGGCGCAGATGGAGCAGGAGGCGTACTTCCATCGGTGGGGTGTCGTACCGGTGGATCTGCTGGCCAATGAGCGGGCCGGATCCGTGCTCACCGCGATGTTCGTGCACGGCAGCTGGCTGCACCTGCTCGGGAACGCCCTGTTCCTCCATGTCTTCGGCGCACGCCTCGAGGGCCGCCTGGGCCATCTCCACTTCGCCGTCTTCTACCTGGCGGCGGGCACCGCGGCCACGTACGGCTACGCCCTGGGACACGCGGACTCCCGACACGCCCTGATCGGCGCGTCGGGGGCCATCGCGGGGGTGCTCGGCGCGTATCTGTGCCTGTATCCCAGGGCACGGGTGACCAGCCTGGTCCCCGCCCTGTTCTTCCTGCCGCTGCGCTTCCCGGCGTGGCTGGTGCTGGGGGTGTGGTTCGCCCTGCAGTGGCTGGCCCTGCGCGCCGAGCCGCCGGGGCCGGGCATCGCCCACCTGGCGCACGTCGCCGGGTTCGCCGCGGGCTTCGCCTACGCATGGGCCCGCTACCGGCGAGCGGATACCCTGGGCGGCGCAGCCAGGGCGAACCGAGGAGACAGCCAGCCGTGATCACCGCCATCGTGCTCATCAAGACCAGCGTCGACCGGATCCCCGAGATCGCCGAGTCCATCGCCGCCCTGGAGGGCGTCAGCGAGGTCTACTCGGTGACCGGCACGTACGACCTGGTGGCGATGGTCCGCGTGCGGGCCCACGAGGACCTCGCCGACGTCATCCCGGGCAAGGTCAACAAGGTGGCGGGTGTGCTCGAGACCGAGACCCACATCGCGTTCCGCACCTACTCCCAGCACGACCTGGAAGCGGCCTTCGCCATCGGCCTGGAGTCATGACGCACACCCGCCGCCGCCTCTTCTAGCGCGCGGGGACGCAGCGGCCGTCCTCCGTCCGGTACTCCCACTTGGCGCCCTCGCCGACCAGCTCGCGCACGGCCGCCACGAAACGCTCCACATGCTCGTCCGGCGTCCCGGCGCCGAAGCTCACCCGGATGGCGTTCAGCGACCGCTCGCCCGGCTCCGCCTCCGGAGCACCGCACTCCCCCGGCTCGTCCGGCGTCCCGCCCAGCAGGGTGCGCACGAGCGGGTGCGCGCAGAACAGTCCGTCGCGCACCCCGATCCCGTACTCGGCGGACAGCGCCGCCGCGAAGTGCGAGCTGTTCCAGCCCTCGACGACGAACGAGATGACACCGACCCTGGGCGCGTCGTCACCGAACAGGGACAGCACCCTCACCTGCGGCACCTCGGCTAGCCCCGCCCGCACCCTCGCCACGAGCGCCTGCTCGCGCTCGACGAGCGAGTCGAAGCCCGCCTCGGCCAGCGCTCGGCAGGCCGAGGCGATGGAGTAGGCGCCGATCACATTGGGGGAGCCGGCCTCGTGGCGGGCGGCGCTGGTGTGCCACTCCACGTCCACGCCGCCGTCCTCGCGCCGGGAGACCTTGCGGCTGGCGCCTCCTCCGGCGAGGTAGGGCTCGGCGTCCACCAGCCAGTCGGAGCGCCCGGCCAGCACACCGGAGCCGAACGGGGCGTAGAGCTTGTGCCCGGAGAACGCCACCCAGTCCACACCGAGTTCGGCCAGTGACACGGGGTGGTGGGGGGCGAGCTGCGCCGCGTCCAGCACGATCCTGGCGCCGTGGCGGTGCGCGGTCTCGGTGAGCTCGCGCACCGGCCACAGCTCACCGGTCACATTCGAGGCACCCGTCACACAGACCAGCCGGGGGCCCTGCTCGCTCTCCTCCAGTGCCCGTTCCAGCGAAGCGACGGCCTCGGCCGGAGTGCGCGGGGCGGACAGGTAGGTCACCTCGGCGTCGCGCCAGGGCAGGAGCGAGGCATGGTGCTCGGTCTCGAAGACGAAGACGCGAGTGCCCCGCGGGAGGACGGCCGCGAGGAGGTTGAGCGAGTCGGTGGTCGAGCGGGTGAAGACGACCTGGTCGCCCTCGCGGCACCCCAGGAAGTCGGCGACGGTCGCCCGGCTCTGCTCGAACAGCTCCGTGGACAGCTGGGACAGGTAGCCCGCACCCCGGTGCACGCTGCCGTAGTAGGGGGCGTAGGCGGCGACGTCGTCCCACACCCGCTGGAGCGCGGGGGCGCTCGCCGCGTAGTCCAGCGCCGCGTAGGTCACCTCTCCCCCGGTCACCAGCGGCACCAGGACATCACGGCCGAGGACCGGAAGAGGTGCGGACGACCCCCCGCAGGAGGACGAACCCCCGCAAACCGTGGCGGAAGAGGCAGCGGAAGAGTACACAGACATGGCGAAGGCTCCCGATGAGCGTCAAGAGGGCGACGGAGAGTTCGGCGTCCGATCGACCGGCGCGCGAAGGATCGGCGCGACGGGACCGGCGCGGAGCAGTCAGCTCTGAAGAACGCATGGCACGGCGGCGTCAGCACGCACAGCGCACCTGCGATGGGGAGATGGGCCGACAGGCCCTAGCGCATTCGCTTGCTCACGACACAACTCCTCGGATGTCCCAGACCTGGACCCCTGGAGTGTCGCGAGGGGTCCGCGCTTGCCGTAGACCCTTCGCCTACGGCCTGGTCATCACCCGGGGCACCCCGCCACGGACGGAGGGTTGCCGGACAGCGGGCCGGGGCCTGTGTCGCTGTCACTCGTGACCTGCCCAGGAGTATGGCACAGGGTGGTCGGTGCGCAAGACGACGTTCCACACTGTGGACGCCGCCCGCGCACCGGACCGGCTCCGCGTCCGCTGCTCCGCCATTTCCTTGCCGTCCCCTTGGCGGCCACCGCGCGGCAGCTCCCCGCCGGGTTTCCTTCGGTCCCCCTTGGCGGCCACCGCTGGGCCGCCCTGCCGGGCGGCTACTCCTTGGTCGCGGCCACCCACCGCTCGAGAACGGAGCGGGCGGCGCCGGAGTCGATGGACTCGGCCGCCTTCCCGATCCCGGCCGCGAGCTGCTCGGCCAGCGGGGCCGAGGACTGGTCCAGGGCGACCAGCGCCGCCGCCGAGTTCAGCAGCACCGCGTCCCGCACCGGCCCCGTCTCCCCGCCCAGCAGCCTTCGCGCCACCTCGGCGTTGTGGGCCGCGTCGGCCCCGCTCAGCGCGGAGACCGGCACCAGCTCCAGACCGACGTCCCTGGGGTCGAAGGTCTCCCGGGCGACGTCGCCGCCGCGCACCCTCCACACCTGGGAAGTCGCCGTCGTCGTCAGCTCGTCCAGGCCGTCGTCGCCGCGGAAGACCAGCGCCGACACCCCCCGCTCGGCCAGCACCCCGGCCACGATCGGCGCCATCCGCGGATCCGCGACCCCGGTGGCCTGCGCCCGCACCCGCGCCGGGTTGGTCAGCGGGCCGAGGAAGTTGAACGTCGTGGCGATGCCCAGCTCCCGACGTGCCTGGGCCACATGCCGCAGGGCCGGGTGGAACTTCACCGCGAAACAGAAGGTGATGCCCGCCTCCTCGGCCACCTCCGCCACCCGCCCGGGCGTCAGCTCCAGATTGACGCCGAGCTGCTCCAGTACATCGGAGGCACCGCTCGCGGACGAGGCGGCCCGGTTGCCGTGCTTGACCACGCGCGCCCCGGTGCCCGCCACGACGATCGCGGACATCGTGGAGATATTGACGGTCTTGGCCCCGTCGCCGCCGGTACCGACGATGTCGACGGTGGGACCTGGGACCTCGATGAGGTTGGCGTGGTCGTACATGGTGCGGACCAGGCCGTTGACCTCTTCCACCGTCTCGCCCTTGGCCCGCAGCGCGACCGCGAAGCCGGCGATCTGGACGTCGGTCGCCTCGCCGTTCATGATCCGGTCCATCGCCCAGGCCGTGTCGTCGGCGCTGAGGTCGTCGCCACGCAGGAGGGCGTTCAGTACGGCCGGCCAGGTGCGGGCCTGCGCGCGGTCGCCGCCTGTCGGGGTCGCATCGCTCATGGTCCACACTCCAGTGGTCGGCCACCCCCACCTCGAACCGGTGAGGGGTAGGTGTCAAGGGACGCCGACCACCCTACTGAGCGACGGCGGGCCCGCGGGCCCGCCGTCCAGCAGTCAAGAAAGCGCGACCCCGCTCACCCCGCGGCGCGGTGTCCGAACCGCTGGCGCAGGAGCCCGGCGAGCGACTCCGACAGGGCCACCGGGTCGATGGGGTGCGTCACCGAGGCGTCGGCCCGGCTCCAGGTGGCCAGCCACGCGTCCTGCGGGCGCCCGATCAGGAGCAGGACCGGCGGGCAGTGGAAGACCTCGTCCTTGATCTGCCGGCACACGCCCATGCCGCCGACGGGGACCGCCTCGCCGTCGAGGACGCAGACGTCGATGCCGCCCTTCTCCAGCTGGGCGAGGACCGCGGGCACGGTGGCGCACTCGAGGTACTCCACCTTCGGCACGTCGGACGCCGGGCGGCGGCCCGCCGCGAGGCGCACCTGCTGGCGGGTGTTGGCATCGTCGCTGTAGACCAGCACGGTGGCGGTCTGCGGCGCGGTGTTGCTCATGTGCGGTGCCCCCAAAAGTGATCCCGAAGTGATCCCGGCAACTGGCGGGGATGCTACTCCCGACCGGTCGGGTCGCAGCAGGGTCCGGGCCCCGAAAGATCGGCTCTCCCCCCAACGAGCGAAGCCCCGCAACCGCGGGCCCGGCCCGGACACGCTGAAGGGGACCCCCCGGAGTGTGGGCGGGATAAGCGACCGACATAATGTCGGTCGTGGCGACAGCAACTGTAGATACCGGGCACGCGCACCCCTCGGTCAACCGGCCGAACCTGGTCAGCGTCGGAACCATCATTTGGTTGAGTTCCGAGCTGATGTTCTTCGCGGCCCTCTTCGCGATGTACTTCACCGCTCGCTCGGTGACCGGTTCCGAGTTCTGGAAGGATCACGCGGAAGCGTTGAACCTCCCGTTCTCGGCGACGAACACCACGATCCTGGTGCTCTCCTCCCTCACCTGCCAGCTCGGCGTGTTCGCGGCAGAGCGCGGTGACGTGAAGAAGCTGCGGCGCTGGTTCGTGATCACGTTCATGATGGGCGCGATCTTCATCGGGGGGCAGATCTTCGAGTACACCGAGCTCGTCAAGCACGACGGACTGTCCCTCTCGTCCAGCGTGTACGGCTCGGTGTTCTACCTGACCACGGGCTTCCACGGTCTGCACGTGACGGGCGGCCTCATCGCCTTCCTGTTCGTGCTGGGCAGGACGTACGCCGCGAAGAGATTCACGCACGAGCAGGCCACTGCCGCGATCGTCGTGTCCTACTACTGGCACTTCGTCGACGTCGTCTGGATCGGCCTCTTCGCCACGATCTACCTCATCAGGTAACCAGTCCTGACCTCCGGTCACGCCCCGCGGCAACGCGACGCGCCGCTGACCGGCATCGACGAACACTGACGCTGAAGATCCTGACACCGGGGTAATCCGTGAAAAAGCTCTCCGTGCGACGGCGCCATCCGCTGGCGGCGCTTGTCGTCCTACTCTTCGCGCTCGCGGCCACCGGGGGGCTGTACGCCGCGTTCGCGCCTGCCAAGACCGCGCAGGCCGACTCCTCCTCCCAGTCGATCGCGATCGAAGAGGGCAAGAAGCTGTACGCCACCGGCTGCTCGAGCTGCCACGGCCCCGGCGGTCAGGGCAGCACCGACGGCCCGTCCCTGGTGGGTGTCGGCGCCGCCGCCGTCGACTTCCAGGTGGGCACCGGCCGTATGCCCGCCCAGCAGCCCGGCGCCCAGGTGCCGAAGAAGCAGCCCATCTACACGCAGGCGCAGATCGACCAGCTCGCCGCGTACATCGCTTCCCTGGGCCCCGGCCCCGGCATCCCGTCGAAGAAGCAGTACGACCCCAAGGGCGGGGACATCGCCGCCGGCGGTGAGCTGTTCCGCACCAACTGCGCGCAGTGCCACAACTTCGCCGGCGAGGGCGGTGCGCTCACGGACGGCAAGTACGCGCCGAGCCTTCGCGGTGTGGACCCCAAGCACATCTACGAGGCGATGCTCACGGGCCCCCAGCAAATGCCCACTTTCCCCGACACCACGATGCCGGAGAAGGCCAAGAGGGACATCATCGCGTATGTCAACGACACCACAAGGGCCGACAACCCCAACCCGGGCGGGTTCTCCCTGGGCCGTCTCGGCCCGGTCACCGAGGGACTCTTCGGTTGGATCTTCGGCCTCGGCGCGCTGATCGCCACCGCCGTGTGGGTCGCTGCCCGGACCGCTAAGGCCAGGAAGTCATGAGTAGCCAGGACACCCCAGAAGAGAACCTGCCGGCCGAGCCGCCGCACGGTACGGACGCGGAGATCGCGCCCAGCGACGCACTCGTCCCCGACCCGGGGCTGCCGCCCCACCTGCCCCGCCGGCAGGACATCGACGAGCGGGCCGCCAAGCGGTCCGAGCGTGCGGTCGCGGGCCTGTTCACGCTGTCGATGCTGGCGACGATCGGCTTCATCGCCGGATTCGTGGCCATCGACGTGGACAAGATCATCTACGTCTGGCCGATCGGTCACATCAGCGCGCTGAACTTCACCCTGGGCTGCACGCTGGGCATCGCGCTGTTCGCCATCGGCGCCGGCGCGGTCCACTGGGCGCGCACGCTGATGTCCGACGAGGAGGTGGTGGACGAGCGCCACCCCATCGAGGCTCCTCCGGAGGTCCGCCAGCGGGTCATCCAGGACTTCCGCAAGGGCGCCGGGGAGAGCCAGTTCGGCCGCCGCAAGCTGATCCGCAACACGATGTTCGGCGCGCTGGCCCTGGTGCCCCTGTCCGGTGTGGTCCTCCTGCGCGACCTCGGCCCGCTGCCCGGCGACAAGCTGCGCCACACGCTGTGGGCCAAGGGCAAGCTGCTGATCAACCAGAACACCAACGAGCCGATGAAGCCGTCGGACATCACGGTCGGGTCGTTGACCTTCGCCAAGCCCGACGGCCTGGAGGAGACGGCGGAGGACTTCCAGGAGCAGATCGCCAAGGCGGCGCTGATGATCGTCCGGCTCGAGCCGGAGGACATCAAGGACAAGCGTGAGCTCGAGTGGGGCCACGAGGGCATCGTGGCCTTCTCCAAGATCTGCACGCACGTCGGCTGCCCGATCAGCCTCTACGAACAGCAGACCCACCACGTGCTCTGCCCGTGCCACCAGTCCACCTTCGACCTCGCCGACGGCGCCCGAGTGATCTTCGGCCCGGCGGGTCACGCCCTTCCGCAGCTGCGGATCAGCGTGAACTCCGACGGCTACCTCGAAGCGCTCGGCGACTTCACCGAGCCCGTCGGCCCGAGCTTCTGGGAGCGCGGATGAGCACCAACGACAACCCGAAGTCCCGGGAGAAGGCCCCCGCGGGACAGAAGGCCGCCGACTGGGCGGACGGACGGGTCGGCCTGTACAACCTGGCCAAGTCCAACCTGCGGAAGATCTTCCCGGACCACTGGTCGTTCATGCTGGGCGAGATCTGCCTCTACAGCTTCATCATCATCATCCTCACGGGTGTGTACCTGACGCTGTTCTTCAAGCCCAGCATGGGCGAGGTCGTCTACCACGGCTCCTATGTCCCGCTCCAGGGCGTGCGGATGTCCGAGGCGTACGAGTCGACGCTGAACATCAGCTTCGACGTGCGCGGCGGCCTGCTGGTCCGGCAGATCCACCACTGGGCGGCCATCGTCTTCGTGGCGGGCATGCTCGTCCACATGATGCGGGTGTTCTTCACCGGGGCGTTCCGCAAGCCGCGTGAGATCAACTGGACGTTCGGCTTCCTCCTGCTCGTCATGGGTATGTTCGACGGCTTCCTCGGCTACTCCCTCCCCGACGACCTGCTGTCGGGTACGGGTATCCGGTTCATGGAGGGCGCGGTGCTCTCCGTGCCGATCGTCGGCACCTACCTGTCGTTCTTCCTCTTCGGCGGGCAGTTCCCGGGCTTCGACGTCGTGCCGCGGTTCTTCACCATCCACATCCTTCTGCTGCCCGGCATCATGCTGGGCCTGGTGGTGGCGCACCTCATCCTGGTCGTCTACCACAAGCACACGCAGTTCCCCGGTCCCGGCAAGACCAACAAGAACGTCGTCGGCATGCCGCTGATGCCGGTCTACATGGCCAAGGCCGGCGGGTTCTTCTTCGTGGTCTTCGGTGTCATCACGCTGCTGTCCGCGATCGCCACGGTCAACCCGATCTGGGCGTACGGCCCCTACCGGCCGGACCAGGTCTCCACGGACGCCCAGCCCGACTGGTACATGGGCTTCTCCGAGGGCCTGATCCGCATCATGCCGGGCTGGGAGATCAACTTCGCCGGGCACACGCTGGTCCTGGGTGTGTTCATCCCGCTGATCGTCTTCCCGCTGGTCCTCACGGCCATCGCGGTGTACCCGTTCATCGAGTCGTGGGTCACCGGTGACAAGCGCGAGCACCACCTGCTGGACCGCCCGCGCAACGCTCCGACCCGTACCGGTCTCGGTGTGGCGTGGATCAGCCTCTACCTGATCCTGCTCGTCGGTGGTGGCAACGACCTGTTCGCGACCCACTTCCACCTGTCGATCAACGCGATCACCTGGGTGGTCCGGGTGAGCTTCTTCGTCCTGCCGCCGGTGGCGTTCATCATCACCAAGCGGATCTGCCTGGGCCTCCAGCGCCGGGACCGCGAGAAGGTGCTGCACGGCCGCGAGACGGGCGTCATCAAGCGGCTGCCGCACGGCGAGTTCATCGAGGTGCACGAGCCGCTGCCGCAGGGGAAGGTGTTCGAGCTCACCGCCCACGACCAGCCGAAGCCGCTGGAGATCGGGGCCGAGGTCGACGAGAACGGCGTCGTCCGCAAGGTCAAGCGCACGCAGAAGGTGCGGGCCAAGCTCTCGCAGGCCTTCTACGGCGAGGGAAGCCAGATCCCGAAGCCGACCCCGCAGGAGCACGAGGAGATCACGAGCGGCCACGGCCACCACTGAGGCCGCTGACCGCGAAGAGGCGCCACAGCCGAGGGCCTCGGCAGGACATCGCGTCCTGCCGAGGCCCTCGGCGTTCGTGCTCCTTCCCGCCCGGTCGGCCGGCTCGTCAGCTCTGCTGGGGGCGCAGGCGGGCTGAGGCGGCGACCGGCAGGTCGGCCTGGTCGATGCCGTACTGGCTGGCCGCGACCTTGTCGAGGGCACTGCCCTGGCGCCACTTGGCCCAGTCGAGGTTCCAGTCGCCGTATCCGTTGTCGAACGGGGTCATCATCGACCCCTCGCTGTTGACGACCTTGACGACGTCACCGGGCTTGGCGAGCTTGAAGAACCACTCGGCGGCCTCGGTGCTCATGCCCGTGCAACCGTGGCTGACGTTGGCGTAGCCCTGCGAGCCCACGGACCAGGGGGCCGCGTGCACGAACTCCCCGCTCCAGGTCACGCGGGTGGCCCAGCGGACATCGAGGTCGTAGCTCTCCGAACTGCCCGCGGCGATGCCGATGCTCGTACCGGTCATCCGGACCTGCTCCTCCTGCTCCAGGACGACCTTGACGCCGTTCCTGGTGTCGAAGCCCGGCTTGCCCGTGGTGACGGGGATGGTACGGATCTCCTTGCCGTTCCTGGTGACCGTCATCCGGTGTTCGGCGGCGTCCACGAGGGCGACGATCCGGTCGCGGGTCCGGAAGGTCAGGGCAGGACTGGAGCCTCCGTAGAGGCCGTCCTGGATCCGCGTGCCGTCGAGTCTGCTCTCCACCGTGACGGTGGCATGGGCGGGCCAGTACTCCTCGGGCCGGTAGTGCAGGGTCTGGTCGTCCACCCAGTACCAGCGGCCGTGGGCGGCAGGTGTGGACGTCACCCGAAGGCCCCGTTCGACCAGGGCGCGGGCGGCGGGGTCGGTGACCTTGTGGCTGAGCTGGGCGGTGACGGGCTGGCCGACGCCGTACTCCTTGCCGTCGGGGCCGAATGTGGCACGCAGCAGCTTGTCGGACGCAGCGGTGGTGAAGGTGGCGCTCCCCCGCCCCGGGCTGCCGTCGCTGTCGGCGGTGCTCACCCTGACGGTGTAACGGGCTCCCGCGGCCAGTGGGGAGCTGGTGTGCCAGCTGGTGCCGCTGTCGGCGAGCTCACCGCGGACAAGGCGGCCGGCGTTGTCGACGACCATCACATCGGTGATCCGGCTGTTGCGGCCCTTGGCGGTCACGGTGACCGGCTTGTTGGGGTCGGCCTTCGTCACTCCGTCGCCAGGACTGATGCTCAGCCCGCCGGACGCGTTGAACGGCTGGGCGGCCAGCGGACTGGAGTCCCCACACGCCGTCAGCCCCGCCGCCAAGAACGCCACCAGGAAAATGCCGCACGCCGCCCATCGGCGGCGCGGCTTGAGTATCCGGCTCTTAGACACCTGTGCCTCCCGGTTGTTATACCTGGCGATCAGCCTAGGAACATCGGACATTCCGGGTGACTCGGGCGGTCGGCTATTGGCCCGGGCGGGTGACGCGGCCACCTGTCCGGCCCACAGCGCGGGTCGGCGGCCCCCACGCGGCGGCCTTCTGGAGCCGGCACGCAAAAGCCGGGGCCGGCATCCGATGCGGATGCCGGCCCCGGCCCGGTGCGTGAGGCGGACTCAGTAGCGCTGGTCCTCGCCCCGGTAGTACTCGAACACCCAGCCGAAGAGGCCGATGAGGATGACGGGCAGCGAGAAGTACAGCAGCCACCAGCCGAAGATGACCCCGAGGAAGGCGGCGGCGCCACCGATCGCCAGGGACAGCGGCTGCCAGCTGTGCGGGCTGAAGAAGCCCAGCTCACCCGCGTCGTCCGCCACCTCGGCGTCCTTGCGGTCCTGCGCTCCGGTGTCGACACGGCGGGCGGTGAAGGCCAGGTAGTACCCGATCATCACCGACAGGCCGAAGGCCAGGAACAGGGCCGTGGTGCCGGCCGGCTCCTTCGACCAGACGCCGTAGAGGATGGCCATGCCGAGGATGAAGACGGCCAGCCAGAGGAACATCTTGCCTTGGACCTTCACTGCTGGTCCTCCTTGCCCTCAGCGCTCTCCTTGCCGGGAACGTGGCCGGCGAGCACCTTGCCACCGGCCTCGCCGTACATCTCGAGCTGCTCCATGGCGGCGATCTCGGGGTGGTGCAGATCGAACGCCGGGGATTCGGAGCGGATACGCGGCAGCGTCAGGAAGTTGTGACGCGGCGGCGGGCAGGAGGTCGCCCACTCCAGCGAGCGGCCGTAGCCCCAGGGGTCGTCGACCTCGACCTTGGGCGCGTACTTGGCCGTCTTCCACACGTTGTAGAGGAAGGGCAGCATCGACAGGCCGAGCAGGAACGACGAGATCGTCGAGACCGTGTTCAGCGTGGTGAAGCCGTCCTTGGCCAGGTAGTCGGCGTACCGGCGGGGCATGCCCTCGGCGCCGAGCCAGTGCTGGACGAGGAACGTGCCGTGGAAGCCGATGAACAGCGTCCAGAAGGTGATCTTGCCCAGACGCTCGTCGAGCATCTTGCCGGTGAACTTCGGCCACCAGAAGTGGAAGCCGGAGAACATCGCGAACACCACCGTGCCGAACACCACGTAGTGGAAGTGCGCCACCACGAAGTACGAGTCCGAGACATGGAAGTCCATCGGCGGCGACGCGAGGATCACACCGGTCAGACCACCGAAGGTGAATGTGATGAGGAACCCGATCGCCCAGAGCATCGGTGTCTCGAAGCTGAGCGATCCCTTCCACATAGTGCCGATCCAGTTGAAGAACTTCACCCCGGTCGGCACCGCGATCAGGAAGGTCATGAACGAGAAGAACGGCAGCAGCACCCCGCCGGTGGCGTACATGTGGTGCGCCCACACCGTGACCGACAGACCCGCGATGGAGATCGTGGCGCCGATCAGGCCGATGTAGCCGAACATCGGCTTGCGGGAGAACACCGGGATCACCTCGGAGATGATCCCGAAGAAGGGCAGGGCGATGA
>NZ_BMMS01000003.1 GCF_014646055.1 Wenjunlia tyrosinilytica
GCTCGGACCCGCGGGCGATCCCGTGGAGCTGCCCTCGGTGGTCGCCGGGAAGCGTTTTGCCCTGGTGGGCGACGGCGAAGGAGTCGCCGGGGCGGTCAGGGACCGGCTCGCGGCGCTCGGGGCCACCTCGGTGGCCCTGGGCGCGGGCCATCCGCTCGTCGAGGAGGACACGCCGGTCGACGGTGTGCTGTACCTCGAGCCCCTGGCCCCGTCGGAGTTCGCGCTCCTGCCCGATGCCTTCCCGGTGCTGCGGGGCGCTCTGCTGCACCGCCCCCGGTGGCTGATCGCCGCCCGCCCGGTGGAAGGTGAGGCATCTGCCGGGAATGCAGCGCCGGGCGCTGCCGGCGGCCAGGTCCTCGGTGACGCCGCGGCGACCCGCGCGGCCGGACTCAACGGCCTCTTCCGCACCGTGGCCAGGGAGTACCCGGACACCGTTGCCCGGGTCGTGGAGATCGAGGGCGGCGGCCGCCTGCCGCCGGGGGAAGTCGCCGATCTGCTCCTGAGCGAACTGCTCGCGGACGGCTCCCACCCCGTCGTACGGCTCGGCGCCCGCGGGCGGTACGGCCTGGAGCTGACCGAGAGCGTCCTTGGTCCGCTCGGCGCCAAGGACGGCGATTCCTTGGGCGCGGCGGGGGCCGAGGCCCCCGCCGGGCTCGACCGGGAGTCCGTCGTCCTGCTCGTCGGCGGCGGCCGGGGCATCACCGCGAGCTTCGCCCGCGTCCTCGCGCGGACCACCGGCTGCCGGATCGAACTGGCCGGCAGGACCCCCGCGCCCTGCGGCCCGCAGGACCCGGCCACATGGGCCGCCGGGGATCGGGCGGACTTGCGTGCGGTACTCGCCAGGGACGCACGGGGCCGGTCGCCCGCCGAGATCGACCAGGCCGCCGGGAGGATCCTGGCGCAGCGCGAGATCAGGGCCACGCTCGAGGAGTTGGAGGGCTTCGGCAGCGCCGTGCGGTACCGCTGCGCCGACTTCCGCGACGCCGGCACGGTGTTCCGGACCGTGAAGGAGATCTACGCCGAGCACGGCCGACTGGACGGAGTCGTCTTCGCCGCGGGAGTGCTCGAGGACCGGCTGATCGCGGACAAGAGCCCCGAGTCGTTCCGGCGGGTCTTCGGCACCAAGGCGGGCGGCGCGAGAGAGCTTCTGGACGCACTGACCGAACTGCCCGAACCCCCCGGCTGGGTCGTCCTCTTCGGCAGCATCTCGGGTGTCCTCGGCAATCGCGGCCAGGCGGACTACGCCGCGGCCAATGACGCTTTGGAGTGCCTGGGCGGCCAGTGGGCGGCTCGCACCGGTCGCCGGGCGCTGACGGTCCACTGGGGACCCTGGGCTCCGGACGGGGCCCACTCCGGCATGGTCACCCCGGAGCTGGCGCGCGAGTACGCCAGGCGGGGCATCGGGCTCATCGATCCCCAGGAGGGTTCACTGGCCCTGCTGCGCGAGCTCGCCCAGGGCGACGCGTCGGTCGATTCCGTCGTCTACACCGCGTCGGGCCGGTGACATGACGCCCCGTCATTCTGCGCCGGCGCATTCTGCGCCGGTGGCCATCGTCGGGATGGCCGTCCTGCTGCCCGGCGCCCCCGGCTTGGCGGCCTACTGGCGCAACCTGCTCGACGGTACGGACGCCATCACCGAGGCGCCCGAAGGGCGGTGGGACACGGACTTCTACCGACCGGGGGCCACGGCGGGAACGGCCGCGCCCGACCGGGTGTACTGCAGACGCGGCGGCTTCGTGGACGAGTTCGCGGAGGTCGACGTCACCCGGTTCGGGATCACGCCCAACTCCGTTGCGGGGACCGAGCCCGACCAGCTCATCGCCCTGCATGTCGCCGCCGAGGCGGTCGCCGACGCGGGTGGCCGGGACCGGCTGCCGCAACGGCACCGGATCGGTGTGGTGCTGGGCCGCGGCGGCTATCTCACCCCCGGCCTCGTCCGCCTCGACCAGCGGTTGCGCACCGCCCACCAGCTCACCCGCACCCTCGGGGAGTTGCTGCCCGACCTCCGGGCCGACCAACTCGACCGCGTCCGTGCGGCGTTCACCGAGCGGCTGGGCCCCGACCAGCCCGAGGCCGCCATCGGGCTGGTGCCGAACCTCGCCGCCTCCCGCATCGCCAACCGGCTCGACCTTCGCGGCCCCGCCTACACGGTGGACGCGGCCTGTGCCTCGTCTCTCGTCGCCGTCGACCAGGCAGTGGGCGAACTGGCCTCCGGCCGCTGCGACATGATGCTCGCAGGCGGTGTCCACCACTGCCACGACATCACGTTGTGGAGTGTGTTCTCCCAGCTCGGGGCGTTGTCGCCGAGCCAGCGGATCCGGCCGCTCGACCGGCAGGCCGACGGCATCCTCATCGGTGAGGGCACCGGCGTCGTCGTGCTCAAGCGGCTCGACGACGCCCAGCGGGACGGCGACCGCGTCTACGCCGTCATCCGCGGTACCGGGGTGGCGAGCGACGGACGCGCCGCGGGCCTGGCCGCCCCGGACCCCGGGGGCCAGGCACTCGCCGTCCGGCAGGCATGGCACAGAGCGGGGCTCGACCCGGCGCAGGCAGGCTCGATCGGGCTGCTGGAGGCCCACGGGACGGCCACCCCGGCCGGGGACGCGGCCGAACTGGCCACGCTGGCCGAGGTGTTCGGCGCCGGGGGCGGTGACGACCGGCCGGTGATCGGCTCGGTGAAGTCGATGATCGGTCACACCATGCCCGCGGCCGGTGTGGCGGGGCTGGTCAAGGCGGCGCTGGCGGTTCACCACGGTGTGCTGCTGCCGACCCTGCACTGCGACGATCCCCACCCGGCGCTGGCGGCCACCCGGTTTCGCCCGCTGGGGAGCGCGGAGCCGTGGGAGACCACTCCCGGGCAGCCGGTCCGGCGGGCCGCGGTCAATGCCTTCGGCTTCGGTGGCATCAACGCCCATGTCGTGCTGGAGCAGGCTCCGCGGTCCCGCGACCGGCGCCGTGCGGCACCGGTGCCCGGCCGGGCAGCCGCCGTGGCCGAGCCGGAGCGGGTGCTCACTTTGGCCGCCGACACCCCGGACCGGCTCGCCGCGCTCTTGGAGCGGGAGGACTCGGCCGTGACGGCCGCCGGCCTCGACGGTGGTGGGCCGCCGCTCGTGGGCCGCGCCCGGCTCGGCATCGTCGCCCCGAACGCCAAGCGGCTGGCGCTGGCACGGCGGGCGGTGGCGGGCGGGCGCGCATGGCGGGGGCGTGGCGATGTGTGGTTCTCACCGAGCCCTCTGCTGGAGGAAACCGAGGGGGCGCCGGTCCCGGCGGGTCGGCTGGCCTTTGTCTTCCCCGGTCTCGAGGGTGACTTCGCGCCGCGAGTGGACGACGTCGCGGGGCATTTCGGGCTTCCCCTTCCCGGACCCGCCCTTCCCGGACCCGCCCTCCACGGCCACGGCGTACCGGCCGGTGCGCGCGACGTCGGGCGGCACGGGGCAGGAGTGATCGGCGTGGGCCGCCTGTTGGACGCGGCGCTGCGCCGCATCGGCATCGTTCCCGACGCCGTGGCCGGTCACAGCGTGGGTGAGTGGACCGCCATGGCGGCGGGCGGAATGTACTCGGGTGAGGCCGTCGACGCCTTCCTGGAGTCGTTCGACCCGGACTCGTTGACCGTCCCCGGACTCGCCTTCGCGGCACTCGGGACCTCGGCCGAGCGGGCCGTCGCCGAGATCAAGGAGTGGGGCGACGACCGGATCGTCCTGTCCCACGACAACGCGCCCCATCAGTCGATGGTGTGCGGACCCACCGAACCGGTCGGGGAGTTCGTGCGCTCCGTCCGTGCCCGCGGAGTGCTCTGCCGGGTCCTTCCGTTCCAGTCCGGATTCCACACCCCGATGCTGGCTCCCTACCTCGCGCCGATCAGACGGGCGGCGGAGTCCTTCTCCCTGCATCCGCCGGACGTTCCGGTCTGGTCGGCGACCACGGCGTCCCCGTTCCCGTCCGCAGAGGCCGAGACCAGGGCGCTGTTCGTCCGCCACCTGCTGGAGCCCGTCCGCTTCCGGGCACTGATCGAGGCCATGTACGCCTGCGGGTTCCGCGCGTTCGTCCAGGTCGGCGGTGGCCGGCTCGGCTCGCTCATCGGTGACACCCTGGGCGGGCGCGAGCATCTGGTCGTCGCCGCCAACTCGCCGCGCCGGGACGGGCTCGCCCAGTTGCGGCGGGTGGCGACCGCGCTGTGGGTCGAGGGCGTCCGGGTCCGCGCCGACTCACTCGCTCCGGTCGGCGTCACCGAGTCCTCGGGGCCACGTACGGCTCCCCCGTCCCGGACCGCGGTCCGGCCCCCCTCCCGGACCGCGGTCCGGCTCCGACTCGGCAGTGGACTCGTGTCGTTGGACGAGCGGAGCCTCGCCGGACTGCGCGGCTCGCTGAGGGGAGCCGGCAACGCCTTGCCCTACGGTGCCCCGGCGGCGCTCCGCTCGGTCGGCGGGCACCTCCCGGCGGCCGCCGAACTGGACGCCCTGCTGCGGGAGACGGCGGACGCCGCCGCCGCGGTGGTGGCGGCGGCCGGACCGGCGGGGGGCCTTGCGGCGGCCGCGCCCGCCGCACCGACGAGGACATCCGCATCGGCGACGGCACACCGACCCGTCCCGCCCCCCGGTCCGCCCCCGCCGGGCGGCGACGTCGCGAGCCCGCCCCCGGCCACCTCCTGGCGCACCACCGTGCGGGTCTGCGCCGAGGAGATGCCCTACCTGCTCGACCACTGTTTCTTCCCCCAGCGGCCGGGCTGGCCGGATCCGGCGGACCGCTGGCCGGTCGTCCCCGCCACCACGATCGTCCAGCACCTCATGGACGCGGCCGAGCGCGCCGCTCCCGGTGAGCGTGCGATCGCCGTGCACACGGCCAGATTCGACCAGTGGGTGACCGCCGCACCGCCGCTCACGGTGCCCGTGACGGCTGAACGGCAGGGCGCGGGACGAACAGCGGTCTCGTTCGGCGGCAAGGCCAGGGCCGTGGTCGAGCTGGCGCCCCGCTGTCCCGGTGACCGGCCGCTGCCCTGGCGGCCCGACCCGTCGGGTGAGCGGGTACCGCAGATCACCGCCGCCGAACTGTACAGCGAGCGCTGGATGTTCCATGGACCGGCGTTCCAGGGCCTCACCGAACTCACCGCCCTCTCCGACACCCATGTGCGCGGCACGATCACCACCCCGGCCGCACCGGGAGCACTGCTGGACAACGTGGGCCAGCTCCTCGGCTACTGGCTCATGGCCACCCACACCCGGCGGACCGTCGTCTTCCCCGTCCAGATGGGGCGGATCCGGTTCTTCGGACCTCACCCCGCCCCCGGTACCGAAGTGGTGTGCCTGATCAGGATCGTCTCGCTCACGGATGCCGCCGTCGAGGCGGAGGCTCAGCTGGTCATCGGCGGCCAGGTGTGGGCCGACATCACCGGCTGGCAGGACCGCCGCTTCGACAACGACCCGCAGACCAGGCCGGTGGAGCGGTTCCCGGAGCGCAACACCCTCTCGCGGCTGCGTCCCGGCGGCTGGTGCCTGGTGCACGAGCGGTGGCCCGACCTGGCCTCCAGGGACCTGATCATGCGCAACTACCTCGGCGGCGCCGAGCGGGCCGAGTACGAACGGCGTCCCCCACGTGGTCGCAGGCAGTGGCTGCTCGGCCGGATCGCGGTCAAGGACGCGGTGCGCCGCCATCTGTGGGAGCGCGGGGAGGGACCGGTCTTCCCGGCGGAGATCCAGGTACGCAATGACGCCCGGGGGAAGCCCTACGCGGTCGGGCTCCACGGGCGCGAGCTGCCCGAGCTGGACATCTCACTCGCCCATCGCGCAGAGACCGGTGTGGCCATGGTGCGCACCGGACGAGGAGCCACCGGGGCGCCGGGCGCCGCTGCGGGGATCGACATCGAAGAGGTCACCGAGCGCACCGAGCAGACCCTGGCCACCTGTCTGGGCGCTGAGGAGCGTTCATTCCTGGACGCCTTGTGCACCGCCACCGGTGAGCCGCTCGCGGTGTGGTTCACGCGGTTCTGGGCGGCCAAGGAGGCGGTCGCCAAGGCGGGGGGCTCCGGCTTCCGGGGGCGGCCCCGTGACTTCGCGGTGGTCGACGCGGGTCCGGGTCGGCTCGTCCTCGAGGCCCCTGCCGGTGAAGGGGCGGCCGGTGAAGGGGCGGCCGGTGAAGGGGCGCGCCGCCGTCACCGCGTGCGCTGGGAGCACGTCGTCAATCCCCCGGCGCTGCCGAGCAGGCAGTACGTCGTCGCCTGGACAACGGGTCCGGCCGACAAGGCCCCGGCCGACGAGCTCCCGGCCCACGAGACCCCTGCCCACGAGCTCCCGGCCCACAAGGACTAAGGAGAAGGCCAAGTGAGCACCAGCGAGCAGACCGGGACGATCCATGCCGACGACGGAGCGGTACTCGCCGATGTCGCAGGCATGCTCAGGGTGATCCTCGACGAATACGGCCCGGACGACACCGAGATCGGCATGGACACCACGTTCACCGGCGACCTGGAGCTCGAGAGCATCGACCTGGTCACCCTGGCGGGCGAGTTGCAGGCCCGGTACGGGGACCGGGTCAACTTCGCCGAGTTCGTCGCCGACATGGACCTCGAGGAGATCATCGCACTCACCGTGGGCCGACTCGTCACCCATGTGGTCATGTGCCTCAACTCCCCCGAGAACTCCCCCGAGGCGGGCTGACCATGGCGATGGTCCACACCGGCGACGTCGGGCTGCATGTGCAGCGGCTGCCGCCCACGGGCGGGCGGCCGGCCATCGCGACCGCGGTGCTCCTGCACGGCCTCCTCACCGACAGCCTGGCGAGCTACTACTTCACCCTCGCTCCGGCGTTCGCGGCGGCGGGAGTCGACGTGGTCATGTACGACCATCGAGGCCATGGCCGCAGCGAGCGGCCCGCCACCGGCTACGGCCTCGACACCTTCGTCACCGACCTCGAAGCGCTGCTGGACCGGCTGGAGTTGGCGGGACCGGTGCATCTGGTCGGCAACTCCTTCGGTGGCACGGTGGCCTTCGGCTACGCCGTCCGCAGACCGCAGCGGGTGGCCGGCCTCGCGGTCATCGAGTCGGAGCCCGCCACCGTCGGCTGGGCGCACAAGCTGAGGGGCCTGCTGGGGCGGGTCGAGGCCGAGTTGTCCGAGAACGAGACCGAGGTCCTCGCCTGGATCGCCGCCAACCGGGGCCCGCACACCGCCCGGCTGTCCAGATCGGCGGCGCGGCTGGTGCGCGCGACCACCATCACCCGGGAGATCCCCGCCAGCCGGGTGCTGAGCGAGGACCGCATCCGTTCGGTGCGCTGCCCGGTGCTGGCCGTCTACGGGGCCGAGTCCGATCTCGCGGTCCAAGGGATGTGGCTGTCCTCGCTGCTGCCCGACTGCCGGGTCCGGCTGGTGCCCCGGTGCGAGCACTCGGTGCTGGTCGAGGCGCCGGGGGTCTGCCGAGAGCTCATCCTCCCCTGGATCGAGGAGCACCGCGCGGTGACCGGAGCGGGGGCCGAACTCCGGTGAGCCGATTCCTGTTTGTCGTGCCGCCGCTGGTCGGCCATGTCAACCCGGCCGTGGGCGTGGCCGCCGAACTCGCCCTTCGTGGGCACCGGGTGGCCTGGGCGGGAGAGCCCGAACTCATCGGGCGGCTCGCCGGGGCCGGGGCCCGGGTGTTCCCCTGCGCCGGCCGCCGGGCCGAGGCCGCCCCCGTGGTGCGGCCCGCCCACATCCGGGGCCCGGAGGCGTTGCGGTTCCTGTGGGAGCGGTTCCTGGTGCCCTTGGCCGAGGCCATGGCGCCGGGGGTCACGGCGGCCGTGGAGCGGTTCCGCCCCGATGTGGTGGTGTGCGACCAGCAGGCCCTGGCCGGTGGGCTGGTCGCGGAGCGGCTCGGGGCGGTCTGGGCCACGTCCGCCACAACATCGGCGGAGTTCACCGGGGCACTGTCCGGGATGCCGAAGGTCCAGGCGTGGCTCACCGCACTCCTGGACGGTCTGCGCCACCGCGTCGGCGACCCGGCGTCCACCGCCGACCCCCGCTTTTCGCCGCATCTGGTGATCGCGTTCACCACGCGGGAGTTGTGCGGCCCGGTCTCGGGCTCGCACGGGCGCTTTCTCGGTGTCGGCCCCTCGATCTCGGCGCGTCCCGACGGGCCGGACTTCCCCTGGGAATGGCTCGACCCGGCGCGAGCCACCGTCCTTGTCACCCTGGGTACCGCCAACACCGACACCGGGACCCGCTTCCTCGCCGAGTGCCGTGAGGCCGCGCGCAAGCGCTCGGACCGCCTGCAAGCGGTGATCGTCGACCCCGAGGGCTCCGCGGCCCACCACAACGGCAACGGCAACGGCAAGGAGAGCGAGAACGAGAACGCCGCAAGCGTGGAGCCGACACCGGACAAGGACATCCTGATCCGACCGGCTGTGCCACAACTCGCCCTGCTGCAACGGGCCGCCGCCGTGGTCTGCCACGCGGGCCACAACACCGTGTGCGAGGCGCTGTGGCATGGCGTCCCGCTCGTCGTGGCCCCGATCCGGGACGACCAGCCCGTCATCGCCGGGCAGGTCGTGGACGCGGGCGCGGGCATCCGGGTGCGCTTCGGCCGGGTCACCGCGGATCGGCTCGGTGCCGCGCTGGACTCCGTACTGGACGATCCGGGACCGCGCGCCGCGGCCGGCCGGATCGGCGGGTCCTTCCGGGCCGCGGGGGGCTCCCCCGCGGCGGCGGCCCATCTCGAGGAACTGGCCCTGGAGGCGCACCGATGAACAGGAGCGAGCGGCGGGGCAGGCCCACCGAGGACACCCGCCGGGCCATCGCCGCCCGACGCGCCTCGTACCAGGAGGACTTGGCGCGGGGGGTGAGCCGGTTCTTCGAGCCGAGGCGCGAGAGCTGCCCGTGGTGCGGGTCGGGACGGTTGCGTCAACGCCTGCGGACCACCGACCTCCTCCAGCACAAGCCGGGCGACTTCGTACTCGACGAGTGCCGGGACTGCCGGCATGTCTTCCAGAACCCCCGGCTGAACGGCGAGGGCCTGGAGTTCTACTACCGGGACTTCTACGACGGGCTGGGCGAGCAGCACCTCGGCTCGCTGTTCGCCGGGAGGGACAGGACCTACCGGGGACGTGCCGAGGCCCTGCTGCCGTTCACCCGGCACCCGAAGCGCTGGCTGGACGTGGGGACCGGTCATGGCCATTTCTGCGAGGCCGCGGCGCGGCTCTTGCCCGGCACGTCGTTCGACGGCCTCGACTCCAGCGCCGGAGTGGAACTGGCGAGGCAGGCGGGGCGGGTGGAACACGGATTCCGGGGCGGCTTCGTGGAGTTCGCGCGCGAGCCGGCCGAGCCGTACGACGTGGTGAGCATGTTCCACTACCTCGAGCACAGCACCGACCCCCGGGCCGAACTGGCCTCGGCGCACCGGCTGATCCGGCCCGGAGGGCACCTCGTCATCGAGGTCCCCGACCCGGGCAGCCGCTGCGCCCGCCTTCTCGGCCGGTGGTGGCTGCCCTGGCTCCAGCCCCAGCATCTGCACCTGATCCGGGTGGAGAACCTGCGCGACCACCTCACCGCCCTGGGATTCACGGTCCTGGCCGAACAGCACTGCGAACCCCATGAACCGCTCGACCTGCTGGCCGCCGTATGGCTGTTCCTGGACGGCCTCGCCCCCCGTGAGGACGCTCCCTGGCTGCCGGCCCGCCCCACCGTCGTCCGCCGCGCCCTGCGCACAGCGGTCCTGCTCGCCGGCGTCCCCGCCCTGCTCCTGGCCACCCTCCTCGACCACCTGGCCAAACCCCTCGCCCCCCACCTGCGCCTGACCAACGCCTACCGCCTCGTCGCCCGGCGCACCTGACCCGGTCCGGACGACGCGACCGAACCCGGCTGCGACGACGTGGGGCCGCCGACCGGCGGCACGGCCGGCCGCTCGCATGCCCGTCCCACGGGCATGCGAGCGAGCGACTACCGGCTGTGTCCGCTCCACCCGGTTGCCGACATCCGCGAGTGGATGGAGTGTGATTGTCGAGGGGCGGAAACGACGATCTCGCCGGGAACCGATGACTTTTCGGCGCGGGACCGGTCGGTACAGGCAGACACCCCACAACGCAGGGAGGTACCGATGACCACCGACGGCTTCACCACGTGCCTGTGGTTCGACGGGCAGGCCGAGGAAGCGGCGAACCACTACCTCTCGATCTTCAAGGACTCCGAGCTCGGAAGGATCGGCCGCTACACCGAGGCCGGGCCGGGTCCGGCGGGATCGGTCCTGGTCGTCGAGTTCAAGGCCAACGGGCAGAAGTTCGTCGCGCTCAACGGCGGCCCGGAGTTCACGTTCAACGAGGCCATCTCGTTCCAGATCCACTGCGCCGACCAGGACGAGCTCGACTACTACTGGAGCAGGCTGTCCGAGGGCGGGGAGGAGGTCGCCTGCGGCTGGCTGAAGGACAAGTACGGCGTGTCCTGGCAGGTCGTCCCGGCCGAGCTCATCGACATGATCGGTGACCCGGACCCGGAGAAGGCCAAGCGGGCCACCGAGGCGATGCTCAGCATGACCAAGTTCGACATCGGGGCGCTCCGCAGGGCGTACGCGGGCGAGTAGCGGCCAGGGACGGCGGTCGGCCGGACCACGCGGTCCGCGGGTCCGGCCGAGTGGCCGTCATTCCTTCTGCGGCGGCCGGTCCTTCTGCGGCGGACGGCCTTCCCGGGCGGTCGGCCGGATGGGCTAGAGTCGCGCTCTCGCCCCCGTCACGCGTCACGTCCACCGCCGGGGAGCGTCCCTGGGGGGAAGACGACGATGCGGACCGAACACCTGGACCTGCCCGGATACGAGGTCCTCGACGTCCTCGGCCAGGGCGGTTTCGCCACCGTGTACCGAGCGCGCCAGCTGGCCGTGGGGCGGGAGGTGGCGCTGAAGATCGACAGCCGGGTGCTGTCCTGCGCCCGCGACCGGCAGCGGTTCATGCGCGAGGTCACCGCGGCCGGGCAGTTGTCCGGCCATCCGCATGTCGTCGCCGTGTACGACGCCGGTGTCCTCGCCGACGGCCGCCCGTACATGGTGCTGGAACTGTGCGCGGGGGGCTCCCTCGGTGACCGGCTCAAACGGCTCGGCCCCTTCCCGGTGCGGGAGGCGCGCGACGTCGGGGTGCGCATCGCCGACGCGCTGGCCGCGGCGCACAGCGCCGGGGTGCTGCACCGGGACATCAAGCCGGGCAACATCATGGTCAACCGGTACGGAGGGGTCGCCCTCGCCGACTTCGGCCTGGCGGCGATGCCCCGGCCGGGGCACGAACTGTCGGTCACCCGCGAGGCGTTGACCCCGGCGTACGCGCCGCCGGAGGCATTCCATCTGGCCGAGCCGACCCCGGCCGGGGATGTGTACTCGCTCGCCGCGACCGTCTACGCGCTCGTACTCGGCCGCCCGCCGCACTTCCCCGAGGAGGGAAGCCTCAGCATCGCGGAGATCATCACCCGGCACGGCGAGCCCGTACCCGACCTGCCCGGCGCACCCCGTGCGCTGACGCAGGTGCTCAGGCAGGCCATGGCGCCGGAACCCACCTACCGGCTGCCCAGTGCCGAGGCCCTGCGGGACGCCCTGGACGGCCTCGACCTCCACAGCGTGCCCTCGGCCGCGCGCGTGGCGCCGGAGAGGCCGATGGACGCGCCCGCGCCCGCGGCGCCTCCGTCCGTGACGCCCATCGCCTCCCCGCCCGCGGGGCCGGTGGATGCCCTTTACATCTCGTCCGCCCCGTCGAGCGGGACGGGCTCATCGCACGGAATGGGCTCGTCGCACGGGACGGGCGCGTCGCACGGGACGGGCGCGTCGCACGGGACGGGCTCATCGAGCGCAGGCACCTCGCGGACGCGGGCACCGGCGGTACGCGGCCGGAAGCGGAACCGCCTCCGGCCGCGGGTGCTCGTCCCGGTCCTGGCACTGGTCACGGCCGTCGGTGGCACGGGCGCAGTGCTGGCGTACCACAACGGGCCGTGGGCCGACGCATTCGCCTCGCCCTCCCACCGGTCGCCGGCCTCCTCCACGGCGGGTGGGGGCTCCCAGGGTGGGAGGACGGCGGCGAAGACCGACTTCAAGGTGCCGACGACCACCAAGAACTGCCCGGCGGCGGCCGTCGCCGGTGTCCATGCCCGATGCACGACGACCGCCGAGTGCTGGGGCGGCATGGTGGTGATCAGCGGGGTCGTCGACGTCAGCCGTTCGGACTGCACGGTCGAGCACCCGTGGGAGACCTTCGCCATCGCCCCACTGCCCTCGGACGGGATGACCACCGACCAGCGGGAACTGGCGAAGCACCCCGATGTCCGCGCCGTGTGCTCACGCGGCATCATGGTGAAGTCCCGCCGGGGCAAGGCGCTGAGGATCGCCCCGGCCCGGTGGACCGTCGATGTGGTCCCACCCTCCGCGACCGAATTCGGCGAAGGGCGGCGAGTCTTCCGCTGCGTCGCCACCGTCACCGGCAAGCAGTCGACCACCCCCTGGTTCCGGCCGCGCGCCACGGCGCTGGACTAGCCCGCCCGGCGCCACCGCACCCGCCGCCGGGGCACCCGGCTCCACGCCACCGCCACCGGGGGCCGTCGTGGGGCTCACTCGCCGGACAGGGTGTCGCGCGGTCCGCGGCTCTGCCTGGCCACCAGGGAGGAACCGCCGCGGTTGGCGACGGCTCCGAGTTCCGCAAGGGCGCCGCGGGCGCCGGACCGCTGCGCGCAGTCGGCGGCCACGGCCACGACGGCGGTCCGGGCCCCAGCCATGGAATCCGCCGGTCGACCGCCGCGCAGGCGTACCGGCCTACGGCGGCGCCGACGCCTCGTCCGGCGGCACCGCGCATGGCCCGACCCAGATGCTGGTGATCGCGCTGACGTAGCGTGCCCCGCACCGGTCGGAGGGGACGACCAGCTGACTGCCGTCCGCGTCCAGGGCCCGTCCGTCCATACGCGTGGCCAGCAGGATCCTTGCGTTGCCGAAGTCCGCGTCGATCTCCGCCCACGACAGCACGGCGTGGTGTCCGTCGCCGCCCGCGACCGACACCAGGAAGCGGGACCGGTCCTTTCGGCGGTGCGCGTCGAACGCTGGACCGGCGAAGGTGAGGACCTCCCGCAGCAACGGGCCCTCGAATGTGTGGTGCTGGGGCCCGCTGGTGGCGCAGTCGAAGACGACGTGGACCCGTTGCGGGCTCCACTGACGCAGATCGGCGACCGTGAGCGTTCCCGGATGATGCAACTCGCCGCACAGGCTCAGGGACCTGGCACGGATGGGGACGGCGGGGACTGACGCGTCCGGTCGGCTCATCGGCTTGCCCCTCCAGCATGAACTCCCGGTCTCCGGCGCGGTCCGCGCCACGGCTCATCATGGTGATGCCCAGGGTCGGGCGACGGGAATCGAATATGCAAGCCTGATGGAGGTTTTTCCTTGCTGATGCGACCTGAATGAGCCTTTCAATCCCGCAAAGGCGGATCGCGTTCCAGCGTCGCCGGGAGGCCCGGACGTCAGGCGAGCCCGCCCAGCAGCTCGGTGATCTCCTCCACGTACTGCGGCAGTTCGGACTCCTCGTAGGCCGCCCGCGCCCGCTCCCAGTGGTCCCGTGCCTCATCCGGCCGGCCCATGGCCACCGCCAGATGACCGAGATGGTGCAGGGCACGCGCCCGGCCGACCGGATGCCCCCGTCGGCGGAAGACCTCGAGCGCCTGCTCGTACCGGTCCTGGGCCACCTGGTGGTTCCCCAGCCTCCGCGCGGTGTCCCCGAGGTTGTGCAGAGTGTTCCCGCAGGCCTGCTCGTCCCCCAGCTCACGGAACAGCGCAAGCGCCGCGTCGTAGGTCCTCTGCGCCTTCTCGTACTGGCCGTCACGCCGCGCGGCGGTGCCCATGCTGTGCAGCGTCATCGCCTCACCCGCACGGTCCCCGAGCCGGTGGTAGAGCTCCAGCGCCTCGGCGAACGCGTCCAGCGCCGACTCGTAGCGCTGCATGTTCTTCAGGAAGTCGCCCTTGCTGTACAGGGCCTGGGCCTCCTGAGCGCTGTCGGCCGTCAACGAGGCGAACTGCAGCGCCATTTCGCAGACCTCCAGGCCGGCGTCCCAGTCCTGCCGGCGGCGCAGGAACCAGCTCACGTTGTGGGCCAGCGGCAGCGCGACTGCCCACCGCCCGCGCACATGGGCCAGATGCAGGGCAAGCCTGAGGTTCATGCGCTCGGTGTCCAGCCAGCCCTCCGCCCCGTCGTCACGCCCGCCGGCCCGAGCCGCCTCGACGATCCTTTCCGTCGCGTCCCGGGCGGCATCGTGGTAGTGGACCAGCAGGCGGTCGGTGGCGGCCTCGACGGTCGCCTCGTCGTCCTCCTCCTGGCACCGGCGCTCCGCGAACAGCCGCAGCAGGTCGTGGAAGCGGACCCAGCCACGCGGCTTGCCGGGCTCGAGCATGTGGGCGGCGCGTAGCCCCCGCAGCACCTTCCGCACCGTCGGCACGGGCAATCCGGCGAGGGCTCCGGCGGCTTCGACGCTCACCTGCTGCCCGAGGTTGACGGACAGCAGCCGGAAGGTCCGGGCCTCCTCGGGGGTCAGCCTGGCGTACGACAGCTCGAAGGCGGCCGTGACCAGGCCGCTTCCGCCGTACGACAACTCCTCCAGGCGTGTCGCCCGGTCGCGCAGCGCCGCCGCGAGTTCGCCGATCGTCTGGTCCGGGTCACCGGCGAGGATCGACGCCACGACAGCCAGCGCGAGCGGAAGGTGACCGCACAGCCCGGCGAGGTGGCGTACGGCGCCGGGTTCGTCCAGGGCCCGGGTGTCGTCGGGCCGGCGTATGCGCAGCGTGCGGGTGATGAGGGCGGCGGCCTCGTCCGGCTCCAGCACGCCGAGGTCCACGATTCTGGAGCCGGGAAGATCGGCGAGGACATGACGGCTCGTCACCAGGGTGCGATGGATCGCGGCGCCGGGCAGCAGGCAGCTGATCTGCGCGGTGGACGAGGCGTTGTCGAGCACCACCAGCACCGCCTTGTGGTCGGCGGCGAGTTCGGCGAGCTTGGAGCGGTACAGCGACAGCCGCCCGTCGAAGGTCGGCGGGAAGAGTTCGTCGGGGACACCGAGGGCGCTGAGGAAGACGGACAGCGCGACATCGGGCCGGACGTGGCGATCGCTGTCGTAGCCCTGGAGGTTGACGAAGAGAGCGCCACCGGGGAACCAGCCCGCCGCCAGAGCGTCATGGGCCGCGTGCAGCGCCAGGGCGGTCTTCCCGACGCCCGCGGTGCCTGCCAGCGTGGACACCACGACCGGGCAGCCGTCCGAATCGGGGCGAAGCGCGGCGGCCACGGTCTCCAGGGCCGGGTCCCTGCCCGTGAACTCCGCCACCGCCGGGGGCAGTCCGGCCAGCGCGGTGGGCACCGGGAGCGTGAGATTGAGCTGTCCCACGTGGCCTGCCTGGACGACAGAGCCGCCGACGGTTCCGCTGAGGTCGTTGGACGACTGGTTCACGAGCTCTTTCTAGCCCAAAGGCGCCGGGAGGCGTGAGGAACCGGCCGTATCAGCGGCCCCGCCGGCCCTCCCCCGCATGCCGGGTGACGTCGGCCATACTGGACCCATGAGCGGCCTTGCATCCGGCGGATTCCACCTCACGGAGACCCAGTTGGCCGTCACCGCCATCGTCGTGTCGGTCCTCGCGGGTGGCATCAGCATCTGGCAGTCCCTGCTCGCCAGGCGTCAGGCGCGCACCGCCGAACACGATGTGCGGGTGGCCGTCGCCACCTACCGCCGCGACCAGTTGCTGCGCATCGTCGACCTGGTCGCCGACCTCGTCGTCCTCGACCAGGACGGCAAGCAGGGCACCCAGGACTGGAAGCGCGTCCAGTCCAGGCTCACCGCCGACATGGCCGGCTGGCAAGGGGAGTTGCCCCGCTGCCGCGCGGTGGCCTCCGCCTCCGCCGTCCTGGCCCAGGCGGACATCGAAAGAGCGCACCGTGAGGCGGTTCTGAGCGCCGAGAGCTACCGGGTCGGCGAGTGAACGCTGTCTCCGGGGCGCCGGGCGGCGCGACCGCGGCCGACAGCCGCCCGTTCGCCCATCAGGACCGCTGGAGGCGCCGGCTGGAGCCGGGCGTCTTCCCGGCGATCCGGCGCGACATCCTGGACAAGCGCTTCCTGCCGGCCGTGCTGAACCAGCGCGACGGGGCAGCGGCCCGCGTCGTGTTCGTCAACGGCGAGGCGGGCTCCGGCAAGAGCGTCCTGCTGGGGCAGCTCCACGACGACCTCCTGCCGACGCACGGCGCGGGGCTGGCCCTGCTCCCGAGCAGCGAACTGCGCCTGGACGACACCGCCCCCGGCGCGGGCGGCATGGCGAGAGCGTTCGCGGAAGCGCTGGGCAGGCCGGGCGACCTCGTCGCCGACTTCCGCAGGCCCGAGCGCGGTCCGCGCAAGGCGCTTCTGCTGGACACCGCGGACCTCATTCTGACTCCGCAGCGCGCGCCCGACTTCGTCGCGCTCCTGCACGACCTGCGCGACAGCGGTGTCACCAGCGTCGTGACCTGTAGAAAGCGTGACTTCGAGACGCTCGTGCGCGGGGAGCTGAACAGCGACGGGCGGCCGGCCATCGTCGCGGAGCTGCCCGGCCTGACGAAGGACGAGGTCCGGCGCTTCGCGTTGGAGTACCTCGCCCGATACGGCATCCAGCCACCCATCGGCGCGGAGCGGTTCGCCGAATCCTTGCTCCTGCTGTCCGACGGCGAGGCGGGCCGCACCTTCCTGGAGATCGTCAGCAGTCCGCTACTGCTGTCCATGCTCTGCCAGATCTTCGGTGACCGCCACAGCGGCGACATTCCCCCCACTCTGACCGCGAGCGACCTGCTCGCCGGCTACTGGCAGCGCACGGTGAACGACAGCCGTCACCCGGACGACCGCCAGGCGCGCCGCCTGCGCAAGGGGGCACTGTGCTTCTCCCTGGCAGGCGAACTGTGGCGCGAGTCCGACGACACCCTGTGCGAATGGATGTCCAGGGACGCCCTGGAACGCGACGAGGCGAGTGCCCTGGCGCTCGACGAACTCCTCAGCGAGGGCTTCCTCGTGGAGGACAGCGACGCCCCGGTCCCCCGCATCGCCTTCCGGCACCAGGTCCTCACCGAGTACGCGATCGGGCGCTGGATGTTCTCCGGCAAGGAGGGCGAGCGGGCCAGGACGGAGCTGCTGGACGGACTGCGGGCGGGCAGCGACGAACGGGCCACCTCGTGGCCGGTGGCGCGCCAGGTGCTCACGATCTCGCACATCCAGGACAAGCTGCCCCGATTCGTTCGGGGGTTCGACCTGTCCGACCACTCCGCGTTCCGCAATATCGCCTTCGCGGCCGCGGCCGGCAACGCCCCCGCGGTGACCCGGGCACTGCGCGAGCAGGCGGAGAAGACATCACGGGAGCATCTGCGGGTCTTCCTCGCCTCCCTGCGCGGCAGCTGCCCGGCGGCGCTCGACACCGCGTGGAACGAGGCGACGCACTTGCTCACCAGCGGTACGGAACCGGCGCTGTCGTTCGAGCTGGCCACGGTCCTCGGTGTCCTGGCCGTGCGCCGGCCGGGCCCGTGCGCCATCGCCGAACCCCTGCGCGTCCTGGGGTCCATGAAGGTGAAGGCGTCCTCGGGGGTGCGGGACGAGGCGGGTACCCAGCAGAGATCGGAAAGCCCGGTCTTCCATCTGCTCCAGCCTCTCCTGCAGGCACGCCGCCCCGTCGACCTCGCGAGCACGCGGGTCATGGTCGGACAACTCGGCACCACCACCTTGCGGGAGCAGTACCTGGCGCTCCATCTCCTGCCGGACACCCCTGCCGAGCAGGCGGAGCTCGTCCAGCGGTGGCTCCTCGAGGTTCGCGTCGGGGTGATGCTGCCCATGGAGAGCAGCGCCGAACTGGTCGCCCGCTATCTGCGGTGGCCCACCGAGGAGGGAGAGCCCTCCCCGGGCTCCGCGGCGCAAGCCCGCCTGGCCAACCTTCTCCTCGACGGTCCCTTCGACAGGCACCCCGAGCTCCGCGCCAAGGTCGCCGCCCGCAGGTGCGCCTCGTCGAAGGCACTGCGCCGGACGCTGATCGGGCTCTTGGACCAGCCTCTGGAGACCGGCGCCGGCGAACGGGTGATCAAGGCCTGCGCCCTCCTCGCGAGCAGCGGCCATGCCTCGGATCTGGCCGAGCACCTGTTGCGGGAGCGCACGGACGACTCGTTGCCGTCCACTCGGGTCACCGCAGCCAAACAGCAGGCCGCCGTCGCCGCGCGGCTGCTGCACTCCAGCACACGGATCGCGGAGGAGCTGCGCCCGGCGCTCCTGCGCATCCTGCGTCCGTCGCCCGACGCTCCGCCGGACCGCCCCCGCCGCTTCGTGGAGGCGGCGGCGGGCCACATCCTCACCTGCGACGAGGCTCTGGAGCTGATCGGCGGCCTCGCCGCGGACAAGCGGCTCGAGATGATCGATGTGTTCCTCAGGGCGGCCACTCCCGAGACCGTCAGGGCTTTGCGGGAGCCGCTGCTGTCGCTGATCGACTCGGCCGGCGGGGAGAACGACGAGTCCAGGCGCGACAAGGCACGCATCCCCGTCTACGACGCCGACCCGGCCGGCGCGGACAGGATCGCCGATCTGGTCTCGCTCGGCGCCAGGACCCACGACCTGGCCACCGCCAAGCTCGTCTGCACCTATCTGGAACGCCATCGCGCGACCGGTCTCATCACCGACCCCCGTTCCCTCATCCCCCTCTTCGGCCGGCCGTGGCAGGGGATCCGTATCAGGGCCATGCGCATGGCGGCCGAGGCACTCAAGGAGCATCCGGACCGGGGCACGGCCCGCGCCGACGCCATGGCCGAGCGGTTGGCCCGCACGGTCGTCGACGACGGCAGCACCGGGTGGACGGCCTCCGAGCTCCAGGCCCGGCTGAGCCTGCTCGACCACAGCGTGCGGACGGCGCACACCGTCCCCGACCGCACGGCCGAGGGAGTGTGCGCCACGGTGGCCGAGGCGCTGGACAACCAATTGCTGGGCGGTGAGCCCGCGGCGGCGGCGATCGTCCTGCTGCGTACCTGCTTCGAGCAGGGCCATCCAGGGCTGGCGCGGGACGCTCCGCGGCTTCTGCTGCGCATGCTGTCCGAGCAGCCGATCGGAGACACGAGAACCATCCGCCAGGCCCTGTCGGCCTTCGCGGTCCGCGCCGTCAACCGCGGGGCACTCGGGCTGGACGACCTCACCCGGCGGATCCCGCACTGGCCCGCGCTCACCCAGGCACCCGTGGTCACCGCCGTGTTGACGACTTCTCCCGGAGGAGCCCGGGGAGACCACGCGACGGCTCTGCTGCGTCACCCGGAACTGTCCGACGAGGCTCGGGCACTGATCGTGCGAGGCCGGTCGTAAGGACGGGACGTGAGCGCCGAGGAGCCTCGGGGTTCGCGGTGATCACGACCCGGTGCCCGCCGGGGGTTCTGGGGCGGTGTGGCGCCGTGACACCTTCGCGCCACCCGCGTGCCACCGGCGCTGCACCGGGGCGATGGATGCTCTTCACAGCAAAGACCGCAAGGGACCGAGCGGAGGTGAATGAGATGAAGGTTTACGTGAAGCCGGAGGCCAAGAAGGTCGACCAGGGCACCATCGTCGCTGCCGTTCGCTAGCGGTGATCAACATGCCACGCCTCCCTCAGCGGCAGGCGTGGCATGTTCCGCCCCATGCCACGGATCACACGGGAATCGGAAGCTTCATGTGCGGAATTGCGGGATTCGCCCACACCGATGGAAGTGCCCTCGCGGCTCCGGCCGACCGGATTCTGCGCGACATGGCCCGTGCACTGCGGCCACGAGGCCCGGACGACATGCAGTTCCACCACACGGACCAGGCCTGCATGTCCTTCACCCGGCTCGCCCTGATCGACCCGGAGGGCGGGCGGCAGCCGTTCATCAGCGAGGACGGAAATGTGATCCTCGCCTGCAACGGCGAGATCTACAACTACAAGGAGCTGCGCAAGGCCTTCGAGGGCCGCGCGAAGTTCCGCAGCGAGTCCGACTGCGAGGTGCTCCTCCATCTCTACATGGACAAGGGCCTCGACTTCCTCGACGACGTCCGGGGGATGTTCGGCATCGCCGTGATCGACCTGCGCGAGCAGCGGCTGCTGCTCGCCCGGGACCGGCTCGGCATCAAGCCGCTCTTCATCCACCGGCGCGGTGCCACGGTGCTGTTCGGTTCGGAGATCAAGGCGCTCTTCGCTCATCCGGAGTGCCCGCGAGAGGTGGACTGGGCGCGCTCGCTGGCCGACCAGGGCCTCAGCGCCGCCCCGGTCATGGTGGACGACGAGCCCGTCACCTGGTTCAAGGGCGTCGACCATGTCCCGTCCGGCGCGATCATGAGCATCGGCCTGCGTGACGGCGCCACCCGTGTGCACCGCTACTGGGACCTGCCCACGCCTGCCGAGGCGGGCGACCTCCCCGAGAGCTACTTCGTGCAGAGCATGGGCGACCTGCTCGCGTCGTCGGTGCGCGAGTGCCTGACGGCCGACGCCGAGATCGGCGTCTTCCTCAGCGGCGGCCTCGACTCGGCGGCGATCACCGCCCTGGCCGCCCACACCGAGCTGCACACCTTCTCCGCGCTGACCGGCAGCACCGTGGTCAACAAGGACGCGCAGTACGCCCAGGAGACCGCCTCCCTGCTGGGCCTGCCGCACCACCAGGTGGCCTTCGGCGCCGACCGCGTCCCCTCTCCAGACGAGTGGCGGCGCCTGCTGTGGCTGATGGAGACACCGCAGTGCGGCCCGGAGCAGTTCTACAAGAGCGAGATGTACCGTTTCGCCCGTGCCGAGCGGTCCGAGCTCAAGGCGATCCTGCTCGGCTCCGGCGCCGACGAGTTCAGCGGCGGCTACAGCGTCAGCCTCTCCGGCAACGGCGACTGGGAGGACTTCGAGGCCAACTTGCGCACCCTGGCCCGCCGCAAGGCCCTGGGCACGCAGTCCCCGGTCGCCATCTGGTGGGAGGGCACCGACCTGCCGCTGCTCAGCGACGACGCCGTGAACGCGTACGTGCCCGACGCGGTGGACGACCCCTACGGCGCCTATCTGGCGTGGAAGTTCCGCGACATGCAGCAGTACAACTTCTGGGTCGAGGACCGCACCGCGTCGGGAAACGGCGTGGAGGCGCGCGTCCCCTTCCTGGACCACCGCATCATCGAGCTGCTGGCCAGCGTGCCCCGCTCGTACCGCAAGCGGCTCTTCTGGGACAAGCAGGTCATCCGCGAGGCGGTCCAGGACGTACTGCCCGCCGAGGTGATCAGCCGGCCGAAGCTGGCGTTCTACGAGGGCGAGGGGGTCCGCCACACCCACCGCACCTTCACCAGGATGCTGGCGCTGGGCGGCGACGAGTTGGTCGAGGAGGCGCTCTCCTCGCCGAGGGCCGCCCAGTACCTCGACGGAGGCAATATCCGCGGCGCGCTGCGCCGCCTGGAGCACAACCAGGGCTCCGGCCATGTCGAACTGCTACTGCGCGTGATCAACCTGGGCCTGCTGGACGTGATGACGGTGAACGTCCCCGGCAGCCGCCCGGCGCCCGGTCCCGCTCCGTACGAGTTGCGGGTGAGCGACTTCGAGGGACCGCAGATCCAGGAGCTGTTCCCGCGGACGCGGATCGAGGAGACCACCGTGCTCCGTCTCGCGGACGGGGTGCTCGTCCTGGACGACTCCCAGGAGGCGAAGACCTCGTACGTCGTGATCGACGGTACTGTGCGCTTCGTCATCGACCAGCTCACCCACGCGGACTGGCTGCGGCTGCTGCGCGCCTTCGACGGCCGCCTGCCGCTCGCCGAGGCCGCCACGGAGGCCGACTGCGATCTGTCGGCCCTGCGGCCGCTGCTGGACGAGTCGCTCGAAGCGGGCCTGCTCGAAGCGGTCCCCCGGGCGGCCCCGGCCGCGGGCTGACCCGCGAAGCGGCCCAGCCCTCTTGGAATCGGCATCCGGATGCGGATGTACGGACGCAATTGACGAGTGAGGTCAACCCGATGACAGCTCATCTCTACTGGGACGAGGTCTGGCGCACCGACAGCGGGCGGACGGACTGGTCGCGGCCGCACCCATGGGTCGTGGACGAGGCCGCCCGGCTGCGCGCACTCGGTGCCAAGGATGTACTGGATCTCGGCTGTGGAGTGGGCAGGCACGCGCTCTTCTTCGCGGAGCAGGGGTTCATCGGCTCCGCCACCGACCGCAGCCCCGAGGCCGTCCGGGTCGGCCGGGCCGAGAGCGCCAGGCGCGGCCTGGACCTCGCCTTCGAGGTCGCCGACTTCACCGAGCTGCCCTACGCGGACGACAGCTTCGACTACATCCTCGCCTTCAACGTGGTCTACCACAACGACGAGCCGGGCCTGGCCCGGGTGCTCGCCGAGATCCGGCGGGTGCTGAGGCCGGGCGGTGTCTACCAGTGCACCATGCTCTCCAAGCGGAACGGGGAGTACGGACGCGGCAACGAGGTCAGCCCCAACACCTTCTGCCAACCCGACGCGCCGGACGACAAGGTCCACCCCCACCTGTACGCCGACGCGGCCGACCTGCTCCGCCTGCACGACGGATTCCGGCTGGTCGGCGCGACGGACGCCGAGCACGCCAGGCCGGGATCCTTCCACTGGCACTGCGTCTTCGAACTGCCCGGGGAGCGCACACCGGGCACCAACCACGGCCCCTTCGCCCCGAGGGCGTGGAAATAGTGTCCAAGGCGGCGCGTCTGCGCGCATTGCTGGAGCGGAAGGAGACAGCGCGCATCGTGGGGTCCCGCGACGCGCTGACCGCCCTCCTGGTCGAGGAAGCCGGCTTCGACGGCCTGTGGGCGTCGAGCTTCGAGATCTCCGCCTCCCGGGCCCTGCCCGATCTCGGCCTGCTCACCATGGCCGAACTGCTCGAGGCGTCCTCCCATGTGAACGAGGCCACTTCGCTGCCGCTGCTCGCGGACTGCGACACCGGTTTCGGAGGCAGGATCAACGTCGTCCGCACCGTCCAGCAGTTCGAGGCGGCGGGCGTCGCGGGGGTCTGCTTCGAGGACAAGGTCTTCCCCAAGCGCAACAGCTTCCTCCTCGGCGGCCAGAACCTCGAGGAGGCCGAGGAGTTCGCCGGGCGCATCGAGGCCGGAGCGCGGGCCAGGCGCAGTTCGGACTTCACCCTCGTCGCCAGGACCGAGGCGCTCATCGCCGGCCGCGGTCTGGACGAGGCGCTGCGCCGGGCCCACCTGTACGCGGACGCGGGCGCCGACGCGATCCTCATCCACTCCAAGAAGCGGACGCCGGTCGAGGTCCTGGAGTTCCTCCAGGCCTGGCAGGCCCGCACGCCCGTGGTGATCGTCCCGACGACGTACCCGCACTGGGACCTGGCGGACGCCCAGGCCGCGGGTGTGTCCATGGTCATCTACGCCAACCACGCGCTGCGCGCCTCGGTCTCGGCCATGCGTGACGTGCTCACCGAGATCCGGGTCCGGGGCGGTACGGGTGCGATCGAGGACCGGGTGGCCCCGATGAAGGAGCTGTTCGGCCTGACGGACGTCTCGAAGTGGGAGGAGTGGAGCGCGTGATCAGCGCCGAGTTCTTCTGCGCGGAGCTGGACCGCCGCGGTTTCGGCTTCTTCAGCGGGGTGCCGTGCTCCTTCCTCAAGGGGCCCTTCGCGCTGCTCGAACAGCGTGAGAGCTATGTGCCCGCTCCCAACGAGGGCATCGCCCTGTCCATGGCGGCGGGCGCGGAACTGGGCGGCACCAAAGCCGCCGTGCTGGCCCAGAACTCGGGTCTGGGCAACCTGCTCGATCCGCTGACCTCGCTCGGCATGGCGTACGAGATCCCGGTGCTGCTGTTCGTGAGCCTGCGCGGCTGGCCGAACGCCGAAGACGACGAGCCCCACCACGCCGCCATGGGCGCGGCGACCATCGGTGTCCTGGAGTCCCTCGGCGTCGCCCACGGCATCCTCGAGCCCGCACAGGAGAGCCTGGGCGCCCTCCTGGACCGGGCGGAGCGCGAACGTGCCCGGCGCCGCTCGTTCGTCGTCCTGGTGCCGGCCGACACCGTGGGCACCTGCGCGGTCCCCGCCCCCGCCACGGAGGCCTCCATGACCCGGGGCGAGGCCGTGGAGGCCCTGGCCGGGCATCTGTCGGGGGCGTTGGTCTACAGCACGACCGGCATGATCAGCCGTGAGCTGTTCGGCGTGCGGGACGACCCGCGCAACTTCTACATGCAGGGCTCCATGGGCCACGCCGTCGGCCTGGGCCTGGGCACGGCGCTGACCCACCCTCGGGAGCGCGTCGTGGTGGTGGACGGCGACGGCGCGGTGGTGATGCACATGGGCGGGCTGGCCCTGGTCGGCGAGCGGCGCCCGGCGAACCTGACGCATTTGGTGATCGACAACGGCTCGTACGACTCCACCGGCGGCCAGCGCACGCGCGAGAGGGCGATGCGGTGGGACGAGCTCGCCCTGGCCGCCGGGTACCGCACGGGCCGGATCTGCCGTACCCCGAAGGAGACCGACGCGCATCTGGCCGAGATCGCGGACCAGCCCGGTCCGCACCTGGTGGCCCTGATCGTCGGTCGAGGTGGCGCGACGCCGCCTCGGGTGACCTCCGCGCACACCAATGCCGAGGTCAGGGCACGCTTCCAGGCCGCGGCGGCCGAGCCCGCGAAGGGCCGGCGGTGATCGCGGCCCCCGGAGATTGAGAGAGGCCATGAGAAGAGTTCTGATCGCCAACCGCGGTGCGATCGCGGCGCGTGCGATCGCGACCTTCCGCTCGCTGGGGTGGTCCCCGGTCGCCGTCGCCGCCATGTCCGACCCTCAACAGCTGCACACCGCGGGCGCGGACGGCTGCGAGTACCTCGAAGGCACCGGGCTCACCGAGACGTACGACAACGTCGGCCGGATCGTCGAGGCGGCCGTGCGGTGCGGGGCCCACGCGGTCTACCCCGGTTACGGCGCCCTCGCCGAGGACCCGGAGCTGCCCGAGCGGCTGGCCGACGCGGGCATCGCGTTCATCGGCCCGTCGGCGCGGGTGCTCGCGGACGCCCGCGACAAGGAGCACGCCGTCACCGCGGCCGGGCGGCTGGGCCTGCCGGTCCTTCCGCACGCCACCGGGTGCGAGGAGATCACCGCACTGGTCGAGCAGATCGGACTGCCCGTCATCCTCAAGCCGGTCAACGGCTGCGGCGGCCTGGGGGTGCGCATCCTCCGCACCGAGTCGGAGGCGAAGCGGGCCCTCGCCCTGGTGGCCGAGGACAGCGGCGCCGACTGGTACGCCGAACGGTACGTCGACAATGGCCAGGTGGTCGGCGTGACCGTCGCCGTGGACGCGGCGGGAACGGTGACCGCGCTCGGCGAGCGGGAGAGCCTGCTGGTCGACGGCAGCCTGAAACTGCTGGAGGCCACGCCCGTGCGACGGGTGGGATCCGCGCTGCTGGACCGGATGCGGGCGGACGCCGCTCGGCTGGTCACCGGCATGGGACTGACCAACGTCGCCACGGTGGAGTTCATCGTGGGCGCCCACGGGCACTACTTCCTGGAGGTCAACGGCCGCCTGCCGCTGGCCTACCGGATGTGCGAGGCGCAGACCGGGCTGGACCTCGTGGCGCTCCAGGTCGAGCTGGCCCAGGGGAGGCTGTCCGACCCCGGCGCGATCACCGTGGACCGCAGTGTGCACTGCCTGGAGGCCCGGCTGTTCCTCGACGGACCGGGCCGGCTCGAGCGCCTGGACCTGGCGTCCGAGCCGGGGGTCGGGTACAACTGCGCACTCGACGCGTCCCGCCCGGTCGAACTGGACAACATCGTCACCCAGGTCCTCGCTTCCGGCGCCGACCCGGACGCGTTGGCGCGCTCGGTCCTGCGGGCCGTCGAACGCAGCGAGGTGGCCGGGATCGCCCACTGCGCCGAAGAGATATCCGGGTGGCTGCGGGAGTCGGGACTCGCCTGCGACAGCCGGGTACTGGGAGTCTGAGATGAAGAGCAACGACATGTTCGGCGACGTCCGCTTCCCCGTGGACCGGGAATTGGCGGCGGCGGTTGCCGCGAGCCCCGATCCGGGCACCGGGCAGGAGTGGCACCGGGAGTTCGCGGACATGGTCCAGGGCTGTGTGCGGCGGCACCTCGACGGCCTGCCCGGCTACTTCGTGCTGACCGGGCTGGACCACCTCTCCGAGGAGCAGGCACGCAACTTCACCCTGGCCGTCTCCCGTCTGGCCGGGGACCTGCTGCCGCAGGACGGCCACGGGGCCGTGCTGCGCGACGTGCGGGACCGGGGCCTGCGTCTGGGCGAGGGAGCGACCGGCCGCTACTCCGACAGCCGCCAGGGCGGCAGCCTGCACACCGACGCCGCCCACCGGCCGGGACGGCTTCCGGACATTTTCACGCTGTTCTGCTTCCGCCAGGCGCGCAGCGGCGGCGCTCTGGTCATGATGCACGTCGTCGACCTTCTGAAGGTCCTCGAGGATCACCCGGACCAGCTCGCTGCGCTGCGCCTGCCTGTCCATTTCGACACGCGGGACGACACCCCGGGCGCGCCCCTGACGACCCGGCGCCCGGTCCTCGAGTCCAAGGACGGCCGGGAGCGGATGCACTACCTGCGGGACTACATCGAGATAGGCCACCGGCACCCGCACGTGCCCGCGCTGACGCCCGAGCAGACCAAGGCGCTCGACCTGCTGGACTCGCTGCTCTCGCGTGAAGACCTGCAAACCCGTGGGCGCCTCGAACCCGGCGAGATGATCTTCATCGACAACCGCTCGATCGTGCACGGCAGGACCGCCTTCCAGGACGAGCCGGGGCCGGACGGAGGGCGACTGCTGATGCGCACCTGGATCGGGCTGCCGCAGCCGGTCCGCGCCCGCGGCGAGAGCCCGTCGGGCGTGCTGTCGTGACGGGACCGGTGGAGGAGCTGGCCGAGGCCCTGGAGCGGCTGGGGCTGGCCGAGTTCCTGGCCGACTTCCCCGGAGAGAGCGCGGACCGCCGGCAGTGGGCGCTCGGCGCGGGGGCCCTGGAAGGCACCCTGCGCACCACCGCCGGCTTCCTCCTGCTCGGTGAGCCGGCGGCGCTCGATGCCCTGCCCGAGGCCCTGGCCGCCGCGGTGCCGGCGTTCGTCGCCTGCGGCATCGCGCACGAACAGGGCGGCGAGGCCCAGTTGGCGGACGTCAGCCTGTTCCGCTCCCAGGGGCTGTGGCTGGTGGCAGAACCGCCCAGCCCGTTCCCGGTGCGCCACTACTTCGGCCCCGACTCGGTGGCGATGGCCAGGCGCGGCACGTACCGTGCCGGCTGCCGGGTCCTGGACCTGTGCTCCGGGCCCGGCCTCCAGGGACTGCTGGCCGCCTCTCGGGGCGCCGCGGCAACCCTGGTGGAGCTGCTTCCGGAGGCGGCCGCGGTGGCTCGGCTGAACGCTCGGCTCAACGGCCTGACCGAACAGGCCGAGGTACTGGTCGGCGACCTGTACGGGCCGCTCGGCGCCGACGCGGGGCCGTACGACCGCGTGCTCGCCAACATCCCCTTCCTCCCCACCGTCCCGGTCTGCGGACATCCGGCACCGCACGAGGGCGGGGCCGACGGATTCGCCGTGGGCCGCCGCGTCCTGGACGGTCTGCCCGGCCATCTCGGCAAGGCAGGGACGGCGTTCCTCACCGCCCTGCTCCTCGAGGCGGACGGTGAGCCGCTGTTGGCCGGGGAACTGCGCGGCTGGGCGGCGGCCGAGGGCTACGGACTCACCGTCACCGTCACCGACCGCATGGACGTCGACGCCGACTCGGACCTCGTCCAGACCGTCGTGTCGGACCATCTGGACAACGACCCGCGGGCCGACCCGGCGGCCGTGGCCGCCGATGTCGCGCAGGAGTTCGCCCGGTGCGGCGCCACCGCCGCCCGGCTCGCCTACCTGCGGGCCGACGAGGGGATGGCCGACTTTCGCGTCATCGACCGGGGCCGCGCCTGAGCGTTGCCTACCGTGGGGACCGGCCATCGGGCACGACCGGAAGGACTCTTTGTGACGGCGAGCGCGGAGCGCGGGTCCATCGACCTCACTGAGCTGGGCTCGATTCGCGAGGTGGGAGCGCGGCAGTGGGACGCTCTGGCCGGGGACGCCGCGCTCTATTCCAGCCATCTGTGGCTGGAGTACGGCGAGGAGCTGCGCGACAGCACCGCCCGGCATCTGCTCGCCTCCGACGGCGGCCGGCCCGTCGCCGCCATCCCGGTCCACCGCTTCACCGGCGGCGTCCCCCACTTCTACGACCCCGCGGTCCTCTTCCCGGACGCCTGCCCGGCCACCACAGCCGAGCATCCGCTGCTCCTCGGAGGCACCCGGCTCGGCTACACCTCCGAGGTCCTCGTGGCCCCGGGAACCCCGTCGCCCCTCGCGGACGAGGCCGTCTCCACGCTGCTGGCCCGGTTCCGTGCGCTGGGCGCCGAATCGGGGGGGCTGGCGGCGCTGCTGTACCTCACCGACTCCGCCGTGGAGCGGCTGCTCCCGTCGCTGGAGCCGCGGGACCGGTTGGTGATGATGGACGCGAACGCGGTGCTCGACATCGACCCCGACGGACTCGAGGGCTACCGCAAGCGCTTCACGGCACGTCAGTTCAAGTCCCGGCGGCTGGAGATGCGGCGCTACGACGAGGCCGGCTGCCGCACGCTGGTGCTCAGGCTGTCCGAGTGCCACGAGGACATGGGGCCGCTGTCCGCCCAGGTGCTGCGCCGCTACGGGCACCTGGTGACGGACGAGGGCGAGTCCGAGCGGTTCGCCACCCAGGCCCGCCTGTTCGACGAGAACTGCCGGATCCTGGCCGCCTACCAGGGCGACCGCATGGTGGGCTTCACCCAGTTCTTCTTCTGGGGACGGACCATGTACGCCCGCTCGCACGGGCTGGACGACTCGATCGGCCGCGAGGCCAAGCTCTACTTCAACCTGACCTACTACAAGGCGGTGGAGTACGCGGCGGCGAACGGCTACGGCACCCTGGACCTCAGCTGCGACGCGTTCCGGGCCAAGGTGACCCGCGGGGCGCGGCTCCAGCCGCTGTGGGGCCTTGTCCTGGACGCCCCGTGGCAGGGGAGCGCGCTGGACCGGGTGCGAGCCGAAGAGGCGGCCCGCCGAGCCGAGTTCGCCGGCTTCGACCCGGGCGTCGAGACACCGGTCGCCCGGCTGGTCGCGGCTCGGGACTGAACCGCCCGGCGCCGGGGCGCGCCGTCCCGGCCCCGGGCCCTGATCCGCTTGGCGCCCGTCCGGGGCCGGGGACGTCCCCCGGCCCCGGACCGCCGTCTCATGTCCCGGTTTTCGCGGCGCGAAGGTCCCGGCCGCGCTCGGCGACCCTGGCGACCGGTGGCACCGCGACACCGGCCCCCACCATGAGGCCCGCCAGGGCTATCCAGCCCGGCGGGCCCGCCATCAGGCACAGCGCGTTGAGAACCGTCGGGGCCACCGCCCCGCCTATGCCGACGCCCACGGCGAACACCCCCTGGTACTCGCCCTGAGCGTGTTCCGGCGCCAGCCCGAAGGACAGGGCGTACTCCCCCGCGGTGAACAGCATCTCCCCGAACGTCAGCGCGGCCGTGCCCACGAGGATGAGCGCCACCGCCGGCTGTCCGGGCACATGGGCCGCCGCGAAGACGGTCAGCATGGCCGCCGCGATCACGGGCCCGCTGCGGCGCATCGTCACCGCTCCGTCCCGCGGTGTCTCTATGCCCTTGGCCACCCGGGTCTGCAGCAGCACCACCATCGTGCAGCTGAGCGCGAAGACCAGCGAGACCGTCCACCGCGGTGCGTCGGTGTGCTCGGCGATCCACACCGGCATCAGGACGGTCATGAAGACGTCGAACATGACGAGGACGCCCGCGAGCAGGCTGACGGCGAGGAACGGCCGGTCGCCGAGGGCGTACCGCTGCCTGCCGGTGTGCTCCCGGGGGACCGGCGGCAGATGCGGCAGCCGCACCAGCAGCACGGCCGCCGCGAGGTACGACACGACATCGGCCAGGACCGCGATCACGTACGCGGTCCTGGTGTCGGCCTGCAGCACCAGCCCGCCCAGCAGGGAACCGGTGACCATCGCGAGGTTCTGCAACGAGTAGATGCGGGCCCGGTAGGCGACCCGGTCCTCGCCGCCCACGTACGCGACCAGTGCCCCGCTGATCGCCGGGAAGGCACCCCGTCCCAGGGCGATCAGGGTGATCACCACCAGGAAGCCGGCCATCCCGTCCACGGTGAGGAGCGCGGCCGCCGCGCCCGCCTGCGCGACGAGCCCGGCGATGCCCACCTCGCGCGGCCCCAACCGGTCGCCGATCCGTCCCACCACCGGGCCGGCCATCAGCCCGACCAGTCCCGCGGCGGTCAGTCCGACGACCACGTTCCCCGTCGAGAGGCCGACGGAGCGTACGAAGAAGAGCACCTGGAGCGGCGCCCAGCTGCCCGCGCCCAGGTACCGGACGAACAGGGCCGCCGCCAGCCCCCGCCGGAGCCCGTGCTCACTGGGCGGCATCAGTGCCCGGCCGGTGTGTCGGCGGCGACGGGCCGCCGCGGATTGACCTCCACCCCCAGTTTCGGCGCCAGCAGTTTGCGCATTTGCTGCGCGGCCGCCTCGGCCGTGTTCCCCCGCACGACGTCCCAGCCGCGCCGGTCCGCCCAGTCGAGCATGACGTCCCGCACCGCCGTCTGGTGGGACAGGAAGCTCTCCGGCCGGCACCGCGGGTCGCGTCCGCACTCGTACGGTGTGATGTCGCCCTTCTTCCGGCGCAGCGCCTCCTGCGGCGTGACATCGAAGAAGACCACCGTGTCGACGGGGGCCATGGCCTCGACGATGGCGTCCACCAGCTTCTCGGGGCAGCCCGCGAGCAGTTCGGTGGCGGCGTGCTTGATCCAGTAGCCGTCGAGGACGACCAGGTCCTCCTCGGCGGCACGCGCGCGCTCGGCGGCCAGCGTGTTGAGCCAGCCCAGGAAGAGCATCCGGGCCGGATTGGGCATCTCGGCGATGCAGACGCGCAGTTCGTCCAGAGTGGATCCCCGCAGGAAGCGGGCCTGCGGCACCTGGGCCTCCTCGAACACCTGCCACTTGCCCACCACCCGGAAGGAGAGCCCCTGGCTCCGCGACCAGCTCGCCAGCCGCTTCACCTGGGTGCTCTTGCCCGCCCCGTCAGGTCCGTCCATCGCAACGATCATCAGGTTTGTTTTCCTTTCTCAGGTACGTCACAGGCCGTCATCGCAGGTCGGTCTTCCGCCCGGCGGTCGAGGTGGTGCGGTGGTGTGCGAGCGCCCGGTCGATCAGCGTCCCGGCCGCACCCGTGTATCCGGACGGTGCGAGCAACTCCTCCAACTGCCCCGCCGTGAAGGCCTCGGACAGCTCGGGAGCCGCGGCCAGGACCTTGTCCGCGAGGGAGTCCGAGGCCGCGGCGCCGACGGCGACCCGGCTGACCAGCTGCTTGGCCTCGGCTTTTCCGAGCACGGGCGCCAAGGCCGCCGCCAACCGCTCGGTGACGACGGCGCCGCCGGTGAGGGCGAGGTTCGCGCGCATCCGTTCGGGGTGCACCTCCAGGCCCTCGGCCAGCTCCGACGCGGTCGCGGCGGCGCCGCCCACCAGCCGCAGGGCCTCGCGCAGCGGCTGCCACTCCCCGTGCCAGGCCCCGGCGGGCCGCTCGTCCTCGGCGACCGCGCAGTGGGTCAGTGTCAGGACCAGGGACGGGACTTGCAGGGACGCCGACCGGATCATGGCGGCGAGCACCGGGTTGCGTTTGTGCGGCATGGCGGAGGAGACACCCCGGCCGGCCTGTGCGGCCTCGCTCACCTCGGCGAGTTCGGTACGGGCGAGGTTGCTCACGTCGGCGGCGAACTTGCCGAGGGTGACGGCCGCCAGTGCGACGACCGCTCCCACGTCGAGGACGGGTGTGCGCCGCGTGTGCCAGGGGAGCACGGGCTCGGCAAGTCCCGTCTCCGCCGCGAAGAGCCGGATCAGCTCGCCGGTGTACGTGCCCACGTCCCAGGGGCCCCCGTCGGCGCGGTCCCCGGCCTGTGAGCCGGCGTCCCCCGACGCGGCCGCGCAGTGCGCCAGGCGAGCGTATTCGGCGTACCCCGCCAAGGTGCCCGCGGCGCCGCCGAGTTGGACCGGCAGGCCGCCGTCCAGCAGGGCCGCCGTCCGGCTGCGGACGTCGAGCACCGCGACCAGCCAGCCGGCGGCGCGCAGCCCGAAGGTGGTGGGCACCGCGTGCTGACCGAGCGTGCGCGCGGCGGCGAGGGTGTCGCGGTGATCGTCGGCGTGCCGGGCCAGCGCGGCCGCCGTGCGGTCCAGTTCGCCCAGGACGAGCCGCAGGGTGCGTGCCGTCACCAGCATCGCGCCGGTGTCGAGGATGTCCTGGCTGGTCGAGCCGCGATGGACGTAGTCGGCCGCCTCGGGCCGCTGCGCCGCGACGACCTTGGTGAACTCCTCCACCAGGGCCACCACCGGGTTGGCCGCGCCACGGGTGCGCAGGGCCAGCGCGGGCAGGTCGAGCGCCTCGGCGCGGGCGCACGACGTGATGGCCTCGGCGGCTTCCCGAGGCACGGTTCCCAGCCGGGCCTGGGCACGGACCAGCGCGGCCTCCGCGTCCAGCATCGCCTGGACCCAGGCCTCGTCGGTCAGCTCGCCCTCCGTCGCGGCGCCCACCCGCACCGGTGAGAGCAGACCGGTGTCCGGGCCGGGGCCGGCCGGCTTCGGCGTCGGACCGTCCATCAAAGGCTCCTTGTCAGGGACGTCGGGGCGGCGGCCCGCTCGGGCGGCCGCTCGGCCAGTGCCAGGACGCTGCGGGCTATCGCGTCGGAATCGCCGAGGATCACGGAGTCCACACCCGGACGGGCACCGGCCGCCGTCACCCAGTGGACCCCCTCGGTCGGCACGCCGTAGGCGAAGCGCCGCGGATGCGCCGTGCCCGAGGCGTCGAGCAGGTGGTAGGGCCGCTCGGTCACCGCGATCGCGCCTGTGCGGAAAGGGGTGTGCTCATCGTCGATCACATACTCCGTGCACTGTCCGGTGTCCCGCAGATACCTCAGCAGGGGGTCGCGCGTGCGCACCAGATCGGGTTCGGGCAATCTGGCCTCGATGAGCACCCGGGCGGTGACCGGCTCCTCCCCCACGCGGGGCGAGCCGGCGGTGAAGCGGCCGGACGCCTCGTCCGCCGCGAAGCGCGCCTGAGGCCCCAGCACCGTCAGAACACCGGCCTCGATCAGCGCGATCGCCTCCTGGATCCGCTGGACCGGTGGGCCGATGGAGACGTACGCGTTGAGCGGTGTGTAGCGGCCCAGGAGCTCGTCCCGGTACTCCGCGCCGCGCAGGCCTCCGTGGTCGACCAGCAGCCGCACCTCATTGCGAAGGTCCCGCAGGACGTCGAGGGCCGCCTTGTACGGGCCGCTCACGTTCCCCTGCCGCGCGAGGTCGACGTCCTGGCGCAGGTGCTCCAGGAGCCAGGTGTTGAAATCCGTGAGGCCGGTGAAGACCCGGTCGCCGCACGGGCGGGCGACCCGTTCCCAGTCCCAGCGCTCGCCGCGCGCGATGCCCAGGGAGTCGAGCAGCCGGTCGCGGGCGGCCGCGGACCAGGGACCCGCCGCGCTCGTCCGCAGCAGGTGCGCCGCTGCCTGGGCCTCGCCGCGCCGCTCCAGCAGGGCGGTGTAGTAGACCGTCTCCACCTCCTGTGCGACGAGCGGCCAGATGTCGTGGCGGAAGGAGGGCCGCGCCGAGCCGGGCCGGCCGCGCAGCCGGGCGATCGTCACAGGGGTCAGCAGGAGCGGGGTGTGCCGACCGAGGGCTCCTTTCTCGTTCTCGCCGCGCGCCTGGTACGGCACCCCGCGCCGCGATCCGGCGTACAGGAGCGGCTCGCGGCCCGAGCGGTGGTAGACCAGGCCCTTGCCCTTGGGCTCGAACGTCCCGCCGCGACCGAGCGTCAGCAGGGCCGCGTAGTCGAAGAAGTTCAGGCCGAGGCCGCGCAGGAGGACCGGCTCGCCGGGCTCGATCCCGTCCAGGGCTGCCTCGGCCGGGTTGGCCGGCGGCAGGTGGAGCAGATCGCGGCGGCGGGCGAACCCCGTGAGGGCCGCCTCGGCCGGGGTCGGTCGGGCCGGAAGGTGGCCCTGGGCCAGGACGACCGCGTCCAGCCCGGCCAGGACCGTGCCGCCTTCCAGGCGCACCCGCTGGCGGCCGTCGGCCTCGTCGTCGAGCCGGACGGCCGGGGCGCGGTGGGTCAGCACCTGCGCCGAGCCGCGTCCGCCCACGGTGCGCAGCACCCACTCCAGGTAGCGGCCGTACAGGGCCCGGGTGGGGTACGCGTTCGCTCCCAGCCCCTCGGCCTCGGCCGCGAGCGGCCCGGTCCGCGGGCGCTGCCCCGGGTCGGCGGCCCATTCGTGGAGGCTGGGTCCGGGCACCACGGGCCCGGCCATCCGCACGCTCTCGTCGGTGAAGAGGGTGACCTGGGACGCGATCGTGTTCATCATCAGCAGCTCCGACTGGTCCGAGCGCCACACCTGGCCGCTGCCCGGCCGCGGGTCGACCAGGTGGATCCTCAGCCGTGTGCCGGGGTCCAGCAGCCGCGGCGCGGACGCCGTGAGCCGCTCGAGCACGGACAGCCCGCGCGGCCCCGATCCGATGACGCAGACCTCGAACCAGCGCTCCCCGCCGGTCCGTCGTTCGTCAGTAGGCACCGAAGTACTCACGGTGCTCCCATGCGGTGACGTCCCCCGGGACGACGGGCCCGGCCTGTGCGAGCCAGTCCTGAAACCGGTTCAGCTCACTGCGCTTGAGCTGTACCAGGCAGTCGTGGAGGTGCTTGCCGAGCAGGGCGTGGGACAGGGGGCTCGCCTCCATCGCCGTGACCGCGGCGGCCAGGTCCTTCGGCAGGGCCGCGGCGGAGTCGGCGTGCGGGTCGACGGCCGCGCCGCCCGGCCGCAGACCGCGCTCCATGCCGTCGAGCCCGGCGGTCAGCTGCGAGGCCAGGTAGAGGTAGGGGTTGGCGCAGGGCTCGCCGATCCGGTTCTCCACGTGTGTGGACTCCTCGCCCGGCCCACCCATCACACGCACGAGGGCGCCGCGGTTCTCGGCACTCCACACGACGCGGTCCGGGGAGAGGGAGAACCTGTCCTGAAGCCGCCTGTAGCCGTTGACGGTGGGTACGCAGAACAGCGCGGTCGCCGGGGCGTGCTCGAGCAGTCCGGCGACGTAGGACAGCCCGAGGTCCGACAGCGGGTCGCCGCCCTCCCGCGGAGCGTCCCGCGGCACGAAGGCATTGCGCCCGTCGGCGCTGTCGAACAGCGACTGGTGCAGGTGCCACCCGCTGGGGTCGAAGCGGTCGAGCCCCGGCAGGGCCATGAAGGAGGCATGGTGGCCGAGGCGGGCGCAGAGCTGCTTGGCGACGGTGCGGAACAGCAGCATCGCGTCGGCGGCTTCGAGGCCGTCCATGGGGCTGAAGGTGAACTCCACCTGCCCCGGACCGGATTCGTGCTCGACGGTACGCAGCGGCAGCCCCATCCGGCGCAGCGCGCGGGCGATCGGGGTGAGCACCGGCATCAGTCCGTCGGTGAGGGTGTCCAGATTGAACTGGTAGCCCCCGTTGACCGGTTCGACCGCGGGTGGCTCGCCCTGGACCCCGAATCCGCCGACCGAGGCCGCGGTCACCGCCCCGGTCAGCCGGGTCACGTACCACTCGACCTCCAGGCCGACCACGTACTCCAGCCCGCGTTCGGCGGCGCGGGCGCGGGCTCTGCGCAGCACGTCCCTGCTGGAGAGGGGGTGCGCGCTGCCGTCGCGCAGGTACTCGTCCCCGATGACCCATCCGGTGGGAGCCTCGGTGTAGGGCAGCACCGTGAAGGTGAGCGGGTCGGGTACGACCAGGAAGTCACCGGCGCCGGTGAGTTCGGATATGCCGATTCCGCCGGCCGGCTCGAAGAAGTCGACGCCCACGGCGTGGCCGGTGTCGAACACGAAGGGGCCGGGGCTCATGTCGATGCCGTTGCGCAGCACGGTACGGAAGGAGTCCACCGTCAGCGTCTTGGACCGCATCAGTCCGTGCGGGTCGCCGAAGCCGACCCTCACGAACTCCAGGGAGTCCAGGGTCTGCTCCAGCTCCCGCGCGGCCTCGCGCTGTGCCTCGTCCCACAGACCGTGCCGTTCGACGAAGCCGACGCTTCCGGTGGAGAAGCGTCCGTACCGCCGCGCTCCCTTGTGCTGCTCGCCTCGGGCCCTCGTCATGTTGCTGCCTCTTCCAGCCGTCGTGCGGCGAGTCGGGGGTACCAGTGGTGCCAGGGGTTGATGCGTTCCAGCTGGTGGGCGACGGCCAGGACGCGTACGTCCCGGTGGAGACCGCCGACGAGTTGGAGACCGACCGGGAGGCCGTCCGGGGTCAGGCCGGCCGGGACCGAGATGGCGGGCTGGCCCGTCAGGTTGAAGGCGTACGCCTCGGACGCCCAGGCCAGCCACGACAGACGTCCCTTGGGTACCCGGCCGGAAGGAGCGGGCGGCGGCTCGTGCAGTTCCGCCGCGAACGGCGCGATACCCACGGTCGGCATGGCCAGGAGGTCGTACTCCGCCATCAGCGCCAGGCTGCGCGCCCTCAGGCGGGCGCGGCCCTCGTACGCGCGGGCCAGTGCGGCGGCGCTCAGCTCGCGGCCGTACCGGACGACTTCGAGGCGGTCCTGGTCGAGCAGGCCGGTGACCCCCGGCTCGTCCCGCGGGTGGGCGGCCGCCTCCCAGGCCGCGAGGATCGTCTCCAGGATCGGGTACGGGTCCTCGAACGGCGGGGCGATCTCCTCGATCCGGTGTCCGTGTGCGGCGAGCGAGTCCGCGGCCCGCCGGGCGACCCGGGCGATCGCCGGGTCGGGCTCGGGGGCTCCCAGCGAGGCGACCCAGCCGATCCGCAGCCCCGGCAGCCTCTCGGCCACCGGGTCCAGGTCCGCGGTGATCCGCCCGGGGACCCCGAACGACGCGGGATCGCCCACGTCGAACCCGGCCATCACGGACACCAGCAGGGCCGCGTCCTCGACGGTCCGGGTCAGCGGACCGAGGTGGGAGAGCTCCTCCGGGCTCCGGGGCACATACGGGACACGCCCCAGCGTGGGCTTGAAGCCGACCACGCCGCAGAACGCGGCGGGCAGCCGGATCGACCCCGCGCCGTCCGTGCCGGTGGCCCCGACGCCGATCCCCACGGCCATGGAGGCGGCCGCCCCGGCGCTGGAGCCGCCGGGGGTGAGGGCGAGGTTCCAGGGGTTGCGCGTCGGGCCCTGCAACCGGTTCGTCCCCGCCGCGCTCCACCCGCCCTCGCTGGTGTTCGTCTTGCCCACGACGACGGCGCCGGCCGCCCGGAGCCGGGCGACGGCGGGCGCGTCCCGGGCGGGGACCGTGTCGGCGTGCAGGAGAGAGCCGCGGGTGGTGCGGATGCCGGCCGTCGCCGTGAGGTCCTTGACCGTCACCGGCATGCCGAGCAGGGGCCGGCCGAGCCAGGCGTCGCGGCCCCGCGTACGAAGGAGGCGGTCCGCCGCTTCCGCCTCGGCCGTGGCCCGCTCGCGGGCGACCGTGAGGAACGCGCCGATACGGGGCTCCCAGTCGTCCATCTGCTCGAAGGTCGCGGCCAGGAACCGCGAGGGGAGCAGGCTGCCGTCGAGGTAGCGCTCCCGGACCGCGCGGATGCCCGCGAACCGGACGTCGGCGTCACGAGACATGGAAGTCCCGGTACCACGTGTTGTCGAAGTCGTCGATGTCCAGGTCCCGCTCCGCGGCCGCCTGGTGCACCGCCGACTGCACCCGCCCGACCGCGAGCGCCGCCCGCAGGTGGTCCAGCTCGAAGGGGTCGCCCGCGGCGCGCATCAGCCGCAGGTCGTACAGGCCGGGCCGAAAACGCCCCTCGAGCACGATGCCCAGGGGTAAGCGCAGCGCGTGCCGTACACCGAAGTGGACATGGCCTGTGTGGTGCTGGTCGGACCAGTTGGTGATGTCGGGCATCATCGGCGCGAAGAACCAGTCGTCGCGGCCCGGCGTCTCCTTCGTCCAGGACATGCTGTCCGGCAGGTAGTGCCAGGTGTTGTAGCGCATACGGGCGCTGTACGCGGACAGCGCCTTCGCCATCCCGGACCGGTCCTCGCCGAACTTCTCGCGGAAGGGCGCACCGGGCGCCACGCAGCAGTAGAAGTCGCGGGTGGCCAGGGCGGCCCGCTGCTGCGCGGGCACACTGCTGTGCAGTGCCCGCACACTCCTGGGCCCGCGCCCCATCACCACGTCGCAGTCCAAGGCGTCGGCCACCGTCTCGAAGAACCGGTGCAAAAAGCCCTCGTACGGGGTGCGGAACCCGGTCGGTGCCTGCCGCCGCGACACCCGCTCCACGAGGGCGTCCGCGTAGGCCCGCAGTTCGTCGGGCCCGGCATCGCCGGGGAAGGGCTCGCCGGCCGTGTCGGACAGCAGCGCGGTGAGCGTCGTCGGCAGTTCGTCCCAGCCCACCGGCTCGGCCATGAGCCGCTCTCGCTTGTGCAGGGACACCCCGTTGATCTCCCGGTAGAAGACCGCGCCCTCGGCGAGCCGTCGTGCCCGGGCGCCGGCACAGGCGCGGGCGAGCAGGTCGAGCTCACTGCCCGTCGGTTCGCGGCGCAGGTCCGGTATCTGCTCGCCGTACTCGGTCAGGCGCTCGTGCAGGAACTGCCTGAGCAGGTCCGGGGCGAGCTGGACCCCGTTGAACTCCTCGGCCCGGACGGGGGAGCCCGAACTGATGAGCGAGTGCAGGCAGACGACGAAGGCGGCGTCCTCGGCGGTCCAGTGCCCGACCGGGGTGCGCCGCAGCCGCGTCAGCACCGAACCCTCCGCCCCGGCGGCCATCGACCGTCCGGGCAGATTGCTGAACCGGCCCAGGTTGCTGTAGTAGCGCGTGCCCACGTACAGCAGTACCGGCGCCATGTGCACGAGCGCGTGGCCGATGGCGTCGAGCCGGGCGTGCACCCGCTCGGTGTCCTGGGCGGCAAGCCATCGGCGGATCTCCTCGAACTGGAGCCGCTGGACGTCGTCGGCCAGCGCACACAGTCGGCCGAGGGAATCCGGGCGCGCCTGCCACTTGAGCGTGCCGATCGGCTCGCTCTCCCCCTCCCTCCCGGCCTCGGGCCGGCTTCCCGCGGCCACGACGCGCAGCCGCCCGGTCGGCGTGAGCTCGAGCCTGTCCCCGTCACCGGCGAGGTCGCAGGAGTCCAGGCCGGCCGCGTGCGACTCGGCGAGCTCCAGGTACACACGCTCGCCGAGTCCCAGGGCCGCCATGCCGATCTCCTCGGGGATCATGCCGTCGAGGGTCGCCGCTATCCGTACGGCGTCGGCGGCCAGCCCGCAGCTGCGGGCCCGCTCGGCGGCCGCCTTGACCTGTGCGTGGAATCCAGGCGTCTTCAGATCCAATGCAGTCACCTCTTCCGAAAGCCGGGGTCACCCGAGCGCATCGAGGGTCCAGGCCGACTCGTGACGGGTGAAGCCGATGTGCGGGTAGTAGTCGACCGCCGCGGGGGCCGAGAGCAGGACGAGCTTGGCCCGCGGCGCCGCCTCCCGGGTGGCGCGGATCAGGTCGCGCCCCACGCCGCGGCGCTGGAACTCCACGTCCACGGCGATGTCGCTGAGATAGGTCACGTACGCGCCGTCGGTGACCGAGCGCGCGATGCCGATCAGCCGCCCGTCGACGCGGGCCGTGATCACGAGGTTGGCCCCCGCGAGCATCCGCGTGAAGCGCTCGACGTCGGCCACCGGCCGACGCTCGGCCAGGGTGGAGGCGCGGTACAGGGCGGTGGCTTCGGCGACGTCCAGACTGGCACCGACGACGGGCTCACACTTCCACATTGCTCTGCAACTCCTTGCTCAATCGGTTCAGCCGGGACTTCAGATGGGCGCGGTTGCCGAGGAACCGGAGAGGTTCCATCTGCCCGTCGGCGACCTCGACGCCGCGAGCGGCGAGGCCCTCGGCGAGGCTCGATCCGGTCGACCACGCCTCGGTGGCGGCGGCCTGCACCAGCCGGTAGGCCTCCTCGCGCTCCCGGCCCTCGGCGACCAGGTCCAGGAAGACCTCGGAGCTGTAGACGAGTCCGCGGGTGGCCTCGATATTGCGGGCCATCCGCTCGGGGAAGACCCGGAGTCCGGCGAGCAGGCCGGTGGCCGACACCAGTTGGTAGTGGGCGACGGTGAGGCTGTCGGGCAGGATGACGCGTTCCACGGACGAGTGCGCGAGATCCCGCTCGTGCCACAGCGCGACATTCTCGAGCGCCGCCCCGGCGTTGGACCGCAGGATCCTCGCCAGGCCGCACAGGCGCTCGCTCGTCGTCGGGTTCCGCTTGTGCGGCATCGCGCTGGAGCCCTGGTAGGCGCTCGTGCGCGGCTCGTCGACCTCGCCGACCTCGGTGCGCTGGAGCATCCGCATCTCCAGGGCGAACTGCTCCACGCCGGCTCCGGCCACCGCCAGCGCCGAGAGGAGCTGGGCGTGCCGGTCCCGCGCCACGACCTGGGTGGGCATGTCCTCGACGCCCAGGCCCAATTCGCGGCAGACGTACTCCTCCACATACGGGGAGATGTGCGCGTAGGTGCCGACGGGGCCCGAGACGGTGCCCACCGCCACGGCGCGGCGGGCGGCGGCGAGGCGCTCCACGCTCCGGTGCATCGTGAAGGCGTGCACCGCCAGCTTCTGGCCGAATGCGGTGGGCTCCGCGTGGATGCCGTGGGTACGCGCGATGCACGGGGTGTCCCAGTGTTCGAGGGCGCGCGCCACGAGGAGTTCGGCAAAGCCGCGCGCGGCGTTCAGCACGAGGTCGCACGAGCGCGCCAGGATGAATCCGAGAGCGGTGTCCACCAGGTCGTAGCTCGTCATGCCGTGGTGCACCCAGCGGGCGGACTCGGGGGGCATGGTCTCGGTGTAGGCGGCGAGGAACGCGAGGATCTCATGGTCACGAGTGAGTTCGAGTTCGCGGACACGTGCCACGGAGGGCACCGGGGCGCGTCGGATGTCCTCCAGTGCGCGCCGGTCCACCAGGCCCAGTTCCGCCTGGGCGGTGGTCGCCAGCACCTCGACCCCGGCCCACGTCGCGTACTTGTTCTCCTCCGTCCACAGTTCGGCCATCTCGGGGCGTGCGTAGCGTTCGATCAACGTCGGTTCTCCTGGTTCTCGGTCGGTCGCCGGACGCGCCGCGTGGGGTGGCGCAACGGGCCGGGACGCGCTGCGCGCGGACAGCGCACGGCGAGGGGAGGGGAGAAGGCCGTCAGGCGGTGAAGCCGAGCGCCGTCGGCGCGGTCGCACCACGGGCGGCCCACCCGGCGGCAGTGGGATCGGCGGCGGTCAGCCGGGCGGGGACACGCGGCCGCGACGGTCTGGAGTACCACGCGGCGAGCGCGCTCTGCACCGCCCGGTGCCGGGCCTGCACCGGGTCCTGGTCGAAGGTGAGCTCACGGGCGTAGAGCCGGACCAGCGGATGGTAGGCGAACCGCACACCGCTGGCCTCGACGAAGTCGGCGTCCAGCAGGTGCAGCGCGGTCAGCCGCTCCAGCGTCTCCTCGGTGCGGTCGTCGGGGAGCCCGAGCGCGGCCGCCGCGACATGCGCGGGGAACGACGGCATCTCCAGCAGGCTCAGCAGCCGGAACGCCCGGCGCTCTGCCGGGTCGAGGCAGCCGTGCCCGACCGCGAGGCTGTCCCGCACGCTGAGGTCCCCGACCCGCAGCTCGTCGAGTCTGCGCCGGGTGGAGGACATCCGCTGCGCCAGGTGCCCGATGCGCCAGTGGGGGCGCTCCAGGAGCCGGGCGCCGATGATCCGGACGGCGAGCGGCAGCCGGCCGCAGTACTCCACGAGGTCGTCCGCCGCCTGCTGTTCCGCGGCCAGCCGGTCGCGGCCGATCATCCGGCCGAGGATGTCCCCGGCCTCCTCGGAGGACAGCAGCCCCAGGCGTATGTGGCAGGTGCCGCCGAGTGTGGACAGCATCTCCAGGCTGGTGACGATCGCCGCGCAGGTCGGCGAGGCCGGCAGCAGTGGCCGTACCTGGGCCTCGTCCCGGACGCCGTCGAGCACGACCAGGATCCGGCGCCGGGACAGCAGCCCCCGGTAGAGGGCGGCGAGTTCGCCGAGCCCGGCAGGTACGGACTCCGGGGCGACGCCAAGGGCGCGCACCAGCTCGCCGAGGACGTCCTCGGGCGTCCGGGGTCCTCGCTCTCCCTGGAGTTCCACGAACAACTGGCCGTCCGGGAAGGTGGAGCTGACCGCGTGTGCCACGCGGACGGCCAAGGTGGTCTTGCCCATGCCGGCGGCCCCGTGGAGCGCGAGCGTGCGCTGCGGCAGAGCCTCCTGGCCGTTCTGGCCGTCCTGGCCGTCCGACGGCGGGTCGAGCAGCCGTCGGATCATCCCCGACTCGATCGCGGGGCGCGCGAATTCAGCGAGCCGGGGAGGGAGGGTGAACGGAGTGGCGGGGGACGGGGCCGCGGAAAGCGTCCTCGGCGCCGGCTCGCGCCGCTCCAGCGGGGCTCGATCGGACCCGGCGAGGATCTGTTCGTGGGCGGCGCGCAGTTCCTGCCCCGGTTCGATGCCGAGTTCCTCGGCCAGCAGGCGGCGTGCCTCCTGATAAGTGCTCAGTGCCTCGGCCTGCCGCCCGGCTCGGTGGAGGGCCTTCATGAGCCGGCTCCAGGCGCTTTCCCTGAAAGGGTGTTCGGAGACCAGCGCTTTGAGCCGCGGCAGCACATCGGAGTGCCGCCCCACCGCCATTTCCGCGTCGGCCCAGTTTTCCACGGTGTTCAGCCAGCGTTCCGTCAGAGCCGCGCCGTCACCGTGCTGGAGGTATTCGGACGGGATGTCGACGAGAGGGGTCCCGCCCGCCTCGTCCATCGCCACGCGGAACAGACGGGCGCGCTCGGCGGGGTCCTGGGCGGACTCCGCCTCCCGCACCGCGCGGTTGAAGCGTTCGAGGTCGAGCCGGTCCCCGTCGGTGACGATGGCGTAGCCGGAGGAGCGGCTGACGACGGCCTCGGCGCCGAGCACTTTGCGCAGTCGGGCGATGTAGCCCTGGAGCGTCTTGCGGGCGGTCAAGGGGGGCTCGCTTCCCCATAATTGCTGAATGAGCTCTTCCGACGTCATCACTCGATTGGCACGCAGTAGCAGAGCCGCCACGAGGACGCGGTGCTTTGCCTGCGGGATTTCGATGGCGGTTCCGTTCCGCCGAACGGTCAGCGGACCGAATACACCGAACTGGAGATCATCCAGCATCCATTTCCCCCGAAATCAAACCGGGCCGTACAGGAAGAAGACATACCGGTTCCTGTACGCCACTACGGCTGGGAATCACTCTCGGCGATCTTCACGACTTCATGGGCCGCGAGTTCGGCGAAGAGGTCCACAATGTCCTGCGTCGCGGATTCCTGATCGATGTCGTACTCCTTGGCGATGAGCGCGGCGATGTCGCTCACCGTCCGGGTTCCGTCGATCTGGCGCCAGATGTAGGCGGCCGAATCCGTCAGTTCGAAGAAGTGCTCGTATCCGCCGACGACCGTCTTGCCGCGGTGGTTGCGGATCTTGACGTTCAGCGGGAGGGAGGCCACCGAGCCGGGACCGACGGTGACGTGGCCGGCATTGTCCTCGTGCGTCATCAGACCGACACCTCCGTGGAGATCGTCTGGCAGACCGCGATGGTCTGCTCTATCCACTTCTGCGGGTTCTCGGGATCGAAGGAGCGCATCGTCTCGATGGCCCAGTACTCCTCGAATGGGAGCAACTCGGGGTCGAGGATCTGCATGCGGCGGGCCCGCCACTTCGGCCACAGGCTGCCGAACTGGCCGAGACTCGCCGTAAGCGCGTCCACGGCGTGGTTGAAGGCGGTGCGGGAGGCGATGACGGCGCTGTGCACGTCTCCGCGGGCGATCTGACCCGCTGCGTCCTCGGTGTAACTGTCAGCCTGCTTCAAGGAGTTGACGATCAGGATGGACCTGTGGGCGGAGTCGGCGAGTCGGCCGCGGACGGCCTCCAGCCAGGCGCCCGAGTCCGCGGCGGCCGCGTAGGGCAGGCGCTCCAGGAGGGCGATCTCGTGGTAGCTGAGGGTGCGCCAGGCGCCCTGGTCGTCGTCGAACTGCTCCGTGGAGGCCTTGGCCAGAACCTGCTCGACCTGGCTCGCGGTCCAGTACTCGATGTCCCACCGGCGGCCGGCGACGAAGATCTGCTCGTACTGCAGGGTGTTCGGTTCGAGCGCCACATGGTTGGTCTCGTCGATGCCGCTGGTCCAGGCGTCCCGTGTCACCACGTGGACATCGAGGTCGCTGGTCGGATTGCCCCAGCCTCTGATCAGGGATCCGCTCGCGAACACCGTGTCGTAATGCTCCGGTAGAAGCTTCCGCCTCTCGAGCTCGGCCACCACACCGGACATGTCGTAAGTCATGCGGTACTGCCTTTCCCATTGCTCCCATTGCGTATGCGCGGTCCGCCGAGATCGTCGGCGCCGCGAACACTTGGTTCCTGGGCCACTCTCGCGTGCAGGTCATCCCCGCACCAGGTGTTCATTAATTGACTCTAGCAACGATCTTAAGAGACACATCGGCAAGCTCAATGCGATGTCGGTCACAGGATTCAGTACTTGAAATTAGTACAGAACAAGCGTAGTGACGCAGTGCCAGATTTCGCCAGCTTGAGAGTGGCCAATAATCGTCTTCCCTTTCGCCCCTCGGGAATTCCCGGCACTCGGCGGCGCACAGCGGCCGGCGGTCGGCGAAGGGGCGCCGTCGCCCGGGGGCCCCTTCCCAGGACGGACCGCGATCACGGAAGGCAGGGTCGCCGGGTACGCCGCCAAGTACGCCGCCAAGGGCGCCGAGAGGGCGGCCGGCACCCTCCACCGCCGCCTGAGACGGATCGCCGAAATCGGCCAAGGGGCCATTCCGGCCCCGCGGCCGGCTTGGTCCGCACCGCCGGGGCCGACCCTCGGCGCCCGACCAACCGCCGACTCCTTCGGTTGCCCACCTGGGCCCGCAGCTCGGCTTCCAGCGGCCGCTTCTCCACCAAGCCCCGCGCCTGCGTCACCACCCTCGGCGCACTCCACGATCGGGGACGAGGCCCGCGCCGCCAGGCCCAGCCGCCACACCCCCGGGGTTGTCGCCTGCCCGAGGCGCTGCTGCGATTTTGCTCATGGTTCAGCGGCAGAAGTCTGTGTCCACAGTTTGGATTACGGATCCGGCGACTCAAAAACCATCGACGCTCGGCCACCGGTAAGCCGAATCGCCCCGAGAAATCACTCTCCTTGACTGTCGGCCGGCTTCGTTCCGACCACTTCGGACGCAACGACGATCTCGGAATCACCACCGAGAGTCACCGTTCACACGATGCACGCTTCACATGCGTTTCACGCAACTTGAAGCACCGACTCCCGCTGGGCGCCGGGCCGGGTGCCGGGCGCGCTCGTAGTGTTCCAGCGCCTCCGCGGACCGTCCGCACCGGTGCAGGGTCAGCATGAGCTGCCCGGCCGGCCGCTCGTCCCACGGATGCTGCCGGGCGCGGGTACGCAGCCCGCCCAGTAGCTCGGTGTGGTGGCCCGGACGCAGCCGGACATCGGTGACGTCCGACTCGGCGGCGAGGCGTTCATGGTGCAGGGCTTCGCGCACGGCTTCGGCCCACGGGGTGTCCGCGCCGGTGAGGGCCTGGCCGCGCCACAGGGCCAGCGCCTGCTCCAGCAGGGCCGCGGTCCGGGTGTCCTCCTCCGGCGCCCGCGCCTGGGTGACGAGATGGCGGAACCGGTGCAGGTCCACTGCCTGGCGGTCGGCGCAGAGCGTGTAGCCGCCGTGCCGCCGGGCGATCCGCACCTAGTTGCCCGCGGCCACGGCCAATGCCTGCCTCAGCCGGGACAGATAGCTGTAGAGCGCCACGCGAGCGTGCGGCGCGGGCCGTTCCCCCCCACACCCGGGCGACAAGCCGATCGGCCGTCACCTGGCGGTTGACGTCCACCGCCAGCGCCGCGAGCACCAGTCGCTGCTGGGACGGGCCGAGCTCGACCGGCCGGCCCTCGGCTGAGGCCTCGATCGTGCCGAGTAAGCCGAACCGTACCGACATGCCATCGACTCCCGTCCTCGAACATGCCCCTCTCCCATACCGAACGCGCGGAGCCGTCACAGAGTTCAGCCAACAGTCGGCCATGGCCTGCCGCCAACAGGGCCCGGAGCGCTTGGACCTGCCGGATCCGGTCACATTCCGCCTGGACATCCCGCTGATCATCGGCGGGCCGGCCGGCTTCCAGGTCTTCTCCACCCAGATCTTCGACTTCTCCAACAACGACATCCCGCCCAACTACGCCGCCGCCGGCGCGCTCGCCATGGGTGTCCGGGAGCTCATCGCCTACGTCAGCGCCGCCATGACCCTCCATCCCGGCGGCATCATCGCCACCGGCACGCCCGCCGGGGTGGGGCCCCTCGCTCACGGGGACGCCGTCTGCCTCACCATTGACCGCATCGGAACACTCGAGGTGGCCGTGAGCGCGGACGGGGCGATCCCTTACCTCGACCGGCCGGGACACAAGGCGGAGCGATGAACAAGCACACCCTGACCGTGTCGCTCTGGAGACAGCCCTGCGCATCGACATGTACCAGCAGCCGGGCCACCTCATCCGGCACGCCCAGCAGGTCCACACCCATCTGTGGGCCACCGGGGTCTCCTCGGAGGTGACCTCCACTCAGTTCGCCGTGCTCAGCGCGGTGGCCGAGGAACCCCTGACCGACCAGAACTCCATCTCCCGCCGGGTCCCCTGGACACCTCCACCGTCGCAGAGGTCGTCAAGCGGCTCACCGCCCGCGGCCACATCGTGCGCAGCAAGGACCCCGCGGACCGCAGGCGCAACCTGCTCGCGCTCTCCCCCGCAGGGGAACAGGTGTTCGCGGAAGTCTCCCGGGCGGCCGCCGAGATGACCGACCGCCTGGTCGAAGTCCTCCCCGGGTCCGACCGCGAGGAACTCGTCCGGATCCTGCAGAGCCTCGTGGAGGCCGGTGAGGCCATGCGCGACGCGGCGCCGCCGGGAGGTGACCGCGAATGAGAACCCGTGTCCCCGTGGCCCTGGCCTGCGGGGAGTACGACCGTACGGAGGCCCTGCGCACCGGGGCGGTCGTCCCCGAGGGCACCGAGCTCACGTACATCGCGCTCGCGCCGGAGGAGGTCTTCTACCGGATGCTGCGGTGCAAGGAGTTCGACGCCGCCGAACTGTCGCTGTCCTCGTACGTGATGAACCTGTCCCGCGACGGCGACTTCAACGCCGTCCCCGTCCTCCCCTCCAGGACCTTCCGCTGGTGGCACTGCGGCGGGACGTCCACGAAGCCCGCCCCTGGCTGGCGCGCTCCCCCTGCAAGGCGTTCGAGCAGTCCCGGTCGCCGGCCCTGCGCCGGATCGGCGAGACCAACGCCCTTCGCTACTCGCTGCCTTGGCTGTACGAGGAGGTCGAGCGCACCCGCTCGCTCTTGGGCACCGATTACTGGCCGTACGAAGTGGCCGCCAACGACATCACGCTGCGGACCCTCCTTGGGTACTCGTACGAACAGGGGCTGACCGGAGGGCTGTTCACACCCGGGCAGATCTTCTCCCACGAGACCCTGGACGCCTACCGGGTGCGACGTGGGCAGCCGTGCACGAGGCCGTTCGACGGGTCAGCGGATCCCGACACTGAGCAGGGCGCGGCGCTGACTCGGTGCTGGGTCACGGGGCCAGTAGATGTACGCGATGCCTCCCGTACCGCTTCTGACCTGGCCCTGGGCGTTGTAGCGCTTGGTGCGCAGCCAGATGTTCTCGAACTGGCGGCGTTTGTAGATGCGGCGGACCGCCCCGTCGTCCTTCGAGGCAGGGTCGTTGGCGATCACGTCGCCGTCCTTCGTGAAGCCGACCACGCACATCAGGTGGCCCGAGGTGCCGTAGCCCGCGCCGTCGAGTTCCGAGGCGAGGAAGGACTGGGAGGTGATGACCGGGATACCTGCCGCGACGAGGCGTTCGGCGTCGTTGAGGGAGCTCAGGCGGGTGATGACCGCTTCCATGTCGCGGTAGGTGGCCGCGTAGGCCGCGTTGAACGGCCAGTTCCCGCAGCCCGAGTACTGCCAGTCGAATGTGTGGCGGGCGGCGTGGCAGACCTGGGGGTCGGCGAAGGCCGGGTCCACCCAGGAGAGGTCCTCAGGTGTGGGCTTGCGGCCGTAGAACTCCAGGACCATCTGGGAGGAGGTGGGGCTGCACCAGGCCTCGCCGCCGTTGTCGTACTCCGGGTACTGGCCCTTGTGGATCTCCTGCGAGTAGCGCGGGACGGTGAGTTCGGCCCCCGCCTTCAAGCCCGGGGTCGAGGCCGGGACGGTGAAGCGGTCCGGGATGTCGGAGGCCATGGCCCCGGCGCGCCACACCTTCGGGCTCACCTTGGCTCCGGGAGCGCGGTACAGGGTGACGCGCAGCCGGTAGGAGGCCAGCCTCAGGCCGGTGGTGGCGTCGTCGATCGAGAACGTGTCCGTCCAGACCGTGCTCTTGGCGTCGGTCTGGTCGTCGACGGAGGTGCGCTTGATGTCCGCGTCGCCGGCGGCCCAGCGGCCCATCACGTACCAGGGGGTCTCGGTGCCGTCCGTGTACGTGCCGTGCATCTCCACCTGGATCCAGGTCCCGGCGGGAGTACGGGCGTTCCAGGAGGCGACGAGTTCGGTCGCGCCGAAGGTGACCGCGTGGTCCCGGGAGGTCCATGTGCTGGTCTCCCAGGTGCTCTTCCTGCCGGTGTGCGGGTCCGTGTACTCGGTGGTCCCCGCGGGGTGCCCGATGACGATGCCGGGGCGTGAGCCGCCTTCGACGCGGACCCCCTGCCCGGAGCCCGAGCGCCAGTCGAAGTACGACCGCCAGGAGTGGTGGTCCACGGGTACGCCCTCCTTGCCGTGACGGCCGGGGGCGGTCGGGCTCGCGAGGGCCGCGGGTGCGGCGGTCGCCTTCGGAGCGGCGGCCGTGGCCGCCACGGCGATGGCGGCGGCGAGGACTGCGCGGCGCGGGGCGGGTCGGGTCATCTGGGGATCCCCCTGTGACGTCGGCTGCGGTCGGTCGGTTGACTGCCGTTCAGTTGCCGGCTGCAGTCACTATTCCCGCGGGGACCGGTCGCGTACCAGGGTCCGGAAGGGGTTCGTCCGATGGGACGGCCGGAAGATGTTTTGCCTGCGGCGTGATCACGTGTGCGGCGCACCGACTCGACCGTGCCGCCCCGCCGTACTTTCCGGAGTGGATCTCGCGCCCATCGAGAGCCCGGGGCGGCTTCCGCGCACCGTCACGGTCGTACCGCGGGCCGCCGGGGAGGCGCTTGGCGCGTACGGAACGTGCAGGCCCAATCCCCCGAAGCGCTGAGAGCCTGCCTTCCGGTCACGGGCGGAAGGCAGGCTCCAGCTCGGCGACGGGGGACGCGCCGACTCGCGCTCCGCGGTGCGGGACGGGGACCCGCACCGCGGAGCAGTAGAGGGCAGCCCTCAGCGGAGGGCTTCATTCACCACTCGGTGAATTCCGCGCTTCAAAGGTTACGCCGAAAACGTTGCGCGCAACACTTCTACGACCCAATTGACAGCAGGTTGACCCCCGCTGAAGTCTCCGGCCGCTGAATTGAGGGCTCCGTTCCGCTACGCGCCCCTGCCTACCCCTCCCCCAGCCGCCCGCCCCCTTGCGCGGGCAGCACCGCGAGGTCCCGCGCCGTCAGATTGAGCCGCTCGCCCCCGTCCTCCGTGCACACGGCGATGTCCTCGATCCGCGCGCCGAACCGGTCCGGCAGGTAGATGCCCGGTTCGATCGAGAACGCCATTCCGGGAGCCAGCGCAAGCTCGCTGCCCTCCACGATGTACGGCTCCTCGTGCGTCTCCAGGCCGATCCCGTGCCCGGTGCGGTGGATGAAGTGGTCGCCGTACCCGGCGTCGGCGATGATGCGCCGCCCCACCGCGTCCAACTCCTGCGCGGTGATGCCCGGGCGCACCGCCCGGGTCTGGGCGGCCTGCGCGCGCTGGAGCACATTGTAGAGCTCCCGGAACTCCGCCGGGGGCTCGCCCACCGCGTACGTGCGGGTGGAGTCCGAGCAGTACCCCTCCTCCGTCGTGCCGCCGATGTCGACCACCACCGGGTCGCCGGGGCGGATCACCCGGTCGGCCACCTCGTGGTGGGGGCTGGCGCTGTTGGGGCCCGAGGCGACGATGACGAAGTCGACGGTGGCGTGCCCGGCTTGGATGATGGCGTCGGCGATGTCGCGGGCCACCTCGCGCTCGGTGCGCCCGGCGCTCAGCCACTCCCCCATGCGCCGGTGCACACGGTCGATCGCGGCCCCCGCCCGGCGCAGCGCGTCGATCTCCGCCGCGCTCTTGCGCATGCGCATCTCGCGCAGCACGTCCCCGGCCAGGCTCACCCGGGCTCCCGGCAGGGCGGCTTGGAAGGCGAGGAGCTTCTCCGCCCACATGTGGTTGTCGACGGCGACCCCCGCGGGGGCGGAAGCGGCGGGGGCGGGACCCGCGGTGGCGAACCCCGCCGCCCCGGCGGGCAGTCGGCCCGCGATGAGGGTGTAGGGGTCCTCCGTCTCGTTGAAGCCGGTGATGTCGATACCGAGGCCGCCCACGGGCGAGGCCTCGGCGGCGGGCTTCTCCAGCGCGGGTACGACGAGGAACGGGTCCCCCTGCACCGGGACCACCAGGCAGGTCAGCCGCTCCAGCGGCAGAGCGTGATACCCGGTCAGGTAGCGCAGGTCGGAACCGGGTGAGATGAGAAGGGCGTCGAGACCGTGGTCGGCGGCCGCCTTGCGGGCCTGTTCGAGGCGCTGGGCGGGGAAGAGCCGGTGCATTTGATCGCTCACGTTCACACGGTAGGACAAACCACCCGCCCCGGCGACGGCCGTACCGGTATGGCGACCGTCGTACGGCACCGGCCGAAGGCCACACGGCCCCGACCGCCCCTTGGCGCGCTCACCCGCCCACGGCCGCGCCCCCGCGCCCCAGTACCGCCGCGCCCCCGTGCCGGCCACCGCGATCACGCACCCGTCCACCCGCTCCCTAGGCTGGCCCCATGGGAGATGAACCGCGGCCGAGCGCTCCGCACCTGGTGGGAGGTCTTGAGGAGACCGCCGCGCGGCTGCGCGGGCTGCCGCCGTCCTGCGGGCCGGTACGGCTGGTGGCGGTGGACGGGCACGCCGGGTCCGGCAAGACGACGTTCGCCGGGCGGCTGGCCCGCGAGCTCGGCGGCGCTCCGGTGGTGCACCTGGACGACCTCGCCACGCACGACGAGCTCTTCGACTGGGTGGACCGCCTTGTCACGCAGGTCGTCGAGCCCCTGTCACGGGGCGAGCGGGCCGTGCACGGGGTCTACGACTGGGTGGCCCGCCGGTTCGCCGGGCAGCTGTCCGTGCCGGTCGCCGACGTGGTGCTCGTGGAGGGTGTGGGCGCGGGCCGGCGGGCCCTGCGGCCCCATCTGTCCCAGGTGCTGTGGCTGGATGTGCCCGCCGAGGTCTCCCATGCCCGCGGTGAGCTGCGCGACGGGCCGGACCTGCACGCGTTCTGGCGGGGCTGGGAGCGGGCGGAGGCCGGGCACTTCGCAGCCGATCCGACACGGGACCACGCGGACCTTCTGGTGCGTGCGGTGCCGGACGGTTACGAGGTGCTCGAGAGGCGCTTGTCCCCCCGTTGATCTGCCCATTTTTTCACTCTGGGTGACCAGTCAAGATCGGTGTGCGCTGGATGCGGTGCGTCCTCTTTCGTCTCCGGAGGGCAAGCTTGACCGGGGGCACGGACAGGACTTACGTTCTCAATGCGCGGACGAAGTGCCGCCCATGTACGCGAAGCCCCCGGTTGTTCCCCCGTGACCGGGGGCTTCGCCTTTTCCCGGCGCTGCACGCACAGGCCTGCGGCGGCCGCGCCCGGGGCCGCTCCCGCACGGTGCGGAGCCCTCTGCCGCCTCACCCTGTGTAACCGCTTTCCACCCCTCCTCCAGCACTGGCCGGATCCCCGCCCCCGGCCGCGTCGCGAGGAGGCGCGGTCTTCCCGAGCCACCCGCCGCCGGTACCATGCGAAGGAGCGCGCGGGCGGCCACCACTTGCCCGCGCCTGGTCAACTCCCGTCCGTGGAAAGGTGGTTCCCACACTCGGCGGGAGACGCGGGGGACTTTTGTGGGGGACCTGATGGACTTCAGCGCAGAGAGGTCGGGCACCCCCGCCGACCTTGCCTGGCTGCGTGCTGTCGACGCCTACACGGTGGGTGCCTACGCACACGCCGAGGAGGAGTTCCGGGTCGCGGTGCGCCTCGATCCGGGGATGGCCGACGCCTGGCTGGGCCTGCACGCCCTGCGCGTGGACACCACGACCGCGCTCATGCAGATGCACCGGCACCGCGACCGCTTCGGCGAACAGCGCGAGGCACACGGCCGTTCACTCAACTCCTGGTACTGGCTCGGCTGGTGGGTGCAGCCGGTGCTGGAGACCCGCCGCGACCTGCTGCTGGCGTACGCCTCCCACTGGCTGGACGGGCGCCATGTGGCCGAACTCGAGCAGGCGCTGGGGGACTGCCCTCCCGTCGAGGAGGACCCCGGCGCGCGGTTCCTGCACGCCTGCCGGGCCTATCTGGTCAAGGACTGGGACCAGTTGATCAAGCACACCGAGCCGCTCCTCGACGATCCGGTGCTCGGAATCGAGGCGGGCCTGTTCGGCGGGATGGCGCGGGTGCGCCTGGAGCTGTGCGCGCAGGCCGAGTCTCTGCTGGCGACGGCGCTGATGCGCTGCCGGTCCGAACAGCCCCAGCGCAAGGAACTGCGCTACTGGCTGGCGCGGGCGCGTGAGGGGACGGGCCGCAGCGCGGCCGCGCTGCCGCTGTACCGGTCGGTGCACCGGGTCGATCCCTCGTTCATGGACACCGCGGCGAGGCTGGCGGCGATCATGGCCGGGGAGGGTCTGGACGACGACGCCGGCGACCTGGCCCCGGTGCCGCTGGCCGGTCTGGGGCAGATGAGCGGGAGCGAGACCCAGGACGGTGGCGAGTCACTGTCCGGCGGCGAGCTGCTGGACGGGCGGGCGCCGTGGGCCGGGCAGCCGGCGGGGCCCGGCGGTGACGGGCCCCGGGAGAAGGCGGTGCTGCCGGTCGCTCCGGTGCCGCCGCGCTCAGCGGTGCTGGGCGCCCCCGACCCCGTTCTGCTGGCGCAGGCGCTGGCCGAGCTGGAGAAGATGGTGGGGCTCGATCCGGTCAAGCGGCAGGTGCGGGCGCTGTCGGCCCAGCTGCGGATGGCGCGGCTGCGCGCCGGACAGGGGCTGCCGGTGCAGCCGCCCAAGCGGCACTTCGTCTTCTCGGGCCCCTCGGGGACGGGCAAGACGACGGTGGCCCGCATACTCGGGCGGGTCTTCTACGCCCTGGGGCTGCTGGACGGCGAGCACCTCGTGGAGGCCCAGCGGGCGGACCTGGTGGGTGAGTTCCTGGGCCAGACCGCGGTGAAGGCGAACGAGCTGATCGACTCGGCACTCGGCGGGGTGCTCTTCGTCGACGAGGCGTACAGCCTGGCGAACTCCGGCTACACCAAGGGCGACGCCTACGGAGACGAGGCTCTGCAGGTCCTGCTCAAGCGGGCCGAGGACAACCGGGACCGGCTCGTGGTGATCCTCGCCGGGTACCCGGAGGGCATGGACCGGCTTCTGGCGGCGAACCCCGGGCTGAACTCCCGTTTCACCACCCGGGTCGACTTCCCCAGCTACCGCCCGCTGGAGCTGATGCGCATAGGCGAGGTGCTGGCGGCGGAGAACGGCGACACCTGGGACGAGGACGCCCTCGACGAGCTGCGCAGCATAAGCGGGCACGTCGTCGAGCAGTGGTGGATCGACGAACTCGGCAACGGCCGCTTCGTGCGCACCCTGTACGAGAAGAGCTGCGCCTACCGCGATCTGCGGCTCTCCGGCCTTGAAACCGTTCCTACGCGCGAAGACCTCTCGACGCTGCGGCTGCCGGATCTGATGCAGGCGTACGGGGAGGTGCTGTCCGGGCGCGACCTGCGCGGCCGCGACCCGGACCAGCCCGACTGACGCCACCCGGCCGGAGCACCACGACCGGAGCGCCACCACCGGAGCACCACCGAAGGGGAGCACCACCCGACCGGTGCCCGGCACCCACCGATCCGGGGCTCACGCCCGGGCCGCGCGGTGGGAGGGGTCGCGCACCTCGCCCACCAGGGTCTCCAGCACGTCCTCCAGGGTCACCAGCCCCAGCACCCTGCCCTCGCCGTCGGCCACGGCCGCCAGATGCGAGGCCGCCCTGCGCATCGAGGTCAGCGCGTCGTCCAGGGGCATCTCGTCCCTGATCGTGGTCATCGGCCGCCACAGCCGCTGCGGGACCGCCTGGTCGGGGTCCTCCAGGTCGAGCACGTCCTTGACGTGCAGATAGCCGCGGAAGGAGCCACCGGGCCCGGTTACCGGGAAGCGCGAGAAGCCCGTGCGGACGGTCAGCTCCTCGACCTGGCGCGGGGTGACGGCCGGGACGACGGTGATGAGCGTCTCCGTCTTCAGCAGGACGTCGGTGACCGGGCGGGTGCCCAGCTCCAGCGCGTCCTCCAGGCGCTGCTGCTCTCCCTTGTCCAGGAGCCCGGCCTGACGGGAGTCCTGCACGATGTGGGTGAGCTCCTCGCTGGTGAAGACCGACTCGACCTCGTCCTTGGGCTCGACCCGGCACAGCCACAGCACCAGGCGGGCGCACGCGCCGAGGACGGCGGTGACCGGCCGGAAGAGGCGGGCGAGGGTGACCAGGCCGGGGCTGAGCCAGACCGCCGTCTTCTCCGGGGCGGCCATGGCGAGGTTCTTGGGGACCATCTCGCCGACGACCAGGTGGAGGAAGACCACGACCGCCAGCGCGATCACGTAGCCGATGGGGTGGACCAGGCCCTCGGGCAGGTGCACCGCGTGGAACAGGGGTTCGAGCAGGTGGGCGACGGTCGGCTCGGCGACGGCACCGAGGGTCAGCGAGCAGACGGTGATGCCGAACTGCGCGGCCGCCATCATCTGCGGAAGGCTCTCCAGGCCCTGGAGCACGGTGCGGGCACGCGCCGACTTCACGGCGAGCGGCTCGATCTGGCTTCGGCGCACGGAGACCAGGGCGAACTCCGCGCCGACGAAGAAGCCGTTGCCGAGGACCAGCAGGACGGCGAACAGCAGTTGCAGGAAGCTCATCGCCGCACCTGCCCCGAGGAGTCGGCGGAACCGGAATCGGCGGACCGTGTGCCGGTGCCCCGTGTGCCGGTGCCCCGTGTGCCGTCGGTCCGGGAGTCGGCGGACCGCGGGTTGGCGGTCCGCGGCGGCGCCGGGACCTCGCCCTTGCCGCCGATCCGCACCAGGCGCACCCGCTCGGCCCGGTGGTGGGCCACCTCGCGCACCCGCAGCCGCCATCCGGGCAGGACGACGGTGTCGCCCTCCTCGGGGATCCTTCCGAGCACGTCGGCGACGAGGCCGGCGACCGTCTCGTAGGGGCCTTCGGGGGCGTGCAGGCCGATGCGCTCCAGCAGGTCGACGCGGCAGCTGCCGTCGGCGTCCCACACGGGATGGCCGTTCTCGGGGGGCGCGGGAGCGAGCTCCGGCAGGTCGACCGCGTCGTGCTCGTCACGGACCTCGCCGACGAGCTCCTCGACGATGTCCTCCAGGGTGACCACGCCGGCGGTGCCTCCGTACTCGTCCACGACGACGGCCATGGGCTGCTCGTGGCGCAGCCGCTCCAGCAGCTCCTGGACCGGGAGGGTCTCGGGAACGAGCAGCGGGGGGACGGCGATACGGCCGACCGGGCGGCGGTCGCGCAGCGCCGGTGGAACGGCCAGCGCGTCCTTGAGGTGGACGACGCCGACAACCTCGTCGAGGCGCTCGCGGTAGACCGGGAAGCGGGACAGGCCGGTGGCGCGGGTGAGGTTGAGGACGTCGGCCGCGGTCGCGGTGTCCTCGAGCGCCGAGACCCGCACGCGCGGGGTCATCACCGAGATGGCGGTGAGCTCGGCGAGGTTGAGGGTGCGCACGAACAGGTCGGCGGTGTCCTCCTCGATGGCCCCCGCCCGCGCGGAGTGCCGGGCGAGGGAGACCAGCTCGGCGGGGGTGCGCGCGGAGGCCAGTTCCTCGGTGGGCTCGACGCCCAGCGCCCTGACCATGCGGTTCGCGGAGGTGTTGAGCAGGGTGATCATCGGCTTGAAGACCGCGGAGAACAGCAGCTGCGGGCGGGCGACGAAGCGGGTGACCTGCAGGGGCCGGGAGATCGCCCAGTTCTTGGGGACGAGCTCACCGATGACCATCTGCACGGCGCTGGCCAGCAGCATGCCGACGATCACGGCGCAGGTGTGCACCGCGGGCTCCGGAATGCCGACGGAGGCGAACGGTCCGCTCAGGAGCGCGGCCATGGCGGGCTCGGCGAGCATACCGACGACCAGCGAGGTGATCGTGATCCCGAGCTGGGTCCCGGACAGCTGGAACGACAGCTCGCGCAGGGCTTCGAGCACACGGCGCGCGCGGTGGTCGCCCTCGGCCGCGGCGCGCTCCACCGCGGGCTTGTCGACGGCCACGAGGCCGAACTCGGCCGCCACGAAGAAGCCGTTGGCGAGGATCAGGGCCAGGGCGGCGGCGAGGAGCAGGAGGGGGACTGTCATGGCGCCACCTCCCCGCTCCGGGCTTGGGCGGACGAGGCGGCGCAGGTACTGCAGGACGATGGGTCCATCGCCGGAGAGTGTCACTCCTCGGGTAGGTACGGTCCGCGGATACGGGTCGTAGACACGGGGCTCGGGGCGCGCTGCGGCGCCGCTGAGACAAGAGTAGACAAGACAGCGGGCGGCGTCAGTCCGTGCCCGCCCCGCCGTCTCCTCCGGGGGCACCGGGGGTGCCCGGGCCGCCGGGGGCCCGGCCGGTCCCGTAGGCCTCGGCCAGGGCCCGCAGGCGGCCCGCGGCCCGTACCGCCCGGTCCCGGCCCGCGCCCGGCTGGATGCCCATGGCGGCCATGGTGGTGCCGTCGGCGAGGTCCAGGTAGACCCAGGGGTCGCCGGGCCGCAGGTTCACCCGGACCAGCTCCGCCCATTCCAGGCGCCGCTTGACGGTGAGGTTGACCACGGTGACCCCGTCCCGGTCGGCCACGATCTTGGGCCGGGAGAGCACGGCGAGGACGGCGAAGATCACCAGGCCGGTGCCGACGAAGGTGGCCCGGTCCCCCGTGCCCCACGCGGTGGGACCGTCGTGGGGCAGGGCGACGGCGATCACGGTGAAGACCGCGAGCAGGGCCGCTCCGGTGCTCAGGAGTACGACGCGGGTGCGCCGCGGCCGGAAGGTGGCCGGGAGATCTGGCAGATCGGCGGGGGCAGGCACGTCTGGCGCTTTCATCGTTCGTGGACCGGCTTCGTGGACCGGCTTCTGGACCGGGCGGGGCGGCTTCGGGGCGCCGGTCAGAGGCGGCAGGCGTGGATGTCCGTGACGAGGATGGCGCGGGCGCCGACCTCCCACAGGTCGTCCATGATCCGCTGTGCCTCCTTGCGCGGCACCATGGAGCGGACCGCGACCCAGCCCTCGTTGTGCAGCGGGGAGACCGTCGGCGACTCCAGGCCGGGGGTCAGGGCCACGGCCTCCTCCACGTGCTCCGCGCGGATGTCGTAGTCCATCATCACGTAGCGGCGGGCGACCAGGACGCCCTGGAGGCGGCGCACGAACTGCTTGACCCGGGCGTCGTCCGGGTCGGCTCCGACGCGCCGGATGAGGACGGCCTCGGAATCCAGGATGGGGTCGCTGATGATCTCCAGGCCCTGGTTGCGCAAGGTGGTGCCGGTCTCGACGACGTCCGCGATGACCTCGGCGACGCCGAGCTTGATCGCGGTCTCCACCGCCCCGTCGAGGCGGACGACGGAGGCGTCCACGCCGTTGTCGGCGAGGTGCTTGGCGACCAGGCCGGAGAACGAGGTGGCCACCGTCATGCCGCCGAACTCGCTGACGTCCTTCGCCGTGCCCGGGAGCGTGGCGTAGCGGAACGTGGAGCGGGCGAAGCCGAGCTGGAGGATCTCCTCGGCGCAGGCCCCCGAGTCCAGGAGGAGGTCGCGGCCGGTGATGCCGATGTCGAGGCGTCCGGATCCGACGTAGACCGCGATGTCGCGCGGGCGGAGGAAGAAGAACTCGACGTTGTTCTCCGGGTCCACCAGGACGAGCTCGCGGGAGTCCTTGCGCTGGCGGTATCCGGCCTCGTGCAGCATCGCCGACGCAGGCTCGGACAGTGAACCCTTGTTGGGAAGTGCGATGCGCAGCATGGGAGGTCAGACCCTTCGGGAGGTTGTTCGCGGGATGCGGGGATGAGGGGATGCGGCGGATGTGCTGGACCTTCGCGGTGGCGGTGGGCCCGGACGGCGGGACCCGCCCGCCGTCCGGGCCGACGGCTCACAGATGAGCGTAGACGTCCTCGAGGCTGATGCCGCGGGCGACCATCATCACCTGAAGGTGGTACAGGAGCTGGGAGATCTCCTCGGCGGTGCGGTCGGCGCCCTCGTGCTCGGCGGCCATCCAGACCTCGGCGGCCTCCTCGACGACCTTCTTGCCGATCGTGTGCACACCCGCGGCGACGAGTTCCGCGGTACGGGACGAGGCGGGGTCGCCGGAGGCGGCCTTGTGCTGGAGCTCGGTGAAGAGCTCGTCGAATGTCTTCGCCATGGTGGCTACAACCTACCGGGTCGCGCGGGCGCCCCCGTCACCGCCATGGTTCGGAGACGGACCTCAGCGTGGCCGCGGTGGCGACGGCCGCGGTGACCGCCTCGTGCCCCTTGTCCTCGGTGGATCCGGCGATGCCCGCCCGGTCCAGGGCCTGCTCCTCGGTGTCGCAGGTGAGCACGCCGAAGCCGACGGGGACGCCGGTCTCGACGCCGACCTGCGTCAGTCCGTTGGTGACGCCCTGGCACACGTACTCGAAGTGCGGGGTGCCGCCGCGGATGACGACGCCGAGGGCGACGATCGCGTCGTAGCCGCGGGTGGCCAGGACCTTGGCGACCACCGGCAGCTCGAAGCTGCCGGGGACGCGCAGCACGGTGGGCTCGTCGATGCCGAGCTCGCCGAGAGCGCGCAGCGCGCCCGCGACCAGCCCGTCCATGACCTTCTCGTGCCACTGCGCGGCGATGACCGCCACACGCAGGTCCGCGCAGTTGCGTACCGAAATCTCGGGTGCGCCCTTACCGCTCACGTCTCTCCTCGGTCGTTCACAGCGTTTCAGTGCTTCGGGTGGTGCGTCAGGCGGGGTCGCCGAGCCACGGCAGGTCGTGGCCCATGCGGTCGCGCTTGGTCTGCAGGTAGCGCAGATTGTGCTCCCCGGCCTGCACGGGCAGGGGTTCCCGGCCGAGGACCTTCAGTCCGTGACGGGTGAGGGCCGAGGTCTTGTCCGGGTTGTTGGTGAGCAGGCGCAGCGAGTGGACACCGAGGTCGGCGAGGATCTGCGCGCCGGCTCCGTAGTCGCGTGCGTCGGCGGGCAGGCCGAGCTCGAGGTTGGCGTCGAGGGTGTCGCGGCCGAACTCCTGGAGCTCGTAGGCGCGCAGCTTGTGCATCAGGCCGATGCCGCGGCCTTCGTGCCCGCGCAGGTAGAGCACGACACCGCGGCCCTCGTCGGCCACCCGCTTGAGCGAGGCCTGCAACTGCGGGCCGCAGTCGCAGCGCTGGGAGGCGAAGACGTCGCCGGTCAGGCACTCGGAGTGCACTCGGACGAGGACGTTCTCGCCGTCGGCGAGGCGGCCGTACTCCAGGTCGCCCGCGACGAGCGCGATGTGCTCGACGCCGTCGGTGGTGCTGCGGTAGCCGAACGCGCGGAACGCGCCGTGGACGGTGGGCAACCGGGTCTCTGCCTCGCGGCGCACGGTCGGCTCCGCCTTGCGGCGGTAGGCGATCAGGTCCTCGATGGAGACGATCGACAGGCCGTGCTTGCGCGCGAACGGCACGAGCTGCGGCAGCCGGGCCATGGTGCCGTCCTCGTTGGCGATCTCGCAGATGACCGCGGTGGGGTGCAGTCCGGCCAGGCGGCACAGGTCGGGGCCGGCCTCGGTGTGGCCGTTGCGGGTCAGCACCCCGCCCTCGCGGGCACGCAGCGGGAAGATGTGGCCGGGGCGGACGAAGTCCCCGGGGACGGAGCCCGGGTCGACGAGCTGCCGGATGGTGCGGGCGCGGTCGGCGGCGGAGATGCCGGTGGTGGTGCCGTGCTTGGCGTCCACGGAGACCGTGAAGGCCGTGCGCATGCTCTCGGTGTTGTCCTCGACCATCTGCCGCAGCTCGAGCCGGTCCACGTCCGGGCCCTGCATGGGCACGCAGATCAGGCCCCGGCACTCGGTCATCATGAAGGCGACCAGCTCGGGGGTGACGAGCTCGGCGGCGAAGACCAGGTCGCCCTCGTTCTCGCGGTCCTCGTCGTCGACGACCACGACGGGCCGTCCGGCCGCGATGTCGGAGACGGCGCGCTCGATCGGGTCCAGACACAGGTCGTCCTCGCCGGCCAGTGCGTGCAGTGCGGCTGTTGAGGCGCTCATGCTGCGATCCCTTCGAGAACAGGCTGCTGCCTTGCGTTGACGCGCGAGCGCTGCCACCAGTCGCGCAGGCCGAACAGGACCATCACGAACATCACCCCGTAGACGAGAGCGGAGAAGATCAGACCGCTGTTGATCTGGAGCGGGATCCCGACCATGTCGACGGCGATCCAGACGAACCAGAACTCGACCCAGCCCTTGGCCTGTGCGTACATGGCGATGGCGGAGCCGACGAAGATGTAGGCGTCGGGCCAGGGGGCCCAGGACCAGCCGACGGTGTCGAGGAAGAGCGCGTAGCCGACGGTGGCGGCGCCCATGACGGCGACGAGCCCGAGGCGCTCGGCGTTGGTGGCGAAGCGGACCTTGACCGCGCCCTCGTCGCGGCGGTCGCGGTTCCAGCGGGCCCAGCCCCACAGGGCGGCCACGATGATGACGACCTGGCGGGTGGCGTTGCCGCCGAGGTGGGCGGACAGGCTGGCCGCGATGAGGAGCAGGGAGCCGGTGATCTGCACCGGCCAGCTCCACAGGGAGCGGCGCATGGCGAGGCCGATCGTCGCTGTGGCCAGGATGTTGCCGAACATGTCCGAGTACGGCACGGGCTTGCCCAGCGCGTGGAACGCGGGGTCGTTGAGCCAGGACAGGACGTTCACGCGGTCACCTCTCCGGGGACGCCGACGGCGGCGGGACCGCCGTGGGCGAGCAGCCGCTCGACGTACTTGGCCAGGACGTCGACCTCGAGGTTGACCGGGTCGCCGGGCTGCTTGATCCCGAGGGTGGTCAGTTCGAGCGTGGTGGGGATCAGGCTCACGGTGAAGTGGTCGGCGGCGGCGTCGACCACGGTGAGGCTGATGCCGTCCACCGTGATGGAGCCCTTCTCGACGACGTAGCGGGCGAGTTCGGCGGGCAGGGCGATCCTGACGATCTCCCAGTGCTCGCCGGGAATCCGTTCGAGGACGGTGCCGGTGCCGTCCACATGGCCCTGGACGAGGTGTCCGCCGAGGCGGCCGCCGAGCGCCATGGGGCGTTCGAGGTTGACGCGGGAGCCCGGCCGGAGCGCGCCGAGGCTGGAGCGCTTGAGAGTCTCCGCCATCACGTCGGCGGTGAACTCCCCGTCCGCGGTGTCGACCACGGTCAGGCAGACCCCGTTGACGGCGATCGAGTCGCCGTGCTTGGCGCCTTCGGTGACGACGGGGCCGCGCAGCCGCAACCGGGACGAGTCGCCCAGTTCCTCGACGGCGACGACCTCACCCAGTTCTTCGACGATTCCGGTGAACACTCAGCTCTCCTCGGTGGTGGCGGACGCCGCGGCCGTGACGCGCGTGTCCGGTGTCGCGGGCCGTGGGTAGGCGGTGATGCGCAGGTCCGGTCCGAAGCGCGTGGTTTCGGCCACATCGAGGCGCAACGCCCGTCCGATGGAAGTGATTCCGGCACCGCCCAGGGCGGTGGGTCCGGCGCCCAGCAGGGCGGGCGCGAGGTAGCCGACGACCTTGTCGACGAATCCGGCGCGGACGAAGGCTCCGGCGAGGGTGGGGCCGCCCTCCAGCAGGACCGAGCGCACATCCCGGTCGTGCAGGGCGGCCAGCAGCGCGGTCAGGTCGAGCCCGGTGCCGTCGGCGGCGCGCGGGAGCCGCAGGAGGCTGCCCCGCGGAAGGTGGGCGGCCTCGGCGTCCTCGGCCACGCAGATGAGGGTGGCGGCGGCCCCGTCCAGGACGCGGGCGCCGGCCTTGGTGGCGGTGGCCGCGGTGTCGAGGACGACGCGCAACGGCTGCGGCCGGCCGGGGTGTTCGTGGTCGCGGACGGCCAGGTGCGGATCGTCGGCGGCCATGGTGCCGGAGCCGACGACGACCGCGTCCGCCTCGGACCGCAACCGGTGGACGTCGGCGCGGGCCTGCGGCCCGGTGATCCAGCGGCTGCTGCCGTCGAGGGCAGCGATCCGGCCGTCGAGTGTGGCCGCGTACTTCCACAGCACGAACGGGCGGCCCCGCAGTACCGAGATCAGCCAGGCCTCGTTGGACGCGGCGGCCTCGTCGGCGAGCAGGCCGCCCTCGACGTCGATGCCGGCGGCGGCGAGCGTCGCGGCGCCGCCGTTCGCGAGGGGGTGGGGGTCGGCGACGGCGTGGACGACCCGGGTGATCCCGGCGTCGATGAGGGCGAGCGCGCAGGGGCCGGTGCGGCCGGTGTGGTTGCAGGGCTCGAGGGTGACGACGGCGGTGCCGCCGCGGGCGCGCTCCCCCGCCTGCCGCAGGGCGTTGACCTCGGCGTGGGGGCCTCCGGCGCGCTCGTGCCAGCCCTCGCCGACGACCTCTCCGGCGGGGTCGAGGACGACACAGCCGACGATCGGGTTGGGGCTGGTGGAGCCGAGGCCGCGCGCGGCGAGCAGGATGGCCCGGCGCATGGCGTCGGCTTCGGGGAGCGGTGCCACCGGAGTCCTCCTGCCGCGTCTTGGGCGCGGACTCCGGGGTGGCGGGAAAAGACGGGTCGCCGATTCGGGACGCGGCACCGCGGGGGCGTCCACTGGTCCTCGCGGACAGGTGGAACCGCTGACGGCGGCGTACCGGCTGACGCCCGCCGCGCACTGCCTCCCATCCGGACTTTAACCGTCGGTCCAGGAATTTCACCTGGTCAACCGGCCGCTGGTTGCGGCCGGGTCGCGGACTGTAACCGCCGGTTCGGAATTTCACCGACCCCGGAGTGCGCGAACGTCACTGATACGCGTCCAGTGTGCCACGTCCCGTCCACGCCGGTGGAGGGCACCGTCCTGTGGGCTCGATCACTCGGGCCCCGCTCCAGCGGCCCGCCACCGGCGCTCTGCGGTTGCTCGACGCGTTCTCCGCGCGGCCTCGGCCGGAGCATGCGGTCCCGGCCGAGTTCGGGTCTTCAGCCGAGGATGTTGTCCAGTTGCTCGGCGCCCGGGCGCAGGAGCCACAGGTCACCGCCCGGCGGGGGCTGGAGCCCGGCGACGGCCGCGCGGGCCTCGTCGTCCCCCTTGTCGGCGGCGGCGTGGACGATGTCGTCGGCCGCGTAGGCGTGGAAGTCGAGTTCGGGATGGGGCCAGGGCTGCTCGCCGGTGGCGGAGGGCAGCAGGAAGTCGACGGCCTTGAACAGCCCTGCGCCGTTGGGGCCGGTGTGGTGCCACAGGTCCACGCCCACGCGGTCCCCGACGGCGGCGAGCCGGGTGAACGCCACGAGGTTGAAGGTCGAGTAGTGCCAACTGCGGGTCCGGGCCAGCTCACCGGGCTGGCTGCCGTCGGCCGCGATCTGGGCGTCGACGCGCTTGGCGCGCGCCCGCGTGACGACGGAGCGGGCGAGGTCGCGCCGTCCGACCGCGGCGGCGAGGGCGGCCACCTGCATGTCGGCGAAGGTGCCGTGGTTGTTGAGGGCCGCCGACTCCTCCTTGCCGAAGTCGCTGTCCACCAGCCAGTCGAGGAACCGCTCGTTCCACTCCCTCATCCCCGTGCGGTCGGCGGAGGACCAGCCGGGCGCCCCGGAGTCGAGGATGGCGGCGGCGTCCACGACGCTGGTGAAGCCCTGCGAGAAGTCGATGATGCCGATGGCGCGGCCGTCGTACTTGCAGGGGATGAACTGGGCGTGCTGGAGGCTGGGGTTCATCCGGGTCGCCGGGGTCACGAACCAGGTGCGCAGGATCTCGGCGGCGTGCTCGGCGTAGGCGCGCTTGCCGGTGTAGTACCAGGCGAGGGAGAGCTCGTAGGCCGATTCGAAGACCTTGGCCCGCTCGGGATGGTCGGTGAGCTTGTCCACATCCGGATTGCGCCGGCCATCCTTCTGAACGTACGGGCAGCCGTAGGGGTTGTCCGCGGTCCTGGGCAGGGTGGGCCACCAGTAGGGCGCCTGGCTGAAGTAGTCGTGCTTGTCGCCGCCGGGCGGCACCTGGTCCTTGTCGGTGACGGTCCACGGGCCCTGCCCGAGCCAGGCGTCGGCCTGTGCGGTGAGGTCGCGCAGCGCCCGCTCGAGCTTCCGGTCGCCCGCCTTGAGCCGCACCTTGGTCCTCCACAGCCGCTTGCCGTCGAGGACCACGGTGCGGGGCACCGCGGCTGCGGGCGTCGGGGCTGCGGGCGCCGATGCACGGGGAATCGCGGCTGCGGGAGCCGAGTCACGGGGAGCCGACGCACGGGGAGCCGCGGCCGCGGCCGCCCCGGCACGCGGTCCGGGCTCGGCGGCGCCGGTGGCCGGCACCCCCAGCGCCGCGACGAGGGCGGCGGCCACGGCCGCGCGGACCAGTCGCCGGTGGACTCCTGATGGCGCACTCATCCCAGCACACTCCAATCAGATAGCTGAACGATGTTCAGAGTCACGACGGCGCGCCAGGCTATGCCCACCCCCCGGGCGGCACAACGGGGAAGGTTTGGTTCCGTTTGTGAACCGCGGGCCGCGGGCCGCGGGTCGGCGCGGGGTGCCGCCGCACGGCCGCGCGGGTTCGCCCGGGACGGCGGGTCCACGACCCGCCGCAGGAAGTGCGCGCCAACTCGCCTGCCGGGCGTGGCTCTTGGCCATTGGTACAGACCTATTGACGATCTGGTCTAGTCCTCCTAGGCTCCGTGGTACGAGGACCGTTCCGTCACTCGACACGAGTCACCCGGTGGCGGCAGTGGAACAGGGCGCCTGCCGTCACCGGGCCACCACCGCGCCCGGACGTGCGCTCACACCGTGGCGAACAGATCCCGCCTGGCGGCGTCCAGTGCGATGACCATCGCCCCGCGCAGCACGGGGCTGCCCTCCACCGTCCCGGCCCGCACCTGGGTGTGCAGCGGGGACAGCTCCTCCAGCCGCGTCTGGACCCGGCGGGTGAGTTCCGCTCCCCCGGCCCGCCCCACCTCGCCCCCGAGGACGACGCAGCCCGGGTCGAGAACCGCGGTCAGCGCTGCCGCGCCGATGGCGATCCGCCCGGCGAGCTCGTCCAGGAAGGCCCCGTTTCCCGTTCCCAGGGCCTCACCCAGCGCCGCCTCCGCCGCCGGAGGGTCGTCCTCGGACGCGGCCGCGATCCCATGGCGGCGGGCGAGCGCGCATACGGCGGCGCTTCCGGCGAGGGAGTGGAATCCGCCGTCGCACACCGTTGCCGAGGGCAGTCCCGAGGTGCCCGGCACAGGCAGGAATCCGATCTCGCCGGTCCCCCCGGACGCCCCCCGCCGCAGCCTGCCCTCCAGGATCACGGCGGCGCCCACTCCGTGTCCGAGCCACATCAGGACGAAGGTCTCGCGGTCCGCCGCGGCGCCGACCTGGGCTTCGGCGATCCCGGCGAGGTTGACCTCGTTGTCGAGCAGGACGGGTGCGTCAAGTCCCGTGCGCAGGGCGGCGACGAACTCGGCGTGCCAGGCGGGCAGCGCGCCGGTCGCGCTGAGCTCGCCAGTGGCCGGGTCGACCAGCCCCGGAGCGCCCACGACGATGGTGTGCAAGGTGGCGTCCGCCCCGCTCTCGCGCAGGGTGCGGCCGAGGGCGGACACGGCGTCCTCGACGATCCGGGCGGCGGGCCGCGACGGGTCCACCGGGAGCACGGTCTCGGCGAGCACTCCCCCGGCGAGGTCGGCCACGGCGAGGCTCACACTCCGGGTGCGCACGTCCGCGGCCGCGATGTGCGCACGGTCGGCGGCCAGTCCGTACAGGCGGGCATTGGGGCCGCGCCGCTGCTCCCCCGCCTCGCCGACGACCCGGATCAGTCCCCCGTCCCGGAGCCGTTCGACGAGGTCGGCGACGGTGGGGCGGGACAGCCCGGTGGCCTGCTTGAGCTGGTTCGCGGTCAGCGGGCCGCGCTCGACGAGGAGTTCGAGGGCGAGCCGGTCGTTGATGGCGCGAGCCGTTCGGGGCGAGGCCGTGCGGGCGGTCGTCATGGCGGGATCCTATGCAGACTGTTTCTATCAGGCAGGCTTCCTGATAGTTTACGTGGCATGCCGTCCATCCCATCCCCGCGGAGCGAGGCCGACGCCGACGGGGCCGAGGCGCGCCGGGTCCGCCGGGCCCGCGTCGCCGTCGCCACCGTCTTCGCCCTGCACGGCTGCGTCGCCGGCAGCTTCGCCACCCGGATCCCCTGGGTGCAGGACCGGCTCGACCTCTCCCCCGGGCACCTCGGGCTCGCCCTGTCGTTTCCCGCCCTCGGCGCCTCCCTGGCCATGCCGCGGGCCGGACGGCTCGTCCACCGCTGCGGCGGGCGCGCGGCGGTGCGCGGCCTGCTGACGCTGTGGTGCGCCGGACTCGCCCTGCCCGCCCTCGCCCCCGGCCTGCCCGTGCTCTGCGCGGTCCTGTTGCTCTACGGAGCCTCGGCGGGCATGGCGGACGTGGCCATGAACGGCCAGGGCGTGGAGGTCGAGCAGCGCTTCGGGCGCTCCATCATGTCGGGCCTGCACGGCATGTGGAGCCTGGGCGCCCTCAGCGGCTCGGCGCTGGGCGTCCTGGCGACCCACACGGGCCTGGACGCGCGGATCCATCTGTCCTCGGTCGCCGCCATCCTCGTCGTGGCCGGGCTCCTGGCGTGCCGCAACCTCCTCGACATCCGGCCGGAACCGGACGAGCAGGCGCCGCCCCGCTTCGCGCTCCCGCCCAGGTCCGCGCTGGCCATCGGCGGGGTCGGGATGTGCGCGGTGTTCGCCGAGGGGGCGAGCATGGACTGGTCCGGGGTCTACCTCAGGGACATCACCTCGGCGTCGGCGAGTGTGGCGGCGGCCAGTTACGCGGCCTTCGCCTCCACCATGACCGCCACCCGGCTGGCCGGTGACACGGCGGTACGCCGTTTCGGCCCGGTGCGGACCGTGCGCGCCGGCGCGGTGGTGGCCACGCTCGGCGGCCTGCTGGTCGTCCTGGCCCGCGTCCCCGCGCTCGCCATCGCGGGTTTCGCCCTGCTGGGCGTGGGGATAGCCGTGGTCGTCCCGCTGGCCTTCGCCGCTGCGGGCAAGAGCGGACGGGCCCCGAGCCAGGCCATCGCGGGCGTCGCGACCATCACCTACGCGACCGGGCTGCTCGCCCCGGCGGCGTTCGGCGCGATCGCCGACGCCTCGTCGCTGACCGTGTCGTTCGCGATGGTGACCACGGGCACGGCGGTACTGATCGTGGCCGCCGGGGCGCTCAAGCCCGCGGCCACGGGCGTGCGGGCGGGCAGCCCCGGGCCCGCCCCCTCGAAGGTCCCGGCGGACGGGGGCTAGCGGCCTCAGTCGCGTTCGGCGTTGTCCGGGTGGGTGAGGTTGACGCCGGTGGACGGATCGAAGACATGCGCCCTCGGCACGTCCAGCCACAGCTCGATCGGATGGCCCTCGCGTGCGCCCGTGGCCGCGTTGAGCCGGGCGACCACCTGGTGGCCCATGGACCCGGCGTCCTTCAGCCCCGACTCGGTGGCCAGTTCCTCCAGTTCGGAGGTGGCCGCCGGTCCCCCGGTCTCGGCGAAGTGCACATAGACGTCCGAGCCCAGCGACTCCAGCACGTCCACGGTGGTGGTGAAGGTGTGGCCGCCGCGCCCAGCCTCCACCAGTGCCGCGTCCTCGAAGTCCTCCGGGCGGAAGCCGACGATGACCGACCTCGGCGCGTTCTGCCGCTCCAGTTGCTGCCGCGTCCGGTCGTCCACGACCAGGTCGCCCAGGGAAGTGCGCAGCATGCCGTTCTCGAGGGTGGCGCTGAGGAAGTTCATCGCCGGTGACCCGATGAAGCCCGCCACGAAGATGTTGCGGGGCTCCTCGTACAGGTACTGAGGAGTGCCGACCTGCTGGACGAGTCCCCCGCGCATGACCACGACGCGGTCGCCGAGGGTCATGGCCTCGGTCTGGTCGTGGGTCACATAGACGGTGGTCGTGCCCAGCCGCTGCTGGAGCCGGGAGATCTGTGTGCGCATCTGGACACGGAGCTTGGCGTCGAGGTTGGACAGCGGCTCGTCCATGAGGAACGCCTTGGGGCTGCGTACGATCGCGCGGCCCATGGCCACCCGCTGTCGCTGGCCGCCGGAGAGGTTGGCGGGCTTGCGGTCGAGGTGCTCGGTCAGGTCGAGGATGCGGGCCGCCTCCTCCACCTTCTCCCGGATGGATGCCTTGTCGATCTTTGCCAGGCGCAGCGCGAAGCCCATGTTGTCCCGCACGCTCATGTGCGGGTAGAGCGCGTAGCTCTGGAAGACCATGGCGATGTCGCGGTCCTTGGGCGCCTTGTCGTTGACGATCTGGTCGCCGATGCGCAGGGTGCCCTCGGTGATGTCCTCCAGTCCGGCGATCATGTTGAGGGTGGTGGACTTCCCGCATCCCGAGGGGCCGACGAGGATCACGAACTCGCCGTCGGCGATGGTGAGGTTGACGTCCTTCACGGCGAGGGCGCCGTCGGGGTAGCGCTTGGTGATGCCCTCGAGCTGGATCTCGGCCACGGTGGTTCCTCCTTCTCCTCCGGCTTGTCCTGCGGTCGCCGGGCCGGTCAGCCCTTGACCGCCCCGGCGGTCAGACCTGCGACGATGTGCCGCTGGAAGAGCAGCACGAACGCGATGATGGGAATGGTGATCACGACCGCGGCCGCGGCGATCGATCCGGTGGGCTGCTGGAACTGCGAACTGCCGGTGAAGAACGCGATGGCCGCGGGCACCGTGCGTGCCCTCGTGGTGGAGGTCAGCGAGATCGCGAAGAGGAAGTCGTTCCAGCAGAAGATGAAGACCAGGATGGCGGTGGTGAACACTCCGGGCGCCGCCAGCGGGGCGATCACCATCCGGAAGGCCTGGGCGGGGCTGGCACCGTCGACCTTGGCCGCCTTCTCCAGGTCCCAGGGGATCTCCCGGAAGAACGCCGACAGCGTGTAGATCGCCAGCGGCAGGGAGAACGTCATGTACGGGATGATCAGCCCCGGCCAGGTGTCGAACAGGCCCAGGATCCGCTCGATGTTGAACAGCGGTGAGACCAGGGAGATCGGCGGGAACATCGCGATCAGCAGGGACATGCCGATCAGCAGCCGTTTGCCGGGGAAGCGCAGCCGCGCCACGGCGTAGGCGGCCATGGTGCCCAGGACTACCGCGATCACGGTGGAGATCAGGGCGATGCCGATCGAGTTGATCAGGGCCCGGGTGAACTCCGAGGTGCGGAAGATGCCCCGGTAGTTCTCGAACGTCCACTGCTCGGGGACGAAGTCGCCGTCCGTGAGGGTGCTGGGGGTCTTGAAGGACAGCGCCGCGATCCACCACACGGGGAACAGGGCGTACCCGACCACGATCAGGTTGATGACGGTCCAGCGTGCCAGGTACCTCTTGCCGGCGGCAGCCATCAGCGTCGCACCTCCGAGCCGGGCGCGGCGGCCCCGAACAGTTTGATGAACGCGAAGGCGATGATGCCCACGCAGATGAAGATCAGCACCGAGATCGCCGAGCCGATGCCCAGGTTGAGGGCCGTGAACAGGTTGTCGTAGCCCAGGATCGACACGGACTCGGTGCCGTTGGCGCCCCCGGTGAGCACATAGATGTTGTCGAAGACCCGGAAGGCGTCGAGGGTGCGGAACAGCAGCGCCACCAGGATCGCGGGCTTCATCAGCGGCACGGTGACGAAGAAGAAGCGCTGCCAGGCCGAGGCGCCGTCGACCATCGACGCCCGCAGTGTCTCCTCCGGCACGAGAGCGAGCCCGGCCAGCAGGAGCAGCGCCATGAACGGCGTGGTCTTCCAGACCTCGGCGAGGATGATCAGCCCGATGGCGTCCCAGCGTTCGGTCAGCGGGGCGCTGCCCTCGGGCAGCAGGCTCGCCAGGTAGCCGATGCCGGGAGTCCAGGCGTACTGCCAGGAGAACGCGGCGACGACGGTCACGATTCCGTAGGGGATCAGGACGGCGGTCCGTACGACACCTCGGCCGAAGATCGTGCGGTGCATCACCAGGGCGAGCATCATGCCGAGGACGAGTTCGACGGCGACGGAGACGGCGGTGATCACGACGGTCACCTCGAACGCCTGCCACCAGAAGTCCGAGGAGAGCACCGCCCCGTAGTTGCTCAGGCCGATGAAGTGGGCCTGGCTGGGGAAGCGCAGGTCGTAGCGCTGGAGCGAGAGGTAGACGGCGTAGCCGATCGGATAGGCCGTCACCGCGAGCATGACGACGACCGCCGGGGAGCACAGGAGCCAGCCGAGCCGGCGTTCCTGCCGGGCTCCCTCGGACAGCGCCTCGGCCGCCGCCCCGCTCTGTTCCGGCGCTCCCTCGGGTGCGGCGCCGGCCGGTGCGGCCCGACCGCTCATCGTGGCCTCCCTGGGGGTGCGGAGTGATCGGGAAGTGCGCTGCGGTGGCTCACGGGATCAGCCCCTTGGACTGCAGGGCGTCGTTGATCTGGCCCCTGAGCCGGTCGACGGCGCTGCGCGGCTGGATCCCGGACGGGGGCGAGAGCGTGTGGGAGATCGCGATCGACACGTTCTGGTACGCCGGGGTCTGGGGGCGCACACTGCCCAGTTGCAGCGCGGAGAGCACATCGGCGGCGAAGGGGTAGCTCTTGATGAGGGCGGGGTCGGAGTACAGGCTCCGCAGGGTGGGGGGCAGTCCGCCCTTGAGCGCCGCGGTCATCTGGTTCTGCCGGTTGCGCAGGCACAGCGCGGCCTCGAACGCCTCGTCGGGGTGGCGCGAGTAGGCGCCGATCGCCAGGTCGATGCCGCCGATGGTGGGCCGCGAGGGGCGGTCGGCGTCGACCCGCGGGTAGGGCGCCCAGCGGAAGACCTTGAACAGCTGCGGCTTGTTGGCCTTCATCGACGGATACACGAAGGGGTAGTTGACCTCGAAGGCGGCGGTTCCGGACTCCATGGCGAGGCGGTTCTGGTCCTCCATCTGGTTGGACAGGGAGGGGTCCGCCGCGGGCGAGTCGGCCAGGTCGCGCATGACACCCGCCGCGGTGACCGCGGGCGGCCCGAGCGAGGGGGCCATGGCGTTCGGCGTCAGGATCGAGCCGCCCGCGCTGACCACGAGCGAGTTGAACCACACGGTGAGGCCCTCGTACTGCGCGCCCTGGATCTCCACGTAGTGCGGTTTGTTCCTGGCCGCCAGGTCCCGGGACATGGCGATCATCTGGGCCCAGGTCTTCGGGGGGTGGGGGACCAGGTCGGTGCGGTACCACAGCAGCTGGGTGTTGGCGTTGTAGGGGACGGCGTACAGCTTGCCCTTCCACGTCGCCGTCTTCAGGGGGACCGCCAGCGTGCCCTTGGTGGCCCGGGCCTTGTTCGCCCCGGTCCACTCGCGGATCCAGCCGGCCTCGGCGAACTCCGGGGCCCAGGTCACGTCGAGCCCGAGGATGTCGAGCGCCGAGTCCTGCGCGGCCAGCCGCCGCACCAGCTGCTGGCGCTGGGCGTCGGCCGCCCTGGGCAGTTTGTTGTAGTGGATGACGTAGCGCCCGTTGGAGGCCCGGCCGCAGTTGGTAGCGGCCTCGGCGAGCGCGCCGGAGTCGTCGGAGAAGTTGTACCAGTTCAGGTCGACGGGGCCGGACGACCCTCCACCGCCGCAGGAGGCCAGGGTCGAGGCGAGCAGCGGCAGGACGGCCAGGGCCCGCAGGCGCCGTGCCCCACGCGCACGGGAGCCTGTCCCGGCGGGTCGCCCCGCGATCCGGTGGGCCCGTCCGTCCATGCGCTGTGCACCTCACTCCCGTGGAGCCCCGCCGCCTCGACCGATTACCCTGCGTAGCCCTTCTGGTACGGACACTAGAACCCGAGCAAAGCAATCACAAGCCAACATAAGGTTCAATTCGGTCACGGCCGCCACCGACGCGCTGAGAGCCCCTCCACCGAGGAGGCGCCGCCGCACCGTCCCTCCTGAGGGGGATGCCGGAAGCATGACCATTGCTGCCACTGTGTCCGCTATGACACCAGCGCAGCAGGCAGGACCGGTACGGCAGGCAGGACCGGAACACGAGACAGGGTCGGCACACGAGACAGGACCGGGGCGACCGGCACGACCCGCGAGCGTGGGCGCGGTGGTGGAGCGGATGCGGACGTTGCGTGACGAGCTGCCTCCCGGCGACGGCGTCGGCACGTTCAACCGGGTGTACCTGTCGGTCACCGAGGAGATGCTGCGGCGCCTCGGCAACGGGTACTTCGCCGCCCCGGTCGTGGCCGCGCGGCTCGATGTGCACTTCGCCGGGCGCTACCTTGCCGCGGTGGACGCCGTGGCGCGGGGCCGCCGCCCGCCGTCGTGCTGGCGCCCGCTCTTCCAGGCCCGCCACCATCCGGGCCTGCGTCCGCTGCAGTTCGCGCTTGCCGGGATCAACGCGCACATCGGCCACGACCTGGCGCTGGCCGTCGTCGGCACCTGCCGGGACCTGGGGATCGAGCCCGAGGACATGGAGGACGACTACCAGCGGGTGGGCGAGGTCCTGACGGCGCTGGAGGAACGCGTCCGCGAGGAGCTGATGCCGGGGCCCGACCTGCTCGACATCGCCGACCCGCTGACCCACCTCGTGGGGGCGTGGAGCCTGGAGCGTGCCCGTGAGGCGGCCTGGGCGGCGGGCCGGGCGCTGTGGCGGCTGCGCGGGCTTCCCGACGTCCACGACGAGTTCGCCCACCGCCTCGACCAGAGCGTCGGCCTGGTCGGCCGCTTCCTTCTGACTCCGCTGTGCGGCCGGTGAGCGCCCGGTGAGCGCCCGGCAGCGCGCCTTCGGAAAGCTTGCCCAACGGTGCGCCGCTTCGCCGCCCGGCGTCGGTACGTTCGTCGGGTCGCCCGCCCCCAGGAGGAAGTGCCGTGCCGTCAGTCGACCTCAAGGACCTCGCAGCCGCCCTCCCCGAAGCCTGGAGCTCCCGTGTGCTGGGGGTGGTGGGCAGCGCCTGCGTGAAGGTGCTGCGCATGAACGAGCTGCCGGTCGAGGAGGAGACCCACGACGCCCCGGAGGCGCTGCTCGTCCTCGACGGCATCCTCGAACTCGTCGTGGAAGGGCGCCCGGTGCCCGTCCGCGCGGGTGAGCTGTTCCTCGTGCCGGCCCGGACCCCGCACACGGTCGGCAGCGGCAGCCACGGGACGCTGGTGATCGTGGAACTGCTCGGCACCGTGTACGGCACCGGGGAACCCGTGGCGATGGCCGCGCCGTCCTCCCCCGGTGCGCGGCGATGACGCGCGGTCAGTCCCCGCGCGGCACGGCGATCTCGGCCCACACCTGCTTGCCGCCGCTGAGCGGCACCGTCCCCCAGGCGTCCGACATGGCCTCGACCAGCAGGATCCCCCGGCCGCCGGTCGCCTCCCAGCCGATGTTCCGGGGCTTGATCGGGGTGCGCGGGGAGGTGTCGCTGACCGCGATGCGCAACCGGTCGTGGATATAGGTCAGGTCAAGCTGCACCTGCCCCTCGGTGTGCACCAAGGCATTGGTGACGAGCTCGGAGACGACCAGCAGTCCGGCGTCGGACCCCTCCCTCAACCCCCACGACCGCATCGTGCGCGCGGTGAACCGGCGGGCGTGCGAGACCGCCTCGGGCAGACGCCACACCACCCACCTCGCGCGGACCGGCCGGACCGCCATGCCGTCGTAGCGCATGAGGAGCAGGGCCACGTCGTCGTCACGCCGGGTGGCGCTGCCGAGGACCGCGTCCGCCACCAGGCCGAGACGGGCGGGATCGGCGTCGGCGAGCGCCTGGCACAGCAGGTCGAGCCCGTCGTCGAGGGGCAGGGTCGCGGACTCCACGAGGCCGTCCGTGGAGAGCGCGAGGACGGTTCCGGGGGCCAGGCGCAGCGGGTTCATGGGGAACTCCGCGTCCTGGACGACCCCCAGCGGCGGCCCGCCCTCGGTCTCGGCCACGTGCGCCGTTCCGTCGGGGTGGCGCAGCACCGGGGGCAGATGCCCGGCCCGCACGCACCAGCCGGTGCCCTCCTCCAGGTTGAGCTCGACGTAGCAGCATGTCGCGAACAGGTCCGTCTCCATGCCGACGAGCAGGCGGTTGGCGTGGGAGACGACGACGTCGGGGGGATGCCCCTCCACCGCGTAGGCGCGGATCGCGGTGCGCATCTGGCCCATGAGGGTGGCGGCCTGGGCGTTGTGCCCCTGGACGTCGCCGATGACGAGGGCGGCCCGTCCGTCGGACAGCGGGATCACGTCGTACCAGTCGCCGCCGACCTCCAGGCCCACGGTCGCCGGAAGGTAGCGGGCCGCGGTGACGGCGCCCGCCAGCGCCGGAAGCCTTCGGGGCAGCAGACTGCGCTGGAGCATGCCGACGAGTTCGTGCTCGGCGTCGAAGGCGCGGGCCCGCACCAGGGCCTGTCCGACCAGTCCGGCGGTCGCGGTGAGCAGGGCGCGCTCGTCGCTGCCGAAGTCGTGCGGCTCGTCCCAGCCGACCAGGCAGGCGCCCACCACGCTTCCGGCGGCGGGCAGCGGCATGACCGCCAGGCCCCCGGGGCCGACACCGGCGACGGCGGCCTCGAGCGGGGCCCCGGCGGGCCAGAGGCAGACCCGCCCGGAGCGCAGCGCGGCCTCCAGGGTGGGCATGGCCCGCAGGGGTGCGTCCGGCCACTCGGAACGCCATTCGGTGCGCCACACCTCGGGCCAGGCATCGGCTTCGGGAGGGCTGAGGACGGTGACGACCAGGCGGTCGGACTCCAGTTCGGCGAGGGCGACCCGGTCCGCTCCCAGCGGGTGGCGCAGGGCGTCGACCACGGCCCGGCTGACGTCCTGGACGGTCACCGAGGTGGCGAGGGCGGCGGCAAGGCGCTGGACCCGGGCGACCTCGTCGACGCTGGGGCGCAGGTGGGAGGCGTCGGCCACGGTCCCCAGCAGCAGGCCGGGGCGGCCCTCGGAATCGAGGAGCATCCGGCAGCGCAGCCGCAGCCAGCTGAGCGCACCGCTGGGGCGGCGGATCCGGAACTCCAGCTCGCGGTCGCCGCCGACGGCCGCCCGGGCGGGTTCGACGAAGGAGAGCAGGGCGGGCAGGTCCTCCGGGACGGTCAGGGACAGCAGGGTCTCCACCCGCCCGTCGAAGTCCTGCGGAGGGAGGCCGAAGAGTTCGAGCACCCGCTCGTCGGCCTCGATCCGGCCCGTCTTGACGGTCAGGCTGAACGAGCCCGAGCGCAGCTCGCGGGGGTCGACGAGCGCGGCGCCGCCGGAGGGCCCGGCGCCATTGCCGGGCACCGGCCGGGCGGCGAGCTGGTCGGCGAAGAACTCCAGGCGGGACCGTTCCTCGGCGTCGAAGCCGCCCGGCTCGTCGGTCACGGCGAGCAGGCAGCCGAACCACCGGCCCTCCGCCCTCAGGGGAAGGACGGCCACCGAGGCGTCCGGCCGGCGCGGCCCGGCCGGCTGGGCGGGGGCGGTCCGGGGATCGGCGGCCCCGGGATCGGAGGCCTGGTGATCGGAGGTCCAGTGATGGGAGGCCCGGGGGTCCGAGGCCCGAAGGTCCGAGGCCCGGTGATCCGAGGTCCGGGGGTCCGAGGCCTGGGGGTCCGAGGCCTGGGGGTCCGAGGCCCGGGGGTCCGAGGCCCGGGGGTCCGAGGCCCGGGGGTCCGAGGCCCGGGGGTCCGAGGCCCGGTGATCGGGCGCCTGGTGATCGGAGGCCTCGCCACCGGCCGTGCCGGGGTGCGCGGCCTCACTGTGCGCCGCCTCACTGTGCGCCGCCTCACTGTGCGCCGCCTCACCGTGCGCGGCCTCACTGTGCGCCGCCTCACCGTGCGCCGCCTCGCCGTGCGCCGTCAGGCCATGGGCCGTCTCGGGGTGGGCGGCGAGCTCCCCGGCACTGAGCCAGACCGGTTCCCCGGAGCGGTAGGCGACGGCCACGGGCGACCCGCCGGTCGGCGGGTACCCCTCGCGCAGGCCGTAGAGGGAGCGGGGCACACCGACGCTCTCGACGAGACGAAGCTCGCCGCCGGTCTCGCCGCGCGAGTAGACGGCGGCCAAAGTAGCCTGCGTGAAGACGGGGACCTGTTCGAGTACGGCCCTCATCCGCTCGCGGGAGCCGACGTCCGCCTGTACCGCCCCGACGCTGGTCTCCGGGCGTAGCGACCTGGCTCCGCGTCTTTTCGCGCCGTCGCTGGCCACGTCGTCATTACACCGCCTTCCGGGGTCCCGTGCAGCCGATGTTCCACGACCGACGGGGAGGGGACCGGCTCCGACGGTTCAACCAGGCTCGGTAGTTTCGAACAGTTCGCCCTGGCCCGTCAATGGACACGCGGGATGGCGACCGGCCCGGTCACCGCAGCCGTGGCGCGGCCCGCGCGGTGGTGCGGTGAACCGCCCCTGGGGCGCTTGTGCGAACGCACCGGGGGCGGTGGCCCGGAATGAGCCCTTCGGCTCTGTTCTCCCCGAGCCCTTCGGCTCAGTTCTCGTCGAGCTCGACCGGGGCGATGCGGTCGTAGACGTCGCCGGGGCCGGGGTTGCTCGGGTCGGTGGCGCCGCCGAAGTGGTGCATGACGCCCCACACCGCGTTCAGCGCGGTCTGCACGGCTCCCTCGGCCCATCCGGCCGTCCAGGAGATGTCGTCGCCGGCGAGGAAGATGCCGCGCTTGTCCTCGGGCAGCCGGTCCTGCATGAAGTGCGTGAACAGGCGCCGCTGGTAGCGGTAGTGACCGGGCAGGTTGGCCTTGAACGCGCCCATGAAGTACGGCTCGGCCTCCCACGAGACGGTCACCGGGTTGCCGATGATGTGCCGCCGGATGTCGACGTCGGGGTAGATCTCCGCGAGCGACTTGAGCATGACCTCCATGCGCTCGTTGGCGCTCAGCGGCAGCCATTTGAGCGAGTCGTCGCACCAGGTGTAGGACAGGCAGATCACGGCGGACCTGTCGGGCCCGTTGTCCAGCAGGTAGGTGCCGCGGGTCATCCGGTCGGTGAGGGTCATGCTCATGACCTCACGGCCGGTCTCGGGGTCGATGTCCTTCCAGAACGGCCGGTCGACCGGGATGAACAGCTTCGAGGACTCCATGTAGTGCGTGCGCTCCATGGCCGTCCAGTGGTCCATGGGGAACAGCGACTCGTCGCACGCGATCTTCGACAGCAGCATCCAGGACTGCGCGGTGAAGATCGCCGCCGCGTAGGTGCGCACGTCGCCGGTGGCGTCGGTGACCGTGACGCGGTTGCCCGCGGTGCGGTGCAAACGGGTGACGGCCGGGCGCGGCTTCCCGCCGTGCAGGGACTTCAGCGTCGTGCCGCTGGGCCAGTGCACGCACTTGTCCGGCTCGCGCTCCCACAGGCGCACCGGCAGCTGCTGGCTGCCGCCCACGATCCCTCGGTGGTCGTCGTCCGCGCCGGTGTACACGACGCGAAGGATCTCCAGGATGGAGTTCGGGAAGTCGGTGTCCCAGCCGCCGGTGCCGAAGCCGACCTGGCCGAAGATCTCCCGGTGGCGGAAGGAGCGGAAGGCCTCGGAGGCGCACAGGAAGCCGTAGAAGGTCTGGTTGTCGAGCTGCTCGACCAGCTCGGCCCAGATCTTCCTGATGGTGTCGGTGTCCCGCTCGCGGATGGCGCGCTGCATCTCGCCGAAGCGGGCGCCGTTGTCCAGCGTGGCGTTCCACGCCTCGTTGACCTGGTGGTAGACCTCGGGCAGGTCCTCGGCGGTGCGGGCGTAGTGGGACTCGCCCTTGAGGTCGACCACCGTGCTGGAGGTGTCCGGGGCCAGCGGGTTCGGGAACGGCTCGGTCTCCAGGCCCGCCTTGTCGATGTAGTGGCCCAGCGCGGTGGAGCACGGCGGGAACCGCATCGCGCCCATCTCGGCGGTCAGGCCGGGGTCGCAGCCCTCGAAGCCCACGGTCCGCAGACGCCCGCCGATCCGGTCCGCCTCGTAGACGACGGGCTTGAGGCCCATCTTCATCAGCTCGTACGCGGCCACGATCCCGGACAGGCCGCCTCCGATGACGGCGACCTCCTTGCCGTGCTCGGTCGCCGGTATCGAGCCGAGCCCGGCGGGGTGGGCCAGGTAGTCGTCGTAGGCGTAGGGGAAGTCCGGGCCGAACATCGTCAGGGGCGGCTGCTGGGCAGCGGCCTGCTCGTCGTGGACGGCGGTGGGCACCGTGGACGTCATCGGGTGGACTCTCCTTGCGGGCGGAACGTGCGGGGGAAGGCGGGGGCGGGTGCCCGGGCCGGGGGTTTGCGGCCCCGGTAGGGCTGGGGGGTCTGCGGCCCCGGTGGGGCTGGGAGGTTTTGCGGCCCCGGTGCGGCCGGGGGCGCGGCGGGCGTCAGTAGAGCTCGGGGCGGCGGTCGGCCAGGTAGGTGTTGGCGGCTCGCGAGGCCTTGAGGAACTGCGGGTCCACGTCGGCGGCGATCAGCTCCTCGCCGCATCCGGCACGGGCCCGCTCGATCCCGTCGGGGCCGACCAGGCAGCTCAGGCCGGTGTACTCCAGGTCGCCCTCGGCGCCGCAGCGGTTGGCGTAGGCCAGGTAGAGCTGGTTCTCGAAGGCCCGGGCGGGAACGATGGTGCGCGGAACGATCTCGTACGGGCGCATCAGGCCGGTGGGCACCACGAGGAGCTCGGTCCCGTTGAGCGCGTGCTTGCGGACGTTCTCGGGGAACTCCACGTCGTAGCAGACCAGGACGCCGACGCGGACGCCGTCGATGTCGGCCTGGGCGAGCGCCGTCGCTCCGGGGGCGAAGTGCTTGTTGTCGTAGTCGCCGAACAGATGCGTCTTGCGGTAGCCGGTCAGGCGTGAGCCGTCGGCCGCGAGGACGTTCACCGCGTTGTAGACCGCGTCGCCGTCGCGCTCGGGGTATCCGTAGACGAGGGCGATTCCGTGCTCGGCCGCGATCTCGGCGGCCCGCCGGAAGGAGGGGCCGTCCGCGGGCTCGGCGAGGCGGTCGGTCTCCTCGCCGATGATGTAGCCGCTGAGGAACATCTCCGGGCAGACGAGCAGCCGGGCGCCCCGCGAGACCGCGTCACGGGCCGCCTCGTCCAGCAGCCCGAGATTGCGCTCCGGGGTTCCGGAGCCTTCCGGGCCCTGGTACAGCGCGATGCGCAGCGGCGTCATGGGGTCCTCTCGGGCGGGTCTGGTCAGGCTTTCCTACCGACTCCCCGACGGTACAAAGCACACGCGATGAGCGACAAGGCGCGGTTATTGCGCATAGGAGAGCGATTCATTGCGTGTTTTCGGCCACCGACGGCGGATCATTGCGCACGGGCGTCGGGGTCCGCGGTGAGGCGCTCATGAGCGCCCGGCCTGGGGCTTCGAGGCCGCCGGCCGGGGCCGCGGGTGTCCTAGCCCGGGGCGCCGGAGGAGAAGCGGCGCAGCAGCGGGGACAGGACGAGCACGGACTTGGTGCGCTCGACGAACGGCTCGCCGTTGATGCGCTCCAGCACCTGCTCGAAATGCCGTACGTCCGCGGCGAAGACCTGGAGGATGGCGTCCGCGTCGCCCGTCACGGTCGACGCGGACACCACCTCCGGGTAGCGCGCCATCACTCGCCGGATGTCGTCCGGAGAGGTGCTGCTGCGGCAGTACACCTCGATGAACGCCTCGGTGGACCAGCCGAGCGCGGCCGGGTCCACCCGCACGGTGAATCCCTTGATCGCGCCGGCCGCCAGGAGCCGGTCCACCCGGCGCTTGACGGCTGGCGCGGACAGGCCGACTTCGCTGCCGATGTCGGCGTAGGAGCGCCGGGCGTCCTGCGCCAGGGCATGGACGATGCGCTCGTCGAGGTCGTTCAGTCGCACGGGGTCTACTCGATCACTCGGTGGTCGGACACGGGTGGATCAGGGCGTGTTCACTGCTGGGTCGGCGCCGGGTCGGCCGACGCCAGTGTGGACCTGCGTCGGCTGTAGGTGAAGTAGATCACGAGGCCCACGGCCATCCAGCCCAGGAAGGCGACCCAGGTGACCGGTTCCAGACTGGCCGTCATCCACACGCACAGGCCGAACCCGATGAGCGGGGTGACCGGCGAGAACGGCACCCGGAAGCCCCGCTTCATGTCCGGGCGGGAGCGCCGCAGGACGATGACGGCGATGTTGACCAGGCCGAACGCGAACAGCGTGCCGATGCTGGTGGCGTCGGCGAGCTCGCCCAGCGGGACGAACGCGGCCAGCAGACCGCAGAACGCCGAGACGATGACCGTGTTGGCCCGCGGGCTGCCGGTGCGCGGGTCGACCTTGGAGAAGACCTTGGGCACCAGGCCGTCGCGGGACATGGTGAACAGGATCCGGGTCTGCCCGTACAGCACGGTCAGGACCACGCTGGCGATGGCGACCACGGCGCCGACGGCCAGCAGGACCGCCCAGATGTTCTGCCCGGTCACGTCCTGGAGGATCGCGGACAGGCCCGCCTCGGAGTCGGCGAAGTCCTTCCACGGGGAGGCGCCGACGGCGACGACGGCCACCAGGCAGTACAGGGCGGTGACGATGCCGAGCGAGAGCATGATCGCCCGGGGCATGTCGCGCTGCGGGTTCTTGGCCTCCTCACCGGCGGTGGAGGCGGCGTCGAAGCCGATGTAGGAGAAGAACAGGGTGGCTCCGGCGGCGCTGACACCGGCCATGCCCAACGGCATGAAGGGGGTGTAGTTGCCGGCCTTGATGCCGGTGAAGGCGACCGCGCAGAACAGCAGCAGGGCGGCGGTCTTGACCACCACCATGACCGTGTTGGCGCGGGCGCTCTCGCGGGCCCCGCCCAGCAGAAGCGCCATGGCGATCAGCACGACCAGCAGCGCCGGGAGGTTGAATACGCCGCCTCCGGAGCCCGGCGGGCCGGCCAGCGCCGCCGGGATGGTCGCTCCTATGGTGCCGTCCAGCAGCTCGTTGAGGTATTCCCCCCAGCCGACCGCGACCGCCGCGACCGAGACGCCGTACTCGAGCATCAGGCACCAGCCGCAGACCCAGGCGACGAGCTCGCCCATGGTGGCGTAGGCGTAGGAGTACGAGGAGCCGGAGACCGGGATGGAGCCGGCCAGCTCGGCGTAGGACAGCGCCGAGAACAGCGCGGTCAGCCCGGCGACGACGAACGAGATGACGACCGCGGGGCCGGCCTTGGGCACCGCCTCGCCCAGGACGACGAAGATGCCGGTGCCCAGCGTGGCTCCGATGCTGATCATCGTCAGCTGCCACATACCGAGTGTGCGCCGCAGCTGCCCGCCCTCGCCCTGCCCGCTCTCGGCGACCAGGCGCTCCACGGGCTTGCGGCGCGTCAGGGAGGCGAGCGGCCCGGTCGGCCGCGGTACGGGGTGGTGCTGAGGGGTGGTGTCGGGGGGTGCGGCTGCTGTGCCGTGATCCACCACGGAGCTCCTTCGGAGTCGGTACCTGCGGCTCGGTGGCGGCGAAGGGAGCCCGGCAGGACGCGGCCATGCCGAAGGCGCGAGAGCGCGCAGCGACGGGGGACCGCGAGCTCGGGTTCTCCGCCGCTCCACGTACGGCAGCCGACACTACGAGGTGGCGCGGGCCGTGCGTAATGCGCATTCGTTGCGCATTGTGCGCCGAATGTTGCGCGGCGCCGTGCGGGTGGGGCGAATCATTGCGCCCCACCCGCCCAGAACGCCGATCGCGGGTGAACGGCGGGCGGCGAGGGGGTCAGGACCAGCTCGCGTGCAGCGGCTTGCCCTCGGAGTACCCGGCCGCGCTCTGGATGCCGACGATGGCCTGGTCGTGGAACTCGGCGAGGTTGCCCGCGCCCGCGTACGTGCACGAGCTGCGCACTCCCGCGATGATCGAGTCGATCAGGTCCTCCACACCCGGGCGACTGGGGTCGAGGAACATGCGGGAGGTGGAGATGCCCTCCTCGAACAGCGCCTTTCGGGCGCGGTCGTAGGCGGACTGCTCGCTGGTGCGGTTGGCGACGGCGCGGGCGGAGGCCATGCCGTAACTCTCCTTGTACAGGCGTCCGTCGGCGGCCTGCTGGAGGTCTCCCGGGGACTCGTAGGTGCCCGCGAACCAGGAGCCGATCATCACATTGGAAGCCCCCGCGGCCAGCGCCATGGCGACGTCGCGGGGGTGGCGGACCCCGCCGTCCGCCCAGACGTGCTTGCCGAGGCGGCGCGCCTCGGCGGCGCACTCGAGCACGGCGGAGAACTGCGGGCGGCCCACGCCGGTCATCATGCGGGTGGTGCACATGGCACCGGGGCCCACACCGACCTTGACGATGTCGGCGCCGGCCTCCACGAGGTCGCGCACCCCCTCGGCGGCCACGACATTGCCCGCCACGACGGGCACCCGCGGATCCAGGCCGCGCACGGCGCGCAGGGCCTCGACCATGCGCTCCTGGTGGCCGTGGGCCGTGTCCACCACGAGGGTGTCGGCGCCCGCGTCGAGCATGGCCTTGGCCTTGCCCGCCACGTCGCCGTTGATGCCGACGGCCGCGGCGACGCGCAGTCGGCCCCCGGCGTCGACGGCCGGGGTGTACAGGGCCGCGCGCAGGGCGCCCTTGCGGGTGAGGATGCCGACGAGGTCGCCATCGGCGTCCACGGCGGGGGCGAGCTTGCGGTGCGCGTCATCCATCCGGGTGAAGGCCTCGCGCGGGTCCACCCCGGCGTCGAGCAGGAGCAGGTCGCGGGACATGACCTCGGACAGCTGGGTGAAGCGGTCCACTCCCGTCAGGTCCGACTCGGTGACCACACCCACCGGCCTGCGGTCCTCGACCACGACGACCGCGCCGTGCGCCCGCTTGTGGAGCAGGGACAGCGCCTCGGCGACGGTGGCGGAGGGGGCGAGGGTGATGGCGGTGTCGTGCACGAGGTGCCGCCGCTTGACCCAGCCGATGACCTCGGTGACCACGTCGATCGGGATGTCCTGCGGAATGACCACGAGGCCGCCCCGGCGGGCCACGGTCTCGGCCATCCGCCGGCCGGCGATGGCGGTCATATTGGCCACGACGAGGGGGATGGTGGTCCCGGTGCCGTCGGGCGAGGCGAGGTCGACGCCGTGGCGCGAGCCGACGGCGGACCGGCTGGGCACCATGAAGACATCGTCGTAGGTGAGGTCGTACGGGGGAATTGTCTCATTCAGGAAACGCACGTACTTCATTGTCACACGCGGACCCGCCCTTTCCCCCCTTGGACATAAGTCCAGTGGCGGGCGGATCCGCTTGCGTCTTCCTCCAAGAGCGGCTTCCGGAGCGGCTCGCCGATGGATCCGCGACAGCTCCGGGACAGCGCCCGGAACAGGCGGTTCACCGGCCGCTCCGCCGTGCCCGCGGCCGGTGCGCGCCCGGTCAGTGGGCGCAGCGGGAGGCCTCCGCCTGCGTCCTCAGGCGCCGAACGGCCTCGGCGGGGTCGTCGGCGCTGTATACGGCCGAGCCCGCAACGAATACGTCCGCGCCCGCCTCGGCGCAGCGCTCGATGGTGGAGGCGGAGACCCCGCCGTCCACCTGGAGCCACAGCTGGAGGCCGTGCTTGGCGATCAGCTGCCGGGTCCTGCGGATCTTGGGAAGCATGATGTCGAGGAAGGGCTGCCCGCCGAAGCCGGGCTCGACCGTCATCACGAGCAGCATGTCCAGTTCGGGGAGCAGGTCCTCGTAGGGCTCGATCGGGGTGGCGGGCTTGAGCGCCATCGAGGCGCGTGCCCCCAGGGCGCGGATCTCCCTGGCGAGGCGCACGGGAGCCCCCGCCGCCTCCACGTGGAAGGTGACCGAGCCCGCTCCCGCCTCGACGTACCGCGGTGCCCAGCGGTCCGGGTTCTCGATCATCAGATGGCAGTCCAGCGGGGTGTCGGTCGCCTTGCGCAGCGACTCCACCACCGGCACGCCGAGCGTGAGGTTGGGGACGAAGTGGTTGTCCATTACATCGACGTGGAGCCAGTCGGCTCCCTCGACCGCCCGCGCCTCGTCGGCGAGTCGGGCGAAGTCGGCGGACAGGATGCTGGGATTGATCTGCACGGCCATGGGACCAGTATCGCGGCGGCGTCCCGACGGATTCGAGGTGCCCCCGGCAGTTGATCACTCTAGGATTGCCGCCGGGGGATTTCTTGGTGCCGTCGTCGGGCGGGCCGGGCCGGTGGAGCCCGTGGGAGACCGGACCCCGAAGGAGCCAGGAGAAGGGTCTGCATGCACTCCGATCACGGTTCTGCGGCACGGGGGGAGCCCTCGCTCGCCCAGGCGGCCGAGGCGCTTGTCTTCGACGCCCTGACGGCCCTGGGCATGGGACTGGTGCGGTGGGAGGCCGGGAACGGCACGGTCGAACTCGACGCCGAGGCCGCGCGCCTGGTCACCCTGGCCCCGGAGCACACCGTGGTGCGCGCGAGCGTGGTGCGGGCGTGCTTCCACCCGGAGGACTTCGTCGAGCTCGGCACACGGGTCGTCCTCGCCCTGACCGAGAACTCCGTGGCGGAGGCACTGCTGCGGGTGGTGGCCGACGACGGCCGGGTCCTGCGGGTGGTCAGGGCCCGGATGCGGCCGCTGGGCGGTGAGCGCCCGGATGTCGTGGTCGGCACACTCCACGAGGAGCACCACCTCGACGGCGCCCCGGACGGGGTCCGGCCGCAGCTGACGCTGCCGCCGCTCGGCGAGACGGAGTGGCGGCGCTCGCGGGAGGCGTTCCTGCTGGACGCCGGCCGCGCCCTGGCGGAGGCCACGAGCACCAGCGCGGTCCTTCGCGTCGCGGCGAACCTGTCGATGCCCGGCTTCACCCCCGACGGTCTCGCGGTCTTCGGGGTGGAGGGCGACCGGCTCTCCGCCATCGGGTTCCACGGGTACGGCGCCGGCGAGGAGGACGCGTTCGACTCGATGCCGCTGAACACCGAGTACCCGGCGGCGCTCGTGGCGCGCACCGGTCGCGCCATCTACCTGCCCACGCAGGAGTCGTACAAGGAGCGGTTCCCCGGCACCTGGCCGCTGGTCAGACCGTTCGGGCGCAACTCCTGGGCGTTCTTGCCGCTGGTGGTGGGCGGGCGCACCATCGGTGCCTGGATGGCCTCGTTCGTGCAGCCGGTGACCTTCACACCGGACGAGCGGGCGGTGCTGACCACCATCGCCCGGATGCTCGCGCAGGCCCTCGACCGCGCCCGCGTCCACGAGTCCGAGCGCGCCCTGTCCGACGGCCTCCAGCGCACCATGCTCCCCAAGACCCTGCCCACCGTGGAGGGGATGACCGTCGCCGCGCGCTACGTGCCCACCGGCGGCGGCCTCCAGGTGGGCGGCGACTGGTACGACGTCATGTCACTGCCCAACGGCAGGACGGCGATCGCGATCGGCGACGTGCAGGGGCACGACGTGCGCGCCGCGGGCATCATGGCGCAGCTGCGGATCGCGCTGCGCGCCTACGCCTCGGAGGGGCACCGGCCCGACGCGGTGCTCGCCCGCGCCTCCCGCTTCCTCGCGGGCCTGGACACGGACCGGTTCGCGACCTGCCTGTATCTCGAACTGGACCCGGTCAACGGCGCTCTGGACATCGCCCGGGCGGGACATCTGGATCCGGCGATACGGCTGAGCGACGGCACCTGCGTGGTGCGGCCGGTGCCGGGAGGACTGCCGCTGGGCGTCGACCCCGACGACGACTACCCCGTCACCCGCCTGGTTCTCGACCGCGGCGAGGTGATGCTGCTGTGCACCGACGGGCTGATCGAGACCGGCGGCCACGACCTGGACTCGGGCAGGCACCGGCTGCACGGTGTCCTCGGCCCGGACAGCGCCGAGGACATGGAGTCGCTGGCGGACGACCTGATCGGCGCCGTCCACGGGCCGGCGTCGCACCACGCCACGGGCCCGCTGGCCGACCGGCGCCAGGACGACATCGCGCTGGTCCTGCTGCGCCGCGACCTCGCGTGCGCAAGGGTGGCGGGCGCCGCCCGCCGCACCGTGCTGACGATCTCCCAGGCCGAGACGAGCCGCATCGCGGCCGCCCGCGCGGACGTCCGGGCCACGCTCCACAACTGGGCCGTCCCCGAACTGGTCGACGTGGCCGAGCTGCTGGTCTCCGAACTCCTCACCAACGTCCTGGTGCACACCGACTGCGACGCGATGCTGACCGCCGAGCTGACCGGTCCGCAGGAGCGCCGCAGGCTCAGGGTCGAGGTCAGCGACCAGAGCCAGCAGCTCCCCCACCGGCGCAGCCCCGGAGAGCTGGCCTCCTCCGGCCGCGGGCTGCTTCTGATGGACGCCCTCGCCGACGCCTGGGGAGTGGAACCGCGCGGGTACGGCAAGAGCACATGGTTCGAGCTCAGCGAGGGTGTCTGACCCCTCCGGCCGCGTCACCGCCCCACCCGTTCACCTGATTGCCCCGCTTCGCAGCAGGGGCCGTTGTCGGTCCCCCGTGCCATGCTGTGGCCGACTCGGCGAAAGAGACGGGGGCACACTCATGAGTCCGCAACTCAACGGGGTCGGGAGGGTGGCCACGCTGGTCTGCGGCCGCCGCTCCAAGTGGATCGTGCTGGTCCTGTGGATCGTGCTGATCGTGGCGGCGGCGCCCGCGGCGGCCAAGCTCACGGACGCGCAGAACAACGAGGCGTCCTCCTGGCTGCCCGGGAGCGCCGAGTCGACCAAGGTGGTCGAGCTCACCAAGCAGTTCCGCCCGGACACCGTGCCCGCGGTCGTCCTCTACGCCCGTGACAGCGGCCTGACCGCCGCGGACAGGGCGAAGATCGCGGCGGACGTCGCCGAGCTGCACACCCTGCGCTCGCACGGCACCCAGGGCGCCAAGGTGCGCGGCCCGTTCTTCGACCGCGCGCGGAATCCGCGCGCGGCCACCGTCCTGGTCCCGGTCGTCATCGGCACCAACGGGTGGAACGACCTGGCCAAGGCCGTCGACGACATGCGCGCCATCACCGGCAAGGGCGGCCCCCCGGGGCTCCAGACGCACATCACCGGACCCGCCGGCACCGCCGCCGACCAGGCCGACGCCTTCGCGGGCATCGACGGCACCCTGCTGTACTCCGCGCTGACCGTCGTGATCATCATCCTGCTGTTCACCTACCGCAGCCCGACCCTCCTGCTGGTGCCCGTCCTCTCCGTCATCGGCGCGCTGCTGAGCGCGCAGGCGGTGATCTATCTGCTCGCCCGCCATGCCGACCTCGTCGTCAACGCGCAGAGCGCGGGCATCCTGACCGTGCTCGTCTTCGGCGCCGGGACGGACTACGCGCTGTTGCTCGTGGCCCGCTACCGCGAGGAGCTGCGCCGCCACGAGGACCGGCACGAGGCGATGGCGCTGGCCCTGCACCGGGCGGGGCCCGCCATCATCGCCAGCGCCGCCACGGTGGCCCTGAGCATGCTGGTCCTGCTCGTCGCCGACATGAACTCCACCAGTGGCCTCGGCCCCGTGGCCGCCGTCGGCATCACGGTCGGCCTGATCGCGATGATCACCCTGTTCCCCGCCCTGCTGGTCATCTGCGGCCGGTGGGTCTTCTGGCCGGTGATCCCGCACGTCGGCTCGCCCGAGCCCACCAAGACCGGGGTGTGGGCCCGCATCGGCCGCAGGATCGCCCGCCGCCCGCGCACGGTGTGGGTGACCACCGCGGTGATCCTGGCGGCCCTGGCCTGCGGCCTGACGACGCTCAAGGCGGACGGCCTCAGCAACGCCGACAGCTTCACCGGCACCCCCGACTCCATCGTGGGCCAGCGTGTGCTGGCCAAGTACTTCCCCGCCGGGTCCGGGGAGCCGCTGGTGGTGATCGCCAACGTCGGCAAGGCCCGGCAGGTCGGGGAGGCGGTGGCCCGCGATCCGGGAGTCGTCCCCGACTCGGTCGGCCCGGCGCCCGGCCAGCCCCCGGTGAAGAACGGCCGGGTCTATCTCGAGGCCACGATGAAGAACCCCTCCGACAGCTCCGCCGCCGAGCACACGGTGGAACGCGTGCGGGACGCCGTCCACCCGATCCCCGGCGCGGACGCCAAGGTGGGCGGAGACACCGCCGTGCGCCTGGACGCCGACCGGGCCGCGGCCCGCGACCGGAATCTGATCATCCCGCTGATCCTGGTGGTCGTGCTGATCATCCTGTCGGTCCTGCTACGGGCGCTGGTGGCCCCGCTGGTCCTCATCGGCACCGTCGTGCTGTCCTTCGCCGCGGCACTGGGCATCAGCGCCCTGGCCTTCCGCCACGTCTTCCACTTCGCCGGCGAGGACACCTCGTTCCCGCTGTTCGTCTTCGTCTTCCTCGTCGCGCTCGGCATCGACTACAGCATCTTCCTGATGACCCGGGTGCGCGAGGAGACGGCCACGGTCGGCACCCGCGAGGGCACCCTGATCGCGCTCGCCGCCACCGGAGGCGTCATCAGCTCCGCCGGCCTGGTCCTGGCGGGCACCTTCGCCGCCCTGGCGACCCTTCCGATCGTGGCCTTCACGGAGTTGGGCTTCGCGGTGGCGCTGGGCGTCCTGCTCGACACCTTCGTCGTGCGCTCGGTCCTGGTCTGCGCGATCTCGCTCGACGTCGGCCCGAGGATGTGGTGGCCCAGCCACCACGACCCGGAGTCGTCGGGGAAGGCCAAGGCCCCCGCCGACGCCCCCGGCGGGTGACCCGCCGGGGGTCCGCCTGCCCCGGCCTTCAGGCGGTTCTGCGCAGCAGGGCCAGGTACATCGCGTCGGTGCCGTGGATGTGCGGCCACAGCTGGATGTCCGGTCCCTCCCCGAGGTGCTCGACTCCCGGCAGCAGCGGGCGGGCGTCGATCCACTCGGCGCCGACGGCCGGGCCGCCCCGGCCGCGCAGGACGTCCTCGACGACCGCGCGGGTCTCGGCCAGGTGCGGCGAGCACGTCGCATAGCCCACGACGCCGCCGACCCGCACCGCTTTGAGCGCCGAGCGCAGCAGACCGCGCTGGAGCGGGGCGAAGTTCCGCACATCCTCGGGGCGGCGGCGCCACCGTGCCTCGGGACGGCGGCGCAGCGCGCCCAGCCCGGTGCACGGGACGTCCACGAGGACCCGGTCGAACGCGTCGGGCCGCCAGGCGGGCATGGTGCCGTCGGCGGTGATCACCTGGTAGGGGCCCGGGTTGCCCTCCAGGGCCTTGGCGACCAGCCGGGAGCGGTGCGGCTGCCGCTCCGAGGCGACCAGGGCGGCCCCGCGCCGAGCGGCCACGGCGGCGAGCAGGGCGGCTTTGCCGCCCGGTCCCGCGCAGCCGTCGAGCCAGCGCCTGTCCTCCCCTTCGAGGGGCGCCGAGGCCAGGGCGAGAGCCACGAGCTGGCTGCCCTCGTCCTGCACTCCCGCGCGGCCCTCGCGCACCGCCTCCAGGGACGAGGGGTCACCGCCCGCCGCGAGCCGCACCGCGTGGGGCGACCAGCGGCCGGGGCGCCCGGCGTCCTCGGGGAGCGCCCGCAGCAGTTCCGCGGCGTCGGAGCGCCCGGGGCGGGCGACCAGGGTCACCTCGGGACGCTCGTTGTCGGCCGCCAGCAGCTCCTCGATCCCCTTGCGGCCGCCGCCGAGCGCGTCCCACAGGGCGGAGACGACCCAGCGCGGGTGCGAGTGGACCACGGACAGGTGGTCCTCGGGGTCCTCGTCGTAGGGCGGGGCGACCTCGTCGAGCCAGGCGTCGAGGTCGCGGGCGGTGATCCGGCGCAGCACCGCGTTGACGAACTTGGCCCGGCCGTCGCCGAGCACCACCCTGGCCAGGTCCACGGTGGCGGAGACGGCGGCGTGGGAGGGGATACGGGTGCTCAGCAGCTGGTGCGCGCCGAGGGCGAGGACATCCAGCACGGGCGGGTCCACCTCGCGCAGGGGACGGTCCACGCAGGCGGCGATGATCGCGTCGTAGGTGCCCTGGTGGCGCAGGGTGCCGTAGACGAGCTCGGTGGCGAACGCGGCGTCGCGCCGGTCCAGTTCGCCGCGGGACTCGGCCTCGCGCAGCAGGGCGGGCAGGACGAGGTTGGCGTAGGCGTCGCGCTCGTCGACGGCGCGCAGCACCTCGAACGCGAGGATGCGCACCGGGTCCCGCTGGGGACGCCGGTAGGGACGGGAGCCCCCGCGCGGCCGGTCGGGGCGCTGGCGCTTGTCGTTCACTGGACTCATTTCTCCCTGGAATGCGCGCCGAGCCGCTCGCCGGACTCGATGCGGACCCCGCGTGCCCAGTCTGCCGCCCGCATGGCCTTCTTGCCCTGGGGCTGCACCTGCGTCAGCTCCACGGCATGGCTGCCGGTGCCGACGTGGACGGAGTTCTTGCCGACGGCGAGCTGGCCCGGGGCCAGGTCGGCGCGGGCCGCGTCCGGCTTGACCGGGGCCAGCTTCAGCCGCTCGCCGCGGAAGGTGGTCCAGGCGCCCGGCGCCGGGGTGCAGCCGCGCACGACCCGGTCCACCCGCAGCGCGGGTGCCCGCCAGTCCACATGGGCGTCCTCGACGGTGATCTTGGGGGCGAGGGTGATGCCTTCGCCGGGCTGCGGCACCGCTTGCAGCGAGCCGTCCTCGACCCCGTCCATGGTGGCCGTCAGCAGCCGGGCGCCGGAGTGGGCGAGGCGGGTGAGCAGGTCGCCGCTGGTGTCGGTCGGCCGCACGTCCTCGGTCACCACCCCGTAGACCGGTCCGGAGTCGAGGCCGCGTTCGATGAGGAACGTGGTGGCGCCGGTGACCTCGTCGCCCGACAGCACGGCGTGCTGCACGGGGGCCGCGCCCCGCCAGGCCGGGAGCAGGGAGAAGTGCAGGTTGATCCAGCCGTGGGCGGGGATGTCGAGGGCGGCCTGCGGCAGCAGGGCGCCGTAGGCGACGACGGGGCAGGCGTCGGGGGCGATCTCCCGCAGCCGCTCCAGGAACTCCGGCTCGCGCGGACGCTCCGGCTTGAGGACCTCGATCCCCGCTTCCTGCGCGCGGTGCGCGACCGGGCTCGCCACCAGCCTGCGGCCTCGCCCCGCGGGTGCGTCGGGCCGGGTGACGACGGCGACGACCTCGTGCCGGTCGGATGCCAGCAGGGCGTCGAGCGCGGGGACGGCGACCTCGGGGGTGCCGGCGAAGACGAGCCTCATCGTTGGTGTGGTGCCTCTCGGTTGGCGTTGGCGGGGTGCTGTCCGGCGCTCGCCCGGGGTCGCCCGGCGGTCAGATGGCGCGGCCGAAGGTGCTGTGCGGGGAGACCTTCACCCGGGGCACGGCCTCGCCCGCCCACTCGGCCTCGCGTATCGCCTTCATCGCCGCCTTGCGCTGCTCGGCGTCGAGGCGGTCGATGAAGACGATCCCGTCCAGGTGGTCGGTCTCGTGCTGGATGCAGCGGGCGAGCAGTTCGGTGCCCTCCAGGACCACCGGGTCGCCGTGCATGTTGAAGCCCCTGGCGACGGTGCCGTGGGCGCGTTTGCAGTCGTACCGCAGCCCGGGCAGGGACAGGCAGCCCTCGGGACCGTCCTGCTCCTCCTCGGTCAGTGTCAGGTCGGGGTTGATCAGATGCCCGGTCTCGCCCGCCACGTGGTAGGTGAACACCCGCAGCGAGATACCGAGCTGCGGGGCGGCCAGTCCGGCGCCGGGGGCGTCGAGCATCGTGTCGGTGAGGTCCTTGACGAGGGTGCGCAGCTCCTTGTCGAACGTGGTCACCTCGCGTGCCCTCATACGCAGGACCGGGTCGCCGAACAGCCGGATCGGCTTCACTGACACGTGCGTGCCTCCAGGGGCCGGGGAGTGGTTCGCGGGCAGCGCTCCAGTCTACGAGTGCGGCGGCCGACGCAGGCTCACCCCCCGTGCAGCGTGACCGAAAGGGCAGGTGGCGCGTTGGTCAAAGGAGATTGACCGCAGCGGGCCGTTGTGCGGCCCCACCTTCAACGCAACGCCGGTTCGAGAGGCATTCCATGGCCGACCACGCCACCCACGACGCCCAAGCCCGGGCCAGCCTGCATCTGCTGGTGCGGGACATCGAGCGGGTCCGCCGGCAGGTGGACGCCCTGCGCACCCTCACCGCTCAGCTCGGCAATGTCTACCGCCCGCGCCGCACCGGTCCATCGGCCGGCTTCGTGGTCTACGGGCGTGCGCCCGCCCCCACCGTGCGGCTCGCGCAGGAACTGCGGGACAGCGTCGAGACGCTGGTGACCGCGGCGGTGGACTTCGACCGCTCCCTCGGCTTCTCCTGGGACGCCGTGGGGTCCGCGCTCGGGGTCACCAAGCAGGCGGTCCACCGCCGCTACGGCGCCCGCAGGTCCACCCCCGCCCCCGGGATCCAGGAGGGTGAGCCGACCGCGGCGACGCTCCCCGAGCAGGCACCGCGCACCGTGCCGACGGCCCGCACCGCCCCCGGCCATCCCGCCCGGCTGGCCCACGAGGAGCCGCGCCACAACGTCTTCCCCGGCCCCCGCACCGGCTGACCCGGCCTCCCCCGATCCACCCGGCCGCTTCGTCCACGAGCGGCCGGGTCCAGCAGAAGCGCATGCGAGCGGCCCGGCGTCCCGCGTGCGTTCCGAGCGGGACTCAGCCGATGTCCGGCGGGTCGATGCGGACCCGGACCGGGTCGGGCTCCTTGCGCGCGATGCGCACCGCTTGGGCCGACTTCAGGGCCGCGGCGAGCGCGGCCCCCTGGCCCGGGCGCACCCTCAGGAGCACGCGCTCCAGCGGCTCGTCGCCCCACTGGGCCGTCGGTGGAGCGGGCACGGGGCCGAGGATGTCGGTGTCGTCGGGCAGGGGCGTCGTCGCGAGCAGATCGGCGACCGCCGCCGGTTTCCCGGTGACCGCGGCCATCCGGGACACGGGCGGGAAGCCGAGCTGCGCGCGCTCCGCCAGCTCACGCACCGCGTGGCCCGCCGGATCCCACCGGACCAGCGCCTGGACCGGACGCAGCGAGGGCTCGGCGACCACGACGACCGTGCCGCCCTCGCTCTGCGGGCGCACCAGGGCGGCGGCGCCCAGCCAGCGCCGCAGCGCCTCCTCCCCCGCTCGCAGATCCGGCCGGTTGAGCAGGGCCCAGCCGTCGAGCAGGAGCGCCGCGGCATAGCCGCCCTCCGCCACGGGCTCGGCCCCCGGCGTCGAGATCACCAGCGAGGGCCGACCGGGCACCGAGGCGATGACGCCGTCGCGCCCCGAGGTGCGCACGGGCACCTTGGGGAAGGCACGGCCCAGCTCGTCGGCCGTGCGCCGGGCACCGACGACCTGGGCGCGCAGCCGGGTGGAGCCGCACGCCAGGCAGTGCCAGGCCGTCTCCGGCCGCCCGCACCACGCGCAGTGCAGCACACCGTCCTCGTCCCGTATCTCCAGCGGACCCGCGCAGACCTGGCAGTGCGCGGGCTCCCGGCAGCGCTCACAGGCCAGCCGGGGGACATAGCCACGGCGGGGCACCTGGACCAGCACCGGCCCCCGCTCGAGCGCGTCACGCGTGATCTGCCAGGCGAGGCTGGGCAGCCGGGCGGCACGGGCGGCGGCGTCCCTGGCCTGGTCGTTGTCCCCCACCGTGCGCACCAGCGGCGCGGCGGCGCGCAGGGCCTCCCTGGGCGCCGCCAAGGGCAGTGCCCACCGGGTGTCGACGAGCTGGGCGCCCTCGGCGGTGCAGGTGAGCCCGCCGAGGAGGAAGCCGGTCCGCTCGTTGGCCGCCCGGAGCACCAGGACGTCACGGGCGTGCGGCTGCGGGGCGTGCTGCTCGGAATGGCTGGAGTCGCCGTCGTCCCACAGCGCGACCAGTCCCGGATCCCGCACGGGGGCGAACATCGCGGCGCGGGTCCCGACGACGGCCCGCACCGCGCCGCGGCTGAGCGCCAGCCATCTGCGGTACCGCTCCCGCGGGCCGGACTCCGCGGTGAGCACGACATGGTGCCCCTCGCCCACCAGCGAGCTGAGGGCCGCGTCCACACGCGCCGCGGCGCGGCCGTCCGGGACCACGACGAGCGCGCCCCGGCCCGAGGCCAGCGTGGCCACGACCGCGCGGGCGAGCTCCTGCGGCCAGTGCGGCCCCGGCAGCGCCGTCCACACCGCGCGGGGGGTGTCACCGCGCCGCAGGGCCTGGAGGAACGCGGACCCCGCCGGGTAGCGGGACCAGGTCCCCGGCTCGGGCGGGTCCGGTGCCGGCCGGGGCTCGGGGGACGGTTCGGCCTCGGCACGGCCGTGCCGGGGCGGGACGGCGAGCTGGAGGACATCGGCGAGGGTGCCCGCGTACCGGTCGGCGACGGAGCGTGCGAGGGCTAGCAGATCGGGGCTGAGCACGGGCTCGGGCGAGAGCACGGAGGCGAGGGGCGCGAGAGGGCCCCGGTAGTCGCTGGACTCGCGCCGCTCGACGATGTACCCGTCGACGAGCCGGCCGCCGGTGCGCCTGCCCTTGTCCGCCTTGGCGACGTGGCCGCCGAACCGGACCCGGACCCGGGCTCCGGGGACCGCGTCGGCGTCCATCGAGGACGGCACCGAGTAGTCGTAGAGCCGGTCGAGGTGTGAGAGCGCCTTGTCGACGGCCACGCGGGCCACGGGCAGCCGCTCGGCGGTCGGCACGGCCTTGCGCGCCCGCGGCTTCGCCTTGCGGACGGCTTCCCGGATCAACGCGAGCTGCTCGGGTCCCTCCTGGCCCTGCCCCTCGCCGCCGTTCTCGCTGCTCACGCACAAGTCCTACCAGATGGGCAGGACAGATGAACCGTCGGCGAGGTCTCCCGAGACCAGTCCGGCGGCGGCGTCACGCGGTATCGAACCGCACGCGGCGAGCGCGCCTCATCCAACGCCTCACCCGACGAAGTAGCCGCTGCCCTCGCACCGGGAGGACTCCGGGCCGGAGACCGCGCCCCGCCCCCGCCACACCATTGCGCGAAACCCCGCGCGTTGTCCCCGAGCACGACGGCGGCCCCCGACCGGCGAGGTCGGGGGCCGCCGCGGACGTGCGGGGTGTCAGACGCCCGTGACCTCGCGCAGGGCGTCCACGCGGTCGGTGCGCTCCCAGGTGAAGTCGGGCAGCTCCCGGCCGAAGTGCCCGTAGGCAGCGGTCCGGGCGTAGATGGGCCGCAGCAGGTCGAGGTCGCGGATGATCGCGGCCGGACGCAGGTCGAACACCGCCGCGATGGCCTGCTCGATCTTCTCGACCTCGATCTTCGCCGTGCCGAAGGTCTCCACGAACAGACCCACCGGCTCGGCCTTGCCGATCGCGTACGCCACCTGCACCTCGCAGCGCGAGGCGAGGCCCGCGGCCACCACGTTCTTGGCGACCCAGCGCATGGCGTACGCGGCGGAGCGGTCCACCTTGGACGGGTCCTTGCCCGAGAAGGCGCCACCGCCGTGGCGGGCCATACCGCCGTACGTGTCGATGATGATCTTACGGCCGGTCAGGCCCGCGTCACCCATGGGGCCACCGATCTCGAACCGGCCCGTGGGGTTGACGAGCAGCCGGTACCCCTCGGTCTCCAGCTTGATCCCGTCCTCCAGGAGCGCCTTCAGCTCCGGCTCCACCACGAACTCGCGGATATCGGGCGCCAGCAGCGAGTCGAGGTCGATGTCCGAGGCGTGCTGGGAGGAGACGACGACGGTGTCCAGGCGGACGGCCTTGTCACCGTTGTACTCGATGGTGACCTGGGTCTTGCCGTCCGGGCGCAGGTAGGGGATGGTCCCGTTCTTGCGCACCTCGGAGAGCCGCTTGGACAGCCGGTGGGCCAGCGTGATCGGGAGCGGCATGAGCTCGGGCGTCTCGTCGCAGGCGTAGCCGAACATCAGGCCCTGGTCGCCCGCGCCCTGCTTGTCCAGCTCGTCCTCGTCGCCCTCGACGCGGGACTCGTACGCCGTGTCGACACCCTGCGCGATGTCCGGGGACTGCGCACCGATGGAGACCGACACACCGCAGGAAGCGCCGTCGAACCCCTTCTTGGAGGAGTCGTACCCGATCTCCAGGACCTTGTTGCGCACCAGGGTCGCGATGTCCGCGTAGCCCGAGGTGGTCACCTCACCGGCCACATGGACCTGGCCGGTCGTGATGAGCGTCTCTACGGCGACCCGGGAAGTGGGGTCGTCCTTGAGGAGCGCGTCGAGAATGGTGTCGCTGATCTGGTCAGCGATCTTGTCGGGGTGCCCCTCGGTCACGGACTCCGAGGTGAACAGGCGGCGAGACACATCGCTCCCTGGGGTTGCAGCGGCTGCTGGCTTGTACCCCTCCGACCCGACGGCGGGAAGGAGGGCGGGACTAGGCACCGTACAGGGCTGCGCCTGCGCGATGCCGTGACCAGTTTATCGGGCAGCTCACTCGAGCGGGCGTCGTGTCTCGCGGACTGGATCAGATGTGTCGCGGCACATACCCCGATGCAGCAGCGCTCGACCCCCAGGTCGGCGGGGTCGCGACACGCGGACGCTACCGGGTGAGGCGCTCGCGCACCAGGTCCCAGACGACGTCGGCGAGGGCTTCCTTGGGGCCGAGGGGAACGGGGGTCTCGGTGCCGTCCGCGCCGAGGACGACAGCCTCGTTCTCGCCCGTGCCGAACGCCTTGCCGTCCCCCACCTCATTGACGACCAGCAGGTCGCAGCCCTTGCGGTCGAGCTTGGCGCGGCCGTTGGCCAGGACGTCGTCGGTCTCGGCGGCGAAGCCCACCACGAGCTGCCCGGCACGCAGGCGCCGACCCGAGATCTCGGCGAGGACGTCGGGGTTGCGGACCAGCTCGACGGGGGCGGGCTCGACACCGTCCTTCTTCTTGATCTTGCCCGGGGTGTACACCGCCGGGCGGAAGTCGGCCACGGCGGCGGCCATGACCACGGCGTCGGCGTCGACCGCGGCCTTCAGGACCGCCTCGCGCAGCTGGACCGCCGTGCCGACACGGACGACGTCGGCGCCGACCGGGTCGGGCAGCTCCGCATTGGCCGACACCAAGGTCACCGCGGCGCCGCGGGCGACGGCCGTGCGGGCCAGGGCGTACCCCTGCTTGCCCGACGAGCGGTTGCCGAGGTAGCGGACGGGGTCCAGGGGCTCCCGGGTCCCGCCGGCGCTGACCACCACATGGCGGCCCGCCAGATCTGCGGTGACGCCCTCGGCGCCCCGGGCGAGCACCCGGCGGCAGGTCTCGAAGATCTCGGCGGGGTCGGGGAAGCGGCCCTTGCCGGTGTCGGCGCCGGTCAGCCGCCCGACGGCGGGCTCGATGACGACCGCGCCCCGGCGGCGCAGTGCCGCCGCGTTCTCCTGGGTGGCCGGGTGCTCCCACATCTCGGTGTGCATGGCGGGGGCGAAGACGACCGGACAGCGCGCGGTCAGCAGCGTATTGGTCAGCAGGTCGTCGGCGAGTCCGTGGGCGGCCTTGGCCAGCATGTCGGCGGTTGCGGGGGCGACCACGACGAGGTCGGCGCCCTGGCCGATCCGCACGTGCGGGACCTCGTGGACGTCCTCCCAGACCTCGGTGGACGCGGGGTTGCCCGACAGCGCCGCCCAGGTCGCCTCGCCCACGAAGTGCAGCGCGGACGCCGTGGGCACCACGCGGACGTCGTGCCCCGACTCGGTGAGGCGGCGCAGCAGCTCGCACGCCTTGTAGGCGGCGATGCCTCCGCTCACACCGAGGACCACCTTCGGCTTGCCCATCGACCCTCCCGGTCGGGTGAGCGCACACCTTGGGCCCGGCGGCCGCGGCCGCCGGGCCCAAGGTGTGCTGCAGACGTCGTGTGCCTACGGGGCCGTGCCGACTACTGGGCCGTCTCGATGGCCTCGGCGGTCAGCATGCCCGCGTTGATCTCGCGCAGGGCGATGGAGAGCGGCTTCTCGTGGACGTGGGTGTCCACCAGCGGGCCGACGTACTCGAGCAGGCCCTCGCCGAGCTGCGAGTAGTAGGCGTTGATCTGCCGCGCGCGCTTGGCCGCGTAGATCACGAGGCTGTACTTCGAGTCCGTGGCCTCGAGCAGCTCGTCGATCGGCGGGTTGATGATGCCCTCGGGCGCGGTAATGGAAGAGGACACGATCTGCCTTTCGCTGCTTTCAAACAAGGGGAAGAAGATCGGACACCCGGCCCGGACATCCAGCGAACCCTCGGTGTCGAACCTTCAGTATCCGAATCTTCAGGCATCCGGACCTTCAGGCGCCCGACGCTTCAGGCACCGAACACTTCAGGCGCCCGATGCTTCAGGCATCCGACGCTTCAGGCACCGAACATTTCAGGCATCCGGCCGGGAGTCCTCCTGGGGGTCTTCCCCAGGCGTACTCAGCATCAAGGCTAGCAGCTCACGCGCCACGTCCTCGACGGAAGTGTTGACCAAGGTCTCGTCGAACTCCGACTCCGCCGCGAGCTCGACCTTGGCCGCCTCGAGACGGCGCTGGATCACCTCGGGCGGCTCCGTGCCCCGCCCGGTCAGACGACGGACGAGTTCGTCCCAGGAGGGCGGGGCGAGGAAGACCAGCTGCGCCTCCGGCATCGACTGCCGGACCAGGCGGGCGCCCTGCAGGTCGATCTCGAGGAGCACCGGCTCACCTCGTTCGAGCCGCTCCTGCACCGCCTTGCGGGGGGTGCCGTAGCGGTTTCCCGCGAACTCCGCCCATTCGAGCAGCTCACCATTGGCGATGAGCTTGTCGAACTCGTCGTTGTCGACGAAGAAGTAGTGCACCCCGTCCTTCTCACCAGGCCGCGGTTTGCGGGTGGTGGCAGAGACCGAGAGCCATACCTCGGGGTGTTCCTTGCGCATATGGGCGACGACCGTGCTCTTGCCGACTCCCGAAGGGCCGGAGAGCACGGTCAACCGCGGACGATGGGTCATGGGACCGATTATCCCGGTTCCGGGCCGTGCCGCGGAACGTCAGGCCGCGCCGCCGCCGAACTCTCGCTCCAAGGAGGCGATCTGGTTGGACCCGAGACCGCGCACGCGGCGGCTCTCGGAGATACCGAGACGCTCCATGATCTGCTTGGCGCGGACCTTTCCCACGCCGGGCAGGGATTCGAGCAGGGCGGAGACCTTCATCTTGCCGATCACGTCGTTTTCCTGACCGGCCTTGATCACCTCGTGGAGCGAAGCGCCGCTGTGCTTGAGCCGGTTCTTGACCTCGGCGCGCTCCCGGCGAGCCTCAGCGGCCTTCGCGAGCGCGGCTGCGCGCTGTTCAGGGGTCAGGGGCGGAAGTGCCACGCCTAGTCACCTCAGTGGAGTTCGAATACAGGATGTGAGACGCAGAGGAACCTAGTGGCTCCGGCCGGACCGGAGCAACGAGAAACGCCCTGCTGGTGGAACCTACCGCCGGAGCGTAGCCCCCTTGAACAGCCGCGTCAGGAAAAGAAACCGAAAAGTCCAGATCAGCAGCGTGCGACAGGGACTTTTCAGGACTTACGGGACAGTTTTTTCCAGGAAATCTCGCTGGTCAGGCCAGTGCCGCCCGAATCTCGCCCACAAAGCGGTCCGAAGCCTCGCGCAGCGCCTGCGGGGAGGGGCCGTGCCGCAGCACGTCCCGGCTCACGCTCGGGACCACGTTGCCCACCGCCTCGCCGAACACCTTGGGAAGGTCCGCGGGGGTCGCGCCCTGGGCACCGATGCCGGGGGCGAGCAGCGGGCCATTGACGCCGAGGGCCACGCCCGCCTCCGCGAGGGTGGCGCCGACGACCGCGCCGACGGAGCCGAGCGGCAGCGCACCCTCGTTCTCGCGGGCGATGTGGTCGAGCATCACCTGGGCGACGGACGGGCCGCCCGCGGTCGTGGCGCGCTGGACCTCGGCGCCCTCGGGGTTGGAGGTCAGGGCGAGGACGAAGACGCCGGCACCATTGGCGCTCGCCGTGTCCAGGACCGGGCGCAGCGAGCCGAAGCCGAGGTACGGGCTGACGGTGACGGCGTCGCAGAACAGCGGGGAGGACTCCTCCACGTAGGCGGCGGCGTACGCGGCCATCGTGGAGCCGATGTCGCCGCGTTTGGCGTCCATGAGCACCAGGGCTCCCGCGGCGCGGGCGTCGGCGACCGCGCGCTCGAGGACGGCGACGCCCCTGCTGCCGAAGCGCTCGAAGAAGGCCGACTGGGGCTTGAGGACGGCGACGCGGTCGGCGAGGGCGTCGACGACGGTGCGGGTGAACCGCTCCAGCCCGGCGATGTCGTCGCCGAGGCCCCACGCGGACAGCAGTGCGGCGTGCGGGTCGATGCCGACGCACAGCGGGCCCCGCGTCTCCAGGGCGGTGCGCAGACGGGCGCCGAACGGCTCGCGGGGCATCATGCGGTGTTCTCCTCGCTGTCGGGGTCGGGGCTGCCGGGGACGGCTTCACGGCCGCCGGGGGCGGCTTCACGGCCGCCGGGGGCGGCTTCACGGCCGCCGGGGTGCGCTTCGGGCCGCGGCCCGTCGTTCCCGTCGGCCGATGCGGGGGCGGGCTCCGCCTCGGCGGGTGCGGGCTCGGGGACGGCGTCGGCGCCGACGGCCTCGGCCAGGGTGCCGTAGGGGCTCGCCTTCAGCCGGGCGGCCAGTCCCCGGTGGATCCGGCGGCACCAGAACGGGCCCTCGTAGATCAGGGCGCTGTAGCCCTGCACGAGCGTCGCTCCGGACAGGATCCGCTCCCAGACGTCGTCCGCGCTCTCGACCCCGCCCACGGCGATCAGGGTGAGCCGGTCGCCCGTGCGGGCCCGCAGGCGGCGCAGGACCTCCAGCGAGCGGGCCTTGAGCGGGGCGCCGGACAGCCCGCCGGCCCCGATCCCCTCGACGGTCGCGGCGTCGGTGGCCAGGCCCTCGCGGCCGATCGTGGTGTTGGTGGCGATGATGCCGTCCAGGCCGAGTTCGAGGGCGAGGTCGGCGACGGCGTCGACGTCCTCGTCGGCGAGGTCCGGGGCGATCTTCACCAGGAGCGGCAGCCTGCGCCTCTCGGCCGGTCCGCGGCGCTCGGCCGAGTTGTCGGCGGCCGCGCGCACCGCGCTCAGCAGCGGCCTCAGCCGGTCCACCGCCTGGAGGTCGCGCAGCCCGGGCGTGTTGGGCGAGCTGACGTTGACCACGAGGTAGTCGGCGTGCGGGGCCAGCCGCTCGGTGCTGGTGACGTAGTCGGCGACGGCCTCCGACTCGGGGACGACCTTGGTCTTGCCGATGTTGACACCGATGACCGTTTTGCGGCGCCAGGGCTGGTCGGCACGGGCGGCCAGGCGGGCGGCCACGGCGGAGGAGCCCTCGTTGTTGAAGCCCATGCGGTTGATCAGCGCCCGGTCCTCGACGAGGCGGAAGAGCCGGGGTGCGGGGTTGCCGGGCTGGGGCTCGGCGGTGACCGTGCCGATCTCGACGTGGTCGAAGCCGAGCATCGACAGGCCGTCGATCCCCATGGCGTTCTTGTCGAAGCCCGCGGCGAGGCCGAAGGGCCCGGGCATCTCCAGGCCGAGCGCCTTGACGCTCAGGGAGCGCTGCCTGGGGGCGAGCAGGAAGGCGGTCAGCGAGCGCACCCCCGGCAGGGCGGCGGCGACGCGGATCCAGGTGAAGGCGCTGCGGTGGGCCTTCTCCGGGTCCATCCGCTTGAAGATCAGGTTGAAGAAGAGGCGGTACATGAGGGCCTTCTGGGAGCGGGGGCGAGGGGGCGGCGGGAGGGGGACACCGGGAGGGCACCGCTGCGGTGTCCCCCCCTCCCCGCTCAGTCCTCGCGAGCGGCGTTCAGGTGCTCCGCGTGCTCCTGGAGGGAGCGGACGCCGACCTCTCCCCTGGTGAGCGCGTCGATGCCCTGCACGGCGGCGGCGAGCGCCTGGACCGTGGTCAGGCAGGGCACACCGCGGGCGACGGCGGCGGTGCGGATGTCGTACCCGTCGAGGCGCCCTCCGGTGCCGAACGGGGTGTTGACGATCAGGTCGATCTGACCGTCGTGGATGAGCTGGACGACGGTCGGCTCGCCGTTCGGGCCCGCCCCCTCGCTCTGCTTGCGGACCACGGTGGCGTTGATGCCGTTGCGGCGCAGCACCTCGGCCGTGCCGGAGGTGGCCAGCAGTTCGAAGCCGTGCTCGGACAGGGCGCGGGCCGGGAAGACCATGGCGCGCTTGTCGCGGTTGGCGACCGAGACGAAGGCACGCCCCTTGGTCGGCAGGGCGCCGTAGGCGGCGGACTGGGATTTGGCGTAGGCGGTGCCGAACACCGAGTCGATGCCCATGACCTCGCCGGTGGAGCGCATCTCCGGCCCGAGGACGGTGTCCACGCCACGGCCGTGCACGTCGCGGAAGCGGCTCCAGGGCAGGACCGCCTCCTTGACGGAGATGGGCGAGTCCAGCGGCAGCGTGCCTCCGTCGCCGCTGCTGGGAAGCAGGCCCTCCTCGCGCAGCTCGGCGATGCTGGAGCCGAGGCTGACGCGGGCGGCGGCCTTGGCCAGCGGCACGGCGGTCGCCTTGGAGACGAACGGGACGGTGCGCGAGGCACGGGGGTTGGCCTCGAGCACGTAGAGGATGTCCCCGGCGAGCGCGAACTGGATGTTGATCAGCCCGCGGACGCCGACGCCCTTGGCGATGGCCTCGGTGGAGGCGCGCAGCCGCTTGATGTCGAAGCCGCCGAGGGTGATCGGGGGCAGGGCGCAGGCCGAGTCGCCGGAGTGGATGCCGGCTTCCTCGATGTGCTCCATGACGCCGCCGAGGTAGAGCTCGCGGCCGTCGTAGAGGGCGTCGACGTCGATCTCGATGGCGTCGTCGAGGAAGCGGTCGACCAGGACCGGGTGCTCGGAGATCAGGCCGGCGTGCCGGGTCAGGTACTCGGCGAGCGAGGGCTCGTCGTAGACGATCTCCATGCCCCGGCCGCCGAGCACGTAGGAGGGGCGGACCAGGACGGGGTAGCCGATCTCGTCCGCGATGGCCTTGGCCTCCCCGAAGGAGAAGGCGGTGCCGTGCTTGGGCGCGGGCAGTCCGGCCTCGACCAGGACACGGCCGAAGGCGCCGCGCTCCTCGGCGAGGTGGATGGCCTCGGGCGAGGTGCCGACGATCGGCACGCCGTTGTCCTTGAGCGCCTGGGCGAGGCCCAGCGGGGTCTGGCCGCCGAGCTGCACGATCACTCCGGCGACCGGTCCCGCCTGGGTCTCGGCGTGGACGATCTCCAGGACGTCCTCCAGGGTGAGCGGCTCGAAGTACAGCCGGTCGGAGGTGTCGTAGTCGGTGGAGACGGTCTCGGGGTTGCAGTTGACCATCACGGTCTCGTAGCCGCCCACGGGGGTGGGGGCTTCGCTGAGCGCGAAGGAGGCGTGGACGCAGGAGTAGTCGAACTCGATGCCCTGGCCGATGCGGTTGGGGCCGGAGCCGAGGATGATCACCGCGGGCCTGGTGCGCGGGGCGACCTCGGTCTCCTCGTCGTAGGACGAGTAGTGGTACGGCGTGGCGGCGGCGAACTCGGCGGCGCAGGTGTCGACCGTCTTGTAGACCGGCCGGATCCCGAGGGCGTGCCGCACCTGGCGCACCACGTCCTCGCCGAGGTCGCGGATCCCGGCGATCTGCTGGTCGGAGAAGCCGTGCCGCTTGGCCTCGCGCAGAATGGCGGGGCTGAGCTCGGGGGCCGCGCAGAGCTCGTCGGCGACCTCCTTGAGCAGGAAGAGCTGGTCGATGAACCAGGGGTCGATCCGGGTCGCCTCGAAGACCTCCTCGGGGGTGGCCCCGGCGCGCACGGCCTGCATGACGGTGTTGATCCGGCCGTCCGTGGGGACCTTGGCGGCCTCCAGGAGCACGGCCTTGTCCCCGGGGTCGCCGCGGAAGGAGAACTGCGAGCCCTTCTTCTCCAGGGAGCGCAGCGCCTTCTGCAGTGCCTCGGTGAAGTTGCGGCCGATGGCCATGGCCTCGCCGACCGACTTCATGGTGGTCGTCAACGTGGCGTCGGCCAGCGGGAACTTCTCGAACGCGAACCGGGGGACCTTGACCACGACGTAGTCGAGCGTCGGCTCGAAGGAGGCCGGGGTCTGCTGGGTGATGTCGTTGGGGATCTCGTCCAGCGTGTAGCCGACGGCGAGCTTCGCGGCGATCTTGGCGATGGGGAAGCCGGTGGCCTTGGACGCCAGCGCCGAGGAGCGGGAGACGCGGGGGTTCATCTCGATGACGATGACCCGGCCGTCCTCGGGGTTGACGGCGAACTGGATGTTGCAGCCGCCGGTGTCCACCCCGACCTCGCGGATCACGGCGATGCCTATGTCGCGCAGGGTCTGGTACTCGCGGTCGGTCAGGGTCATCGCGGGGGCGACGGTGATGGAGTCGCCCGTGTGCACGCCCATGGGGTCGAAGTTCTCGATGGAGCACACGACCACGACGTTGTCGTTCCTGTCGCGCATCAGCTCGAGCTCGTACTCCTTCCAGCCGAGGATGGACTCCTCCAGGAGCACCTCGGTGGTGGGAGACAGGGCCAGGCCCTGGCCGGCGATGCGGCGCAGCTCCTCCTCGTCGTGCGCGAAGCCGGAGCCCGCGCCGCCCATGGTGAAGGAGGGGCGCACGACGACGGGGTAGCCGCCGAGCCCGTCCACGCCCGCCAGGACCTCGTCCAGGGTGTGGCAGATGACCGAGCGGGCGGACTCGCCGTGGCCGATCTTCCCGTTGACCCGCTCCACCACGCCCTTGAACTGGTCGCGGTCCTCGCCGAGCTCGATGGCCTCGACATTGGCCCCGATGAGCTCGACGCCGTACTTGTCGAGGACCCCGGACTCGGCGAGCGAGATGGCGGTGTTGAGCGCGGTCTGGCCGCCGAGGGTCGGCAGGAGGGCGTGGGGGCGCTCCTTGGCGATGATCTTCTCGACGTACTCGGGGGTGATCGGCTCGACGTAGGTGGCGTCGGCGATCTCCGGGTCGGTCATGATCGTGGCCGGGTTGGAGTTGACCAGGACGACCCGCAGGCCCTCGGCCTTGAGGACACGGCACGCCTGGGTGCCGGAGTAGTCGAACTCCGCGGCCTGGCCGATGACGATCGGGCCGGAACCGATGACCAGAACGGACTGGATGTCGGTGCGCTTAGGCACGCTGGCCCTCCAACGGTGCGGTGCGGTGCTGGTCGCCGTCGCGCATGAGCTCGACGAACCGGTCGAACAGGTAGGCCGCGTCGTGCGGGCCCGCTGCCGCCTCGGGGTGGTACTGCACGCTGAACGCGGGGGCGTCGAGCAGTTGCAGTCCCTCGACCACGTCGTCGTTGAGGCAGACGTGGCTGACCTGGACACGGCCGAACGGGGTCTCGCTCACCTCGTCCAGCGGCGCGTCCACGGCGAAGCCGTGGTTGTGCGCGGTGACCTCGACCTTGCCGGTCGTGCGGTCCTGGACGGGCTGGTTGATACCGCGATGGCCGTACTTGAGCTTGTAGGTGCCGAACCCGAGCGCGCGGCCGAGGATCTGGTTGCCGAAGCAGATGCCGAACAGCGGCGTCCCGCGCTCCAGCACGCCCCGCATGAGGGCGACGGGGTGGTCGGCGGTGGCCGGGTCGCCGGGGCCGTTGGAGAAGAACACTCCGTCGGGCCCGACCGCGTAGACGTCCTCGAGCGTCGCGGTCGCGGGCAGGATGTGCACCTCGATGCCGCGCTCGGCCATGCGGTGCGGGGTCATGCCCTTGATGCCGAGGTCGACGGCGGCGACGGTGAGGGTCGCGGATCCGGCGGGGAGGGGTTCTCCGTCGGGGCCGAGAGCCGGGACGACGTACGGCTCGGTGGTGGCCACCTCGGCGGCGAGGTCGGCGCCCTTCATCTGCGGCGCGGCCTGCACCTTCGCCAGCATGGCGGCCTCGTCGGCCACCGCGTCGCCCGAGAAGACGCCGACGCGCATGGCGCCGCGCTCACGCAGGTGGCGGGTGAGGGCGCGGGTGTCGATGCCGCTGATGCCCACCACGCCCTGGGCGGCGAGCTCCTCGTCGAGGGGGCGGCGCGAGCGCCAGTTGGACGGGACGCGGGCGGGGTCGCGCACGACGTAGCCGGCCACCCAGATGCGCCTGGACTCGGGGTCCTCGTCGTTGACGCCGGTGTTGCCGACGTGCGGGGCGGTCATCACGACCACCTGGCGGTGGTACGAGGGGTCGGTGAGCGTCTCCTGGTAGCCGGTCATCCCGGTGGAGAACACGGCCTCGCCGAAGGTCTCCCCCACCGCTCCGTAGGCGCGGCCCCGGAAGGTGCGCCCGTCCTCGAGGACGAGTACGGCAGGGACCCTGCGGGCCTGCGTCGGTGCGGTCATCGTGCGCCTTCCTGGTGGTGCATGTCTTCGGGGTCAGCGGGTGCGTCCGCGGCGGACGCGGCGGACTCGGCGGGCGCGACGGGCGCGGCGGGCGCGACGGGCGCGACGGCGGTGGGAGCGGCGGGCGCGGCGGGCGCGACGGCGGTGGGAGCGGCGGGCGCGGCGGGCGCGACGGCGGATGCCGCGGCGGCGGGCGTGGCGGCGGCGGGCGCCTTGGACGAGGCGATCGACCGGACGCGCTCCACCCAGGCCGCGTGCTCCGCGGGGTGGTCGGCGCGGAAGCCGGAGTCGATCAGCCGTCCGCCGTGCTCCCAGGTGATCACCAGCAGGCCGCCCTCGGTGACGACCTTGCCCGCGATGCCCTTGTCGAGCCTGGCTCCGCGTACGGCGCCGGACGGGATCAGGAAGCTCGCGGCGCCCTGGCGGCGTACGGCGATCCCCTCCTCGCCCGCGGTCAGCTCGACCAGGCTGCGGGTGCCGAGGCCGTGGGCGACTATCCGGTCAAGCCAGTCGCCGGAGGTGGTGCTGCCGTGGTATCGGCCGGTCAGCCTCGCGGCCCCGGGTGTCCCGGCGCCGTCCGGGGCGGCGCCGGTCTGCGGCAGCGCGGGAAGCTCGGGCAGGTCGCCATGGCGGGCGGCGCGCCGCTTCCAGGCCCGCCACATCAGCACGTACACGGCGAGGACGACCACGACGAGCGCCGCGACCCACAGCAGCCGCTCCGTGAGGTCCGTGGTCTTCGCGGAGTGCTCCCCCGCCGCCAGCACCGCCAGTTGCGTCGTCGAGGTCATACGAGCTTCCCGTCCAGAACAGTCGCCTTGCCCCGCAGGAAGGTGGCCGTCACCCTGCCCGGCAGCTCCAGCCCGGCGTACGGGGTGTTGCGGCTGCGGGAGGCGAAGCCCGCGGGGTCCACGGCACCACGGTAGTCCGGGTCGACCAGGGTGAGGTTGGCCGGCTCACCGGTCGAGACGGGGCGGCCGTGGCCGCTCAGCCGCCCGATCAGGGCCGGGCGGAACGACATGCGGTCGGCCACCGCGGCCCAGTCCAGCAGCCCGGTATCGACCATCGTGTGCTGCACGACGGACAGAGCCGTCTCCAGGCCCACCATGCCCATGGCCGCCACCGCCCACTCGCAGTCCTTGTCCTCGGACGGGTGCGGGGCGTGGTCGGTCGCGACGCAGTCGATGGTGCCGTCGGCGAGGGCCTCGCGCAGCGCGCGGACGTCCGCCTCGGTGCGCAGCGGCGGGTTGACCTTGTAGACCGGGTCGTAGGAGCGCACGAGCTCGTCGGTCAGCAGGAGGTGGTGCGGGGTGACCTCCGCCGTGACGTTCCAGCCCTTGGACTTCGCCCAGCGCACGATCTCGACCGAGCCCGCCGTGGACAGGTGGCAGATGTGCACGCGGGAGCCGACGTGGGCGGCGAGCAGGACGTCGCGCGCGATGATCGACTCCTCGGCGACGGCCGGCCAGCCGCGCAGGCCCAGCTCGCCGGAGACGGGGCCCTCGTTCATCTGGGCGCCCTCGGTGAGCCGGGGCTCCTGGGCGTGCTGGGCGACGACGCCGTCGAACGCCTTCACGTACTCCAGTGCCCGGCGCATGATCACCGCGTCGTCCACGCATTTGCCGTCGTCGGAGAAGACCCGCACTCCGGCCGCGGAGTCCGCCATGGCGCCGAGCTCGGCGAGCTGCTTGCCCTCGAGTCCGACGGTGACGGCGCCGACCGGCTGGACGTCGCAGTAGCCGGACTCCTTGCCGAGGCGCCAGACCTGCTCGACCACGCCGGCGGTGTCGGCGACGGGGAAGGTGTTCGCCATGGCGTGCACGGCGGTGAATCCGCCGACGGCGGCGGCGCGGGTGCCGGTCAGGACGGTCTCGGAGTCCTCACGGCCGGGCTCGCGCAGATGGGTGTGCAGATCGACCAGGCCGGGCAGCAGGACCTGTCCGGCCGCCTCGACGACGGTGGCGCCCTCGGGGTCGAGGCCGGTGCCGACGGCGGCCACGGTGCCGTTCTCGATCAGGACGTCCTGCTGGTCGCCGCCGAGTACCTTGGCGCCGCGGATCAGGGTCTTGTCGGTGCTCAACTGTTCTTCTCCTCGGTACGGGCGGTGGCTGCGGCGGGGAGCTCGGCCGGGGGCGCGGCGCCGCCGAGCAGGAGGTACATCACGGCCATGCGGACGCTGACGCCGTTGCTGACCTGCTCGACGATGGTGGAGCGGACGGAGTCGGCGACCTCCGCGGCGATCTCCATGCCGCGGTTCATCGGGCCCGGGTGCATCACGATGGCGTGCTCGGGCAGCGCCGCCATGCGCGCGGCGTCGAGGCCGTAGCGGCGGCTGTACTCCCGCTCGGTGGGGAAGAACGCGGCGTTCATCCGCTCGCGCTGCACCCGCAGCATCATCACGGCGTCGGACTTGGCCAGGACGGCGTCGAGGTCGTACGAGACCTCGCAGGGCCAGTTCTCGATACCGATCGGCAGCAGGGTGGGCGGCGCGACGAGGGTGACGTGCGCGCCCAGGGTGCCCAGCAGGTGGACGTTGGAGCGGGCGACCCGGCTGTGCAGGACGTCGCCGACGATGGTGACCCTGCGGCCCTCGAGGTCGCGGCCGGTGCCGTCCCCGGGGCCCCGGTGGTGGACCGGGCCGCCGTCGGCCGCGCCCGCGAGGTGGCGGCGCATGGTGAAGGCGTCGAGCAGCGCCTGGGTGGGGTGCTCGTGGGTGCCGTCCCCGGCGTTGACGACACTGCCGCCGATCCAGCCGGAGTTGGCCAGGCGGTGCGGGGCCCCGGAAGCGTGGTGCCGTATCACGACGGCGTCGGCCCCCATGGCCTCCAGGGTCAGCGCGGTGTCCTTGAGGGACTCGCCCTTGGAGACCGAGGAGCCCTTGGCGGAGAAGTTGATGACGTCCGCCGACAGGCGCTTGGCGGCCGCCTCGAAGGAGATGCGGGTGCGGGTGGAGTCCTCGAAGAAGAGGTTCACGACGGTGCGCCCGCGCAGCGTGGGGAGTTTCTTGATGGGGCGGTCGGCGACGCGGGCCATCTCCTCGGCGGTGTCGAGGATGAGGATGGCGTCGTCGCGGGTGAGGTCGGCGGCCGAGATGAGATGGCGCTTCACGTGGGTCACTCCGGAGGAGACATCGGACGGCGGGCATACGGGTGCCCCGCGGGCGGGGCAGCGGCGGTTACTCGCGCCCGGGGGCGGCGTCGCCCACCCCGCCCAGGAGGACGGCGTCCCGGCCGTCGTTCTCGGCGAGTAGGACCTTGACGGTCTCGCGCAGCGATGTGGGCAGGTTCTTGCCGACGTAGTCGGCGCGGATGGGCAGCTCGCGGTGGCCCCGGTCGACCAGGACGGCGAGCTGCACTGCGCGGGGGCGGCCGATGTCGCCGAGGGCGTCGAGCGCCGCCCGGATCGTGCGGCCGGAGAAGAGCACGTCGTCGACGAGGACGACGAGGCGGCCGTCGACGCCGTCGGCGGGGATGTCGGTGCGCGCGAGGGCACGGGCCGGGCCCATCCGCAGGTCGTCGCGGTACATGGTGATGTCGAGGGAGCCCACCGGGATTTTGCGGCCGGTGATGCCGGCGAGCTTGTCGGCGAGGCGGCGCGCGAGGAAGACACCGCGGGTGGGGATGCCGAGGATCACCACGTCGTCGGCGCCCTTGGCGCGTTCGACGATCTCGTGGGCGATGCGGGTGAGTACCCGCGCGATGTCGGGTGCTTCGAGCACCGGTCGGGCCTGGGGCAGCCGCGCCGCGTCAGCGGCGGATGTCGCGTCGGACATGCCTGTCGGACCTCCTTCCCCGCCTCACGGGACGGGCCTTAAAGGATGTCTGGGTTACCCCGCCACCGTACCAGGGCGGGAATGACTCCCGTTCCCGGGTCCTGTCGCACAAGCCGTACACCTGCGCTAACCGGCCAGAGTGCGAGGTCCGGCGGCACGAGTGGACCTTTCGGCTTGACGAAGCCAAATTACGCTGCGTAACCTCACAGTGAGTGACTGCGGCGCCTGCCGGAGATGGGGGACATCGAGCCGGCGGACCTGCCGCACAGTTGTCCGTTGCCGCCGAGTACTTCGTCCGGGGAGTCATATGTCCAGCGACTACGCCAAGCAGCTCGGGGCCAAGCTCCGCGCCATCCGCACTCAGCAGGGCCTCTCCCTCCACGGAGTCGAGGAGAAGTCGCAGGGTCGTTGGAAGGCCGTGGTCGTCGGCTCCTACGAGCGCGGAGACCGGGCGGTTACCGTGCAGCGTCTCGCCGAGCTCGCGGACTTCTACGGCGTGCCCGTGCAGGAGCTGCTTCCCGGCGGCTCGCCGCGCGGCGCCGCCGAGCCGCCGCCGAAGCTCGTCCTCGACCTCGAGCGCCTGTCCCAGGTGCCGCCGGAGAAGGCCGGGCCCCTCCAGCGCTACGCCGCCACGATCCAGAGCCAGCGCGGCGACTACAACGGCAAGGTGCTCTCGATCCGCCAGGACGACCTGCGCACCCTCGCCGTGATCTACGACCAGTCGCCCTCGGTACTGACCGAGCAGCTCATCAGCTGGGGCGTGCTCGACGCGGATGCGCGCCGCGCCGTGCCGCAGGATGAGAGCTGACCTGCTGAAACGTCACATCCGTTGATCCACGTCCCATGAGCACGGTCCGGCAGCGCGAGGGCCGGGCCACGAACCCTGGGGTTCGTGGCCCGGCCCTTCTGCTTGGCCGCCGACCGCGGCTCCCGCCCCGCCGCGCTCGCGGCTCAGCCGCGGCGCAGCGTGGGCTTGAGATCCTTCAAGCGGCCCAGCAGGCCGTTGACGAAGGCCGGGGAGTCGTCCGTGGAGAACTCCTTGGCCAGCTCCACCGCCTCGTCCAGCACGACGGCGTCGGGGACGTCGTCCTCCCAGATCAGCTCGTACGCGCCGAGCCGGAGGACATTGCGGTCCACGACCGGCATGCGGTCCAGGGTCCAGCCCACGGCGTAGGTGGCGATGAGCTCGTCGATACGGGTCGCGTGCCCGGTGAATCCCTCGACGAGCTGCATCGTGTACTCGGTGACCGGCGGCTGCCGGTCGTCGGTCCGCGCGAGCCGGATCCAGTCCGCGAGGACCGTCGTCGGCTTCTCGCCCCGCTGGTCGGCCTCGAAGAGGATCTGGAAGGCGCGCTTGCGGGCCTTGTTGCGGGCAGCCACGGTTAGCTGTTCACCCGACCGAGGTACTCACCCGAGCGGGTGTCGACCTTGACCTTCTCGCCGGTGGTGATGAACAGCGGAACGCCGATCTCGTACCCGGTCTCGAGGCGTGCGGGCTTGGATCCGCCGGTGGAGCGGTCGCCCTGGACACCCGGCTCGGTGTACTCGATGACGAGCTCGACGGAGGCGGGCAGCTCGACGTAGAGCGGCGAGCCCTCGTACATCGCCACCACGGCGTCGAAGCCCTCGAGGAGGTAGTTGGCGGCGTCGCCCACGGTCTCCGGGGAGATGTGGATCTGGTCGTAGGTCTCGGTGTCCATGAAGACGAAGTCGGCGCCGTCCTTGTAGGAGAACTGCATGCCGCGCTTGTCGACGTTGGCCGTCTCGACCTTCACCCCGGCGTTGAAGGTCTTGTCGACGACCTTCCCGGAGAGCACGTGCTTGAGCTTCGTACGGACGAAAGCCGGGCCCTTGCCGGGCTTGACGTGCTGGAACTCGACTACGGACCAGAGCTGGCCCCCGTCGAGCTTGAGCACGATGCCGTTCTTGAGGTCGTTCGTGGTGGCCACGGTTGCGGAATCTCCTGAAGTGCTGCTTCGGCGACCCAGGGGCGCCCCTGTCCGGCACCTCGCGGGCGCTACAGGGCGAGCAGCTCCTTGGTCGTGATGGTGAGTAGCTCGGGTCCGCCGTCCGCCGCGTGGCGGACGACGAGCGTGTCATCGATCCGGACCCCGCCCCGGCCCGGGAGGTGGACCCCCGGTTCGACGGTGACCGGCACGCAAGCGTCCAGTTTACCCATGGCCGCAGGGGACAGCCGAGGGTCCTCGTGGATTTCGAGGCCCACGCCGTGCCCGACGCAGGGACCGAGCAGGTCGCCGTACCCGGCCGCCTCGACCACCTGACGTGTCACGCGGTCCACGTCCCGGTGGGCGACGCCGGGAACGAGCGCCTCGCGGCCCGCCCGCTGGGCGGCGAAGACGACCTCGTACAGCTCGATCTGCCAGGCCGCCGGCTCGGTGCCGATCACGAAGGTGCGGCCGACCTCGCAGCGGTAGCCGCGGTAGCGCGCGCCCAGGCAGACGGTGAGGAAGTCGCCCTCCTCCACCCGGCGGTCGCTGGGTGTGTGGTGGGCCGCTCCGGCGTTGGGCCCGGTGCCGACGCAGGTGGGGAACGCCGCTCCGTCCGCGCCGTGGTCGACCAGGCGGCGCTCCAGCTCCAGCGCGAGGTGCCGCTCGGTGCGGCCGACCAGGATGGACTCCAGCAGCTCGCCGAGGGCCTGGTCGGAAATCTCCGCGGCGATCCGGATCGCGGCGATCTCCTCGTCCTCCTTGACCAGCCTGAGCTGCTCGACCACGCCGCCGAGGTCGTTCAGGCGCAGCCGAGGGGCGACCTTCGCGATGGCCCGGTGCCGGGCGACGGTGAGGTGGTGCTCCTCCACGGCGAGGCCGTCGGCGCCGAAGCCGGGGGCCAGATCCGCGGCGGCGACCGCCGGGTCCCCTTCCGGCGAGGGCAGTACGACATGGCCGACGTCCTCGGGCATCCGGCCCTCGGCGGGGTCGCCCGAGGGCTCGCGGGGCAGCACCAGCAGATCGCGGTCGGGGGCGAGCAGGAGGACGGCCCCCGCGGGCGCGTATCCGCACAGGTAGCGGACGTTCGGCTCCCGCGAGACCAGCGCGGCGGTACTGCCCGCCGCCGCGCAGCGCTCGCGCAGCCGCAGGCGTCTCGCCGCGTGCACCTCGGACATGATGCGAGCCTACGAGGCTCGCGGCGGCCCGGCCCGCTCAGCGGGGCCACTCGGATGTCCGGCCGGCCCGGATCACCAGACCGGAGGGCCCACCACACTGCGAGCGACCACCCGATCGAGTGCTTCGGCGGCGGTGGCGACATCGAGCTGGGAGTTGTCGATGATCGGCAGGCCGGAGCCGTACCAGCCCGCCATCCGGCCGTGGATGCGGGCGACCTCCTCGTCGGACAGGCGCCGGTTGCCGCTGCGCTCGGCGTTGCGGGCGAGCACCACCTCGAGGCCGGGCAGCAGGACCACGGGGAGCAGGCCGGGGCCGACGTGGCGCTTCCAGCCGCCGAGGCCGACGACCGGGCGGTCGGGGAAGACGGCGTCGTCGATGATGCAGGAGATGCCGTTGGCCAGGAAGTTGCGGGCCGCGAAACCGCAGGTCCGCCGGGCCAGCCGGTACTGGGCCTCGGAGTGCTCGTTCCAGCCGGACTGCGGGTCGGCGAAGCCCGAGCGCACCCACTCGCGCACGTCGTCGAGGCTGATGTGCGCGGTGGACGCCGGACGGCGGTCGGCCCAGTGGCGGGCGATGGTGGTCTTTCCCGCGCCCGCCGGTCCGATCAGCAGGACGGCGATCGGCGCCGTCGTGCCGGGCTGGTGCTGGGGCGTCGGTGTCGGTGTGGGCGTCGGCGGGGGCGGGGGCGTGGGCAGCTGGACCGTGCTGGGCGGGGGAAGCGGGAAGTGCCCGGTGCTGGTCGGCTGCGGTGTCGGCGGCTGCCCGGTGGGCCCGGGGTAGCCGGAGCCCAGCGGTCCCGGTCCGGCGCGGTGGCCGGCCCCGGCGGCGCGGTGGTCGGCCCCCGAGGGACGGCCCGCCTCGGCGGGCCGGGGAGCCCGGCCGTCGGGGTGCCCGTGCGGGACACCGGACGGCGGGGGCAACGGCACCCCCCCAGCATGCTGCATCTCTGCCCACTCCGTCTCCTGGGGCGCGGCGCCCTCTCCCTCGGGCGGCCCGCGCGCTGGCAACCGAACGGTACCGTCCCCAGCGGGGTCTGTGGGAAGGGTGGCCGGTCAGGAGCCTTTTATAGCTCATCCGCCAGGGCCCGCAGGGCGAGCCGGTAGGAGCCGATGCCGAAGCCCGCGACGGTTCCCGTGGCCACCGCGGCGACCACCGAAGTGTGGCGGAACTCCTCGCGCGCGTACGGGTTGGAGATGTGGACCTCGATGAGCGGGGCGGTGCGCTGGGCGGCCGCGTCGCGCATGCCGTAGGAGTAGTGGGTGAACGCCCCGGGGTTGAGAACGACGGGAATTCGCCCGTCCGCGGCCTCGTGCAGCCAGCGGATGAGCTCGCCCTCGTCGTTGGTCTCGCGGACCTCCACGTCGAAGCCGAGCTCCTTGCCGAGCGCCGTGCACTCCTCGACGAGCCCGGCGTAGGAGGTGGCGCCGTACACATCCGGCTCACGGCTTCCGAGCCGGCCGAGATTCGGCCCGTTGAGCACCAACACCCTTGTGTTGTTTGTCACTTGGAGACCTCACCGTATGCCGCGACCAGCAGCGAGGGGTCCGGGGACTCCAGGATCGCGGGCTTGGCGAGCCCGTCGAGGACCACGAAGCGCAGCCGGTCGGCGCGGGACTTCTTGTCCACCCGCATCGACTCCAGGAGCTTGGGCCAGGCGTCCCCGCGGTAGGCCAGCGGCAGGCCCACGGACTCCAGGACGGCGCGGTGGCGGTCCGCCGTGGCGTCGTCGAGACGGCCGGCCAGGCGGCCGAGTTCGGCGGCGTAGACCATGCCGACGCTGACGGCGGCGCCGTGCCGCCACTGGTAGCGCTCGTTCTTCTCGATGGCGTGGCCCAGGGTGTGCCCGTAGTTGAGGATCTCCCGAAGACCCGACTCCTTCAGGTCCGAGGACACCACGTCCGCCTTGACCCGGATGGAGCGCTCGATCAGCTCCGCGGTGTGCGGGCCGCCCGGCGTACGGGCGGCGGCCGGGTCGGACTCGATGAGGTCCAGGATCGCCGGGTCGGCGATGAAGCCGGCCTTGATGATCTCCGCGAGCCCGCCGACGTAGTCGTTGACCGGCAGGGAGTCCAGCGTCGCCAGGTCCGCGAGCACCCCGGCGGGCGGGTGGAAGGCGCCGACGAGGTTCTTGCCCTCGGCGGTGTTGATGCCCGTCTTGCCGCCGACGGCGGCGTCCACCATGCCCAGCAGCGTGGTCGGCATGGCGATCCACCGCACCCCGCGCAGCCAGGTGGCGGCGACGAAGCCCGCGACGTCGGTGGTCGCGCCCCCGCCGATACCGACGATCACATCGGTGCGGGTGAAGCCGGTCTGCCCGAGGACCTTCCAGCAGTAGGCGGCGACCTCGGCGGTCTTGCTCTCCTCGGCGTTGGGGAGCTGGAGTGCGATGGCCTCGTAGCCCTGGTTCGCCAGGTCGTCGCGCACGGCCTCGCCCGTGGCCGCCAGCGCCTCGGGGTGCAGGACGGCCACGCGCCGGGCGCTGCGCCCGATCAGGCCGGGCAGGTCGTCGAGGAGCCGGTGGCCGACGAGCACCTCGTAGGGGTCGGTGCCCGCGGTGCCCGCGACCTGGATACGGGTGGGGGTGTCGGTCATGCCTGCCTCAGCTGGAGTGCCTCGAGGACCGCGTCGGCGACCTCTTCGGGGGTACGGCCGTCCGTGGGCACGGTGGCCCTGGCGGCCTCGGTGTACAGCGGGCGGCGCTGGTCCATCAGTTCGCGCCAGCGGGCCCGGGGATTGCCGATGAGAAGGGGGCGGGGGGCGTCGAGCCCGACGCGCTTGACCGCGTCCGCCAGCGCCACCTCGAGGAAGACCACCGGCGCCCCGGCGAGCGCCGCGCGGGTCCCCTCGTCCATGATCGCGCCGCCGCCGAGGGAGAGCACGCCGGTGTGCTCGGCCAGCGCGGTGCGCACGGCCTCGCGCTCCAGGGCGCGGAAGTGCGGCTCGCCCTCGTCGATGAAGATCTCCGGGATCGGCTTGCCGGCGGCGCGCTCGATGTCGGAGTCGGTGTCGCGGTAGTCGACGCCCAGCCGCTCGGCGACGATCCGGCCGACCGTGGTCTTGCCGGCGCCGGGCGGGCCGATCAGGACGACCGCGGGGGCGCTCATTTGATCGCCAGGTTGTCGAGGTAGCCGGTGACGTTGCGGCGGGTCTCCTGGACGGAGTCGCCGCCGAACTTCTCCGCGACCGCGTCGGCGAGCACGAGGGCCACCATCGCCTCGGCGACGATGCCCGCGGCCGGGACCGCGCAGACGTCGGAGCGCTGGTGGTGGGCCTGGGCGGGCTCGCCCGTGACGACGTCGATGGTGGCCAGCGCGCGGGGCACGGTGGCGATCGGCTTCATCGCGGCGCGCACCCGCAGCAGCTCACCGGTCGACAGCCCGCCCTCGGTGCCGCCGGAGCGGCCGGAGGTGCGGCGCACGCCCTCGGGCGTCGCCTCGATCTCGTCGTGCGCCTGGGAGCCGGGGACACGGGCGAGGTCGAAGCCGTCGCCGACCTCGACGCCCTTGATCGCCTGGATGCCCATCAGCGCGGCGGCCAGCCGGGCGTCGAGGCGGCGGTCCCAGTGCACATGGCTGCCCAGGCCCGGAGGGAGGCCGTAGGCGAGGACCTCGACGACTCCGCCGAGGGTGTCGCCGTCCTTGTGGGCCTGGTCGATCTCGGCGACCATCGCCTCCGACGCCTCGGGGTCGAGGCAGCGCACGGGGTCGGCGTCCAGCCTCGCCTCGTCGCCGGGGACCGGCAGGACACCGGCCGGGGCCTCGGCCGCGGCAAGCTCCACGACGTGGCTGACGATCTCGATGCCGGTGGTCTCCTTCAGGTAGGAGCGCGCCACCGTGCCCAGCGCCACCCTGGCCGCCGTCTCCCGGGCGCTGGCGCGCTCCAGGACCGGCCTGGCCTCGTCGAAGCCGTACTTCTGCATGCCCGCGAGGTCGGCGTGGCCGGGGCGCGGGCGGGTCAGCGGGGCATTGCGGGCGAGTTCGGCCAGGATCTCCGGGGCGACCGGGTCGGCGGCCATGACCTGCTCCCACTTCGGCCACTCGGTGTTGCCGACCATGACCGCCACGGGGCTGCCGAGGGTGAGGCCGTGCCGCACGCCGCCGAGGAAGGTCACCTCGTCGCGTTCGAACTTCATCCGGGCGCCGCGCCCGTAGCCCAGGCGCCTGCGGGCGAGTGCGTCGGCCACCATGTCGGTGGTGATCGGAACACCGGCGGGCAGCCCCTCCAGCGTCGCGACGAGTGCGGGGCCGTGCGACTCCCCCGCGGTCAGCCAGCGCAACCTGCTCAACGGTGCTCCTTCATCTGCGCCCGTGCGTTTGCCTCACGCAGATCTTCCCACGATTCGGGCGGGCGCCCGCGCCCCGTCCAGGGTGCGGACCGGCCCGACGGCCGGAGCGGGGAACGGTCGACCACCCCGGCAGGCACCCGGGGCGCCGGACTGGAGCGGGAAGGGCAAGACGGCCGGGGCGCCCGAGTGGAGCGGACGGGCACGGCGGGCCCGACGAGGCGCCCGGGCACCCGACGAGGGCGCGGCCACGCCGACCGGGCACCGGGCGGGGGCGGGACGGCCACGGCGACCGGGCGGCGGACAGCACGCCCACCGGCACGGTGGCCCGGCAAGGCGACCGGGCACCGAACAAGGGCGAGACCGCCACGGCGACCGGGCGGCGGACAGCAGGCCCCCGGCAAGGCGACCAGGGCCCCGGACAAGGGCAGGACCGGCAAGGCGATCAGGCACCAAGAGGCAGGCCCACCAGCACGACAGCCCGACAACCCCCGCCCAGGCACCAGACGAAGGCGAGACCACCACGGCGACTGGGCAGCGGACAGCAGGCCCACCGGCACGAGCCCGGCAACCCGCCCAGGCACCGGACAAGGGTGAGACCGCCACGGCGACCCGGCGCCGGACAGCACGCCCAACCAGCACGACAACCCGACAACCCACCTGGGCCCCGGACAAGGGCAGGACCGGCAAGGCGGTCAGGCACCAAGAGGCAGGCCACCGGCACGACAGCCCGGCAAGGCGGCCGGGGACCGGACAAGGGCGGGACGGGGCGGCGCGGTCGCCCCAAGGTGTGCCGGGCGCTAGTTCGGTGACTGGTCCGGTGTCCGGCCGGGGGGCGGTTCCGGGGCCTCGCTTGTGGGGGCGCCGTATGTCTGCCCCGCCGCAGGCGCGTAGCTGCCCAGGTAGTGGCTGCCCGGGCGCTGCCCGTACTGGGCGGCGGCGTGGACGGGTCGGCCCGACCGGACCGCCCTGCGGTACTGGATCTTCCGCACCAGCTTGAACACCCAGGTCGCGACGACGGCCAGCGCGACGAGTCCCAGCAGCGTGAGCGCCAGCCAGTGCGGCAGGAAGGACAGCACGACTGCGAAGATCTTGCTGCCGATGGACGCCTGCAGGGTGTGCCATTCCATTGAGCTCCCCCTCCGGATACGGAAAACGCGTCCGGATCCTAGCGCCCGTCCCCGTCAGCCGCTGCTCGCCCCCCGAGCGAGCAGCAGGAGCGCGTCGACGAGGTCCGAGGCGGGTGAGCCGGTGGCCAGGCGGCGCAGTTGGAGGCCGAAGACGAGGGCGACGGCGGTGCCCGCGACCCGCTCGGCCTCGGGCACGCCGAGCCCGCCGAGGATCCGCGCGGCCAGCCGGTCGTAGGCGGCGAAGCACTCGGCCGCCGCGGTGCGCAGCCGCTCGTCCCGGCCGGCCTGGACGTACAGCTCGAAGGGCGCGATGTGCGTGCTGTCGAACTCCGTGCCCCCGGCCACCTGGGCGACGGTGGCCGCGGCCCCGTCGAGGTCGATCCCGTCGGAGCGGCACAGGTCGGCGAGCTCGGTGAAGCGCCGGGTCTCCTCCCCGACGAAGTGCAGCAGGCTCTCGCGCAGCAGCTCGTGCTGGGTCTCGAAGTGGTAGGTGACCGTCCCCAGGGAGACTCCCGCCTCCTTGGCGATCCGCCGGTTGGTGACCCCGGCGAGGCCGTCCTGGCCGATGATGCGCAGGACGGCGTCGATGATGCTCTGCCGGGTGTCGGCGGGCTTGGACATGCGGATCATTGTTCCATCAGCGTCCCGGCTCCATCCCGCGAAGGGCGGGGCGGCTCTCGTACCAGCGGCGGTCGGCCTCGAGCTGGGCGGCGAGGGAGACGAGGAGTTCCTCGCTGTTCGCCGGGCCGAGCAGTTGGGCGCCGACCGGCAGCCCGTCGCGGGTGAAGCCCGCGGGCACGCTCATCGCCGGCCAGCCGAGCACATTCCACGGCCATGCGTAGGGGCAGGCCGCTGTCATCGCCTTGTCCGTCCGCCAGGCGCTCAGATCGTCGAAGGCGCCGATGCGCGGGGGCGGGGCGGCGGACGTCGGGGTGAGCACGATGTCGTACGAGCGGTAGATCCCGCCGATCCTGCGGTGCTGGCGGGGCTCGCGGGCCCGGGCGAGGCGCAGGACGGGCCCGGCGAGACGTCTGCCGGTGCGCGCGGCGGCGCGGGTGCGGGGGTCGAGCAGGCCGGGCTCGGGGTGCAGGGCGGCCAGTTCCGCGACCCCCGCGGTGGCGCGGGCCACCAGGCTGGGCCCGATCAGGCCGTAGCGCGGCCTGGCCTCCTCGACGTCGTGCCCGAGGCGGGCGAGCGCCTCGGCGAGGTCGGCGACCGCGCGGCGCACATCGGGGTGCGCGGTGGCGCGGGTGCCGGTCAAGGGCGGCCGCCACGCCAGGGCGATGCGCAGTCGGCCCGGCTCCCGGCGGGCGGCCTCCCGGGCGTTGATGGGACCGGGCCGGTGCAGATCTTTCGGATGGGCGCCGAGGACGGTGTCCAGCAACAGGGCCGCGTCGCCGACGGTACGGGCCAGCGGTCCACTGACGGCCAGGCCGTTGAAGGCGTCGCTGTACGGGTGCAGGGACACCCGCCCGCGCTGCGGCTTGATGCCGACGAGATGGGTCCAGCCCGCGGGGATGCGGATGGATCCGGCACCGTCGGAGCCGAGCGCGGCCGGGACGAGTCCGGCGGCGACGGCGGCGGCCGAGCCGCCCGAGGAGCCGCCGGGGGTGTGGTCGGTGTTCCAGGGGTTGCGGGTGGCACCGAAGGCGGGGCCCTCGGTGAAGGGCCACTGGCCGAGCTCGCAGGCGTTGGTCTTGCCGACGATCACCGCCCCGGCCTCGCGCAGCCGCCGCACCGGCTCGGCGTCGGCGGACGCGGGGCCGATCTCGCCCCGGCAGCCGAACAGCGTCGGCAGTCCCGCGACATCGGTGTCGTCCTTGACCGCCACGGGCACCCCGAGCAGGGGCCGCCGCACCAGAACGTCGTGCGCCGCCCCCGCCCCCGCTCCCGCGGCGAGTGCGCGGTCGGCCTTCTCGGCCTCCTCCAGCGCGGCTTCGGCGCGAAGGCACCGGAAGGCGTTGATCGTGTCCTGGGTGGCCTCGATGCGCTCGAGCGACGCCCGGACCAGGGCCACCGAGGTGGTCCGGCCCTCGGCCAGGGCTCGGGCGCACTCGGCGAGTCCGGTGGGACGGGCCGACGCGGTGGGTCCGGTTGAACCGGTGGGGCCCGGTATTCCCATGGATTCGGCTGTGGACACGGTCGCCTCCCCTCTCTATCGTTCGTTCGAACGAACAGGTCCTCGGGAGGCTACTCGTATGCGCATCACCGGAACAACCGTCCTGCTCACCGGGGTCACCGGCGGCATCGGCCGGACGATCGCCCGGGACCTCGCGCGAAAGGGGGCGAAGTTGGTGATCTCCGGGCGGCGCCCCGAGGCTCTTGGGCCGATCGCCGCCGAGCTCGGCGCCCGCGCCGTCACCGCCGATCTGGCCGACGCCGACCAGGTGGCCCACCTCGCCGAGGCCTGCGGGGACGCCGACATCCTCATCGCCAACGCCGCTCTGCCCTCCAGCGGCGACCTGCTCGACTACACGCCTGGCCAGGTGGACCGGGCGCTGACCGTGAATCTGCGGGCCCCGGTCATGCTCGCCCGCCTGCTCGCGCCACGCATGGTGGACGCGGGACGCGGCCATGTGGTGTTCGTCGGCTCGATCTCCGGAAAGGCCGCCAGCAAGTCCTCGTCCCTGTACACCTCGACCAAGTTCGGGCTGCGCGGCTTCGCCCATGGCTTCCGCCAGGACCTGCACGGCACGGGGGTCGGGGTCTCCCTCGTCCAGCCCGGATTCGTCCGTGACGCGGGGATGTTCGCGGCCACGGGCGCGACCCCGCCCGGCGGTGTGCGCACGGTCTCCCCCGAGCAGGTGGCGGCGGGCGTCATCCGGGCCATCGAGCGGGACCTGTGCGAAGTCAACGTCGCCCCGCTGGAGTTGAGGCTGCTGAGCGCGATTGCCGGGCAGTTCCCGGCATTCGCCGCGATGGTGCAGCGCCGCTCGGGCGCGGAGCGCACCATCGGCCGGATCGTGGAAGCCCAACGCGAAAGCCGCTGACGACGCACCGCCTCAGCATGGCGCACGTCGCAGCGTGGCGCACCGCCTCGGACGCGGCGCACCGCCTCAGACCTCCCGCGCCGCCAGTGCCGCCTCGCCCGCGGCCCGCATCGCCGCCAGGGGGGCCGGGGACCGGCCCGTCATCAGTTCCACCTGGAGCACCGCCTGGTGGACCAGCAGGTCGAGTCCCCCCACGACCGCTGCCCCGCGCGCCGACCAGGCGGCGGCCAGCGCCGTGGGCCACGGCTCGTAGAGGACGTCGAACAGCGCGCCGGGGCGCTCCGGCACCGCGTGCGCCAACTCGTCCGTCGTGCCCGCCGGGGTGGTGGAGACGACCAGCTCCGCCGAGAACGCCCGCGCCGCGCGGGACCACTCCTCGGTGCGCACGGTGACCCCCAGCCGCTCCCCCATGGCCCGCATCTGCTCGGCCCTGGCCTCGCCGCGCACGTACGCGGTCACCTCGCCGCGGCAGATCCGCGAGAGCGCGGCCAGTGCCGAGGAGGCCGTGGCGCCCGCGCCCAGGACGGCGGCCGACGCGACCTCGTCCACCCCTCGTTCACGCAGCGCCGAGACCATGCCCGGGACATCGGTGTTGTCCCCTACTTTGCGCCCGTCGGGGGTGAAGACCACCGTGTTCACGGCGTCCACCGACGCGGCGACGGGGCCGATCCCGTCCAGCAGCGGCATGATCGCGCGCTTGAGCGGCATGGTCAGCGACAGGCCGGCCCATCGCTCCTGCTCGGCCTCGAGCCCCTTGACGAACGCGGGCAGCGCGGCCTCGTCCACCTCGAACCGGTCGTACCGCCAGCCGTCGAGCCCGAGGGCCTCGTAGGCGGCGCGGTGGAGCACCGGGGAGAGGGAGTGGGCGATGGGCGAGCCCAGGACCGCCGCCCGCTTTGCGTCTGCCATCGTGCCGTCAGCCGTCCTTGTGCTCTTTCTGGTACTTGTTGAACTCGGCCACGTTCTTGTCGTGGACCGCCTGGTCGTTCGTGAAGCGGGTGTCCCCCGGCCTCACGGTGACGAAGTAGACCCAGTTGCCCTTCGTGGGGTTCAGCGCGGCCTCGATAGCCTGGTGGCCGGGGTTGCCGATGGGTCCGGGCGGAAGCCCCTTGACCTTGTACGTGTTGTAGGGGCTGTCGAGCTGCGTCTCGCCCTCGGTGGTGTCCAGCGTGCTGCGGTTGAGGGCGTAGTTGATGGTGGAGTCCATCTGCAGCAGGCCATGGGTCGCCTCGGTGTCCAGGCGGTTGTACATCACCCGGGCGACCTTGCCGAAGTCCTTGTCCTCCTTGGCCTCGGCCTGCACGATGCTCGCCAGCACGATCACCTCGTACGGCGACCTGTCGACCGCCTTGGAGGCGTCGGCCAGTCCGTCGCGGCGGTACTCCTTGTCGGCCTGCTTGACCATCTGCTTGACCAGGTCGAGCGGCTTGGTGTTCTTGCCGACGGTGTAGCGCGAGGGGAACAGGAAGCCCTCGGGGTTGCCCTTGGCGTAGTCGGGCAGGCCCAGATCGGCGTCCTTGACGGCGTCGCGGGTCTCGCCGGCCTTCAGCCCGAGCTTCTTGTCGATCGCCTCGTAGATCTTGGAGGCACGCAGGCCCTCCGGGATGATCAGGGCGTTGAGGCTGGCCGGGTCGGTCATCACCTTGACGGCGGAGCCCGCCGACATCTTCTTGTGCATGGGGTACACCCCCGCCTGGATGCTCTTGCCGTCGGCCGCCTCCACGAAGGCCTTGGTGCTCTTGACCACGCCCGCGCGGACCAGGATGTCGCCCATGTCGGACAGGCTCGCCCCGTCCGGGATCTCGACCTGGACGTCTCCCGTGCCCGCCCCGGAGAAATCGGGCGGCGGGCCGAAGTGCGACTGCCAGAACTGGTAGCCCACATAGCCCACGCCCGAGACGGCGCCGCCGAGGACCAGTACGACGACCAGGCAGGCCATGCCGCTGCGGCGGGGTCTGGTCTTCTGCTTGGGCCCTCGGCCGCGCCGGTCCTGGCGCGAGGACCGCTCGTCCGGCTCGTCGTCCCAGTCGCCGTCCGGGTCGTCGTGTCCGCGCGCGAAGAACGCGTGGTCGTCGTCCTCCTCGCCGTCCATGGGCGGCTGCTGGGGATCGGCGTGCGGCTCGGTCCGCGTGGCCTGCGGCTCCTGGCCGTAGTCCTGCCCGCCGTAGGGGTCGTAGGGCTCGGCCCCGGCGAACGGGTCCTGGCCCTGGTGGGCGGGGTCCTGGTGCCGGCCCGGGTCCTGGTAGGTCCCCTGCGGTCCCTGGCCGTGGGGATCCTGCCGTCCGTAAGGGTCCTGCTGGCCCTGGCCGTAGGGATCCTGCTGCCCCTGACCGTAGGGATCGGGCTGGCCCTGGCCGTAGGGGTCCGGCTGTCCTTGGCCGTACGGATCGGGCTGGTTCCGGCCGTAGGGGTCCGGCTGGCCCGGGCCGTAACGATCCGGCCGGCCCTGGCCGTAGGGGTCCGGTTGGCCGTACGGATCGGGCTGGCCGTAGGGGTCCGGATGGACGTACGGATCCGGCTGACCGTAGGGGTCCGGCCGTCCGTACGGGTCCTGCTGGCCGTAGGGATCGTGTCCGTAGCCGTGGTGGTCGGGCTGCTGGTACGGGTCGCCCTGGGGGCGGCCGTACGGGTCACCGGAGCCCTGGTAGGAGCCCTCCCACTGCGCGGCCTGGGCCCCCTGCTGAGCGCGCGGCGCAGCGCCGTAACCGTCCCAACCCCCCGTAGGCGTCCCGTGCCCGGCCCAGTCGGGGTCCGTGAGCGGATCCCCTGGGTACCACGGATCGGAACCGGAGCCCCGGCCAAGGTCAGTCATCTATCCCCTATCACCGGGACGGCGGCGCTGCACGATCCAGGCTCCTGGACTCGCCTCAGGGTTCGAACGAGCGCCCTAACGGGCTGCCACATCCCGCGGAACGTTACCGTACCGCGATCAGACAACCACTTCGACGCACTCCCCAGGAGTAGTACCGGAGACCCGTTCGGTCTCGAGGGCGCTCTGCAGGATGACGACCGCGGCCGCCTGGTCGACGACGGACCGGCCCTTCTTGCTCCGCACACCCGAGGCCCGCAGGCCATGGGTGGCGGTGACGGTGGTCATGCGCTCGTCCACCAGCCGTACGGGGACGGGCGCCACGAGCTTCGCCACGTCCTGGGCGAAGGCTCTGACCTTCGCCGCGGCCGGCCCCTCGCGCCCGTTCAGGGAGCGCGGAAGGCCGACCACGACCTCGATCACTTCGTACTCGGCGGCGATCTCCGCGATGCGGGCCCGGTCGCCCCGGCCCGCCCGCACGGTCTCCACGGGAGTGGCGAGCAGGCCGTCGGGGTCGCAGGAGGCGACCCCGATCCTGGCGTCGCCGACGTCCACGCCGATCCGCCGCCCGCGGCGCATCAGGCGGCCCGCTCCGCGACGAGGCGCTCGACGGCGCCCACGGCCTCGTCCACGGCGGACGGGTCGCTGCCGCCGCCCTGGGCCACGTCGTCCTTGCCGCCACCGCCGCCGCCGAGGGTCTTGGCGGCGGTGCGCACCAGCTCACCGGCCTTGATGCCGCGCTCGCGGGCGGCCTCGTTGGTGGCGACGACGACGAGCGGACGGCCGTTGGCCACGGTGAAGACGGCGACGACCGCCGGGCGGCCGCCGGTGACGCGGTTGCGGACGTCGAGGACGAGCTTGCGCAGGTCGTCGGCGCCGGCGCCGTCGGCCACCCGGGCGGCGACCAGCGCCACCCCGTGCACGTCCCGCGCCTGCTCGGCGAGGCTGCCCGCGGCCTGGAGGACCTTCTCCGCGCGGAACTTCTCGATCTCCTTCTCGGCGTCCTTCAGCTTGGCCAGCAGACCGGAGATCCGCTCGGGCAGTTCCTCGGGGCGGCCCTTGACGATGTCGGTCAGCCGGGAGACGACCGTGTGCTCGCGGGCGAGGAAGTTGTAGGCGTCCACGCCGACGAGCGCCTCGACCCGTCGCACCCCCGAGCCGATGGAGGACTCGCCGAGCAGCTTGACCAGGCCGAGCTGGGCGGTGTTGTGCACGTGCGTGCCGCCGCACAGCTCCTTGGAGAAGTCGCCGATGGTGACCACACGCACCCGGTCGCCGTACTTCTCGCCGAACTCCGCGATCGCGCCCTGCTTCTTCGCCTCGTCCATGCTCATGACCTCGGCGGTCACATCGAGCTCGCGGGCGAGCACCTCGTTGATCTTCTGCTCGACATCGCCGAGCACCGTGCCGGGAACGGCGGACGGGGAGCCGAAGTCGAAGCGGAAGCGGCCGGGAGAGTTCTCCGAGCCCGCCTGGGCCGCCGTCGGGCCGAGGGCGTCGCGCAGGGCCTGGTGGGTCAGGTGCGTGGCGCTGTGGGCACGGGCGATGGCGCGTCGGCGGCCGGTGTCGATCTGCGCCCAGGCTCCGGCGCCGACGGTGACCTCGCCGACCTGGACGACGCCCTTGTGCACGCTGACGCCGGGGACCGGCTGCTGGACGTCGCGGACGTCGATCACCGCGCCGGAGTCGATCCTGATCCGGCCGGTGTCGGCGAGCTGGCCGCCTCCCTCGGCGTAGAACGGGGTGCGGTCGAGGACGACCTCCACCTCGTCGCCCTCGTGGGCGGCCGGGGAGGGCAGGCCGTCGACGAGCAGGCCCACCACGCTGGCCTCGCCCTCGAGGTCGGTGTAGCCGGTGAAGACGGTCTGCCCGGCCTCGTCGGCGATGCCCCGGTACGAGGTGAGGTCGGCGTGCCCCATCTTCTTGGCCAGGGCGTCGGCCTTGGCCCGGTCCCGCTGCTCCTTCATCAGGCGGCGGAAGCCCTCCTCGTCGACGGACAGGCCCTGCTCGGCCGCCATCTCGAGGGTCAGGTCGATCGGGAAGCCCCAGGTGTCGTGGAGCAGGAACGCCTTGTCGCCGGGCAGGACGTCGCTGCCGGACTTCCTGGCCTCGTTCACCGCGCCGTCGAGGATCGTGGTGCCGGTCTTGAGCGTCTGGAGGAAGGAGGCCTCCTCCGCCAGGGCGACGGTCTCGACGCGCTTGCGGTCCTCGATCAGCTCGGGGTACTGCTCGCCCATCGTCCCGATGACGGTGTCGACGAGCTCGCCGACGACCGGCTGCGTGGCACCGAGCAGGCGCATGTTGCGGATGGCTCGGCGCATGATGCGGCGCAGCACGTAGCCGCGGCCCTCGTTGCCGGGGGTGACCCCGTCGCCGATGAGCATCACCGAGGTGCGGATGTGGTCGGCGACCACGCGCAGCGACACGTCCGAGCGCTCGTCGGCGCCGTAGCGGACGCCGGTCAGCCCGGTGGCCTTGTCGATGACCACCCGAAGGGTGTCGGTCTCGTACATGTTCCGCACGCCCTGAAGGATCATCGCGAGGCGTTCGAGGCCGAGGCCGGTGTCGATGTTCTGGGCGGGCAGGTCGCCGAGGATGGGGAAGTCCTCCTTGCCGACCCCCTCGCCGCGCTCGTACTGCATGAAGACCAGGTTCCAGATCTCCACGTACCGCTCGTCGTTGACGGCGGGGCCGCCCTCCTGCCCGAACTCGGGGCCGCGGTCGTAGTTGATCTCGGAGCACGGACCGCAGGGGCCGGGGACGCCCATGGACCAGAAGTTGGGACCCATGCCCAGGCGCTGGATGCGCTCGGCGGGCACGCCGATGACGTCGCGCCAGATGCGCTCCGCCTCGTCGTCCTCCTTGTAGACGGTGATCCAGAGCCGGTCTGGCTCCAGCCCGTAGCCGCCTCCCGCGACGGGAGTCGTCAGCAGCTCCCACGCCAGCTTGATGGCGCCTTCCTTGAAGTAGTCGCCGAATGAGAAGTTGCCGCACATCTGGAAGAACGTGCCGTGGCGCGTGGTCTTGCCGACCTCTTCGATGTCGGGGGTGCGTACGCACTTCTGCACGCTGGTGGCGCGCGCGAAGGGCGGCTTGACCTCGCCGAGGAAGTAGGGCTTGAAGGGGACCATGCCGGCCGGGACCAGCAACAGGGTGGGGTCGTCGGCGATGAGCGATGCCGACGGCACGACGGTGTGCCCGCGCTCCTCGAAGAAGCGCAGCCAGCGGCGGCGGATCTCTGCCGACTCCATCAGTGGTCGTCCTTCCGGTTGTACGCGTTGCCCGAGCGCTGTCCAGGCAGTGCCTGGTCCGGCGCCGCGGGGAAGCCGCGGTGGTAGTCCCGGCCGGTGCGGCCGGGGGTCTTCTTGAGCTCTGCCTCGCGCTCGGCCATGCCGGTGCGCACGTCCTGCGCGAATCGGCGGACCTGGCCGCCGAGGTCGGCCGCCCGGCCGACCGCGGTCTCCGCGATCCCCTCGGGGGTGAGCTTGCGGGCTGCCCGGTTGACCTTGGTGGTACCCCAGGTGCCGATGGCGATTCCGGCGACGAGCCAGAAGAGGCGGCGGAACATGTGTCGTGTCAGCCCTTCGATCCGCGGACCCGGCTCGCGTCGTCCGTCCGGCCCTTCGACGTCCGGCTCCGGCCGGCCGCCCGGCGTACGCCGTAGCCGAACGCGGCGACCTTGGCCAGGGGTACTCCGATGGCCTCCTGGACGGCACCCGACAGCGCCGAGGCGTTGGCGGCGACCTCCTCGGCGTCGGCGGTGATCGCGTCGACGCGGTCCAGCTGGACACCGGTCCTGCGCAGGGTGGTCGCGGCCTCGCCCAGCAGCGGGACGGTCTGGTCGGCGACCCCGGCGACGAGCCGGGTGGTCTCCCGCAGGGCTCTGGCGAGCCGGACCAGCACGACGGCGAGGAAGGCCACGAGGATCGCCCAGAACACGGCGACGATCAGCCCCGCAACCTCTCCACCGGACACCTTGCGCGCTCCCTCGATGACGTCGGTCGGCCGCCCGGACCCGGTCGGTCGCCCCGGCGGGACCTTCGGGAACCGCGGGGTGCGGCGGTTGCGCACGCACGGCCGGCAGGGTCCGACCCTATCGCGCCGGGCCGGTGGATCCGTACCGCATTTGGCCTGGGGCCCACGGGCTCGCCGCGGCGATCGGCACCACGGGCGCGGAAAGCGCACGCAGGGGGTTTGTACGGCGCGTGCGGCCGCAAGTACGCTCTGTGAGCAATGTGCGCTCATGCCTCGACCCGCGATGCCCCGGCCGTCTGCCGCCGCCCCGGAAACCTCCCTGCGGAACTCAACCGCTTCATCGGCCGCGGTCCCGAACTGGCCGAGGTCGACGCGCTGATGCGCGGCGCCCGGCTGGTGACGCTGACCGGGCCCGGCGGGGTGGGCAAGACCAGACTGGCACTGCGCGCGGCCGCCGCCGCCAAGGACCGGTTCCACGACGGTGTCTGGCTGGTGGACCTGTCCGTGCTGCGGGATCCGGAGCTGCTGGGGCATGCCGCCGCCGAGGCGCTGGGGCTCGCCGACCGCACCACGCGCACTCCCCGCGAAGCGCTCGCGGAGCACCTGGCGGGGCTGGAGTCGCTGCTCGTTCTCGACACGTGCGAGCACCTGGTGGAGGCATGCGCCGACCTCGTCGCGGAACTCCTGCGCCGGGCACCGCGCCTGAGGGTGCTGGCGACGAGCCGCCAGCCGCTGAGGGTGTGCGGGGAGCACTCCTTCACCGTGCCGCCGCTGCCGGTGGCGCAGGACTGCGGGCGGCCGGTCGCCGACGCGGTGGAGCTGTTCGTGGAACGGGCTCGCGCGGTCGTCCCGGGACTGACCGTGAACGACCGCGAACGGGCCCGGATCGCGGAGCTGTGCCGCCGCCTCGACGGGATCCCGCTGGCGCTCGAACTCGCGGCGGGACGGATGCGCGCTCTGTCGGTGGAGCAGTTGCTGGAGCGCCTCGACGACCGGTTCCGGCTGCTGACGGGCGGCAGCCGGTCCGCGCAGCCGCACCACCGGGCGCTGCGCACGGCGATCGGCTGGAGCCACGAGCTGTGCTCCCCGGCCGAACGGCTGCTGTGGGCTCGCCTGTCGGTCTTCGCCGGGGGTTTCGACCTGGAGGCGGCGGAGTACGTGTGCGCCTGCGTGGAACTGCCCGCCCAGGATGTGCTGGACGTGGTGGGTGAGCTGGTCGCCAAGTCGATCGCGGTGCGCGAGGAGGGACCGGCCGGTGTCCGGTACCGGCTGCTGGACACCGTTCGCGAGTACGGCGCCAACTGGCTGGCCGTCACCGGTGACGCCGAGCGCGTCCAGCGGCGGCACCGGGACTGGTACCTGGGCCTGGCGACATGGGGCGAGGTGGACTGGTTCGGCCCGCGGCAGGTCGAGGTGGCCGCGCGGATCGAGCGCGACTTCCCCAATATGCGGGTGGCGCTGGAGTACAGCCTCACGACGCCGGACGAGGCGCACCTGTGCCAGTACATGGCCGGCACGCTCTGGTTCTACTGGGTCGGCTGCGGGCGGCTGGCGGAGGGCCTGCACTGGCTCACCCGGGCGCTGGAGGTGGACGGCCGCCACTACCGGGCGAGGGCGAAGGCGCTGTGGGTGGCCGGGTACGTGGCGATCCTGCGCGGGGAGACCGTGCGCGCCACGGATCTGCTCCACGAGTGCGAGGCCCGCGCGCTGCACGAGGGCGACCCGGTGGCCGCGGCGTACGCGCTGCACCGGCTGGGCTGCCTGGCGCTGGTGACCGACGACATGGCGCGCGCCGAGGAGCTGATCCGGGAGGCGCTGCACGAGTACCGGGCGATGGGCGAGCTCAACAGCAATGTGATCATGGCGCAGAACGAGCTGGCGATGGCGGTCGCCTTCCAGGGCCGCCTGGACGAGGCGGTGGCGCTGTGCGACGACGTGCGCGAGGTGTGCCGGGACCACGGCGAGCGGTGGGCGCTGGCGTACGCGCTCTATGTGCTGGGGCACTCGGCGTGGGCGTCGGGGGATCTGCCCCGGGCCCGGGCGCTGGTGAGGGAGTGCCTGGACATCAGCCACTCGTTCCGCGACCTGGTGGGCATCGTGCTCGCCGTGGAGCTGCTGGCCCAGGTCACCGAGGGCGAGGGGCACGCCGGGGAGGCGGCGGTGCTGCTGGGGGCGGCGAGCCGCATATGGAACACGGTGGGCCTGCCGCTGTTCGGCTGCCGGCACTTCAAGGGGCCCCATGTGCTGTGCGAGCAGCGGCTGCGGGCACGGCTCGGGGAGAGCGCCTACGAGGAGGCGTTCGCCCGCGGCAGGAGCCTGGGCCTCGACGATGTCGTGGCCGGTGCCGGGCAGCGGCGCGGCGGTCCGCAGCGGCCGCCGGACCCGGAGCGGGCCCCGGCCGCCGACCAGGAGGGCATCCCGGCCCAGTACGGCGGCGAGCCCGCCGTCTCCCCGCCGACCGGCACGGCCGACTGACCGGCACGGCCGACTGGTCGGTACGGCCGACTGACCGGCACGGCCGACTGACCGGCACGGCCGACTGGTCGGTACGGCCGACTGACCGGCGCGGCCGACTGACCGGCCTGCGCGGTCGGCCGGGAGCGGACGACCGGGGACTGCGGGCTCGCGTCGCGGCGCCGGGCGCCCCGCGGGGCGGGACGCGTCAGCGGGCGTAGTACTCGACGACCAGCTGCTCGTCGCAGATCACCGGGATCTCGCGGCGGTTGGGTTCGCGGTCCAGGCGGAAGGCCAGCGCCTTGAGGTTGACCTCGAGGTAGCGCGGGGTCTCGCCCTCACCGGCGTAGCCGCCCTCGCGGGCCACCTGGAACGGGTGCTTGTCGCGGCTGCGCTCACGCACCGTCACGACGTCGCCGGGGCGTACACGGAACGACGGGCGGTCGACCTTGCGGCCGTTGACCTCGATGTGGCCGTGCACGACCATCTGCCGGGACTGGTAGACGGTCCGGGCGATCCCGGAACGCAGGACGAGCGCGTCCAGACGGCGCTCGAGCTCGATGATCAGCGCTTCGCCGGTCTTGCCTTCGACCTTCCGAGCGCGGTCGTAGGCACGGCTCATCTGCGTCTCGCTGATGTCGTACTGAGCGCGCAGACGCTGCTTCTCCAGCAGGCGGACCTTGTAGTCACTGCTCTGCTTGCGGCCGCGACCGTGCTGTCCCGGCGGGTACGGGCGCGCCTCGAAGTACTTGACGGCCTTCGGGGTCAGCGGGATGCCCAGCGCGCGGGACTTGCGGACCTTGGGTCGCGATTGGTTCACGTTCTTCGAACCTCCGTGTAAGTTAGGTGAGGCTTACCTTAGCGGAGGAGATCGCATGTTTCGACCCGGGAGCCCCACGCCCATGACCGACGACGCCACCGGGGCGGCGGATCACGCGGATCACAGGGAGTCGGGTCAGCCGCGCCCTCAGGCAGAAGGAAGCGTCCGGTCGCCGTCGGCGGCCGAACGCGCACGAACCCTCGTCGAGGGTAACTCGTCCGCGGGTCTGGACATTCCCGGCTGTGAGTACCGCGATCCCACCGGCGCCCTGCCCGCGGCGCGGGCCGTGCTGCCCGACGGGGATGTGCTTCTCCTGATGCCGGGCGACTCCCCCGCCGCCCGCTTCGCCGCCCACGCGCAGGACGACGACCTGGCCTGTGTGCTGGAAATCACGGACGTGGCACCGGTCGCCGTGGCCCACCGCATCCGGGGCAGGGCGTGGGTCGCGGGCTGGCTGACCCCCGTGCGCGGGGACGACCGGGAGACGGGCCTGGCGCTTCTGGAGCGCCCGGTGGAGCCCGACCCGCGCTGGACGCTGCTGCGGCTGGAGGTCGGCGAGGTCCTGGTGGACGACCTGTGGGGCGCCGAGCACGTGGAGCCCGAGGAGTTCGCGCGGGCGGCACCCGACCCCCTGGCGGGGTACGAGGCCGAGCTCCTCCAGCACCTGGCGGCGGCCCACGGGGACCAGATGCGCCGCCTGTGCTCCCTCCTGGGCGAGGACGCCCCGTCCTGCTCCGGCGGGCGAAGGCCTCTGATGGCGGCCCCCCTGTCCCTGGACCGCTTCGGCCTGCGAGTCCGCTTCACCGGCGAGGGCCCCGCATTCGACGCCCGCTTCGACTTCCCCGAGCCGGTCACGTGCCACGAGGACCTCCGCCGAGCGATGCACCGCCTCTTCGAGGCAGCCGAGCGCTGAGGGCACCGGCACCGTGCCGAAGGCCCGCCCGACCCGCACCGTGCCGAAGGCCCGCCCGACCCGCGCCGTGCCGAAGCCGCCCGACCGGCACCGTGGCGAAGGCCCGCCCGACCGGGCCCGGCGGCCCCGGCCGTCCGCCGCTACTTGGACGCGCTCTCCGGTTCGTCGTCGGAGCGGCCCGAGAGGCGGTGCCTGACTCTTTCCACCACGTCCGCGTAGCGGGCTTCGGCGCCGTAGCGGGTGGGGTGGTAGTAGCGGCGGCCATGGATCTCGTCGGGGGCGTACTGCTGGGCGGCCACCGCGCCGGGGATGTCATGCGGATACTGATAGCCGCTGCCGTGGCCGAGCTTGGCGGCGCCCTGGTAGTGGGCGTCGCGCAGATGGGCCGGAACGGGGCCGGCCAGGCCCTTGCGGATGTCGGCCAGCGCCGCGTCCACGGCCAGATAGGCGGCGTTGGACTTCGGCGCGAGCGCCAGCGCGATCGTGGCCTGGGAGAGCGCTATGCGGGCCTCGGGGAAGCCGATCATCTGCACGGCCTGGGCGGCGGCCACGGCGGTCTGCAGCGCCGTCGGATCGGCCATGCCGACGTCCTCACTGGCCGAGATCATCAGCCGCCGCGCGATGAACCGCGGGTCCTCCCCCGCGTCGATCATCCGCGCGAGGTAGTGCAGCGCCGCGTCCACGTCCGAGCCGCGGATCGACTTGATCAGGGCGCTGGCCACGTCGTAGTGCTGGTCGCCCGCCCGGTCGTACTTGACCGCCGCGCGGTCGACCGCCGCCTCCAGCGTGGCCAGGGTGACCTCGGCCTCCCCCTTGGCCAGCGCCGAGCCCGCCCCGGCCTCCAGTGCGGTCAGCGCCCGCCTGGCGTCACCGCCCGCGATCCGCAGAAGGTGCGCCTCGGCGTCCTCGGCGAGCGTCACCTCGCCGTCCAGACCCCGAGGATCCTCCAGCGCCCGCCGCACCAGCCCCCTGATGTCCTCGTCGGTCAGCGACTCCAGCGTCAGCAGCAGCGAGCGGGACAGCAGCGGGGAGATCACCGAGAAGTAGGGGTTCTCCGTGGTGGCCGCGACGAGCGTCACCCAGCGGTTCTCCACCGCGGGCAGCAGGGAGTCCTGCTGCGCCTTGCTGAAGCGGTGGATCTCGTCCAGGAAGAGCACGGTCTCCCGCGCGTATCCCCCGGACTCGCGCTTGGCCGACTCGATGACCGCGCGGACCTCCTTCACCCCCGCCGTGATGGCCGACAGCTCGACGAAGCGGCGGTTGGTGGCATGGCTGACCACATAGGCGAGCGTGGTCTTTCCCGTGCCGGGTGGTCCCCACAGGATCACCGACGACGGGCCCGCGGGCCCTCCCGAGGACTGGGCGGCCACCAGGCGGCGCAGGGGCGAGCCCTCCCCCAGCAGCCGCTGCTGCCCCACCACCTCGTCCAGGGTGCGCGGACGCATCCGGACGGCCAGGGGCCTCAGTCCGGGCTCCTTCTCCGCTCGCTCCTCTGCGGCTGCGGTGAACAGGTCGGGCTCCACGTCGGGAAGCCTATGCCACCCCACCGACAGCGCCCCCTGCACCGCCCGCAGCCCTCACCCGGGCCCGGGCGACCCCCGGGCCCGGCCGCCGCCCGCCGCGGGGCCGGCCGCCCGGCCTACAGCAGCGTCTTCCAGTACGACCAGAAGCGCGTGAGGATCAGCATCGCGATCACCAGGTACCAGGTGAGCACGACCACCCAGTGGAACTCCAGAACCGCGTCCAGCGCCTTGCGCCCGCCCGCGGGCAGCGGGATCACCCCGCGCTTGAGGCTGTGCAGCGTCACATACACGAACATCGGGATCGTGGCCGCCCAGGCCACCATGCAGTAGGGGCACAGGGCGCCGATGCGGTACAGCGACTGGAAGACCAGCCAGTGGATGAAGCCGACGCCGAAGGTGGCGCCGAGCTGCACGCCGACCCAGAACCACCGCTGGAAGCGCGCCCCCGCCAGCAGCGCCACGCCCACCGCCATGACGACCGCGTACCCGGCCAGGCCCATGAACATATTGGGGAAGCCGAAGGCCGATGCCTGCCAGGTCTTCATCACAGAGCCGCAGCTCAGGACCGGGTTGAGGCTGCAGCTGGGGACATAGCTCGGGTCCTCGAGCAGCTTGATCTTCTCGATGCTGAGGACGAACGCCGCGGCGAGCCCGACGGCTCCGGTGACCACCAGCAACCAGGCGAGGGCACGCCCGGCGCCGACGGTGCCGTCACTCCCGTCGGTCCTGTCGGTTTCGCGTTGGTCCTGGCCGCCGCGGGCCCTGTCGAGCTCTGAGATCGTCATCACGCCGTTCCGTGTCCATGCGGGGTCCGGTAGCACTCCCCAGTACAACGATCCCACCCCCGCCCAGGTGCCGGAGACGCAGGGGTCGCTCATATGTCCAGATTTCCGCCCTGTTCCCGCCACGAGCAGGAACCTATGATTTCGACGGGGTGATGCCGATGCACCTGAGTCCGCGGCAGGTCCAGATCTTTTCACTGATCGTCGAAGGCTGTGGCGACAAGGAGATCGCGCAGCGGCTGGGAATGTCCGCGAGAACCGTTGATTCACATCTTCAAAGACTCTACGACCGGCACGGATTGCACAGCAGGGCCGCTATTGTGGCGAAATGGATACTGGAGGGCGGAGTTCCGGAAACGGCGACGACGGACCTCGTGTGAAAAGGGCCGGCCGGAAATCCGGTCGGCCCCTCATTTCCGGCACGGCACCCATTTCCGGCACGGCACCCCGGCCGCCGGGCTCAGCACAGCACCATCACGGTGGCCTGGACGAAGGCGTCGTCCCGGTACGCCTCCATCACGCGCGCGAACGCCTCCTCGGGGCTGCGCGGCGCCGGCGCCGGCCCCTCCACGCTGAACTCCCGCTCCCCCTCGAGCGCCGCCTTCACCTGCTCGCCGGGGCAGTGCACTCCCCGGTTCGTGACCAGGACATCGGTGATCTGCGTGACCAGGGCGCCGAGTCGGCTCTCCTCCCAGCGGGCCACCGTGCCGTCGGTGTCCTCCACGGAGAACCGCTCGAAGACGCGGACCTCGGCGCGGCTGTCCCCCTGGACCATCAGCATGTAGACGCGGCGCCGCACAAGTTCGGCGGGCAGTGCCGCGAGGTTCGCCGCCACCGTGCCCGGAGCGCCGAGGAAGCTGTGGGACTGGCAGTCCCACGCCGCGGTCTTGCAGGCCATGGCTGTCGGGTGGCCGACGTCCCGTCGCGCACCGGCCGTCCCAGTGGGCATGGTTTTCGCCTCCTCCGGTATCACGGTCAGGATCTCGGATTCACGGAACGCTGCCAGACATTAGTCACGGCGGGCGCCCCGGTCGAGATGGGGATTCACCCGACAGCGCGATGCCCGAGCCGGAACCCCGGTATGCCGGAATGGTATGACCCAGCTGCCGTGGATCATTGACGGCGTGCTTCGCGCCTCCCGAGGATTGGCATCGACCCGATGGAGGCAGCCCCGTGAAGGCAGCAGCCCTATGAAGGCATTGGCCCGCTACCGGTCCGCCCTCGCCTTTCCCGGTGTCCCACGGGTAATGGCCGCCGCGTTCCTCTGCCGGCTTCTCGCCGGCATGGTGAGCCTGTCCCTCCTGCTGGTGGCCGAGGAGGCCACCGGAGGGTACGCCGGAGCGGGATCCGTGGCGGGCGCGTACGCCGTCGCGCTCGCCTTCACCTCGCCGCTGTGGGGGCGCGTGGCCGACCGGCACGGGCCGCGCACGACCCTGGCCTGCGCAACGTCGCTGCAGTCGGTCGCGTTCGGGCTGTGCGTGCTCGCCGCCGCCACCCATGCCTGGGTGCCCCTGCTGACCGCGACCGCGTTTCTCGCCGGGGCCTGCACCCCTCCGACCGCCGCCGTCTCCGACGCGGTCTTCATGGCGGTGGTGCCCGACGAGGACTCCCGCAGGGCGCTGTTCGCGATGGCGGGACTGCTCACCGAGGCCGTCTTCGTCGTGGGCCCGCTCGTGGTGGCCGGTGTCGTCGCCCTCTTCCCCGCCGTCTGCGCGGTCGCCGTGACCGCGACCGTCTCGGCCGCGGGCACCTGGTGGCTGCGCGGGGCCGCCGCGGTGCGCCTGGTGGACCGCGAGCGCCCCTGCCGCTCGGACACGGGCTCCAGGATGCGCTGGAACGGCGACCGGCTGCACATCATGCTGGTCGTGGCCGTCGCCGCGTTCGCGATCGGCGCGCTCCAGGTGTCCGTCGTCGCCCGCGCCGGCCAACTGGGCGTGAGCGCCGGAGTGTTCCTCGCCGCGCTGGCCCTGGGAGGCGTGCTCGGCAGCTTCCTGTACGGCGGCTCGCGCCCCCGTGCCTCGCTGCCCGCCCAACTCGCCCTGGCGCTCGCTCTGTACGGCCTGTGCATCCTCGCCCTGGGGACCGGCCCCGGAACGGCGGTCAGCGCCGTCCTGCTCCTGCTCGTCGGAGCCGCCAACGGCCCCGCGGACGCCGTCGAGACCCTGCTCGTCGGCGAGTACACCCCGCCCGCCGCTCACGCGCGGGCGTTCTCCGTCCTGGTCGCCGCCAACTGGGTCGGCTTCGCCGCGGGCAGCGCCGCCGCGGGCGCGGTGGTGGAGCACCTGTCCGTCGGCGCCGGCTGCGCGACGGCGGCGGCCGCCGCGCTGGCAGCCGCCGTGTCGATGGCCGTCAGGGTCCGTAGTGCCGCCCGGCCGCCCGCAGAAGCTCGACCATCGAGGCCACCGCGGGCACCCGGCGGCCGCCGTCGGGACACGCCAGGTAGATCCGCCGCCGCGGGATCTCGTCGTCCAGATGCATGAGGGTGATGTCGGGCCGCGCGCTGAGGCGGGCCAGCGCCGGGAAGAGCATCACCCCGGCCCCCGAGGCCACCAGGCCCTGCTTTCCCGTCCAGTCGTCGCACCTGATGCCGACGGAGGGGATACGGCCGAAAGAGCCGAGCAGCCCGTCGAGCGGTCCCAGGCAGTCCGGGTGCGCCCCGTCGATCCAGGTGTCGTCGAGCAGGTCCGACAGCCGCACCCTGCGGTTGGCCAGCGGATGGGTCTCGGGCAGGGCGAGGAGCAACTCGTCCTCGGTCAGCGGGATGAGCTCCACCCCGTCCAGGTCCTGTCCGTGCAGATCCCACTCGGTGACCAGCGCCAGGTCCAGCTCGCCGTCCCGCAGCGCCGTCAGATGCTCCTCCGGGTCCGTGGTGGGGACCAGCGGCTTGGCCGCACGCGGGTGGCGGCGCAGGTACTCGCGTATCGCCTGGGGCAGGAGCACGGTATTGGCGCTGCTGAACGAGCCGATGCGCAGCCCCGTCCCACCCGCGTCGGTGAGCATCGCCAGCTGTCTCTCCGCCCGTGAGAGGCGGTCGATCATATTGCGGGCGTGCGAGACGAGCAGTTCCCCGACCGGGGTCAGGCGTGCGCCGTTGGGCGTGCGCACGACGAGCCGGGCGCCGGCCTGTCGCTCCAGCGCCGCGATCTGACGGGACACGGCGGGCTGGGTGCAGCACAGCGCCGCGGCCGCGCTCGTCATGGAGCCGTGCTCGGCCACGGCCACGAGGGCCCGCAGCCGACCGAAGTCAAGCATGAGCAGAGCGTATATCCCCAGGGCGGGGCAATGGTGGGCGTTCGGGATCTCCGTCTCGAGTCCTGGCTGAGCGGCCCTGGATCCGCCCCCTTCCGCGGTGGGCCGGCGGGCGGGCCGGACCTAGCGTGGAAGGCATGCCGAACCCGAGCGCCGGGGCGCCCGATGCCGCCCTCCACGCCTTCCGCGGGCCGCCGCGCACGGTCGCCGAGTGCCTGTACGCGCTGCCGCGCCATGTGGTGGAGGGACGGGTGTGCGCCCTCCTCCTCCAGGGGGCGGGGGCGGCAAGGGTTCACCTGCTCGAACGAGTCGCCGCCGACGACGCCCGGGGCCCCGTGGCGGTGTGGGAGGGCACGGCCCTGGGGACGCTCCCTAGCCGCGTGGCCGCCCTGCTGGGGACGGACACCCCGGAGGTGACGAACGCCGTCCGCGCCGCCCTGCGCGCCCACGGCGAGTACCACGACCTGGGCACCGTCCCCTGCCCGCCCTCCCCCCGCGGCGCCTTCGGCCACCCGATGACCGCCTTCGCCCGGGCAGGAGAAGTAACCGCGTTCGTCGTCGCGGCGACCTGAGGCATCAGGACAACGGGCGAGGCCCCGGCGGGATCTCTCCTGCCGGGGCCTCGCCCATGTCGTGCCCCTGTGCGGTACGCCCGCGCCCGCGCCGCGCGCGCCACGCGCCCGCGCCCTGAGGCGCTGTCAGGCGCTCGGCTCCTCGGCGCTCTTCGGCTGGGCGTCCACGCCGGCCTCGCGGCGCTGCGCCGGGGTGATCGGCGTCGGCGCGCCGGTCAGCGGGTCGCCGCCGTTGCTCGTCTTCGGGAAGGCGATCACGTCGCGGATGGAGTCCACGCCCGCCAGGAGCGCCACCAGGCGGTCCAGGCCGAGGGCGATGCCGCCGTGCGGCGGCGGGCCGTAGTTGAACGCCTCGAGCAGGAAGCCGAACTGCGACTTGGCCTCCTCCTCGGACAGGCCGATCGCCTCGAACGCCCTCTGCTGGACGTCCCGCTGGTGGATACGGATCGAGCCGCCGCCGATCTCGGAGCCGTTGAGCACCAGGTCGTAGGCGTTGGACAGGGCGTTCGCCTGGTCCTTGTCGAAGGTGTCCAGGCTCTCCGGGGTGGGCGCCGTGAACGGGTGGTGGATCGCCGTCCAGCCGATCTGGTTGCCCTTGTCGTCCTCGACGGGCTCGAACATCGGGAAGTCGACGACCCAGAGGAACTCCCACTTCGACTCGTCGATCAGGCCGCGGCGGCGGCCGATCTCGAGACGGGCGGCGCCCAGCAGCTCCAGCGACGGGGTGCGGGGTCCGGCGGCGAAGAAGATCGCGTCGCCCTTGCCGGCCCCGGCCGCCTCGGAGAGCCCGGCCAGGTGCTCCTCGGAGAGGTTCTTGGCGACCGGGCCGCGCAGCTCGCCGGTCTCGGCGTCCACCAGCACGTACGCCAGGCCCCTGGCGCCGCGGGACTTCGCCCAGTCCTGCCAGGCGTCGAGCTCCTTGCGGGTCTGCGCGGCGCCGCCCGGCATGACGACCGCGCCGACGTGCTCGGCCTGGAAGACCCGGAACGAGGTGCCCTCGAAGTACCCGGTGAGGTCGACCAGCTCCTGGCCGAAGCGCACATCCGGCTTGTCCGAGCCGTAGCGGGCCATGGCGTCGGCGTAGGAGATGCGCGGCAGCGGCCGCGGGAGCTCGTACCCGAGCACGTCCTTCCAGACCCGGGCGACGACCTGCTCGCCGATGTCGAGCACGTCCTCCTGCTCGACGAAGGACATCTCGACGTCGAGCTGGGTGAACTCGGGCTGCCGGTCGGCGCGGAAGTCCTCGTCCCGGAAGCACCGGGCGATCTGGTAGTAGCGCTCCATGCCGGCCACCATCAGCAGCTGCTTGAACAGCTGCGGGGACTGCGGCAGGGCGTACCAGTGGCCCTGCTGGAGGCGGACCGGCACCAGGAAGTCGCGGGCGCCCTCGGGGGTGGAGCGGGTCAGGTACGGCGTCTCGACGTCGAGGAAGCCGTTCTCCTCCATGACCGTGCGGATGACGTGGCTGACGCGCGAGCGCAGGCGCAGCGCCCTGGCCGGTCCCTCGCGGCGCAGGTCGAGGTAGCGGTACTTCAGCCGCACCTCCTCGTTGACCGATCCCGGCTCGTACTCGGCGACCGGGAACGGCAACGGGGCGGCCTCGGAGAGCACCTGGAGGTCGGAGACGACGACCTCGACGGCGCCGGTCGGGATGTCCGGGTTCTCATTGCCCTCGGGGCGCACCCGCACATCGCCGGTGACGAGCACGCAGTACTCCGCGCGCAGGCCGTGGACGGAGTCCAGGTCCCGCACCACGACCTGGACCGTGCCGGAGCCGTCGCGCAGATCGATGAACGCGACCCCGCCGTGGTCCCGGCGCCGGGCGACCCACCCGGCGAGAGTCACGGTGGTGCCGGCGTCGCTCGCGCGGAGCGAACCGGCGTCATGGGTGCGGATCACTGCAGCTTCTCCTTGATCGTGGTGGTGAGGGCGTCGAGGGCGACCGGTCCCTGGTCCCCGCTCCCGAGGTCCTTGAGCTGGACGGCGCCTTCGGCGAGGTCCCGCTCGCCGGCGACGAGGGCGAAGCGCGCGCCCGAGCGGTTGGCGGACTTCATGGCGTTCTTCAGTCCCTTGCCGCCGAACGCGAAGTCGGCCCGCACTCCTGCACGGCGCAGCTCGGTGACGGCGCCGAACAGCACCCGCCGGGCCTCGTCGCCGAGGGGGACGGCGAAGACGTCCGGGCGGGCGGGGGGCGTGAGCTCGACGCCCTCGGCCTTGAGGGCGAGGACGGTCCGGTCGACGCCGAGCGCCCAGCCGACCGACGGCAGCGAGGGGCCGCCGATCATCTCGGACAGGCCGTCGTAGCGTCCGCCGCCGCCGACCGCGGACTGCGAGCCGAGGCCGTCGTGGACGAACTCGAACGTGGTGCGGGTGTAGTAGTCGAGGCCGCGCACGAGCTTGGGGTCGTCCTCGAAGTCCGCGCCGGCCGCGGTCAGGAGCTCGCGCACCTGCTCGTGGTAGGACTTGCACGCCTCGCACAGGTGGTCGCGCATCATGGGGGCGCCGACGAGCTGCTTCTGCACGGCCTCGCGCTTGTCGTCGAGGACCCGCAGGGGATTGATGTCGACGCGGCGGCGGGTGTCCTCGTCGAGGTCGAGGCCGCGCAGGAAGTCCTGGAGGGCGGCCCGGTAGGCGGGGCGGCACTCCTGGTCACCGAGGCTGTTCAGCAGCAGGCGGAAGTTCCGCAGGCCGAGCGAGCGGTACGCGTCGACGGCCAGGATGATCAGCTCGGCGTCCAGCACCGGGTCCTCGGCGCCGATCGCCTCGGCGCCGACCTGGGAGAACTGCCGGTAGCGGCCCGCCTGCGGGCGCTCGTAGCGGTAGTAGGAGCCGGAGTACCAGAGCTTGACCGGCAGATTGCCCAGGCGGTGCAGATTGGCCTGGAGCGCGGCGCGCAGCACGGAGGCGGTGCCCTCGGGGCGCAGCGCGAGGTCGGTGCCGCCCTTGGTGGTGAAGGCGTACATCTCCTTGGTGACGATGTCGGTGGACTCGCCGACCCCGCGGGAGAACAGGCCCGTGTGCTCGAACGCGGGGGTCTCGATGTAGCCGTACCCGGCACGCCGCAGGGGCGCGGACAGCGCCTCACGGACGGCGTTGAAGGTGTCGGAGTCCGGCGGGATCAGGTCGTAGGTGCCCTTGGGGGCTTCGAAGCTGCTCACGGTGGAAGAGTCGTCACAATCCTCGTCGCGGGGCCGCCGGTTCGGCAGCGCCCTCGCCCGCCTGCGCCACCTGCCGGAGGAAGGGGTTGGTGGCGCGTTCGCGGCCGATGCTGGTCTGGGGGCCGTGTCCGGACAGGACCACGGTCGAGTCGTCCAGGGGCAGGCACACTCGGGCCAGCGACTGGAGGATCTCGGCGTGGTCGCCGCCGGGGAGATCCGTGCGTCCGATGGAGCCGGCGAAGAGCAGGTCGCCCGAGAAGAACACCGAGGGGATGTCACCGCCCTCGGGCAGCCGGAACGTCACCGACCCCTTGGTATGCCCGGGCGCGTGGGCGACGGAGAACTCCAGGCCCGCCAGGTCGAGCGTGCCGCCGTCCTCGAGCTCCTTGACGTCGCTCGGCTCGCCCACGGTCAGCTCGCCGAGGAGCTGCGCGCCGAAGGCCCTGCCGAGGGCCTTCTCGGGGTCGCTCATCATGTACCGGTCCTCGGGGTGGATCCAGGCCGGGACGTCGTGCGCCCCGCACACCGGGACCACGGAGGCGACATGGTCGATGTGCCCGTGGGTGAGGATGACGGCGGCGGGCTTGAGCCGGTGCTCCCGGATCAGCTCCTGGACGCCGTCGGTGGCCTGGTGGCCCGGGTCGATGATCACGCACTCCTCACCCGCGGCGGGGGCGACCAGGTAGCAATTGGTCCCCCAGGCCCCTGCGGGGAACCCGGCAATGAGCACGTTCGTCCTCAGATCGTCGGTGGAGGTTTCGGCTCGTACGAGACTACCGGCGCCGCCGGGCCGATCGCGAACCAGTTGGGTCCGGATCGGGTGGCTCTCTCCTACACTGTGCGCCTGACCGGCCCACGGGATCGGGCTGGGCCGGCGCACAGGATCGCGCCGCACATCGGGCGGCACAGCGGGGAACGGCTCCGCGCGGACGCACGAACGGGAGGCAGGTCGGTGGCCAGCAGGGACCAACGGCGGCGGCAGCTCGCCCGGCAGAAGTTCGAGCGGCAGCAGCAGCGGCGGGCTGAACGGCGGGCCAGGGTGAGGCGCCGCAACGCCGTGATCGCCGCGGTGGTCGCCGTCGCCGTGGCCGGCGGAGGAGCGGCCTGGGCCTCCATGGCGCTGACCGGGGACGACAAGGGCTCGCCGGGCGCCAACGGCGCTCCCTCGGACTCCGCCACGCCGTCGGCCTCCCCGACGAGCAAGGCCCCCGACCCGTGCGACGAGCCGGCCAAGGGCTCCCCCGCGAAGAAGACGTGGAAGAAGGAGCCGGCGCTGACGGTGGACAAGCAGGCGAAGTACACCATGGCGCTGGAGACCACCTGCGGCAAGGTCACGCTCTCCCTGGACGCGGCGAAGGCGCCGCGCACCGTGAACTCGTTCGCGTTCCTGGCCCAGCACAAGTTCTTCGACCACACGAAGTGCCACCGCCTGGTCACGGGGAGCATCCATGTGCTCCAGTGCGGCGACCCGACCGGCACCGGCTCGGGCGGGCCCGGCTACACGATTCCCGACGAGAACCTGTCGGACCCGCTGGTCAAGGACAAGGTCTACCCGGCCGGGACGGTCGCGATGGCCAACCAGTACGACGCGCAGAAGAACACCGGCCGCAACACCGGCGGCAGCCAGTTCTTCCTCGTGTTCAAGGACAGCCCGCTGCCGCCGGACTACACCCCGTTCGGCAGGATCACCGGGGGGATGGACGTCCTGGAAAAGGTCGCCGGCGCGGGCACGGCCACGGGCACTCCCGACGGCCCGCCGAACGCGACGGTGGTCATCGACAGGGCGACGGTCGTCAAGGGCTGACCGCCCACGGCGGCGAGCGGCGGGTTTCGTGGAAATTTCGGCCGTGCGGGATGCGGACAGCCCGCACGCCGTTCGCCTATGTTGGGCGTTGTATAGGGTGCCTGTTCCGACGGCTGCCACCCAGGTCATCTTGAAACTAAACTGTCTGATCACCACTGATCGACAGGAATTATCGGCAGCATCAGCAGCGCGTCGGACCGGCCGTGGTACGCGGCCCGGCCGGAGGGCCTCTCCCCGCCGAACTCTGGCGGGGAGGGAGAAACTGTGGACGATGTCCGCGGGTGGGAGACCACCGGGGCATCACGTGGAGGAGGCGCTGTGACCAGCGACCCATGGGGCCGCGTCGACGAGCAGGGGACCGTGTACGTGCGCACGGCCGACGGTGAACGCGTCGTCGGTTCGTGGCAGGCCGGATCCCCTGAGGAGGCCCTCGCCTACTTCGAGCGCAAGTACGAAGGACTTGCCGTCGAGATCGGCCTCCTTGAGCGGCGGGTACGGACGACGGATCTGTCACCGAAGGACGCGTTGACCGCCATCGAGCATCTGCGCGCGTCCGTGGACGAGGCGCACGCCGTGGGCGACCTCGACGCGCTGTCCAAGCGGCTGGACGCCCTGGTGAGCGCGGTGGAGGAGCGGCGCGAGGAGCGCAAGGCGCAGAAGGCCAAGGCGACCGACGAGGCCCGGCACGCCAAGGAGGCGCTGGTCGTCGAGGCCGAGGAGCTGGCGGCCAGCGAGCAGTGGAGGGCAGCCGGGGAGCGGCTGCGGGCCCTGGTGGACACCTGGAAGGGGCTGCCGCGCCTGGACCGCAAGACCGACGACGAGCTGTGGCACCGCTTCTCGCATGCCCGCTCGGCGTTCTCCAAGCGCCGCAAGTCGCACTTCGCCTCGCTCGACGCCCAGCGCGAGGAGGCTCGCCGCCGCAAGGAGAAGCTGGTCGAGGAGGCCGAGGCGCTGTCGGACTCCACCGACTGGGGCCCGACGGCGGCCCGCTACCGCGAGCTGATGGCGGAGTGGAAGGCGGCGGGGCGCGCCCAGCGCGAGGCCGAGGACGACCTGTGGAACCGCTTCCGCGGCGCCCAGGACATCTTCTTCCAGGCCCGCTCCGAGGTCTTCGCCGAGCGCGATGCCGAGCAGCGCGAGAACCTCACCCGCAAGGAGGAGCTGGTCGTCGAGGCCGAGAAGATCCTCCCGGTGACCGATCTGAAGGCGGCCAGGGCCGCGTTCCGGCTGGTCAACGAGCGGTGGGAGCAGATCGGGCACGTTCCGCGCGACGCCAGGCCGAAGATCGAGGCCCGGCTGCACGCCGTGGAGCGGGCGATCCACGAGGCCGAGGACTCGGAGTGGCGCCGCACCAACCCGGAGGCGCGCGCCCGCGCCGAGGGGCTCACGGGGCAGCTCCAGGCCGCGGTGGACAAGCTCCGCTCCCAGGCGAACGCCGCGCGTGCCTCGGGCAACAACGCCAAGGCGGACAAGCTCGAGGCGGAGCTGGCGGGCCGTGAGGCACTGCTGGAGCAGGCACTGAAGGGCCTCGAGGAGTTCGGCGGCTGAGACCCGCCACCGCCGACGTGCGAAGCGCCGCGGCCCCGGACATCGGTCCGGGGCCGCGGCAATTGGTGTGCGTCCTGTCCTCGGCGTGTGCGTGCTGCCGGGCCGCGCCTAGCGGGAGCGGGCCGAGGTGACGCGGTAGACGTCGTAGACGCCCTCGACTCCGCGTACGGCCTTCAGGACGTGCCCGAGGTGCTTGGGGTCGCCCATCTCGAAGGTGAACCGTGAGGTGGCCACCCGGTCACGGCTGGTCTGGACGGCCGCCGACAGGATGTTGACGTGCTGGTCGGACAGCACCCTGGTGACGTCGGAGAGCAGCCGCGAGCGGTCCAGCGCCTCGACCTGGATCGCGACGAGGAAGACGGACGACTGGGTGGGCGCCCACTCGACCTCGAGGATGCGCTCCGGCTCCTGCGAGAGCGAGTCCACATTGACGCAGTCCGCGCGGTGCACCGAGACGCCGTTGCCCCGGGTGACGAAGCCGATGATCGGGTCGCCCGGCACCGGCGTGCAGCACCGGGAGAGTTTGACCCACACGTCGTCGACGCCCTTGACCACCACTCCGGGGTCGCCCGCGGGGCGGCGCCTGCGGCTGCGCGGCGACGGCGTGGTGACCTCGGCGATGTCCTCGGTCGCGCCCTCCTCGCCGCCGAGCGCCTGCACCAGCTTCTGCACGACGGTCTGCGCCTCGACGTGGTGCTCGCCGATGGCCGCGTACAGCGCGGAGATGTCCGGGTAGCGCATCTCGTGCGCCAGGGTGACCAGCGAGTCGCCGGTCAGCACCCGCTGGATCGGCAGGTTCTGCTTGCGCATCGCGCGGGCGATGGCTTCCTTGCCGTGCTCGATGGCCTCCTCGCGGCGCTCCTTGGAGAACCAGGCGCGGATCTTGTTGCGGGCGCGCGGGCTCTTGACGAAGCCCAGCCAGTCCCTGCTGGGCCCGGCGCCCGGCGCCTTGGAGGTGAACACCTCGACGAGGTCGCCGTTGTCGAGCGTGCTCTCCAGCGGGATCAGGCGGCCGTTGACCCGGGCGCCGATCGTGCGGTGGCCGACCTCGGTGTGGACCGCGTAGGCGAAGTCGACGGGTGTCGCCCCGGCGGGCAGCGCTATGACGTCGCCCTTGGGGGTGAAGACGAAGACCTCGTTGCGCGAGAGGTCGAAGCGCAGCGACTCCAGGAACTCGCCCGGGTCCTCGGTCTCCTTCTGCCAGTCCAGCAGCTGGCGCAGCCACGCCATGTCGTTGACCGTGTCGCCCTTGTCGCCCTTCCTGGGCGTCTTGGGGGTGTCCGTGCGCACCTTGGAGGCGCCGGCGACGGCCTCCTGCTTGTACTTCCAGTGCGCGGCGATGCCGTACTCGGCGCGGCGGTGCATGTCGAAGGTGCGGATCTGCAGCTCGACCGGCTTGCCGCTGGGCCCGATGACCGTCGTGTGCAGCGACTGGTACATGTTGAACTTGGGCATCGCGATGTAGTCCTTGAACCGACCCGGCACGGGGTTCCATCGCGCGTGGATGGTGCCCAGTGCCGCGTAGCAGTCGCGGACGCTGTCGACCAGGACGCGGATGCCGACCAGGTCGTAGATCTCGGCGAAGTCGCGGCCCCGCACGATCATCTTCTGGTAGACGCTGTAGTAGTGCTTCGGGCGCCCGGTGACCGTGGCCTTGATGCGGGCCGCGCGCAGATCCTGCTGGACCTGGTCGGTGACGACGGCGAGGTACTCGTCCCGCTTGGGGGCGCGCTCGGCGACCAGCCGGACGATCTCGTCGTACATCTTGGGGTAGAGGATCGCGAAGGCGAGGTCCTCCAGCTCCCACTTGATGGTGTTCATGCCCAGCCGGTGTGCCAGCGGAGCGTAGATCTCCAGCGTCTCGCGGGCCTTCTTCTCCTGCTTGTCCCGCTTCAGATAGCGCATCGTGCGCATGTTGTGCAGCCGGTCGGCCAGCTTGATCACCAGGACCCTGGGGTCCTTGGCCATGGCGACGACCATCTTGCGCACGGTCTCGGCCTGCGCGGCCTCGCCGAACTTGACCTTGTCCAGCTTGGTGACACCGTCGACCAGCAGCGCGACGGACTCGCCGAAGTCGCGGCGCAGGGCGTCGAGGCCGTACTCGGTGTCCTCGACGGTGTCGTGGAGCAGGCCCGCCATCAGCGTGGCCGGGTCCATGCCGAGCTCGGCCAGGATCGTGGTCACGGCGAGCGGGTGGGTGATGTACGGGTCGCCGCTCTTGCGCTTCTGGCCGCGGTGCCAGCGCTCGGCGACCTGGTAGGCGCGCTCCAGTCGGCGCAGGTCCGTCTTGGGGTCATTGCTGCGCACTATGCGCAGCAGGGGCTCCAGGACGGGGTTGTACGGGCTGCTGCGCTGCACGCCGAGGCGGGCGAGGCGGGCGCGGACCCGGTTGGACGAGGAGGGCTGGCGGCCGGGGACGAGCGCCGCCGGAGGGACGGCGGCGGGGGTCCGGACGGGCCGGGCGACCGCGGGGGCGGCAGCGGCCGCGGAGGGGTCGGCCGTACCGGGGCCGGCGGGCGCAGCGGAGCCGTTCGACGCGGGAGCGGGGGCGTCCGCGGGCGCGACGTCGGGCGCCGCGGCGGGGCGGGCGCTGTCGTCCTGCGGTGCGGCGGCCAGGGGCTGGGCCTCGTCAGGCAAGGGCACTCCTCAGGGGCCTCTCCCTGCCCGGCGGGCGGACGAAGGAGGGAGGGTCCGGAAATCCATGGTAGCGATCGAGCGGGCGTGGACGCTCACCGGAACGGACGCGGGCCCCCGGCGTGCGCCGGGGGCCCGCGATGTGCGACCGGCTGTCGCCGGACCGCCTCAGATGGTGACGAGAACGTCCAGGGAAGCCCCGCCGAGGGACTCCTCCAGACGGGCCCGGCCGCCGAGGAAGCCGAGCTCCAGCAGGACCGCGAGGCCCGCGACCTCGGCCCCGGTCCTGCGGATGAGCGCCAGGGAGGCCTCCGCGGTTCCGCCGGTGGCCAGGACGTCGTCGACCACGAGCACACGGTCGCCCGCGCCGAAGGAGTCCTGCTTGACCTCGATGACGGCGTTGCCGTACTCGAGCTCGTAGGACTGCGCCAGACAGACTCCGGGGAGCTTGCCCTCCTTACGCACCGGGACGAAGCCCAGACCGGCCTTGACGGCCACCGGGGCGGCCAGGATGAAGCCTCTGGCCTCCAGACCGGCCACCTTGGTGGCGCCGTGCCGTACGGCCAGCTCCGCCAGCGCGTCCACCAGCGCCGTGAAGGCGCCGGAGTCGGCGAGCAGCGGGGTGATGTCCTTGAACACCACACCCGGCTTCGGGTAGTCCGGCACGTCCTCGATGCGGTCGAGCAGGAGCGTGCGCAGATCGGACGGGGCCTCGGTGGACCCGGTGTCCGTGGAACTCATCTGGTCGGTCTCCTTCAGCGCCGCTTGCCGGACGGGCGGTTCCTGCCGCGGCTGCGGCTCGTCGGCTGCCTGCGCTGGCCTCCGATGCCCGCGGTGGCCGCGTCGGGCTCCACGCCGTCCTCGCCGCCGTCCTCGCCCGTGGCCGCGTCCTGCGGCTCCTTCGTGAGGTCCGGGGCCTTGCCCTTGGCGGCGTCGGAGGCCCGGCGGGCGGCGACCCGCTTGGCCAGGGCCTTCATCTCCGGCTGCTGTTCCTTGAGCCAGGCCAGCAGCGGGGTGGCGATGAAGATCGACGAGTAGGCACCGGCCGCGAGGCCGACGAACAGCGACAGCGCGATGTCGTTGAGCATGCCCGCGCCGAGCAGGCCGCCACCGACGAACAGCAGCGCGGCGACCGGCAGGAGTGCCAGGACCGAGGTGTTGATCGAGCGCACCAGGGTCTGGTTGAGGCCGTGGTTGGCCGCCTCGGAGTAGTTGCGGCGGTTCTGCTTGGTGATGTCCTTGGTGTTCTCCTTGATCGTGTCGAAGACCACCACGGTGTCGTAGAGCGAGTAACCGAGGATGGTCAGCAGACCGATCACGGTGCCGGGGGTGACCTCGAAGCCGACGAGCGCGTACACACCGACGGTGATGGTGAGGTCATGGATTAGCGCGACGAGCGCCGCGATCGCCATCCGCCACTCGAACGCCATGGCCAGGTAGATCACCACCAGGACCATGAAGATCCCCAGGCCCGTCCAGGCCTTCTTGGAGATCTCCTCGCCCCAGCTGGGGCCGATGACCTGGGCCTTGATCTTGCTGACGTCGACGCCGACGTCCTTGGCGAACTCCTGCTTCGCCGCGTCCGCCTTCTCGGTGGACAGCTCCGCCATCTGGACGCGCAGTTGGCCGTTGCCGAGCTTCTGGACGATCGGCGTGTGGCCGGTGATCTCCTCCGCGGCGTGCCTGGCCTGGTCCTGCGAGACCGACGGGGTGGTCTTGTCGACCGTGAAGACCGCGCCGCCGGAGAACTCGATGCCCATCTGCAGGCCCGGCGTGATCAGGCCGATGACCGCGGCGACGGTGATGAGCAGGGAGAGCAGGAACCAGCGCTTCTTCTTGCCGACGAAGTCGTAGGAGACCTCGCCTCGGTACATCCGCTCGCCGAGGTTGCCCAGCCGGGACATCAGGCCTCCTTCACGGGGGTGGCGGGACGACGGCGTCCCCGGATGGGAGCGGGCTTGGCACCCAGGCGCTTGGGGTCCAGTCCGGAGAACTTGTGGCCGCCGCCGAAGAACTCGGTGCGGGCCAGCAGGGTCATCAGCGGCTTGGTGAACAGGAACACCACCACGACGTCGAGCAGCGTGGTCAGGCCGAGGGTGAACGCGAAGCCCTGCACCTTGCCGACCGAGACGATGTACAGCACCGCGGCCGCCAGGAACGAGACGAAGTCCGAGACGAGGATGGTGCGCCTGGCCCGTGGCCAGGCGCGCTCCACGGCGGGCCGCAGCGACCGGCCCTCGCGGATCTCGTCGCGGATGCGCTCGAAGTACACGATGAACGAGTCCGCGGTGATACCGATGGCGACGATCGCGCCGCAGACCGCCGGCAGGTTCAGCGCGAAGCCGATGCCCGGTCCGAGCAGCGTCATGATCGAGTAGGTCAGCACCGCGGAGACCGCCAGGCTGAGGATCGAGACGAAGGCCAGACCGCGGTAGTACAGCAGCGAGTACCCGATGACCAGGGCCATACCGATGGCGCCCGCGATCAGGCCGCCCTGGAGCTGGTCGCTGCCGAGCGCGGCGGAGACCTCGGTGACGTCGTCGGTCTGGAAGGTCAGCGGAAGGGCGCCGAAGGACAGGATGTTGGCCAGGCTCTGGGCCTGCTCCTGTGTGAAGCTGCCGGTGATCTCCGCCTGGCCGCCGCCGATGGCGTTGGTGACCTGCGGGTGGGAGAACACATCGCCGTCGAGCACGATCGCGAACTGGTTGTTCGGCGGCTGCTGGGTGGCGAGCTTGCCGGTGATGCCCTGGAACTTGCTCGCGCCCTTGCCGGTGAACTTCAGCGTCACGAGCCACTGGCCGCGCTGCTGGTCGAACACGCCCTTGGCGTTGGAGAGGTCGGTGCCGTCGACGGCCACGGGGCCGAGCACGAACTTCTCGTCCTTGGACTCACCGGTGCCGCAGGCGACGACCTTGTCCTCGGGCTTGCCCAGCGGGGGCTTGACGTTCTTGTCGGTGCAGTCGAGCGCCGCGAACTTCTTCTGCAGGTCCGCGGGGATCGTGCTGTCCAGCGCACCGGGCGGGGTGGCCGGCTTCGACGCGCTCGGCTTCGGGCTGGGGGTGTCCTTCGTCAGCGCGCCGGAGACCGCTCGGCCCTGGGTGGTGGAGCTCGGCGAGGGCGAGGGCGAGGAGCCGGAGGTGTCGGCGCTCGCCGAGGAAGAAGCGCTCTGGGAGGGCGTGGGGCTCTGCTTGCCCTGGTCCTGGCTGCCCGGCTTGCCCGACTGGCTGGGACTCGGCTTGGGCTTCGGCGCCTTCCCTGCCTGGGCGACGGCGATCACGGGGCGGAAGAACAGACGGGCGGTCTTGCCGACCTGTTCCTTCGCCTCCTGCTCGTTCGTGCCCTTGGGGATATTGACGATGATGTGCTTGTCGCCCTGGGTCTGAACCTCGGCCTCGGTCACACCGACACCATTGACACGCCGGCTGATGATATTGGCGGCGGTCTTGAGGTTCGCCTGGTTGATCGCGTTCTTCTGGCCGGGCTCGTTCTTCGCCGTCAGCGTGATGCTGGTACCGCCCGCGAGGTCGATGCCCAGACGCGGCGTCGTCGTGCCGGAAAGGAGCATCCCTCCCACCAGTGCGACGATCGCCAGCAGGATCACAGCCAGGGCGCGCCCCGGGTACTGCTGGGAGCGGCCCTTCTTGGGTGCTGCCACCTTCTCGATTCTCCCTGTCCGAACCGCCCCGCGTCGCTTTGTGGGCGTGCGGGGCGGTCACGAAGTGTTGATGAGGATGTGCCGGTCCGTGAACGGCCGGCCCCGGGCGCTACTTGGTGGCGGGGCCGTCCTCGTCGTCGCTCTTCGCGTCCTCGGCCTTCGACTCAGGGGTGTCGTCGGGCTTCGCCGCGGGGGTGCCGCCGGGCTTCGCCGCGGCGGTGCCGCCGTCGGCCGAGGGCTTGGCGTCGGCCTTCTTGCCCAGGTCGATCGGCTCGAGGCCCTCGGGGCTGTCGGGAACGACGGGCAGCTCGTCGCCCTTGATCCCCCCATCGAGGGAGTCGTCGACGTGGCCGTTGACGATGCGGTCGAACTCGGAGTCCTCGAGGACGGCGCCGATCGCGTTCTTGGCGAACAGGGCGTGCACGCCCGAGGCGATCTCGAGGACAACGGTGTCGTCGTTGACCTCCTTGACGGTGGCGTACAGCCCGCCGATCGTCCGCACCCCCGTCCCCGGCTGCATTTCATTGCGCATCTGAGCGGCAGCGCGCTGCTTGTTCTTGGCCGAGCGCGTCATCAGGAACATGGCACCGATGAGCACGATGAACGGGAGGAGAGTGACAATGTTCACGGTCTCAGGAAGTCCTTCACGGGGCCGCCGCCAGCGGCGGCCCGTCTGCGGGGGATATGGGGGCCGTCTCCTCAGAGGCGGCGTCGGCGGAGTCTAAGCGAACCCGCCTTTGTGGAACAACGCCAAGCATTGCATCCGAGTTCCATCCGGGGCGAGCCCCCGCGCTGCGGTGATATCGCACGCGTGTGAACCCCGGTCCGGAGCACATTCGCCGCAATGCCCCCTCAATGCTGTCACGGCTGACCGAAAAGGCCTTGCTGCGAACCGCCCCACCCCTGCTGGGGAGCGGTCAGGCCCAGATGCGCCCAGGCGGCCGGTGTGGCGACGCGGCCACGGGGAGTACGCGCCAGCAGCCCCTCCCGCACCAGGAACGGTTCGGCCACCTCCTCCACCGTCTCGCTCTCCTCGCCCACGGCCACCGCCAGCGTGGAGAGCCCCACCGGTCCCCCGCCGAAGAGTTTGAGGAGGGCTTCGAGCACGGCCCGGTCCAGCCGGTCCAGCCCGCGGGCGTCGACCTCGTACACGCTCAGCGCCCGGGCGGACACCTCACGGGTGATGACGCCGTCGGCCTTGACCTGGGCGAAGTCGCGCACCCGGCGCAGCAGCCGGTTGGCGATACGGGGGGTGCCGCGGGAGCGTCCGGCGATCTCGGCCGCCCCCTCGGCCTCGAGGGGGACGTCGAGCAGGCCGGCCGAGCGGTGCAGCACGCGCTCGAGTTCGGCGGGCGCGTAGAAGTCCATGTGGCCGGTGAAGCCGAAGCGGTCGCGCAGCGGTGGCGGCAGCAGGCCGGCGCGGGTGGTGGCGCCCACCAGGGTGAACGGGGGCAGCTCCAGCGGGATGGCGGTGGCCCCCGGCCCCTTGCCCACGATGACGTCGACCCGGAAGTCCTCCATCGCCATGTAGAGCATCTCCTCGGCGGGCCGGGACATGCGGTGGATCTCGTCGAGGAAGAGGACCTCGCCCTCGGCGAGCGAGGACAGGATGGCCGCGAGGTCCCCGGCGTGCTGGATGGCCGGGCCCGAGGTGATCCGGATGGGGGCGCCCATCTCGGCGGCGATGATCATGGAAAGCGTGGTCTTGCCGAGACCGGGGGCGCCGGAAAGCAGCACATGGTCGGCGGTGGCGCCGCGCTGCCTGGCGGCCCTGAGCACGAGGTCGAGCTGTTCCCTGACCCGCTCCTGACCGACGAACTCGCCGAGGTCCTTGGGGCGCAGGGCGGCCTCGACGGCCTGGTCCTCCCGGTCGGCGGCGGCACCGACCAGCCGGTCGGCCGCACCCGGGCGCGGGTCGTCTGCGTCGCCGGGTGTGGTCTCGTCCCAATTCACTGCGGATTGCCTCGCGTTGTCGTTGCGGTTCGGAGTGGCTGCGCGGTTCGGATTCGCTGCGCGGTTCGGAGTGGCTGCGCGGTCCGGGGCGGCTTCCAGGGGCTCGGGATGGCTGTGCGGTCCAGGAGCTGCCACGGGCTCGGGGCGGTCAGCGGGCGCGGCCCAGACCCCGCAGGGCCGAGCGCAGGAGGGCGGGGACATCGGGGGCGGAGCCCTCGGCCACCGCCGCCTCCGCCTGGGGAGCGACGGCGGCGAGGGCCTCGTCCGCCTCGCGGGTGGCATAGCCGAGACCCACCAGGGCGGCGTGGACCTGGTCGCGCCAGCCGGAGGTGACGGCCGATCCAATGCCCGCCGACTGCCCTCCGACCGGCTCGCCGAGACGGTCCTTCAGCTCGAGCAGGAGCCGCTGGGCCCCCTTCTTGCCGATTCCGGGAACGGCGGTCAGCGCCTTCTCGTCACCGGTGGCGAACGCCCGGCGCAGCCCGTCCGGGGAGTGCACGGCGAGCATCGCCTGGGCCAGCCGGGGGCCGACCCCGCCGGCTGTCTGCACCAGCTCGAAGACCTGCCGTTCGTCCTCGTCGGCGAAGCCGTAGAGCGTCAGCGAGTCCTCCCGGACGACCAGCGAGGTGGCGAGCCTCGCCTCCTGGCCCACCCGGAGCCGGGCCAGGGTGCCGGGGGCGCACTGGACGGCCATGCCGACGCCGCCGACCTCGATCACCACCGAGTCCGGGGCGAGCGCGGCCACCCGGCCGCTGAGATGCGCGATCATGTGGTGCTCCTGTGCTGGACGGCGCGGGGGACGCGGCTGCCGCGGGGCGCGGCCTTGGCCTGGGCTGCGACCGCCTCGGCGAGCCGGCCCGCGGCCGCGCCGCGCCAGATGTGGCAGATGGCGAGCGCGAGGGCGTCCGCGGCGTCGGCGGGCTTGGGCGGGGCGTCGAGCCTGAGCAGCCGGGTGACCATGGCGCCGACCTGGGCCTTGTCGGCCCGCCCGCTTCCGGTGACCGCGGCCTTGACCTCGCTGGGGGTGTGCAGGGCGACGGGAAGCCCTCGACGGGTGGCGCAGAGCATGGCCACGGCGCTGGCCTGGGCGGTGCCCATCACCGTGCGTACGTTGTGCTGGCTGAACACCCGCTCCACGGCGACGGCTTCGGGGCGCTGCTCGTCGAGCCACTGCTCGAGGCCCTGCTCGATCAGGAGCAGCCGCTGCCCGATCCCGGCGTCCGAGGGGGTGCGGATGACGCCGACGGCGGCCATGCGCAGGGGGCGGCCGGGGGTGCCGTCCACGACGCCCACTCCGCACCGGGTCAGGCCCGGGTCGACTCCGAGCACCCGCATGCGCACCCCCCTCCGACCGCTGTTGTCCTGTCCACGTCTGTCCGCCGGGCGCCTGCCCTGCCGGTCGACCGGCCTGCCTTCGGCGCACTGCCCTGCCGGCCGACCGGCACGTCGATCGAGTCGATCGTGCCCGGTCCGCCTGCTCGTCGCACGCTACCGTCAGACACCGACAGCGCATACGAGCGGGGCCGGGCCGACACATGGTCGGCCCGGCCCCGGTTGTGCCGTCGTCAGGCGTCCATCTTCTCCATGATGTCGTCCGGGACGTCGAAGTTGGCGAAGACGTTCTGCACGTCGTCGCTGTCCTCGAGGGCGTCGATCAGCTTGAAGATCTTGCGCGCGCCGTCCTCGTCCAGCTCGACCTGGACGCTGGGCAGGAAGTTGGCGTCGGCGGAGTCGTAGTCGATGCCGGCCTCCTGGAGCGCGGTGCGCACCGCGACCAGGTCGGAGGCCTCGCTGACGACCTCGAAGGACTCCCCGAGGTCGTTGACCTCCTCGGCACCCGCGTCCAGGACGGCGGCGAGGACGTCGTCCTCGCCCAGCTCGCCCTTGGGGACGATCACGACGCCCTTGCGGGAGAACATGTACGACACCGAGCCGGGGTCGGCCATCGAGCCGCCGTTGCGGGTCATCGCGACGCGCACGTCGGACGCGGCCCGGTTGCGGTTGTCGGTGAGGCACTCGACGAGCACCGCGACCCCGTTGGGCCCGTAGCCCTCGTACATGATCGTCTGGTAGTCGGCGCCGCCGGTCTCGAGGCCGGAGCCGCGCTTGACCGCGCGGTCGATGTTGTCGTTGGGGACCGAGCTCTTCTTCGCCTTCTGAATGGCGTCGTAGAGCGTCGGGTTGCCGTCCGGGTCACCGCCGCCGGTGCGGGCCGCCACCTCGATGTTCTTGATGAGCTTCGCGAAGAGCTTGCCGCGCTTGGCGTCGATCACGGCCTTCTTGTGCTTCGTGGTAGCCCATTTAGAGTGGCCGGACATCCGCCTGTCTCCTTCACGTCACCCATTACTCAACGAACACGTGCGATCCTACCGGGATCGCGCGCACCCGCCCTCCGCCACCCGCTCCTTCGGGCCCGGCCGCGCCCCGCCGTCAGGCGGCGCGGACCATGTCGACGAAAAGCCGGTGCACCCGGTGGTCGCCGGTCAGTTCGGGGTGGAACGAGGTGGCCAGGAGGCCGCCCTGGCGGACCGCGACGATGTGGCCCTGCGCGGGCCCTGCGGTCAGGCGGGCGAGCACCTCGGCGCTCGCGCCCACGGACTCCACCCACGGGGCGCGGATGAAGACGCCCTGCAGCGGGCCGCCCTCGATGCCGGTGAAGTCGATGGGCGACTCGAAGGACTCGTTCTGGCGGCCGAAGGCGTTGCGGCGCACGATCATGTCGATGCCGCCGATGGTCTCCTGGTCCTCGCGGCCGTCCAGGATCTTGTCCGCGAGCATGATCATTCCGGCGCAGGAGCCGTAGGCGGGCATGCCCGCCGCCACTCGCTCGCGCAGGGGCCCCAGCAGGCCGAAGGCGACCGCGAGCTTGGACATCGTGGTGGACTCGCCGCCGGGGATGACCAGGCCGTCGACCTCCGCCAGTTCCTCGGGACGGCGGACCGGGCGGGCGAGGGCATCGGCCTCCGCGAGGGCGATGGTGTGCTCACGCACGTCGCCCTGAAGGGCCAGGACACCGATGACGGGGGTGGAGGAGGACACGGAGGGGAACCTCTCGAACGGTCGAGGGGGCGCGAGGCGCTCCCGCGGGGGCCGGCCCGGCGTCCGGGTGGCCGCGGCCGGTGGCGGTGTCGGTGGCGGGGGCGGTGGTGTCGGTGGTGGTGTCGGCGGTGTCGGTGTCGGTGTCGGTGTCGGCGGCGGGGGTGCGGCCGGCGGGGGACGGACCGTCGATGGGCGGCGCCGCCTGGTGGAGGCGGGGCCGCCCATCGGTGCCGGAGGCTTCCGGAGCACTGCCGGAGTGCGGCTACCAGCCGCGGTTGGCGTACCGCTGCGTCTCGGGCAGGTCGTCGCAGTTGATGCCGACCATCGCCTCGCCGAGGCCCCGGGAGACCTTGGCGATCATGTCCGGGTCGTCGAAGAAGGTGGTGGCCTTCACGACGGCGGCGGCGCGCTTGGCCGGGTCGCCGGACTTGAAGATGCCGGAGCCGACGAAGACGCCCTCGGCGCCGAGCTGCATCATCAGCGCGGCGTCGGCCGGGGTGGCGACACCGCCGGCGCTGAAGAGGACGACCGGCAGCTTGCCGTGCTGGGCGACCTCCTTGACCAGCTCGTACGGGGCCTGGAGGTTCTTCGCCGCGACGAACAGCTCGGTCTCGTCGAGGGTGGTCAGGCGGCGGATGTCGGCGCGGATCTGGCGCATGTGGCGCACGGCCTCGACGACATTGCCGGTGCCGGCCTCGCCCTTGGAGCGGATCATGGCCGCGCCCTCGGCGATGCGGCGCAGTGCCTCGCCCAGGTTGGTGGCACCGCAGACGAAGGGGGTGGTGAACGCCCACTTGTCGCTGTGGTTGACCTCGTCGGCGGGGGTCAGGACCTCGGACTCGTCGATGTAGTCGACTCCGAGGGCCTGGAGCACCTGGGCCTCGACGAAGTGGCCGATGCGCGACTTGGCCATGACGGGGATCGAGACGGCGTTGATGATGCCGTCGATCATGTCGGGGTCGGACATGCGGGCGACGCCGCCGTCCTTGCGGATGTCGGCGGGGACGCGCTCGAGGGCCATGACGGCGACGGCACCGGCGTCCTCGGCGATCTTGGCCTGCTCCGGCGTGACGACGTCCATGATCACGCCACCCTTGAGCTGCTCGGCCATGCCGCGCTTGACGCGCGCGGTGCCGGTCTCAGGGGTGCCGGTCGAGACGGGGGGCGCAGTGGACACGGTTGACCTCACTCGAAGACGAAAAGGTTATGAACCCATCGTAGGCCCGTCGATCTGATGGTCAGAACGCGCCTTCCGGTCCAGGTGGGGGCCGGTACTGCTACGGCCCGGCCAATGGAACGCTACCCTCCGGCCAGCCGACCGCTACCTCCCGGGCAAAAGGCCCGCCCGACAAACCAGCCGGGCAAGCCGGGCAAACCAGCCGGACGAACCGGGCGAGAAGACCCGCGAGGCGTCCACGGGGCACTCCGGGGGCGCCGGGGGGCGCCGGGGCCGAATCAGTCACGTGAGGGGTTCAGTCACGTGAGAGCGGCGCCGGGGGCTCGTCGTCCATCTCGAACGTCATCGGGAACGGCGCGTGCCCCGCCAGCCGGAAGTAGCGCACCAAGCGGTGGCGGCGCACGGCGCGGGCGGCCCGTACGGCGTCGTTGTGGAAGCGGCGGGCCATCGGCACCCTGCGCACCCCGGCGGTCAGCTCGGTGATGGCCTCGGTTCCGCCCGGTGCCTGCCCGACCGCCTCGACCTGGCCCGCCTCACCGAATACCGCCCGCAGTGACTGGCTCAACTCGCTCTCGGCCACCTCGCGTTGCTCGTCCTCGGCGGCGCGGGCGGCGTGCGCCGCCTGGTAGAGCACGATCGACGCGGCCGGGTCGAGCAGTCCCGAGGTGGCCAACTCCTGTGCCACCGAGGCCCGGCGCAGCAATTGGGCGTCGAGCGCCGCGCGGGCCGCGTCGATCCGGGCGTGCAGCCGGTCGAGGCGGCCGGCCGTCCAGCTCAGGTACACGCCGACGACGAGCACGGCGACGGCGATCCAGATCACAGTGGTCACGGCCGAGAAGGCTACCGGCCCGGCGGCGGGCGCCCGGCGGCACCACCGCCCTGCCGCTCGCGCGCCCACCGGGCCGCCCCCGTCCGGGCGCGCGGTCGCTGCCCGCGCACCCGTGAGGCCGCTACTCCCGCGCCCCCGTGCGGTCGCCGCGCCCGAAGCGGGCGAAAAGGCCGACCCGCTCGTCCTCGGCCACCGTGGCCGCCGCGCCCGCCGTGATCGTCTCGTACACCGACAGGATGTCGGCCCCGACCCTCGACCAGTCGAAGCGGCGCACATGGGCGCTGCCGATGCGCCGCAGCTCGGCGAGGCGTTCGGGGTCGCCGAGCAGCCGCACCGCCGACTCCGCGAGCGCGTCGGCGTCCTCCACCGGGAACAGCTCCCCCGCCTCTCCGCCGCCCAGCACCTGCCGGAACGCGTCGAGGTCGCTGGCGAGCACGGGAGCGCCCGCCGACATGGCCTCGACGAGGATGATCCCGAAGCTCTCACCGCCGGTGTTCGGCGCCACATACAGATCGACGCTGCGCAGCAGCCGGGCCTTGTCCTCGTCGCTGACCATCCCGAGGAACTCCACCTGGGAGCGCACCTTCTCCGGCAGCGACGCGGCGGCCTCCTTCTCGTCACCCCGTCCGGCGACGAGCAGCCGCACATCGGGCAGCTCCTCCAGGATCCGGGGGAACGCCTTCAGCAGCGTCGGCAGGCCCTTGCGGGGCTCGTCGATGCGTCCTATGAAGCCGATGGTCCGGCCCTGCCACTGCGGCCGGGGCCGCGCGTCGGCGAAGAACGAGACATCGACCCCGTTGGGGATCACGACGGCGTCGCCGCCGAGGTGCTCGACGAGGGTGCGGCGGGCGTACTCGCTGACCGCGATCCGGGCGCTGAGCTTCTCCAGCGACGCCTGGAGGATGCCGTAGGCGGCGATCATGGCCCGCGAGCGCGGATTGGAGGTGTGGAACGTGGCCACGATGGGGCCCTTGGCCGCCCAGCACGCCAGCATGCCCAGCGACGGCGAGGACGGCTCATGGATGTGCAGCACGTCGAACTTGCCCTCGCGCAGCCACCGGTGCACCCGCGCCGCCGACAGGAAGCCGAAGTTGAGGCGGGCGACGGAGCCGTTGTAGGGCACCGGCACCGCCCGGCCGGCCGAGACGACGTACGGCGGCAGCGGGGTGTCGTCGTCGGCCGGGGCGAGCACGGAGACCTCGTGTCCGAGGCCGATCAGATGCTCGGCGAGGTCGCGGATGTGGAACTGGACGCCTCCCGGGACGTCCCAGGAGTACGGGCAGACGATCCCGATCCTCAAGAGGTCTCCGTCCTGGAGCTCTCGGGGCTTGCGGACAGGTCCGCGAGCCACAGCCGCTGGAGCATGTGCCAGTCCTCGGGATGCTCGGCGATCCCGGAGGCGAAGGTGTCCGCCATCGACTGCGTCATGGCGGCGATCTTCTCGGCCCGGGTGCCCTCGGCCGGCACCTCGACGGCCGGGTGCACCCGGCCGCGCATGACCGGGCGCTCGTCGTAGTGGAGGGTCACGGGCAGCAGGGGCGCTCCGGTCTGAAGGGCGAGCATCGCGGGCCCGGCGGGCATCCGTGTCGCCTCGCCGAAGAAGGTGACCTCGACGCCGTTCCTGGACAGGTCGCGGTCGGCGACCAGGCAGACCAGCTTGCCCGAGCGCAGGCGCCTGGCCATGGTGCCGAAGGCCCCGGCCGCCCCGCCCTCGTGGGCGAGGACCTCCATGCCCAGGCTCTCGCGGTAGGCCACGAAGCGGTCGAAGAGCTTCTCGGGCTTGAGCCGCTCGGCGACGGTGGTGAACGGGTAGCCGCGTTCGGCGATCCACGCGCCCGCCAGGTCCCAGTTGGCCAGGTGCGGCAGGGCAAGGACCACGCCCTTGCCCGCGGCCATCCCCTCGTCCACCCGGTGCACGTCCTTGGGATCGAACGAGGCGCGCACCCGCTCGGGACTCCACGTGGGCAGCCGGAAGGACTCCAGCCAGTAGCGCATGTACGAGCGCATCCCGGCCCGGGACAGCTCGGCCAGACGCTCGGGCCCGGCGTCGGGCACGACCCGCGAGAGGTTGGCCTCCAGCCGCAGCACGCCCTTGCCGCGCTTCTTCCACGCCTGGTCGGCGATCCTCTCGAAGAGCCGCTGGGCGGCGCGCTCCGGAAGGCGCTTGACCAGGCCCCAGCCCAGTGCGTACGCGGAGTCCGTCAGGTGCTGCTTCACGAGGTGCCGCCCCCTCCCGAGGTCCCGTTGGCGGGCTCCGCCCGCTGCTCTGCCCGGCCGGCCTCGAGGGCGTCGGCCTCCGCCGCCTCCCGGTGGACGGTCCGCACCCGCTGCCACAGGGTGATGGCGCTGCCGACCGCGACGATCCACAGCGCGATGGGCGTGAGCCACTCGATGTAGGGAACGCCGAACTTGTGCAGTCCGGCGAAGCCCGTCGCCACGAGGGTGATCACCAGCCGCTCGGCCCGCTCGACGAGGCCGGAGACGTCGCACTTGAGCCCCAGGCTCTCCGCGCGGGCCTTGGTGTAGGACACCACCTGGCCGCTGGCCAGGCAGAACAGGGCGACCGCGGTGAGGGTCAGATCATTGCCCCTGCCCGCGTACCACATGGCCAGGCCGCTGAAGATGACCGCGTCGCCGACCCGGTCCAGGCTGGAGTCCAGGAACGCGCCGAAGCGGCTGGAGCGGCCGGACTGGCGGGCCATGTTGCCGTCCACCAGATCCGAGAAGATGAACAGCGTGATGACCACCGTGCCCCAGAAGAACTCGCCCCTGGGGTAGAAGGCCAGCGCGCCGGCCACCACTCCCCCGGTTCCCACCAGGGTGACCGCGTCCGGGGTGACGCCGATGCGCAGCAGGAACGAGGCGAACGGGGTGAGGACACGCGTGAAGAATGCACGCGCGTACTTGTTGAGCATGGCCTTCCCGAGGTTTGGCGGACGCCGTGCGGCCCGGGTGGGCACCGGCGGGCCCATCGTAGCCAGGCCGTCGCGCGTCGCCGCCGGAAGGCACCCGCTCGCCCGCCTCAGGGCCGGTGGCGTGACTCACCGGCGCGCTCGGCACGCTCGGCGCCGAAGAAGTCGAACAGCGGCAGCAGTCCACCGGCGAACAGGCACAGCCCGCCGATGGCCGCCATGACGTAGAGGAAGATGTGGAATGCGCTCATGGCACCAAGGTGGCTGCCGGAGCGCCCTCGCCGCGTCGGCCGTGCGGCCGGTACGGCGGCCGGTCCCTCGACCGTTCGGACGATCCCCGACTCATCCCCGCTTCGTACCCTCACCCTGTGGAAGATCCCGTTTCGCTCCCCCGCTTCGTCCGCGCGGCCGCGCGCTGGACACTCCTGCTGTTCCTGGGCCTGCTCTGGCTGTTCGACATCAACGGCTCCCCGCTGTACGGGACGACCCCGGTCCTGACCGGGGCGCTGTTCGCCGCGGTGGTGCTGATACCCGGGCGGCTGCCGCTGCGCTGGCGGGCCGGGATCGTCGGGGCCGCCTCATGGGCGGTCACCTTCGCCGTGGTCCCCGGGGACTCGTGGGCGAGGTTCAGCACCTGGGGCATGCTCGAGACCGCGGTCCTGCTGTGGGTGCTGATGCTCACCGTGCGCCGGGTCCAGCCGCCGCAGCTGGCCATGGCGGAGGGCGCGCTGCTGAGCACCGCGGTCATCGTCATGCCGCTGCGGATCATCGCCGGCACAGAGGCGCTCACCTTCAGCTTCCTGCTGACCTTCGTGGTCGCCGCGGCCATCGGCCTCGCCCTGTACCTGCGCGTCCTCGATGCCCGCAGGATCAGGGCGGTGGACGCGGTGCGGCAGAGCGAACGGCTGGAGCTCGCCCGCGACCTGCACGACTTCGTCGCCCACCATGTGACCGGCATCGTCGTGCAGGCCCAGGCCGCCCGGACCGTCGGCGCCACCTCGCCGCAGGAGGTGGAGCCGCTGCTGGCCAGCATCGAGCAGGCCGGCGCCGAGGCCCTGGCCTCGATGCGGCGCCTGGTGCAGGTGCTGCGCGAGGACGAGCGGACGGTGGCCAGGCCCGCCGAGGGGTTCACCGAGCTGACGGCGCTGACGACGGAGTTCTCCCGTACCGGGCCCTATGTCTCGCTGCGGGTCGCCGAGGCGGCGCGGGGTGCCCGCCTGGCCCCCGAGGTGACGACCTCGGCGCACCGGGTGGTCCAGGAGGCGCTGACCAATGTGCGGCGGCACGCGCCGAGCGCGGCGAGCGTCCTGGTGCGCATAGGACTGGTGGCCGGCTGCCTGGAGGTCACGGTCTGCAACGACGCCCCGGCCCACGGCGGCCACCGCGGCGCGCCCACCGGGGGCCACGGCGGGTTCGGGCTGGTGGGCCTGCGCGAACGCGTCGAGGCCGTCGGCGGCAATCTGCGGGCGGGCCCCCTGCCCCAGGGCGGCTGGGAGGTCGCCGCCCGGCTCCCGGTGCTCTCCATGACAGGATCCTGAGGCGTGACGACAACAGTGCTCATCGCGGACGACCAGGAGATGGTCCGCACCGGATTCCGGCTGATCCTCAACGCCCAGCCGGACCTGGAGGTCATCGGCGAGGCCTCGGACGGGGCGGCCTGCGTCGAGCTGGCGCGCAGGCTGCGGCCCGACGTCTGCCTGGTGGACATCCGGATGCCGCGCCTGGACGGTCTGGAGGTGACACGCCTGCTGGCCGGCCCCGGGGTGACCGACCCGATGCGGGTCGTGGTCGTCACCACGTTCGACCAGGACGACTATGTGTACGGGGCGCTGCGCGGCGGCGCGTGCGGCTTCCTGCTCAAGGACGCGGGCCCGAATCTGCTGGTCGAGGCGGTGCGGGCGGCGGCGAACGGGGACGCGATGGTCTCCCCCTCGGTGACGCTGCGCCTGCTCAAGCGGCTCGGTGACACCGCTCCGGCGACCGGTTCGTCCCAGCGGCCCGGGACGACGGCGCTCAGTGAGCGGGAGCTGGAGGTGGTCCGCCTGGTGGCCCGCGGCCGCACCAACCAGGAGATCGCCACGGAGCTGTTCGTCTCCCTGTCCACGGTCAAGACGCACCTGGGCAGCATCCAGTCCAAGCTGGATGTACGGAACCGGGTCGAGATAGCCGCCTGGGCCTGGGAGACAGGAGCTGTGGGCAGGGAGTAGGCGCCGAGGAACGGGCCGAGGGCCGCGGAGCGCGCCCGCGGCCGCGGGCGCTCGTGAGGGCGTTCGAGGGCGTTCCATGAGGTGGCACGCGGGAACCCGGAGTCCGGATTCGCGCGCTGTACGCGCTATGGACGGGCAGTGACGCTCGTGGAAAGCTCGAAAGACCGCGGGCGTCGTTGAGGCCGCCCTGGACGGGCGACGCGTCGCGCGCATCCATCCCTGCGAACATCCAACTCGCGGTGAGCGGGAGGCGAGCCCCATGGCCGACAAGACGAATGCTCATACCGGAGCCGCCGGAAGGGCACCGGCGGCCGACCAGCCCTCGTCCGTACGCAACGTGGTGCTGGTCGGCCACAGCGGCTCGGGCAAGACCACGCTGGTCGAGGCGCTGGCCCTGGCGACGGGGGCGACGACCCGTGCGGGCCGGGTCGAGGACGGAACGAGCGTCTCCGACCACGACGACATCGAGCACCGCCAGCAGCGCTCCGTGCAGCTGTCCCTGGTGCCGGTGGAGTGGACCGACATCAAGATCAATCTTTTGGACACACCGGGCTACGCCGATTTCGTGGGCGAGCTCAGGGCCGGTCTGCGGGCAGCGGACGCGGCCCTTTTCGTCGTCTCGGCCGCCGACGGCGTGGACGGCGCGACGCGCATGGTGTGGGAGGAGTGCGCGGCGGTCGGCATGCCCAGGGCCGTCGTCGTCACCCATTTGGAGTCGGCGCGAGCGGATTTCGACGAGATGGTGTCGATCTGCCAGCGCGTCTTCGGCGGCGACAACCCCGAGACGGTCCTCCCGCTCCACCTGCCCCTGCACGGCGAGGAGGCCCCCGACGGCCACGCGCCCGTGGCGGGCCTGATCGGCCTGCTCTCCCAGCGGGTCTTCGACTACTCCTCCGGGGCCCGCGAGGAGCGCGAGCCCGACCCCGAGCACCTGCCGCTGATCGAGGACGCCCGCTCCCGGCTCATCGAGGGGATCATCGCCGAGAGCGAGGACGAGACCCTCATGGACCGCTATCTCGGCGGTGAGCCCCTCGACATGAAGACGCTGATCCAGGACCTGGAGCGGGCCGTGGCACGCGGCTCCTTCCACCCCGTCCTCGCCGCCGCCCCGGCCGCCGAGGGCGCCCGGCAGGGCCTGGGCACCGTGGAGCTGCTGGAACTGGTCACCGGCGGGTTCCCCACCCCGCTCGAGCGCGAGGCGCCGGCCGTGACGACCCTGCAGGGCAAGCCCAGGGGGCCGCTGTCGTGCGACCCGGAGGGCCCGCTCGCCGCCGAGGTGGTCAAGACCGCCTCCGACCCCTACGTGGGGCGGATCAGCCTGGTGAGGGTCTTCTCCGGCACGCTGCGCCCGGACGAGACCGTGCATGTGTCCGGCCACGGGATGGAGGACCGCGGGCACGAGGACCACGACGTGGACGAGCGCGTGGGCGCGCTGTCGTCCCCGTTCGGCAAGCAGCAGCGCACGGTCGCCAAGTGCATCGCCGGTGACATCTGCAGCGTCGCGAAGCTGACCCGCGCCGAGACCGGGGACACGCTCTCCTCCAAGGACGACCCGCTGCTGATGGAGCCGTGGGTCATGCCCGATCCGCTCCTGCCGGTGGCCATCGAGGCCCACAGCAAGGCGGACGAGGACAAGCTGTCCCAGGGGCTGGCCCGGCTGGTGGCCGAGGACCCCACGATGTGCCTGGAACAGAACCAGGACACCCACCAGGTCGTGCTGTGGTGCCTGGGAGAGGCCCATGTGGACGTCCTGCTGGAGCGGCTGCGCACCCGCTACGGGGTCCAGGTGGACGCCGTCCCGCACAAGGTGTCGCTGCGGGAGACCTTCGGCGGCAGGGCAGCCGGTCGCGGGCGCCATGTCAAGCAGTCCGGCGGCCACGGCCAGTTCGCCATCTGCGAGATCGAGGTCGAGCCGCTGCCGACGGGCTCCGGGTTCGAGTTCGTCGACAAGGTCGTGGGCGGCTCGGTGCCGCGCCAGTTCATCCCCTCGGTGGAGAAGGGGGTGCGGGCGCAGCTCACCAAGGGCGTCGCCGCCGGATACCCGATGGTGGATGTGCGGGTGACGCTGCTCGACGGCAAGGCGCACTCGGTGGACTCCTCAGACGCCGCGTTCCAGACCGCGGGCGCGCTGGCCCTGCGGGAGGCGGCGGCGGACGCCGTGATCCATCTGCTGGAGCCCGTGGCCGAGGTCAAGGTGCTGGTCTCGGACGAGTACGTGGGCCCGGTGATGAGCGACCTGTCCAGCCGCCGGGGCCGGGTGCTGGGCACCGAGCCCGCGGGGCCGGGCCGCACTCTGGTGCGCGCGGACGTCCCGGAGATCGAGATCAGCCGGTACGCGGTGGACCTGCGCTCGATCTCGCACGGAACCGGGCGCTTCAGCCGCGAGTACGCGCGCCACGAGCCGATGCCGCCGCAGCACGCGGCGAAGGTCCGTGCCGAAGCCGAGGAGAAATAGGCAGGCAACAGCGAATGCCGCATGGGAAAGGCCGAAGTCGGGGAGGAACAAGCGGGGTTCGGCCGTTGCCGGGGCGCGACGCCTCGTCCGGGACGTGGCGCCCAGGTGCGGCTGTCCGGTTATCGGTTACGTGCGCGGCGGGCCGCCGATAGTCTTGGTCCGGGTGTGCCCATCGGATGATCGGGGAATGTGTCGTGCGTCGCCGCGGCGCGAACCGGTGAGCCACGCCCGCGAGTTGGATCCGGACTGGCAGGGGGCGCAGTGACCACGTTCGACTTGAGTCCCGGAGCGCAGGTTCCGCTGACGGGCCTGTCCCATCAGACCGCCGCCACACAGGCCTTGGCTTCGGCCGCCTACCGGGACGACCCGGTGTCCCTGCTCACCGATCTGGACCCCAAGACCAACCAGCAGACCGGCAAGTTCAGCATGTTCTCCCCGAACCTGGGCGAGGCGTTCTCCCGGGCGGTCCAGGAGCGCATGCTGGGCGGTGCCCGCGGGCAGGTCGTCCAGTCGTTCGGTGCCGACCCGGCCGCGGTGGTCCAGCACTGCCTGGCGGCGAGCAAGATCCGGCGCACCAGGGACGCCCGGCTGACCGCGGTCATGGCGGTGTTCGGGCTGTTCTTCCTGCCGGGCACACTGCTGTGGCTGGGGGCGTTCCAGCTGCGGCGGACCCTGCGGAGCCTGTCGAAGTCGCGCACCAGCGGCCTCGGCTCCGTGGTGCTCTTCGTGGCCGGACTGTTCTCCGTACTGCTGTTCTTCAGGCCGCCGTTCAGCGGTTTCGCCCAGCTCTACATGCGGGTGGTGATGCTGGCGCCGATCGTCGGCTGGTTCTTCGCGCAGCGGATCTGCCGTCGCACGGCCGAGGAACTGCGGCAGCACTGGTCCGACGTGCTCGACGGGGCGGGCGGGCCCTCGGTGCCGGAGGCGGTGCCGACCGGTCCGCACGACTCCAAGGCCGAGACGATGCGCCGTGAGCTGGAGAAGCTCATGGCCGAGCAGAACAGCAATGTGATCTTCTACCAGGGCCGCGAGGGCATCCTGGGCATGGGCTCGCGCTGGGGCAGCTGGCACATGGCCGAGGAACTGGTGGGCCACGACGGCGCGGAGATCAACCCGTTCCGCAGCTGGGACGTCATCCGCTCGATCCACGACCGGCTGCGCGAGCTGGAGCGCGGCCCCCTGCACACCGGCGGCTTCCCCAAGGCGTCGATACGGCACTGGGTCGTGGTGCCCCTGTCCGAGGGTGCGGGCGCCATCGAACGGCCGACGGGCACCGAGACGGAGGGCTACTCCGTCCGCGACTTCGAGGTGCAGCGGATCTGCAACGAGCAACAGTTCGGCAGCGGCAACCGGCACTACCTCGGGGTGCAGTTCGTGCTGTGGGAGGGGCAGTTGGTGCTGACCCTCATGTGCACGGTGACGGTGCTGCACAAGACGCTGAGGGTGGAGGTCACCGGGCACACGCTCGGCCCGGTCGCGCCCATGCTGAGCGGCAAGCCCGAGCCGAGGGTGCGCGAGGTCGCCAAGAGCATCAGGTTCTGGGAGACCAAGACGGTGGTGGACTCGGTGGTCAGCACCGAGGAGGTGGTCCGGCTCACGGTCAGGGCGCCGTTCACCTGGATGCCGCCGACACTGCTGGACTGGCTGGGCGGAAAGCTCACCCTGCCCGAGCCGTTCGGGTTGAGGCACTCCTGGGTGGAGAAGCCGTGGGCGAACCGCTTCATGGCCGATGACGCGGTGCGGGCGGTCACTCCGGTGCTGCGGGTGGTGCACGCCGCCACGATCCGTGTGCTGGAGGAGAACGGTGTGGACACCGAGAAGTTCAGTGCCCGCTCGCTCGTCCTGAGCGGCGTGGTGCAGGGGGCGGAGCCGAAGAAGGCCGACGTCTACGACGCCTAGCCGCGGGCCCGGCACATCGGAGATCGCAGGGCACCGCAGATCGCACAAGCGCAACTCGCCCGGCCCGGACGGAATTTGACCGTCCGGGCCAGATTTTTGTCGTGAGCATGGTTGACCCGCCGCCGACTTGGGGGCAGATTTGGCCACGCACTGAAAGGAAACTTTCCTAATGAAGGGCGATTTCATGCGCAAGCGCATCCTCACCGCCATGGCGGGCGTCGGTCTCCTCGCGGCCGCCGGGTTCACCTCCGCCGCGGGAGCGTCTTCGGCGGGCACGGCCTCGCACAAGCCTTCCTCGACCACCCGCGAGGGCACGGTCGGCGCGGCCGACCTGCTCGCCAAGGTCAAGTCCTGTTCGCAGATATCCAACGGGAAGTACCGCACCGACTCCGAGACCTCCGCCACGGTCCCGGTCTGCGGCAAGAACGGCGCGGTCTTCTGGAAAGCCGACCTGGACGTCGACTGCGACGGCCAGCGGACCTCGAAGTGCAACGAGGACACCGACCCCTGGTTCCTGCCCGACACGGCCTTCCACCAGTCCGACGGCAAGCCCCTGCGCGCCGACTCGCTCCCCTACGTCGTCGTGCCGAGCTCCAGCAGCATCTGGAACTACAGCAGCGCCGGCATCAAGGGCGGCGGCGTCGTGGCCGTCATCTACAACAACAAGGTCGAGTACGCCGTCGTCGGCGACACCGGCCCCGACAAGATCATCGGCGAGGCCTCCTACGCGACCGCGAAGGCACTGGGGATCAACCCCGACCCGGAGAACGGCGGGGCCGACTCCGGCGTGACCTACATCCTGTTCAAGAACTCGAAGGCCTCGCCCATCGAGAGCCACAGCAAGGCCGTCTCGCTCGGCGACAGCCTCGCCAAGAAGTTCCTCCAGGACAACTGACCCTCAGCGGCTGAACCACCCTGGCGCCGGGGGCAGTCGGGCAAGGACTGCCCGACCGGCCCGACCGCCCCGCGCCGTCTCTCCCGCGCCCTACTCCTCCACGGCAGCGCAGTGCTGCCATGCCTCGGCCAGCATCTTGCGTGTGTCCGCGAGGAGTTGGGGCAGCACCCGGGTGTGGCCGACGACCGGCATGAAGTTGGTGTCGCCGCCCCAGCGCGGCACCAGGTGCTGATGGAGGTGCGCGGCGATCCCCGCGCCGGCCACCGAGCCCTGGTTCATGCCGATGTTGAAGCCGTGAGCGCCGGAGGCCGTCCGCAGCGTCACCATCGCCTTCTTGGTGAACGCCGCGAGTTCGGCGGTCTCCGGCCCGGTGAGATCCGTGTAGTCCGCGACATGGCGGTACGGCACGACCATCAGGTGGCCGCCGTTGTACGGGTAGAGGTTGAGCACCGCGTACACATGCGTCCCACGCGCCACGACGAGTCCGTCCTCGTCCGACTTGCCGGGGATCGTGCAGAACGGACAGCCGTCTTCGGCCCCCGGGCCGGTCGGCTTGTTCTCGCCCTGGATGTACGCCATGCGGTGGGGCGTCCACAGGCGCTGGAACGCGTCCTGCGTCCCGACTCCGATCTGCAGCTCCGGCTCACTCGTCATGCGTGCAGCATATGACCTCCGGGCGGCCCGCCGGAGGGCGCGTCCGGTTCTCCGACGCCCCGCATTCCGCGGGGACGCGTACCCGGTTTACGATCGCTGCGCTCGACAAGCTACCAGTCGGTATCCAACGATCCCGGGGGCTCCGTCATGACCACCGCACCCAGCCGGACCGTCTACGTCGTCGGTGCGGGACCCGGCGGGCTCGCGGCCGCCGCCGCCCTGCGCGCCCGAGGGGTCCCGGCGAGCGTCCTGGAGCGCAGCGAAGCCGTGGCCGCCGCCTGGCGCGGCCACTACGACCGGCTCCATCTGCACACCACACGCCGCCTGTCCGGGCTGCCGGGCCTCGCCATCCCCCGCGCCTACGGCCGGTGGGTCGGCCGGGACGACGTGATCCGCTACCTGGAGGCGTACACCGCCCACCACCGGCTCGAGGTGCGCACCGGCACCGAGGTCGAGCGCGTGGACCGCTCCTGCGGCGACGACGGGGTCCGGTGGGCGCTGCGCACCACGGGCGGCGAGGAGTTGCGGGCCCGCGCCGTCGTCGTGGCGACCGGCCACAACCACACCCCGCACCTGCCGCCGTGGCCCGGCCGGGACTCGTTCACCGGGCGGCTCCTGCACGCGAGCGCGTACCGCTGCCCCGCCCCGTTCACGGGCCTCGACGTCCTGGTCGTCGGCGTCGGCAACACCGGGGCGGAGATCGCCGTGGACCTCGCGGACGGCGGTGCGCGGCGGGTGCGGCTGGCGGTGCGCACACCGCCGCACATCGTGCGCAGGGACACCCTGGGCTGGCCGGCGCAGGCCACGGGGGTGCTGGTGCGCCATCTGCCCCCGGCCGCGGTCGACCGCGCGGCCGGGGTGCTGGCGCGGTTGAGCGTTCCGGACCTGAGCCAGTACGGGCTGCCGCGTCCGCAGGACGGCCCGTACACCCGGCTGTTGCGCGACGGGGCGATCCCGGTCCAGGACGTCGGCCTGATCGACGCGGTGCGGGCGGGGCGGGTGGAGCCGGTTGCGGCGGTCGAGGGCTTCGAGGACGCCGAGGTGCGGCTGGCGGACGGGAGCACACTCATGCCGGACGTGGTGATCGCGGCGACCGGGTACCGGCGGGGGCTGGAGAAGATGGTCGGCCACCTCGGCGTCCTCGACGGCCGGGGACGCCCGAAGGCCCATGGCGCGACCACGCCCACGCCGGGCCTGTACTTCACGGGATACACCAACCCCATCAGCGGCATGTTCCGGGAGATGGCGATCGACGCCCGCCGCATCGCGAAGGCCGTCCGGCGCGAGGGCCCGGGCCGCGGGCCGGGCGGCTGAGGCACGGCGGACGGCCGACGCATGGCGGGCGGCTGGGGCACGGCTCAGGCACGGCGGGCGGCCGACGCACGGCGGGCGCCCGCTGGGACGCGAAGGTCCCCGCCGCCCGGCAGGGGCGGCGGGGGCCTCGGCGGGCCGGGCTGGGCTCAGGCCTGGACGCGGTCCTCGACGGCCTTGACGATCTCGTCGACGGCCTCCTGGATCGGGACGCCGTTCTTCTGCTCGCCGCTGCGGTAGCGGAAGGAGACCGCGCTCTTGGCGACGTCCTCGTCACCCGCGAGCAGCATGTACGGGATCTTCTGCTTCTGGGCGGTGCGGATCTTCTTCTGCATCCGGTCGTCCGAGCTGTCGACCTCCACGCGGATGCCGTGCTTGCGCAGTCGCGCCGCGACCTCCTGGAGGTACGGCACATGCTCGTCGGTGATCGGGATGCCGACGACCTGCACCGGGGCCAGCCACGCCGGGAACGCGCCCGCGTAGTGCTCGACCAGGACACCGAAGAACCGCTCGATCGAGCCGAACAGCGCCCGGTGGATCATCACCGGCCGCTGCCGGGTGCCGTCCGCGCCCTGGTACTCCAGGTCGAACCGCTCCGGGAGGTTGAGGTCGACCTGGATCGTGGACATCTGCCAGCTGCGGCCGATGGCGTCGCGCACCTGCACCGAGATCTTCGGGCCGTAGAACGCAGCCCCGCCCGGGTCCATCACCAGCGACAGGCCCTGCTTGCCGGCGGCCTCCCGCAGGGCCCGGGTGGCCTCCTCCCAGACCTCGTCCGACCCGATGGACTTCTCCGGGTCGCGGGTGGACAGCTCCAGCTCGAAGTCCTCGAGCCCGTAGTCCCGCAGGAGGCCGAGCACGAAGGTGAGCAGGGAGTCCAGCTCGTCCGCCATCTGCTCGCGGGTGCAGTAGATGTGGGCGTCGTCCTGGGTGAGGCCCCGCACACGGGTCAGGCCGTGCACCACGCCGGACTTCTCGTAGCGGTAGACGGTGCCGAACTCGAAAAGCCGCAGGGGGAGTTCACGGTAGGACCGGCCCCGCGCACCGAAGATCAGGTTGTGCATGGGGCAGTTCATGGGCTTGAGGTAGTACTTGTGGCCCTCCTCCAGCTCCATGGGCGGGTACATGCCGTCGGCGTACCAGTCCAGGTGGCCGGAGGTCTGGTAGAGCTCCTGCTTGGTGATGTGCGGGGTGTTGACGAAGGAGTACCCGGCCTCCTCGTGGCGCCACCGCGAGTAGTCCTCCATGACCCGGCGGATGACGCCGCCCTTGGGGTGGAAGACGGGCAGGCCGGAGCCGATCTCCTCGGGGAAGGAGAACAGGTCGAGCTCGGCACCGAGCTTGCGGTGGTCGCGCCTCTCGGCCTCGGCCAGGCGCTCGAGGTAGGCCTTGAGCTCGTCCCTGGACGGCCAGGCGGTGCCGTAGATGCGCTGCAGCTGCGGGTTCTTCTCACTGCCCCGCCAGTACGCGGCGGCCGAGCGCATGAGCTTGAACGCCGGGATGTTGCGGGTGGTCGGCAGGTGCGGACCGCGGCACAGGTCCTTCCAGCACAGGTCGCCGGTCCTGGCGTCGAGGTTGTCGTAGATGGTCAGCTCACCCGCGCCCACCTCGGCGGAGGCGCCCTCGGCGGCGTCGGCGGCGGAGCCCTTGAGGCCGATCAGTTCGAGTTTGTACGGCTCGGCCGCCAGTTCCTCGCGGGCCGCCTCGTCGGTGACCGGGCGGCGGGAGAAGCGCTGGCCGCGCTTGACGATCTCCTGCATCTTCTTCTCGATGCGCTTGATGTCGTCCGGGTGGAACGGGGTCTCGACGTCGAAGTCGTAGTAGAAGCCGTCCTTGACCGGCGGGCCGATACCCAGCTTCGCCTCGGGGAACAGCTCCTGCACGGCCTGCGCCATGACATGGGCGGTGGAGTGGCGCAGGATCGCCAGTCCGTCCTCGCTGTCGATGGCGACCGGCTCCACCTCGTCGCCGTCGGAGAGCGGGTGGGCGAGGTCCCTGAGCTGGTCGGCGACCCGGGCGGCGACGACGCCGCGGTCGCCCTCGAAGAGGTCGGCGGCCGTAGTACCCGTGGTCACCACTCGCTCTTCCCGCTCGGAATCGCGTTTGATGGTCACACGGAGGTCTGACACCGGTCTCTCCTGACTCGTTCTGCTGGTCGCAGCGGATGCTGCGTGGTGAATCGTACCGATCCCGGAGGGCTCGGGGCGAAGCGATGAGCCGCCCCGTGATCGTCGGCGCTCTCCATCGATTCCCTGCTTCGATCCGCTGCCTCGGCCGATCCCCGAGTCCTTCTCCCGTGTCCTCCTCCCGGTCCTCCTCCGGTCCTCCTCTCACTCCCCGCCTCAGTCCTCGCCCTCACGGGCTCCCCCGATGAGGTCCGCCTGTTCCTGGAGGGACTTCAGGAGCCGGTCGCGCTCCGCGTCGTCGACGTGCACGGGGGTGACGTCCTCGGCACCGATGAGGGTGCGGAAGCCTCCCCTGCTCTCCAGCCGGCCGCTGACCCGGATCGGCACCCCGGACAGATGGGCGTGGGCGGCGGTCCGGTAGTCGTCCGGCTCGAGCTCCGCCCGCACATGCCGTACGTCGGCGCCCGCGAGGACCCTCAGCCGCACCGTCCCAGGGACGCCTGGTCTCGACAGGCGCAGCCGCACCACGGAACCCGTGATGCGCACCGGCACCGAGGGTTCCAGCTCCCGGTAGCGCTCGCCCGCCTGCTGGAGGGCGGGCAGGTCACCCGGGGAGAACTCCACGGTCCGGGGGCGGTCGGCGAATCCCAGGGGCGTCCCGGCGGCGGGCGACCAGGCAAGGCAGACCTGCGCCCCCTCGCTGTCGCGGACCAGACGTACCACCGCGCGCGTCAGCTCGCGGCAGACCCCGAGCCGGACCGCGGCGTCGAAGGCTTCCATGGAGCCGGTGGCGCGCCGGTGGTCGACGGCGTCACGGACGGCCTGCAGGCCCCGCAGCAGGGTCAGGGCCGCTCCTCTGCCCTCAGGGGCGGGGATGTAGGCGGTGAGGACGTGGCCGCCCGATGACGGCCCGACGAGGACCTGGTCCACGTATCCGGCCGCGAACCGGTCGTAGCGCTGCCCGAAGAAACCGGCCGGGACGCAGTCGGCGCGCACCGCCGCCATCAGCATGGCGCGGGCGGCCGAGCGCATCCGGTCGGCGGCGTTCCACGGCACGGCGCCCGCGACGCCGGGGGCCTCGCGCTGCCAGCGGATCTCGTCGCCGGGGACGGTCAGGCCCAGCAGGATGCGGCGGGCCGAGGGGGTCCCGGAGCGGGCCAGGGCGGTGAGCGCCTCGGCGAGCAGGTCGGTGTAGTCCTCGAGGCGGCAGCCCTCGGGCACCAGGAGGCTGGGCTCGCGCTCGCCCGGCCGTGCGCCGCTACCCGGCGGGGTCCAGCGGGTGTACCTGCCGGGGACGCCGCCGCGCCGCTCCCAGCCGTTGCGGGCGAGCAGCGCCCCGAGGACGGCGGGGTCGACGCGGTCGGGGTCGGGGATCTGCGCCGGCCGGTCGGGCCGTGGTCCGGGGATGCGCGTCAAGGTCTTCCTCCCGCCCCGACCCGCGCCATGATCGCGCACAGCGCCCGGTCGTCGAAGATCCGCGAGGTCGGGATCCGGACATTGGTCCTGTGCCGTCCCGTGACGGCGTGGCCCGCGAGATTGGTCCAGTAGCAGCAGTGGCGCAGCTCCAGGCGGTCGTGGCCGGCGCGCACCCATTCCTCGCGCGCCCGGGGGGCGATCATCACCACGAGGATCTTGGGAACCGACACCGGGGTCCTGGCGAGCTTGACCAGATGGTCGTTGTCGAGGGTGAAGCCGAACGAGGTCCCACTGGGGCTGGGGGTGATCTGGTAGGTGCACTTGAGCTGCACCTTTATGGTCACTTCGTCGTCCACGAGGTGGGCGCCGGAACTGTGGCTCAGATGCCAGTCGATGCCGTTGTCCGGGAAGGGCTGGGAGAGGGAGCAGCCCGCCGCTGCCGTCACGGCGTGGAGGTAGGCGACCTGGAGGGTCTCCATACAACTGGTGGCGGCGAGCGCCCCCCGCAGCGGTTCGCCGGGCCGGGGGATCAGCGCGCCGTGCTCGGGCTGCGTGAGCGCCATCTCGGTGCCTTCCGGGCTGTGGGCGCGAGTTGGACGAGAGGGAACGGGTAACCGTGCGTAGCCACCGGGAGCATGGCGGGAATACGGCCCGTCACCTTGTTCTTCTCCCCCGGGAACGGGCCGCAAACGGCTCCGGCCGAACAGGGTTCGATGACGCTCTGTCACGGGTACACCGAGGACAGCGGGTTGCTCGCGCACAACCGCGAGGCATCTCCGTGGAAATGCTCTGACGACTCGTCATGCACCTTGCTGCCCAAGGGGGTTGGCCGATGCTGTCCTGGTTCGAGGGTCCTCTCGCCTCTTTCGACACGGAGACGACGGGCGTGGATGTGGAGCGCGACCGGATCGTCTCGGCGGCGCTGGTGGTGCAGGAGGCTCCCGGGGTTGACGCCCGCACCACCCGCTGGCTCGTGGACCCCGGGGTGGCGGTGCCGGAGGCGGCCACCGCGATACACGGGCTGACCGACGCCTTCCTGATCGAGTACGGGCGCCAGCCGGGTCCGGTGGCGGAGGAGTTGGCGCTTGCCCTGGCCGAACAGGCCGCGGACGGCGTGCCCTTGGTGGTGATGAACGCCCCGTTCGACCTGACACTGCTCGACCGGGAGCTGCGCCGCCACCTGGGCCGTGAGCTGTCCGGCTTTCTGGACCACCGGCCGCTCACCGTGCTCGACCCCCGTGTCCTGGACAAGCATCTGGACCGCTACCGCAGGGGACGGCGCACTCTCACGGACCTGTGCCTGCACTACGGGGTGACCATCACGGACGCGCACGACGCGGCCGCGGACGCCGCGGCGTCACTGGAGCTGGTGCGCGCGATCGGCCGCGGGTACGCGGCGAGGATCGGGCGGCTGAGCCCGGCGCAGCTGCACGCCCGCCAGGCGATGTGGCACGCGGCGCAGGCGCGGGGGCTTCAGGAGTGGTTCGCCAGGAACGGCTCGCTGGAGCGCTGCGACCCGGCGTGGCCGGTGCGCCCCCGCACCGCGCGTGCCGACTCCGGCGAGGCGGCGTAGCGGTTGACAGCCTTTGGGGGGCGGCCGGGCGGGCCCACCGCCGCATGGGCGGTGGGCCCGCGGAAGGGGCCGCGGGTCAGTGCGTGGGCGCGACGGTGGCGCAGATGGCGTAGACGTTGATGGCGAGGGCGGGGGTGGTGTTGACGACGGTGACCCTCCACGAGTCGCCGTCCGCGTCCGGTGCGTCCGTCACCACGGTGGCGTTGACCGGGGTGAGGGGGAAGGAGTAGCCACCGCCGAGGACCCTCTTGCCGGCCGGGCAGTTGGCGGTGACTGTCGTGGTGCCGTTCGCGGGCACCGTGCCCTCCTGGGTCACGATCTCGTACCCGGCGATGCCCCGGGGGCCCCTGTCGTTGCGGCGGGCGTCGTCTTCCTCACCCGGGTGCGGCGTGACCTTGCCGTGGGCCGCACGGGCGGTCGTGGGCACGTCATGGCCGCGGGCGGCGGCGCTGCCCGCGCCGAGACCCGCGACGGCTACGGCCGCCGTCAGTACCGTGGCCACTTTGTTGATGCGATTCATCTGGACACTCCTCAAGTTCCTGTTGGAGCCGCCGGAGGCAGCGCCGATGAGGATGCCCGAGGGGCGGCGCGAATAGTCCTATTAGCCCTTTTTCGACCCATGTGGCGGGCATAGTTCAGCCGACCGTCGGCACACACGGCACCCACCCTCACGGCCCACCGCCGTCCCGGCGATGGGCCATTGACCCGGCATCACGCACGGTGAAGCTCGTGGATGCGCGCGGCGAAGCCCCCACCCGGGGGCGCGGGTGGCCAGGCCTCACCGCATCGGTTGTGAAGCGGGAACCTCGCCCGATGCCGCGCACAGCCAAGCGCCTCAAAGACGACCAAGGTCGACCCGACGACTGCCTCCCCGGGAGGCTTCTGCCCGCCGTGAGATTTCTTCGGAAGATGAAACCCGAACGCTACCTCGCCATGGAAGTGAATGGACACACGAACTTCTACGTCCACTCGCCGGCATTCATCGAATCAGCGGCGTCTAATGACGGCCACAGGTCAGTGGTTGCGGTTGAATCTCGAATTAGCGATAGAAGGCTTGCCCTAGCCGGACATGCAACAGCTTGAGAAAGACAGGGAAGCACGAGACGTATGGCTCAAGAACCTCTACTCGTCAAGCTCGGCGACAAGATCTGCATGCTCGGCATCACCAGAAGGATTCTCGCTGCAGTACGTGTCGTCACGTGGCCCGAGATCCCTGAGGGAGCTACACCCGACACGGGGGTCACAATAAGTCTTGAGCCAGGGCCTGATCCCTCTGCGGGCATCGATATTTTCAAGCCAAGGATATAGATGGTTCTGTATTACCGGGGCTACAAACATCGCTATCGCTGAGCTGCCGTAAGCGGGTGCTCTGTTGCACCGACCGGCCCCCGCCCTACGCTTGGCCCCATGCCCACCAGCGCAGAAGTGACAGTCCGCACCCTCGACGGTCTCCACCTCGCCGGCACCTTGGTCGAGCCGGGACAGCCAACCTCCCGGGCCGTGGTGTTCGTACATGGCGGCGGCGTCACACGGGAAGAGGGCGGCTTTTTCACGCGGCTGGCGGATGGGTTGGCCGACGCGGGCGTTGCCTCGCTACGCTTCGACCTCCGCGGCCACGGGCAGAGCGAGGGTCGTCAGGAAGACCTCACGCTATCGGCCGTCCTCAACGACATCCGAGTCGTGCTGGCACAAGTCCGAGAGTCCACCGGGGCGGAGGATGCCATACTGCTTGGCGCCAGCTTCGGCGGTGGCATCTGCGCGTACTACGCCGCACAGCGTCCCGACGACGTCTCACGCCTGGTGCTCTTCAACCCCCAGCTCGACTACAAGAAGCGCACCATCGACAGTCGGCCGTACTGGGAGAACGACTACCTCCAGGAGGAAGCCGCACAGCAGTTGGCGTCGGAGGGCTTCATCCAGTTCACGCCGACGCTGAAGCATGGGCGGCCCCATCTTCAACGAGGCCTTTTGGCTACGGCCCCATGAGGCACTCGGTGACGTGCAAGCTCCGACCCTCATCGTGCACGGCACGAAGGACACCTTCGTGCCCGTCGAATCTTCGAGAGCAGCGGTCGGGCGGTTCGGCGGTCCGTGCAAGCTCGTCGAGATCGATGGCTCTCAGCACGGCTTCGCCGTCCATGACGACCCGCAGTACCTCAACCCCCAGAGCCAGGAGTGGCAGGCGTTCGTCATCCGCACCGTGACCGAGTGGGTGACCACGCCTCTGTGACCGTCAGGAGGCGCGCAGCGCTTCGCGGAAGTCTCGTACCGCAGGCCGGCTGCTCCAGCGATCCAGGGTGTGCAGCACCTCGGAGAGGACCCGCAAGGTTCGCTCCGACTTCATGGCGTGAGCGACCTCGGCAGATCTGCGGCCGAGCTGGGCAGCTTCGTCGGGCTCACCGCAGAACGCCACAGCAGCGGCACGTCGGGCGTTGAAGAACCCTGTATCGCGCCGCGACAAGGTTCCTGCCCCGATCGCCTCGCCGAACAGCTCGACCGCCATGCTCGGCTTCCCGGCCTCGGTGTAGGTGACAGCTTTGCGCAGCAACAGCGTGTCGGCGGTGAAGTACGCCCCCAGGGGCGAGGGGTCGTCACTGGGCACCGCGGCCAACAGCCCGCGGGCCTCGTCGAGCTTCTGCTTGACGGCGTCCAGCGGTTCACCGGTCATGGCCAGACCGAGGGCTTGTTGCTGCGTGACTTCGGCACGGGCGCGCGGCGGGAGTTGCCACCGCTCATGGCGCCCTGCTTGGGCAAAGGTGAGCACCCGTACGGCGTCGCGTTCGTCGTAGGCCATCTGGGACTTCTTGAGCAGGACATATCCCTGCATGGCGGCGTCATCGGCTTCCTGAGCCCACTCCATCGCGCGGTCGTACCAGAAGCCAGCCTGACCAGGTTGGCGCATATCGCGGTACAGCCATCCGGCGAACTCCGCTCCGTCGGCTCCGACCGACAAGAGCTCCCGGCGCGCCTTGGGCTTCACGCCCCGAGCATGCTGCTCGATGGCCCCCAGCAGCCCGAGGACCACCGGCAGGGTCTTCTTCGGCCCAAGGGCCCCGTCGTCACGCTTGGCGAGGTCGAGTTGAGTACGGAAGCAGTCGACGACCGGACCATCGGGACAACGGCGGGAATCCTCCAGGGCGCTCCTGGCGCGCTGGAGTTCCTCCAGGCCACGGCCAGGCAGGGCGGCAGCGGCAATGCCGCTGATGAGCGTTCGGCGGTAGAGCGGACTCATGGCCTCGAATTCCGTGGCGGTAGTACCGTCGGCTGGGAGTGCCGACAGGCTGCCGACGCCGCTCGTCGCCAGCGCTTCCGCGTCGACCGGCACGAAGACCTGTTGCCCGTTGACCACAACCGGAAGTAGCGCGGACCCTTGGTTCCGGGGCCGTTGCTCGGACTTGTGGTCGGTCCCCTGCCGCGGATTGGCAGAAGCCGCGAACTGTCGTTCACTGCCTGGCAGCTTGAACCACAGTAAGGATGCAGGGATCTTCAGGCTATGCGCCCATTGCATGAGCTTGGAGAGGTCCTGCGGCGCCGATCCGTTCTCGATCCGGCTGAGCTGCGCCTGGGTCACGCCGAGCCACTCGGCGACGGCTCCTTGCGGCAACGCTCGCTCGTGGTGCGGATGGGTGCGGTAGGCGTAGAGCACCTGGCCGAAGTGCCAGCTTTCCAGCGCCTCCCGCATCCGTGGGTGCTGCCAGAATTCGGCAGGAAGAGCGGGCGGTCGGCCGACTGACTGCCGCTCCTGACGGGTGCAGGCCCCGCACCGATCTCCGGCGTTGTCTCTGGCCAGCCGCGTACCGCAGGGGCAGAAGCGGGCCGCTTGCTGTGGTGCCATATTGCCGTCGCTCCCGCCCTTGGTGCCCCTGGCCATGCCTACCCAGCGTATTGCCGCATACGGCCCCGGGACGGCGAATACACCAGACGTATACCCGCCTATTCGCGGCCGCCGTTGGCCTGCCGACTGGCCCCCAGCAGGCTCGGGAGGCCCCGCTTTCCCCCCAGCCGACACGGGGCGGCAAGGAGCCGACACCATGCCCACAACACCCCAAGCTTGCAGCGCGACCTGCCGGCCTTCGCTGAAGCGCGCGGTTCGCGGCTCGCTGACCTGTTCGTCGAGGCCCAATGGCAGCAGCTCAAGGCGTGGCAGGAAGTTGTGACCCACTGCCACGCCAAGAACGTACGCCACGTCGTCATGTCCTCGCCCGAACACCTCCACCAGGTCCCGATCTCGGCAGAGATCATGAAGGACGAGGTCGAACGAGAGATTGGCGGCACGCTGTGGCTCGCCAAACGCTGTGAAGCGACCGCGACTTCCTGGCAGGAGGCGAGCCGTGGACAGTGAGCATTTCACCAGCCGACTGGAGTTGGCCGCCCAGCTCGAAGCTTCTCCTTGGGCTCGGCGTCACACACGGGATGTACTCGGCGCCTGGGGTCTGATGGCCGAGCGGACCGACACGGTTGAGCTGTGCGTCAGCGAGCTGGTGAGCAACGCGGTGCGGATCTGCGAGGAAACCCCGGGTGCTCCGGTGACCCGGATCGTGCTGACGCTGCGCTACCTGCCCGGCGAACTCGTGGTCGAGGTTGCGGACGGCTTCCACCGACCGCCGGTCCGCAGGACACAGGTCAGCCCTGAAGGCGAGAACGGCGGCTTTTCATCGTGGAAGCCCTCTCCAAGGAGTGGGGGGTACTTCCAGCCTCCGACCGGTGGCAAAGTCGTGTGGTGCGCCATTGGGCTGACCTGAAACGCCCCTCGGTCACCCGTGTTCCGTCATCCCCTCGTCAGGCTTTCTCTGGAGTGCGCACGTGTCCCCTCGTCGAACCGCTCGGTTCCGCAACTACGTGATTCGGGCGGACAGCGACAGCCGGAAGCTGTACCGCGCGGTGTGCGTCACCGACGAGAGCGCGTCGAGCGTCGAAGGATGATCATCCAGCACGCCACCACCCGGCACGGCAACACGTACCTCGCCGCCGACTGAACCGGGCTCTCTTCGAGGCCCTAGTCCATCCACGAGGAACCGAACGGCGGCATCCGCAGGAGCCATCAAATCAAGGAGCCGCTCGAAAGCCTGCACACGGCCTAGAACAGCAGTCACGGCCCCGCAGACGGGCAGGCGGCCCCGGCCGGCCTCTGGGCCGTACAACCGGCCGCCGAACGCGCACAGCGCCTTCCCCAGCCGGGGACGGGTGCTGCCGTGGAGCCAACAGGGGCCGCCCTGGTGGGCAGCCCCTGGAAGGTACCGGGTTCCAGTTGTCTTCTTGTGGTGGGCGATACTGGGATCGAACCAGTGACCCCTTCGGTGTGAACGAAGTGCTCTCCCGCTGAGCTAATCGCCCGGAATGTCGCAGGGTCTCCCCCGCGGGCACTCGAGAACAATACAGGGCGGCCGAGGCTTCGTTCAAACGGCATTGCGCGGTCCGGCCGCTCCCGTACTCATCGCGAGTTGAGTAGCGGTACCCATGTGCCCGCCGTCACACGTGTCGAGACTCGGGGCATGCCGCACCAGTCAGCACCCTGCCCCGGCTGCGGGGTCCCGCTGCCCTACGCCGTCCGCGCCTGCCCGCGCTGCCGTCTGCCGCTCGAAGGCCCCCTCGCCGCCGAGCTGTGGCAGGTGGACCGGACCCTCTCCGACATCGACCAGCGGCGTACCGGGCTGCTGCACCGCCGCGCCGAACTGCTCGCTGCGCTGCGTGCCCTGACGGTCGTGCAGATGGCGGCTCCCGTCCCGCGAGCGGCCGGGCCCGTGTGGGGCCTCCCCGGGCAGGCCCCGGCGGCGGCGCGGCCGAAGCGGGATGCCTCGCCCCCGACCGTCCAGAACATGCTGCTGGCCCTCGGCGGGGTGCTCCTCACCGTGGCCGCCGTCGCCTTCACCGTCGTCAGCTGGGGTCATCTGGGGATCGGCGGCCGGGCCGCCGTGCTGCTCGCCATGACGCTGATCGCGCTGGCGGTCCCGGTGCGGCTGATGCGACGCGAGCTGGCCGCGACCGCCGAGGCCGTCGCCGGACTCGGCCTCGCGCTGGCGGTCCTCGACACCTACGCCGCACGCCACACCGGTCTCGCCGGCCTCGATTCGGTGAACGGGCCCGGCTACGCGGCCGTTTGCCTCGCTGTCCTCAGTGTCGGATGGGCGTACTACGGCCGACGGGTCGGACTGCGGCTGGCCGCGCCGACCGCCCTGGTCCTGGCGCAGTTGCCGTTCAACCTCCTCGCCTCGGCGCTCACGCCCGGTGTCCACGGCATGGTGACGGGGCTGCTGGCCACGGCGGCGCTCGATGCCGCGGTCGGGCTCGCCGTCCGCCCCGGCGGACGGGCGGTGCGCGTCATCGCCGCCGCCGCAGGGGCGGTCTTCGGACTCAGTGGGACGGTCACCGCGCTCGTTCTGTCCTTCCGCACCGACGCAGTCCTGGACGCGGCCGAGGCCGCCGCCCTGCTGGCCGCAGGTGCGGCGCTCGCCCTCGGGTCGGCCCACCGCCTGCCGAAGCCGACCGCTCCTCGTGGGGCACGCCCCGACGCCGACACCTGGTCCTCGCTCCTGGCCGCCGTCGCCGGGATCGCGCTGATCGCGGCTGTCGGCGGGCTGGGCCGGACCGTTCTGCACGCCGACTGGCGGATCGTGGGCTACCTGGCCGCCGCGGTGGCGGCCCTGGGCACGGTCGCCTTCGCGGCCTCGCGGACCGGGTTCCCCAAGCGGTTGTCCACCGGGCTCGCCGCGGCCGCGGCCGCCGTGCACACGGCCGTGCTGCTGTGGGCGGCTCCCGCGCTCGCCACGGCGGTCGCCGCTCCCCTGGGATGGGGCCACTCGGCATGGGACGGAGCACCTCGCGGTTCCCGGGCCGCGCTCTCCCCCGAGTTGGTCTGGCCTGGCTCCGCCGCCGTCGCCGTGGTCCTCGCGACGACCGCCGCCGTCCTCGCGGCCGCGTCCCAATGGTCCGGCCCGGCCGATGAGCGCACGGCCGATGAACACAGGACCGATGAACGCGGGGCCGACGCGCGCACGGCCGGGGCCCGCCCCACCGGGCGGCGCTCGGCCCGCCTGGTGTGCGCGGCGATCGCCATGGGCGCCGCCACGGCCGCCGTGGCACCGCTCGCCCTCGATCTGCCCTACACCCTGGCCGTGCCGGTGCTCGTCCTCTCCTCCGGGGCCCTGCTCGCCGCCTCCGCTCTCGTGGCCCGCACGGACGCGGCCCGCACCTGCCTGGCCGCGGGGACGGCGATGGCCGCCACGGCCTCCGGCTGGTCGCTCGCCGAACGGCCCATGACCCTCGCGGCGCTGGGCCTGCTCCTCACCGCCTTCGCCGCCTCCGCCTTCCTGGCCAACGAGCCGGCGGTGAGGGCCACGGCCACCTCGGGCGCGGTGCTCGCCGCGACCGGGCTCGCCTGGGCGGGTCCGCTCGCGCTCGGCGTCCCGGCCCATGGCGCGGCCTTCGCCGTGCTGGCCGTCCGCGCGGGCTGCCTGGCCCTGGCCGCCGTCCCCGCGCTACGGGGACGCGTCGAGTCCACCGCCCTGGACTTCGTGGGCACCGTTCCCGCACTGCTCGCCATCGGCCTCGCCGTGCCTGGAGAGGGCGCGGGTCCGGTCACGGCGCTCGCGGCTTTGTGCGCGGTCGCCGCCGCGTGGCTCAGGCCCGGCCAGTGGCGGGGCGTGGCGCTCACCGAGTCGGCCGCCCTCGCCGCGCTGGCACCGCTGCTGTCCGCTCCCGCACTCGTGGAGGCGCTGGCGCGGCCGTTCCGCCCGCTGGACGCGCCCTGGTCGGGTGCGAGTGACATGGCCGCGGGTGCCATGACGTCCGCCTCCCTCCTGCTCGCGGCCGTGGTGCTGCTCTCGGCGGTCTGCGCGGTCCTGGCGGCCGCGGTGGCAGGAGGCCGGGCCTGGGCGGAGACGACGACGTGCTCGACGGCCCCGGTGGTCCTGGTCGTCGTCACGGGCTCGACGGGGCTGCCGTACCCGGCGGCTCCGGCGTGCGTGGTGATGGGCGCCGCGGCCCTGTTCGCGGTCGCCGCCGCCCGGAAGGGCATGACGGCACTGGTCGCCTCGGCCGCCGCCCTCAGCGCCACCGCCGCGGCCGCCACCTGGTCGCTCGCCGAACGTTCCGCCACGCTCATCGTCCTCGCCGCGGCCACCGTGCTGGCGGCGGGCTGCGCCGCCCGGGCGCGCTCCGCTCCGGTACGGGCGCAGACGGCCTGCGCGGCGGTGTCGGCCGCCTGCGCCGAGGCCGCCGCCCTCTCCTGGGCCGTGCACCCCGTTGCCGCGTACGCGGCGTTCCCCGTGCTGGCCGTGGCGGCGGCCACGGTGCCGCTCGCCGCCCGACTCAGGGCCCGCCCGGAGGGTGTCCCGATCGAGGTCACGGGCTACGCGGCGGCCGTCGCCGCCGTGGCGCTCACCGCGCACGACACGGCGCTCCTGGCTCTCTCCCTCGCCCTGACCGGAGTGATCGCGCTCGGCACCGCGATACGCCGGGACCGCCGTCGCGCGGCCTGCGCGGGCACGGTCCTGCTGGTCCTGGCCGCCTGGATCCGGCTGGCCGACTCCTCGGTCCACGCCCCCGAGGCCTACTCGCTGCCCGTGACCGTGGCGGCGCTCCTGGTGGGGTGGCTGCGCCGCCGCAAGGACCCCGCCTTGTCCTCCTGGACGGCGTACGCACCGGGGCTGGGCGCCACGATGCTGCCGAGCCTGGCCGCCGCGTGGACGGACCCCGACTGGCCGCGCCCGCTCCTGCTCGGAACGGCCGCCCTGGCCGTGACGCTGGCCGGCGCCCGGTACCGCCTGCGGGCCCCGCTCCTGCTCGGCGCGGGCGTCCTCGCCCTGGTGGCGGCGCACGAGCTCGCGCCCACCGTCATACAGGTCGTCGACCGGCTGCCCCGCTGGGTCCCGCCGGCGCTGGCCGGAGCGCTCCTGCTCGCCGTGGGGGCGACGTACGAGCACCGGCTGCGCGACATCCGGCGGCTGCGCGGGACCCTCGGGCGGATGAGCTGAACGCCCGGGGCTCAGGGCCGGTATTTCCCCCTCCGGGCGTGATGTACTGATCTGTGATGGTTGAGCAGGCCGCGGCCGACGCGCAGCGGCAGACCGTCCAGCGCCCCAACGCCTCCCGACTGCGCCGGGAGGCCACCCCACTGCGCTTGCTTCCGTATCTGATCATCGCGGCCATCCTCGTGCTGAACACCGCGACCACCCACGACGAGGTCTTCACGCCGCTGCTGGCCGCGGCACCCGCCCTCGCGGGAATCGGCACCAACCAGGTGTGGCGCCCGATCACCGCGGGGAGCATCGCCGCCTGCGCCCTGCTGGCGCAGCACGCCAGCCACCCCTCCCCCGAGGACGTCACCCAGTTGTTCGTCATCGTCGGGCTGACCTTCGCCAGCGCGGCGGCGGTCACCCTGTGGGACCGCCAGCAGCGGGAACTGGACGTGGTCAGAGCCATCGCGGAGGCGGCCCAGCGGGTCGTGCTGCGCCCCGTGCCGTCCAAGGTCGGTCCCCTGCGCGTCGCGGTCAGCTACCGCGCGGCCACCAAGGGGGCGAGCATCGGGGGCGATGTGTACGACGTGGCCCGCACCCCGTACGGCGTGTGCGTTCTGCTGGGGGACGTCTGCGGCAAGGGGCTGACCGCGGTGCGCACCGGCGCCGACGTCCTGGGGGCGTTCCGGGAACTGTCGCGCAGCGAGCGCGACCTCGCGTCGCTGGCTGCCCGTCTGGACCTGACGGTGTCGCACAGCGTCGGCGACGGCAGGACGCAGGAGGGCATGGCCGCGTTCGTGACGGCCGTACTGCTGAGGGTGCCGGACGGGGGCCGCGAGGCGGAACTGGTCAACTGCGGCCACCCCTCACCGATGCTGCTGAAGGACGGCAGGGCCATGTCGGTCGACCCGCCGCGCACCGCGCCGCCGCTTGGCCTGCTGGACCTGAGTGAGGGCGCCTACCGGGTGGACAAGGTGCCTTTCGACTCCGGGGACACGCTGCTGCTCTACACCGACGGGGTCAGTGAGACCCGTGACGGGGCGGGCACTTTCTATCCGCTCGCGGAACGGCTACCGAGGCTGAGCACCACCGACCCCCAGGCGCTCCTGGACGCCCTGGGGGCGGAGCTGGGCGCCTACGCCCGGCCGGGCCCGAGCGACGACGCGGCGATGCTGGCCCTGCGCCGCAGGTGACCCGGCGCGTCCGCGCACCACCGACGGCGGCGAAGCCCCCGCTTCCGGGGGGTGCGGGTGGCGAAGCCCCCGCCCGCGAGGCGAAGCCGAGCACAAACGACAAGACCGACGCCCGTCCGCGCTCTCCGCGGACACCCCCCGCCCGGGGGTGCGGGTGGCAAAGCCCCCGCCCGCGAGGCGAAGCCGAGCACAAACGACAAGACCGACGCCCGTCCGCGCTCTCCGCGGACACCCCCCGCCCGGGGGTGCGGGTGGCAAAGCCCCCGCCCGCGAGGCGAAGCCGAGCACAAACGACAAGACCGACGCCCGTCCGCGCTCTCCGCGGACATGCGTCGGTCTCGGTCTTGTGGGCGATACTGGGATCGAACCAGTGACCTCTTCGGTGTGAACGAAGCGCTCTCCCGCTGAGCTAATCGCCCGGGCGCAGGGAAAACACTACCGCACCGCGGGGGGTGGTCAGTGCGCCGCGGCCTCGTTCACCAGGGCACACCCCGCTCGTGGATGTAGATCGCGATCCCGCCGGCGGCCAGCAGGAGTCCGGCCACGAGGAAGGCCAGATTGCGTCTGCGGGTCCTGGGATCGAGCGCCTTGTGGGCTGCCTTGGTGGCCTGTTCTTTGCTCCAGCGCAGGGCGCGCTGCGCCCAGACGAACTCGGTGCCGAGCACCGCCAGGCCCAGGAAGATGGCGACCCAGCCGGGCCCGGGGAGTACCAGCATCGCCATCCCGGCGACGATGATCGCGACTCCCACCAGGAAGACGCCGACCTGCCAGGTCACATGCAGTGGCCTGGAGCGCTTGATGAACATCGGTGCCTTGGATCCGAAGACCCGCTCACCGGCGTCCGCGGCCGCCTCGTCCTCGGCGTGCCCCGGTGCGCCGGCCTCGGCGCCGCCGCCCGCGCCACCCTCGGCGGACTCGCCCTCGGGACCGGCCGCCGGCACCTCATCCGTCGGCACGGACCGCCGATCGTCACTCCCCGCTGTCATGGCACCAAAGTTACCCGACCTTTGCCTTTCACCGGAACGGCGGTTGTGCCTGGGAAAACGCTGAGCCGGACGGGGTACCCGAAGCTTCACAATCCGGGCAGAGGGGTTTACAACGTCCTTCCAGGTGGCATGTCGATTTCGCCGACGTGCGAATCCCCGAGCGCACACTGAGCGAAAGGCCCTGGCGCTTATGAACACCACGGTCAGCTGCGAGCTGCACCTGCGCCTCGTTGTGTCGAGCGAATCCTCACTGCCCGTCCCGGCGGGCCTGCGGTACGACACGGCCGATCCCTACGCCGTGCATGCCACCTTCCACACCGGCGCGGACGAGACCGTCGACTGGGTCTTCGCCCGTGACCTCCTGGCCGAGGGCCTGCACCGGCCCACCGGCACCGGCGACGTCCGAGTCTGGCCGTCCCGCAGCCACGGTCAGGGCGTCGTGTGCATCGCACTCAGCTCCCCGGAGGGCGAGGCCCTCCTGGAGGCTCCCGCACGCGCGCTGGAATCCTTCCTCAAGCGCACCGACGCCGCGGTCCCGCCCGGCACCGAGCACCGCCACTTCGACCTGGACACCGAGCTCTCGCACATCCTCGCGGAGAGCTGAGGCCCGACGCTCTCGCCGTCCTACTCGGGGGCACGGCACGAGCCAGACCCAGATGGCCAGCAACGGCCCGCAAGGCTCAACAGCACGGCACCAAGGCTTCGCCGGAGCGCCGCCACACTTGGATGATCGTCCAAGTGCGGTGGCGCTTCGCTCGTTCGCGACCGCGTCTTCCCGCGCTACAGTCACCCGTCAGAGCGCGCGGCGCACCAGCCGTGCCCAACCGCAGCGACACCTGACGGGCCAGGGGGCCATCCCGTGCTGATCACCCACGACACCCGGTGTGCGCTCGACTGCGTGGTCGACCTGCTCAACACCGATCCGCGGAGCAACGGCGAGGAGGGCCTGCCGGACGTCCCCGCGCTGCGGGCCTTCGTCAAGGCGCACCGGATAAGCGACGTGGGCGGACTCGACGAGCGCGATCTGGCCGCGGTGCGCACCACCCGGGACCGGTTCCGCGCCGTCCACCACGCCGGGTCCGACCGTGTGGCGGCCGAACTGCTGAACGCGATGGTGGCCGAGGCCGGAACCACCCCGCAGCTCACCGACCACGACGCCTACAACTGGCACATGCACTACTTCGCGCCGGGCGCGGCACTCGCCGAGCACATCGCGGCGGACGGCGGCATGGCGCTCGCATTCCTTCTGGTGGCCGGTGAACGGGAACGGCTGCGGTACTGCGACGCGCCCGACTGCCGCCGTGCCTTCGTGGACCTCTCCCGCAACCGCTCGCGCCGCTACTGCGACAGCCGCACCTGCGGGAACCGACTGCACGTCGCCGCCTACCGGGCACGCCGGCGCGAGGCCGCGGTGCCCTCCCCGAGCGGCCCGGCGGACTGAGCCCGGCCCCGGCGCCCCGGCCGCGAAAGCCCGAAAGCGAAATCTCGCACCGCACATCTCTGCGGATTACGCAATTCCATCACAAGGAGTACGGGAACGTCACACAGAGGAAATTCCCGGGTGCTCGATCGAGAGTTCAGCGATAAAGGGAATGACGTTTCATCAGACCGGGCGAATTATCCGTCGGATGACAATGGCCCACTAATGTGAGGACTTGTCAGATTCCGCGTTTGCGCAGGATCTCCTCGATCTCCTTGAAGTCCGACAGGCCGTCATCGCCGCCCCGGGCCGAGCCCTTACGGGTGGCAGCCGGGCGCTTCGCGGCAGGCTCCACCGCCGCCGGAGCGCCCTTCGACGCCTGCGAGGACGCCTTCGGGGACGCCTTGGGGGACGCCTTCGGGGCCTCGATCCGCGGGCTGTCTCCCGACGCCCTGCGCCCGGCGAAGCGCGTGACCAGGAAGAGCAGCGCGGACAGCGCCAGCACCACCACACCGGCCCACACGGTCGGCTTGAAGACCAGGTCGGCGCCCCACTTCCCGATCGCCCTGCCGATCTTCTCCCCCAGCGGGAGCACCCCGGTCATGTACAGACCGATGGGCAGCAGAGACCACGCCGCCAGGCGCGCCGCCGCCAGATACCGGCGCCGCCAAGCGGTCACGAACGTGATCGCAAGCCCCGCCCCGGACAGGGCGATGCACACCGTTGCCGTCAGCATCCCGTCGCCGCCTCAGCCGTCGCGGACATACCGCCTCCACCCCCGTAGACGTCACTCTCCCTCCCATCCTGCCTCCGCGCACGGGTGGAAGGCCATGACGCCGGCCCGTTACCGGGGAAAACTCAGGGACCCGATCCGGGCGTTCCCGGGGGCCGCCCCTCCCTGGGCGCGATCCGCCGCGCGGAAGGTGCCACACTTCACCGCATGAGTGACGCCCCACGCCGCCGCGCCGTCCTCGAGGTCTGGTGCGAGCTGCAATGCCCCGACTGCCGCACCGCGCTCGACGACATCCGCGCCCTGCGCGAACGCTACGGCGACGCCCTCACCATCGATCTGCGGCACTTCCCGCTGGAGAAGCACAGGATGGCCACCCCCGCCGCGCAGGCGGCCGAGGAGGCACTCGCCCAGGGCCAGGGCTGGCCCTACGTCGAAGCGGTGCTCTCCCGCGCGGAGGAACTGGGCGAGCGAGGCGAGAAGGTGCTCCTGGAGGTGGCCGAGGAGCTCGGCCTCGACGCCGCCGAGGTCGACACCGCGCTCATCGACGGACGGCACTTCCTGATCGTCGACGCGGACCTCGCCGAGGGCAAGGCCATCGGCGTCACGGGCACCCCGACGTATGTCATCGACGGCGTGCGGCTCGACGGAGGCAGGAGCCAGGAGGGGCTGCGCGAGCGCGTCGAGCGGATCGTGGACCGGCTCCTGGCGGGCGGCGACGGGGGGTAGCCCGCCCGGGCGAAGACCGCTCCTGGGACAGGCCTGTGCGCGAGGAGTCGCCCACGGCTACAGCAGCGGCTTGGCCAGGTAGTGGTCCGTGATCGTGAAACCCAGCGATTCGTACAGCCGCTTCGCGGGAGCGTTGGCCGCGAAGACGTTCAGTCCCAGCTCGGCCACCGCGGCGGCGGCGCACTCCGCCTCGGCGATCCGCATCAGCGTGCGCCCGTGGCCGCGCCCCCGGAAGCCGGGCCCGACCTCCACGTCGTACACCCATGCCTGCTCGGGGCGCAGGGGCCCGCGAAGGCCGACCCACACCACGCCGACCCTGGCGCCGTCGCCGGACAGGACCCGCAGGACCGTCCCCGGCGTGCGCGGTCCGTCGGCGAGCAGGTCGCGGTAGCCCTGCTCGGCCTTGGCGCGCGCCCGCTCCGGGGACAGCCCGGCCTCGACCCAGTCGCGGATGTACCCGGCCTTCTGCTCCTCCAGCCAGGCCGGGTACTCGTCGTCGCCCATGGGCCGCACGGTCATACCGTCGGGCAGGGGAAGGTGCTGGGGCGCCCGCCCCAGGCGCTTGGCCATGTGCCGCGCCATCTCGGTGTACCCCAGCGCGGACGCCAGCCGCAGCGCCGGTTCCGCCCCGCCGGGCACCTTGATCTCGACCCTCTCGCAGCCCCACTGCCGCAGCACTTCCTCAGCGGCCAGGGCGGCCACCGTGCCACGACCGCGGCGGCGGTCCGCCTCGTCGATGCGCAGCTCGCCGACCTCGCCGACGAGTGCGCCGAGGGAGCGCTTGGCCCCGACGACGACCTCGCCCGCCTCCCGGCTGTTGACGCAGACCGCGTATCGGCGCCTGCGCGCCGCGTCCGGTCCGCGCTCCTCGGGCTCCTTCGGCCTCAGCGTCGTCGTCATCGCGTTCCCCCGTCCCCTGGCCCGTCCCTGGCCCGTCCCTGACCCGTCCCTGGCCTGTCCCGCCGGTCACCGCCGTGCGGCGGCCCCGCACGGCCTCGTCCAGTGCATACCCCTCGCCCCCGACCCCACCGCCCCCAATCCCACCGCGCCCGTGCTCATCCTGCTCACCGCGCCCGTGCTCGCCCCGCCGTGCTCATGGACCCATACCCGCCGCTGCGGACGGTCACGGGGCGATGTCGGCCGCGCTCCGCTCGGCGAACACCTCCATGGCCTTGGCCGTCACCGGTCCGGGCGCGCCGGGCAGTTCCCGGCCGTCCACGCGGTTCACGGCCTGCACATCGCGCAGCGAGGAGGTCAGGAAGACCTCCTCCGCCTCGAACAGCGCGGCCAGCGGCAGATCGGCCTCCTCCGCCCCGCACCAGTCGGCCACCAGCCGCCGGGTGATCCCGGCCAGGCAGCCGGACTCCAGCGGCGGAGTCAGCAGGCGTCCGCCGAGCACGACGAAGACATTGGAGCCGGTGCCCTCGCACAGCGCGCCGGTGGTGTTGCCGAGCACCGCCTCGGAGGCACCCTGCTCGCGGGCGCGGGCGAGCGCGACCACATTCTCCGCGTAGGAGGTGGTCTTCAGACCGGCGACGGCGCTGCGTTCGTTGCGGGTCCACGGGACGGTGACGACGGCCGTGCTGTCGGGGCGGCGGCTCGTCGGCGCGAGGGCGACCACGAGCGTCGGGCCCGCCTCGCCCCGGTCCGAGCCCAGCGGGGACAGTCCGCCGGTGTAGGTGACGCGCAGCCGCCCGAGGGGTGCCGGGTTGGCCTCCAGGACGGCCTCGCAGGCGCGCCGGACCTCGTCGGCGTCGGGATCGGGCAGGCCGAGCCCGCGGGCGGAGCGGGTGAGGCGCTCGAGATGGCGGGTCAGCGCGAACGCCCGGCCCTCCTGCGCCTTGAGTGTTTCGAAGACGCCGTCGCCGACGGTGAGCCCGTGGTCGAACACGGACACTGTCGCGCTGTCGACGTCCCGCAGGCCGCCGTCCACCCAGATCGTCACCGCTGAATCCTCTCCATCGCCTGGTCGCCGGTCCCCGTGCCCAGGTCGCCGTACTCGCTCGCTCCCGACGCTACCGCCAGCAGCCTGGCGGCCTTCAGTTCTGTCTCGTCCCACTCGCGTTTGGGCTCCGATCCCCAGGTGATGCCGGCGCCGGTACCGAAGCACAGCACGGGGCCCTCGGTGGCGGCTCGGTCGATCCAGAAGGTGCGGATACCGACGGCGAGCTCGCCCTCGCCGCGGTCGGCGTCCACCCAGCCGACGCCTCCGCAGTAGGGGCCGCGGGGGGCGGTCTCCAGCTCCTCGATGATGCGCAGGGCACTGGACTTGGGTGCTCCGGTGACCGAGCCCGGGGGGAAGGTCGCGGCGAACAGCTGCGCCCAGCCGGCGCCGGGGCGCAGCTCGCCGCGGACGGTGGAGACCAGGTGGACCAGCCCGGGATGGGGTTCGACGGCGCACAGCCGCGGGACGGTGACCGTTCCGGTGGCGCACACGCGCCCGAGGTCGTTGCGGACGAGGTCCACGATCATCACGTTCTCGGCGCGGTCCTTGTCCAGCAGGTCGGCGGGGGTGCGCCCGGTGCCCTTGATGGGGCCGGACAGCACGGTGGAGCCGGTGCGGCGCAGGAAGAGCTCGGGGGACGCGGTGGCGACCTCGACCCCGTGGGCGGGCAGGCGGACCGTTCCGGCATGGGGGGCGGGGTTGCCGCGGGCGAGGACGGCGGTCAGCTCGTCGATGTCGGCGGCAGCGGGGTCGGGCAGCGGCGCGGACAGTACCCGGCACAGGTTGGCCTGGTAGACCGCGCCTTCCGCGATGCGCTCACGTATGCGGTGGACCCCGTCGACGTAGGCGGCCTCGTCCATGGAGGAGGTCCAGGCGGTGCGGTCGGGCCCGTGCCAGCGGCCGGGCACCGGGCGGTGCGGGCGCGCGGGGCGGACGGTGCCGAAGCGCGCGCACAGGATCCGGCCCTCGAAGTCCGCGACGACCGCCCAGAAGCCGGAGGAGTCGAGCGCGGCCGGGTCGGTCGTGACGTCCCGCAGGTCGGTGGCGATGCGGCCGCCGAAGCGGGCCATGGGGGCGAGCTCGGTCACGGTGCTTCCTGGTGCCGGTGTGGTGCTGGGGGCGCAAGAGACACATGATTCGCACATGCGTCCTGGTAATCACCCCTGGGGGTGGTGCGAGTGTAGGTCGGGTGCCGGGCGGGGTGTCGGGCGCACCGGTCGGCGGATGCGAGCGGAGGGGGAAGGGCCGCTGACCGGCACCTGGCCAGCACACTGCGGATAACGGAATTTGAGCTGGCTCCGGAATCCGCTAGAGTTCATGACGTCGCCGGGGCACGGAAGTGGCCCGGCGGGAGTCCCTCCCGGACGTAGCCCGGGGGAGGCGCACGCGGACGTGGCTCAGTTGGTAGAGCATCACCTTGCCAAGGTGAGGGTCGCGGGTTCGAATCCCGTCGTCCGCTCGATGGGGGCTCCTCGAGCCCCCCTCGGTGGAGTGGCCGAGAGGCGAGGCAACGGCCTGCAAAGCCGTCTACACGGGTTCAAATCCCGTCTCCACCTCCGAGGAGCCGACGGTGCCGCAGCGCGGGAAGCTTCACGGGCGATTAGCTCAGTGGGAGAGCACTACCTTGACACGGTAGGGGTCACTGGTTCAATCCCAGTATCGCCCACCAGGTCCGCGAGGACCTGCTGGTAAGGACGATTAGCTCAGCGGGAGAGCACTACCTTGACACGGTAGGGGTCACTGGTTCGATCCCAGTATCGTCCACGAGGACGAGGCCGACACGGGTCCGCAGAAAGCGCGGACTCGCGTCGGCCTCGTCATTTCGGCGTTGGCCGTTTCGGCGTTGGCCGTCGAGGACGTCGGATGGAGCCGCTCGGCCGGCGTCGGCGTCTCGAGCACCACCAGCAGCGCCGGCCCCACCGAGTCGGCGACGTGATCGTAGCCGGGGACCCTCGGCGGCCCGTATCCTCCTCTCATGACCCCGGAAGACCTCGCCAACCTGGAGCACCTGCGGCGGGCGCGGGACCTGATCGACCGGGAGTACGCGCGTCCGCTCGATGTGCCGACAATGGCCCGCCACGCGCTGATGTCCTCCGGGCACTTCTCGCGGCAGTTCCGGGCGGCCTATGGCGAGACCCCGTACAGCTATCTGATGACCCGCCGGATCGAGCGCGCGATGGCGCTGCTGCGGGCCGGGATGAGCGTGACCGACGCCTGCATGACGGTCGGCTGTACGTCGCTCGGCTCGTTCAGCTCGCGCTTCACCGAGCTGGTGGGCGAGACGCCGAGCGCGTACCGGGGCCGCGAGCACTCCGCCATTGCGGCGATGCCCGCGTGCATGGCGAAGCTGAGCACCCGGCCGAGCAGGGCCGGGTCACCGTCGAGCAGGATTGGAGAAGCGGGCGACCCGGCCGCCGCTTAGCGTTGCTCTCATGGACATCGCACTTCAGTACTGCAACATCACCGTCAACAACGTGGACGACTCGCTCGCCTTCTACCGCGACGCACTCGGCCTGGAGGTGCGCAATGACGTGGCCTCGGGCGGTTTCCGCTGGGTCACCCTCGGCAGCGCGGCCCAGCCGGGCCTGGAGATCGTGCTCTCCGAGCCGCACGCCGGACGCTCCCAGGCCGACGGCGACGCCCTCCAGGCGCTGCTGACCAAGGGCGTCCTGCCGATGATGGTCTTCCGCACCGACGATCTCGACGCCACCTTCGAGAAGGTCCAGGCCTCCGGCGCCGAGGTGCTCCAGGAGCCGATCGACCAGTCCTGGGGGCCGCGGGACTGCGCCTTCCGTGACCCCTCGGGCAACATGGTGCGGATCTCGCAGGCGAAGAAGTAGCCCTGGTCAGGACCGGGGCCCGCGTGGAACAAGCCCCGGACGCGCGAACGGGGTCCGGACGCACCCGAGGAGTGTCCGGACCCCGCCGCCTCAAAGCGGATCAGGGAATCACGAGGAGAACAGCATCCGCCCGAAGCCGCGGTGGTGGCTGCCGTGACCGTGTCCGTAGTGACCCTGGTGGCCTCCGTGAACCGCGCCCCAGGCGGGACCGGCGGGAGCGGCGTTCCCCGGGTACGCGGGCGGCGGGGCGGCGGCCGGCGGCGCCTGCTGGACCCACTGGGACTCCAGACGGGTCAGCGCCTCCAACTCCCCGTAGTCCAGGAAGATCCCCCGGCAGCCGGAGCACTGCTCGATCTGCACGCCGTTGCGGTTGTACGTCTGCATCAGCGCGTGACACTTGGGGCACTGCATGGCGACTCACTCCTTCGGTCCCGTTCCACACCGGCGGGTCACCCGCTCGGCGGTCCTCACGATACGACGTCGACCCGGGCTCGACCGGCCATCCTGGCGCACGTCTCGAGCAGGAGTTCGTCCACTTCGTCCAGCGCGCGCCCCTCACGCCGCGCCCGCACCACGGCCAGCGCGGCCGACTGGACCGTCAGCGCCCGCGCGGGCACGTCCAGGGCACCCCAGGGATCACCCTCGCCCGGCACCGCCGGGCCGCCCGCCGCCCGGTACGACCCGAGGAAGCGCGACCACACCTCGGGCGCCAGCAGGCCCGTCGCGAACCACGCCGCCGGGCGCGCCAGATCCCAGGCGGGTTCCCCCAGGCCCAGATCGTCCACGTCGATCAGCAGCCACGGGCCACCGCCGTAGCGCACCAGCTGCCCGAGGTGCAGATCGCCGTGGACCAGCACCCGAGAAGGCGGCTGCGGCCCCTCCCCTCGGGCCCAGCCGGGCAGTCCCGCCGCCGCCCGGAAGACCACGTCGTGGGCTGCCGCGTCGTCCAGCCCGCTGAGCCTGTCGAGGGCACGCGCCACCTTCGCGGGGCCGCGCATCGGGGGAACGGGGCCGGGCAGCGAGTCGACGCGGACGGTGTGGAGGCGGGCCAGCAGTACCGCCGCATCCTCCCAAGGGGCGGCATCCGGGTCATCGCGGTCGACGGGCTCGGCATAGGGCCACAGGGTGACCCGGCGGCCGAGCAGGAAGGCCTCCGGCGGGCCGCCCGGCACGGGCGCGAGCAGGATGCCGCCGAGTGGGGGCGCCGACGCGATCCGCAGCCGCGCCCCGAGCTCCGTGTGATCCGAGTCGGCGGCATGCGCCTTCGCGACGACCGTGCCAGCGCGCACGACCGTCCCGTCGGGCCGGTCGGCGAGCACCTCCGGCTCACCTCCGCCACCGGCCACCGCCAGCCGCCCCAGCCCTTCGACGAGCTCCGCTTCCACATCCACCGCCACGGAAGGAAACCCAAGCAAAGAAACCCGGGCAAAGAAACCCGAGCGATGGAACCCGAGCGGTGGAACCCGAGCAATAAGAGGGGCTTGCCCGGCACCTCCCCAGATGCCGGGCAAGCCCGCCGTCCGCGCTACCCCCGTCCCCACGGGGCCGCCGGTTCGCCTGCCCGATCCGCTCCACCGGGCCCGGAGGGCGTCTGTCAGCGCCCCATCACTCCGGCGACGGACGACGCCTGTGTGACCACCTGCTCCCAGCCGCCGAAGGCGACGGCAAGCACTATCGCCAAAGGCAGCACCATCGCCGCCGCGACCAGGGGGTGCCTGGTGCCGGAGGTCCGGCCGCCGAACAGTGCCACGGCTCGTGTCCGAGTCCAGTTGACCGTCCGCCCTGTCATGGCCCGCTCCCGTGGTCGGCTTCGCTTCCGGCGATGGTGTGAAACGCCTGTGCAGATGGGAGCGGCGGGCGGGCTGACCTCGGGGGACGAGTGGCCGCCCACCGCTTGCGCCAAGACTAGGTTTCCGCGGTGCCACCGGACGTCATGCCGTCGTACCGCTTTCCAGGCATCCCGGAGGAGGAGCGCACGAGCGTCGACGTACTCCCCTGGGTGGAGACCGCCGCCGCGGTCCCGGGGATGTCCCCGACGGGTTCCCTGTGAGGAGCTGTGTCCGGATCTGTGTCCGGAGCTGTGTCCGGGTGCCTGTCAGGACCCCACGCCGGAGGGGATCATCCGAGCCCCTTGAGGAAGCGCGCGGCCACCGGACCGGCGTCCCGGCCGCCCGATCCTCCGTCCTCGAGCAGGACCGCGAAGGCCAGGTCACCGCGGAAGCCGATCATCCAGGCGTGCGTGTGCGGCGGGGTGTCCTGCCCGAACTCCGCCGTCCCGGTCTTGGCCCCCGGCTCTCCCCCTATGCCGCGCAGCGCCTTGCCCGAGCCCTCGGTGACCACGGCCCGCATCAGGGTGCGCAGTTGACGCGCCGCATCCGGATCCAGCGGCTCGGCGGCCTTGTGCCGCTCCTTCACGGCGTCGGGCACGAGCACCGGCTGGTGGAACGAGCCGCTCCGCACGGTCGCGGCGATCGACGCCATGACCAGCGGGGAGGCCTCGACCTTTCCCTGGCCGATCATGTCGGCGGCCTTCTCGTTCTCACTCGTGGGCGCGGGCGCGCTGCCGTCGAAGGAGGCGGCGCCGACCTGCCACTCGCCGCCGATGCCGAACCGCCCCGCCGCCTCGGTCAGTGCCGCGTTGTCGAGCTTGCCGCGCAGGCCGATGAAACCGGTGTTGCAGGACTGGGCGAAGTCCTCACGGAAGGTGGTGCCCTTGGGCAGGACGAACTCCGCCTGGTTCTCGAACTTCTGACCGTTGACGGTGGCCGTGCGCGGGCAGGAGGCGGCCGTCCCGGGCTCGACCCCGGCCTCGAGCAGGGCCGCCGCGGTCACCACCTTGAATGTGGAGCCGGGTGCGTAGCGGCCGGTGAAGGCGCGGTTCCCTTCCGATCCGGGGTTGTTGGCCACGGCCAGCACCTCTCCGGTGCTGGGCCGGACGGCCACCAGGGAGGCGTTCTTCTTCAGCCCGGACAGGGCGGCGTCGGCGGCCTTCTGGGTGTCGCGGTCGATCGTCGTGCGCACCGCCCGCCCCGGCTTCGGCTTGGTGCCGAAGACCTCCCCCGACGCTTCCTTTGTCTCCTTGTCGATGATCCGGATCGTGACGCCGGGGGTTCCGGCGAGCGTGCGCTGGTAGCGGTACTGCAGGCCGGTGGCGCCCACGTCGTCCGAGTCGGCGGCCTGGGGTCCGGCGTTGGCCAGCGTCTCCTTGCTCGCCGGCCCCACCGTGCCGACGAGCGCCTTGGCGGCCGTGGGCAGGGCGCGGCGGGAGTCCCGGAACTGCAGCCCGGCGATGGGCAGCAGCTTCTCGCGCACCCGCCGGTAGACCTCGTCCCGCAGGGTGACGACGGGCACGGACTGGTCCGGCGCGGCCTTGTCCACGCGGGACTTGAGCGCCTTGATGTCGATGTCCGCGCCGAGCGCCGGATCCCCGAGCGCCTTGTAGGCGCGGTCGGGGTCGCTGAGCTTGGCGGGCCAGATGGCTATGGCCCACACCTTGCCCGTCGCGGCCAGGTCCGTGCCGTCCGCCGCGAGGATGCCGGCTCGGGTCGGCAGGGTGCGATAGCGCATCAGATGGGTGCGGCCGGTGAGCGCGGGGTGCAGCACCGAAGGAGTGAAGTGCACCTTCCAGCCGTGCTCGCCCTTGCGTACCTTCGCGGCCGAGGCGTACGTCCACCTCGTGCCGACTCCGCGCAGGGTGATGCGGGCGCGGAACGGCACGCGCGCCGCGCTGTCGCCCCCGCCCTTCTTCCTCCCCGGCGTGAGCTCGGCCTTCGTGACGTTCAGGTCCTCGTCGAACCGGGTCAGTTCGGCCCTGGCCGCCTTCGGGTCGTCGGTGAACGACGCCGCCTTCCGCTCGTCCCCCGCCGCCCACGCGGACAGGAACGACCTCGCCGCGGCGGTCGCCCCGTCCCCGTCGGACCCGCACCCCGTGGTGAGCCCGGCGAGGGTCAGGGCGGCGACCGCCGCGGCGAGCGTCGTGTGGTGGTGCACTGATCGGGCGAGTCGCACGGGTCCGTCTCCCTGGCCAAAGCTGCGTTTCCGGGCGTACACCGTACCCGAGCACGCTTGGGCCTGTTATCCACGCTGACGGCCCGTCGTCCCTCCGGAGGCGACTACGACTCGTCCTCGTGCTCCTGGGGTATCGGCTGCTCGACCAGCGCCAGTACACGGTTGGCCATGAAACGCGCCGTGCGCACAACTGATCCACTGCGGGTGACTTCGCTCACTTCGACCACCCCTCGCCGCACCGCCGTCTCCACTCTGCGCCCCGCCCTCGTGGCCACCACCTCATACGTTCTGGTGGTGTCCCCTGCGTCCACGACTATCTCCACGCGGTCACCCTTCAAGCCGTCAAACCCCCTTCGCCCATTGGTGGATGGGCAGGTATCGGCCTGCCAGGACCGGTCCCCGTCCTGTGTCTCCAGCCCTTACAGGATCCCATCCGGCACTGACAATCCCGGGCCCCGCCAAGGCGTTGCGTATCAGCACACCGGGCGGACCAGTCCGTAAGCTGTGCCACGTCAGACGGACGGGCAGCACGAGGGGCGTCCCCCACCGGAGGTAGGGGAAGAGGCCTGCCCAGCGGAGGTAGGGGAAGGGCATGGCGATGATGCGGCTCCGGCGCGAGGATCCGCGTGTTGTCGGCTCCTTCCGGCTTCACCGGCGCCTCGGTGCGGGCGGTATGGGCGTGGTCTATCTGGGCTCGGACAAGCGCGGCCAGCGGGTGGCGCTGAAGCTGATCCGGCCGGAGCTGGCGGAGGATCAGGAGTTCAGGTCCCGGTTCGCCCGCGAGGTCTCCGCCGCGTCCCGGATCCGGGGCGGCTGCACCGCCCGCCTCGTGGCCGCGGACATCGAGGCGGACCGCCCGTGGCTGGCCACCCAGTACGTACCGGGCCCCTCCCTCTACGACAAGGTCGGCGACCAGGGCCCGCTGCCCGCCGCCGAGGTGGCCTCCATCGGGGCGGCGCTCGCCGAGGGCCTGGTCGCCGTGCACGAGGCCGGGGTGGTCCACCGCGATCTGAAGCCGTCGAACATCCTGCTCTCCCCCAAGGGCCCGCGGATCATCGACTTCGGCATCGCCTGGGCCACGGGCGCCAGCACGCTCACCCATGTCGGCACGGCCGTCGGCTCGCCCGGCTTCCTCGCACCCGAACAGGTGCGCGGAGCCGCCGTGACGCCCTCGACCGACGTGTTCGCGCTCGGCGCCACCCTCGCCTACGCGGCGACCGCCGACTCACCGTTCGGGCACGGCAGTTCCGAGGTCATGCTCTACCGCGTCGTGCACGAGGAGCCGGATCTGCGGGCCGTGCCGAGCTCGCTGACGCTCCTGATCGCGTCCTGCCTGGCGAAGGACCCCGATGACCGGCCGAGCACCGCGCAACTGCACGAACGGCTGGGCGAGATCCACGCCCGCGAGGCGCGGGGCCTGGACCCGGTACGGGGCTTCCCGACGACGACGCAGGACCGGCCCAAGGGACGCGACGCGGCACACTACGCCCAGCAGCGCACCGAGCAGCGGCGGCCCGGCCAGGCCTCCGGCCGCGGCACCTCGAGCACCGGTCGGCCGACGGCGAGCACGTCCTCCTCCCGGCCGGGCGGCGCCCCCTCGCGTCCGGGCAATTCCGCCCCCAGACCCGGCAATCCGTCCTCACGGCCGGGCAACTCCGCCTCACGCCCGGGCCGCCCGCCCGCCCCGACGCAGCGCATCCCCGGCTCCCCCCGTCCCCCGGGCAGGGACCGCGACCGCAGGCTGCTGCGCCAGCGCCTCGTCGTCTTCGTCACCGTGACCCTGCTGGTGGCCGCGGGCATCGCGACGGCGCAGGGCTGCCAGGGGCCGGACGGCAACGACGGCCTCGGCCGACCGGACGACGGCACCGCCCGGCCCTCCTCCTCGGCGCCGGCCACGACCGGAACCGCCGCCGAGCGGGAGCCCCCCGCGCGCGTGCCGAAGGGCAATGTCGCTCCCCCGGCCCCCGGCCGGGGTACCGCCGGGACGGCCGCCGCGGCACTGTCGTTGACCGGCCCGCCCACGCAGACCCCGCACGTCGACTGGGCGAACCGCCGCTACACCGACCCCGCCGGCGGCGGCGCGCTGCCCCTGCGCAACGGTGAGCTGCGCTCCGCCTCGGGCGATCAGGTGAAGCTGACGCGGCTGCTGCCCGCGGGGTACGACGGGCGGCCGGCGCAGGTCGTGGTGCTCACCCGGGTGGCCGGACCGGTCCGTGAGCACCTGGTGGAGATGTTCGCGTTCCACCGGCAGCGTCCGGTCCTGGTGGCCTCGCATGTCGTTCCCGCCGCCCCGGGCGCCGCCTACAAGTGGCGGATCGCCCGGGGGAGGGTCGTGCGCGAGGAGCGTTCGGGGAAAGCCTCCCCGCGGGTGGGCGGCGCCCCGGCCACGAGCTTCGCACCGCTTGCCGACGGCACCTTCGCCGAGCGGGGCGCCACTCCCCGTTCGTAGCCGTTCGCTGATCTCTTCGCAGATCTGTTCGTCGTGCTCTTCGCAGTGCTCTTCGCAGTGCTCTTCGTAGTGCCGTTCTTACTGCTGTTCTCAATGCGTTCAGTGCTGTTCTCAATGCTGTTCGTAGTGCTCTTCGTAGTGCTGTTCGTAGTGCTGTTCGTGGAGAGCCGGTTTCGTGCGGAGCCGTTCGCGAGATCCTTCGTCGAGCGGACGTGTCAGGGCTGGAGCGTGTAAGCGGGGAAGTTTCCGGGGAGCCGCTCGTCGGCCGGTCCCTCCGTGACGGCGCGCACCAGCAGCTCGCCGCCGACGAACGCCCCTCGCCAGGAGGAGCCGAGGCCGCCGAAGAACTCCTCGCGGTCGCCGCGCGAGCGGGGCCCGTTGATACCCACCTTGAACGCGCGGACCTCACCGGCCAGGCGCTTGGCGGTGACCGCGTCGTCGCAGGAGAGGGTGGCGACCAGGGCGCCGTTGGACGCGTTCATCGTGGCCAGCAGTTCGGCCTCGGTGTCGACGAGGACGATAGTGTCGACCGGGCCGAACGGCTCCGCGTGGAACAGCGGGGAGGAGCGCGGCGGCGCGAGGATCGAGGCGGGGGCGACGTAGGCGGAGGTGTCCTGCCCCGGCAGGAACCGGCCGTCGTCCAGTGAGCCCCGGTGGATGGGCACCGCGCCCTTCGCCACGGCCTCGTCGAGCTGGTTCGCCAGTTCCTTGGCCTTGGCGTTGTTGATCAGCGGGCCGAAGTCGAGCTCTGGCAGTTCGTCCTCGGGGTGCTCCACGGCGAGCGGGTGGCCGAAGCGGACCTGGCGCACGGCGTCGAGGTAGGACCCCAGGAAGCGGTCGAAGAGCGAGCGCTGGACGACGAACCGCGGGTAGGCGGTGCAGCGCTGCTTGGCGTAGTCGAAGGTCTTGCGGATCTGCCCGGTGAGCTTGTCCCAGTCGCCGTACTCCCACACGCCCCAGCAGTTGAGGCCCTCCTGCTCGAGGATGTGGCGGCGTTCGAGGTCGGTCAGGGCGGTGGCGATCTGCCCTCCGGCGTCCCGCCCGCCGACGAACGACACACAGGCGATCTCGGGCGCCTGCACCAGGGCCGGGGACAGCTCGGCGCCGCCTCCGCTGACCAGGGTGAAGGGCAGGCCCTCCCGGGCGGCGAGGGCGCAGCTGAGGGTCAGGCAGGCCAGTCCGCCGTCCGTCGGGGTCTTGGCCACGGCCGCGTTGCCCGCCAGGACCTGGACGAGCATCGCGTGGACCAGCACGCTCATCGGGTAGTTCCAGCTGGCGATATTGCTGACCGGCCCCTCCAGCGGGGTGCGGCCCTCGACCATGCGGTCGATCTCCTCGACGTACCAGCGCACACCCTCGATACAGCGGTCGACGTCCGCGCAGGCCAGGCGCCAGGGCTTGCCGATCTCCCACACGAGCAGGAGGGCGAGCAGGTCCCGGTGCTCGGCGAGCGCGTCGAGGGTGGCGACGACCCTCGCCTTGCGCTCGGCCGGCGGTACCTCGCGCCAGGCGCGGTGGGCGTCGTGGGCGGCGCGGACCGCGTCCAGCGCCGCCGCGGTGTCGAGTCGGGGCGGGCCGGTGATGGCGGTGCCGTCGACGGGGGAGGTGGCCGGGGAGGGCCGGCCGTCGCGGTGCCAGGTGCCGTTCCACAGGTTGCGCACCTGGTGGTCGGCGTCGAAGGCCTCGGGGGCCACTTCCCGGCATCGGGCATAGGCGTCGGACCATGCCGTGCCGGGCTTGAGGATGAGATGCGAACCAGTCACTCGTCGCGCTCCTTCCACGGGGCGGCCCTGGGGCCTGCCCGGGTGGCGTGAAGGTGTGTTCGGAAGGATCACACCAAATCACAGACCGTGGCGTTCCGCTGGGAGAACTGTTGTCAATAGGGGCTGCCTCACATGTGGAGGCTGGCGCAGGGGTCCGGCCGGAGGGTAGCTTTCTAAGCGCTTGCTTAGTCATGTACTCAGTCCAGTCGAGGAGGACGAGGTTCCGCCATGCGCATTTTCAACGGACTCGACGAGCTGACCCGGGCCAAGGGCGAGAAGCTCGGGACCAGCGAGTGGCACACCGTCACGCAGGAGCAGGTGGACCTCTTCGCCGAGGCCACCGGCGACCACCAGTGGATCCATGTCGACCCCGAGCGCGCCGCGGCGGGGCCCTTCGGCGGGACCATCGCCCACGGGTTCCTGACATTGTCGCTCATCCCCCTGCTCAGCCGGCAGATCTACCGGGTCGACGGGGTGAGCATGGGCGTCAACTACGGCACCAACAAGGTGCGCTTCCCCTCCCCCGTGCCGGTCGGGTCGCGGGTGCGAGGATCGGCGGAACTGGTCGAGGTCGCCGATGTGGCCCAGGGCAAGCAGGCGATCGTCCGCTTCACGGTCGAGATCGAGGGCCAGGACAAGCCGGGGTGCGTCGCGGAGTCCGTCGTCCTGCTGGTCCCCTGAGCCCCGTCCCGCCGAGAACCCTGAGCCGCCGAGAACCCTGAGCCGCCGAGAAGGAGAACAGGCATGACGACCGTCACCGCCGACGACCTGCGCGAGCGCGTGCGGGCGCTGCTCGCCGAGCACGACCCCGGCTCGACCGACCGGGACGACTTCCTGCGCGCCCGCTTCGACGCGGGGCTGGCGTGGGTCCACTTCCCCGTCGGCCTCGGCGGCCTCGGGGCGCCCCGAGGCCTCCAGGCGGTGGTCAACGCCGAACTCGCCGACGCCGAGGCCCCGGACAACAACCCCCCGCGCATCGGCATCGGCCTGGGCATGGCCGCGCCGACCATCCTGAAGTTCGGCACCGACGAGCAGAAGCACCGCTTCCTGCGCCCGCTGTGGACGGGTGAGGAGGTGTGGTGCCAGTTGTTCAGCGAGCCGGGCGCGGGCTCGGACCTGGCGGCGCTCGGCACCCGGGCCGTCCGCGACGGCGACGACTGGGTGGTGACCGGGCAGAAGGTGTGGACCTCGGGTGCCCACAGTGCCCGCTGGGCCATATTGATCGCCCGCACCGACCCCGACCTGCCCAAGCACCGCGGCATCACGTACTTCGTGTGCGACATGAGCGCGCCGGGGGTCGAGGTGCGGCCGCTGCGGCAGATCACCGGCGAGGCGGAGTTCAACGAGGTCTTCCTCACCGAGGTGCGCATCCCGGACGCCCACCGGCTCGGCGAGGTCGGCGACGGCTGGCGGGTCGCGCAGACCACGCTGATGAACGAGCGGGTGGCCATCGGCGGCGGCGCCATGCCCCGTGAGGGCGGCCTGATCGGCATCGTCGCCGACACCTGGCGCAAGCGGCCCGAGCTGCGCACCCCCGATCTGCACGACCGCCTGCTGCGGCTGTGGGTCGACGCCGAGGTGTCCCGACTCGCCGGTGAGCGCCTGCGGCAGCAACTGGCCGCGGGGGCACCCGGCCCCGAGGGCTCCGCGATGAAGCTGGCGTTCGCGCGGCTGAACCAGGCCATCAGCGGCCTGGAGGTTGAGCTCCTCGGCGAGGAGGGCCTGCGCTACGAGGAGTGGACGATGCACCGCCCCGACATCGTGGACTTCGGCGGGCGGGACGCGGGCTACCGCTACCTGCGCGCCAAGGGCAACTCCATCGAGGGAGGCACGTCGGAGATCCTGCGCAACATCATCTCCGAGCGCGTTCTCGGGCTGCCGTCCGAGCCGCGCAACGACAAGGACATCGCCTGGAAGGACCTGCCCCGATGACGAGCCCGGACCTGCTGTACTCCGACGTCGAGGACGACCTGCGCTCCTCCGTGCGATCGCTGCTCGCCGACCGCTGCCCGCCGACCGCGGTCCTGGCGCGCTGCGAGGGCGACCGGCCGCACGACCTCCCCCTGTGGAGCACCCTCGCCCGTGAGCTGGGACTGGCCGGGCTGCTGGTGCCCGAGGCACTGGGCGGTCATGGCGCCTCGGCCCGTGAGGCCGCCGTGGTCCTGGAAGAACTGGGCGCAGCCATCACCCCGGTCCCGTTCCTCTCCAGCGCCGTACTGGCCACCTCCGCGCTGCTGGCCTGCCGGGGCGCGGAGCCGGAGCTGACCTCACTGGCCTCGGGCGGGCTGACGGCCGCGCTGGCCGTGCCGCTGTCCGCGGCCGCCGACGGGGCGTTCCCCGGGGGTGTGCGGGCCGACGAGGACGGGGTGCTGACCGGGCGGGTCGGCAGCGTCCCCGACGGCGCGGTGGCAGACCTGCTGGTGGTGCCGGCCGTGGGCCCGGACGGCCCGGGGCTGTACACGGTGCGGACCGATGCCGGTGGGGTGGACCGCTCGGCCCCGGTGCCGCTGGACCTGACCCGGCCGATCGCCGACATCTCGTTCGAGCAGGCGCCCGGACGCCTGCTGGCCGGACCGGGACAGGCCGAGCCGGCGCTGGAGCGGGCGCTGCTGACCGGGGCCGGGCTGCTCGCCTCGGAACAGCTCGGGATCGCCCAGTGGTGCCTGGAGACGACGGTGGCGTATCTGAAGGAGCGCACGCAGTTCGCTCGCCCGGTGGGATCGTTCCAGTCGCTCAAGCACCGACTGGCCGACCTGTGGCTCGAGCTGGTGTCCGCCCGGGCGGCGGCGCGCAACGCAGCCGACGCGCTGGCCGCCGGCAGCCCGGACGCCCCCGTGGCGGTGGCCCTCGCACAGGCGTACTGTGCTCCGGCCGCGGTTCGCGCGGCGGAGGAGTGCGTCCAGCTGCACGGCGGCATCGGGATGACCTGGGAGCACCCGGCTCACCTGTTCCTGAAGCGGGCCAAGGCGGACGAGATCGCCCTGGGCACACCGGGGCGGCACCGGGCGCGGCTCGGGCATCTGGTGGGCCTGCCGGGCTGAGCGCGCCGCCGGGCGGGGAGCACCCGGCGGGAAACAAAGGAGATGATGTGCCCGTGGAGAGCTCTGTGGACCTGTCGTCGGATCTGTGGCGGCAGGTCCAGCCGGAGGCGGCCCGGCGGCTGATGCTGGCGGCCCTGGACTCCTTCGCGAGCCGCGGCTACCACGCCACGACCACGCGGCACATCGCCACGGGCGCCGGGATGAGCCCGGCGGCGCTCTATGTGCACTTTCCGTCGAAGGCGGCGCTCCTGAGCGAGATCAGCCGCACCGGCCATGAGCTGACGCTGGCGCTGGTGGAGAGGGCCGTCTCTCAGGGCGGGGACCCGGTGGCCCGGATGCGCGCCCTGGTGGAGGAGTTCGTCGCCTGGCACGCCGAGCGGCACACCGTGGCGCGGGTGGTCCAGTACGAGCTCGACGCGCTCCCCGAGGAGGCCCACCGGGTCGTCGCCGACCTGCGCCGCCGCACCGAGCAGGTGGTCCGTGACGCGATCGCCGACGGGGTGGAGGAGGGCTCGTTCGACGTCCCGGACGTCAGGACGGCCGCCCTCGCGGTCCTCTCCCTTGGGATAGACGTGGCCCGCTGGTACACAGTCCGCACCCCCAAGTCGCCCCGGACGCTGGGCCGCGAGTACGCCGACCTCGTCCTGCGGATGCTGGGCGCGAAGGCCGCCTGACAGGTCCCACGCCCCGACGGGTGCCGGTGCGCTCAGACGCCGGGCTGCGGGGCGTGGGCCACCGCGTAGAAGGCGACGGCCGCCGCGGCGCCCACGTTGAGGGAGTCGACGTCGTGGGCCATCGGGATGCGCACCCACTCGTCGGCCGCGACGAGGGCCTGCGTGGTGAGGCCGTCGCCCTCGGCGCCCAGCATGAGGGCGCAGCGCTCGAAGCGGTGCGGGACGGCCTCGTCGATCGGGGACGCCTTCTCGCTGGGGGTGAGGGCGAGGAGTTTGAAACCGGCCTCGCGCACCGCCTCCAGGCTCCGCGGCCAGGACTCCAGCCGGGCGTAGGGCACGGCGAAGACCGCGCCCATGGACACCTTCACCGAGCGCCGGTACAGCGGGTCGGCGCAGTCCGGGGAGAGCAGGACCGCGTCCATGCCCAGCGCCGCGGCGGAGCGGAAGATCGCGCCCGTGTTGGTGTGGTCGTTGACGCCCTCCATGACGACGACCCGGCGGGCGTCGAGGAGCAGTTCCTCGGCGGTCGGCAGCGGCTTGCGCTGCATGGACGCCAGGGCGCCTCGGTGGACGTGGTAGCCGGTGACCCGCTCGGCCAGCTCCGGACTCACCGCGTACACGGGCGCCGGGACCTCGTCGATGACGTCGCGCATCACATCGACCCACTTCGCCGACAGCAGCATCGAGCGCATCTCGTACCCGGCGACCCGGGCTCGGCGGATCACCTTCTCGCCCTCGGCGATGAACAGCCCCTCGGCCGGTTCACGGCGCCGCCGCAGCTCCACATCGGTCAGGCCCGTGTAGTCACGCAGGCGCGGGTCGTCCGGGTCTTCGATCGAAATCAGCTCGGCCACGGCGTACATCCTGCCGTGACCCGCTGCGCCTGCCAATGCCCGGATACTGGCGAGTAGGTGACCACCGTCCGGAGCGGGCGGCTCACGGGCCGACGGCCACGACCTCGCCGACGACGATCACGGCCGGCGGCCGCACTCCCTCGGCGCGCACGGCCTCGGCGACGGTCTCCAGGGTCGCGTCAACCCGCCGCTGGGCGGCCGTGGTGCCCTCCTGGACCACGGCGACGGGGGTGTCCCCGGGGCGGCCGTACTCCACCAGGGCCGCCGCGATCTCGCGCACGCGCTCCACGCCCATGAGGACGACCAGCGTGCCGCGCAGCCGTGCCAGCGACCGCCAGTCCACGAGGGAGCGTGAGTCGCCGGGTGCCACATGCCCCGACACGACCGTGAACTCGTGTGCCACGCCTCGGTGGGTGACCGGGATCCCGACGGCCCCCGGCACGCTGATGGAGCTGGAGATGCCGGGCACCACGGTGCAGGGGACGCCGGCCTCGGCGCAGGCGATCGCCTCCTCCATGCCGCGGCCGAAGACGAACGGGTCGCCGCCCTTGTAGCGGACCACGAACCTGCCCGCCTTGGCGTGCTCGATCAGCGCGGCGTTGATCGCCTCCTGCGCCATCGCCCGCCCGTAGGGGATCTTGGCGGCGTCGATGACCTGAACGCTCGGCGGCAGCTCGTCCAGCAGTTCACGCGGCGCCAGGCGGTCGGCGATGACGACGTCGGCCTCGGCCAGGAGGCGCCGGCCGCGCACGGTGATCAGATCGGGGTCACCGGGGCCACCGCCGACCAGGGCCACTCCCGGAGTGCGGGCGCGCCGGTGCGGGGCGGCGAGGGTGCCGTCGCGCAGCCCCTCCACCACGGCGTCGCGCACGGCGGCCGAGCGGCGCGGGTCCCGCCCGGTCAGCACCGCGACGGTCACGCCCTCGCTGCGGCCGGTGGCCGGGGTCCAGGCCGTGGCGGCATCGGCGTCGTCGCTGCGCACGCACCAGATCCGCCGCTCCTCGGCCTCGGCGGAGGCGGCCTCGTTGGCCCGCGGGTCGTCGGTGGCGACGAGCACGTACCAGGCGCCCTCGAGGTCGCCGGCGCGGTAGCGGCGGCGCTCCCAGGCCAACTCGCCCGCGTCGGCCATCGCCTGGACCGCCGGGGTCGCCGAACTGGAGACGAGGAGCACATCGGCACCCGCCGCCAGCAGGCCGGGGAGTCTGCGTTGGGCCACCTGTCCCCCGCCGAGCACGACGACGCGTCGGCCGGACAGGCGCAGGCCCACGGGGTAGGCGGGCGCGTCGGGCTGGGATGCGGGCATGGCGGTGCTCCTCGTGCATGCGGCTGGTGGTTCCTCGCCGCTGCGCCTTCGGAGCGGCCGGCCGTGGTCAAGCGTCCACTGCTAACGGTAGGGCCCCGCAGCCGCGGAGCCCCCGGGGGCCGTGGTCAGGATTTCTCGGTGACCCCGGCCGAGTCGAAGGTGGCGACCTCGTGCATGGCCCGCGCCGCGCTCTGGACCACGGGAAGCGCCAGCAGAGCGCCCGTGCCCTCGCCGAGGCGCAGGTCGAGGTCTATGAGCGGGCGCAGGCCCAGCTTGGTCAGGGCGGCGACGTGACCGGGCTCGGCGCTGCGGTGGCCCGCGATGCACGCGGCCAGCACCTCGGGCGCCACGGCCCGGGCCACCAGGGCCGCCGCGCCCGCGCTGACCCCGTCCAGGATGACCGGGGTGCGCAGCGACGCCCCGCCGAGCAGGAGGCCGACGATGGCCGCGTGCTCCAGACCGCCCACCGCGGCGAGGACACCGATCGGGTCGGCCGGGTCGGGCCGGTGCAGCTCCAGGGCGCGGCGGACGATGTCCACCTTGTGGCTGTGCATCTCGTCGTTGATGCCCGTGCCGCGGCCGGTCACCTCGCCCGGGTCGGCGCCGGTGTAGACGGAGATCAGGGCGGCGGACGTCGTGGTGTTGGCGATGCCCATCTCGCCGGTCAGCAGTGCCTTGTTGCCCGCGGCGACCAGGTCGCGGGCGGTCTCGATGCCCACCTCCATGGCCCGCAGGGCCTCGTCGCGGGTCATGGCGGGTCCGGTGGTGAAGTCGGCGGTGCCCGAGCGGACCCTGCGCGGCAGCAGGCCGGTCGCGGCGGGCAGATCGGACGCCACACCGACGTCGACGACGCAGACCTCGGCGCCGACCTGGTTGGCGAACGCGTTGACGACCGCGCCCCCGCCCAGGAAGTTGAGCACCATCTGGCCGGTGACCTCCTGCGGCCAGGCGGTCACCCCCTGGGCGTGCACACCGTGGTCACCCGCGAAGACGGCGACGGCGGCGGGCTCGGGGATGGGCGGCGGGCACTGCCTCGACAGGCCGCACAGCTGGGCCGAGATGATCTCCAGCATGCCCAGCGCCCCGGCGGGCTTGGTCATGCGCTTCTGGCGCTCCCACGCCTCGCCGAGCGCCTTGGCGTCCAGCGGGCGGATACCGCGCAGCGTCTCGTCGAGGAGGCTGTGCGGGACCTCGCCGGGCAGCGCCCGGTTGCCGTACTCCTCCTCGTGGACCACCCAGGACAGGGGACGGCGCTTGGACCACCCGGCCTGCATCAGCTCGGGCTCGTCCGGGAACTCGTCCACGTAGCCGACGCACAGGTAGGCGACGACCTCCAGGTGCTCGGGCAGGCCGAGTTCGCGCACCATCTCGCGCTCGTCGAAGAAGCTGACCCAGCCGACGCCGAGGCCCTCGGCGCGGGCGGCGAGCCAGAGGTTCTCGACGGCGAGGGCCGAGGAGTACGGCGCCATCTGCGGCTGGGTGTGGCGGCCCAGGGTGTGGCGGCCGCCGCGGGTCGGGTCGGCGGTGACGACGATGTTGACGGGCGTCTCGAGGATCGCCTCGACCTTGAGTTCCTTGAACTGCTTGGCCCTGCCCTTGGGCAGCGACGCCTCGTACGCCTTGCGCTGGCTCATGGCCAGCTCGTGCATCTTCTGCCGGGTCTCGGCGGAGCGGATGACCACGAAGTCCCAGGGCTGGGAGTGGCCGACGCTGGGGGCGGTGTGGGCCGCCTCCAGGACACGGATCAGGACCTCGGGCGGGATGGGGTCGCTGCGGAAGCCGTTGCGGATGTCCCGGCGCTCGCGGATCACACGGTGGACCGCCTCGCGCGCGGTCGGCTCATAGCCCTGCGCGGCCGCGTCGGCGGCTGCCAGGGGCTGGGGGGCGGACTCGGGTCCGGGTTCGCTGCCGGACGGCTCGGCGTCGGCCGCCGGGGTGTCCTCGGAGCGTGTTTCGCCGGTCCCGGGCGCCGGCTCGTCCTGAGCTGCGGGCCGGGGTGCCTCGGCGGCGGGCTCGGGCCTCGACTTGGGCTCCGACTCCGACTCCGATCCTGATCTGGGCCCTGATTCGGGCCCTGGCCCGGGCTCCGGCTCCGGCTCCGACTCGGGCATTCGCTCCGACTCCGGCTCGGCCTCGGCGGCCACCGGCTTCTCGGACGCGGCCGTCTCGGCCACCGGCGCCTCGGCCACCGGCGCCTCCGTGACGGCCCGCGGGTGCGGGGCCGGGTCGACGTCCGAGGCGAGGAAGGAGTCGACACGGGAGTGGGGCAGGGACTGGGCGTGCTTGGGCGCGGAGGGCCCGGCCACCGGCTGGGCTTGGGCCGATTGCCCCGCTGCCTCGGCGGCAGGCTCGGCGGGGGCCTCGGTCCGGGTCTCTGCCTCGGTCTGGGTCTCTGCCTCGGTCTGGGTCTCTGCCTCGGTCTCTGCCTCCGGCGGGAGGTGCTCCTGGGCGACGGGCGTCGCCGCGGCCGCGGCTTCTCGGCCGACACCCCGGGCCGGAACGGAAGCGTCGCCCGCCGGGGTCTGCGAGCCGGGCCGCGCGCGGCGATTGCGCACGGGGGCCACCGGGGGCGTGGCCTCCTCCTCGGCCGGGAGGGAAGCGTCGGCGGCAGGGGCGCCGTTCCCCGGGCGAACCCGGCCATCGCGCTCGGGGGCCTCGGTCGCCGCCTCCCGGGCGACGGCCTGAGCCGGGACGGAAGCGCTGGCGGCCGGAGCCTCGGCCCCCGGGTGAACGGGCGCCGCATGCTGGTCGGCGCCCTGCGCCGGAACGGAAGCGTCGGCAGCCGGGGCCGGGCAACCCTGCGGACCGCCGCCCTTGCCCTCGGACGTGGCCGCCTGGCCGACATCCTGGCCCGGCAGGGACGCGTTGGCCGCAGGGCCCTGGGAACCGGGAGGGTTGGGCGCGGCATGCTGCGCGCCCCAGCCCGGAACGGACGCGTCGGCAGCCGGAGTCTCGGGACCGGGGCGAACGGGCGCGGCATGCTGGCCGCCACGCTGGTCCGGAACGGAGCCACTGGCCGACGGAGCCTCGGCCCCGGAACGGAGGGGGGCCGCTGCCGGACCGGCACCCTGGAACCCACCGGACGCGTCGGCAGCCGGGGCCTCGGCCCCGGAACGGCCTCGGCCGGAGCGCGCGGGAGCCGCCGACGTGCCCTCCCGGGCGACGCCACGCGCCGGAACGGACGCGTCGGCAGCCGGGGCCGCGGGACCGGGCCGCACCCGGCCGCCGGGCTCGGGCGCCGCCGGGGACGTGGCCTCCTGGGGCGCACCGGACGCGCTGACGACCGGGGCCTCGGCCCTGGAACGGCTCCGGCCGTTCACTTCGGGAGCCGCCGACGTGCCTTCCTGGGCGACGCCCCGCACGGGGACGGACATGGTGTTCGCCGGCGCCTCGGAACCGGGCCGCACGCGGCCATCGCGCTCGGGCGCGGTCTGCTGGGCACCGCCGCGAGCCGCGCCGGAAGCGTTCACGGCCGCCGTGTCGGACTCCGGCCGCGTCCCGCCCTCGTGCTCCGGCGCCACGGGCGCGACGCCCTGGGCCGGGGCCTCGGCTCCGGAACCGCCCCGGCCGTCGGGCTCGGGCGCGACCGCGGGCGTGGCCTCTCGGCCTACACCCCGGACCGGAACGGCCGCGTCGGCGGCCGAGGTCCGCGGCGCGTCGGGCGCCGTCTCCGGCTGCACCGGAGCCGGGGCCGGGGTGGCGCCGGGTTCGAGCCGGGTCCCCGTCGCCCCCGCGAGGGTGTGCTGCGGCGGCAGTTGCACGGCGCCGGTCTCGTCGCGGGGGAAGTCCAGGTATTCGGGGCCGGTCGGCGGCCCCGCCGCGGGGGTGGCCGCCGGGGCCGGCCCGCGGTCGGCGAGCGAGCGCACGGAGACCCCGCCGCTCGACTCCGGCCCCATCGGCGGACCGGCGTGCAGCGGCCGCCGCGGGGGCTGCGCCACCGGCTGCGGCTGCGGCTGAGGTGCCTGCGCCGGAATGGACTGGGACGACCTCGGGGACGACGGCACCCGCGGAAGGCCGTTGTGCTCCGGCGCGGCGGGCTCGGCGGCTTCGGGTCCCCCACCGGTGGGAGGAGCGGGAGGCTGCGGAACTGCGGGCTGCGGAACTGCGGGCTGCGGAACTGCGGGCTGCGGCGCCTGCTGGGGCCGCGACTGCTGGGGCTGCGGCTGCGACTGCGGCTGCGTGGCTGCGGGTTGCGTGGCAGCGGGGTGCGTGGCAGCCGGGTGCGCCATCCCGCGCACCGGAACCGACTCGGTCCAGGCGCCCTGCGGAGAGGGCATCAACAGCAGGTCGTCGTCCTCGTCCACCGGGTCGGGCTGGTCGAGGAAGGTGTAGGCGGGGGCGTCGGGTTCGGGCCGCCAACCGAGGCCCGGGCCCACGGGGTCGCCGACGGGCCGGCCGTCCGGACGCGGTCCCGCTTCGCCGCCCGCGTTCTCCGGCGTTCCTTCGCCCGGGACGTGGCCGGTGTCAGTCATGCGTGCCCCTCGCCCATCCGTAGTGCTCCTTCCATGCCCCCGTCCATGTGGTGCATGTCCGTGGCGCGGCCGCAGCACGCCGCCCTTAAGGAAAGAACGAGCGCGCAACGCAACCGGCACGACTGCTCCGGGAACGTGCTGCATTCTCGCTGGCAGCCGCCCTCAGTGGCCAATCAAAAGCCCTCACGGCACTGTGGATTGCGCCACGTCCCCCGCCGCACCCGCCGGGCACGCCGACGCGAGGAGACGCGCCACGACAGTCGGCCAGCCTACCCGTCGCGACGCCCCCTTGTTCGGGCAGTCCGTTCGAAATCCGGCGGCTTCGCCGGTCGGTGTCAGCCGCGGTCGCCGCACACGGCGAAGGCGTCGGCCCACACTCCCTGATCGCCGGTCGGCAACAGCCGCGCTGACCGCAGAAGTTCGGTCTCGACGGCGTATCCGGCCGATTCCAGTGCCTCGCGGACCTCCTGGGCCTGCGCCCGGGTTGCCACGAGCGTCACGATCCGCTCGGGTTTGCGGGAGGCGCACGCGGCGACGACCCGCGCTCCCCCGGCGCCGACCCTGACGACGTCGGGCTCCGGCAGATCCTCGAGGGCCGCGGGAGCCTGTCCGTGCACGACCTGCACCTGTACCGAGTGCCGCCGGGCGTTGGCCTCAATGCGCTCGCACGCGAGGGCGCTGCCGTCCACCGCGATCACCGCGGCACCGAAACCGGCCGCCTCCACGGCCACCGCCCCGCTGCCCGCTCCCACGTCCCACACCAGGTCCCCGGTGCGGGGACCGAGCTTGGCCAGGACGAAGGCGCGTTCCAGGGAACCGAGTCCGTCCGGCTCGCCGTAGTGCTCGTCGTGCCGCGCCCAGCCCCGCACGGCGCCGGGGAAGTCCGCGGACTGGCCGGCTATCCAGCCGGTGGCGTCGAAGGCTCCGCTGCCGCCGACCACCAGCACCACGTTCGGGTCGCGCCAGGTGTGGTCGGCGACCTTGTCGGAGGTCAGGACGGAGACCTCCTCGCGTTCGGTGCCGAGGAATTCGCAGATGACGAAGGTGCGGTGGACATCGCCGAGGAGCAGGGCGAGTTCCGCGGGCCCGGCGCCGGGGGCGGTGAGCACGGCGACCTTGTGGTGGGCGCGGCAGACGTTGACCGCGCGGCGCAGCGAGCGCTCGTGGGCCACGACGACCTTCGCGTCGTCCCAGGGCATCCCGGCGCGCGCGAACGCCTGGGCCACGGAGGAGGCGGCGGGCACGACCTCGACCTCGAGCCCGTACTCGGAGCGGCGCAGCACCCGGACGATGCCGAAGAAGCCCGGGTCGCCGTCGCCGAGGACCACGGCGGTGCCCCGGTGATCGGCGATGCGGCGGGCGGCGAGCGGAACGCTGCCGATGAGCACCTGCTGAGCGGCCCTGGGTATCTCGGGCAGCGTGAGGTGGTGGCGGGCGCCCGCCACCATCGTTGCCGCGCCCAGGGCGGAGCGTGCCGCCGCCGAGAGCGGCGAGCCGTCCCACCCGATCACCGTGACCCGGTCCGCCATGTGGACAAGTCCCCCTTGTCGCCGTCTGTGCGTGAGCGGTGAGACTACCGGGCCCCGATCATCGCACTCGCGCCCGTTCCCCTCCGCGGCGGGGGACGGGCCGACCGCAGCGGGAGCAGGACCAGGATCCGGCAGGACGGGGCTCGGGACCAGACGGCACTGTCGACCGGACGGCGCTCAGGACCGGACGGCGCTCAGGACCGGACAGCGCCCAGGGCCGGACTGGGCCAGGGACCGACCGGCGCCCAGGACCGACCGGCGCCCAGGGCCGATCGGCGCTCAGGACCAGTGGTAGCCGCGCTCGCCGTCGCGCTGCGCGCCGATGGTCGCGACGGTGAGCTCCTGGGTGCCGCCGTCGAGGTCCTCGGGCAGCAGGCTCCAGACGATCAGGTCGGTGCGGGTCTGCGGGCCGAGGCCCTCGCCCTCGGGGCCGCGCACGATCCAGGCGCTGCGCAGCACGCCCTCGCTGATGCAGCCGATCTTCTGGGCGACCTGCTGGGAGGCGGTGTTGCCCGCGGCGGTACGCAGCTCCAGGCGTTCGAACCCCTGGTCCTGGAAGAGCCACTGGGCCACCGCGAGCACGGACTCGGGGGCGTAGCCCTCGCCGCGCGCCCAGGGCGCGGTGGCGTAGAAGACCTCGGTGGTGCGGCGTCTCCAGTCGGTGTTCTTCAGATGGAGGGCCCCGACGAGGCGGCCGGTGAGGAACTCCGAGACGGCGAAGACGATTCCCCGCCCACGGGAGCGCTCCTCGGGGGCGGTGCGGTTCACCCACACCCTGGCGTCGCGTTCCGTGTAGGGGGCGGGCGCACTGGTCCAGGCGCGCAGGAACTCGTCGTTCATCATGTCCACGAGCGCCGGGATGTCCTCTTCGTCGAAGGGGCGCAGCACCAGGCGATCGGTGCTGATGGAGATCTCCGGGAACGTGGAAACCATTGCGTCTCTCCTAGCGGGTTCGTGCGCGGGGCCGAATGTCCCGAAAGCAGCATGCAGCATCGACCAGCGCATGTGCAGCGCCGGGTGAGGGGCCGGGCGCGCCGGGCGCCCCCTTTTGGGGCCTTGTGGACAACGTCCTTCGGCCGATGCCGTGTTGGCCTGGTCGCCTGACGTTTCCGCTGTGTCCATCCGATCCTGCTACCGTCAGCCCGCGTGACGGTCCACGAAGCAGCAGGTGTCGGATACCAGCGAGCCGCGGGCGCCTACGAGCGGGCTCGCCCCTCCTATCCCATGTCCGCGCTCGCGGAGCTCACCGACGCGCTGAGTCTGGAGCCGGGGCGGACGGTGGTGGACCTCGGGGCCGGCACGGGCAAGTTCACCAGGCTCCTGGCCCTCACCGGGGCACGGGTTCTGGCGGTGGAGCCGGTCGCCGCGATGCGCGAGAGCCTGGCCGAGCTGCTGCCGTCCGTCACCACGATGGACGGCACCGCGGAGCGGACCGGGCTGCCGGACGCCTCCGTGGACGCGGTGGTGGCTGCCCACTCGTGGCACTGGTTCCGGCAGGAGCCCGCGCTCGAGGAAGTGGAGCGGGTACTGCGCCCGGGAGGGGCGCTGGCTCTGGTGTGGAACACCTACGACGAGACGGTTCCGTGGGTGCGCGACTTCCAGTCGATCTACTTCCGGCGGGCCCCCAAGGGACTGCCGAGCCACCAGGACGGTGCCTGGCGCACGGCGCTCGACGCCCGGCCGGGGTGGTCGCCGCTGCGTGAGCGCCGTCTGCCCAACCCGCACACGACGACACGGCAGGGGGTGGTGGAGCGCATGCTCTCCTCCAGCCACATCGCCGCCCTGGAGGCGGACGAGCGCGAGCGGGTCCGGCGCGAGGTCGAGGCGGTGCTCCGCCGCCACAAGGCCACCCGTGGCCGGGAGACTCTGGAACTCCCCTACACCACCGAGATCTACTGGACGACCCGCGACTAGCCGCGACCAGCCGCGAGAAGGCAGCGGCCCGGACCCGCGGCCCACCCGGGACCCGGCCCGCTACCGGACCGGCCGGGTCGGGCGGCCCACGGCTCGTGCCAGATGGTTCGCGGCGGCGACGCGGGGCTCGTTGGTGCTCCAGCCCCGGTAGGGGTGGACCGCGTTGGTCAGCAGGACAAGGAACGCCCCGGTGTCGCGGTCCAGGATCAGGCAGGTCCCGGTGAAGCCGGTGTGTCCGGCCGTGCGCGGGCCGGCCAGGGCTCCCTGGTACCCGGGGCGGTCCAGTTCGAATCCCAGGCCGTGGGCTGGGGCGCCGGTCGCCGTTCCGGCGTCGGAGAGCAGCAGTTCGACGGATTCGGGCGCGAGGATCCGGGTGCCCTCGAAGGTGCCGCCGGCCAGCAGGGCACGGCAGAGCACACCCAGGTCGCGGGCGTCGGAGAAGAGACCGGCGTGGCCGCTGACGCCGCCGAACGCGTGGGCGTTCTCGTCGTGCACCTCGCCGTGCACCAGGCCGCGGTCCAGCCGTCCCCAGGGCTTGCGCTGGTCCTCGGTCGCGGCGATGCGCGACTTCCACGAGGACGGCGGCGCGAAACGCGTGGAGGTCATGCCGAGCGGCCCGGTGATGCCCACCTCGACGAGCGTGTCGAGTCCGTGCCCGGTGATGCGCTCCAGGAGCCACTGCAGGGCGATGAGGTTGAGGTCGGAGTACACAGGGGCCGTTCCGGGCGGGTGGAGCGGGGCTTCCCGCCACAGCAGTTCATCTCTGCGCTCCCGGGTGGGGCAGGCATGGAACGGCAGCTCGGCCCGCAGCCCCGAGGTGTGCGTCAGCAGGTGGCGCACGGTGATCCGCTCCTTGCCCGCCTCCGCGAACTGCGGCAGGTGGGCGGCCACCCGGTCGTCGAGGCCGAAGGTGCCGCGCTCCACCTCGCGCACGGCGACCAAGGCGGTGAAGAGCTTGGTGAGCGAGGCCAGGTCGAACACGGTGTCCCGGCGCATGGGCAGCCACTGGTCCCGGGGCAGTTCCACCCCGCTGTCCGTGTCCGGGTCGTACGCGCGGTAGCGCAGCGCCCAGCCCGCCGCCTCGTGCACCGCCACGGTCCGCTCGCGCCCCGCCAGGACGACCGCTCCCGCGTAGGGGCGCGGGCGCTCGGCGGTCCGGCCGAACGGCGGCGGGCACCATCCGGCCACGTCGGCGACCAGTCGCCTCAGGTGGTCCGGGTCCAGGCAGTGGCTCACCCGGGCCAGTGTGCCAAAGCACCCGTACCCGCCGGGTCGGCGGGCACGGGTGCGCTCAAGGCCTGCGCGGCTGGGGCCGCCGGAGCGGCGAGCTGTCGGCAGGAGCCTTGCGAGCGGCTCAGAACGCCGGGATGACGGCGCCCTTGAACTTGTCCACGATGTACTTCTTCACCTCTGGCGACTGGAGCAGCCTGGCCAGCTTCTTCACCCGCGGGTCGTTCTCGTTGCCCTTCTTCACGGCGAGGAAGTTGGCGTACGGGTTGCCCTTGGCCTTCTCGACCACGAGCGCGTCCTCGGCGGGGTTGAGGTCCGCCTCGAGGGCGTAGTTGCCGTTGATGACGGAGGCGTCGGTGTCGTCGAGGGAGCGCGGCAGCTGCGCGGCCTCGAGCTCCTTGAACTTCAGCTTGCCGGGGTTGGCGGTGATGTCCTTCGGCGTGCCGTTCTGGCCCACACCGGCCTTGAGCTCGATCACACCGTTGTCCGCCAGCAGCTTCAGCGCGCGGCCCTCGTTGGTGGCGTCGTTCGGCAGGCCCACCGTGGCACCGGACTTGAGGTCCTTGGCCGACTTGACCTTCTTCGAGTACAGGCCGAGCGGCTCCAGGTGCACATCGGCGACCGGCACGATCGTGGTCTTGTGCTCCTTGTTGAAGTCGTCGAGGTACGGCCGGTGCTGGAAGAAGTTGGCGCCGACATCGCCGTTCTGCGTCACCACATTGGGCTGGATGTAATCGGTGAACTCCTTGACCTCGAGCGTGAGGCCCGCCTTCTTCGCCAGGTTGTCCTTGACGAAGTTCAGGATGTCCGCGTGCGGGGTGGGGCTGGCGGCGACGACGAGGGGGTCGTTGGCGCCGTTCTTGCCCGAGCCCGAGCCCGAGCCGCAGGCCGACAGGGTGAGGGCGAGGGCTCCGGCGGCGAGCGCGGCGGCGGTGGTCTTGACGGTGTTACGCACGAAAAAGTGCCTCTCTCATGAAGGGTGGTACTGCCCGGCCAGGGGTGCGGCCGAGGTGAGGGAAAGCCGGTGGTGCCGGGTCGCCGGAGGGGTTCGACCTCGCGGTCGGCCGGTCTTGGGGGTCGGGAGGTCTCGACGGTCTCGACGGTCAGGAGGTCTGGGGTCAGGAGCTCTTGGGGGGCAGGAGGTCCTGGGGGGCACAGCCCTTGGGGGGGCAGAGCTCTTGGAAGTCAGGAGGTCTCGGTGGCAGAGGATGCGGTGGCAGAGGACGAGGTGGCCGCCGTGGCGCGCGCCGGTGTCCTCAGCAGGCGCAGTCGCGGACCGGAGGTGGAGCCCCGGCCGCGCTTGTCGACCGCGCGGGCGGCCAGGTCGCCGAGGAGCTGGACGGCGGTGACCACCACGACGAGCACGAGGACGGTCACATTCATCAGCCCGGTCTCGAAGCGCTGGTAGCCGTAGCGGATGGCCAGGTCGCCCAAGCCCCCGGCGCCGACGGATCCGGCCATCGCCGAGTAGCCCAGGAGCGCGATGACGGTGGTCGTCACACCCGAGATCACCGAGGGCAGCGCCTCCGGGACGAGCACCTTGCGCACGATGGTCCAGGTGCTGCCGCCCATCGACTGCACGGCCTCGACGAGGCCGTGGTCGACCCCGCGCACGGAGGTCTCCACCAGCCGGGCGAAGAACGGGAGGGCGCCGATGGACAGCGGGACGACGGCGGCCTCGACGCCGATCGTGGTTCCGACGACCCAGCGGGTGAACGTCATGAGCGCGACCATCAGGATCAGGAACGGCAGCGAGCGGCCGATGTTGACGACGGCGCCGAGCACCTTGTTCACGGGCGGGTTCTGCAGCAGGCCGCCGCGGTCGGTGAGGACCAGCAGGACCCCGATCGGCAGACCGGCGGCCACGGCGATCAGCGCGGACCAGCCCACCATCTGGAAGGTCTCGGAACACGCCTGCGTGAGCAGAGGCCGCATCTCGTCCCAGGTCACTTGGCGGTCTCCTTCACGGCGTGGGCGAGGTGCGGCGGTTCGACGGCGGGCTGCCGGGGCGCCGGGGCGGCCTCCGGTCCGGCGACGTCGACCTGGAGGCCCTGCTCCCGCAGGAAGCCGATGGGCACGACGTTGTCCTCGAACCGTCCGGGCAGCTCGATGCGCATCCTGCCCACCTGGAGGCCGGCGACGGTCTCGATGGCGGCCCCGAGGATGGAGACGTCCACGTTGTAGGTGCGGGCGAGCCGGGAGATGACCGGCTGGGCGGCCGCCTCTCCGTGGAAGGTGAGGTCGACGATCGTGCGGCCGTCGCTGGAGGGCACCTCGCCGATCGGGAAGAGCTCATGGGCGAGCTCCGAGCCGGGGGTGGCCAGCAGTTCGGGTACGGTTCCGGACTCCACGATCCGGCCCTCCTTCATCAGCGCGGCGGAGTCGCAGACGGTCTTGATCACGTCCATCTCGTGGGTGATCAGCAGGACGGTCAGCCCGAGCCGGCGGTTGAGGTCGCGCAGGAGCTGGAGGATCGAGCGCGTGGTCTCGGGGTCCAGTGCAGAGGTGGCCTCGTCGGACAGCAGCACCTGGGGGTCCCCGGCGAGCGCGCGGGCGATGCCGACGCGCTGTTTCTGACCGCCCGAGAGCTGGGCGGGGTAGGCCTTGGCCTTGTCGGCGAGTCCGACGAGGTCGAGCAGCTCCCCTGCCCTGCGGGAACGTTCCTTCCCGTCGGCGCCGAGGATTTCGAGCGGCAGCTCGACATTGCCCTGGACGGTGCGCGAGGAGAGCAGGTTGAAGTGCTGGAAGACCATGCCGATCCGGCTTCGGGCGGAGCGCAGTTCGCGGCTGGTGCGCTTGCCGCGCCCGGCGAGCGCGGTGAGCTCCTGCCCGGCGACGGTGACGGTGCCGGAGGTGGGGCGCTCCAGGAGATTGACGCAGCGGATGAGCGTGCTCTTGCCGGCGCCGCTCTGTCCGACGACACCGAATACCTCGCCCTCGCGCACATGCAGGTCGACGCCGTCGAGGGCGGTGAGATCCCGCCCTCGAGAGCGGTAGACCTTGGTCAGGCCGGCGGTGGTGATCACAGGGAATGTCCTCTGTCGGGCATGCGGGAGCGAAACACCGCATACGGGGGCGAATTACCGGGTGGGCGGCATGGCTCGGCCCGGGTGAACGGACCGGAGCGGCGTCAGCAGCGGGTGCCGGGCGGCTGGGGGTCGTGAGCCAGGCGGCAGCGGCGGATGGACACGACGGGCCGCCGGCGGTTCACCGGGGAGTGTGCGAGCTGCATGGGTTCAACACCGTGATGTGGGACGGGGGCCGATCCGGGTCGGTCGGCCGCGGGGCCCCTCCAGCGGGCGTGCGGGAGGGAGGTCTCGCTTCGGGGCGCGAGGCTCGGTTGGGGGCCCTCAGCAGTCACACATTCGACACAAGCGACGAATACCGGGCGTCATCGCCTCGGTGGCATACACGCTCTTCGTCGTCGCGGTCATGCGGACCAGTAAAGCAGACCGTCACAGCGGTCTCAAAAATAGAGGCCGCAAGTCCGGAATACGGACAACGGCCCCGGTGGGAGCGGGCCCGACCGGGGGCCTGCCCCCGGAAAGCCCGCCGCGGTCGCGGCAATCCGGGCAGATGCCGGGACGTTTCCGGGGAAACCGGGAAAAGCACTGTCGGCGGCCGGACGTCCGGCCGCCGACAGACGGAGCGAGGTGGACGGAGGGAAGTGGACGGAGGGAAGTGGACGGAGACCAGAGGGAGCGGAGCAGAGGAAGCGAGGTAGAGGGAGCAGCGTGGGATCAGCGTCCTACTGGCCGGCAACCGGCTTGGACTCGCTGGGCTGGACTATGACGAAGCCCTCGCCCTGGAGCATCAGCTGGTACACCTCGCCGGAGCCGCCGCGCAGCATCGACTTCAGGCTCTGCGAGCGGTGCAGCGAGGTCTGGAGGTGGCTGGACCAGCCGACGATCGCGTCGGTGTCGACATAGACCGGAGCCTGGGGCGAGACCGGTATGACGATCGGGTCGCCATCGCAGGTCAGCCCAATACGGCCCTGTCCGGTGAAGAGGCAGTTGAACAGGCCGCCACCGACCATGCCCGCACCGCTGATCATCTTGATGTCGTACTGAAGAGTGGGGTCGAAGCACAGCACATTGCGGCCGTTGATGGTCAGCGCGTCCTGCGGTTCGAGGTCGATGACGAAGCAGCTCTGCGCGTTGTGCGCGAACCACACCTCGCCCTGGCCCCGCACCGCCATGAGGGACAAGCCCTCACCGGTCACCGCGCGCTTCAGGAAGTTGCCCACGCCCTGGGACTTGACCTCGAACTGGAGGTTGCCCCGGTAGGCGACCATCGCACCCTGGCGGGCGTGGCACTCGCCATTGACGACGTACTTGATCGCCTTGGAGTGCTGCAGGGTCATCCCGGCCGCGGTGGGGGCCTGGGCCTGGTACTCGGATTTGAAGAGATCGCTACGCACGAGCAGATCGTAGAGCCTCACCCGTTCGGGTGAAACCAGGCATGCCGGACGGATGGAGGGGCGTCATATGTGAGCGATTGAGGGGTGTCGTGTGCTACCCGCCTGCCAGGGCCCGGTCGCCGCGGGCTGGGGCATCGGATCGCCACGGGTGAGGGCCTCGGACCTCGAAGGCTGGGGCATCGGACGTCGAACGCTGGGGCATCGGCCCTCGAAAACTGGGGCCTCGGCCCTCGAAGGCGACGAGCCCAGGGGGCGGCTCGCTCGCACGGACGGCAGGCCCGCACATGCCGCGGCCCCACCGCGGTCGGCGGCGGGGCCGTGCGCACAAGGGTTCAGGCGCTGGTGACCAGGTTCGTGGGCTCGGTCGGAGCGGGGGCGATCTTCTCCAGCGTGATCAGGCTCAGGCGGTTGCTGACCTGCTCGCGCGAGACCGCCTCGTAGCCCAGCTTGCGGTACAGGCGCAGATTCGTCTCGCTGCGGTGACCGGTGAACAGCCGGTAGCGCTTGGCCCGGCCCTGCTCCGCCAGCAGGTCCTCCAAGGTGCGCAGCAGCCTGCCGCCGAGGCCGTGCCCCTGCATCCGCGGGTGGACGATCAGCTTCCCGATGACGGCGGAGCCGTCGTCCTCCACGCTGCCGCGTACCGACCCGACGACTTCGTCGCCGAGCCGGGCCACCAGTACCGACCCCGACGCCAGCTCCGCGCGCAGCGCCTCGAGGGTCTGGGTGAGCGGCTCGATGCTGTAGTCGCCGTACAGCTCGGCCTCGCTCTGGTAGCAGAGGAACTGCAGTTTGAGGATCCGTTCGGCGTCGTCCTCACGCGCCGGAGAGATGGTCACGCTCATGCCCATGTGCGCAGGCCTCCCTGAGTCCGTCCGGGCAGGAGGGATGAGGGTCGCCTGTCCGGAACGTGTGCCCTGACCGGAAGCGGTGCGAGGGCGCCTCGCTTCCGTGGCGCTGATGATCGCACAGCAGTCCGAGGGAAGAGGACCTGGCCAAGGCCCGGTACCCGCCTCCCCCGTCGTCCCGATCAACGCCCTGTCGCCGAGTGTTTACCGGGGATTACCCCGATCTCGCCCCGGTGCAACCCTGGTTGGCCAGCAATCTGCGCAGACATTCCACGCATCTGGAGCGCAGCGGCCCGATGCTGCCCTGTGAGATTCCCAACTCCGCGGCGAGCTCCCGGTAGGTGGGAGCGGGCCGGGCGAGCAGTCCTGCCAGCAGGAGCGGGCAGCGGCCGGGCAGGCGGGGCACCGCATCGCGCACGGCACGCCGCAGTTCGGCGTCGTGGGCACGCGCCTCGGCACGGTCGGCCAGGTGGCGTGCGGTGAGCCGCCGGGTGCGGCGCCGGTCGGCGGCCGTCCGCCCGGCCTCCTCCCGCACCGCCTCGCGCAGCCAGCGCGCCGGTGATTCGGTGCTGCCGCCGTCCGCGAGGTGTTCGAGCATCCGCAGCCACACCGCCTGTTCGAGATCGCCGGGGTCGGCCGCGAACGCGGGCTCCTCGGGCGGCAGATGGGCGATCTCGTGGGCGAGCATGCGGTGCAGCCGGTCCAGGGCGGCAGCGCTGCCGAGGGCGGCGCCCCGCATCAGAGCGGGATCCCCGCGGTCCCGGCCGCCGCAGGCACGCTCGCCGCCGCAGGCACTGCCGCCGCAGCCGCAGTCCCGGCCGCCACCGGCACGACTGTCGACGTTGCCGCGCATCCCGCTGTTGTCCGTGTCGTTCACGCAAGGGTGCGACACACGTCGGGTCGGGGTGGTTCCCCGGTGCGCGGGAAACCACCCCCATGGGTGGGACGAACCGGCGCGGGGCGCCGCGGCGGACCGGGCTAGCGCAGGTCGGCGCGGGCGAGCACGGCGGTGTCGGGGTTGTCCGAGAAGACGCCGTCGATGCCCAGCTCGAAGTAGAGCTTGAAAGCGCCGAAGGAGTTGCCGTAGTCGGTCGGCACGGTGCCCTTGCGGAAGTCCGCGGGCAGGAACTGGTTCTCGTTGCGCAGGGTGTAGGGGTGCAGCACCAGCCCCTCGTTGTGGGCGTCGCGCACCAGGGTGGTGGGCTTGCCGAGCTTGCCCGTGGCCGGGTCGGTGGGCACGATCAACTCGGTGGTGGGGCCGATTCCCTGGGCGAACCCGGCGATCCAGGCCAGGCCCTCGGGCGTGACGAGGTCGGCCACGGTGCGCGGGTCGCCCGCCTCGGTGAAGTCCCAGGGCCGGCTGGTGGGCCCGGACAGCAGTTGGATCCTGGGGTTGCCGACGAGCCTGCCGAGCCGCTGGAGGCTGCTGGGCTCGAACGACTGGAGGAAGACCGGGGAGTTGCGCCTGCCCTTGCCGTGCGCGCGCAGGAGGCGGGCGAGCGGCTCCTCGAGGCCGAGGCCCAGCTTGCGGAAGTAGGAGGGGTGCTTGGTCTCGACGTGCAGCCACAGGGGGCGCCCCGACTTCGCCCGGCGTCCGGCCGCCCAGCGCAGCACCTCCTCGAAGGTGGGCACCGCCCAGCGGCCGTCGTAGAGGGTGTTGCGCTGGCGGACGGCGGGGATGCGCTCCTTGGCCCGCAGGGTCTTCAGCTCTGCGAGCGTGAAGTCCTCGGTGAACCAGCCGGTGATGGAGACCCCGTCGACGGTCTTGGTCGTCCTGCGGTCGGCGAACTCGCGGTGCTCCGAGACATCGGTGGTGCCGGTGATGTCGTTCTCGTGGCGGCAGACCAAGTGGCCGTCCTTGGTGGGGACGAGGTCCTGCTCGACGACGTCGGCGCCGAGTTCGGCGGCGAGTTCGTAGGAGCCGAAGGTGTGCTCGGGGCGGTAGCCGCTGGCGCCCCGGTGGCCGATGACGGCGGGAACGGGCAGCCGGTTCCTGCCGTGGTCGCGCTGCGACGCGTCGCCCTCGGAGGCGTCCTCCCCGGAGGCGCCGCCCGAGGCCGCCCGCGCCGTGCCGGACAGCCCGAGCACCGCGCTCCCGGCGCCGACCGCGCCCGCACCGAGCACCGTCCTGCGTCCCGGCCCCCGCTTGCCGTCCCTCTCACCCTGCGGCGCACCAGCCTGCGTCATGAGCACTCCTGACCCGTTGTGTCCTGGAACCCGCCAGTTCCGTCCGGAAACAGCCGTGTCCAGAACCTGCCAATTACTGGCGCATCGTAGGGCGCACCGCGCGAACCTCGGGCCTCCTTGGCGGTAACGAGGCCGGAACAGACACCGACGGCTCGTTGGCGCAACCGGGTCAACTCTGTGTATCACCGACGTGAACCGGCGGTGGGCCGGGGCGCGCTCGCGCGAGTATCGTCGGCAACCGCACGGCCGCCGCCGTGCCCGCCGCTACCGGAGGACCCGTTGTTCCGAATCCTGATGAAGGCACTGCTCGGATCACTGCTTCGTGTGCTGTTCCGCCCGCAGGTCGAGGGGGCGGAGCACATCCCGGCCGAGGGACCCGTGATCCTGGCGGGCAACCATCTCGCCTTCTCCGACTCGCTCTTCCTGACGCTGGTGGTCAAGCGCCCGGTGTACTTCATCGGCAAGTCGGAGTACGTCAGCGGACGCGGTCTCAAGGGCAGGCTCAAGGCAGGGTTCTTCCGCGGTGTCGGCATGATCCCGGTGGACCGGGACGGCGCCCACGGCGGGGTCGCGGCGCTCAACACCGGCCTGCGCCTGCTCCAGGAGGGCAAGGTCTTCGGCATCCACCCCGAGGGCACCCGCTCCCCCGACGGCCGGCTGTACCGGGGGCGCACCGGGCTCGCCCGGCTGGCGCTGAGCACCGGAGCGCCCGTCGTCCCGGCCGCCCTGATCGACACCGACCGCATCCAGCCGGCGGGCAAGAAGCTGCCGCGCATCCTCAAGGTCGGTGTCCGCTTCGGCAAACCGCTGGACTTCTCACGCTACGAGGGCATGGAGCGCGACCGCTACGTGCTGCGGGCGGTCACCGACGAGGTGATGCACGAGGTCATGCTGCTGTCCGGCCAGGAGTACGTCGACATCTACGCCACCAAGGCGAAGGCCGCGGCCTGACGGCACGCCCCGGCGGCGCGAACGGCCCGCACGGCCCGCACGGCCCGCGCGGCCTCGAGCGTCCCCCGCTTGCCCGACGGCACCCCGCACCAGGGCGCCGTCCGACCGCGCCCGGCGGCCCGTCAGTGCTCCAGCCCCTCCTCCAGACGCTGGCCGCGCAGCAGCAGCCATGCGGCGGCGGCCGCCGCGAGCAGCACCGCCGCGCCCGCCCCGCAGGCGATCCGCAGCCCGTCGACGAACGCGTCCTGGGCGGAGGCCAGCAGGGTCGCACCGGTGTGCGGGGCGAGGGTCCCGGCCGTCTCGACGGCGCCGCCCAGTGACTCCTGGGCGGCCGAGGCCGCCTCCTGCGGCGTGCCCCGGGGTATCGGGAATCCCCGGTAGGTGCCGGTGACGACCGATCCGAGCAGGGCGATGCCGAGCGCGGTGCCGAGTTCGTAGGCGGTCTCGGAGACCGCCGACGCCGAGCCCGCGTCGTCCTTGGGCACCACGGAAAGGATCACGTCGGCGGTCACGGTGAACGACAGGCCCGCGCCGACACCCACCACCAGCAGGGCTGTTCCGAGGACCGGGTAGCCGGTGTCCGGGCTGAGCATGACCAGCGCGGCCAGCGCCACCCCTACGGCGGCGAGCCCTCCCGCGACAATGGAGCGCACGGAGAACCGCCGGGCCAATGAGCCCGCCACCAGTCCCGAGCCCACCGCCCCGATCGCGGCGGGGAGTTCGAAGAGACCGGCCTCCAGCGAGGACCTGCCCTGGACCAGTTGCAGGAACTGCGAGAGGAAGAAGATCATCCCGGACAGCCCCAGGATGGTCAGCAGGTCGGCCAGGACCGAGCCGGAGAAGCCCCGGTGGCGGAACAGCCGCATGTCCAGCAGCGGGTGGGGCAGCACGAGCTGCCGCCGCACGAAACCCACCAGCGCGCCGGCTCCGGCCAGGCCCGCCACCAGGGCATGGGTCCGCAGGCCGTGGGCGGCGACCTCCTTGACCGCGTAGACCACACCGATCATGCCGACGAGCGACAGGGCGACGCTGGGCATGTCCCAGGGCCCCGGGCAGGGGTTGCGCGACTCGGGCAGGACCTTGGCGCCCACGAGGATCAGCAGGGCCATCACCGGAAGGTTGATCAGGAAGACCGAGCCCCACCAGAAGTGCTCCAGCAGGAACCCTCCGACGATGGGCCCGACCGCCATGCCCGCCGACGCCATCGCCCCCCAGATGCCGATGGCGAGGCTGCGCTCGCGCGCGTCGTGGAAGAGGTTGCGGATCAGGGCCAGTGTGGACGGCATGAGTGTCGCCCCCGCCACCCCCATCAGGGCACGGGCGGCGATGAGCATCGCCGGGGTGTGCGCGTACGCGGCCAGCAGGGACAGCCCGCCGAAGGCCGCGGCGCCCACGAGCAACAGCCGCTTGCGGCCGATCCGGTCGCCCAGGCCTCCCATGGAGACCAGCAGACCGGCGATGACGAACGAGTAGACGTCACCGATCCACAGCAGTTCCGTCCCCGACGGACGCAGGTCCTCGCTCAGGTAGGGAACGGCGAGGCCCAGGACGGTGGCGTCCACGGCCACCAGCAGCACGGCGAGGTTGAGCACGGCCAGCGCCAGCCACCGCCCCGAGCGGGGCGCCTCGGGCGCCGCCGCCTTCGGTGTGGTGTCGATGCTGGTCATGACTGCCTCCTCAGTGCTCCGCCGAGCAGCGTCTCGGTGACGAGGTGCGCCGAGTCGCGGCGCGCGATACGCCCGTCCTCGACGGCCCAGCCGCAACCGGCGATGAGTGCCGTGTACGCCTCGGTGAGCCAGACGGCGGGCAGGTCGATGCGGAAGACGCCCTGCTCCTGGCCGCGGCGGAAGAGCGCGGCGACCCGCTCGTCGGACGCGTCCCACCCGGCCTTGAGCTCGGCGTCGTCGTAGAGCTGGTTCTCGCTGTACAGGAAGGCCAGGAAGCCCGCCTCGGGCATGGCGGCGTCGACGAGGCGGCGCAGCGCCCGCACGGCGTCGCCCTCCTCGAGGCGGGCCGCGTCCATGGCCTCGTTCATCCGCCGTATCCCGAGCTCGCCGAGCGCCCGGACCAGCGCGTCGCGGCCGGGGAAGTGGCGGTGCAGGGTGGCCCGGCTGATGCCGGCGGCCTTGGCGATCTCGTCCATGGACGCCGTGGCACGCCGGGTCAGCAGCGCGGCCGCTTCCCTGAGCATGTGCTCCCGATCAACACTCATGAGGCAAGCTTATCGCATGTGAGACATCACTGTCTCATCAGATATAGGAATGTCTCATTCAGGAAGTGGCGGGAAGGAACCCTGAAGTGATCGGACGAGAAACCGAAATGAACGCCCGCCCCGGGCCGTTGTCCAGTCATGACTGAAACCAAGCGCGACCGTCTGCGCGTCGAGCAGGGGACCAAGCGAGTGCGCGCCTACCTCGGCGGGCATGTCGTGGCCGACACCGTACGACCGGTGCTCGTCTGGGAGAGCCCGCACTACCCGGCGTACTACTTCCCGGTCGACGATGTACGGACCGGGTTCCTCACCGCCACCGACGGCACCAAGCACTCACCGAGCAGGGGCGACGCGAAGGTGTTCACGGTCACCGTGCCCGGCAGGACCGCGGAGAACGCGGCATGGCGGTACGAGGACTCCCCCGTCGAGCGGCTGCGCGACCTGGTCCGGCTGGACTGGGACGCGATGGACGGCTGGTTCGAGGAGGACGAGGAAGTGTTCATCCACCCGCGCAGCCCGTTCACCCGGATCGACATCCTGGCCAGCTCGCGCGAGGTGCGGGTGGAGCTCGACGGGGAGGTCATCGCCGAGTCGCGCGCGCCGAAGGTGCTGTACGAGACGGGCCTGCCGCCGCGGTTCTACCTGCCCAAGACCGATGTCCGGCTCGACCTGCTGGAGCCGAGCACGACCGTCACCGGCTGCCCGTACAAGGGAACGGCCAGCCATCTGTCGGCGCGGGTCAACGGCACGGTCCACGCCGACATCGCCTGGACGTACCCGGCACCGCTCCCGGAGAGCGCGAAGATCGCCGGACTGGTCTCGTTCTACGACCGCAAGGTGAAGGTCTTCGTGGACGGCGAGCCGGTCGGATAGGCCCGCCGGGCACGCCCGGTCAACGACGAACAGGCCCGGCCGGGGACGGGACGGCTCAGGGGCGGGCGGCGTCCTGCGCGGCGGTGAGCGCGGTGCTGAGCAGGACGCGTCCGACCAGGCCGACCCCGGCGGCGTCTGCCACGGCCATGACGGCGGGGGCGGAGAGCCTGGCGGCCGTGTGGAGGAACTCCTTGGAGGGGACCGCCGTCAGTCGCGGCAGGGTGATGGTGACGGTGAGGGTCATGGGGGGCTTTCTCCGGGTCGGTGGGGCTCCGGCCTCACGCCGCGGGGATGCTCCCGCGACGGCCGCGCAGTCCAGTAGAGGCGCAGATGTCCTTTCCGTCGAGGGCCCTTGGTCACCATTTCCGGTGAACAACGGGCAAACCCGGCCGCGGGCGGAACCTCAGCCGCCGTCGGCCTCCGCCTCCGGCGGGGGCGGCGAAGCGGTCCGGGGAAAGAGCACCGGCGGCGCCAGAGCGGCGGCCAGCGTGGCCCCGGTCGCGCTCGTCAGGACGACCGCCCACGCGACCGGGCCCAGCGGCACACAGCCGAAGAAGTGACTGACCCCCGGCGTCTGCACCAGAGCGAACAGAACGGCGGCGGAGGCCGCGCTGGTCGCCACCACGGCCCCGCTGTGCCGGCCCGCCACCAGGGTCTGCCCGAGTTGGGTGCCGACCAGCGCCGCCAGGCCCATGGTGCCGGCCCGGGCACCGCGGCCGGTCATCCGTCCGACCTGCCAGGCGGCCAGCGCCCCGACGGTCGTGGAGGCGCCGCGGACGGCCAGGACACGGGCGGTGTCCCGGCGCAGCGGCGACTCACCGGGCCCGGGAGCGGGGGGCTCCTGACCGGATCCCGGCGGCCTGGCCGGGGCGACCGCCACCGCCAGGGCGGGCAGCATGTCGGTGAGCAGGTTGACCAGGAGGAGCTGGCGCGTGCTCAGAGGAGCATGTCCGGCCAGCGCGGTGCCGAGCACGGTGAAGGCGACCTCCCCGGCGTTGCCGCCGACCAGGATGGCGACCGCGTCCCGCACACTGCCCCACAGCGCCCGCCCCTCGCGCAGGGCGTCGAGGATGTGGCGGGGGTCGGGTTCGGTCAGGACGAGGTCGGAGGCGCTGCGGGCGGAGGTCGATCCCCTCGCGGCCATGCCGATTCCCACGTCGGAGGCGCGGATGGCGGCGGCGTCGTTGATGCCGTCACCCACCATGGCGACCACCCGGCCGGACCGCTGGAGGTCGCGGACGATGCGCACCTTCTGCTCCGGTGAGACACGCGCGAACACCGTCGTCCCGGTGACGCGCTCGATACGCGCCTTCTCGGTGAGCGTTTCCAGCTCCGTGCCGGTGACGACCGCGTCGGCGCCCTGGATGCCGAGGTCCCTCGCGATGGCGGCGGCGGTGGCCGGGTGGTCCCCCGTGATCATCACCACGGCGACGCCTGATCCGGCCAGTGCGGCCACGGTCTGCTCGGCGCCTGCCCGTACGGTGTCGGCGATCGCCACGAATCCGAGGAGCGTCAGATCCGCCAACGGGGTGTCGCCGGCCGTCTCGACGCTCTTCCGCCGTGCCTCGGCGACGGCGAGCACACGGAGCCCTTCGTCGGCCAGCCGCCTCACCTGTGTCTCGGCCTTGCGGCGCCGTGCCGGGTCCAGGGGCAGCGTTCGGTCGCCGCCGGGGTCCAGTGCGGTCGCGCAGTGTTCGAGAACGATCTCGGGGGCGCCCTTGACCGCCAGGTACGGCCCGTCGGAATCCGTGCCGAACGACGCCGCGTAGCCCCGGCTCTCGACGAACGGCAACTCGTCGGTGGCCCGCCAGCTCCCGTCGTCCCCGGCAAGGCGGGAGGCGGCGTCGACGACGGCGCGGTCGGTGGCATGGACCATCCGCTTGGCCCCGGGGCCGTTGGTGTCCGGGCTGCTGCGGGCCGCCGCGCGCAGCAGCCGGCGGCCGAACGGGCTGTCGAGGGCGGTCGGCCCGTGCACCGACGCGACCCGGACGACGGAGAGCCGGCCCTCGGTGAGGGTTCCGGTCTTGTCGAAGCAGACCGTGTCGACCCGGCCGAGCGCTTCGAGCACCCGGGGCGTGCGGACCAGGACGGATCTGCGGGACAGCCTCCGCGCGGCCGCCGACTGGGCGACCGTCGCGACCAGGGGAAGGCCTTCGGGGACGGCCGCCACGGCGATGGCCACTCCGGAGGCGAGCGCGGTGCGCAGGACCTGGCCCCGCAGGAGCGCCAGCAGGGTGACGGCGCCGCCGCCGAGCCCGGTGGCGGGCAGCACGACCTTGCTGAGCCGGGCGAGATGCCCCTCGATGCCCACCGGTGCGCGGGCGGGCCCGGCGATCTCCGCGGCACGACCGGCCTCGGTGTCGGCGCCGGTGGCCACGACGACCGCGGACCCGGAACCGGCCAGCACGGTGCACCCCTGGTAGACCATGCAGGCGCGCTCGGCCAGGTCGGCACCCGGAGTGGGGCGCGGGTCCTTGGCGACGGGCGCGGACTCACCGGTCAGGCTTGCCTCGTCCATCTCCAGGTCGTCGGCCACCAGCAGGCGGGCGTCGGCCGGGACGACGTCCGAGGTCCGCAGGGCGACGATGTCCCCGGGGCGCAGCTCCTGTGCCGGGGTGGACCTCGGCCTGGCGGCACGCAGCCCCGTCAGGTCACCGTCCGCCTCGGGGCCGGGTGCCCAGGTGACGCGCCGGGCGGTCAGCTGCTCCTGTAGGAGAAGGCCGCTGAGCGCCCGTCCGGCGCTCAGCCGCTGCCCGCCGCTGATCAGCGCGTTGCCCACCATCACTCCGCCGACCAGCAGGGAGTCCGCGGTGGACCCGACCACCGCCGAGGCCGCCGCGCCCACGGCGAGGACGGGGGTGAGCGGGTCGCGAAGCTCCTCCCGCACGGCCCGGACGAAGGCGGCGGCCAGGCGGACGGGACCGGCGAGAGCGGCGGCCGGAGGCCAGCCCGACTCGGCAGCCGTCGCTGCCACCGCCGCCACGGCCCGAAGGGCTCGGGTCCGGCCCGCTCCCTCGGTGCTCCGCGGAGCGCGGGCCTCGTCCGGCGGCGGCCGGACCATGGTCAGGACCTCCCGGGCGCCCAGCGCGTGCCAGGCGTCCCGCACACGCCCCGGGGGAAGTGGCGCTCGGGCCACGCCGTGGGCGGTGAGGACGCCGGAGACCAGCGCCAGCGCGGCCGCGGCGTTGACCGGTGAGGAGGCCCGCTCCCCCGCCGACCGGCCGTCACCGCGGCTGGTGAGGAGGGCGCCGAGCACCGAGGCACCGGTGGACATCCTGGCCGAGTGGGCACTGACCCGGTGGGCGGGGCCGATGGCGCTCAGCAGGCGCCAGGGCTGCTCGAGGCCGGGTCCGCAGACGAGGTCGGCGAACCAGTGGTGCGGGGCGCTCGCTCTTCGGGGCAGCACCGCGACCCCGACGTCGGCGGTCCGCAGGGCGTCGCCGTCGCGGTCGGTGACCAGCAGGACGCCGTGCCCGTCGGCCTGCAACCGCCGGATCCGGCGGGACAGGGCGTCCCCGCCGGGCAGGACCTCGTCCACCAGGGGGCGCAGCACGCTCGTGCTCGCGTTCTCGGTGATCAGGACCCTTTCGGCTCCGGAGCGTGCCGCGCCGATCAGCGCGTCCGCGAGCGGGTCAAGGACGGAGCCGACGCGGACCCGGCCCTGTCTGCGGCCGCGCTCGTCGAAGAGATCGAGCACCAGGGCGTCGTCGGCCTGCCCCGGGCGCTCGGTGTCCCTGGCGTGCTTCAGGCGCCATCCGCCGGCCGTCCAGGGACCGGCGCCGGTGAACTCGGACAGGTCCCGGTCGGCCAGCAGGGTGTGCGCGACGCCCCAGACCTCGGCGTCGTCCAGGTCCGCGGTGGCCAGGGCGGACAGCACCCTCGGCCTCGGGGTGCACAGGGCCGTCGAGACGATGACGACCGCGGAGATCCGGTCCAGCAGGCGCAGCGCGTCCGGCCGCATGGGGACGGCTCCCCGGCGGGCGAGGTCACGCAGGAGCACGCAGGTGAAGGCCTCCCGTCCCAGCTCGGCGGCCTTCGGCACCGTCGCCAGCAGCGCCTCGGCGGCCCGTGCCGGGCTGAGCGTCCACGCCAGCACGCCCGCGGCCCCGAGCAGCGTCGCCGCGGCCGTGCGGTCCGCGCAGGTCTCCACCGGCCCCGCCGGGAACGGCGCCGGGCGCGGGACCGGCTTCGCGGCCTCCCTCGGAAGCTGGGAGGCGTCCGCCGCGAGGTCGCCCTCGCGCTGGCGCCAGGCCTCCTGCGCGCTGCGGATCTCGGACAGCTGCATCGCGCGCTGCACCGCGTCGACCCCCATGGCCGCGGCTCCGGCCGTGGCGGCGTGGACCACGGCGCTGGCGAGCGCGAGCAGCATGTCGGCGTGGGGTGCCCCGAGCCGTTCCCGCAGGATCCGGCGCGCCCGGGGCTGGGTCTGCGCCAGCACCAGCGGTGCTCGCAGCGCTCGTGGCAGCGGAGGGACGGGGAGGTAGCGCCACGCGGCCGCGACGGCGATCCCCACGCAGTCCGTGGCGAGGGAGACCGCGGCCAAGGTGGCGGGGACCGTGTCGAACGGGGTCCAGGGGGCCTGGGCGGAGAAGGGTTCCGTGTCGACGCCGTGGGCCTCCTCGACGGCCTGCACCACTTCGAGGAGCCCGTCCACATCGACCTGGCCCTCGTCGAAGGAGATCACCATCTGCCCGAGTACCGCGTTGACCTCGGCCCAGTGGATGCCCTCGATGTCCCTCACCGACTCGACCAGCGACTGCGCGACCGCACGGTGCCGCCTGCCGCGCCCGGTCAGCCCCCGCACCTCGACGTGGGCGCGCCCGGCACGGGCCCACAGACGGCGGCGCCTGCGGCGTCCGGCCGTCTCGGTGACGGCGTCGGTGATGTCACCCCAGGCCCGCGGGACCGCCTCGGCCGCCTTCTCGCCCGCCCGCCGTGCCGTGTCCACGACCGACACCACGGCGTCCAGCAGACCGGAGAGCGCGCTCGCGGCGCTGTCCACCGGGGAGTCGGCCACACCGCGTGCCTGCTCCGCGACGGTGTCCAACAGGCGGCCGAGACGCGGCCAACCAAGGGAGGCAGCGGTGCCGTTGACGCCCGGCATCGACAGGCCCACCGGCACCTCCCTCGCTCGCGCCGCTGTGCGCAGCCGGACACCAAAGGACTTAAAACCCTATAATTACCATTAGATGGCGATAAGTCCTTCCGAGACTCGCAGTGGATCCGAGGGATCTCCATGAGCACTCCCACACCAGCCCGCAAGCCCGCACAGTCCGGCGGCCAAAGGCAGCCCACCCCCGCCGGGAAGCAGGACGCCGGGGGAGGCAGGAAGCGGGCGCCGTCGAAGCAGGCCGCGTCGAAGCGGACCACCCCGGCACCCGCCGCGCGGTCGGCCCAGCGCAGGACCGCCGGGCACGACGGGCACGACATCACCGTCCACATCCCGGTCGACCGGATGGCGCACAAGGCGGCCGACGCCGCGATGCTGCCCGTGGCCGTCGCCGGCCGGGTACTCCCCGCCAAGGGCGGGCTCCCGGTGTACATCGGCCTCGGCGCCCTGGGCGCCGCCGGTGTGATCGAGTGGCCCGTGGCTCTGGGCATCGGCGCCGGGTACGCGATCCTCCGGCGCACCGGGCTCATGCCTTCCTCAGGCGCGCAGACGCAACGAGGGGACTCCGCCGCCAAGGCCGCGTGACCTTCGGTCCCGGTCCGGGCGGACCGGGACCGCACGCCGGGGGGGCTGCCCCACCGGCGCCCACGGCCCGCAGCGGTCCGCCGGGGGCCGTGCGCCTAGCTCTTCGCGGCTGCCCAGGACTGCTGGACGGCGAGGTCGGCCTTCAGCTCGGCGAGCTGTTCCGCGACCCGCGCGGGGGCCGTGCCGCCGCGCCCGTCGCGGGAGGCCAGGGCGCCGGGAACGTTGAGCACCGAGCGCACCTCGGGCTCGAGGTGGGGTGAGATCGCCGCGAACTGCTCGTCGGTGAGCTCGTCCAGCTCGATCCCGGCCGCCTCGCAGACCTTCACGCACTCGCCCGCGACCTCATGGGCCACGCGGAAGGGCACACCCTGCTTGACCAGCCATTCGGCGATGTCGGTGGCCAGGGAGAACCCGGCGGGGGCCAGTTCCTCCATCCGCTCGCGGTTGACGGTGAGCGTGGCGATCATGCCGGTGAAGGCCGGCAGCAGGACCTCGAGGGTGTCGCAGGAGTCGAAGACCGGCTCCTTGTCCTCCTGGAGGTCGCGGTTGTAGGCGAGCGGGAGCGCCTTGAGCGTGGCCAGCAGGCCGGTGAGGTTGCCGATCAGACGCCCGGACTTGCCGCGGGCGAGTTCGGCGATGTCGGGGTTCTTCTTCTGCGGCATGATCGACGAGCCGGTGGAGAAGGCGTCGTGGAGGGTGATGAAGGAGAACTCCTTCGTCGCCCAGAGGATGATCTCCTCGGCGATACGGGAGACGTCGATGCCGATCATCGCGGTGATGAAGGCGAACTCGGCGACGAAGTCCCGCGAGGCCGTCCCGTCGATGGAGTTGGCTGCCGATCCGTGCTCGAAGCCCAGGTCCGCGGCGACGGCCTTCGGGTCCAGGCCGAGCGAGGAGCCCGCGAGGGCGCCGGAGCCGTAGGGCGAGACCGCCGTCCGCTCGTCCCACTGCCGCAGCCGCTCCGCGTCCCGGCCGAGAGCCTGCACATGGGCGAGGACATGGTGGGCGAAGAGGACCGGCTGGGCGTGCTGGAGGTGGGTGCGGCCGGGCATGGCCGTGCCGGGGTGGGCCTCGGCCAGCCCGATCAGCGCCTCCTCCAGGTCGGCGACGAGTCCCCCGATGAGCCGGGCGTGGTCGCGCAGGTACATCCGGAAGAGGGTGGCCACCTGGTCGTTGCGCGAGCGCCCGGCGCGCAGCTTGCCGCCGAGGTCGGGGCCGAGGCGCTCCAGCAGTCCGCGCTCGAGGGCGGTGTGCACGTCCTCGTCGGCGACGGTGCCGGTGAACGAGCCGTCGGCGACATCGCGCTCGAGCCGGTCCAGTCCCGCCGTCATCCGCTGGAGCTCGTCGGTGGTCAGCAGCCCCGCCTTGTGCAGGGCGCGCGCGTGCGCTCGTGAGCCCGCGAGGTCGTAGGGGGCCAGACGCCAGTCGAAGTGGACCGACGCCGACAGCTTGGCCAGCGCCTCGGCGGGGCCGTCCGCGAAGCGGCCGCCCCACAGCCGCACGTCGCCGCCCTGGTTGCCGTTGCTCACAGCGCCGTTGCTCACCGCGGTTGCTCCTCGAAGGTGGTGGATGTGACACCGCCTCCCCGCCGTCGTCCGCGCGGTCGTCGTCCGCGGAGTCGGCAAGGAGGCGGCTTCGCCGTGCACGGGCTGTCAGGCGGGCAGGCCGGTCCCGGCCCGCTGGTCCCGCCGCGCGGCGATCTTGCTCGACATGCCGAACAGCTCGATGAAGCCCTTGGACAGCGACTGGTCGAAGGTGTCGCCGCTGTCGTAGGTGGCCAGGTTGAAATCGTAGAGCGAGGTGTCGCTCTTCCGGCCGGTGACGACGGCCCGGCCGCCGTGCAGCGTCATCCGGATGTCACCGCAGACATGCTGGTTGGCGTCCTGGATGAAGCCGTCCAGGGCCCGCTTGAGCGGGGAGAACCACATGCCGTCGTAGACGAGCTCGCCCCACCGCTGGTCCACGGTCTTCTTGAACCGGGCCAGCTCCCGCTCGACCGTGACGTTCTCCAGCTCCTGGTGGGCGGTGATCAGCGCGATGGCGCCCGGTGCCTCGTAGATCTCCCGGGACTTGATGCCGACCAGCCGGTCCTCGACCATGTCGAGCCGTCCGACACCCTGGGCGCCGGCCCTGCGGTTGAGCTCCTCGATCGCCTGGAGCACGGTGACCGTCCGGCCGTCGATCGCGACCGGCACACCGGCGGCGAAGGTGATGACGACCTCGTCGGCCTCCCGCGGCTCGGCGGGGTTCTGCGTGTACTCGTACACGTCCTCGATCGGCGCGTTCCAGATGTCCTCGAGGAAACCGGTCTCGACGGCCCGGCCGAAGACGTTCTGGTCGATGGAGTACGGGGACTTCTTGGTGGTCGCGATCGGGAGGTTCTTCTCCTCGCAGAACGCGATCGCCTTGTCCCGGGTCATCGCGTAGTCCCGGACGGGGGCGATGCACTTCAGATCAGGGGCCAGGGAGGAGATGCCCGCCTCGAACCGCACCTGGTCGTTGCCCTTGCCCGTGCAGCCGTGGGCCACGGTCGTGGCGCCGTGCTTGCGGGCGGCGGCGACCAGGTGCTTGACGATGGTCGGCCGGGAGAGGGCGGACACCAGCGGATACCGGTCCATGTAGAGCGCGTTGGACTGGATCGCGGGAAGGCAGTACTCGTTGGCGAACTCGTCCCTGGCGTCGGCGACCTCGGCCTCGACCGCGCCGCAGGCAAGCGCCCGCTTCCGGATGATCTCCAGGTCCTCGCCGCCCTGGCCGACGTCCACCGCTACGGCGATGACCTCGGCGCCGGTCTCCTCGGCGATCCAGCCGATGCAGACGGAGGTGTCCAGGCCGCCCGAGTAGGCGAGTACGACGCGCTCGGTCATTGCTCTCTCCTTAGGTGCGCGGTCTTCGCGTGTCGGCTGCCGAGTCGTCCCGTCCTGGTAGCTCTCCATGCAGCTCGTGGAATAAGTATGCAGCATTCCGCATGGATCTGCAAACGCTTCGCCCCGGAACGCCGGATCCGGGGCGAAGGCGCAGGTCAACGGGGCTGCGGGCGGTGCGGGCGGGCTGAGAGGCTGAGCTGTGCGGCGGGGCTGAGAGGCTGGGCTGAGACGGGGGCTACGGGGTTGTGGGACCGGGCCGCGGGGTTGCCGGGCTCGGCCGCGGGCGGGCTACTGGCCCCTGGGCTGGGCCAGCTGGAGCAGGTGGTCGGCGAGGGCCTGGCCGCCCGCGGGGTCGCGGCTGATCACCATCAGGGTGTCGTCGCCCGCGATCGTGCCGAGGATGTCGTGCACCTCGGCGGCGTCGATGGCCGAGGCGAAGAACTGCGCGGCGCCCGGAGGGGTGCGCAGCACCACGATGTTCCCCGAGGCCTCCGCCGAGATGAGCAGCTCACCGGCGAGGCGCGCCATCCGCTCCTCCTTGACCGACTCGCCCAGGGGCGCCATGGGGGTGCGGAAACCCCCCTCGGAGGGCACGGCGTAGATGAGGTCGCCGCCGGCGTTGCGGATCTTGACCGCGCCGAGCTCGTCCAGGTCCCGGGAGAGCGTCGCCTGCGTTACCTGCAGCCCGTCGTCGGCGAGCAGCTTGGCGAGCTGGCTCTGCGAGCGCACCGGCTGCCGGTTGAGGATGTCGACGATCCTCCGGTGGCGCGCGGTACGGGTCTGCGGGACGGCCGGTCCCTGGTGAGCGTCGGTCATCGTGGTCAGTCTCCGGTTCGTCGCACCCCGTCGAGGACGCCGGGCAGGGCCTGGACGAAGCCGTCCACCTCCTCGTCGGTGACGATGAGCGGAGGAGCCAGCCGCACCGTGTCGGGCACGGCCGCGTTCACCAGGAATCCGGCGTCCTGAGCCGCTTGCTGCACCTGAGGTGCGATCGGCTCGGTGAGCACGATACCCAGCAGCAGGCCCGCGCCCCGCACATGTCTCACAAGCGGGTGCCCCAGCCCTTCGACGCCCTCGCGCAGCCGCTCCCCAGCGCGCTTGGCGCGGTCGAGCAGCCCCTCGGCCTCGACGGTGTCCAGGACGGCGAGCGCGGCGGCGCACGCGACGGGGTTTCCGCCGAAGGTCGAACCGTGCTGACCCGGTGTCAGCAGCTCGGCGGCGGGGCCGAAGGCGACGGTCGCGCCGATGGGCAGGCCGCCTCCCAGCCCCTTGGCGAGGGTGACGACGTCCGGCTCCACCCCGAGCGCCTGGTGGGCGAACCAGTGCCCGGTCCGTCCGATGCCGGTCTGGATCTCGTCCAGGACCAGCAGTGTGCCGGTGGCCGCGGTGATCTCGCGCGCGGCCTCGAGGTAGCCCTCGGGCGCGGGGATGACCCCGTTCTCGCCCTGGACCGGCTCGACGAAGACGGCGGCGGTGCCGGGGGTGACGGCGGAACGCAGTGCCTCGGGGTCACCGAAGGGGACATGGGCGACATCGCCGGGCAGCGGGAGGAACGGCTCCTGCTTGGCGGGCTGGCCGGTGAGCGCGAGCGCGCCCATGGTGCGGCCGTGGAAGCCGCCCTCGGTCGCCACCATGTGGGTGCGGCCGGTGCGCCGTCCGATCTTGAACGCCGCCTCGACGGCCTCCGCGCCGGAGTTGGAGAAGTAGACCTTCCCCTCACGGCCGAACAGCTGCAGCAGCCGCTCGGCGAGCCGGACCGGGGGTTCGGCGATGAAGAGGTTGGAGACATGGCCGAGCCGCCCGACCTGCCGGGTGACCGCCTCGACGATCGCCGGATGGCCGTGCCCGAGCAGGTTCACGGCGATGCCGCCGATGAAGTCGGTGTAGCGGTTGCCGTCCGCGTCCCACAGGGTCGAGCCCTCGCCGAGCACCAGAGGCAGGCGCGGGGTGCCGTAGTTGTCCATGAGCGAGTCCTGCCACCGGCCGGTCAGTTCCTCGTTGCCCATCATGATCCCCCGTCCGGATCGGGGACGACCTGCGTTCCGATCCCCTCGTCGGTGAAGACTTCCAGCAACAGCGCGTGCGGCACCCGGCCGTCGAGGACGTGAGCCTTGCCGACGCCTGCCAGGACCGCGCGCAGGCACCCCTCCATCTTGGGCACCATCCCCGAGGCGAGGTCCGGCAGCAGCTTGTCCAGCTCGCTCGTGGTGAGCTGGCTGATCACCTCGTCGCTGTCGGGCCAGTCCGCGTACAGGCCCTCGACGTCGGTGAGGACGACGAGCTTCTCGGCCTTCAGCGCCGCGGCCAGCGTGGAGGCGGCGGTGTCCGCGTTGATGTTGTAGACGTGGCCGTCGGCGCTGCGCGCGATGCTGGAGATCACGGGTACGCGGCCGTCGTCGAGCAGTGCCTGGATGGCCCCGGTGTCGACGTCGGTGATGTCGCCGACGAGCCCGATGTCGACCGCCTCGCCGTCGACCTCGGCCATGCGCTTGACGGCGGTCATGGTGTGGGCGTCCTCGCCGGTCATTCCGACGGCGAACGGGCCGTGGGCGTTGAGCAGGCCCACGATCTCGCGCTGTACCTGCCCGGCCAGCACCATGCGGACCACGTCCATCGTCTCGGGGGTGGTCACGCGCAGTCCCGCCGTGAACGTGGACTCCATGCCGAGGCGGTCCAAATGGGCGCTGATCTGCGGGCCGCCGCCGTGGACGACGACGGGCTTGAGGCCGGCGTAGCGCAGGAAGACGACGTCCTGGGCGAAGGCCTGTTTCAGCTCCTCGTTCACCATGGCGTTGCCGCCGAACTTGATGACGACGGTCTTGCCGTGGAAGCGCTCCAGCCAGGGCAGCGCCTCGATGAGGGTGTGCGCCTTGGGCAGGGCGGTGTGGTTGCGTGCGGTCGGCCGGCTCATGACGAGTACGCGCTGTTCTCGTGGACGTAGTCGGCGGTCAGGTCGTTGGTCCAGATCACCGCGCAGTGCGGGCCCTCGGCGAGGTCCGCGGTGACGACGACCTCGCGGAAGCGCATGTCCACCTTCTCGCGGTCCTCCCCCACGGATCCGTTCTTGCAGACCCAGACGCCGTTGATGGCGACGTTGAGGCGGTCGGGGTCGAAGGCGGCGCTCGTGGTGCCGATCGCGGAGAGCACCCGGCCCCAGTTGGGGTCCTCGCCGTGGATGGCGCACTTGAGCAGGTTGTTGCGGGCGATGGACCGGCCGACCTCGACCGCGTCCTGCTCGCTCGCCGCCCCCACGACCTCGACCTTGATGTCCTTGGAGGCGCCCTCGGCGTCGCCGATGAGCTGGCGGGACAGGTCGGCGCAGACCGCCTCGAGCGCCGCCGTGAAGTCCTCGGTGGACGGGCTGACGCCGCTGGCGCCGGAGGCGAGCAGGAGCACGGTGTCGTTGGTGGACATGCAGCCGTCGGAGTCGACCCGGTCGAACGTGGTGCGGGTGGCGGCGCGCAGCGCGGTGTCCAGCGCGCCGGGGCCGAGGTCGGCGTCGGTGGTGAGGACGACGAGCATCGTGGCCAGGCCCGGCGCGAGCATGCCCGCGCCCTTGGCCATGCCTCCTATGGTCCAGCCGTCGCCGCTGACGACCGCGGTCTTGTGCACGGTGTCCGTGGTCCTGATGGCGATGGCGGCCTTCTCCCCGCCGTGCCGGGACAGCTCGGCGGCGGCGGTCCCGACCCCGGGGATCAGCTTGTCCATGGGCAGCCGCACACCGATCAGGCCGGTGGAGCACACCGCGACCTCCCCGGCGCTCAGGCCCAGGGTGTCCGCGACCTTCTCGGCGGTGGCGTGGGTGTCCTGGAAGCCGAGGGGGCCGGTGCAGGCGTTGGCCCCGCCGGAGTTGAGGACGACGGCCGAGACCTGGCCGCCTCTGAGGACCTGCTCGGACCACAGGACGGGGGCGGCCTTGACGCGGTTGGCGGTGAAGACGCCCGCGGCGGCCAGGGACGGCCCCTCGTTGACGACCAGGGCCAGGTCCGCTCCCCCCGACTCCTTGATCCCGGCGGCGATACCCGAGGCCTTGAAGCCCTTGGCGGCCGTGACACTCATGGTGCGACTCCGATCGTCGAAAGCCCCGATTCCTCGGGGAGGCCGAGGGCGATGTTCATGCTCTGCACCGCGCCGCCCGCGGTGCCCTTGGTCAGGTTGTCGATGGCGCTGACGGCGACGATGCGGCCCGCGGCCTCGTCGAGCGTCACCTGGAGCTGTACGGCGTTGGAGCCGTACACGGCGGCGGTGGAGGGCCACCGGCCCTCGGGGAGCAGGTGGACAAACGGTTCGGCGGCCAGGGCGTCGGCGTAGGCGGCGCGCAGCGACTCGGCGGTCGTTCCCGGTCTGGCCCTGGCCGAGCAGGTCGCCAGGATGCCCCTGGGCATGGGCGCGAGGGTCGGTGTGAAGGAGACGGTGACGGGCTCGCCGGCGACCGCGGAGAGGTTCTGGACCATCTCCGGGGTGTGGCGGTGGACGCCTCCGACGCCGTAAGGGCTCATCGACCCCATGACCTCCGAGCCCAGCAGGTGGGGCTTGAGCGACTTGCCCGCGCCCGAGGTGCCGGAGGCGGCCACGACGACCGCCTCCGGCTCGGCGAGCCGGGCCGCGTAGGCGGGGAAGAGCGCCAGGGAGACGGCGGTGGGGTAGCAGCCGGGGACGGCGATGTGCCGGGTCCCCTTCAGGGCGTCGCGGGCGCCGGGCAGCTCGGGCAGGCCGTAGGGCCAGTTCCCGGCGTGGGGGGAGCCGTAGAAGCGCTCCCAGGCGGCGGGGTCCTCGAGCCGGAAGTCGGCTCCGCAGTCGATCACGAGGACGTCCTCGCCGAGCGTCTCGGCCACGGCGGCGGACCGGCCGTGCGGCAGGGCGAGGAAGACCACGTCGTGCCCGGCGAGCACCTCGGGTGCCGTGGGCTCCAGGACACGGTCGGCCAGCGGCGGCAGATGGGGCTGGAGCGCGCCGAGGCGCTCGCCCGCGTTGGCGTTCGCGGTCAGTGCGCCGATCTCGATCCCGGGGTGGCCGAGCAGCAGGCGCAGGACTTCGCCGCCCGCGTATCCGCTCGCCCCCGCCACCGCTGCACGCAAAGCCATGAACCCTCCTCGTCGATGGCATGACTATACAAGCTATTGCAGCATTATGCAAAGAATCATGCGTTCACCGAAGTGGAGGGTTCGCCCCGCATCGATAGAATGTGGACATCTCAGCCCTGCTCCACAGCGGACGGAGGCACGGTTCATGCACGCTGACAAGGGCGACAAACTGCTCGTGCACGGCAGGATCGTCGGCCAGCACGACCGGGTCGTCGAGATCGTCGAGGTGATCGGAGAGAACGGCACGCCGCCGTACCGGGTGCGGGCCGACGACGGTCACGAGTCCGTCATGTCACCGGGACCGGACTGCGTCGTCCGGCACCACAAGGAGATGTGAGGGCTACCGCACCGCCCCGGGAGGCCGCGCGGGCCCCGGGTAGTGGTCCGCGACCACACGGGCCATGGCACCGATCGGGTCCGCGACGACCTCCTTCGCCGAGAAGAACACATTGCCCCGCACCTGGGGATACCGCAGGTCGAAGGTGAGGTGCCGGGACAGCTCGGCCGGGTCCTGCCAGGGGGCCGGCTGCCCCGGTGCGCCCGCCTTGTACAGCGCCTCGCCGATGTAGAGGTCCACATCCGTCCCCGCGACCGTCCGCGCCCACCACGGCACCAGCTTGGCGTAGTCGGCGGCGGCGAAACCGATGTTCCAGTAGACCTGCGGGCAGATGTAGTCCAGCCACCCCTCGCGCACCCAGGTGCGGGTGTCCGCGTACAGGTCGTCGTAGGTCTGCACTCCCGCCGTCGTCTCCGAGCCCTCGGGGTCGGTGGCCGCGTTGCGCCAGACGCCGAACGGACTGACGCCGAAGACCATGCGGGGCCTGGTCCGGCGCAGCCGCCTGGACATGGAGTGCACCAGTTGGTCGATGTTGTGCCGCCGCCACGACGCCCGGTCGGGGAAGCCCCCGCCGTACCTGGCGAACGCCGCGTCGTCGTCGAAGACCTGGCCGGCCACCGGGTACGGGTAGAAGTAGTCGTCCCAGTGCACACCGTCGATGCGGTAGCGCAGGACGGCGTCGAGCATCGCGTCCAGCACGAACCGGCGCACCCGCGGCAGACCGGGGTTGTAGTAGAGCCTGCCGCCGTAGGGGACGACCCAGTCGGGGTGGAGGCGGGCGGGGTGGTACGGGACGAGTTTGGTGGGGTCGGTGTGGTTGGCGATGCGGAAGGGGTTGAACCAGGCGTGCAGCTCAAGCCCCCTGCGGTGCGCCTGACGCACGGCGAAGCCCAGAGGATCCCAGCCGGGGTCGGCGCCCTGAGTTCCCGTCAGGTACTCCGACCAGGGCTCGTGCCGAGAGGGCCAGAAGGCGTCTGCGGTCGGCCGGACCTGGAGGATCACCGCGTTGAGCCTTCGGGCGACGGCGGTGTCCAGCAGGGCGGTTAACTGGGAGCGCTGCGTCCGCGGGGGCAGGGCCTTCGCGCTCGGCCAGTCGCGGTTGGCGACGGTGGCGATCCACATGCCGCGGAACTGCCCGCGTCCGGCTCCGCGGCCGGAGGGGTTCTTTGCCGAGGGGCGCGGCTCGGCCGCCGCCATGGCGGAGTCGGAGGCCAGCAGCGCCGACGACATCGCGCCCACCGCGGCGGTCCCGAAGACCCGGCGGCTCATGAACGAGCCGGTGCCGCTCCCGCCGATGCCCGTGCCGCCAGTGCCCGTGCCCCCAGTGCCCGTGCCGCCGGTGCTCGTGCCGCCATTGCTCGCGTCGCCGTCGCGGCGGTCGCCGTTACCGCTGTCTCGCATGCGCTCTCCCCGTCCCGTTGGGTGGCGTCTCATGGCAGAACAGGTCGCCCGGTCATAGTGGCCGCACACCGCCGCGCCGACAAGGCGCCGCGCTCACCCCCGATGACCCGGCACTCGAGTGCGCGGGGGTAACGTCGTCAGCGAGGCGGACAGTGGCCCACGAGGCCGAGCAGGCAGGATCGAACAGCCGCCCGCCGAAGACGGACACCAGCGAAAGGCACGTGCGTGACCGACATCGAACGCGTCGGAGTGGTGGGGTGCGGCCTGATGGGCGCCGGCATCGCGGAGGTCTGTGCCCGGGCGGGCCTGGACGTCCGGGTCGCCGAGACGACCGGTGAGGCCCTGGAGTTCGGCCGTACCCGGCTGACGAACTCCCTCGACCGGGCCGCCGAACGCGGCAAGATCACCGAGGAGGAGCGCGACGCGGCGCTGGACCGCCTGACCTTCACCACCGACCTCGGCGAGTTCGCGGACCGCGATCTGACGATCGAGGCCGTGGTGGAGAACGAGCAGGTCAAGGCCGAGATCTTCCAGGTACTCGACCAGGTGGTGACCCGCCGGGACGCGATCCTGGCCTCCAACACCTCCTCGATCCCGCTGGTGAAGCTGGCCGTCGCCACTTCCCGGCCCGAACAGGTCCTGGGCATCCACTTCTTCAACCCGGCCCCGGTCCAGCGCCTCGTCGAGCTGATCCCCTCCCTGACCACCTCCGACGAGACCCTCAAGCGCACCGAGTCGCTGGTCGGCGACATCCTGGGCAAGCACGCCATCCGTGCCCAGGACCGCTCCGGCTTCGTGGTCAACGCACTGCTGATCCCCTACCTCCTCTCGGCCATACGGATGTTCGAGTCGGGCATCGCCAGCCGCGAGGACATCGACAACGGCATGGAGATGGGCTGCGCCCACCCGATGGGCCCGCTGAAACTGTCCGACCTGATCGGCCTGGACACCGTCGCGTCCGTTGCCGACTCGATGTACCACGAGTACAAGGAGCCCCTGTACGCCGCTCCCCCGCTGCTCCAGCGGATGGTGGACGCCGGGCGCCTCGGCCGCAAGAGCGGAAGCGGCTTCTACCAGTACTGACGGCCTCAGGGAAGTCCCTCGCGGCGGCGGTGAGGACCGCCGCCGCCAAGGCCCGGGGGACGGCGGCGGCACCCGGTCGGCGGACCGCCTCGACGCGGCCTCGACACGGCCGGGGCGCAGGGCGGCCGGATCCGGCAGCGCCCCCGCCGCACCGACCGGACGGTGCGTCTCGGGCGGCGCGGCGCCGCCGGTGACTCAGGCGGACTTCTCGGGCACGGGCTGCGCCTCGACGACGATGACCGGCGGGGACAGCTCACGCACGATCGCCTCGGCCAGCGCCTGCCGCGTCATGTCCCGCAGCGCCTCGCGGGCGGCCTCGTCGGCCTCGCCCCACAGATGTCGTGGCACGCGATAAGTGCCGGTCACCGTACGGCCGTTCACTTCGAGTTGGCAGCCCAGAATCACATGCGGGCGGGCCATGAGGTCGCTCATGCGGTCCTCCGAGAGGCAGGTACCCGCTCAGTGTGCCCCTCCGCAACGAATCATCGGCCCCGACACGGCGGGGCATTTCCTGCCCGATCCCCTCAACGAGCGTGATTCGACGCGCCGATGACGGCTTCCCCGGCTGAGAAGGCGAGCCGCACGGACCGCTGCGAAGCGGTACTCGGCTGCGAGAGGATGGCGCCATGGCGAAGGAGATCAAGCACACCGCCGGCGGCAAGTACATGACGTTCGCCGAACTCGAGGCATTCGTCCGCGACGCCAACGCGACGGGCGCCACGGGCAAGGAGATCCTGAAGGCCGAGGTCACCATCGGCGGCAAACTGAAGAAACTGGCCGTGGACATCGACATGACCATCAACGACCTCGGCGGCCTGGCGGGGTAGGGGCTTCGCCGGGCGGCGGCCCTGAACGCGCCATCCGCCCGGGGGGGGTGGTCGGTGAGTCCTGAGAGGCGCAGCCGGTTGTTCATCGAGCCGGGCGACGCGCGGCGGTCCTTCGCCCACGTGCACCGGCGGACGCCGAGGGCCTGCTGAAGGAAGCCCTTCCGACGCGGGAGGCGGAGCGGCTCGCCCGCAGGGCACCGCTGACCGCCGGGGGAGATCCGGCGGCATATCGCCGCGCCGGCGGCTTGGGCTCTCCCACAACCCGACTTCTGGCCGACCACGCCATGGCGTCGTCATTCGCCGGCGCCCGGGAGACGGCCGGTGGCGAAGGCGGCCCGCGGTACGGGAGAGCCACTCGATGCCGGCGTCGGGCGAACGGCGGCGGCACAGCGTGGATCTCCCGTCGCGGGCGGTGCGGCGGTCCGGCCGCCGGCGTGGACCGGACAACCGGAGGGGGCGGCAGCCCCTCTCATTCAGGTCTTCGGCTGGGTGAAGCGGATGTTGTTGCCGAAGGGGTCGCGCAGGCCGCAGTCGATTCCGTACGGACGATCGGTGGGTTCCTCGGTGAACTCGACGCCCAGGCCGAGCAGCGTGTCGTACGTCTTGCGGCAGTCGTCCGTGCTGAAGATGAGCGAGCCACCCGTGGCGCCCTTGGTCACCAGTTCCCGGACCTGCTGCGCCGTCTCCTCGGACATCGCCGGGGGACCCGGCCTCTCCAGCAGGATCTGGCGCTCCGGGTGACCGGGGACGCTGACGGTCAGCCAGCGCATGAAGCCGAGGTCGACATCGGCGTTCACCTCCAGGCCGAGCTTGCCGACGTAGAAGTCGAGGGCCTCGTCCTGGTCGAGGACGTAGATCTGTGAGTGTGTGATGGCGTTGAACATGTCCATCACGCTACTCGGCGGGCCGGACGAAAACTTATCCAAAACTGCTCGGTCGGCGGGAGGTACGGGCAGTGCGGAGAGTACGGGCAGTGCGGAGAGTACGGGCAGTGCGGACGGGCTACCGGCGGTGGCGCCGGTCAGGCGCTCGGCCGCGTCCACGCCATCGTGAAGCACGTCGGCACGGCCGTGGCCGCCGCCTCCTTGCGGTACTTCCTCGGCGACCGGCCGACGATGTCGCGGAACGTGCGGCTGAAGGTGCCCGGGCTCGCGAAGCCGACTTCGTAGCAGATGTCCGTCACACTGCGGCCGGTCTCCCGGAGCAGGAACATCGCCCGCTCGACACGGCGTCGCTGCAGGTAGCGGTGCGGTGTCTCGCCGAACGTGGCCCGGAAGGTGCGCGTGAAGTGCGCCGGCGACACATGGGCGATCCGGGCCAGGGCGGGGACGTCCAGCGGCTGCGCATACGCGCGGTCCATCGCGTCCCGTGCCCGAAGCATGCGGCGGTTGGTCTCTTCTGCGGCGCGGCTCACGGCGTCATCACACCACAGCGCTCCGCCGCCCGTCACAGACCCGGCGCCCGGCCCCGCTCCGGCCCCTCCCGGGCAGGGCCCTAGACGCGTTCCATGCCCATCACCAGGTCGAGCACCTCCCGGGCGCAGCCCCAGGAGAAGCTGAAGCCGGAGCCGGCGTGGCCGAAGTTGTGGACGATGTTGAAGCCGTACTCCCGTTCAAGGCAGACGTTCTCGACGCGGTACGGGCGCAGGCCCACGACGAGTTCGACGTCCTCGTCGTCGAGGCCGACGCCCTCCAGTTCCTCGTGCAGGAAGTCCTGGCAGCGCCGGTACATCTCCCGGACCGGCGGGTAGCCCTTGTCGAGCCCGCTGTCGTACTCGCCGGGTTCGACGAGGCCGCCGAGCATCACCGTGTCGCCGCGCGGGACGACGAGGAGCATGTCCTGCTCGTCGCGGCTCTTGGCGAGGGCGTGGGCCTGGATGACGGGGCGGTTGAGCTTGTCCGCGGGCATCCTGATCAGTGCTCCGCGCAAGGGGACCATGGCCGCGCCCGCGAGTTCCGCCGCGCCCATCCCCGAGCAGTTCACGATGGCGTCGACCTCGAACTCCTTGCGCAGCGCCGCCTCCTGGGGCAGCAGCCGACCGGTGACGCGGCGGCCGCCCTCCTGGACGGTGACGCCCGAGTGGACGGCCTGGCGGCGCAGCCAGCCCATGTACACGGGGGCGTCGACGGCGGGCACGGTGAGCCGGTAGCCGTCGACGATCCCGAACTCCTTGACGACCCGCTCGTCCACGTCCTCCCCCGTCAGCCGCCGGTACCCCTGGATCTGGCCGACCTCGTACAGGGCCTCGAGCTCCCGCCGTTTGACCACCTCGACGCGGTCGCTCTCGACCGGCTCGGTGAAGTAGAAGTTCGCGCGGACCATGCGCACACCGCTGTACGCCGGTCCCGTCGACGCCTTGAGCGTGCGCAGCCCGGCGAACTTCTGGTACGAGGCCATGCACCAGGACTTCGACCGGCTGATCGAGACGGGGTTGCCGTGCTGGCCGCACACCGCCGGCGGAAATTCCCACAGGGCCCCGGCGACCGCCGACACCGTTCTCTCCGCGGGCCGCTCTCCTAGCACATGGACGTCCAAACCGTTCCCGGCGAGGGTGAGCGCGGTGGTCAGGCCGCTCACCCCAGCCCCGATCACGAGAACTCTGCGCACCGTCCGTGCCATTCCCGGCTCCTTCCTTCCACGGGCGGGTATACGGACGGGGCACCGGCGAGGTTCATTCCCGGCAACCAGGAACCTCATCGGGGGTTGCGCCGTTATCTCCAGTGAGACCCCGCGTCATCCCCCGTACGCGGGGTCTCGCCATGTCTTGGTGTCCTTCCCTTCGGCGGCCTCGTCCGCGCGCACCGCCGGGGTGCGCTGGAGCGCCAGCAGCGCCACGTCGTCGGAGAGTCCGCATCCCGCGTGCCGGTGCAGCGCGTCGCGCAGGGTGGCGACCACCGCGGCCGGGTCGAGGACCCCGTCGTGGGTCGCGCCGTGGACGGCCGAGGCCACATTCTCCGCGAGAGGGAAGAACGCGCCGTCGGCGTCCCGTGCGTCCCCCGCCCCGTCGGTGTGCAGCAGCAGGGCCTCCCCGGGCCGGAGCGCGGCACGGGCGGTGGTCACCGGTTCGGCGTCGAGGTCGAGCAGTCCCAGCGGCGGCGCGGCGTGCGGTGCCTCCACGGTGTGGGCGCGCTGTCCGGGGGCGAGGCGCAGCGGCGGCGGGTGGCCGCAGTTGACCACGACGGCCTCGCCGCCGTCGTGGAGTTCCACGAGCACCAGGGTCACGAACTCCTCGGCCGGGGGTGCGCCGGATCCGTCGCCCGGGTCGGCGCGCTGGAGCAGGTGCCGGTGCAGGGAGCGGTCGAGGCGCCGCAGGAGGCCGTCGAGGGTGGGTTCGTCGTGCGCCGCCTCGCGGAAGCTGCCGAGGACGGCGGCGACGGTGCCTATCGCGGCCAGCCCGTGGCCGCGTACGTCGCCGAGGATCGCGCGCACTCCGTACGGCGTGGCCAGGACCTCGTAGAGGTCGCCGCCTATCTGGGCGCCCTCGCTGGCTGACAGGTAGGTGCCGACGATCCCGAACGGGCCGAGGCTGTTCGGCAGGGGCCGCAGCAGGACCTGCTGGGCCGCCATGGCCACCTTCCTGAGCGCGTCGAGTTCGCGGATCAGGCGCGTCCGGCGGCCGGTGACGAGGTAGCTGGTGGATATGACGGCGAGGATGGCGACAACGGTGACCGCCCGTGAGGTGGCGCCGCCGAGCCTGCCGTCCACCCCGAGCGGGACGAGGGCGACCAGCGCGCAGATGCCGCCGAGGACCACGCACATCCTGCGTCCGGTGCCCGCGCAGGCGATCGCCGGGGCGGCGGCGAGGAGTTGGGTGAGGTGGATCTCGCCCGGTACGACGAGTGCGAGCGACAGGACGCCCGCCACCCACAGCCCGGGCAGGACGAGGACGAACAGCCCCCATGCCCTCGACGACCCGGCGCGCTGGGCCGCAGGACGCCGAGCCGGAGGGCGCCGAGCCGAATGAGAAGAACCCGGAACGCGGGGCTCCGGAACCGGACCTGCGCGGTTCATGCCGACGGTTCACCTCGCAGCCGATCGGGCCACTGATCCGGCCAAGGTCGAGGCCTCGCCGCTCCTGCGAGAGAGCGGCCTCCAAGGCCACTGCCGCGTGCCTGTCTTCGCCGGATGATTGTTGCTGCCCGGTGGGCACCTCAGACACGGAGGGTACTCGGTTCATCCCATCGAGTGAAGAATCCTCGGCGGGGCCGCCCGAAAAGGCCATACGAATCCCCATGAAGCGACCGCCCGACGAGGGCAGCCCCTCGCATTCCGGAAGAGGGGACGGCGAAGACGGGTTCGAGACCCGCCGAGACCCGCCGAGACCGGCCGGACCCGCCGAGACCGGCCAGACCGGCGAAAACAGAGGGCGGCCCCCGAAGGGACCGCCCTGTTCACGCCGTGCGCCGTCGTTACGCCGTGCGCCGCCGGTCAGGCGCCGCGCAGCACCGCGCCGGTGCGCTCCGCGGCCGCCGCCACCGCCGCGTCACGCGCCGCCGTGGCCTCCTCGACCGTCAGCGTCCGGTCGGGTGCGCGGAAGCGCAGGGCGTACGCGAGCGACTTCCTGCCCTCCCCGATCTGCTCCCCGGTGAAGACGTCGAACAGCCGCAGCGACTCCAGCAGTTCACCCGCCCCCGAGCGCAGGGCCGACTCCACGTCCGCCGCCGGGACACCCGCGTCCACGACCAGCGCCACATCCTGCGTGGCCACGGGATAGGTGGACACGTGCGGCGCGGTGACCTGGCCGTCCCCCGCCGCGGCGAGCGCGTCGAGGTCCAGCTCCATCGCGCAGGTGCGCTCCGGCAGGTGCAGCGCCTTGATGACGCGCGGATGCAGCTCGCCGGCGTGGCCGACGACCCTGTCCCCCGCGCGCAGCGCGGCGCAGCGGCCCGGGTGCCAGGGGGCGTGCTGGTCCCGCGAGACGGTCAGCTCCACACCTGTCTCCCGCGCCACGGCACGAGCGGCCTCGACCGCGTCGGCCCAGGTCGCCGGGTGGCCCGCCCCCCACCAGCCGGAGGGCTCACGCGCCCCGGCGAGTACTGCCGCGACCCGCACCGGCTGGTCCGGCAGAGCCTCGTTGAGCTCGGCGATCTCGTCGTCGGTCGGGCGGCGGTCGACGGGCAGGCGCGGCGGCGGGCTGGTCACCTCGCCCTCGCGCGGCCGGAAGACCAGACCGGTCTCGAAGAGCGCGAGGTCGTGCGACCCGCGCCCGTCGTTGCGGCGCAGGGCGGCGAGCAGGCCCGGCAGCAGCGTGGTGCGCAGCGCCGGCTCCTCGTCGGAGATCGGGTTGGCCAGGCGCAGCACATCGCGGCGTGCGTCGTCCGCGTCCAGGCCCAGGGCGTCGAAGACCGCCTCGCCGATGAACGGGTAGTTGAGCGTCTCGACGTATCCGGCCCCGGCCAGCGCCCGGCCGACCCTGCGGCGCAGCCGCTGCGCCTCGGTGAGCCCGCGGCCCGCCGGGAGCTTCGGCATGGTCGAGGGCAGCTTCTCGTAGCCCTCGAGCCGGATGACCTCCTCGGCGAGGTCGTTGGGGTCGGTGAGGTCGGGCCGCCAACTGGGCACGGTGACGACGAGCTCGTCCGAGCCGTAGACGTCGCAGCCGACCTCCTGGAGGCGGCGGACGACGCTTTCGCGGCCGTACTCGGTGCCGGCGACCTTGTCCGGGTGGTCGGCGGCCATGCTGATCGTGTGCCGCGCGGAGGGCGCGACGACCTCGGTGACGCCCTCCTCGGCGGTGCCGCCGCCGAGGAGCACGAGCAGATCCACGGTGCGCTGCGCGGCGGCGGAGGCCGCGTCCGGGTCCACGCCCCGCTCGAACCGCTTGGACGCCTCGGTGGACAGCTTGTGCCGCCGGGCGGTGCGCGCGATGACCACCGGGTCGAAGTGCGCGGCCTCGATGACGACGTCGGCGGTGCCGAGGGCCTCGCCGGTCTCCGGGTCGCGGGCGGGCTCGGCGATCTCGGTGGAGGCGCCGCCCATGACACCGGCGAGGCCGATGGGGCCGGAGTCGTCGGTGATCAGCAGGTCCTCGGTGTCGAGGACGTGCTTGACGCCGTCGAGGGTGGTGAGCTTCTCGCCGGGGTTGGCGCGGCGCACACCGATCGGCCCGCCGACGCTCGCGCGGTCGTAGGCGTGGAGCGGTTGACCGAGCTCCAGCATCACGTAGTTGGTCACATCGACCGTGAGCGAGATCGATCGCATCCCGGCCTTCTGCAGGCGCCGCTGAAGCCAGATCGGTGACCGCGCGTCGGGGTCGAGGCCGACGACCGTACGCGCGGTGAACCGGTCGCAGCCCGCCGGGTCGGCGACCTCGACCGGGTGTCCGAGGGCGTTCGCCGCGGGAACGTCCAGCAGGGCGGGGTCGCGCAGCGGCAGACCGTACGCGGTGGCGGTCTCCCGGGCGACGCCGCGCATGGACAGCGCGTAGCCGCGGTCGGGGGTGACGGCGATGTCGAGCACCTCGTCCACGAGCTCGAGCAGTCCGATGGCGTCGGAGCCCGCCTCGTGCTCCGGCGGCAGCACGATGATGCCGTCGTGGTCGTCGCCCATGCCCAGCTCGCGGGCCGAGCAGATCATGCCCGCGGAGGTGCGGCCGTAGGTCTTGCGCGCCGAGATCCGGAAGTCTCCGGGCAGCACGCCACCGGGCAGGATCACGACGACCTTGTCGCCGGCCCGGAAGTTGGTGGCGCCGCAGACGATCTCCTGCGGCTCACCGGTGCCGTTGGCGTCGCCGACGTCCACCAGGCAGAAGCGGATGGGCTTCTTGAAGCCGCTCAGCTCCTCGATGTCGAGGACCTTGCCCACGACCAGGGGGCCCTTGAGGCCGGTGCCGAGCTGTTCGACGGTCTCGACCTCGAGCCCCGCGTCGATGAGCTTCGCCGCGACGTCGCGGCCGGTCTCACCGGCCGGCAGGTCGACGTACTCCCGCAGCCAGGAAAGCGGGGCCCGCATCAGATCTCCATCCCGAAAGGCAGGGTGAAGCGAACGTCACCCTCCACCATGTCTCGCATGTCCTCGATGTTGTGGCGGAACATCAGCAGCCGCTCGATGCCGAACCCGAAGGCGAAGCCGCTGTACTTGTCCGGGTCGACCCCGCACGCGGTCAGCACCCGCGGGTTGACCATGCCGCAGCCGCCCAGCTCGATCCAGCCCTCGCTGCCGCAGGTGCGGCAGGGGCGGTCGGGGTTGCCCACCGACTCGCCGTGGCAGGCGAAGCAGACCATGTCCATCTCGGCGGACGGCTCGGTGAACGGGAAGTAGGACGGGCGCAGCCTCGTGCGCAGTCCCTCACCGAACAGCGCCCTGACCATGTGGTCCAGGGTGCCCTTGAGGTCGGCCATGGTCAGGCCCTCGTCGACGGCCAGCAGCTCCACCTGGCTGAAGACGGGGGTGTGCGTCGCGTCGAGCTCGTCCGTGCGGTACACCCGGCCCGGGCAGATGACGTAGAGCGGGGGCTCGCGTTCCAGCAGGCTGCGGATCTGCACGGGCGAGGTGTGGGTGCGCAGCACGACGCCGGACTCGGCCCTCGGGGCGATGCCGCTCTCCACACCGTCGGCCGGTCCCTCGACGAAGAAGGTGTCCTGCATGGTGCGGGCGGGGTGGTCCGGGGCGATGTTGAGCGCGTCGAAGTTGAACCACTCGGCCTCGACCTCTGGCCCCTCGGCGACCTCGTAGCCCATGGCCACGAAGACGTCGGCGATCCGCTCTCCCAGGGTGGTCAGCGGGTGGCGGGCGCCGGCCGGGCGGCGGTCGTACGGCAGCGTGACGTCCACCGCCTCCTCGACCAGCACACGGGCGTCGCGCTCGGCCTCCAGCTCCTCCTGGCGGACCTTGAGGGCCTGGTTGACCTGGCCGCGGGCGCCGCCGACGCGCTTGCCCGCGTCCGCCTTGGCGTGCGGGGGCAGCGCACCGATCTCCCGGTTGGCCAGCGCCAGCGGGGAGCGGTCCCCGGTGTGGGCGACCTTCGCCTCGCGCAGCGCGTCCAGGTCGGCGGCGGCCGCGATCGCCGCCAGCGCCTCGTCGCGCATGCGGGCGACTTCTTCCGGTTTCAGTGCCTCGACCTCGACAGGGTCGTACGACTTGTTAGGTGCGGACATCTCTTCCCGTGCTCCCGGTTGGCTGTGCTCGGACCTGCTGGGACTTGCTCGGACCTGCTCGGATCTGGGAGGCCCCTCGGTCCGCCACGCTGCGCTCGGTCGGCGCGCGCCGACGCAGGGATCGAGTCTAATGGGCGATCTGTGCACAACTGCCGCGCGGTGTGATCACCGGGCGGTCCCGGAGGCTCTCCCAGAGGGCTGGGGGCGGCCCGTCGGTGCGGGGTCAGGCCATGAAGGCCGGGGCGCCGACGGGCAGGGTAAATCGGAACTGCGCGCCGCCCGCGGGGGCGCGGCCCACCGCGACGTCGCCGCCGTGCGCCTCGATGAGGCCCTTGACGATGTACAGGCCCAGGCCGGTGCCGCCGCGCTTGCTGCCCCGCCAGAAGCGGGTGAAGACGCGGCTCATCGACTCCTCGGGGATGCCGGGGCCTTCGTCGCTCACGGTGACGGCAGTTCCTTCTGTGTGGGGGCCTTCTGTGTGGGGGCCCTCCGTGGGGAGGGCTTCGCTGTGCCGGGCTTCGCTGTGCCGGGCTTCGACGGGGGAGGCCTGGCCGTGCCGCGCTTCCGTGGATCCGCCGCCGCGCAGATCGACGGGCTCCACCTCGATGGTGACGCGTCCTTCGCCGTGGCGCACCGCGTTTTCCAGGAGGTTGGCCAGGATCTGGTCGATCTTGTCGGGGTCGGCCCACAGGTCCGGCAGATGGTCGTGGACGCGGATCTCGAACCGCTCCCGGCGCTGCCCCGCCGCGATATGGCCCTCCACGTGCCGGTGGACGGCGCTGACGATGTCCACCTTCTGCCGCCGCACCTCCAGCCGCCCGGCGTCGATGCGGGAGATGTCGAGCAGCTCGGTGATGAGGCGGGTGACGCGGTTGGCGTCGGCGTCGACGGTCTCGAGCATGAGGCGCTTCTGGTCGTCGGTGAACCGCTCCCACTTCGCCAGCAGGGTCGCCGTGAAACCCTTGACGCTGGTCAGCGGGGAGCGCAGCTCATGGGCGACCGTGGCGATCAGCTCGGCATGGCTGCGCTCGGTGCGCCGGCGGGCCTCGGTGCCGCGCAGGGCCAGAACGAGACGGCGCACCGGCCCCTGGGGGTGGGTGCGCACGTACCGGGCGGAGACGAGGACTTCGCGTCCTCCCGGCAGGAGGAGATTGCGCTCGGGGTGCCCCGCCCTGATGCGCAGTCCGCCGTAGGGGTCGGCGCAGGACCACCACCGGCGGCCCTCCATGTCCTCCAGTGGCAGCGCCTCGGCGATGGGGCGGCCGAGAACGTCGTTCGGGGCCAGTCCCGTGATCTTGGAGGCGGCGGCGTTGAAGCAGGTGACCCGGCCGTCCTGGTCGGCGATCACGAGGCCGTCGGGCAGGTCGTCCTCGGTGATGCCCTGCTGGGCGAGGCCGAAGGCCGCGGCCGGGGGGTGCTGGTCGCCGCCGGCGGATTCGTGCTCCTCGGTGTCGCCGTCCGCCGAGGCGCCCGGGTCCGAGTCCCCGCAGGAGTACGTCTCATGGGTGCGCATGTGGACGGCGGCGCCGCTCGTGCCCGGAACCGAGGCGGCCTGGGACACCCGCTGGGCGGACCGGCGAACCGGGGTAATGGCGCCACGCCGGGCTCCGGCGTTCGCGCTGTCCTTACCGAACACGTGCCTACCCCCTTCCGGGATCCCCCGGGGTCGTCACCTTACCGGGTTGACGCGAAGCTGCGGCACCCTCAGGAAGCGCGCTGGGCGCGAGCGGAGGCGTACAGGCACACGGCGGCGGCAGTGGCGAGGTTGAGGCTCTCGGCCTTGCCGTGGATGGGCACCCGCACCACCTCGTCGGCGAGTGCGCGGGTCTCCTCCGCAAGCCCCCACGCCTCGTTCCCGAAGACCCACGCGGTGGGGCGGGCGAGCATGCCGTCGTCGAGTTCGGCGTCGAGGTCGCGCTCCCCCGCTCCGTCGGCGGCGAGCACCCGCACTCCGGCGTCGCGCAGCCCGGCGACGGCATCCTCGACGGGAACGCCGACGGCGACGGGCAGGTGGAAGAGGCTGCCCACCGAGGCCCGCACGGCCTTGGGGTTGTAGAGGTCGACCGAGGCGTCGGTGAGGACGACGGCGTCGGCGCCGGCGGCGTCGGCACACCGCAGGACCGTTCCCGCGTTGCCCGGGTCGCGCACATGGGCGAGGACGGCGACCAGGCGCGGGCGGGCCTCGAGGATCCGCTCGAACGGGGAGTCGATGAAACGGCAGACCCCGACGATGCCCTGCGGGGTCACGGTCTGGCAGATCGACTCCACGGCCTCGTCCGAGGCCAGGTGGAAGGCGGCGCCGGCCGCCCTGGCCCCGGCCACGACGTCCGCGTGCCGCTCGGCCGCCTCGGGGGTGGCGAACAGCTCCACCAGGGTGCGGCCGCCGTGCGCCGCGGCCTCGCGGACCGCCTGCGGGCCCTCCGCGATGAAGCGCCGCTCCTTGCCGCGGAAGCTCCGCCTGGTCAGGCGGCGGGCCGCCGCGACGCGGGAGGAACGCGGGGAGGTCAGCTCGGGGCTCGCCATGGTGCTCGCTTCTCGTGGCTTCCTACTCGGAACGGATACCCGGGACCGGCTGCGGGCAGGGGCCCGGTGCGCGGCGCCTGATCGGGGAAGGGGATCGGGAGAGCAGCGGATCGGGACAGCAGCGGACCCGCAGGCGGGAAACACCTGCGGGTCCGAAAGCGCGCGCCGGGTCGGGCCGTGGCTCAGGCGGCCGACTTCGGGGCGTTGACGTCGCTCGGCAGCGCCTTCTGGGCCACCTCGACCAGCGAAGCGAACGCGTTGGGGTCGTTCACCGCGAGCTCGGCCAGGATCTTGCGGTCGATCTCGATGCTGGCGGCCTTCAGACCCTGGATCAGGCGGTTGTAGGTCATGCCGTTCGCACGGGCGGCGGCGTTGATCCGCTGGATCCACAGCTGGCGGAAGTCGCCCTTGCGCTTCTTGCGGTCGTTGTAGTTGTAGACGAGGGAGTGGGTGACCTGCTCCTTGGCCTTGCGGTACAGGCGGGAGCGCTGGCCCCGGTAACCGCTGGCCTGCTCGAGGATTGCCCGGCGCTTCTTGTGGGCGTTGACCGCCCGCTTGACGCGTGCCACTGATGTACTCCTTGACGAGGACCGCGGTGAGACTCACGCGGTCCGGTTTCGATTGGGTCCCGGTCGGATGTCACGCCCTCGGGTCACGAGGGCGGGGCTTCACTTGCCGAGAAGCTTCTTGATCTTCTTGGCGTCGGCCGGTGCCACCTCGACCTTGCCGGCAAGACGGCGCGTCAGCGTGGACGACTTGTGCTCGAGCAGGTGACGGCGGCCTGCGCGCTGGCGCAGCACCTTGCCCGAACCGGTCAGGCGGAAGCGCTTGCTGGCGCCACTGTGCGTCTTGTTCTTCGGCATGTCGCCGTTCTCTCCTCGTCGGTGGCGCTCCCGCTGCGCCCTGTCGGACGTCGTGCGGGAGCGTCGCGTGTTTCCGTTTGCGGTTCGGGGCGGGGGCCCCGAGGTGCCATGGGTGTCAACCCGGGGGTCACGCCTCGGCCGGTGCCTCGGTCTGCGCTTCGGACGGCGTGTCCGCGGTGTCCTCGCCGGAGGTTCCGCCCTGACGCTCGGCCTTGCGGGCGGCAGCGGCCTCGCGGGCCTCCGCCATCGCCTCGGTCTTCTTCTTGTGCGGACCGAGAACCATGATCATGTTACGGCCGTCCTGCTTGGGGTTGGACTCGACGAAGCCCAGGTCCTGGACGTCCTCGGCCAGCCGCTGCAACAGTCGGTAGCCCAACTCCGGGCGCGACTGCTCGCGACCGCGGAACATGATCGTGATCTTGACCTTGTCGCCCTGCTTGAGGAACCGGACGACGTGACCCTTCTTGGTGTCGTAGTCGTGCGGGTCGATCTTCGGCCGGAGCTTCATCTCCTTGATGACCGTGTGCGCCTGGTTCTTGCGCGCCTCACGGGCCTTCATGGCCGACTCGTACTTGAACTTGCCGTAGTCCATGAGCTTGCAGACCGGCGGCCTGGCGTTCGCCGCGACCTCGACCAGGTCCAGGTCGTACTCCTGGGCCAGCTCAAGTGCCTTGGCAAGCGGCACGATGCCGACCTGTTCACCGCTGGGACCGACGAGTCGCACCTCGGGGACGCGAATCCGGTCGTTGATGCGGGGCTCGGCGCTGATGGGGCCTCCTAGGTTGCACCGACGCGGCGGTCCGGCGAACGGCCGCGTGAATGATCTCTTCGGTTCGGTCGACCGAACCACCCCGGAGCAATGAAAATGCCCCGAAACGGTCGCTGGCGGGGCTCCTGTCGTACCGGGAGCACCGCCGCGGCTCGCCGCGGGGCGCACGGGCGGGAACATGCCGTGTGGCACGAACCGCCGGACCGGACCCGCCGACCCTCGGGTCGGCCAGGTGGGAGATCGGAGCCTCCACTTGCGGGCCGGGTACGCGAGCACCCGACCGGTCGATCTCAGATCATACCAGCGTTTTGGGCGCTCCGGATATTCCCCCGGCAGGCGGCGGCCGCGCCGGGCCTGGAGGCGGCGGCGCGGCGGGGCCTCTTAGGCTGGGGGCCGGATCCGCTACACCGAAAGAGTGCCATGACCGACTCCCCCGCCTCCACCCCCGACGACGGCGCCGCTCCCGGCTTCGACGACATGACCCGCGACATCGCGGACGTTCCGGCCGTCGAGGTGATCACGACTGTCGCGGTGCACCTGATGAGCGCGGCCGCGGTCAACCTGGGCCTGGCCGAGGAGGGCGCGGACCACAAGGACCTGGACGAGGCCCGCAAACTGATCACCGCCCTGGCCGGGCTGGTCACGGCCGGCGCCCCGGAGATCGGCAGCTACCACGCCGCCCCGCTGCGCGACGGCCTGAAGTCCTTGCAACTGGCCTTCCGCGAGGCCTCGATCGTCCCGGACGACCCGGGCCAGGGCCCCGGCGAGAAATTCACCGGCCCGGTCCACGGCTAGGCGGGCCGGGCGGTGGGCCCCCTTGCGGCGTCGCCGTCCCGCCCCCGCCCTCAGCGCACGTGGACCGGGTTGCCGGGGACCTCGGTGCCTGCCGGGAGGACGGCCAGGTTGAGGCCTTGGACCAGTGTGGAGCGCAGGATCTCGTCCGCGGCGAGGGCGGCCGCCACTCGGCGGGCGACTTCCTCCACCGCGGCGTCCGGGGCCAGGACCAGGCCCAAGGTGGCGTCCGTCGTGGGGTCTCCGGGCAGGAGGTGGGCGCTCAGGACGGCCGGTTCGGGGGACACCGCGGAGCGGACCGCTTCGGCGACCGCCGGGTCGGTCACGGCGTCCGCACCCTCGCGGCCCCGCGCCAGGGCGCGCATCGCCGGGCCGGTGAGCTGATAGGTCACCGGGCCCGCGATGTCGATGAGCAGGGTGTCGGCCTTCTCGTGGTAGGCCGATTCCAGGGCCTGGCGCAGGTGCACCGCCACCGGGCGGGCGTCGGGGCGCCAGCGGGACATCGACTCCACCGAGGTGAACGCGGGCAGCGCCACCCGGCCGTCACGGGCCCGGATCGTGGGCACCGCCATGTCGCTGGTCTTCTCCCGGCGCAGCCCGTCCGGCCCCTGCTCGACCTCGCCGAGCACGGCCACCACCGGCACCAGCAGCCGTGTGCCCGCCAGGGCGGCCAGCACATCCGCCTCCGCCGCCGGGTCCTTCGCGTACCGGGCCAGTGCCTCGGCGAGCCCGGGGTCGGCCGCGCCTTCGTCGCCCGGGAAACCCGGGTCGGGGATGTTCTTCAGCTCCACCCGGCGAGCCTACCGGCCGCGCTACGGCGGCTCAGAAGGCCCGCCGCCCCCGCCTGCCGCGCAGGTGCAGCACCCCGGCCGCGACGCACAGCGCCAGCCCGGCGGCGGCGCACAGCTTCACCAGGAGGCCCGGCATGCCCCCGGCCCCCGAGGCGTCCGCCCGCGCCGTGTCCGGGCCCGCGCCGAAGTACCGGTGGGGGTAGGCGGAGACCGAGGGCACCGGCGGCTGCGGGGTGAGCACGCGCGCCCGCTCCAGCGCCGCCGCCGGGTCGACGAGCCCCGTGCCCACGGCGTCGCTGCGCCCGCCCCGCGGGGTGTTGCGCGCCGTCGCCTCCAGCAGCCGCTTGATCTGGGCCGGGCCGAGCTCGGGGTACGCCGAGCGGATCAGCGCCACCGACCCCGAGACGTAGGCCGCCGCCGCGCTCGTTCCCCATCCCTCGTAGTAGTGCCGGTCGGGATCGGCTATCACCACGTCCACGCCCGGCGCCGCCACGGAGGTGTACCAGCGCCGCGTGGAGAAGTCGCCGCGGTTGCCGAGGCGGTCGACGGCCGTCACCGGGATCACACCCGGGTACGCGGCCGGGTACGACGCCCTGTCCCCCTCCTTGCCGCCGTTTCCGGCGGAGGCGACCACGACCACGCCCTTGCCGAGGGCGTACTGGATCGCCCGGTCCTCCTCCCGCTCCGGGTGGGAGGACTTGCTGTCGTCGCCCAGCGACAGGTTGATCACGTCGGCGCCGTGGTCGGTCGCCCACCGGATGCCCTGCGGCAGCGCCGATCCCCGGGTGGCACGCGCCCGCCTGCGCTGCGGGTCGCCGTCGTCGAGGATGACCCGCACCGGGAGGATCTTCGCCCGGGGGGCGATCCCGGTGATTCCGTCCTGGCCGCCGAAGCCATGGCCGCGACCGGCGATGATCCCGGCCATCGAGGTGCCGTGCCGGGCCCAGGAGCCGTCACCGGCGCGGGCGCCGAATCCGACCATGTCCTTGCCCTTCAGCACCTGCCCCTGAAGGTCGGGGTGGCTGCTGTCGACGCCGGTGTCGATCACGGCGACGGTGACGCCCTCGCCCCTGGTGGTACGCCACGCCGTCCCGGCGTGCAGGGCTTCCAGCGCCCATTCGCTGTCCCGGATCCCGTCGGCGCGGGCGGCCGGGGCCTGCGCCGCCGTCACCGTGAACGCCGTGGCGGCCAGCAGGAGGAGCGTGGGCAGCAGCCGCGCCGACCGGTGCGGGAACACGCTCATCGGCGGCCCTCCTCGTCCCGCGCGGCGGATTCGGCCGCCCTGGTGAGCCGGGCCTCGACGAGCACGGCGACCGCCCTGGCGTCATGGCCGAGCCCCGCCTGGGCGGCCGGTGAGGTGGCCCCCTTGGCCATGGCCTTCGCCGCCGACTGGGGCACCGCCGCGCGTCCGTCCGCGAACCCGCTCGCGGAGAAGACGACGAACGGGGTGTCGGTGCGCACCCGCACCGTCCAGCTCGCCCTCTGCCGGTCGCCGAAGTCCTCGGCGGCGGTGCCGGGAAACGCCAGCGCGCGCGGCTTCAGATCGGCCCGCTCCCCCAGCCTCTGCTCGGTCCAGCGGTCCCCCAGCGCACGCATGAGCTTCCGGTCGGCCTCGGTCACGAGGATGCCGACGGTGATCACCGAGGAGGAGGTGACATCGGTGTAGGTGGCACGCAGCAGCCGGGCGCAGCCGACCGGCGCGAGCGCCTGTTCCAGCAGCGGATCGAACGCCTTCGCCGGTCCGCAGGCGCTGTCGGGGGCCACGCCTGCCCGCTTCCAGGTGCGGTCCGCCCCGCCGGGGCCCGCCCCGATCCCGCGCAGCGTCCGGGGGAGGAGGCTGTCCACGGGGACGCTGTGCCACACGGCGCGGGCGGCCTCGAAGTCCGCGGCCTGACGGTCCTCGGCGGCCGCGGCGGCGTCGGCGCCGGGGCCGAGCCAGTTCCCCGCGGCCGCGCCGCCGAGCAGTCCCAGGCCCAGGACGAGGCACAGGGCGGCCGCACCGCCCCGTCGGCGGGAGCGGGGGGCACGGCGGCGGCCGCGTCCGTCGTCGCGTGCGGGAGGCGGCGGCCGGCCCGGCAGTGGCGGGTACGCAGGAGGTGCGGGCGCCCGGGCGGGCGGCGCGGGCGCGTACGCACGCCGCGCCGACAGCCTGTGCACGATGTCCGCCTCGGCTCCCCCGCTCCCCGCCGCGGTGCTCACAAGCACCCCTCCGCCCCAGATCCCGACCCGTTCCGCGCAACTCTATTGGCTCAACGTGCCGCCGCGCGGCCACCTCGGTGACGTCAGGCCTCTACCACCCGGTAACCGGGTCTGGCAGGCTTCGCCCATGCCGACTCCCGCCGCCGACCGGGCGCGCTACGACCGGGCCACCGCTCACCTGGACGCTCCCCTGGCCGTCGTGGACATGGAAGCCTTCGAGGACAACGCGCGTGACCTCGTGCGCCGGGCCGGCGGCAAGCCGATCCGGGTGGCGAGCAAATCGGTGCGGTGCCGGGCGCTGCTGGAGGCGGTCCTGGCCATGGACGGGTTCGCCGGGATCATGGGCTTCACTCTGGCCGAGTCGCTGTGGCTGGCTCGGGCGGGCTTCGACGACGTCCTGCTCGCCTACCCGTCGGCGGACCGGTCGGGCTTCGCCGAGCTGGCCTGCGACCCCAAGCCGGCCGCCTCGGTCACGGTGATGGTCGACGACCCCGCGCAGCTCGACCTGGTGGACGCGAGCCGGGCGGGCGGGCGCGAGGAGATCAGGGTCTGCCTGGAGCTGGACACGTCGCTGCGGATGCTGGGCGGCCGGATTCGGATCGGCGCGCTGCGCTCCCCGCTGCGCACGGCCGAGCAGGTCGCCGAGCTGGCCTCGGCGGTCGTGCGGCGCCCGGGTTTCCGGCTGGTCGGGCTGATGGCCTACGAGGGGCACATCGCCGGTGTCGGCGACGCGGTCCCCGGGCGGCCGGTGTACTCGCGGGCGATCCGGCTGATGCAGGCGACGGCGCGGCGGGAGCTGGCCGTGCGCCGCGCCGAGGTGGTGGCCGCGGTCCGGTCGGTGGCGGATCTGGAGTTCGTCAACGGCGGGGGGACCGGCAGCGTCCAGCACACGGCGGCCGAGGACGCGGTGACGGAGATCGCCGCGGGGTCCGGCCTGTACCAGCCCCGTCTGTTCGACAACTACACCTCGTACCGCGCGCGTCCCGCCGCGCTCTTCGCTCAGCCGGTGGTGCGGCGGCCGGGCGTCGGCGTGGTGACGGTCCTGGGCGGCGGCTATCCGGCGTCGGGGGCGGCGGGCGCGCACCGTCTGCCCGTGCCCCACCTGCCGGAGGGGCTGAGGTACGACCCGCAGGAGGGTCCCGGAGAGGTGCAGACCCCGCTGCTGGGATCCGCGGCGGACGATCTGCTGATCGGAGACAAGGTGTGGTTCCGCCACGCTAAGGCGGGCGAGCTGTGCGAGAGGTTCGACTCCCTGCACCTGATCGAGGGCGACCGGGTGCGCGAGAGCGTCCCGACGTACCGGGGCGAGGGCAGAACGTTCCTGTAGGTCCCGGGCCGACGCGCTTCCCCGTCCCCCGTGCCGCTCACCGGGCCCGCTCACCGGGCCGCCCGGCGCCCCCGGCCGGGCCCGGTCCCCGCCCGCCCCGGGTCTCACACCCCGTTGGTCGGTCCCACCGTCTTGACGCCCTTGAGGATCTCGTCCATGACGGACAGCTCGGGCGCCTTGCCCGTGGCGTCGAAGCCGAAGCGGATGGTGGTAAGCGCCCCCGTCGTCGGGGACTTGAAGGACACGCTCTGCACGGTGCCGTCCGGCCCCTTCGCCACATCCAGCTTCCAGCGCACCAGGTACCCGGGCTGGCCGGCGACGGTGACCTTGCCCGCCTTGGTCTCCTTGTGGCTCTTGATCTCGCCGTAGGCGGACTTGGCATTGGCGGCGATGTCCGCCTCGGCCGCGTGCTTGGCGTCCGCTCCCGCCCCGGGCACCGTGTAGACCCCGGCGCTGACGCAGGACTTGGACGGGGTGGTGTCGCAGGTGAACGGGGCCGTGGAGATGTAGGCGTTGCCCGTGTCCTTGGTGTCGCGCTTCTCCCACCCGTCGAGCAGGGGCAGGCTGATCCCGGCGCTGTGGTCGACCGCCGCGTCCGACGGGTCGGCCGGGGGCGCGGTGCTCGGCTCGCCGCTGCCGGGCGCCGGAGTGGACGGCGGGGCGCTCGGCGCGGAGGACGAGCCGGTGGGAGCCGGTTTCGCGGCACTGGCCTTGCCGCCCCCGTCGCCGTTGTGGAGCACGGCCGCTCCGGCGGCCACCGCGCCGACGAGCAGGACGCCGCCGACCACCGCGGCGATGACCGCGCCCTTGCGGTTGCCGGGCGGCGGCTGCGGCGGGAAACCGGGCATCGCCGGCTGCCCGTAGGGGCCCACCGGCGGCACCGGAGGCTGGTCGGTGGTACGGGTGTACTCGGTCCAGGCGTTTCCGTCCCACCATCGTTCGATGCCGGGGCCGTTGCCTGTCTGCCCCTGGTCCGGGTACCAGCCGGGCGGTGTCGTCATGCTCACGGGGCAAACGGTACGGCAGGCCGGGCCCAGCGGCTCCCGGGAGGCCCGGCGCGGCCGCCGGGCCTCCCCGGAACGGCAGGTCAGACCGGTGTGACGTAGGCGCCCGCGATGCCTCCGTCGACGAGGAACTCCGACCCGGTGATGAACGAGGAGTCGTCGCTCGCCAGGAACGCCACGGCCGCGGCGATCTCCTCCGCCTCGGCGAAGCGGCCCAGCGGGATGTGCACGAGCCGGCGGGCCGCCCGCTCGGGGTCCTTGGCGAACAGCTCCCGCAGCAGCGGGGTGTTGACCGGCCCCGGGCACAGGGCGTTGACACGGATGCCCTCACGGGCGAACTGCACTCCGAGCTCGCGGGACATCGCCAGCACCCCGCCCTTGGACGCGGTGTAGGAGATCTGCGAGGTGGCCGCGCCCATGACGGCGACGAAGGAGGCGGTGTTGATGATGGAGCCCCTGCCCTGGCGCCGCATGTAGGGCAGGGCCGCCTTGCAGCACAGGTAGACCGAGGTGAGGTTGACCTCCTGGACGCGCTTCCACGCCTCCAGCCCCGTAGTGAGGATGGAGTCGTCGTCGGGCGGTGAGATCCCGGCGTTGTTGAAGGCGACGTCGACGGAGCCGTAGGTGTCGAAGGCGGTCCTGAACAGCGCCTCCACCTGCTCGGGGTCGGTGACGTCCACCTTGACGTAGGTGCCGCCGACCTCGTCGGCGGCGGCCTTGCCCGCGGTGTCGTCGATGTCCGCGCAGACGACATCGGCGCCCTCGGAGGCGAAACGGCGGGCCGTGGCCAGGCCGATGCCGCTGCCCGCGCCGGTGACGACGGCGGTGCGGCCGACGAGGCGGCGGCAGACGGGGTTCTGGTCGGTCAACTTAACGGCCTTTCTCTCGTGGAGCGTATCTGGCGTGGGGGCGTGGGGGCGTGACGCGAGCAGGAGCGTGCCCGCGGTGGCGGGCCGCCGTCCTTTCAGGACGCGGACTCCGTGCTGATGAAGACGTTCTTGGTCTCGGTGAAGGCGGTCAGGGCGTCGGGGCCGAGTTCACGGCCGAGGCCGGACTGCTTGTAGCCGCCGAACGGGGTCCAGTAGCGGACCGAGCTGTGGGAGTTGACGGAAAGGTTGCCCGCGGCCACGGCGCGCGAGACACGCACGGCCCGGCCGACGTCGCGGGTCCAGATCGAGCCGGACAGCCCGTAGTCGGTGGCGTTGGCGAGCCGCACCGCGTCCGCCTCGTCCTCGAAGGGGATCACGACCGCGACGGGGCCGAACACCTCCTCGACGGCGACCCGGGCGCCCGGGTCCTCGGGGGCGAGCACGGTGGGCGGGAACCAGAAGCCCTTGCCACCGGGTGCTTCGCCCTGGATCGCCACGGGAACGCCGTCCGACAGGTAGGAGGCGACCCGGTCGCGCTGGACGGCCGAGATGAGCGGACCCATCGCGGTCCTCTCGTCGGCCGGGTCGCCCACGACGACCGCCCGCACGGCGGGCTCCAGCAGCTCCAGGAACCGGTCGTGCACGGAGCGCTGGACGAGGATGCGGGTGCGCGCGCAGCAGTCCTGGCCGGCGTTGTCGAGGAACGACATCGGGGCGGCGGCAGCGGCCGACTCCAGATCGGAGTCGGCGAAGACGACGTTGGCGCTCTTGCCGCCGAGCTCCAGCGTCACCCGCTTCACCCGGTCGGCGCACTTGGCCATGATCTGCTTGCCGACGGACGTGGACCCGGTGAAGACGATCTTCGCCACCGCGGGATGCTCGACCAGGGCGTTCCCGGCGACCTTCCCCGCGCCGGGCAGGACCTGGAGGATCCCCTCCGGCAGCCCCGCCTCCAGGGCGAGTCCGGCGAGTCTGAGGGCGGTGAGCGGAGTGGTCTCGGCGGGCTTGAGCAGGACGGCGTTGCCCGCGGCCAGCGCCGGGGCCGTGCCCCATGCGGCGATGGGCATGGGGAAGTTCCACGGGGCGATGACACCGACCACGCCGAGCGGTTCGAGGATGGTGATGTCGAGCCCGCCGGGCACGGGGATCTGGCGCCCGTTCAGCCGCTCGACGCCACCGGCCGCGTAGTCGAGCAGGTCGCGGACGTTGCCGGCCTCCCAGCGGGCGTTGCCGATCGTGTGGCCGGCCTCGAGGACCTCGAGCCGGGCGAGCTCCTCGATGTGCTCGTCGACCACCGCGGCGAACCGGCGCAGCAGTCGCGCCCGGTCCGCCGGGGCCAGGGCCGCCCAGCCCGCCTGCGCCTTCGCCGCCTTGGCGACCGCGGTGTCCACGTCGGCCTCGGTGGAGGCGGCGACCGTGGCCACCACCTCCTCGGTGGCGGGGTTGAGCACGTGGTGTTCCAGCAGGGTCACGGCGTTCCTCACATGCGCTCGAAGGAGCGGAACCGCTCCCAGTCCGTCACGGCGGCGTCGAAGGCGTCGAGCTCGACACGCGCCATGTTGCGGTAGTGGTCGACCACCTCGTCACCGAAGGCGGCGCGGGCGATGGCGCTGTTCTCCCACAGCTCGGCGGCCTCCCGCAGGGTGGTGGGGACGTGCTCCAGACCGGCGGTGTAGGCGTTGCCGGTGCACGGCTCGGGCAGCTCCAGCTTGTTCTCGATGCCGTACAGCCCCGCCGCGACCATGCCCGCCACCGCGAGGTGCGGGTTGACGTCGCCGCCGGGGAGCCGGTTCTCGAAGCGCAGGGAGCGGCCGTGGCCGACGACCCGCAGGGCGCAGGTGCGGTTGTCGTTGCCCCACGCCACGGCGGTGGGGGCGAACGACCCCGGCTGGAAGCGCTTGTACGAGTTGATGTTCGGCGCGTACAGCAGTGTCAGCTCCCGCAGGGCGGCGAGTTGCCCGGCGAGGAAGTGCTCCATCACCGGGGACATTCCGCCGGGGCCGTCGCCCGCCATGACCGGGCGCCCGTCCTCGTCCTGGAGGGAGAGGTGGATGTGGCAGGAGTTGCCCTCGCGCTCGTTGAACTTGGCCATGAAGGTGAGGGAGACACCCTCCTGCGAGGCGATCTCCTTGGCGCCGGTCTTGTAGACACCGTGCTGGTCGCAGGTGATCAGCGCCTCGTCGTAGCGGAAGGCGATCTCGTGCTGGCCGAGGTTGCACTCGCCCTTGGCCGACTCCACCGTCAGGCCCGCGCCCGCCATCTCGTTGCGGATCCGGCGCAGGAGGGGTTCGATGCGGCCAGTGCCGAGGACGGAGTAGTCGATGTTGTACTGGTTGGCGGGGGTGAGATCGCGATAGGCCCGATTCCAGGCTTCCTCGTAGGTGTCGCGGAAGACGATGAACTCCAGCTCCGTGCCGACGTGGGCACTCCAGCCGTGCTGGGCGAGGCGGTCGAGCTGGCGGCGCAGTATCTGCCGGGGCGCCGCGACGACCGGCGAGCCGTCGTTCCACGCCAGGTCGGCGATCAGCAGCGCGGTGCCCTCCTGCCAGGGGACACGGCGCAGGGTGGCGAGGTCGGGGTGCATGGCGAAGTCGCCGTAGCCGCGTTCCCAGGACGACATGGCGTAGCCGTCCACGGTGTTGAGGTCGACGTCCACGGCGAGCAGGTAGTTGCAGCCCTCCGTACCGTGGTCGAGTACCTCGTCGAGGAAGAACGGCGCGGCGAACCGCTTGCCCTGGAGCCTTCCCTGCATGTCGGGAAAGGCCAGGACGACGGTGTGGATATCGCCGCCCTCGACCAGGGCTGCGAGCTCCTGGACCGTGAGCGGGGGTGTGCGGTCTGCCACGGGAAATGCCTCCTTCGGCCAGCCGGGAGCCATAAGGTATGCACAAGTACCATTGCTTGGGAAGGGGGAGGTCGAACGTGGAGAAGGACGGTGGCGGCGTGAGCGCGGCGGACGAGGGCCCGGGCACCGCCGGGCACGGCGATCCGGTCGCTGCCGGGCACGAGGCGGACCCGCCCGACCGGCTCGCCCCGGTGCTGCGCCCGGTCCGGGCGGGCAACGGCTTCGAGGAGGCGCTGGAGCAGATACTCCAGATCGTCCGGCTCGGGCTCGTTCCCAGCGGTGAACGGCTGCCCTCGGAGCGGGAGTTGGCCGAGCGGCTGCGGATCAGCAGGGTCACCCTGCGCGAGGTGCTGAAGGTCCTGCAGGAGCAGGGCCTGGTGGAGAGCAGGCGCGGCCGGTACGGAGGCACCTTCGTCTGCCGGCGGACCGATCCGGAAGGGCTGGCGGGCGGGGACGCCGAGGCCCAGCTGCGCCGGGTGGTGGCGCAGATGGGGGCCGAGGGGATCGAGGACGTCCTGCGCTTCCGGGAGGTGCTGGAGCTCGGGGCGGTGGAGCTGTGCGCGGCCTCCGACCTGTCGAAGGCGCAGGAGCGGATGCTGACCGAGGCGCTGGCCGCGACCGGCGAGGCGCCGCTGTCGGACTACCGCAGGCTCGACACCCGGCTGCACCTGGCGGTGGCCGAGCTGTCCGGGTCACCGTCCGTCGCGACGCACTACGCGGCGGTGCGGGCGAAGGTCAACGAGCTGCTGGACCGCATTCCGCTGCTCGTGCGCAATCTCGAGCACTCCCAGCGCCAGCACACCGCCATGGTGGAGGCGATCCTGGACGGGGACGTGGACGCGGCCCGCGAGGTGGCGCGCGAGCATGTGGCGGGGACGGCGGCGCTGCTGCGCGGCTTCCTGGCCTGAGAGGGGGCCCGGGAGGCACCGGGGCCTTGCTTTCCCTTCACCGCCGAGTAAAGGTATGCGTAAAGACCTTTGAAGCGCCGGGCCGGGGAGAGAGGCAGGACTGATGGGCAGACCGCTGATCGGGGTCAGCACCTACCTGGACGAGGCCCGGTGGGGCGTGTGGCACATGCGCGCCGCCCTCCTGCCCGCCCAGTACCCGACTCTGGTGCAGCGCGCGGGCGGTCTAGCGGCGATGCTCCCGCCGGACGGTCCGGAAGCCGCCGAGGACGCGGTCGCCCGCCTCGACGGACTCGTCGTCTCCGGCGGCCCCGATGTCGAGCCGGTGCGGTACGGCGAGCGGCCCCACCCCCTGACCGGCCCGCCCGCCGGGGAGCGGGACACCTGGGAGCTGGCCCTGATCGCCGCCGCCCTGCGGGCGGGCACTCCCCTGCTCGGCATCTGCCGGGGGATGCAGCTGATGAACGTGGCCCAGGGGGGCACCCTCCTCCAGCATCTGCCGGACACCGTCGGGCACGAGGAGCACGCCGCGCGCAAGGGCGTCTTCGGCACCCACGCGGTCCGTGCCGTCGAAGGCACCCGGCTCGCCGCGATCATGCCGGGAGAGACGACCGTGCCCACCTACCACCACCAGGGCGTCGGCAGGCTCGGTGCAGGGCTGCTGGTCTGCGCCCACGCCGACGACGGCACGGTGGAGGCGGTCGAGCACGAGGACGCCGCCTTCGCCCTGGGAGTGCAGTGGCACCCCGAGATGGGCGACGACCTGCGGGTGGTGGCCGCGCTGGTCGAAGCGGCGCGCTGAGCCGCCGCCCTCGGCCGCCCGCGCGCAGGCGCCCGGCCTCAGAGCACGTCGCTGAGGGTGTCGGCGAGCCGCCGTCTGACCGCCCGGGCGGCGGGCACCACCGAGACCGCGACGGCTCCCACCACCGCCGCGCCGCCCACCAGGGCGAGCGTGGCCGGCGAGGGCGCCTGCGCTATCCCGGCGCCGATGCCGCTGGAGCGTCCCTGGAGGTCGATGAGCCAGTCCGAGGCGAAGACACCCAGCACCGTGCCGACCGCGGCGGCGGCCAGCGCGACGAACCCCGTACTGGCCACGATCACCGCCATGATCTGGCGCGGGGTCAGCCCCATGGCCTTGAGCGCCAGCAGGTCCCGCGCCCGGTCGCGCACCCCGGAGCCGATCGTCGTGGACAGCTCGGCCAGTCCGATCAGGGCCAGCACCGCGACCAGGCCGACGATCACCCCGCGCACGGCCGAGAGATCGTCCGCGGGGTTGGGGACCTCCCGCACCTCCAGCCGTCCGTGCGACGAACTCGCGAGGGCGGAGCTGACCGCCCGGGCATCGGCGCCGTGGCGCAGCTCCAGGCGGTAGAAGTCCGGAGTCAGCTTCGGATCACGGTCGCGCAGGGTGTCGAGGGCCGTCGAGACCACCCGGCCCGCGTCCTCGGTCTCGATGCTGCGCCCCACGATGTGCAGGACCTGGGGGCTGCCCTCGACCGTCATCCGTACCCAGTCGCCGACCCTCACATCCAGCAGGTCGAGCAGCCCCTGGCCCGCGACGGCCTCGTCGGGACCCGTGGCGGCCCGGCCCTCGGCGACGGAGAACGGGTAGGGGTCGCGCGCGGTGCCCAGGCCGCGCAGGGTGATCGTCCCGGTCTGGCCCGGGACCAGTGCCTCCACCTCGGCGCCGGGGTGGGCGACGGCCACGTCCGGCTGCTCGGACAGCATCCCGCGCACCTCGGCGTCACCGAGGCCCTCCGAGCGGACGGTCAGCCGGGCGGCGAGGCCGACCTTCTCCGGGTGGGCCTCGAAGCGGTCCAGCGTCGACCAGGCGCCGAGGGCGACCGTGATCAACAGCAGCGGCACGGCCAGCCGCCCCACCGCGGCGGACGAGCGCCCCGGGCGGCTGAAGGCACCGCGCCAGCCGAGCACCAGTGCGGGCGGGGTCCTCAGCCGAAGAGCGAGCCTGGTGGTGCCGGACATCCGCCGGCTGCGGGGGACGGCCGCCCGGGCGACGGGCACCGGCGGCACCCGGCCCGCCCGCCACGCCGCGACCCCGGTGGCCGAGGCGATGGCGAGCACCGCACCCGCGCAGGTGACCGAGGGAACCCAGGCGTGCTCGGGCAGGACCTGCCACAGCCGCATCGCCTCCCCTATCCGGCCCGGTATCCGGCTGCCCAGCGTCTCCGTGACCACCGCGCCGATGGCCACGCCCAGCAGGGCGAACGCGATGTGCTCGGCCAGGAACATCCGCACGACCTGCGCCGGGGTGAAGCCGATCGCCTTGAGCACGGAGATGTCCCGCAGGTGACCGCGCACCCTGGTGCTGATGGCCCCGGTCACCGCCACGGTGGCCGCGAGCAGGGCGCCGAGCCCGAACAGGCCGAGGAGCAGGCCGAGGAGCCGGTTGTCGCCCTCGGCGTCGGAGCGTGCCTGCTGCCACGTGGAGACCTTGGCGATCTGGTCGGCGCCGAGGGTGGTGACGGCCCGCTGGACCGTGAAGTCGGTGTCCCCGGGGTCGTCGAGCCGCAGCCCGATGGCCTGCCCCCGGTGGTCGCCGCTCGGGTCGACCTCGGCCAGCACGGAGGGCAGCACCCAGCCGATGCCGGGAGTCTCGCCCTGCCGGAACCTGGGCTCGGCGCTCTCCGCGATGCCCTCCACCTTCAGCGTCCGCGGCGTGCCGCCGCTGCCGCGCACCCGCAGCGTGTCACCCGGCTCGGCCCACAGGGCGGCCGCCACCGACCGCTCCAGCACGATGCCGTCGCGGTGGTCGGCGTCCAGCCAGTGGCCCGAGCCCAGGAGCGGGTGGGCGACCGCGGGTTCGGCCGGTCCCGAGGAGCGCAGCTCCAGCGCGGCCTTGGCCCCCGCCAGTTCCGCTCCGGCCGGGGTGGTGGGGAAGGGACCGGACGAGCCGGAGACCCCGTCGAGCCGGGCGAGCCTGCCGGTGTCGGCGCCGGCGCGGGTGTGGATCCACACATGGGCGCCGGAGGACTGGGTGAACACCCGCTGCCAGGGGTTGGCCGCGTATTCCAGGAGGGCGCCCGCGAGCAGGAGCGAGGCGATGACCCCGGCTGTCGCGAGCACGACGAACAGGGCCTCTCCCCGGCGGGCGCGCAGGTCGGCGTGCGCCCAGCGCAGCGTGGCGCGCATACCGGTCAGCCCTTCAGCTCGAGCACGTCGGCCACCCCGCTCGTACGCCGGCCCTCGCCGCCGAGGGTCGCGTCGTCCACGACCCGCCCGTCGAAGAAGCTGATCACCCGGTCCGCGGCGCTGGCCATCCTGGCGTCGTGGGTGACCATGAGGATCGTCTGGCCGCGCTGGTGGAAGCGGGACAGCAGCCGCAGCACCTCCCGGGTGCCCTTGCTGTCGAGGCTGCCCGCGGGCTCGTCGGCGAGGAGCAGGCCCGGATGGTTGACGAGGGCGCGGGCGAGGGCGACGCGCTGCTGTTCGCCACCGGACAGCTCGGCGGGCGTGCTGCCCTCCTTGCCCTCCAGGCCCAGCTCGGCGAGGAGTTCCTTGCGGCTCGCCCTGGCCTGCCGGGGAGTGCTTCCGGCCAGCAGGGCGGGCAGTTCGACGTTGTCCGCGACGGTGAGGTTGGAGACCAGGTTGAAGAACTGGAACACGATCCCGATGCCGCGGCGGCGCAGCACGGCCCACCGGGCCTCGTTGCAGGTGTCCACGCGCTTGCCGTCGAGCCGGATCTGCCCGCTGTCGGGCCGGTCGAGGCCGCCGAGCAGGTGGAGCAGGGTGGACTTGCCCGCTCCGGAGGGGCCGGTGACGGCGACGAACTCGCCGCGCTCGATCCTGAGGTCGACACCGCGCACGGCTTTGGCCTCGACGCCGTCCGCCCGGTACGTCTTGACCAGGCCCTCGGCCCTCAGCATGGGCGGCACGTCGGCGCGGGACCGATCGGCGTCGCTCATTCCAGCTCCTCCTGACAGCGCTCCAGCCAGTCGAGGTCGGCCTGCAGATGCAGCATGGCGCCCTCGATCAGCAGTTGCGCGACCCGGTTGTCCCGGTCCTCGGCGGCCGCCAGTTTGGACAGGTCGCGCATGGTGTTGAGGTAGTGGCGCCGCTGCCTGTTGATCAGGGAGATCTGGTCGGCCACGCCTGTTTCCGGCGCCAGGGCGAGCTTCATGAAGAACTCGTCCCTGACCCGCGGCTCATCGGTCGGCTCCTCGAACCACGCCCTCACCGCTTCATGGCCGGCTTCGGTGAGTTCGTAGATGCGCTTGTTCGGCCGACTGGACTGGGCGACGTCCTCCCCGCGGATCAGGCCGGATTTCTCCAGCCGGTTCAGGGTGACGTAGATTTGTCCGACGTTCGGCTGAGGGTACGCGGCGCCCAGGAGCTTCTCAAGGGCGAGCTTGAGCTCGTATCCATGGGCGGGCCCCTTGGCGAGGAGCGCGAGCAGGGGAAGACGCAAGTGCCGCCCGCCTCCTCCCCGCCGATACCTGCTTGTTAGGGGGCCGCATCCGATGACGAACCGGTGGCCCCTTGCGTATTGCCGCGACGTCTAGTATCCCGCATGCCTAACAGGTATACATGTGCGAAGGCGTCGGGCGCACCGGGTCGGCGCCGGTGCACCAAGGAGGAAACCTATGCGGTGGGCGCGTGCCGCGGGTAGGGGGCTCCTCGTCGGAGCCCTCGTGCTCGTCGGCTACGCCGGTGTGGACGCCCGGGCGGGCGAACGCACCACCGCCGCCGAGGGCCGGGGACCGCTGACGCTCGTGACGGGCGGGGACCTGACCGGATACCTGCGCGGTGTGCTGGGCGACTGGAACCGCGGCCATCCGTCGGAGAAGGCCACGCTCGTGGAACTGCCGGAGGCCGCCGACGAGGTGCGGGCCCAGATGGCCACGGCCCTGCGGTCGGGCAGCGACCGCTTCGACGTGCTCAACATCGATGTGGCGTGGACCTCGGAGTTCGCCGCCGCCGGGTGGATCGCCCCGGTGGAGCGCGACCGGTTCTGCCTGGACCGCTTCCTTCCTCCGGTGGTGGACACCGCGACATTCCGGGGGCGGCTGTACGCCGTGCCGTATGTGACGAACGCCGGGCTGCTCTACTACCGCAAGGACGTCCTGGACAAGGCGGGCGAGAGGGCGCCGCGCACCTGGGCCGAGCTCGAGCGGATGGCGAGGGATGTCGCGCCCGAGTACGGCCTCGACGGCTACGCGGGCCAGTTCCTGCCGTACGAGGGGCTGACGGTGAACGCGGCCGAGGCGGTCCGGTCGGCGGGCGGCACGATCCTCGGCGACGAGGGGGCACGCGTCACCGTGGACTCCCCGGCGACGCGCGAGGGCCTGTCGTTCCTCACCAGGGGTGTGCGCGAGGGCTGGATCCCGAAGGAGGCCCTCACCTACAAGGAGGAGGAGTCCCGGCGGGCGTTCCAGGACGGGCATCTGCTCTTCCTGCGCAACTGGCCGTACGTGTACTCGCTGGCCAACGGCAAGCAGTCCAAGGTCGCCGGGAAGTTCGACGCGGTACCGCTGCCGGGCCCCCGCGGGCCGGGCTCCAGCGTCCTGGGCGGCTCCAATCTCGCGGTCAGCGCGCACTCGAGGCATCCGCGGTCCGCGGCCGACCTGATCGCCTACCTCACGAGCGAGCGGGTGCAGCGCAAGGTCCTCACCCAGGGATCGCTGCCCCCGGTGTGGGCGGGGCTGTACTCCGATCCGGCGCTGGTGCGCAGATTCCCCTATCTGCCCACGCTCCGGCAGAGCGTGCTGACGGCCAAGCCGAGGCCCAAGAGCCCCCGGTACGACCAGGTGAGCCTGGCCTTCCAGGCGGTGGTGCACGACGCGCTCGCACAGCGGCAGACGCCGCGCGAGGCGGTGGCCCGCCTGCGGCGTGAACTCGAGGCCATCGTCAGCCGCGGCTGACCATCACCCTCGTTCTGCCACTGTTCCCCCCACTCGCTACTTACATGTTAGGTAGCTTGCCCTGCCCAAAGGGCCTCAGATTCCCCCTCAAATCAGGACGGCTGTCTCTTCCGTTACCTCTGAATCGTTGACACCCGCTTGTCACGAGTACTTAACATGCATGCATAACAGCAGACGCCGGCTCAGGTCGCGCACGCACGAATCAGGACGGTCACGGGAGATGCTCACAGCCCCGGTCGAGGACAACCCTTCGCAGTGCCCCGCACCGGGCACCGCGGCCGGCGCCGACCGGCGCTGGTGGAGGGACGCGGTGATCTACCAGGTGTACGTCCGCAGCTTCCTGGACAGCACGGGCGACGGTGTCGGCGACCTCGCCGGGGTCCGCGTCGGTCTGCCCTACCTCAAGAAGCTCGGGGTGGACGGCATCTGGCTCAGCCCCTTCTACCCTTCCCCCAACCACGACCACGGCTACGACGTGGCCGACTACAGCGACGTCGACCCGATGTACGGGGACCTCGCCGAGTTCGGCCACCTGGTGGCGGACGCCCACCGGCTCGGCCTGAAGGTGGTCATCGACATCGTCCCCAACCACTGCTCGAGCGAGCACCCGTGGTTCCGGGCGGCGCTGGAGAGCGGCCCGGGCGGCCCGGCCCGCTCCCGCTTCCACTTCGCCGACGGGCGCGGCGAGAACGGGGAGCTGCCGCCCAACAACTGGCACGCGATGTTCGGCGGCTCCGCCTGGTCCCGGATCACCGAGCCGGACGGCACGCCCGGCCAGTGGTACCTGCACCTGTTCACCCCCGAGCAGCCCGACCTGAACTGGCGCGAGCCGGCCGTGGGGCGCCACTTCGACGAGGTACTGCGCTTCTGGCTCGACCGGGGCGTGGACGGCTTCCGCATCGATGTGGCCGCCGGACTGTTCAAGCACCCCGAACTGCCCGACTCCCCCGACCCCGAGGCCGACGAGCGCAACCGGGACTCGGTCAACCCGCTGGCGTGGAACCAGCCCGAGGTGCACCAGGTCTGGCGCGACTGGCGGGCGGTGTGCGAGGAGTACACCGCTCGCGACGGGCGCGACCGGCTGCTGGTCGGCGAGGTGTCCGTGCCGACCGCGAGCCAGCAGGCCGACTATGTGCGCCCCGACGAGCTGCACCAGGCGTTCTTCTTCCACCTGCTCAGCGCCCGCTGGGACGTCGAGGCCTTCCGGACCACCATCACCGACGCGCTGCGCGACATCGCCGGCACCGGCTCCACGGTCACCTGGGTGCTCAACAACCACGACCAGGTCAGGACCGTGACCCGCTACGACGGGGAGTCCACCGGCCTGGGCACCGCCCGCGCCCGCGCCGCCGCCCTCCTGATGCTCGCCCTGCCCGGCGCCGCGTATGTCTACCAGGGCGAGGAACTGGGCCTGCCCGAGGTCGTCGACCTGCCCGACGAGGTCCTGACCGACCCGATCTTCCGCAGGACCGGCAGCCGCCGCCACGTCCGCGACGGCTGCCGGGTGCCGCTGCCCTGGTCCGGCCACGCGAGCCCCTTCGGCTTCACCTCGGAGGGCAGCACCGCCCGGCCGTGGCTGCCGCAGCCGCAGTGGTTCGCCCAGCACGCCACCGACAGGGCGCTGGCCGACACCCGCTCGTTCTGGCACCTGTACCGCGAAGGGCTGTACCTGCGGCGCAGCCTTCCGCAGCTCGGCGAGGGGGACCTGCGGTGGCTGGAGTGCCCGCCGCAGGTGCTCGCCTTCGTCCGCGGCGACGGACTGGTGTGCGCCGTCAACTTCGGCGAGCAGGCCGTCCCGGCCCCCGTCGCCGGCACCCCGCTGCTCGCCAGCGGCGACTGCGCGGCGGGGACCCTGCCCGGCAGCACCGCCGCCTGGTGGATCTGCGACCAGTTCGGTCAGCAGACCCCGCAGGCCCCCGTCCCGCAGTCCCTGCAGATCTCCACACAGCAGAACTCCAACTGAGCCAAACCGAAGGGAACACGCAATGAGACGCATAGCGGCATCGGGCGCGGCGGTACTGAGCCTGGCACTGGCGGCGACCGCCTGTGGCGGCGACACCAAGACGGCCTCGAGCGGGAGCCAGGAGCTCAAGGGCCAGACCGTCTCCGTCGCGGGGGTCTGGACCGGTGTGGAGCAGAAGAACTTCAAGAAGGTCCTCGACGCCTTCAGCGCCAAGACCGGCGCGAGGACGACGTTCGTCTCCACCGGCGACAACGTCTCCACCGTGGTCGGCAGCAAGATCGAGGGCGGCAACGCGCCCGACGTCGTGATGGTGCCGCAGGTCGGCGTCCTCCAGCAGTTCGCCAGGAAGGGCTGGCTGGCCAAGCTGTCGGGCAAGGCGTTCAAGGCCACCGCCGCCAACTTCGCCCCCGTGTGGTGGGACTACGGCAGCGTCGACGGTGACTTCTACGGCGTGTACTTCAAGGCCTCGCACAAGTCGACCGTCTGGTACAGCCCGCAGGCGCTCGACCAGGCCGGGGTGACACCGCCGAAGACCTACGCGGACCTGCTCAAGGCCGGGCACACCGTGTCCGACTCGGGGCTTGCGGCCTTCTCGGTCGCGGGTGAGGCCGGATGGCCGCTCACCGACTGGTTCGAGAACATCTACCTCTCCCAGGCCGGCCCCAAGAACTACGACAAGCTGGCCGGCCACCGCATCAAGTGGACCGACCCCACCGTCGTCAAGGCGCTGACCACCCTGGGCAAGCTCTTCCGGGACAAGGCACTGGTCGCGGGCGGCGGCGCCAAGGCCCTGCAGACCGACTTCCCCGAGTCCGTCGAGCAGGTCTTCGGCCGGCAGGCCAAGGCCGCCATGGTCTACGAAGGCGACTTCGTCGGCGCGCTGGTCGCGGACCAGTTCCACAAGACGGTGGGCCAGGACGCCAAGTTCTTCCCGTTCCCCGCGGTCGACGGCGGCAAGCCCCCGGTGGTCGGCGGCGGTGACGCGGCCGTGGTGCTCAAGGCGGGCAAGAACCGCAAGGCGGCCATGAAGTTCGTGGAGTACCTGGCCACCCCGGAGGCCGCGGCCGTGTGGGCCGAGGCCGGCGGCTACATCTCCCCCAACCGCAAGCTCGACCCGGCCTCCTACAAGGACGACACCACCCGCAGGACCGCCGAGTCGCTGGTCAAGGCGGGCGACAGCGTGCGGTTCGACATGTCCGACCAGGCGCCGGCGGCCTTCGGCGGCACCCAGGGAGCGGGCGAGTGGAAGCTCCTCCAGGACTTCCTGCGCGACCCCTCCGACCCGGCGGCCACGGCCCGCAAGCTCGAGGACGCCGCTGCCAAGGCCTACCAGAAGGACTGAGTCTCCCCCATGGCTGTCACCGCCCGTCACGCGCCGCCCGCGAAAGCGGGCGGCGCCCCGCCCAGCCGAAGCACCCCGTCAGGAAATCCCCGGCGCCGCGCGGCGCGGCGGCGCAGGCTCATCGCGCTGGTCTTCCTCTTCCCGGCGCTGCTGCTCCTCGGCGCCCTCGTCGCCTATCCGATCGTCTTCTCGGTCGGCCGCAGCCTCTTCGACGCCTCCGGTGACCGCTTCGTCGGCGTCGACAACTACTCCGAGATGTTCAGCGACCCGGCGACGCTCACGGCGATCCGCAACACCGCGATCTGGGTCGTCGTCGCGCCCATGCTCCTGACCGGGCTCGGACTCGTCCTCGCCGTGCTCACCGAGAAGGTGCGCTGGGCGACCGCCTTCAAGCTGCTGATCTTCATGCCGATGGCGATCTCCTTCCTCGCCGCGGGCATCATCTTCCGCGTCGTCTACGAGCAGGACCCCGAGCGGGGTGTGCTCAACGCGGTCGCGGTCGGCGTCCACGACGCCTTCAAGGAGGGCTCGGCCTACCCGGACGCCCGGGCGCGGCTGGGCCAGGGCCTCGACCCCCGGGGCGACGGTTCCTACCGCACCGGCCCGAACCTCGCCCCCGGGCGGACCGTCTCCCTCGGACTCGTCGGCGTGCCCCCCAAGGACATCCCGGCCGAGGCCAGGCCCGCAGCCAAGGCCGCGAGCGCGTCGGCCGCCGCCCATGAGCTGCGGGGCGTGGTCTACGTCGACTTCACTCCCGGCGGCGGGGGCAGGCCCGGAAGGGTCGACCCCAAGGAGAAGGGGCTGCCCGGTCTGACCGTGGAGGCGGTGCGCGAGGGGAAGGTCACCGCCAGGTCCACCACCGCGGCCGATGGATCGTTCCGCTTCTCCGGCCTGTCACCGGGCAGCGGCTACGCCCTCCAACTGCCCCGGAAGAACTTCGCCAAGCCGTACACCGGCATCGCCTGGCTCGGCCCCGCCCTGGTCACCCCGGCGATCATCGCCGCCTACATGTGGATCTGGACGGGCTTCGCGATGGTGCTCATCGGCGCCGGGCTCGCCGCCCTGCCCCGGGAGACGCTGGAGGCGGCACGGGTCGACGGAGCCAGTGAGTGGCAGATCTTCCGAAGGATCACCGTGCCCCTGCTCGGGCCGGTCCTCGGAGTGGTCTTTGTGACGCTGGTGATCAATGTGATGAAGGTCTTCGACCTCGTCTACATCATCGCCCCCGGCCCGGTGCAGCAGGACGCCAATGTGCTGGCCATGCAGATGTGGCTGGTCTCCTTCGGCGGCGGCAACAACCAGGGCCTGGGCAGCGCCATCGGTGTCCTGCTCCTCCTCCTGGTGGCCCCGGCCATGTTCCTCAACATCCGACGCTTCCGCAGGAGCCAGTCATGACCGCCGTCCACGGCACCGCCACCCGAGCCCGGCCGCGTCCCGTTCCGGGGCCGCGCCCGCGTCCCCGGCCGGCCGCCTGGCTGACGAAGGCCGCGAGCGGCGGCCTGGTGCGCACCGTCCTGGTCGTCGTCGCCCTGCTCTGGCTCACCCCGGCGCTGGGGCTCTTCCTCGCCTCGCTGCGCTCGGAGCAGGACAACGCCACCACCGGCTGGTGGACGGCGTTCACCCACCCGGACCAGCTCACGGTCGACAACTACACGGCCCTGCTGAAGGACTCGGGGATCACCCAGGCGTTCTGGAACACGGTGCTGATCTCGGTGCCCGCCACGGCCGCGGTCGTCATCATCGCCGCGCTCGCCGGATACGCCTTCGCGTGGCTGGAGTTCCCCGGCCGGGACTGGATCTTCCTGACGGTCGTGGGCATGCTCGTCGTGCCGGTCCAGATCGGCCTGCTGCCCGTGGCCCGGCTCCTCGGCGGGCTCGGCCTGTTCGGCTCCATCCCGGGTGTCGTGCTCTTCCACGTCGCCTACGGACTGCCGTTCGCGATCTTCCTGCTGCGCAACTACTTCGCCGAGATCCCCCGGGAGATGCTCGAGGCGGCGCGGATGGACGGCGGCGGGGAGTGGCGGATCTTCTTCCGGCTGGTGCTTCCGCTGGGGCGGCCCGCAATCGCGTCCCTGTGCATCTTCCAGTTCCTGTGGGTGTGGAACGACATGCTGGTCGCGCTGATCTTCGCCGACAGCGAGTCGCAGCCGCTCACGGTGGCGCTGCAGTCGCAGATGCGGCAGTTCGGCAGCAACATCGGGGTGCTGGCCCCGGGGGCGTTCCTGTCGCTGATCGTGCCCGTGGTCGTGTTCTTCGCGTTCCAGCGGCACTTCGTCGAGGGGGTCATGGCCGGTTCGGTGAAGTGACCGGCCGGGCGAGCCGCTCGGCGAGCAGCCGCGGCGCGCGCACCAACGACGGGCCGTACCGGGTCGGATGGCGCCCGCTGACGAGGACCGAGGCGGTCGCCGGGAATGCCTGCGGCCCGTCGTCGGCGGTGAAGCGGTACGGCTCGTCCGGAAGCACCACGAGATCGGCGCCGGCCCCGGCCGACTCCCCCACAGCGATGCGCGGACAGCGCTCGGAGTGATCCGCGTGCACATTGTCCGCCCGAGGCGCGCCAGCACATCCCCACATCCCCCATCCCGACATCCCCGACGAGGGTGTCCGGAGTGGCGCAGCGCTCGGTGTACAGCCGCCGGACGGCGCCGGCGAGCCCGCGCTCGACCGGCTCGGCACCGCCCGGCGGCCCGTGCGAGCGCCCGGGTGCCGCCCGCGGGTCAGGGCAAGCGGCACTCCATGGCGGGCCGCAGCTTGGCGAGGAGGGTGTTGAGCGTGGCCCGCTCCTCCTCGGTGAGGGTGTCCAGCGCCGCCTGGGTGGTGGTCATCTGGGCACGGATGCGGCGCATGGTCTGGGAGCCGGACTCCGTGGCGACGACGTTCTTGACCCGGCGGTCCTTCTCGTCGGGCTGGCGCCGCACGAGATCGCGGGACTCCAGCCGGTCGATGATGCCGGTGACATTGGAGGCGTCGCACAGGAGCCGGTCGGCGAGCGCGCGCATGGACATCGGAGTGCGCAGCGATGCCAGCGCCTTGGCCTGCGCGGGGGTGAGGCCCTCGCGGGCGGCGGCGTCCGCGAAGTCTCGGTAGTAGGCGGTCATGGTGGCCGCCACGAGCTCGATGAGCTCGAGGTTTGCCTGCGGTGCCGGTGCCTGCGGGGTGGGCGTCATGGGTCAAGCATACGCAAAGAACTTGACTATCTCAACTATATAGGTCTACCTTGATCCCACTTGCTTGACAGCCTCAAGCTTCTACCTTCTCAAGCTTTCCTCTTCTTCCTTACACGGAGCACTCCTCCTCATGCCCCACGCCGATACCGCCCCCGCAGCAGGCAGGCAGCGCAGCGACACCACCATCGTCCTGACCCTCGCGCTCGCCGCCATGGTCGTGTCGATGATGCAGACCCTGGTCGTCCCCATCCTCGGACTGATCCAGAACTCGCTCGGCACCACCACCGCCAATGTCAGCTGGGTCACCACCGCGACTCTTCTCTCCGCCGCCGTCTTCACCCCCCTGCTCGGGCGCTTCGGCGACCAGCACGGCAAGAAGCGCACCCTTGTCGGTGTCCTCGTCGTCATGGTCATCGGCTCCCTCGTGGCCGCGACGACGCACTCCCTCCTGTGGCTGCTCGTCGGCCGGGTGCTCCAGGGCTCCGCGACCGCGATCTTCCCGCTCGCCCTCTCGGTGCTGCGTGAGGAGATCCGCCCGCAGAAGCTGCCGGGAGCGATGGCCCTGGTCAGCGGAACGCTCGCCTTCGGCAGCGGTCTGGCGCTGGTCGCCACGGGACTGCTGACCCAGGGGGACAACGCCGACTACCGGACCGTCTTCTGGTTCGCCCTCGGCCTTGCCGCCGCCGCCCTGCTGGCCGTGATCTTCCTGGTGCCCGCCGACCGCAACCGCATCGGCGGCCGCACCGACGTGCTCGGCGCGCTCACCCTGGGCGCCTTCCTCGTCCTGCTCCTGCTGCCCATCTCCCAGGGGCACGAGTGGGGCTGGTCCTCCGCCCCCACGATCGGCACCTTCGCCGGCGCCGCCGTGATGGCCGCCGTGTGGGCGTTCACGGAGAGCCGTGTGCGCGAGCCGATGGTCGACCTGAAGATGTTCGCCCACCGCCCGGTGCTGTTCACCAACGTCGCCGGACTGCTCGTCGGCTTCGCGATGTTCGCGCAGTTCATCGGTGTCTCGTACCTCGTCCAGATGCCCGACAGGCTCACCGGCTACGGCTTCAGCGCCTCCGTGCTGCGTGCCTCGGTCGAGTACCTGCTGCCCAGCACGATGGTCTCGCTCGTCGCCGCGCCCGTCGGCGGCATCCTGGTCAAGCGGTTCGGTGCCCGTGTGGTCCTGGCCATCGGCGCGGTGATCGGCACGGGCGGGTTCGCCTGGCTGACCACCTCCCACGACTCCACCGCCTCGGTGATCGGCGCGGGCATGGTCATCGGTGCCTCGATCAGCTTCGGCTACGCTGCCATGCCGGCGCTCATCGTCGCCAGCGTGCCGCACCACCAGACCGGTATCGCCAACGGGATCAACTCGATCTCCCGCTCCGTGGGCAGCTCGATCGGCAGCGCCATGATCACCACGCTGCTGGCCTCCAAGACCATCGAGGGTCTGCCGCACGGTGTGCCGCCGCTGCCCGCCGAGAGCCAGTTCAACCTCAGCTTCGACATCGCCGGAGCGGCCTTCGTCCTCGTCCTGATCGTGGCACTGTTCGGTCTGACCAAGGCGCACGCCCCGCGGATGCACCGCGTCGCCGGGGACGAGGCGGGCAACGTGGGCAAGGAGACCGAGTCCGCCACGACGGCGGAAGGCACGACCACGGCGGAGGGCGCCGCGGTGGCCACCGCGGCCGACCGGGTCCCGCAGACCGCCGAGGCCATCGGCTGACACCCGGCGCCGGCCCATCCGCCGCCCCCACCCGCACCGCTGCCCCCACCCGCACCACCAGCCAGGAGTTCCCCACATGAAAGCCATCGCCTACCGCACCTACGGCGGTCCCGAGGTCCTCGAGTACGTCGACCTGCCCGACCCCAGGGTCGGACCCGACTCGGTCCTCATCCGCGTCAAGGCCGCCGCGGTCAACCCCGTGGACTGGAAGGCGCAGGCCGGGTACCTCGACAGCGCCCTCCAGGCCGTCTTCCCGGTCGTCCCGGGATGGGATGTCTCGGGCGTCGTCGAGCAGGTCGGGGCCTCGGTAGCGGAGTTCGCCCCCGGCGACGAGGTGATCGCCTACGTCCGCGAGGACTTCCTCTCGCGCGGCACCTACGCGGAGCTGGTCGCGGCGCCGATCCGCACCGTGGCCCGCAAGCCCCGCAACCTCTCCTTCGCCGAGGCCGCCGGGCTCCCGCTCGCCGGACTGACCGCGTACCAGGCGCTGTTGAAGTCGCTCGAGGTGCGCGGCGGCGAGACCGTCCTGGTGCACGCGGCCGCGGGCGGTGTGGGGTCGATGGCCGTGCAGATCGCCCGTGCCGTCGGCGCCCGGGTGATCGGCACGGCGAGCGAGCGCAACCACGAGTACCTGCGCTCCCTCGGCGCCGAGCCGGTCGCCTACGGCGACGGCCTGGTCGGGCGGGTGCGGGCGTCGGCCCCCGAGGGCGTGGACGCGGTGCTGGACCTCGTGGGCGGCGACGCGCTCAAGGCCTCCCCCGAGCTGCTCGCCCCCGGCGGACGGCTGGCCTCCATCGCCGACGGCTCGGTGCTCGCCATGGGCGGCGCCTACGTCTTCGTCCGCCCCGACCCGCAGGACCTGGAGGCGCTGACCGAACTGGTCGAGCGCGGGGAGCTGAAGGTCGAGCTGGCGGCCACCTTCCCGCTGGAGCAGGCGGCCGAGGCGCAGCGGCTCAACGCCGCGGGCCACACCCGCGGCAAGATCGCCCTGCTGGTCGGCTGAACCAGCCCCGTCGCGGCGGTGGGCCCGCGGGCACAGGGGTGCCCGCGGGCTCAGCCGTTCCCGCTGCGCCGCCGGGGGCGCAGACCCGTCCGTGACACGGATCACCCGCCCGTACGGCATGATCGAGGGGTGACCGCACGCCTGATGCTGCTCGACTCCGCCAGCCTGTACTTCCGTGCCTACTTCGGTGTCCCCGAATCGGTGAAGGCTCCCGACGGCACCCCGGTGAACGCCGTCCGCGGGCTGCTCGACTTCATCGCCCGGCTCGTGGACGACCACCGGCCCACCCACCTCGTCGCCTGCATGGACGCCGACTGGCGGCCGCAGTGGCGGGTGGACCTCATCCCCTCCTACAAGGCGCACCGGGTGGCCGAGGAGGCCCCGCCCGGCGAGGTGGACACCGAGGAGGTGCCGGACACGCTGTCGCCGCAGGTGCCGGTGATCGAGGCGGTGCTCGACGCGGTGGGGATCGCCCGCGTGGGGGTGCCGGGCTACGAGGCCGACGACGTCATCGGAACACTCACCGCGCTGGCGAAGACCCCGGTGGACGTGGTGACGGGCGACCGCGACCTGTTCCAGCTCGTGGACGACGCCCGCGCGGTGCGGGTGCTCTACCCCGTCAAGGGTGTGGGCACCCTGGAGACCGTGGACCAGGGCCGCCTGGCGCAGAAGTACGGCATCGGCAGCGGCGCCGCCTACGCCGACCTCGCTCTGATGCGCGGCGACCCCAGCGACGGGCTGCCGGGTGTGCCCGGGATCGGCGAGAAGACGGCGGCGAAGCTGCTCGAGGCCCATGGCGACCTGGCCGGGATCCTGGCCGCCGTGGACGACCCGCGTTCGAAGCTGACGGCGGCCCAGCGCGCGAAGTTCCATGGCGCCCGGGACTATCTGGCGGTGGCACCGAAGGTGGTGCGGGTGGCGCACGATGTGCCGCTGCCGGAGCTCGACGCCGCGTTGCCGCGGCAGCCGCGCGCCCCTCGGGCGCTCGCGGAGCTGAAATCCCGCTGGGGTCTGGGCGGCTCGCTGGAGCGGCTGGTCAACACCCTGGCCCGGTGAGCCCGCGCCCCGGACCTGAGCGGCGGTCCGGCCCTGAGCGGCGCCCCGCTCAGGGCTCGAGGTGCGCGGCCCGGCAGTCGCCGGGCGCGTTGACCGGGTCGCACCGCACGGTCAGGCCACCGGGGAGCCGGGCGGTGTAGTCGGACCCGTCCCGTGCGGCGAGTCCGGTGACGGGGAAGTCCGTGCTGATCATCTGCGCGCCCGAGGCGAGGGCGGCCCGCAGCCGCGAGGTGTCCCCGGAGGCGGCCTCGGTGAACGGCACATCGGAGCGGGTCCGCACGAAGTAGCCCTTCTCCACCATGGAGCGGATGACGGCCTCGTTGGCGCCCGTGGGATCGTTCCAGCCGACGAAGGCCGCGTCCGGGCGCCCGGGGCGGGAGTTGGTGAACAGCACCCTGCCCTCCAGATTGGGCCGCCCGCCCGCGCGGTAGGCGTCCTGCAGGGCCTGGTCCTGGTTGTCCATCAGGAACATCAGCTTCCCTCTGGAGCGGCGCAGCGAGGGCCAGCCCCGTTCCAGCACCGACTGCTCGAGGGTCCTGCCGGGCACACGGACGTCGTCCGGGGTCACCATCCGCGAAGCGCCCACCACCGACCGGATCTGCTCATCGAGCGCGTCCAGCAGGCCGGTCGTCCACGGCGGGCTCTTGGCGCCCCCCTGCGCCTCCATGGCCGGATCGGTCCGCTTCAGCTCCAGCAGCACGGGGACGGGTACATGGCCGCCTCGGGCCGTGGACCAGCCCATGACCTGCCTCAGGCACACCCTCAGTGATACGCAGTTGGTGCCGTAGTCGTGGTCGGCCCAGTGCAGCACCTTGAACCCGGGGCGGCCGTACTCGGGATCGGTCAGCGGTCCGAGACCGGCGTCGCGGCGCACCAGCGGACGGCTGTAGAGGCCGCCCTCGGGGTCGGGGAAGACATCGAGCTCGATGCCGCGCACCCGCTGGTCCTCGAACTGCGCGGGCAAGGAGGCATGGGAGTACTCGAGGTTCCAGAAGCCGGCGTCGGTGCGCCGCTGCACCTCCTTCTCGGCGAAGGCGAGTTCCCGGTGGTAGCTGTTGTGCGTCGCCATGGCCTGGATCTGATTGAGCCTCACCGAGGAGGCCCCGGCCTCGGCGCCCGGCGCCGCTCCGGAGAGCAGACCGCAGGCGGCGGCGAACGACACGGCGATCACGGCGGCGCGGCGGTGGCGCGAGCGGGGCGACGCGGGCACTGCGGCCTCCCGGAGCGGGCGCGGAGCGTGGGTGGAACGGGGGATCGCGACCCTGCCGGGAAGTGCTTGCGCGTCCGTGCCCAGCAGTTGCCGTCCCGGTGAACATGCCGGGACGGCGACTGCCGGTCAAGGAGGCGTCTCGGACAGCGCGTTGGTGATGGATGATGCCGAACGGCCGAACGGCCGAACGGGACGAACGGGACGACTGGCGTGAGGCTGCGTCAGCCCACGGAGGAGTAGGCGATGACGCCCCGTCGCAGCGAGTCGACGGCCTTGCGGGCATTGGCGCGCACCGGACTGCCCTCCGGCGCCGCCTTGGTGATCTGGCCCAGGACGTCGATGAGCTGCCGGGTCCAGCGCACGAAGTCGCCCGCGGGCATGTCGGCGTCGCGCAGTACCGCGTCCAGGCCGTGACCGCTTGCCCAGCGGTACGCCGCCCACGCGAAGCCCAGATCCGGCTCGCGCTGTCCGACGTTCTCGATCGTGGACAGCTTGTGCTGTTCCTCCAGCGCGTCGAGCCGGCCCCACAGCCGCACCATCTCGCCCAGGGCCTCCTTGGCCGGCCCCGTCGGCAGGCGCGGCGGCATGGCGTCGTCCGACTGACGCGACTCGTAGACCAGCGCCGAGGCGCAGGCGGCCAGCTCGGCCGGCTTGAGCGCGTCCCAGGCGCCCTCCCGCAGGCATTCGGCGGCCAGCAGGTCGAGCTCGCCGTAGAGCCGGGCCAGCCGCTGGCCGTCCGGGGTGACGTCGTCGCCCTTGAGGTAGTCCAGGTCGGTCAGCAGGGCGCAGACCCGGTCGAAGGTGCGAGCGATGGTGTTGGTACGGCCCTCGATCCTGCGCTCGAGCTGCCTGGTGTCACGGGTCAGCCGGTGGTAGCGCTCCGACCAGCGCGCGTGGTCCTCGCGGTCGTCGCAGCCGTGGCAGGGATGCGCCCTGATGGCCGAGCGCAGACGGGCGATCTCGGGATCGTCGGCCGCCGCGGCGCGGCTCTTGCGCCGCCGCTGGGGCTCGTAGTGCCCGGCCTTGGTGCGCAGCGCCGACGCGAGGTCGCGCCTGGACTGCGGGCTGCGCTGGTTGAACGACTTGGGGATGCGCATACGGTCCACAGGCTCGACCGCCGTGGGGAAGTCCGCCATGGACAGCCGTTTGACCTGCCGCTCGGCGGTGAGCACCATCGGGCGCGGCCCGTCGTGGTGGTCCTGCCGGTGCCCCTGGCTGCGGCCGGGCGGCAGGCCGGGGTCGACGACCACGGCGAGTCCGGCGTAGCGGCCGGCGGGAACGTGGATGATGTCGCCGGGCCGCAGCTTCTCCAGCGACTCGGCCGCCGCCGCCCTGCGCTGGTTGACGCCCTGCCGTGACAGCTCGGCCTCGCGGTCCTTGAGCTGCCTGCGCAGCCGGGCGTACTCCTCGAAGTCCCCGAGGTGGCAGGTCATGGCCTCCTTGTAGCCGTCGAGGCCCTCTTCGTTGCGCTGGACCTGCCGGGAGATGCCGACGACCGAGCGGTCCGCCTGGAACTGGGCGAACGAGGTCTCCAGCAGCTCACGCGAGCGGTGCCGCCCGAACTGGCCGACGAGGTTGACCGCCATGTTGTACGAGGGCTTGAAGGAGGAGCGCAGCGGGTAGGTCCGCGTGCCCGCCAGACCGGCGAGCGCCTTCGGGTCGAGGTTGGGCTGCCACAGCACCACGGCGTGGCCCTCGACGTCGATGCCGCGCCGCCCGGCCCGGCCGGTGAGCTGGGTGTACTCCCCCGGGGTCACATCGGCGTGGGTCTCGCCGTTCCACTTGACCAGCTTCTCCAGTACCACGGACCGCGCGGGCATGTTGATGCCCAGGGCCAGGGTCTCGGTGGCGAACACCGCCTTGACCAGGCCCCGCACGAACAGCTCCTCGACCACCTCCTTGAAGGTCGGCAGCATCCCCGCGTGGTGGGCGGCGACACCGCGCTCGAGGGCGTCCAGCCATTCGAAGTAGCCGAGGACGTGCAGGTCCTCGTCCGGGATGGCGGCGGTGCGCTCCTCGACCAGGGCCCGTACGCGGGCCCTGTCCTCGTCGTTGTTCAGCCGCAGCCCCGCGTACAGGCACTGCTGGACCGCGCCCTCGCACCCGGCGCGGCTGAAGATGAAGGTGATCGCCGGCAGAAGTCCCTCGGCGTCGAGCCGCTCGATGACCTCCACGCGGGAGGGCGTCCACACCCGGCGGCTGGGCGCCTTGGTGTAGCCCCTGCGCTCACGCCCGCCGCGCTCGCGGCGGTTGCGGTCGCCGATGCGCTGGGTCTCCGATCTGGCGAGCCTGACCAGATCGTCGTTGACCTCGTGCTGGTCGTCGTCGACGAAGAGGTCGAAGAGCTTGCGTCCGGCCAGGACGTGCTGCCACAGCGGGACGGGCCGGTGCTCGGAGACGATCACGGCGGTGTCGCCGCGAACGGTGTCGAGCCAGTCGCCGAACTCCTCCGCGTTGGAGACCGTGGCGGACAGGGAGGCCAGGGTGACGGACTCTGGGAGGTGGATGATGACCTCCTCCCAGACCGCTCCGCGGAAGCGGTCGGAGAGGTAGTGCACCTCGTCCATGACGACGTATCCGAGGCCCCCCAGCCCTGGGGAGCCCGCGTACAGCATGTTCCGCAGGACCTCGGTGGTCATGACGATCACGGGGGCGTCCCCGTTGATCGAGTTGTCCCCCGTGAGGAGTCCGACCTTGTCGGCGCCGTAGCGCTTGACCAGGTCGGCGTACTTCTGGTTGGACAGCGCCTTGATCGGCGTGGTGTAGAAGCACTTGCGGCCCGCGCGCAGGGCCATGTGGACCGCGAACTCACCGACGATGGTCTTGCCCGAGCCGGTGGGGGCGGCGACGAGCACCCCTCGGCCGTCCTCCAGGGCCCGGCATGCCTCGATCTGGAAGGGATCGAGCTCGAAGTCGTACATCTCGCGGAACGAGCCGAAGGCCGTGGCCTGCTCCTTGGCACGCTTGACAGAGGCGGCGTAGCGCTCCGCCGGGGACATGTCGTTCATTGTCTTCGAGCCTACCGGCCGGGTACGACACGGGTCTCGATCATTTCGGGCGCCGAACGCGTCAGGCGAGGACCCTCACCGCCTCGGGGACGGTCTCGGCGGTCAGCGGGAGCGCGCCGAGCGGCTCGCCGTCGGCGTAGCCGGTGACCCCGGGCGCGGTCAGCCGCACGGTGGCGGCGCGGTGCACCGTGACGGCCGGGTGGTCCAGGTGGGTGCCCTTGTAGACACGAGGGAAGACCCTCAGCAAAGCGGTGCGGCCGCACCGGCCGACCACGGTGATGTCGAACCGCCCGTCGTCGAGCCGCGCTTCGGAGCAGATGCGCATGCCGCCGCCGTAGGAGGGGCCGTTGCCGATCGCGACCAGGGTGGCCTCCACCTCCTGCTCGGGGCCCGCGTCGAGGCGGATCCGGAACGGGATCGGCCGCAGCGCGCCGAGCTCGGCCAGCAGCGCCAGGTTGTAGCAGAACCTGCCGCGGGCCAGGCGCATCCTGTTGGCGCGGTCGTTGACCCGTGAGTCGAGGCCGGCGGCCATGACGGTCCCGAACCAGCGCTCGCCGACGCGTCCGAGGTCCACGGCCCGGGTCCGCTCCTCCTTGAGCGCCTCCGCCACGACCGCGGCGGACGCCTCGGGATCGCCGAAGGGCAGACCGACGGCGCGGGCGAAGTCGTTGCCGGTGCCTGCGGCGACCACACCGAGCGGGGTGGCGGTCCCGGCCACCGCCTGCAGCGCCAGTCCCACCATGCCGTCACCTCCCACGGCGACCACGGCGGTGTCCCCGGCGGCGGCCGCCTCGCGCAGCCTGGCCAGGGCGTCGTCGGCGTCGGTGCCGACGATCCCACGGACGGTGAACCCGGCCCGGCGCAGCACCCGGGAGACGGGTTCGGCCGCACGGGCGCCCCGGCCGCGGCCGGCGGTGGGATTGACGAAGAGGAGGACGTCGCGACGCACGGGCGGACCCTACCGGGCGGCGTCGGGCGCCGGAAGGGGGACGGCGGGGCGGCGGAAGGGGGACGGCGGGGCGCCGGAAGCGGAGGTCCCGGGCCCGGACCGGCTCGGATCCGGGGCTCAGTGGCGGGGCCCGGGATCAGGTGATGTCGTCGTCGAACCGTTCCGCCGTGCGGACGGGCTCCACGGCGCCCACCGACTGCGGGGTGAGGTCGAGGTCGGAGGCCTCGTCGTCGTCGAGCTGGGCGTCCGGGTCGGCGGCCCTGCGGCGGGCCTTGCGGCGGTCGTTGACCAGTGAGACCAGGACGGCGAGGAAGTACAGGACCACGATCGGCCCGGCCAGCGCGGTCATGCTCAGCGGGTCGGTGCTCGGGGTGGCGACGGCGGCGAAGACGGTGATGCCCATGACCATGCCGCGCCACCAGCCGGCCATCCGGCGGCCCGTGATCACCCCTCCGAAGTTGAGCAGCACCAGGAGGAGCGGCAGCTCGAAGGAGAGGCCGAAGACGACGACCATGCGCGTGACGAGGTCGAGGTAGTCGTCGAGCGGCAGCAGGTTGTCGACGTCCTGCGGGGTGAAGCCGATCAGGACCTGCGCGGTGGTCGGCAGGATCTTGTAGGCGAAGAAGCCGCCGGCGAGGAAGAGGGGGAAGCCCGCGCCCACGAAGGCGAGCGAGTATTTCTTCTCGTAGTTGTGGAGCCCGGGGGCGAGGAAGGCCCAGAGCTGGTAGAGCCAGATGGGGGTGGACAGCACCACTCCCGCCATCAGCGAGACCTTCAGCGCGAGTGTGAACGGCGTCAGCAGGCCGTTCATGGTCAGGTGCGCGCAGCGCTTGTCGCCGCTCGCCTTCTTGTGCGCGATCTCGCTGAGCGAGGCCTCGCAGCCGATGGACTTCAGCACCGGATCGACGAGGAAGTTGATCAGGTCCTTGTAGAAGAACGCGGCGACGACCGTGACCACGAGGATCGCGATGACCGACTTGAACAGCCGGTTGCGGAGCTCACGCAGATGCTCCGCGAGGGGCATGCGCCCCTCCGGGTCCTTGGGCTTGCGGGCAGGCTTGAGCAACCGCCGGTCCTCGTCTCGAACGTCGGCCGGGCGGGCGTGCCCTGCCGGTCTCCTGGTGTCAGCGCTGGGTGCGGTCGGGCTCGGTGACCGGTCGGGCACCGGTGACGTCGCCGGGCGCTGCCTGGATCGTACGGGGAGCGGTCTGCTGCGGCTCGGACGGGGCGTCCTGGGACTCCGGCTTGTCCGCGCCGTCGCTCTTCATGGCCTTGGCCTCGCTCTTGAGGATGCGGGCCGACTTGCCGAGCGACCTGGCCATGTCCGGAAGGCGCTTCGCTCCGAACAGCAACAGGATGACCACGAGGATGAGGATGATCTCCGTGGGTCCGAGCCTGCCAAACATAAGCGACTACCTTTTCACCAGGGGTGGCGTGGGTCCACATTCCATGAGGGCCGCGGCTCGGCATGTGCGGGCCTGGCCCTCTACTGCCAGCGATCGTAACCCGCAAGGGTTAACGGTTGGCAATCCCTCGAAGGCCCGGCGGTGACACGGCACTCGGCCCTGCCTCGTCGCCGGGGGTCTCCTCGGCGGCCCCCACGCGCACCGGAAAGGGCCGACGGCCAAAGCGTACTCCCCCGGTCTGGACCTTCACAGAGGCTGGCGGAGGAACTCCCAGGTCAGACGGGGAAGATGCGTTTCAGCTCCGTGCGCCGCCGCCCCTGGCCGCCAGGGGGGCCGCCACCCGCTCCACCTCTTCGGAGGCCGCACGGATGCCGTGGGAGGCCCGCCGCAGCTCCTGGGTCAGCCGCCCCAGCTCCCGGGACACCCGAAGGGCCAGGACGGCGAGGACCGCCAGTCCGGCCACGGCCAGCACCACACCCGTGATCATCAACGCCATGCGCCGAGCCTATCCGTGCCCGCTCAGCCGGTGTGCAGGCGCATGGTGGCGACCCCGCCGTCGGTGAGGAGCTCCACGATGCGCTCCCCCGCCGGCTTGCGGACGTGGCCGCCGCAGTCGGGGCAGGTGAACGAGTAGAAGGTGGTCCTGCTGGAGCGGCCGATGGCCAGTCTCAGCGCGTCCGGCGGCAGCTCGAACCGTCCCCCGCAGTCGGGGCAGCTCGCCTTGAACATCGCCGTGGTCACCAGCGCTCCCCTCTCCGCCGCCCCCGCCCCACCGCTCACTGCCCCCGCTCCCCGCCCCGGGCTCCCGGCCGCTCGCCCGCCCCGCCGCCGTACCCGCTGCTCGCCGTATACCCGCTGCTCGCCGTGCGCCCGCTAGCCGCCGTACGCGGCGAGCGCCGACTCCGCGGCCTCCCGCGCGCCGTCCACCAGCTCCGGCGGCGAGACCACGCGCCCGTCCCGCCCCAGCCGCAGCGCCAGTCTGCGCAGCCCCATGGGGTCGGCGGCCCGCAGGGTGATGCGCAGGCCCCCGTCGGGCAGTTCCTCGGCGGTGTCGTGGCTGTAGTACTCGGCGACCCAGCGGCCACCGGGCCCTACCTCCACGACGACCTCGGGGTCCTCGGCGGAGGGCTGGACCAGCCCCTGGGAGAGGTCGCGCAGCTCGACGGGCGGCGGATCGGCCTGCTCGTCGAGCAGTTCGATGTCGGCGACCCGGTCCAGCCGGAACATCCTGCGGTCCTCGGACAGACGGCACCATGCCTCGAAGTAGGTGTGCCCGACCGTGAAGAGACGGATGGGGTCCACCTCCCTCGTCGTCATCGCGTCGCGTCCCGGTGAGTAGTACGTGATGCGCAGCCGCCGGCGTTCAGAGATGGCGCGGTCGACATCGGCGAAGACGCTTCCCTCGGCCTCGAACGTCACCGACAGTCGCGAGCTGCCCCGCGCCGCCTCGCCCGCCGCCGCCTCCAGCTTGGCGGTGGCGCGCAGCAGGGCCTGCCGGTCGCTCTCGCGCAGGCCCGGCAGGGTGGCCACGGCCCGGGCGGCCACGAGGAGCGCGGTGGCCTCGTCGGCGGCCAGCCGCAGCGGCTGGGCCACATCGTCGACGTTGTGCCACCAGATGCGCTCGCCGTCGGTGTCGATGTCGAGCAGGTCGCCGCCGCGGAAGCTCGTCCCGCACATCGGCAGGACGTTGAGGTCGGCGATCAGCTCGGCGTCGGTGATGCCGAAGGCGCGGGCGACCTCGCTCACCCGGGCGCCGGGCCGTTCCCTCAGATAGGTGACGAGCGAGAGCATGCGCCTCGTCTGATCGATGGCATTGGCCATGTCCTGGTCCCCCTCAGCCCTTGGCCACGGCGCGCAGCCGGTCCACCACGTCGGCCCGCAGCTCCGCGGGCTCCAGCACCACCACGTCGGGGCCGAACTCCACCAGCCACGCGTCCAGGCCGTGCCCGTAGGGGATCTCCAGCTCGTCCCACTCTGCGTCGACAGGTGCGGTCTCGAGCGCCTTGGCCCGCAGCGGGTAGCCGGCCCCTCGGCGCAGCCGGATGCGGGCGGTCGAGGTGGCGCCCTCCCCGCCCCAGCGGGCGACCGCCTCGCGGACGTCCACATGGTCGGGGACCTCGGTGCTGAAGGCGCCCGAGCGGGTGCGGACCCGGCTGGTGATCCGGCTGAGCCGGAAGACCCGCACATCCTTGCGTCCGCGGTCCCATCCGGCGAGGTACCAGTGCCCGCGCCAGCACTCGAGCGCCCAGGGCTCCACGAGGCGCGACTCCGCCTGAGCCGCGTTGGACCTGCGGTAGTCGAAGGAGACCGGGCGCCGGTCGCGGGCGGCGATCATCAGCGGCTCGAAGGCGGCCTCGTGGGCCGGGATGCGCGGCTCCAGCGCGCCCAGGTGCCCGTCGGAGGCGTCCTCGCCGAACGGGACGCCTGCCGCCCGCAGCTTCTGCAGGGCGCCGCTGGCGGCCTCGGCGAGCCTGGCCTGCTGCCACACCTTGGCGGCCAGGCCCAGCGCCGCGGCCTCCTCGGCGTCGAGGGCGACCTCGGGGAGCCGGTTGCGGTCCCGGCGGGCCAGATAGCCGACCTCGTCGTCGCCGCCCTCGGCGGTCTCGATGATCAGGCCCAGCTCACGGAGATCGTCCTTGTCCCGCTCGAACATCCGGTTGAAGGCTTCGTCGGAGCCGCCGTCGAGCTCCCGATAGGCCTCGATGGAGGCCCGCAGCTCGCGCTTGCTCAGCGGCCGTGCGGTGTTCATCAGGCACAGCGCCAGATTCATCAGCCGCTCGGCTTTGGCAATCGCCATCCGACACCCTTCTCGTCCAACACCCGCCCCGGAGACGGGAGCCGCCGCCCCCGACCGCTCGACCGTACCGCCACCGGAGCACCCGGCAAAAGCGGAGGCCCCTCCCGGCCGCGGTCGGCGGCGGGAGGGGCCTCGGCCCGGTCACGGCCGGTGCGGCCGCGCGGTGGTGCTCAGACTCCGAGCAGGTCCACGACGAAGATCAGCGTCTCGCCCGGCTTGATCGCCGGGGTCGGGCTCTGGTCGCCGTAGGCGAGGTGCGCCGGGATGGTCAGCTGGCGGCGCCCGCCGACCTTCATGCCCTGCACGCCCTGGTCCCAGCCCGCGATGACCCGGCCGCCGCCCAGCGGGAAGCGGAAGGGAGCGCCGCGGTTCCAGCTCGCGTCGAACTCCTCACCGGTGCTGAAGGAGACACCCACGTAGTGGACGGTGACGGTCTGGCCGGCCTTGGCCACCTCGCCGTCTCCCTCCCAGATGTCCTTGATCTCCAGCTCGGCCGGAGGCTCGCCCTCGGGGAAGTCGATCAGCGGCTTCTCGATGCTCACGAAAACTGCTCCTCAGTAGGTTCAGCGCCTGCGAACAGTCTTACACCACGCCCAGGACGTCGACCACGAAGATCACGTCCGAGCCGACCTGCTTCTGCTGCTCCTTGGGGAGCTTGCCCTGCGGAACGACGATCAGGACCCGGCTGCCGACCTTCTGGCCCTTGAGGCCTTCCTTCCAGCCCGGAAGCTGCGCCACCGGCACCGCCTGGGGGCCGCTCTGCGACCAGGTGTCGCCGCCGGACTTGCCGTTCTTCCACAGGACGGCCTCGTAGTTCGCCAGGACGGTGTCCTTCTCGCCCACCGCCTTGCCGTCACCCTGGATGATCGTCTTCGAGACGATGTCCGTGGGGGCCTTCCTGCCCTTGGGGACGGTCACCTTCGGGGCCGTGCCGTCGGTGTTGGCGCCGACCTTGGGCAGGTTCGCGTCGGTCTGCGGGACCGCCTTGCCGGTCGGCTTCGTCGAGTAGGCGTTCTTCAGGTCGACGACGAAGACCAGTGTGGAGTTGGCGGGGATGTTCTGCTGGGCCTGAGCCCCGTAGCCCTTGTCCGGCGGGATGACCAGCTCGACGCGGCTGCCGATGTTCTGGCCGACCAGGCCCTCGTCCCAGCCCTTGATGACCTTGCCGGTGCCCACCTCGAACGTGATCGGCTTGCCGCGGTCGTAGCTGTTGTCGAAGACCTTGCCGTCCCAGGTCTGCCCCAGGTAGTGCGAGTTCAGCACCTCGCCCTTCTTCAGGGCGGGGCCGGTGCCCTTGTGCAGGACCTTGACCTTGAGCTCCTTGGGCGGGTCGCCCTCGCCCTTGGCCACCTTGGGCTTCTTGCCCGGCTCTCCGGTGACGGCGGGGATGCCCCCGCTCTTGCCCGAGCTGGACGAGTTGCTGCTGTCGTCGCCCCCGCAGGCCGCGGCGGAGGCGACGAGCAGGGGGACGGCCAGTAGGGCGGCGATTCGGCGCACGTGAATCCCTCAAGACGCGAAGTGGTCGGACATCGGTGAACGAGAGCCACTCTAGCCACGACGCACGGCGGCGGCGGTGCACGCTGACACGCACCGCCGCCGCCGTGTGACCCGCCGGAGCCCTACATTCCGGCGATGAGCTTCTCCACCCTGTCGTCCACGGAGCGGAACGGGTCCTTGCAGAGCACCGTGCGCTGCGCCTGGTCGTTCAGCTTCAAGTGAACCCAGTCGACCGTGAAGTCCCGGCGCTGTTCCTGGGCCCGCCGGATGAAGTCCCCGCGCAGCCGTGCCCGGGTCGTCTGGGGCGGCACGGACTTGGCCTCGAAGATCTTCAGGTCATTGCAGATCCGGGCCGCCTGGCCGCGCTTCTCCAGCAGGTAGTACAGGCCCCTGCGGCGGTGGATGTCGTGGTAGGCGAGGTCGATCTGGGCGATCCTGGGGTGCGACATCGTGATGTTGTCCCGGGAGCGGTACCGCTCGATGAGCTGGTACTTCATGACCCAGTCGATCTCGGTGCCGATCCTGGCGAGGTCGCCGCTCTTGATCGCCTCGAGGGTGCGTCCCCACAGCTCGAGGACCTGCTCGACGATGCCGGTGCGGATGCCGCGGCGCTCGGCGAAGTCGACGGCCTTGGAGTAGTACTCCTCCTGGATGTCCAGGGCGGACGCCTCCCGGCCGCTGGCGAGGCGGACCTTGCGGCGCCCGCTTATGTCATGGCTGACCTCGCGGATCGCCCGGATGGGGTTCTCCAGGGTGAGGTCGCGCATGACGGTGCCCGCCTCGATCATGCGCAGCACCAGGTCGGTGGCGCCGACCTTGAGGAGCATGGTCGTCTCGGACATGTTGGAGTCGCCCACGATCACATGCAGGCGCCGGTAGCGCTCGGCGTCGGCGTGGGGCTCGTCCCTGGTGTTGATGATCGGACGCGAGCGGGTGGTGGCGGAGCTGACGCCCTCCCAGATGTGCTCGGCGCGCTGGCTGACGCAGTACACCGCCCCGCGGGGGGTCTGGAGCACCTTGCCGGCCCCGCACAGCAGCTGGCGGGTGACGAGGAACGGGATGAGGATGTCCGCGAGACGGGAGAACTCCCCGTGCCGGGCCACCAGGTAGTTCTCGTGGCAGCCGTACGAGTTACCGGCCGAGTCGGTGTTGTTCTTGAACAGGTAGACGTCGCCGGCGATGCCTTCTTCGTGCAGGCGTCGCTCGGCGTCGACGAGGAGGCCCTCGAGGATACGCTCGCCTGCCTTGTCGTGGGTGACCAGCTCGGTCACATTGTCGCACTCAGGAGTGGCGTACTCCGGGTGCGAGCCCACGTCGAGGTAGAGGCGGGCGCCGTTGCGCAGAAACACATTGCTGCTGCGGCCCCAGGAAACGACACGGCGGAACAGGTACCGCGCCACTTCGTCCGGGGAGAGTCGCCGCTGCCCCCGGAACGTGCACGTGACGCCGTACTCGTTCTCCAACCCGAAAATGCGGCGGTCCATGAGTGAACATTACGCCCGAAGGCCCGGTCTGAAACCGGGTTGGACCGCCCCGGTTCGATCACTTGTCTGCGAGTGACGCTGCGACAGGTTCAGGGCTGGACCGATCGGCGTGCCCGGCGAGACCGCGCCCGGTGACGAGAAGGACGAGCAGAGCGACGATTCCGCCCGCTCCGGCGACGGCGTAGCCCGCAACGATTCCCCCGTACTGGGCGGCCGGACCCGCGGCCGCCGTGCCGATGGAGGCGCCGACGCCGAAGGCGGTCACCAGCCAGGAGAAGGCCTCGGTGACCGTGCCGACCGGGGCATGGCGGTCGACCACGACGAAGGCGCAGGCCAGGACGGGCGCCAGGAAGACCCCGGAGATCCCGCTCAGGACGATCATCGCGGCCAGGCCGGGGACGAGGGACAGCGGCAGGTAGCACACGGCCAGGCCCACCATGAGGAGCTTCAGGCGGCGCTCGGGTGTGCCGCGCCACTTGCGGGAGCCGTAGACCAGGCCGCCGGTGAGGGCGCCCGCGCCGAGGGCGGCGAGCAGCCAGCCCGCCTGCGTCCCGCCGCCGTGCTCGTCCGCGTAGGCGACGCTGGAGACCGCTATGGAGCCGAGGGCGACGCCCACGAAGAACAGGGAGGCGAACAGCACCCGCAGCCCAGGGGCCCGCAGAGCGCCGAGCCAGTGGGGCTCGCGCGCCTCGCCCCGCCAGTCACGGGAGGGTCGGGAGGTGACGACGACGAGCGTCCCGGCGACGCCGAGCAGGCCGGTGACGACCAGCGCGGTGGCCTCGGAGGCCCACGCGACCACGAGGGTGACCAGCAGGGGGCCGATGGCGAACATGACCTCCTGGGCGGAGGCGTCCAGCGCGTAGGCGGCGTGCACCTGGTCGTCACGGCGCAGCACGCTCGGCCACAGGGCCCGCAGGCCCGCCTCCAGGGGCGGGGTGAACAGACCGGCCACGACGACCGCGACCGCGGCGAGGACCACGGGGTGGGGCCCGACGGCGGCGAAGAGGGCGAACCCGGCCGCGGACAGCAGGGCGGAGCCCGCCATCACGGCGGACTGGCCGCGCTTGTCGACGGCCCGGCCGAGCAGTGGCTGCCCGATGGCGGTGGCGACGCCGTAGAGGGCGGACAGCGCGCCGGCGAGGGTGTAGTCGCCGCCCTCGGCCCGGGTGAACAGCACGATGGCCAGCGCGGCCATGGCATTCGGCAGCCGCCCAAGCAGCGTGCCGCCGAGCAGGCGGGCCGCGTGCCGGGTGCGCAGCATGTCGAAATACCCCGTGCCTTCGGCCATGCCCGTGCCTTCCGTCCTAGGGTGTTACGTATAACCCACCGCGCCATAAGTACCATGGCCGCCAGCGAGAGGTCCACCGCGATACGGAGGCGCCAGCGTGCGCAGCACGAGAACGGCACCGCGTGGAGCCCGTCCGACCAGCAAGGACGTGGCCCGGGCGGCCGGCGTCTCGCAGGCCACCGTCTCGCTCGTGCTGGGCGGCAAATGGCAGGGGCGGGTCGCCGAACGCACCGCGGTGTCGGTGCGCGAAGCGGCACAGGCGCTGGGCTACCGGCCCAACCTCGCCGCCCGCAACCTCCGCCTGGGCGGCACCCGCACCGCGCTCCTGGTCGTGCCCGCCCTGACGAACGAGTTCTTCGGCGGCGTCTACACCGGCGCCGCCCGGGTGGCCGCCGAGCACGGCTTCGGCGTCGTGCTCTACCCCTCCCCCGAGGGTATCGGCCCCGCCCGGGATCCGTTCGACTCCGCCAGGGCGACCCTGGACGGCGTCATCGCGTCCTCGATGGCGGCGGAGGCGGTGGAGGCCCTACGAGGCCCCGCGGGCGGCGGCGCACTCCCGCTGGTGATGCTCGACAGCGCCCCGCTGCCGGACGCGGGCGAACTGACGGCCGCGGTGAACCACGACGTGGCCGACGGCATGCGCCAGGTCGTCGAACACCTTCTCTCGCTCGGCCACCGAAGGATCACGCACGTGGCGGCGGCCGTGGACTCCTGGACCTTCCGCGTCCGCGAGGACGCCTTCGCGGCGGCCATGGGCGCGGTACCGGGCACTCATGCGGCGAGCGAACCGGCGGCACTGACCGTCATGGGCGGCCAGGCGGCAGCGGAGCGCGCCCTCACCCGCCCCGGCCCCCGCGCCACGGCACTGGTGTGCGACGACGACATCCTGGCGGCGGGAGCCTGCAAGGCGGCACGGCGCCTGGGACTGTCGGTCCCGGGCGATGTGTCGGTGACGGGCTTCGACGACCTCTCACTGGCGACGGCTCTGGACCCGGAGCTCACCACGGTGCGGCTGCCCGCCCAGGAACTGGGAGCACGCGGCATGTCGGCCCTCCTTGCCCTCCTGGAGGCCCGGCCACTCGACGAGCCCCGATTGCCCGTCCATCTGGTCTCCCGGGGCTCCACGGCCCCACCCAGCGCCCCCGCGCCCCCGGACTGACCCCTCGCACGGGGAGCGCGCCCGGCGCACACGCGCGATCGTACCGTCCTGCGCCGAACCATCCCTCGACCAGGACGCCCCCGTCCCCTGGGAACGCCCCGCCTGCCCGCCTCGCCTCGCGGCCGACACCCGCACCAGCGAGAAGCCGCGCCCGGACAACCCAACCCGTCCGGACGCGGCCTTCCCGCAAATTACTCTTCTTCTGTCCCGGACGCCCCCGAGGCCTCCGAGCCCTCGGCCGCATCCTCGTCCTCATCGGCCTCGTCCGACGACCCCGCGCCCACAGCCGCCGTGCCATCCAGAAGCCGGGCCAACTGCCGGCCCAGCACCCGCTTGAACTTCCGCTGCTGCGGACGCGTCCGGTCCAGCACCGCCACTTCGAGCTGCTCCGGGGTGATCGTCCTGTCGCTGCCGTTGTTGTCGCGGGCCAGCGACTCCACCGCCAGCTTCAGGGCCTCCGCCAGGGACATCCCCTCACGGTGGCGCTCCTCGAGGAAGCTGCTGATCTGATCGGCGTTGCCACCGATCGCGACCGTCCCGTGCTCGTCCACGACCGACCCGTCGTGCGGGAGCCGGTAGATCTGATCGTCCTCGGGGCCGGCCCCGACCTCGGCGACGATCAGCTCCACCTCATAGGGCTTCTCCCCCACGCTGGAGAAGATGTTGCCCAGCGCCTGCGCGTAGACGTTCGCCAGCCCCCTGGCATTGACGTCCGCCCGGTCGTACGAGTAGCCGCGCAGGTCGGCGTACCGCACTCCCGCGATCCGCAGGTTCTCGAACTCGTTGTACTTGCCCACCGCCGCGAAGGCGATCCGGTCGTAGATCTCGCTGACCTTGTGCAGCGCGCGGGACATGTTCTCGGCGACGAAGACGATGCCGTCGGCGTACTGGAGCACCACCACGCTGCGACCGCGCGCGATGCCCTTGCGGGCGAACTCGGCCCGATCCGCCATGGCCTGCTGGGGTGAGACGTAGAACGGCGTCGACACCGGCTATCCGTCCCTTTCTGTCAGTGGCGATTGCATCCGCCGGATCACTGGAGTCCGCCGGAGCCCTTGCGTCCGCCGGATCGCAAGAGTCCGCCGGATCACTTACAGCACGGGGGCCATCGGCCCGTTCGGATGCTCCAGGCGCCTGGCGTGCACCGCCCGGGCCACCTCGGAGACCTCGTCCTCGGACAGCTTGTTGAAGCCCTCCTCGGTGAGCACCGTGACAATCGGGAAGATCTTGCGGGCCAGGTCGGGACCGCCCGTCGCCGAGTCGTCGTCCGCCGCGTCGTACAGCGCCTGCACGACGAGAGTGATCGCCTGCTGCTGGGTGAGGTCGTCGCGGTAGAGCTTCTTCATCGCTCCGCGGGCGAAGACCGAGCCGGAGCCCGTCGACGCGAAGCCGTACTCCTCGGAGCGACCGCCGGTGATGTCGTACGAGAAGATCCGGCCCTTCTCGCGGTCCAGGTCGTAGCCCGCGAAGAGCGGCACCACGGCCAGGCCCTGCATGGCCATGCCCAGGTTCCCCCGGATCATGGTGGACAGCCGGTTGGCCTTGCCCTCCAGGGAGAGCACGGAGCCCTCGATCTTCTCGTAGTGCTCCAGTTCGAGCTGGAAGAGCTTCACCATTTCCACGGCGAGGCCCGCCGTGCCCGCGATGCCCACCGCGGAGTACTCGTCGGCCGGGAAGACCTTCTCGATGTCGCGCTGCGCGATCACGTTGCCCATCGTGGCGCGACGGTCACCGGCGAGCACGACGCCGCCGGGGAAGGTCGCGGCGACAATGGTCGTCCCGTGCGGGGCCTCGACGGCGCCCTTCACCGGCGCCACATTCAGCCGTCCGGGGACCAGCTCCGGCTGGTGCTCGGCCAGGAACTCCAGGAACGAGGACGAGCCGGGCGTCAGGAAGGCAGCAGGTAGACGTCCGGTGCCGTCTGGGTTGACTGCCACACGACTCCTTCCACATATGGGGTGGCCCGACGCTGCGCGCCGGGCCGATCTTTCATCAGCTCTGCACGGACCTTACCCACGGGGATCCGGGGGCTACTGGCCGCCCTTTTGGACGAACGAACGCACGAAGTCCTCGGCGTTCTCCTCCAGGACGTCGTCGATCTCGTCCAGGACGCTGTCCACGTCGTCCGAGAGCTTCTCCTGGCGTTCCTTGAGGTCCTCGGAGGCCTGCGCGTCCTGCGCGGTCTCCTCGGCCTCCTCGGTCGAACGTGTGGCCCGCTGCTGGCTGCCGCCTGTGTCCTTGGTCGCCATGTCCTTCACCCCGCTCGGTTTGACGTACAAGATCAGACCCTACAAGCGGAGCCGCCTTCCGGCCCCGCCGTCCGCACATTTGCTCAACGTCCGGCATGCCCCTTGATGATTCCCGGAATCGGCCTCTTTCAGCCGCGTTCAGCCGCCCGAGAGCACCCTGACCAGGTCCTCGGCCGTGCGGCAGCGGTCCAGGAGCTCCTTGACGTGATTGCGGGTGCCGCGCAGCGGCTCCAGGGTGGGGACGCGCTGGAGGGAGTCCCGGCCCGGCAGGTCGAAGATCACCGAGTCCCACGAGGCCGCTGCCACGTCGTCGGCGTACTGCTCCAGGCAGCGGCCCCGGAAGTAGGCCCTGGTGTCCTCCGGCGGCTTGATCCGGGCCCGCTCGACCTCGGACTCGTCCAGCAGCCGCTGCATCCGGCCGCGGGCGACCAGGCGGTTGTAGAGCCCCTTGTCCTGGCGCACGTCGGCGTACTGCAGGTCCACCAGGTGCAGGCGCGCCGCGTCCCAGCCCAGGTTGTCGCGCTTGCGGTAGCCCTCGAACAGCTCCCGCTTGGCCACCCAGTCCAGTTCCCCCGACAGGCTCATCGGATCCGTCTCCAGACGGCCCAGGACGTCCTCCCAGCGGGTGAGCACGTCCTTGGTCTGCTCGTCCGCGTCGTTGCCGTACCGGTCCTCGACGTACTTGCGGGCCAGCTCGAAATACTCCATCTGGAGCTGCACCGCGGTGAGTGTCCGGCCGCTTCGCAGTGTGATCAGGCGGCGCAGGGTGGCGTCGTGCGAGACCTGGTGGAGGGTGCGGACGGGCTGGTCGACGGCGAGGTCGACGGCGATGAACCCGTCCTCGATCATCGACAGCACCAGGGAGGTGGTGCCGAGCTTGAGGTACGTCGAGATCTCGGAGAGGTTGGCGTCGCCGATGATCACATGGAGGCGGCGGTACTTCTCCGCGTCGGCGTGCGGTTCGTCACGGGTGTTGATGATGGGGCGCTTGAGGGTGGTCTCGAGGCCGACCTCGACCTCGAAGTAGTCCGCGCGCTGGCTGAGCTGGAAGCCGTGCTCCTGCCCGTCCTGGCCGATGCCGACGCGGCCGGCGCCGGTGACGACCTGGCGGGAGACGAAGAACGGGGTGAGGTGGCGGACGATGTCCGAGAAGGCCGTCGACCGCTGCATGAGGTAGTTCTCGTGGCACCCGTAGGAGGCGCCCTTGTTGTCCGTGTTGTTCTTGTAAAGGTGGATCGGCTGGGCCCCGGGCAGCTGGGCGGCGCGTTCGGCGGCCTCGGCCATGATCCGCTCGCCGGCCTTGTCCCACAGGACGGCGTCACGGGGGTTGGTGACCTCCGGCGCGGAGTACTCCGGATGGGCGTGGTCCACATAGAGCCGGGCACCATTGGTCAGGATGACGTTGGCGAGGCCGATGTCCTCGTCGGTGAGCTGGCTGGAGTCCGCGCTCTCACGGGCGAGGTCGAAGCCGCGCGCGTCTCGCAGCGGGTTCTCCTCCTCGAAGTCCCAGCGGGCCCGGCGGGCCCGGTGCATCGCCGCCGCGTAGGCGTTGACGATCTGGGACGAGGTGAGCATGGCATTGGCGTTCGGGTGGCCAGGGACGGAGATCCCATACTCCGTCTCAATGCCCATTACTCGCCGTACGGTCATGCGGCCCTCCTTGCCCGGCGGCGCCCCCGGCTTGGACGCGCCGCTCAAGTACCGCTTCAGATGTGGCCGTTCGCGGTGCCCCTCGCCCCGGCAAAGGGGCGCGGTGCGAAAAGCCTATGACGCATCCGCGGCAGTGGGGAGATCATTTCACTCATTGCTCGAACCCGGGCGTATCCGCACAGGACCTGCGGACAAACGTGTCCGGCTGCGGGTACCTGGTGGGTACCCGCAGCCGGACAAGTCGTTACAGGTACTGACCGGTATTCGCCACCGTGTCGATCGACCGGCCGGTGTCCGCGCCCTGTTTTCCGGTGACGAGGGTGCGGATGAAGACGATCCGCTCGCCCTTCTTGCCGGAGATGCGGGCCCAGTCGTCCGGGTTCGTCGTGTTCGGCAGGTCCTCGTTCTCCTTGAACTCGTCCACGCACGCGGCGAGCAGGTGGGAGACCCGAAGGCCCTTCTGGTTGTGGTCGAGGAAGTCCTTGATCGCCATCTTCTTGGCCCGGTCCACGATGTTCTGGATCATGGCGCCGGAGTTGAAGTCCTTGAAGTAGAGGACTTCCTTGTCACCGTTGGCGTAGGTGACCTCGAGGAACCGGTTCTCCTCCGTCTCGGAGTACATCCGCTCGACCACGGACTGGATCATGCCGGCCACCGTGCCGTCACGGGAGCCGCCGTGCTCGGAGAGGTCCTCGCCGTGGAGCGGGAGGCTCGAGGTGAGGTACTTGGAGAAGATGTCCTTGGCCGCCTCGGCGTCGGGCCGCTCGATCTTGATCTTGACGTCCAGGCGGCCGGGCCGCAGGATCGCCGGGTCGATCATGTCCTCGCGGTTCGAGGCGCCGATGACGATGACGTTCTCCAGGCCCTCCACACCGTCGATCTCGGCGAGAAGCTGCGGGACGATGGTGTTCTCCACGTCCGAGCTCACACCGGATCCGCGGGTGCGGAAGAGCGACTCCATCTCGTCGAAGAAGACGATGACGGGCGTGCCCTCGCTCGCCTTCTCCCTCGCACGCTGGAAGACCAGGCGGATGTGCCGCTCGGTCTCGCCGACGTACTTGTTGAGCAGCTCGGGGCCCTTGATGTTGAGGAAGTAGCTCTTGCCCGCCGGGCGCCCGGTGACCTCAGCCACCTTCTTGGCCAGCGAGTTGGCGACGGCCTTGGCGATGAGTGTCTTGCCGCAGCCGGGAGGTCCGTACAGCAGAACGCCCTTGGGCGGCCGCAGTTCGTGCTCCTTGAACAGGTCGGGGTAGAGGTAGGGGAGCTCGACCGCGTCGCGGATCATCTCGATCTGGTTCCCCAGACCGCCGATCTTGTTGTAGTCGATGTCGGGGACCTCTTCGAGGACGAGTTCCTCGACCTCGCTCTTGGGGACCCGCTCGTAGACATAGCCGGAACGCGGCTCCATCAGCAGGGCGTCACCGGCGCGGAGGGGGCCGTCCAGCAACGGCTCGGCGAGCCGCACCACCCTCTCCTCGTCGGTGTGCCCTATCACCAGGGCGCGTTCGCCGTCCTCGAGGACTTCCTTGAGGGTGACGATGTCTCCGACACGCTCGAACGCGTGGGCCTCAACAACGTTGAGCGCCTCGTTGAGCATGAGCTCCTGGCCACGCTGGAGTTCCTCCAGCTCGACGGAGGGGCTGACGTTCACCCGGAGCTTCCTGCCCCCGGTGAAGATGTCGGCCGTTCCGTCCTCGTTCGCCTGAAGGAACACGCCGAACCCGGCCGGGGGCTGGGCGAGCCTGTCCACTTCCTCCTTGAGGGCCACGATCTGGTCGCGGGCCTCCCGGAGCGTGGAAGCGAGCCGCTCGTTCTGAGCGGACACGCCTGCCAGGTTGGTCTGCAGCTCGACGATCCGCTCTTCGAGAATCCTCGTGTGTCGCGGAGAGTCGGCGAGCTTGCGTCGCAGGACGGCGATCTCCTGCTCAAGAAAGGCGATCTGGCCCGCGGGGTCCTCCGACCCCCGTGCGGGCCGGACACCGCGGTTGATGTCGTCGTCGTGGGCTGCCACGGTCCTCACCTCCTCCAAGGGGAGCTGGACGCTTTCAGACCCTACCTGGGCCGGGTGGGGTTGAAACCCCTAGATCACAAAGACGGAAGGCGTGTGTCCGATCTTCACCCTTGCGCACGTCCCCACGCCAGTGAGATACCCACCGATCAACATCGGAAAGCGACCGGTTGTTATCGTCAGTGATGTCAACACCCTTCAGGGTTGGTTCCATCCCGGTCGACGAGCGAGCAGGCGAGGTACCCGTGGGCGAGGAAGCCGTCGAAGACGCACTCGAAGTCTGGATCGACCAGGACCTGTGCACGGGCGACGGGATCTGCGCTCAGTACGCCCCCGAGGTCTTTGAGCTGGACATCGACGGCCTGGCGTACGTGAAGGGCACGGACGACGAGCTGCGCCGGCAGCCCGGGGAGACGGTTCCGGTTCCGCTGCCGCTGCTCCAGGACGTCGCCGATTCGGCCAAGGAATGCCCGGGTGACTGCATCCACGTACGCCGGGCCCGCGACATGGTCGAGGTGTACGGGCCCGCGGCCGAATAGCCGCGCACGTCACGCGGAGTGAGCACCGGAGGCCATGACTGGAGCATCCGCCTCCGTTACCTGTTCGCCGACAGCGCAGGGCGCACGACCTCGGCTCGACCGGACCTCCACTTCCAGCTCCGCGAGACGGTCTTGTCGGGGCAGCAGCGCGGCACCGCGTCCGAGGAGTAGCCGAGCAGTCGCGCGGTGATCGTGGAGCCGTGCGCCGACAGCTTCGCCACCGTCATCCCCTGGCGGGGCTCGAGCAGGGCGCGCACGGTCGTCGGCCCGTCCGCCTTCGCCCGCGCGAGGACGTAGATCCCGTGCGGAGGCGTGCCGTTGCCCGCCTCGCAGTGCACCGCGGCCACGGCCTCCCACCGGCCGTCGCCGTCGAGGTCGGCGGTGATCCGCCGCGCCACGGTGACGGGCGCGCCGGCGCAGTCCAGCGGGTAGGAGGCGGTCATGGGGTCGGGTGCGGTGCGGGTGGCGCGTGATGCGGCGGAGGGACTCGGGCTCGCGGCCACTTCCGTGGGCCGGACCAGCACGCCGGCGCCGACCACCGCGGCGAGCGCCGCCGCCGTGACGATCCAGTCGATGCCTCGCGACCGGGTGTGCGGAAGGTCCTGCCCCTGCGAACCGCTGTTGACCACGCGCGCGTCTCCTCGAAGTCCTCGAAGTGCCGGAGAGGGCCCTGAACGGGCCTGGAGGGGAGTTCGATGCTGTGGGCCAGCATCGTGCCACACGCGGTCACCAGGGTGAACACGCGGGGCGGCCCCGGTCCGCGCGCCTTACGGCACGGGTGGACCGGGGCCGCCCCATGGGTTCGCCTGTGCGGGTCGCCGGTGGATCGTCAGTGGGCCGCTCAGACCGCCCCGTTGCCCGGTACGGCGGTCGCGCCGGGGCCCGAGTAGTCCTCGCCGTAGGCGCCCTTGGAGGGGCGGCGGCGGCGCAGCGGGGGCTCCACGCCGTCCGCGAGTCGGCGGGCCGTCAGCAGGAAGCCCGTGTGGCCGATCATGCGGTGGTCGGGGCGCACCGCCAGGCCCTCGACGTGCCAGGTGCGCACCATGGTCTCCCACGCGGTCGGCTCGTTGAACGTGCCGTGCTCGCGCAGCGCCTCGACGGTGCGGGCCATCTGGGTCGTGGTCGCGACGTAGGCGCAGACCATGCCGCCCGGGACGAGCGCCTTGGAGACCGCCTCCAGGCACTCCCAGGGGGCGAGCATGTCCAGAATGACGCGGTCGACCTCGGTGTCGGACAGGTTGTCCTGGAGGTCGCCGACGGTCAGCTGCCAGGCGGGGTGGTCACCGCCGAAGTACCGGCGGACGTTCTTGGTCGCGATGTCGGCGAAGTCGGCGCGGCGCTCGTAGGAGTGCACCATGCCCTCGTCGCCCACCGCGCGCAGCAGGTAGCAGCTGAGCGCCCCGGATCCGACCCCTGCCTCGACGACGCGCGCGCCGGGGAAGATGTCGGCCATCGACAGGATCTGACCCGCGTCCTTGGGGTAGACCACGGCGGCTCCGCGCGGCATGGACAGGACGTAGTCGGGGAGCAGGGGACGCAGCGCGAGGTACGCGGTGTTCCCCGTGGTACGCACGACAGTTCCCTCGGGAGCGCCGATCAGCTCGTCGTGCGGGAAGGACCCCTTGTGGGTGTGGAAGTTCTTCCCGGCCTCGAGCGTGAAGGTGTGGTGGCGTCCCTTGGGGTCGGTGAGCTGGACCTGGTCCCCGACCTCGAAGGGCCCGCGACGGCGGGCGGCACCGGTCGGTTCGGACATGCGGACAAGCGTACTGGAGTCGGCCGACCCGAACGAACACAGGACCGCTCGCACCCGGTCCGACCTGGGGTTCTTCCGGCGTACAGCCCGCCCCGGCCCGCACGGCCGAGCCGGGCGGGCCCATGGAGTCTTCAGCTCGACGGCCTGGCCATGGCGGCGACGAAGGCCCGTTCGACGTCGGAGGTCGACAGCACTCCGTAGACCTCTCCGGTGGGCTCGACGACGAGGTACTCGGTGGCGGGCGTGGCCCGCAGGGTGTCCAGCAGTTCCTCCCCCGCCAGTTCCGCGGAGACCCTCATACCGGGCTGGAGGTCCTGGGAGAGCCCGCCGACCGACACCCAGGGGCGGCGGTGCTCGGGCACGTCCACGATCGCCGCCTCGCGGACGAGCGCCATGGGGTCGCCGTTGCCGTCCACGACCACGAGCGCGCGCGCTCCGGCCTCGTTGGCCCTGCGCAGGGCCTCCGACAGCGGGGTGTCCGAGGAGACGGGCACGGCCCGGCGGGTGAGGGAGCGGGCCCGAAGGTCCGGGAGGCGTTCGCGGAGCCTGGCCATTCGCAGGGCGTTGCCCGCGCCGGTCCAGATGATGGCGGCGAGCACCGCGCCGAGCAGGGCGTCGGTGATCGAGCCGGTGCTGTCGGTGCGCATGTCGTCCGAGTAGGACAGCAGCGGCAGGGCCACCAGGACGACGATGGCCAGGACCCGGCCGGTCCAGGCGGCGGCGACGGTGCCGGTCATCGGCTTGCCGCTGATCTTCCACACCACGGCCCGCAGCATCCGGCCGCCGTCGAGGGGAAGGCCCGGCAGGAGGTTGAAGACCGCCACGATGAGGTTGCTGACCATGAGCCCGGCCAGCAGGACGCCGGGCACGGTGCCGGGGCGCACTCCCCGCATCGCCAGCCAGAAGACTCCGGCGAGGGCCATGGAGAGCAGAGGGCCGACGAAGGCCAGGACGAACTCGCGGCCCGGGGTCTCCGACTCCTTCTCGATCTCGGAGACGCCGCCGAAGAACTGGAGCTGGATCCGGCGCACCGGCAGCTTGAACCGGAGCGCCGCGACGGTGTGGGCCAGCTCGTGGACGAGCACCGAGGCGTAGAAGGCGATGGCGAAGAACAGCGAGACCAGGTAGCGGACGGCTCCGAGGTCGGGCAGGACCCGCTCCAGCTGGCCGCCGAAGATCCAGGTGATGAGGATCGCGACGAGGAACCAGCTCGGCGCGACGTAGACGGGCACCCCGAACGGGCGGCCCATCAGGAGTCCGCCTCCGGGGCCTCGGGGCCGTTCCTTCCGGTCTCCGGCGGCGCCCGGTCCGCCGGAGTTGCCCGGCTGCCCGCTCGACTCGTTCACTGATGCCCCTCGTGGTCCCCGTCGTGCCTTGATCATTCTCATGGCGCGTTGCCGTCGATGGTATGTGCCCGGCAACGCGTGGCCGACACCGCGTCGGCCGCGGTTGGCCCCCGATATGTCAGTGGTACACCGTAGGGTCGCTTTTCATGAGTTCCAGCAGCGTGAGTTCCACCAGTGAGGCGGCCGGTGACGCGGAGTGCGGCCCGGTGCTGCCTGGCCCGCGCGCCGAGGCGGGGCGGACGGGAGTGGGGCCTACGGGGGTGGGGCGGACGGAGGCGGCCGACGGTGTAGAGGCGGTCGGGGCCGCTGCCGCCGCCGGGACCGCCGGTGCGGTGGCGGCCGCCCCGGAGGCAGCCGGTGCTGAGGCGGCCGCCCCGGACACAGCCGATGCGGAGGCGGCCGCCCCGGAGACAGCCGCGCCGACTCCCTCGCTGTCGCCGTCACGGGCCGCGGACTTCATGACGTGCCCGCTGCTCTACCGCTTCCGGGTGATCGACAAGCTGCCGGAGAAGCCGAGCCCCGCCGCCACCCGCGGCACCGTGGTGCACGCCGTGCTCGAGCGGCTGTTCGACGCCCCTGCGGGCGAGCGCACCCCGGTGAGGGCCAAGGCTCTGGTGCGGCCGGAGTGGGAGAAGCTGCTGGCCAAGCGGCCGGAACTGGTGGAGCTCTTCGGGGCGGACGAGGGCGGCGCGGATCTCGCGCGGTGGCTGGTCGGGGCGGAGCAGTTGGTGGACCGCTACTTCACCCTGGAGGATCCCAACCGGCTGGAGCCCGCCGAGCGCGAGCTGTACGTGGAGACGGTCCTGGACTCCGGGCTGAAGCTGCGCGGCTATGTGGACCGGCTCGATGTGGCGCCCAGCGGCGATCTGCGGGTCGTGGACTACAAGACGGGCAAGGCCCCCTCGCAGCGCTTCGAGTCGCAGCCGCTGTTCCAGATGAAGTTCTACGCCCTGGTGCTCTGGCGCCTGCGCGGGCTGGTGCCCAGGCGCCTCCAGCTGGTCTACCTCGGCAGCGGCGACGTGGTGACGTACGACCCCGACGAGTCCGACCTGCTGGCCGTGGAGCGCAAGCTGCTGGCACTGTGGCAGGCGATCAGCCGGGCGACCGAGAACGGCGAGTGGCGCCCGAAACCGAGCCGGCTGTGCGACTGGTGCGATCACCGGGAACTCTGTCCGGAATTCGGCGGTACTCCCCCGCCGTACCCGCTTCCGGTTGCCACGGGCTCTTAGGGAACAATGGGCGCCCACCGCCCACACAGAGGAGTCCTGGTGGCCATTCGGGTGCTATTGGTCGACGACCAGCCACTGCTGCGCACCGGTTTCCGGATGATCCTGGAGGCCGAGCAGGATCTGGCCGTCGTCGGCGAGGCGGGAGACGGCCAGCAGGCCCTCGACCAGGTGAGGGTGCTTCAGCCCGACGTGGTGCTGATGGACATCCGGATGCCGCGCATGGACGGCGTGGAGGCCACCCGAAGGATCACCGGCCCCGGACGGGACGGCCCGGCGAAGGTGCTCGTGCTGACCACGTTCGACCTCGACGAGTACGTCGTGGAGGCCCTGCGGGCGGGGGCGAGCGGCTTCCTGCTCAAGGACGCCCCGGCGCAGGAGCTGGTGCAGGCGATCCGGGTGGTCGCGGCCGGGGAGGCCATGCTCGCCCCGAGCGTCACCCGGCGGCTGCTGGACAAGTACGCGGGCCGGCTTCCGTCGGGCGACGAACCGGTCCCGCAGGCCATCGGCACCCTCACCGAGCGCGAGGTCGAGGTCCTGAAGCTGGTGGCCCGCGGCCTGTCCAACGCGGAGATCGCCGCGGAGCTGTTCGTGAGCGAGACGACGGTCAAGACCCATGTGGGCCACGTGCTCACCAAGCTGGGTCTGCGCGACCGCGTACAGGCGGCCGTGTACGCGTACGAGAGCGGTGTGGTGCGCCCCGGCGCCCAGTGACCGCCCACGGTGCCCTGGGGGCCGTCTCAGGGCCCATGACGGCACGGGCAAGGGACACACGTGTGGGGCCCGGCGCCGAAGCGCCGGGCCCCACACGTGTGCTCAGGTGTTCTCGGATGTTCCCGCGGTCGGCGGGTCAGCTGCCGGAGCCCTTCTCCAGCTCCCAGAAGCGGAAGGTGGAGGAGGCGTCCAGCGTCCACTGCACACCGTTGATGTTGTCGCGGTGGGCGATGTACTGGCGTCCCTGCCACAGCGGCAGCAGCGGAACGTCGTTCGCGAGGATTTCCTGCACCTTGGTGAAGTCGTCGACCACGGCGCTGCGCTCCGCCTGGCGGCGCGAGTCGGGCAGCAGGTTGTTGAGGATGTCGCCGTTCTGGTACGGCGACTTCAGGAAGTTCTTCCTGCCCACGAACGGCGCGATGTAGTTGTCCGGGTCCGGGAAGTCGGGGTACCAGCCCATGCCGAAGACCTGGAACTTGCGCTTGTTGTAGCCCGCCTGGAAGTCCTCCCACTGCTTGCCCTGGAGCTGGACCTTGAACAGGCCGCTGCGCTCGAGCTGCCGCTTGATCACGGCGAACTCGTCGGCGGTGGCGGAGCCGTAGTGGTCCGAGGTGTAGGACAGCGTGAGGCTCACCGGCGTGGAGACGTTGGCCTTCTGCAGAGCCGTACGGGCCTTGTCCCTGTCCGGCTCGCCGTAAGCGTTGTAGAACGCGTTGATGTGCCCCGGAATGCCCTTGGGGATCATCGAGAACAGAGGCTCGGCGGTGCGCTTGTAGACGTCGCGGACCAGGGCCTTGCGGTCGATGAGGTGGGCCATCGCCTGGCGCACGGCGACGTTCTGCACCGACGCGTCCTTGGTGTTGAACACCAGGTACCGGATCTCACTGCCCGGGGCCTCGGTGACCTTGATGCCCCTGTCCTCCTCGCCCCCGAGCTGCGTGATCTGCTTGGGCGTGAGGGTGCGGTGGGTCAGGTCGATGTCCTTCTTCTCCAGCGCCTGCTGCATCTGCGTGGAGTCGGGGAAGTACCGGACCTCGAACTTGCTGTTCTTGGCGTGGATGCTGCCCTCGTAGTTGGCGTTGCCCGTGAACTCCGCCTTGAGCAGCCGGTGGTGCCTGCCGCCCGAGCGCTGGAGGGAGCTGAGAGCGTAGGGCCCGGAACCGGCGATGCCGTCGTCGGTGCTGAGCTTGTTCGCCGGGTAGGACTCCTCGTCCACGATCGCGGCGGCCGGGGTCGCCAGGACGAACGGGAAGGTCGCGTCCGCCTGCTTCAGCATGAAGACGACCGTCTTGTCGTCGGGCGTCTCGATGCGGTCGAGGTTGCCGAAGAGGCTGGACGGGCCGAAGCCGCTCTCTATCTTGATGGTCCGCTGTATGGAGAACTTGACGTCGGAGGCGGTCAGCGCATGGCCGTTGGAGAACTTCAGGCCGTCCCGGACGGTGCAGCGGTAGGAGGTGCTGTTCTGGCTGGTGAACACGCACTTCGACGCGGCCTCGGGCTGCGGCTCCGAGCCGTCGTTGGGATAGCGGAGCAGGGTCTGGAACGTGTTGGTGAACAGGGTCCAGCTGCCGATGTCGTACGCGCCGGCCGGGTCAAGAGTGCCGATGGAGTCCGTGCTGCCCATCACGATGGGGTCCTGGCTGCCGTCCTTGCCGCCGGAGCTACCGCACCCCGCCAGCAGGGGCACGAGCAGACCGGCCACGGCCGGCAGCACCAGTAGCTTGGCTCGCTTCATCGTTGTGGATCTCCTAGCGCCCTTGTTCCAGTCCCTGCGGGCGGTGCCGGTCTGGCACCGCCCGCCCCCCGATCGCAGTCCTCTGTCATGCCTGCGATTCGCCGTAGAGGTGGCAGGCCACCCGTACATCGCTGTCCACGACCGGCAGGAGCTTCGGGTCCGCCGGGGCGGCGAACTCCACCACGACCTGCCCGCCGTCCTCGCGCATCGTGGTGACGCCACGCCAGAACGGCTCCCGGGGCTCCGTCTCGGAAGCCTCCTCACGCAGCTGCCTGAGGTACTCCACCAGCTCTGCCGAGTCGTGCCCCTTGCCCGGGGCGAGAGCCACTGTAGTCAGCCTCGGCGCCGAGAGTACGTCGAGGTTGCCAATAAGGCCCTTCTCCCTCGCGTACTCCTGCGGCGGCAGGTCCAGCCAGCGCCGCTCGAGCAGCGCCCGAAGGTCCCTGGCCTCCCAGCCGCAGCCGGCCAGGGCGACGGGGCAGCGCGGGTGGAACGAGCAGCCCAGGGGCGGCTGAGCGGCGTCCGGCACCTCGCCTCGCGGCAGGTCGCGGGGGACGCCGCGGTGCGGGTCGGGCTCCGGGATCGCCGCGAGGAGCGCCTTGGTGTAGGGGTGTTTGGGATCGCTGAAGACCTGGTCGGTCGGCCCGATCTCGACGATCCTGCCCAAGTACATGATCGCGATGGTGTCGCAGAAGAACTTGGCGCTGGCCAGGTCGTGCGTGACATAGACGTAGGTGAGGTCCAGGTCCCGCTTGAGGTCCAGCATCAGCTGAAGGATCTTCGCGCGCACGCTCATGTCGAGCATGGAGATCGGCTCGTCGGCGACGAGCAGCTCCGGATCGGCGATGATCGCGCGGGCGAGGACGGCACGCTGCTTCTGCCCGCCGGACAGGTCCGCGGGGAACTTGTCCAGGAACCGCTCCGGCGGGGTCAGGCCCACGCGCTCCAGCGCGTCGGTGACCTTGGCGTCGTACTCGTCGTCGTCCTTGACCAGGCCGTGGATCCTCAGCGGGTGGCCGACCGCGGTGCGAATGGTCATCGCCGGGTTGAGCGAGGCGTGCGGGTCCTGGAAGACCATCTGCAGCATGCGCCGCATCGGGCGCAGCCTGCCCTCCCTGAGCTGGGCGAGGTCCTGGCCGCGGTAGGTGATGCTGCCGCCGGTGGCCCGGTTCAGGCCCAGCAGGGTGCGGCCGAGGGTGGTCTTGCCCGAGCCGGACTCGCCGACCAGGCCGAGGACCTCGCCCTTGCGCAGGGTCAGGTCGACCCCGTCGACGGCCTTGACGGCGCCCTTCTTGCGGCCGGTGAGGCGCGCGAGCGCTCCCCCGCGCATTCCGAAGTGGACCTGGAGGTCTCGCACCTCCATCAGGACGTCCTGCCGGGCGCCGTCACCGGCGCCCCCGTCGGCGTCGAGCACGGCGACGGACTCGGTGTCAGGCTTCGTCGGCAACGCTGATCTCCTTCACCGCGAGCGGCTCGCGCCCGTCCTTACCCAACTCCTCGCCCAGCGAGGGGTCCGCCTCCAATGCCTGGTGCCAGCAGGCGCTGCGCACTCCGCCGGCAAGCACCACCTCGGGCGGCTCGTGCTCCTCGCATCCGCGCATGGCCACCGGGCAACGGGCCGCGAACCGGCAGCCCTCGAGGGGCCGGCCGAGGTCCGGCGGGCTGCCGGGGATGTAGTGCAGTCCCGTGGTGGACAGCGAGATGGTGGAGCGGAGCAGCTCCTTGGTGTACGGGTGCTGCGGGTTGGCGAAGACCTCGCGGGCATCGCCCTGCTCGACGATGTGCCCCGCGTACATCACCGCGACCCGGTCACACGCTTCGGCGACGATACCTAGGTTGTGGGTGATGAGCACAAGGGCTGTGTCGAAGTTCTTGCGAAGGTCGGCGAGGATCTTGATGATCTGCGCCTCGACGAGGACGTCCAGAGCGGTCGTCGGCTCGTCGGCGACGACGAAGGCCGGACGCAGCACCAGCGCCAGGGCGATCATGATGCGCTGGCGCATACCGCCGGAGAACTCGTGCGGGTAGGAGTTGTAGCGGCTGGGCGGGATACCCATGCCGCGCAGCGCCTCCAGTGCCCGCTCGCGGATCGCGGTCTTCGACAGCTTGCGCTCGTGGGTGCGCAGGGCCTCCTCGAAGTGCTCCGAGATCTTCATCAGCGGGTTGAGCCGGGTCATCGGCTCCTGGAAGATCAGACCGAGGTCGGGGCCGCGCAGCTTCTGGAGCCGCTTGGGCGGCAGGCCGACGAGGTTGGTGCCCTTGAAGTCGACCACGCCGGACAGCGCGGTGCCGGTGGGGGTCAGACCGAGGACGCCGCGGCCGAGCGTCGACTTGCCGCAGCCGGACTCGCCGACCAGGCCGAGGGTCTCTCCGGGGCGGACGTCGAAGGTGACACCGTCGACGGCCCGGACGGGGCCGCGCTCGGTGCCGTACCAGACCCGCAGATCACGAACGGACAGCACGGGCTCGCGCTCCCCGCCTGCGGCGTCGGCCGCCTCAGCGGCAGCGGTGGTGGTGGCCATCAGCCCTCCTTCGAGGCGTCGGAGGCGGTGCCGGACCCGCCGGCGGCGGACCCGGAATCAGCGGCGCCGGCCGCGGACTCGGAAGTGGCAGCAGTCTCCGCGCCAGCGCGAGCGTGCGCCCCGGCCCCGGGCTCGGACTCGGACTCGGACGCGGACGCGGACTCCACCGGAGTCTCGGACTCGGACGCAGCCTCGGGCTCGGACGCAGACTCCACCGGAGTCTCGGACCCGGCCGGAGTCTTGGCCTGGGCCGGAGTCCCGGCCTCCACCGGAGTCTCAGACGCGGACGGAGTCTCGGCCTGGGCCGGAGTCCCGGCCTCCACCGGAGTCTCAGACGAGGACGCGGACTCGGCCAGAGTCTCGGCCTGGGCCGGAGTCCCGGACTCCGACTCGGACGTGGCCGCAGACTCGGACTCGGCGGGGGCCTGGGCCGCGGTCTCCGGCTTGGACTCGGACGTCGCCGGGCCCGCCGCCTCGGCGGCGGGCTCTGCCTGGCCCTCGGCGTCGGCCGCGGGCTCGGACACGACGGGAGACTGCGCGTCGGCGGGGTTCTGCGGTGCGTCCGCGGCGGAGTCGCCTGCCGTCGCGGGTTGTGCCTCGGCCGGGGTCCGCGCCCCCCCGGGGGCGGCCTCGGCCGCGACCGGGGTCGTCGCGGCGCCCGCCACGACCACTCGCCGGGAGGCGAGGCCGCTCGGGATCAGGACCTTGGTGATGCGGCGGCGGCGCGTTGTCGGGTTGAGGACGTCGTTCAGGCCCTCGCCGAGCAGGGTGAAGCCCAGGATCGAGAAGAGCACCGCCAGCCCCGGGAAGAGGGCGGTCCACCACATGCCGGCGTTCACGTCGTCGATGGCGCGCTCGAGGTCGTAGCCCCACTCCGCCGCCTCGGTGGGCTCGATGCCCATGCCGAGGAAGCCCAGGCCCGCCAGCGTGGAGATGGCGTCGGCCGCGTTCATCGTGGTGATGACCGGCACCGACTGGACCACGTTGGAGAACAGGTACTTGCGGATGACCACGGACGGCTTCGCGCCCATGGCGCGCGCCGCCTCGACATAGGTGGCCTCGCGCGCGGACAGCGCCGAGCTGCGGACCACCCGGAAGTACTGCGGGATGTACACCACCGTGATCGCGAGCGCCGCGGTCACGACGCTGCCGCCGATGATGCCGGAGAAGATGAAGCCCGCGACGATCGCCAGCAGCAGGTACGGGAAGGCGAAGAGCGCGTCCATGATCAGCACCAGGACGCGGTCGAGCCATCCGCCGAAGTACCCGGAGAGCAGGCCGAGCACCACGCCGATGACCAGCGAGAAGATCACGGCGAGGATCATGACCTCGAGCGCGGTGCGCGCGCCGTAGATCACCCGGGTGAGCACGTCGAGGTTCTGGACGGTGGTGCCGAACAGATGGCTGCCGCCGGGCTCTCCCTGCTTGGGGAAGCGCTCGCCGCCGCTGCTGTACTGGTCGAAGTCGTAGGGCGCGATCAGCGGAGCGAAGATCGCCACGAGCACGAAGAGCGTGCTGATGCCGAACCCGGTCCACAGCAGGGCCTTGGGTACACCCCGGGCCTGCTTGACGGGCGCGAACGTGCGGCGCAGCCCCTGGAAGCGGCCCGGCTTCGCCTTGCCCGCGACGGGCTCGACGAGGTCGGGGTCGGTGGGAGGAAGAAGCGCTGTCTGGGTCATCAGTACCGCACCCTCGGGTCGATCAGGGCGTTGACGAAGTCGATCAGCATGCTGATGAACACCACCACGAGGGCGAAGACGGTGACGATGCCCTGGACTGCGACATAGTCGCGCTGGTTGATGTACTGGATCAGCATCAGGCCGATGCCGGGCCAGTTGAAGGTCTTCTCGGTGAGCACCGCCCCGCCGAGGAGCATGGCGACCTGGAGTCCGAGCACGGTGATCACCGGGACGAGCGCGTTGCGGAAGGCGTGCTTGGTGACGACCGCGCTCTCCTTGATGCCGCGGGCGCGCGCCGCCTCGATGTAGTCGCCCTGCAGGGTCTGGATGACGTTCACCCGGATCATGCGGATGAAGACGCCGACGATGAGCAGGCCCAGGGTGACCGACGGCAGCACGAGGTGCAGGAGCGCGTCGTTGACGGCGTCCCAGTTGCCGGCGATCATCGCGTCGACGATGTAGATGTGCGTCGTCGTGTCTACGTTGAGCGACATGAGCTGGTCCGCCTGGTCGGAGACCGGCAGCGAGCCGCCGCTGAAGACGAGCTGCGCGAGCAGGCCGGTGACGAAGACCGGGGCCGCGTACGTGGTGATGCTGAAGACCCGGGCGCCGACGTCGAAGGCGCTGTCCCGGAAGCGGCCGGAGAACAGGCCGATCGGCAGGCCGATGAGGATCGCGACGATCAGGGCGCCGATCGTGAGGCTGAGGGTCGCTCCGCCGTTGTCGACGATGAGGTCGGTGACTTTGCGGTGGTCGACGAAGGTTGTACCGAAGTCGAGATGCGCGACGTTGCTGATGTAGTTCCAGTACTGCTCGAGAAGCGGCTTGTCCAAGCCCGCTATGTGGCGCTTCTCCGCCAGCTGTGCGGCGCTGAGCTTCCCGCCGGCGGCGGCCGACACGGGGTCACCGGGGGCCACCCGCATCAGGACGAAGACCAGCGTGAGCAGGATGAGCACCATCGGAACTGCCAGCAACAGCCGCTGGACGATGTAACGTCCCAGGCCGCCTGACTGCTTGCTCATAGGTTCGTTTCTCTCCATGACGCCGGGTGGGGCGCGGACGGGTGGAACCCCCGTCCGCGCCCCCGCGGCGTCCGTCAATGACTGACAGGTGCCAGGTAACTACTTCTTGCCCTTGCCCACGAGCCAGAAGCGGAAGATGTACGACGGGTCGAAGGTGTCCTGGACACCGGTCACACCGTCGCGCACGACGCCGTTCTGCTTGCCCTGCCAGACCGGCAGCAGCGGAACGTCCTCGGCGGTGATCTTCTGGATCTCCGCGAAGGCGGCCTCGCGGACCTTGGCGTCCGAGCTGGCGAGCTCCTTGTCGAGCTGCTTGTTGACGGCCGCGTTCTTGTAGTTGTTGGTGAAGTAGCCACCATCACGCAGGAACGGGCTGGAGTAGTTGTCCGAGTCCGGGAAGTCCGGGTACCAGCCGAGGCCGAAGACCGGGTACTGGTCCTCGTCGAAGGCGGCCTTCTGGAACTGCTCCCAGGCGCTGGTGTCGAGCTTGACCTTGAACAGGCCGGTCGCCTCGAGCTGGCGCTTGATCTCGGTGAACTCGTCGGTGGTGACGGCGCCGTACTTCTCCGGGCTCGACCACAGGTCGATGCTGACCGGGGTCTTGACCTTGGCCTTCTTCAGGATGCCGGCGGCCTTGTCCTTGGACGGGGCACCGTACTTGTCCTTGAACGCCTGGGTCGCGCCGGCGACACCCTGCGGGACCATCGAGTACAGCGGCGTGACGTTGCCGTTGTAGACGTTCTTGGCGATGGCGTCGCGGTCGAGCACCTGGGCGAACGCCTGGCGCACGGCCTTGTTGTCCACCGGCTTGCTCTTGACGTTGAACGTCAGGTAGCGGATGTCCGCGCCCGCGCCCTGGACGACGGAGACGCCCTTGGACTTCTCCTTGCCGATCGCGTCGAGCGTGGTCGGGGAGAGCTTGCCGTAGGCGACGTCGACCTTGCCGTTCTCCACGGCCTGCTTCAGCGTCGACTCCTGGCTGAAGAACTGGAGGACGAACTGCTTGGCCTTGGGCTTGCGGTTGCCCTTGTACTCCTTGTTGGCGATGAACGACGCCAGCTGCTTCGGCTTGTACTTGTCCAGCGTGTAGACGCCGGAGCCGATGCTCTTGCTGACCGCCGAGACCTTGTCCGCCGGGTAGACGTCCGGCTTGTCGCTCGGGACGATCGCGGCGGCACCGGTGGTCAGCACCTGCGGGAAGGTGGCGTCGGGGCGCTTGAGGTGGAAGACCACCGTCTTGGCGTCCTTGGCCTCGACCGACTGCATGGAGCCGAAGAGCGTGGAGGCGCCCGTCGGGTCGGCGATCTTGACGACGCGCTTGATGGAGAACGCGACGTCCTCAGCGGTGAGGTCGCTGCCGTCGGAGAACTTCTGCCCGCTCTTCAGCGTGCAGGTGAAGGTCTTGGGGTCGCCGAAGCTGCACTTCTCGGCCGCGTCCGGGCTGTACTCCTTGGCGCCGGCCTCATAGGTGAGGAGCGTCTGGAACGTGTTGTAGATAACCGTCCAGGAGCCCAGGTCGTACGTCTTTGCCGGGTCGAGCGACTGCACCGGCTCAGTGGTGCCCATGATGACGGCCCCCCCACCGGAAGAGCCGGACGAGTCGTTCTTGTCGCCGCCGCACGCAGCCACAGTCAGAGCCATCAGGCCGACAGTGGAGGCAGCCACGACGCGCTTGGTACGTGACATCAAAGAATCCCCTTGCTCAAACGCCGACCGAAGATTCGGCATTGATCAGGCAGGACCCTAGTGCGAAGGCGCGGTTGTCTCAGAACACGGACATGTCCCAGCGAAATCACGCGCCGATAACAGCAGCTCACTCACCGATTTCCGAACAGTGGAACCAAGGCCGCCTACTGTCACCAAAGCGGACACATGCCCCTGCCTCAAAGGCGCCTCAACACCCCTGAGAACAGGCGTCGGCAACACTGTCGATGGGATTGACTGTGAGATAAATCACGGCATGAACTCGGTTGACGAGGAACCGGAATCGGCCAAGACCGAAGTCACACCGAATGAGCGGTCGGCGACCTGGAGTCATGACCATGGAAATCATGATTTCGCTGGGTGTTCCGGTCAGCGCACCACGGTGACCAGATCACGCAGAAAAGCAAGATCGACCTCTTCCAGGGAAGGCACCACCGTGCGGCCGGACGCGGGCTCGATCAGCGCCACCGAGGGCACCGCGAGCACCCGGCAGCCGGCGGCCTCGGCGGAGGCGACACCGGTCGGGGTGTCCTCCACCACGACGCAGCGGGAGGGATGGGCGCCGAGGCGGGAGGCGGCCAGGAGGTACGGGTCCGGGTGCGGCTTGGTGTTCGCGACCTCGTCGCCCGCTACGGAGAAGGCGAAGTGCTCGGGGCCGATCGTGCGCAGCACGATGTCGATGATGCGCCGGTGCGAGGCGGAGACGAGGGCGGTGGGCACCTCGTGCGCGGCCAGCTCGGCCAGCAGCCGCCCGGCGCCCGGCATCAGCGGAAGGTCCCGGCCGATCAGCTCCACGAAGCGCTCGTTCAGCAGGACGGACAGCTCCGGATAGGTGATCCTGGCGCCCGTCTCCCTGATCAGGTAGGCGCCCACCCGGGTCATGGGTCCGCCGACCACGTGCTCGCGGTACTCCGGAAGGAGCTCATGGCCCAGCTCGGCGAAGATCTCCACCTCGGCGTCCCACCAGAAGCCCTCGGTGTCCACAAGGGTGCCGTCCATGTCGAGCAGGACGGCCTGGAGGCCGGAGCCGTCGCCGTGGGCGGTACTGATGCCAGTGGTGCGGACGCTGCTGGTCACGTGGCCCTCTTTCCCTCGTTCCACCCCGGGCGTACGCCCCGGGGACGGGCAAGGCCGGTCGCCGTCTCCCCTCCCGGGCACACCTCGGGAAGGGCGGGCGACCGGCCTGTGCCGGACCATCCAGTCTACGACTGCCTGCGGATACGGCCTTGAACGGCGGCTTACCGCGCGTTGAAGTACTTGGCCTCCGGATGGTGGATCACGATGGCGTCGGTGGACTGCTCGGGGTGGAGCTGGAACTCCTCCGACAGCTTGACCCCGATGCGCTCGGGCTCCAGCAGGGCGGCGATCTTGCCCCGGTCCTCGAGGTCCGGGCAGGCCCCGTAGCCGAGGGAGAACCGGGCACCGCGGTACTTCAGCGCGAACATGTCCTCGATCTCGGCCGGGTCCTCACCCGCGAAGCCGAGCTCGGCGCGCACCCGGGCGTGCCAGTACTCGGCGAGCGCCTCGGCCAGCTGGACGGACAGGCCGTGCAGCTCGAGGTAGTCCCGGTAGGCGTCGGCGGCGAACAGCTCCGCGGTCGCCTCGCCGATCCTCGAACCGACGGTGACCACCTGCAGCCCGACGACGTCGGTCTCCCCCGACTCCTGCGGGCGGAAGAAGTCGGCCAGGCACAGACGGCGGCCCCGCCGCTGGCGCGGGAAGGTGAATCGGGTGCGCTCCGAGCCGTCCTCGCCCAGGATGATCAGGTCGTCGCCCTTGGAGACGCAGGGGAAGTAGCCGTGGACGACGGCCGCCTCCAGCAGGTTCTCGGTGTGCAGCTTGTCCAGCCAGCCGCGCAGGCGGGGGCGGCCCTCGGTCTCGACCAGTTCCTCGTACGAGGGCCCGTCGCCGGTCCGGGCGGTCTTCAGACCCCACTGGCCCTTGAACAGGGCGCCCTCGTCCAGCCAGGAGGCGTAGTCCTTGAGCGGGATGCCCTTGATCACGCGGGTGCCCCAGAAGGGCGGGGTCGGCACGGGGTTGTCCGTCGCGGTCTCCGAGCGGGCCGGGCCCTCCTCGGGCTGCGGCTCGGCGACCACGCCCTCGCGGGCCGGGACGCGGCGCTGCTTGAGTTCCGGGAGGGTGGCTCCGGGCACTCCGCGCTTCACCGCGATGAGGGCGTCCATCAGCCGCAGGCCCTCGAAGGCGTCGCGGGCGTAGCGGACCTCTCCCTGGTAGATCTCGTGGAGGTCCTGTTCGACGTAGGCGCGGGTGAGGGCGGCGCCGCCGAGGATGACGGGGAAGTCGGCGGCCATGCCGCGCTGGTTGAGCTCCTCCAGGTTCTCCTTCATGATCACCGTGGACTTCACCAGCAGCCCGGACATCCCGATCACATCGGCGCGGTGCTCCGCGGCGGCGTCCAGGATCGCCGAGACCGGCTGCTTGATCCCCAGATTCACCACGTTGTAGCCGTTGTTGGACAAGATGATGTCCACCAGGTTCTTGCCGATGTCGTGGACGTCCCCGCGCACGGTGGCGAGCACGATGGTGCCCTTGCCCTCGCTGTCGCTCTTCTCCATGTGGGGTTCGAGGTGGGCGACGGCGGTCTTCATGACCTCGGCGGACTGCAGGACGAAGGGCAGCTGCATCTGGCCGGAGCCGAACAGCTCACCGACGACCTTCATCCCCTCCAGCAGCACATCGTTGATGATCTCCAGCGCCGGGCGTTCCCCCAGCGCCTCGTCCAGATCGCCTTCCAGACCGTTGCGCTCACCGTCGATGATCCGCCGCTTGAGCCGCTCCTCCAACGGCAGCGCCGCCAGCTCCTGCGCCCGCCCGGCCTTGACCGAGGTGGTGTCCACCCCCTCGAACAGCTCCAGGAACCGCTGCAACGGGTCATAGCCCTCACCCCGCCGGTCGTAGACCAGATCCAGCGCCACCTCCCGCTGCTCCTGCGGGATCCGGGCGATCGGCAGGATCTTGCTGGCGTGCACGATCGCCGAGTCCAGCCCGGCCTCCACACACTCATTGAGGAACACCGAGTTGAGCACCATCCGCGCCGGCGGGTTGAGGCCGAAGGAGATGTTCGACAGCCCCAGGGTGGTCTGCACCTCGGGGTGGCGGCGCTTGAGCTCCCGGATGGCCTCGATGGTGGCCACGCCGTCCTTGCGGGACTCCTCCTGCCCGGTGGCGATGGTGAAGGTCAGGCAGTCCACGATGATGTCGCACTCGAGCACCCCCCAGTTCCCGGTCAGATCCGCGATCAGCCGCTCGGCCACCGCCACCTTGTGCTCCGGGGTGCGCGCCTGACCGTCCTCGTCGATGGTCAGCGCGATCAGCGCCGCACCGTGCTCCACCGCCAACCGGGTGATCCGCGCGAACCGCGACTCGGGGCCGTCACCGTCCTCGTAGTTCACCGAGTTGATCACCGCCCGGCCGCCCAGCTTCTCCAGACCGGCCTGGATCACGGCGGGCTCGGTGGAGTCCAGCACCACCGGCAGCGTCGAGGCGGTGGCGAACCGGCCGGCGATCTCGTTCATGTCCGCCACACCGTCGCGGCCGACGTAGTCCACACACAGGTCCAGCAGGTGCGCACCCTCACGGATCTGCTCGCGCGCCATCTCCACACAGTCGTCCCACCGGCCCTCCAGCATGGCCGTACGGAACTTCTTCGACCCGTTGGCGTTGGTGCGCTCGCCGATCGCCAGGTACGAGGTGTCCTGACGGAAGGGGACGGTCTGGTAGAGCGAGGCCGCACCCGGCTCGGGTCGCGGACGCCGCTCGCCCGGGCTCATCTCCCGCACCCGCTCCACCACCTGGCGCAGGTGCTCCGGGGTGGTGCCGCAGCACCCGCCGACCAGCGAGAGCCCGTACTCGCGCACAAAGGTCTCGTGCGCGTCCGCCAGCTCCCGCGGGGACAGCGGATAGTGCGCACCGTCCTTGCCCAGCACCGGCAGACCCGCGTTCGGCATCGCCGAGACCCTCGTGCGCGCATGCCGCGACAGATACCGAAGGTGCTCACTCATCTCCGCCGGACCCGTCGCACAGTTCAGGCCGATCATGTCGACGCCCAACGGCTCCAACGCCGTCAACGCCGCACCGATCTCCGAACCCAGCAGCATCGTCCCCGTCGTCTCCACCGTCACCTGCACCAGCACCGGCAGGTCGGCGTCGAGCTCGGTGAGGGCCCGCTTGGCACCGATGACGGACGCCTTGGTCTGGAGCAGGTCCTGGGTGGTCTCCACCAGGATCGCGTCCGCTCCTCCCTCGATCAGACCGGCGACGTTCTGCTGGTAGGCGTCGCGCAGGACCGTGAACGGGGCATGGCCAAGCGTCGGCAGCTTGGTCCCCGGGCCCACCGACCCCAGCACCCACCGCTGCCGGCCGTCCGCCGAGAACCCGTCGGCGACCTCGCGGGCGATCCGCGCTCCGGAGCGGGAGAGCTCGAAGACCCGGTCGGCGATGTCGTACTCACCGAGGGCGGCGAAGTTGGCGCCGAAGGTATTGGTCTCCACACAGTCCACGCCCACCGCGAAGTACGCCTCGTGGACGGACCGGACGATGTCCGGACGCGAGACATTGAGGATCTCGTTGCAGCCCTCGTGGCCCTCGAAGTCCTCGAGGGTGGGATCCTGCGCCTGGAGCATCGTGCCCATGGCGCCGTCGGCCACCACCACCCGGGTGGCCAGGGCCTCGCGGAGTGCGTCGGCTCGTAGCTTCTGTGCGGACTGCTGGGACGGCGAGGCCATGGATGTGCTCCCTGGGATGCGACGGCTGTCGGCTTTGCGAGCTCGGCCGGGGGGCCGTGCTCGCACCTGGCCAGCGTAGCCGGACAGGCTCGAGCGGCCGGGGAGCGTTCCGCGTGGCGGACACCTCCGTACGAGCGGGGTGCAGGGGAGGTGCGTCGGAGGGCGGGTTCTTGACACACTCTTCCGTACGACAACAGGGTCGGCATCGCCCAATGCTGTTCAGCATTGCCGACCAACTTCAACGGAGGTAGCCCCATGCCCGGACCCATCCAGTCCCTGACGCGGGCGGCAGCGGTGCTGCGCCTGCTCGCCGGTGGCGAGCGGCGGCTGGGACTGTCCGAGGTGGCCGCCTCGCTGGGTCTGGCCAAGGGCACCGCGCACGGGATCCTGCGCACGCTCCAGCAGGAGGGCTTCGTCGAGCAGGACACCGTGTCCGGCAAGTACCAGCTGGGCGCGGAGCTGCTGCGCCTGGGCAACAGCTATCTGGATGTGCACGAGCTGAGGGCCCGCGCCCTGGTGTGGGCGGACGACCTGGCCCGGGCCAGCGGGGAGAGCGTCTACATCGGCGTCCTGCACCACAAGGGCGTGCTGATCGTGCACCACGTCTTCCGGCCCGACGACAGCCGCCAGGTGCTGGAGGTGGGGGCCATGCATCCCTTGCACAGCACGGCCCTGGGCAAGGTGCTGTCCGCCTTCGACCCGGTGGCGCACAACGAGGCGATGGACGTCGAGCGCACCGCCTTCACCCACCGCACGGTCGTGGAGGCGGACGCCTTCGAGAAGGTCCTCGAGGACACCCGCTCGCGCGGCTGGGCGAGCGACATGGAGGAGACGTGGGAGGGGCTGGCGTCGGTGGCCGCGCCCATCCACGACCGGCGCCGGATGCCGGTGGGGGCGGTGGGCCTGACCGGCGCGGTCGAGCGGGTCTGCGAGGAGGGCGAGGTGCGCTCCCGCCTGGTGGCGAGCGTGCGCGACGCCGCCCGTTCCATCTCCCGGGACCTGGGCTCCAGCCCGTTCTGACCGCTGTCCCAAGTCGTTACACGACGGACCCTTGACGTTAACGAGCCAACGGCAGAAAACTGTCGCCCGGCGGTCGGCATTGTCGAACGGCTAACGACAAAGTCCTACAATGTTTGCCGCTGCCCAATCCTCCCCGCCTGGGCAGGGAACGTGGCGCCCGGGCCCGGCACCGCGTTCCTCCTGGACAGAGCACATGAAGGAGTCGCGCGGTGTCCAGCGACAAGATTTTCATAGGTGAAGTGATCGGCACAGCCATCCTCATCCTGCTCGGCGGCGGCGTGGTCGCCGCCGTCGTTCTCAAGAAGTCGAAGGCCCAAGGCGCGGGCTGGCTGGCGATCACCTTCGGCTGGGGCTTCGCGGTCCTGGCGGGCGCCTACACTGCGGCCCACCTGTCGGGCGCCCACCTCAACCCCGCGGTCACCGTCGGCATCGCCGTCCAGTCCGGTGACTGGGACAAGGTTCCGGTCTACCTCGCCGGCCAGCTCGTCGGCGCGATGCTCGGCGCGGCCCTGGTGTGGCTGACGTACCTCGGCCAGTTCCAGGCGCACCTGACCGACCCCGAGGTGCTCGCCGGCCACGGAGCCGACCCCGCCGGTCCCACGACCAAGGACGAGCCCGCCGAGCTGCCCGGCGGCCCCGTGCTGGGTGTCTTCTCCACCGGTCCCGAGATCCGGAACGCCGCGCAGAACCTCATCACCGAGATCATCGGCACCACCGTTCTCGTCCTGGTCATCCTCGCCGAGGGCCTCACCAAGGGCCTGGCCCTGTCGGGCACCGGCATCCTGATCACCTCCCTGCTCGTCGTCGGCATCGGTCTGTCCCTCGGCGGTCCGACCGGCTACGCGATCAACCCCGCCCGCGACCTCGGGCCCCGAATCGTCCACGCCCTGCTGCCGCTGCCCAACAAGGGCCGCTCGGACTGGGGTTACGCCTGGATCCCCGTGGTGGGCCCGCTCATCGGCGGCGCCCTCGCGGGAGGCATCTACAACTGGGCCTTCTAGAACGCCCGCACCTCCCGCCGACCACCAGCACAGGACCTCAGGAGCTTCCACGTGACCGACGTCAACACCACCGACGCGAACACCACCGACGCCCACAGCAGCGGCCCCTTCATCGCCGCGATCGACCAGGGCACCACCTCCAGCCGCTGCATCGTCTTCGACCGCGACGGCCGCATCGTCTCCGTCGACCAGCAGGAGCACGCGCAGATCTTCCCCAAGCCGGGCTGGGTCGAGCACGACGCGAGCGAGATCTGGACCCGTGTCCAGTCCGTCGTGGACGGTGCGATCAGCAAGGCGAACATAACCGCCGACGACATCAAGGCCATCGGCATCACCAACCAGCGCGAGACCACCGTCCTGTGGGACAAGGCCACCGGTGAGCCCGTGCACAACGCCATCGTCTGGCAGGACACCCGCACCGACGCCCTGTGCCGGGAGTTCGGGCGCAACGTCGGCCAGGACCGCTTCCGCCGCGAGACCGGCCTTCCGCTGGCGAGCTACTTCGCCGGACCGAAGATCCGCTGGCTGCTGGACAACGTCGAGGGCCTGCGTGAGCGCGCCGAGCGCGGCGAGATCCTCTTCGGCACCATGGACTCCTGGGTCATCTGGAACCTCACCGGCGGTCCCGACGGGGGTGTGCACGTCACCGACGTCACCAACGCCTCCCGCACGCTGCTGATGAACCTGCACACCCTGGACTGGGACGACAAGATCCTCGCGTCCCTGGACATCCCCAAGCAGCTGCTGCCGCAGATCCGGTCCTCGGCCGAGGTCTACGGGACCGCCGCCTGCACCCTGGCCGCCGGAGTACCGGTCGCCTCCGCGCTCGGCGACCAGCAGGCGGCCCTTTTCGGCCAAACCTGTTTCTCCGAGGGCGAGGCCAAGTCCACCTACGGCACCGGTACGTTCATCCTCCTCAACACCGGCGGACAGATCGTCAACTCCTACAGCGGCCTGATCACCACGGTCGGCTACCGGATCGGCGACCAGGCCCCCGTCTACGCCCTCGAGGGCTCGATCGCCGTCACCGGCTCGCTCGTGCAGTGGATGCGCGACCAGATGGGCCTGATCAAGAGCGCCGCCGAGATCGAGACACTGGCCAGCTCCGTCGAGGACAACGGAGGCGCGTACTTCGTGCCGGCGTTCTCCGGCCTGTTCGCCCCCTACTGGCGCTCCGACGCCCGCGGCGTCATCGCGGGCCTGACCCGCTACGTCACCAAGGGGCACCTGGCCCGCGCCGTGCTCGAGGCCACCGCCTGGCAGACCCGCGAGGTCGTGGACGCCATGCAGAAGGACTCCGGTGTGGAACTGGCGGCGGTGAAGGTCGACGGCGGCATGACCTCCAACAACCTGCTGATGCAGACGGTGGCGGACTTCGTCGACGCCCCGGTGGTGCGGCCGATGGTCGCCGAGACCACCTGCCTGGGCGCCGCCTACGCGGCGGGCCTGGCCGTCGGCTTCTGGCCGGACACCGAGGCGCTGCGCGCCAACTGGCGCCGGGCCGCCGAATGGACCCCCGATATGGACGCGGCCGCGCGCGACCGCGAGTACAAGAACTGGCTCAAGGCCGTCGAGCGGACCATGGGCTGGTTGGACGAGGAGAACTAGAGATGAACACCCTGCAGAGCGTGCCGAGCCTCGGCACCCACCAGGCAGGCACGCGCAACGCGGGCCGCGCCGAGACCCGTGCGCTGCTGGAGAACGCCACCTACGACCTGCTGGTCGTCGGCGGCGGCATCCTCGGCACGTCGGTGGCCTGGCACGCCGCGCAGTCCGGCCTTCGGGTGGCGATGGTGGACGCCGGCGACTTCGCCGGCGCCACCTCCTCCGCCTCCTCCAAGCTCGTCCACGGCGGTCTGCGCTACCTGCAGACCGGCGCGGTCAAGCTGGTGGCGGAGAACCACCACGAGAGGCGTGTCCTCGCCAAGGACGTCGCCCCTCACCTGGTGAACCCCCTCACCTTCTATCTGCCGGTCTACAAGGGCGGGCCGCACGGTGCGGCGAAGCTGGGAGCGGGCGTGTTCGCCTACTCCGCGCTCTCCGCGTTCGGCGACGGCGTGGGCCGGGTCATCAGCCCGGCCAAGGCCGTGCGGGACGTGCCCGCCCTGCGCACGCAGGACCTCAAGGCGGTCGCGGTCTACGGCGACCACCAGATGAACGACAGCCGGATGGCCGTGATGACCGTGCGCGCGGCCGTGGACGCCGGGGCCGTCGTGCTCAACCACGCCGAGGTCACCGGGCTGCGGTTCACCCGCGGCCGGGTGACCGGCGCGGAGCTGCGCGACCGCCTCGACGGCGCCGAGTTCGGAGTCGACGCCCGCCTGGTGCTCAACGCCACGGGCCCGTGGGTGGACCACCTGCGGCGCATGGAGGACAGCGCGGCCGCTCCCAGCATCCGCCTGTCCAAGGGCGCGCACATCGTGCTCAAGCGCAAGGCGCCGTGGAAGGCGGCGCTGGCCACCCCGATCGACAAGTACCGCATCACCTTCGCCCTGCCGTGGGAGGACCAGCTCCTGCTGGGCACCACCGACGAGCAGTACGAGGGGGATCCGGCGGACGTGCGGGTCACCGAGGCGGACATCGCCCAGATCCTGGACGAGGCGGCGTTCTCGGTGCAGGACGCGCACCTGTCGCGCGACCTGATCACCTACGCGTTCGCGGGGCTGCGGGTGCTGCCCGGCGGTCCCGGCGGCACGGCCTCGGCCAAGCGCGAGACCGTCGTCACCGAGGGCAGCGCCGGAATGCTGTCGGTCGCGGGCGGCAAGTGGACCACCTACCGGCACATCGGCCGCACCGTCATGGACAAGCTGGCCAAGCTGCCGGGCGGCCCGCTCGCCGACGACATGGAGCCGCAGTCGCGGCTGCCGCGCCGAGTGCCCCTGCCCGGTGTCGCCAACCCGAACGCCGTCGCCCACCGGCTGCTCGTCGACCGCGAGCCCGGCGCCCGCCTCGACCCGCTGACCGCCCGTCACCTGGCCACGCACTACGGCGCGCTGTCCTTCGAGATCGCCCGCCTGGCCAACGAGGACCCCTCGCTCGGCGAGCGGATCCACCAGGACGGTCCGGAGATCTGGGCGCAGGTGGTGTACGCGCGTGACCACGAGTGGGCGGCCACGGTGGACGACGTGCTGCGCCGCCGCACCACGCTCACGGTGCGCGGACTCGACACCGAGCAGGTGCGCTCGCGCGTCGAGGAGGTACTGAAGGGCTGAGAGGACGTCAGGGCCGGTGCCCCGCAGCGAGGCTGCGGGGCACCGGCCCTGATCATTTTCCGGCCCGATCGGTTAGGGTCGCGGCAGTTGGGGCCGGGGTGCGCGCCACCCGGCCCGGACGGGGTAGGGATGACGCCGACCACGAGCATTTCGGGGGCGCCCTGTCCGTGGGCTTCCCCGCGAACGAAGGGGACTGGATTTCCCCGCGACGGAAGGGGACTGGGATGCGTGTCGGAGCGGCTGGGGCCGGGCCGGGCGTCACGGAGAGCACCCGCTCGCTGACCCTGCGGATCCTGGCGGCCCGAGGACTGCGGCAGCGGGTCCCGTACGCCGTAGGCTTTGCGGGTACGGCCGAGTGCGGGTCCGTCCGCGCCCGGAACGGCAGCAACGAAGGAGGCGGTGGGTGATCGAGCTCGAGGGCGTGCCCGAGCTGATCGACCCGGTCATGGTGGCCGCGTTCGAGGGCTGGAACGATGCCGGGGATGCCGCCTCCACCGCGGTGGAGCACCTGGACCGGGAGTGGAAGGGCGAGGTCTTCGCGGCGCTCGACGCCGAGGACTACTACGACTTCCAGGTCAACCGGCCCAATGTGTGGCTGGACGGCGGGGTACGCCGGATCACCTGGCCCACCACGCGCCTTTCGGTGGTGCGGGTCACCGAGCCGAAGCCCCGCGACCTGGTCCTGGTGCGGGGGATCGAGCCGAGTATGCGCTGGCGCTCGTTCTGCAACGAGATCCTCGGCTTCGCCCATGAGTTGGGCGTCGAGATGGTGGTCGTCCTGGGAGCGCTCCTCGGCGACACGCCGCACACCCGGCCGGTGCCCGTGAGCGGCACCACCTCGGACCCGGAGCTGGCCCGTACGCTCAATCTGGAGGAGAGCCGCTACGAGGGCCCCACCGGCATCGTGGGCATCCTCCAGGAGGCGTGCACACACGCCGGGGTGCCCGCGGTCAGCCTGTGGGCGGCGGTCCCCCACTACGTCTCGCAGCCGCCGAACCCCAAGGCGACGCTGGCCCTGCTCAACCGGCTCGAGGACCTGCTCGATCTGCGCATGCCGCTGGGCGACCTGCCCGAGGACGCCCGGGCGTGGCAGCTGGGCGTGGACCAGCTCGCGGCCGAGGACAGCGAGGTCGCCGAGTATGTGCAGTCCCTGGAGGACGCCAGGGACACCGCGGAGCTGCCGGAGGCCTCCGGCGAGGCGATCGCCCGCGAGTTCGAGAAGTACCTGCGGCGCCGGGACGGCCATGGCCCTCATGCCCGGGAGGGCGGGGAGCAGGGCGATCCCGGTTACTTCCGGCGCGGGACACAGGGGCAGCTCGGCGGCCCTCCCGCACGGGAGGGTGAGACGGGAGCCGACGCCGACGCGGGCTCGGAGACCGGCACGGGCGGCGGCACTGACTCGGGCTCTGACTCGGACTCGGACTCCGGCTCCGGCACTGACTCGGGCTCTGACTCGGACTCGGACTCCGGCTCCGGCACTGACTCGGGCTCCGACTCGGACTCGGACTCCGGCTCCGGCACTGACTCGAGCTCCGACTCGGACTCCGGCTCCGGCACTGACTCGGGCGGCGGCACCGACTCGGACTCCGGCTCGGGCTCCGGCACCGACTCGGACTCCGGCGGGCGCGAGGCCAAGGGGACCGATACTCCGGGCGCCGGGTCCGCCGACGCGGACTCCCGGGGTGCCCGGTCCCGAGGCGCCCACTCCACGGCCGCGGATTCCACAACGCCGGAGTCCACAACATCGGAGTCCACGGCCCCGGATTCCACGGACGCCGAGTCCGAGAGCGCCGACGCCGGGAACGATTCCGGCCGCGACGCGGACGACGAGTAGGTGGACGAGCAGGCGACCGTGCTCGCCGCGCGCGGCTTGAACGCCAGCGGCCCCCGGCACCGCGCCGGGGGGCCGCGGGCGTCGGATCGGCCGACGCGTCAGCCGGACGTCACAGCGCCACACCCAGCAGGGCGTCGACGGTCCGCGAGACCAGGCCGGGCGCGGAGATGTCCGAGCCGCCCGACTCCTGCTGGCGGGCGGCCCACGTGTCGACGGCCGCGAGGGCGGCCGGGGCGTCGAGGTCGTTCGCCAGTGCCTCGCGCACCTCCCGCAGCACCTCCTCCGCCGCCGGGCCGTCCGGCCGGGACACCGCGGCGCGCCAGGCGGTGAGTCGCTCCACGGCCTCGTTCAGCACCTCGTCGGTCCACTCCCAGTCGGCGCGGTAATGCCGCGAGAGCAGCGCCAGCCGGATCGCCGCCGGGTCGACACCGTCGTTGCGCAGCGCGGAGACGAAGACCAGGTTGCCCTTGGACTTGGACATCTTCGCGCCGTCGAGCGCCACCATCCCGGCGTGCACGTACGCCTGGGCGTAGGGGTGCTGCCCGGTGAGCACCTGGGCGTGCGAGGCGCCCATCTCGTGGTGCGGGAACGCCAGGTCGGAGCCGCCGCCCTGGACGTCGAAGCCCATGCCGAGGTGGTCCAGGGCGATGGCCACGCACTCGATGTGCCAGCCGGGCCGCCCGGGGCCGAGCTTGCCGCCGTCCCAGCTGGGCTCGCCCGGTCGCGCGGCCATCCACAGCATCGGATCGAGGGGGTTCTTCTTGCCGGGCCGGTCGGGGTCGCCGCCCCGCTCGGCGTACAGCAGCCGCATCGCCTCCGCGTCGAGCCGGGACACCTCGCCGAAGTGCGGGTCGCACTCGACGGAGAAGTAGACGTCGCCGTCGAGTTCGTAGGCGGCACCGGCCTCCAGCAGCCGCTCGACGAGCGGAACGATGCCGGGGATCGCCTCGACCGCGCCGATGTAGTGGTCGGGCGGCAGCAGCCGCAGCGCGGTCATGTCCTCGCGGAAGAGCGCGGTCTCGCGCTCGGCGAGCGCCACCCAGTCCTCGCCGGTCTCCTCCGCCCGCTTCAGCAGGGGGTCGTCGACGTCGGTGACGTTCTGGACGTACTCGACGTCGTGCCCGGCGTCGCGCCAGACCCGCTGGACGAGATCGAAGGCCGTGTAGGTGGCGGCGTGCCCCATGTGCGTCGCGTCGTAGGGGGTGATGCCGCAGACGTAGAGGCGGGCGACCGGTCCGGGCCGCAGCCCCACGGCAGCGCCGGTCGCGGTGTCGTGAAGTCGCAGCGGGAGACCCTTGCCGGGCAGGGCGGGTACCTCAGAGGCGGGCCAGGCATACATGCCTTGAGAGTAGCCTCAACGGCGTTCATCATACGAACCGGAGCAGGTCAGATGGCCAAATTGGCGGTCTTGCGCCACCACCCGGAACATGCAGTCGAACCCGTCCGGTCACACTCGGTCGAGAACGCGCGATGGCGGCGGTTCAGATGGGCGGCCAGGGAACGGCGGGCCAGTTGCGGCTCGGCTCGGGGTGGCGGCCGGAGGAGAGCAGGGCGTTGACACGCGCTCTGAGGGCCTCGAGCTCGGCCTCGGTGATCAGCTCGCCCAGGCGTTCGCCGAGCCCGGCGCCGAGCTGGCCCCGCAGCTTCTCCAGCACCGCCGACACCTCCTCGGGCAGCGGCTCGCCCGCCCAGCCCCACAGCAGGGTGCGAAGCTTGTCCTCGGCGTTGAAGGTGACGCCGTGGTCGATGGCGTAGAGATGCCCGCCCTCGACGGGCAGCAGGTGCCCGCCCTTGCGGTCGGCGTTGTTGATCACCGCGTCGAGCACGGCGAGGCGGCGCAGCCCGATGTCGTCGGCGTGCACCAGCAGGGCGGTACGGCCGCCTCCGATCTCGGCGGGGCCGACGGCCCGCCAGCCGGGCTCGGCCTCCTCGCCCTCCTGGAGCGCCAGCAGCTGCGCCCGCGGGTCCGGCTCGATCCAGAGCTGGACCATGCCCTCCCCGTACGGGCCGTCGCGCAGGACGGTCGGCGGGACGAGTCCCCAGCCCGTGGCCTCCGAGACCAGGTAGGCGGCGACCTCGCGCTGGGCGAGCGTGCCGTCGGGGAAGTCCCACAGGGGCCGCTCCCCCGCGACCGGCTTGTAGACACACATGGCACGCTTGCCGGAGTACTCGACGGAGCACTGGAGGACGGCGTTGGAGGCGTCGCCGATCCGCCCGCGCACGGTCAGTTCCCCGAGCGCCAGCAGCTCGGTGGCCTCCACCTGCTCGTTCAGGAGGACGCCCCTCTCAGGTACCCGTTCTGACGCGGGCATACATGTCCTTCCGGATCGAGCGGCAGGCTGCAGAACGGGCACGGCGGGCGGCCGGCGGCCACCACGTCGAGGGCGCGCTTGGCGAACCCCCGGGCCATGGCACCGGTGAGCCTGACCCTCAGCAGCGGAGGCCCGTTCTCGTCGTCCTGGAGCAGCCGCTCCTCGGCCGCCTCCAGGTCCTCCTCCTCGTTGACCTCGACCTCGACCAGCGCCTGCGCCTCGACGACCACCCGCTCGCTCTCGCCGTCCCAGGCCAGGGCCATGGTGCCGACGCGGAACTCCTCCTCGACGGGGATGTCCAGCGGGGCGGTGTCGGCCAACTCCGCGGGGGCGACGGCGGGCACCGGGGCGCTGCCGCCGGTACGGCGCACCACCTCGTCCAGGAGTTCGTCGACGCGTTCGGCCAGCGCCGCCACCTGGGCCTTCTCCAGGGCGACGGTGGTGGTTCTGCCCGCTGCCGTGGCCTGGAGGTAGAAGGCGCGCTCGCCGGGCTGCCCGACGGTACCGGCGACGAACCGGTCCGGCGGGTCGTAGAGGAACACCTGACGGGGCACGTCCTGCTCCGAATACTCGACGGCGGGGCACTTGGGGTCCGGCACTTGGGGGTCCGGCGCTGGGTTGGCGGCCGGTGCGGCTCGGGTCCCGCGGGGGCGACCCCCGGATCCGGCCACGGTAGATCCAACCCTACTGAGGGCCGGTGGCTCCTGCGAAAGCGGGCGTCCCGGCGTACGGTCAGGGAGCTCCGGCGCCGCCGCCCACGGCCGCGTCACCGTCCTCCGGTCCGCTCTCCGCCCCCGGCACCTTCGGTACGAGACCGGCCAGATCGCCGGTGTCCCCCAGCCTCAGCAGGAACGGCCGCGCCGAGGTGTAGCGGATCGCGGTGACCGAGCACGGGTCGACGGCGATGCGTTGGAAGAGGTCCAGATGCAGGCCGAGGGCGTCGGCCACGACCGACTTGATGATGTCGCCGTGCGAGCACACGACGAACAGGGCGTCGGCGCCGTGCTCCCGCTCGATCCGGGCGTTCCACTCCCGCACGGCCGCGACGGCCCGTTGCTGCATGGCACGCAGCGACTCGCCGTCCGGCCCGGGGAAGACGGCCTCGGAGGGGTACTGCTGGACCGTGCGCCACAGCGGCTCGTCGGCGAGTTCACTGAGCTTGCGGCCGGCCCAGTCTCCGTACCGGCACTCCCCGACCCGCTCGTCGGAGTGCAGCTCGATCTCGGGGCGGACGTCGAGCAGCGGGCGGACGGTCTCCCGGCAGCGCTGCAGCGGGCTGGAGACGACCGCGGACAGGGGCAGTGCGGCGACCCGGGCGGCGAGCGCTGCGGCCTGCTCGCGGCCCCTGTCGTCGAGGGCGACGCCGGGGGTCCACCCGGCGAGGACTCCGGAGGCGTTGGCGGTCGAGCGGCCATGGCGTACGAGGAGCACGGTGGGCATGGGACCCACTGTAGGCAGGATGGAGCGGGGCCGGTCGAGCGGGCGGACATCGTGGCGTTAGGTCGGCGCCATGCGGGGCAGGATGCTGTGAGTGATCGTGGACTGCGCCATCTACCGCGACGGGCACCGTGTCGAGGGGTCCGCCGAGCTGCCGGATGCCCTGGAGCGGGCTCGCGAGACCAAGGACGAGTTCCTGTGGATCGGGCTGCACGAGCCGACGGAGCAGGAGTTCGACCGGGTGGCCGGGCAGTTCGGCCTGCACCCGCTCGCCGTCGAGGACGCGCTGAAAGCCCACCAGCGCCCCAAGCTGGAGGTCTACGACGACTCGCTGTTCCTCGTCCTCAAGCCCGTGCTGTACGACGAGCCGAGCACGACGGTCTCCACGGGCGAGGTGATGATCTTCGTGGGCCACAGCTTCGCCGTGACGGTCCGCCACGGTGAGGCGAACCCGCTCGCGGAGGTCCGCAAACGCCTGGAACAGAACCCCGACCTGCTCAAGAACGGTCCCGTCGCGGTGATGTACGCGATAAGCGACGCCGTGGTCGACAAGTACACCTATGTGGCGAACGAGCTCCAGGTCGACCTCGAGGAGCTGGAGGCGGACGTCTTCGCCCCGAGGGCCGCGGGCGACTCGGGTGGGATCGCTGAGCGCATCTACTCGTTCAAGCGGCAGGTGCTCGAGTTCCGGCGGGCGACGGCGCCGCTGGTGGATCCCGTGCAGCGCCTGGCGAGCGGCGGGGTGCCGTTCGTGGTGCCGCAGACCCGGCCGTTCTTCCGGGACGTCGCCGACCACCTCGTACGGGCCAACGACTACGTGGACGGGCTCGACCGCCTGCTCTCCGACATCCTCGGGGCCAACCTGGCGCAGATGGGTGTGCAGCAGAACGACGACATGCGCAAGATCTCCGCGTGGGCGGCGATGGCGGCCGTGCCGACGCTCATCGCGGGCATCTACGGCATGAACTTCGACCACATGCCGGAGCTGCGCCGGGTCTGGGGCTACCCCGCGGCCCTGACCGTGATGGCGGTGTTCTGTTCCGCGCTGTACCGCTTCTTCAAGCGGCGCGGCTGGCTGTAGGCGTCCGGGGCCGCGTCCGCCGGCGCGTTCCGCCGGCCGGGGCGCGCCCGTCGAACGGCCGGAGCCCGCCCGCCGACCGGGCGCGTCCGCCGGTCAGGACCGCGTCACACGACCTCGGCGCTCGCCGGCCTCGGCGGCCCGCCGAGCGCGTTGCGCCGTTCGGGCATCCTCAGGGAGACCATGCGCCGCCACCCCCCGAGCCGCTCGAACAGGTAGAGGCCGTGGATGCCGAGGGCCAGTACCGCGTTCTTCGGGCCGGGCCACCCGAGGACCTCGCCCATGTGCCGCATCACGGCGAGGCTGACGTCCCGGTAGACCCGGATCTCGGTGAGGGCGCTGTCCCTCAGCACGGACCGGATGGTCTGCCCATGGCCCCTGCGCGCCAGACGCAGCAACTCCTCGTGGCAGAAGGCGAGATGGTTGTCCTCGTCGTCGGAGATCATCCGCACCGCCCGGCCCACTTCCGGGTCGTCACCGAAGTACTTGCGGAGCATCCGCATCTGCTCCGACGCGCGCTGCTCGGTGACCCGGCTGTGCGCGAGGTAGACGATCACGTCCCGCTCGGACAGCGGTTCGTCGCGGCGGAGCTTGTCATGGGTGAGGCCGATGCCCTCGCGTTCGAGCAGCATCGTGTAGTCGGTGTCGTCGGGGACGTCGCGCTGTTCGAGTCCGCGCTTGTGCAGCAGGGCCTTGAAGATGCGGCCGTGCTTTTCCTCGTCGGCTCCGTGGCGGGCGACCTTCGGCGCGAGCTCCTGGTCCTCGATGAGCCTTGCGATCCGGCCGTTCTCCCATCCGCCCTGGTACTCGCCCTTCGCGGCGATGCTGCAGAACAGGTGGTACGAGTCGTCGTTGTGGAGGATCTCCTCGAAGAGACTGCGGGCGGAAAGCATCGCGATCACCTCTCGCGGGTGCCGAACGGTCTTTACGGTCCGAACGTCATGGAAGAAGTCAAATACCCCCGGCCGTCCGCGGCAACAGGTGCGCCCGCCCGTTCGCCCAACCGTGGGCCGTAACCGGGGGGGCGGCGGCGCGTTGTGCTCGGTGACGGCCGTGGCGGGGAAGACCCCCGAGCCCCCACCACGGCCGTGGAAGCCATTCCGCGGGGCGCACTCCCCCGCCGGGCCCCGCGCCGATCGCCCACCGTGGGGGCTCTGACGTCCCATCGGCCCCCTGCCGCGCCAACCGCTCGACCCGGCTGTCCGAAACGCTGGGTAAGGTGCGGAGAAGTCGGAGAAGTACGCAGGACGCCGGGGACGGGGACGCGAAACGGGTGGACATGTTCAGCAGGGCGACGAAGGGCCGTCCGACGGCGCGGCCGCTGGGCCCCGCGGGCTCCGACTGGTCGTCGTACGAGCGGTTCGAGGACGCCGCGCACGCCTACTTCCTGCACGCGGACGTCGCCGTGGAGGCGGTCCGGGGAGTGCTGGGGCGTCGCAGGGTCCGCGGCTTCACGCTGGAGCGCGTGGTGGACCTGACGGAGGCGGGCGCCTCGGTCTGGCAGGAGGCGGCGGTCTGCGACGGACGCCGGCTGGTCCTGTGGCACAGCGAGGAGGTGGCCGACGCCGATGCCCCCGGCGGCACGGTCCTGGACTCCTCCGTGCAGGTGCTGCCGCTGGACGCGATCGTGCACGTGGGGATGCGCACGCTCGTAGGCCGGGACACGGACGGGCGGCGCGTCGACCGCGGGGTCTATCTGGTGGTGGCGACCTCCACGCCGCACGAGATGACCGCCTCGCAGGCGGAGGGCGAGCAGCCGACGGCCACCGCACGCTTCCGGCCCGAGGCGTTCCGGTTCAGCAAGTCGCTGGACGACGGGGGCGCCGGGCAGATGGCGCGGCTGACTGAGTTCGGCCGGCTGCTCGGGCGGCTGGTGCCCCGGTAGCCGGTGCCCGGGCCTCGGCGCGAGGGCGGCCGGTGCACCGGCCTTCGGGGCACGGGCGGCCGGTGCCCGGTGGCCCGGGGCACGCCCCCGCGGGGCCCGGCCGCCCTCTCGGCGCCCGCGGCGGCTACTCGGCCAGTCCGGCCCGCTCCAGGGCCTTCGCGCCCGTACGCAGCGCCGCGATGCGGTCCTCCAGGGTGATTCCGCCGGGGGCGAGGGTGAGCGTGGTGACCCCGGCGTCGGCGTACGCCTGCATCCGGTCGGCGATGCGCTCCATCGGCCCGACGAGGGCGGTGCTGTCGATGAGCTCGTGCGGGACGGCGGCGGCGGCACCCGCGTAGTCCCTGGCCAGGTAGAGGTCCTGGATCTGCCCGGCCTCCTTCTCGTAGCCCATGCGGGAGGCGAGCCGGTTGTAGAAGTTCTGCTCACGGCTGCCCATACCGCCGACGTACAGGGCGGTGTAGGGGCGGAAGTGGTCGGCGGCGGCCTTGGGATCGTCGTCGACGGCGATCGGCACGGTCGGGACCAGATCGAAGCCCTCGAGGGTCTTGCCGGCCTTGGCGCGCCCGGCCTTCAGCGGCTCGAGGGAGACCTCGGCGTGCTCGGGCGCGAAGAACACGCCGAGCCAGCCGTCGGCGATCTCACCGGTGAGCTCGAGGTTCTTGGGGCCTATGGCGGCGATGTACAGCGGGATGTACTCGCGGGCCGGGTGCACGGTGAGCTTGAGCGGCTTGCCGGGGCCACCGGGCAGGGGCAGCGTCCAGTTCGCGCCCTCGTGGACGAGGCGCTCGCGGGACATCGCCTTGCGGATGATCTCGACGTACTCGCGCGTGCGGGCGAGCGGCTTGTCGAACTTGACGCCGTACCAGCCCTCGGAGACCTGGGGGCCGGAGACGCCCAGGCCCAGGCGGAACCGGCCGCCGGAGAGGGTGTCCAACGTGGCCGCGGTCATCGCGGTCATCGTGGGAGTGCGGGCCGGGATCTGGAAGATGGCCGAGCCGATGTCGATGCGCTCGGTCTGCGCGGCGACCCAGGACAGGACCGTGGCGGCGTCGGAGCCGTAGGCCTCGGCGGCCCAGCACACCGAGTAGCCGAGCCGGTCCGCCTCGCGCGCGACGGCGAGGTTGTCCGCGTCCACACCGGCGCCCCAGTAGCCGAGATTGATACCGAGCCGCATATGGTTCCCCTTACCCGTCAGTAACGTCGTTGTTGTCTCGGACCCTAGCGCGGCATGCCCGGCCAGGGAAACGTCTCCTCCGTCACGCGGACCTGTCCGGGCCAGTACTCTTCGCGAACATGGAGCGAAGGCACCTCGGCCGCACCGGGCTGCGCGTGTCGCGACTGGGTCTCGGCACACTGACCTGGGGACGGGACACCGGCGAGCACGACGCCGCCGACATGTTGAAGGTGTACCTGGATGCGGGCGGCAACCTCGTGGACACCGCGGACGTCTACAGCGACGGCGGGGCCGAGTATCTGCTCTCGCGGCTGCTGGACGGCATGGTCGCGCGCGAGGAGCTGGTGATCGCGACCAAGGCGGGCAGCGTCCCGGACCCCTACCGGCGCTTCGACGCCTCGCGCGGCCATCTGCTGAGCGCGCTGGACGCCTCGCTGGAGCGGCTGGGCACGGACTACGTGGACCTGTGGCAGGTGCACGCGTTCGACCCGTCGACGCCCACCGAGGAGACCCTCCAGGCACTGGACATCGCGGTCGCCTCGGGCCGGGTGCGCTACGTCGGCGTGTCCAACTTCAGCGGCTGGCAGCTCGCCAAGGCCGCCACCTGGCAACTGGCCGGAGCCTCGCGCACCACCGTGGCCAGTACCCAGATGGAGTACTCGCTCCTGCAGCGCGGGATAGAGCGCGAGGTGCTGCCCGCGGCGCTCGACCTGGGGGTGGGTGTGCTCCCCTCCTCGCCGCTCGGCCGGGGAGTGCTGACGGCGAAGTACCGTTACGCCACCCCGCCGGACTCACGCGGCGCCTCCGAGCTGCTGTCCGCCTTCGTCGAGCCCTATCTGGACGAGGGGTCGCGAAGGATCGTGGACGCGGTGGCGACGGCGGCCGACGGGCTGGCGGTCTCGGCGCTGCACGTGGCGCTGGCCTGGGTGCGGGACCGCCCGGGCGTGGTGGCGCCCATCGTCGGCGCCCGCAACGCGCTCCAGCTCGAGGAGGCTCTGTCGGTGGAGGCCCTTACTCTGCCCGAAGAGATCCGCTCGGCGCTGGACGACGTATCGGCGCCGCTGCACCGCTATCCCGATCAGGACTGGAGCACGCTCTGAGCACCGAACCCGCGGGCCCCGGCCCGCAGCAGGACTCACCGGACGGCGCGTCGCCGAGCACCACCGAGCGGCCGGCCGAAGCCGTGCGCGCGATCGGCGAAGGGCGGTCGCGGGGCGGTCCCGGCACCGAGGCGGGCGGGGCTCAGGAGAGCCCTCCGGACGAGGCACGCCCTGCCGCGGCGGTTTCCCGGGCACCGCGGGACGAGGCGTCGGCCGCCGCGCGTGCCGTACTGACCGAGGGCGGCGCGCCCGAGGCACTGGCGCGTCCCGCCGTGGACGCGCTCGGCGAGGGCGCCGCGCGCCTGCTGCGTGAGGATCCCTGGCTGGTGCTGTCGCTGCCCGGCGTGCGCGTCGAGCACGCCGACGGATTCGCCCGGGCGCTGCTGGGTCCGCAGGCCGGTCCCGGCGATCCCCGGCGGGCGCGGGCGCTGGTGGTGCGGCTGCTGGAGCGGGCCGCTCTGGAGGGGCACACCGCCGTGGAGGCGTCGAAGGTGCGCGCGGCGCTCGGGCAGCACTTCGTGCCGGACCCGGAGGAGGCGCTGCGCGAGTCCGTCTCCGACGGAAGCGTCCTGGTCTTCCAGGAGGAGGACCTCGACGGCCCGGCGGCGAGCAAGGCGTCCGAGGACGAGGAGCCGCCGATGCGTGTGCTGCTCGGGCTCGACCGCTACGCGCTGGCCGAGGAGAGCCTTGCCGACGGCCTGGTCCGGCTGCTGTCCACGCTGGACCCGGCCGCGCCGAAGGCCGACTGGGTGGGCGCGGCTCGGGAGGCCCCTTCCCCCTCGGCCGCCGATCTGATCCGGGCGGTGGCCGAGAGCGGGGTCGTCGTGCACACCGGCGGGGAGGCGGCGCGGGCGGAGCCCGCGGCGCTGGTGTCCGCCGCCCGGGGGCTGGGACTGCGCGCGTGGGCGGTGACGGCCACCGAGGACAGCCGGGCGCGGCTGGGCGGGCTCCTGGGCTCCGGGAACTCCGGGAACTCCGGGAACTCTGCGGACTCCGGGGACTCCGGGGACTCTGCGGACTTCCCGGAGGCGCTGGTGACCCTCCCGGGGCTGCTCTCGGGCTCGGGGGAGGGTCCGGAGCGGGCCGAGGACGGCAGCCTCGACGTCGATCTGCTCGTGGTGTGCGACGCGCCGAGGCTCGATGTGGAGGCCGCGGCCACCCTGGTGGAGTCGGTGCCGGACGGGGCACGGCTGGTGCTCAGCGGCGATCCAGGTGTGCTGTGGTCCGTGGGGCCCGGCCGGGTCTTCGCCGACCTGCTCGCCGCGAAGGTGTGCCCTCAGGTGGCCTCCCGCACCCCGGACCCGGGGCCGCTGGGGGAGCTGGTCTCGGGGATCGGGATCGGCGAGCTCACGGCGGTGGAGGCGCCCGAGAAGGAGATCGTGATCGTCCCGGTCCGCGACGCCGGAGAGGCGGTGCACCGGACCGTCCAGTTGGTGGCGGACTCCGTCCCCCGCGCCATCGGGGTGCCGTCCGAGCACACCCAGGTGATCACCCCCGGCCATGGCGGCGCGGCGGGCACCCGGGTGCTCAATGCGGCATTGAAGGAGCGGCTCAATCCCGGCCCCGGCCGGTTCGACGGCTTCGACCCGGGCGACCGGGTGGTGCACGTCCCGGCCCCGGGCACAGTGGTGCCCGCCAGGGTCGTCGGCGCCGACGAGGGCGGGTTGCGCCTGGAGAGCGCGGCCGGACCGGTCACGGTGGCCCGCGAGCATCTCGCCACGGTGCGGCACGCCTGGGCACTCACCGCCCACCAGGCGGCGGGGATGCGCTGGCCCGCCGTGGTGGCCGTACTGCCGGGTGACGCCGTCCAGGCGCTGGACCGGAGTTGGGTCTACACGGCGTTCGGAAGCGCCGCCCGGCACCTGTCGGTGGTGCACGGCGTGGAGCAGGCACTGCCGAAGGTGATCGCGCAGATCCCGGCGAGGGCTCGTACCACGCGGCTGCGGTCGATCCTGCGGGAGCAGCCCGTACCGCCGCAGGAGGGCTGAGACGGGCGCACGGACCGTCCGGACCGTCCGGACCGGTGCGGGCCCGGACGGGGCCCTGCACCTGGCAAGGGCTCCCGGCCGTCGGCGGTCGGCCGTCGGCCGCCACGGGTCAGGGGCCCCGGGCCGGCGGTCAGGGGGCTGCGGTCGGGGTTGGCAGCCGGGGGTTGGAGCCGGGGCGTCCCGGCCCAGTCAGCGGCCCGGTCAGCGGTCCGGGTCGAGGGCTTCGAGTTCGTCGTCGTACACGGCGCTGATGTCGAAGCGGCAGATCAGCAACTGCGGGTCCGCGTCGTCGAACGGGGAGGCCAGCCACTCCCCCGGCTCACTGGGCTCGGTGGCGGCCACCCACAGCGTGGAGTCGCCCTCCTCCAGCCCGAACTCCTCGTACCGGGAGGCGATCTCGTCCGGTTCGTACTCGCCGAAGAGGATGCCGATCGCGGCGTTCAGACTCTTGGCGGGCCCACTGCCGGAGTCGGCGACACGCGCGACCCGCGTGGCCTGGGCGAGCAGCCTGTCCGGCTCGGCCACCTGGTAGTCGCGGCGGATCAGGACACTGACGGCCTCGGGCTCCTCCGGGCCCTGGTATGCCGTGGAACTGCTCCCGGGTACCTCGAAAGGGGTCACCTCGTTGTAGACGACATCCAGAATCTCGTCGTAGGCGACCGCCGCTCCGGCGAGTGCGTCATAGGCGGCGATGACTTCGGCGTCGCCGCCACCGTCCTGCTCCGCGGCCCCCTCGATCGCGGCCAGATGGCGGTCCAGCGCGGCTTTGACCGCCTCGGCGGCGGTGCGTACCTCGGCAACGGTGGGCTGCGCGACATCAGACATGGTGCTGACGCTATCCGTACTGGGGCGTTGCCCGCACAATAGATTTGATGGCCGAGTATGAATTTCAGGAGCTCTACGTCCCACGGGGTGTCTCCCGGAACGCCGCACGGCAGTTGCTGACCGAGCACGCCGAGTACGGGCACTGGGAGTTGGACCGGCTGCGCCTGTACGCGGACGGCAGCCGCCGGGTGCGGTTGAGACGCAGGATCATCCGCACCGTGCGTACCTGGTAGGCGCGAGACGACGGAGCGGGCCCCCGCCTGCGCGGGGACCCGCTCCTTTACGGCCTGTGCCGTGGACCTCAGCCCTGGTAGGACCGCGCCCTGCGGTAGAGCACGGCCCCGCCGAGGAGCAGCGCGGCGCTGGCTCCGCCGAGCGCCCCGAGCGAGCCGGCACCGGTCTCCGCGAGCGTGCCCGGGGTCTTCGGAGGCGTCTGGGCCTGGTGCTGCGGAGGCGTCTTGGACCCGGGGACCTCCGGGATGCCCGGCTGACCGGGCTGCCCCGGTTGACCCGGCTGACCGGGCTGCCCCGGCTGACCGGGCTGGCCCGGCTGGCTCGGCTGACCTGGCTGCCCCGGCTGACCTGGCTGGCCCGGCTGACCGGGGTTCCCCGGGTTCTCCGGTGTGCCGTTGTGCTCCTCCACGTTCGAGCAGCTGTTGCCCAGCGTGGGGTTGAGGGCGCCGCCCCCGCTGACCGAGTTGCCGCAGGCGTTGACCGGCACGTCGATCGGCGCCTGGATGCTGTTGCCCGAGATGACGCCCGGCGAGCCCTTGGCCCCGCCACGGGCGTTCGCACCTGCGGACCCCTGGCCGCTGCTCCTGCTGATGTTGGCGCAGCGGTTGCCGATCGCGGGGTTGAGCACTCCGATGACATTCACGGTGTTTCCGCACACATTGACCGGGATGTGCACGGGGACCTGCACGTTGTTACCGGAGCCCACCCCCGGGGAGTTGACGGCGGCGCCGCTCGCTCCCGCATCGGCGTACGCCATGCCAGTGGCGGCGGCCAGCATGCCCCCTGTGGCCATCGCCGTGGCCAGGCCCTTCCTGGCGACCTGTCGCATAGATTCCCTGCCTTCCGGAAAAGCTCGCGGGACCTACGCCCGCATCGGAGTAACGGACAGAGGCACGAATAGGTTATGGCCAATATTCATTTCACCCGGTCGGGTGGCGTACTTTTCGAGTGACGCCCATTCGAGGCACGCGTACGCCCCGGAACGCATGGCGCGCGTTCCGGGGCAGCATTCAGCGGTGGACCGCAATGGGCCTCGGGCGGATCGCCGTCGTCCCGGTCGACCCGGTCGACCCGGTCGAGTGAGGCGAGTCAGTCGATTCAGTCGTTGGCGCAAACACTGCCGAAGGTCGGGTTCAGCAGGCCGACCACGCTCACGGTGTTGCCGCAGACGTTGACCGGCACATGTACGGGCACCTGGACATTGTTGCCGGAGACCACGCCGGGGCTGTTCACGGCGGCGCCCTGGGCACCCGAATCGGCGAAGGCCAGCCCGGCGCCGGCCAGCACGAAACCACCGGAAACAGCGGCCGCAGCGACGATCTTCTTGATCATAATTCCTCCTTGGCAGACACAAACGAATCCGGCCTCGACGACCTCGGATCCATATGACTGATCCAACGAAGAAGGGTGATTAGAGCTACGACCGTATAGAAAGCTTCACCCGTTCCGGGTGATATACGTACTGCCGAACGATTCGACAAGCGCCGATCAGCAGTTGTCGATAAAGCGATCGAGCACTCGTACGCCGAATTTCAGTCCGTCCACGGGCACACGCTCGTCGACACCGTGGAACATGCCGGCGAAGTCGAGCTCCGGCGGGAGCTTCAGCGGCGCGAAGCCGAAGCAGCGGATCCCCAGGTCGTCGAAGGACTTCGCGTCCGTGCCGCCGGAGAGGCAGTAGGGGACGGCCCGTGCGATCGGGTCCTCGGCCTTGAGCGCGGTCTGCATGGCCTCCACGAGGTCGCCGTCGAACCCGGTCTCGAGCGCCTTGTCCGCGTGCACGTCCTCGCGGCGCACCCGCGGCCCGAGGATGCGGTCGAGGTCGGCCAGGAACTCGTCCTCGAAACCGGGCAGGAACCGCCCGTCGACGTGCGCCGTGGCCTGGCCGGGGATCACGTTGACCTTGTACCCGGCACCGAGCATCGTCGGGGCCGCGGTGTTGCGCAGCGTGGCCCCGATGATCTTTGCGATGCCGCCGAGCTTGGCGAGTGTCGCGTCCATGTCCTCGGGGTCGAGCTCGACACCGAGGGCGTCGGAGAGCTCGTCCAGGAACGAGCGGACGGTCTTGGTCAGCCGGACCGGGAACTTGTGCCTGCCCAGCCGGGCCACGGCCTCGCACAGCTCGGTGATGGCGTTGTCGTTGTTCGTCATCGAACCGTGCCCGGCGGTGCCCTCGACCGTCAGGCGCATCCAGTGCATGCCCTTCTGGGCGGTCTCGATCAGGTACAGGCGCAGGTTCTCGTTGACGGTGAACGAGAAGCCGCCGACCTCGCCGATGGCCTCGGTGACCCCGTCGAACAGGTGCCGGTGGTTGTCGACGAGGTGCCGGGCCCCGTAGATGCCGCCCGCCTCCTCGTCGGCGAGGAAGGCCAGCACGATGTCCCGCGGGGGCCTGCGGCCCGAGCGCAGCCGGTCGCGGACGACGGCGAGGGTCATCGCGTCCATGTCCTTCATGTCCACGGCGCCCCGCCCCCAGACGCAGCCGTCCGCGATCTCGCCGGAGAACGGGTGGTGGGTCCAGTCGTCGGCGTTGGCCGGCACGACGTCGGTGTGGCCGTGGATCAGCAGCGCGGGCCGGGAGGAGTCCTCGCCCTCGATCCGGGCCACGGTGGAGGCCCGGCCCTGGTGGGACTCGATGATCTTCGGCTCGAGGCCGACCTCGGCGAGCTTCTCTGCGACGTACTCCGCGGCGGCCCGCTCACCCGGGCCCGAATGGTCCCCGTAGTTGCTGGTGTCGATCCTGATCAGCTCACGGCACAGATCCACAACCTCGTCCTGGCCGGTCACCGACGGCGCCGGGGTCGACTCGCTCACGCTGCCTCCTCGTTTCCGGGTCTCTCCCGGGTTTCGCGCTTCCGGGTGTCTGCGAGCGGCCACGGTTGTCCGCGGTCGTCCCCGCCATCCTCCCCCCTCACGCAACCCCGGCCCAAGGCCCTCCCGGGAGGCGAACGGCGGGTGATCGGCGGGCATCGTTTGTTTGCTATGGTTGACCGCGTCGTGGAGGGCAGGACCCCCCGGCACACCCGGTCCGGGTGGCGGAATGGCAGACGCGCTAGCTTGAGGTGCTAGTGCCCTTTATCGGGCGTGGGGGTTCAAGTCCCCCCTCGGACACCAGCAGGACCCCTGTTGAGCGGTTGAACAGGGGCTTCTTCGTTTTCCCGGCATCGTTTGGCGGTTGTTCTCGCGGCTTCGTTCGCGCGGCATTGCGGTCGCGGTTCTGCTGTCGCGGCTTCGTGCTCGCGGTTCTGCTGTCGCGGCTTCTCGCGGCGCTTTCGTCCCGCCGGGCGAGGCCGCGGCCGGGCGATCTTCCTCTGTTACCGGCGCGTCGCCGGTGCTGGGCGCTTACATTCGGCTTCCGGGTGTGGGCGAGCGGTGAGGGGGCCGGTCGGTGGCAGGGGTTCAGGGGGCACGGCCGGTCAGCCGGGACGCGGTGGTCGTGGTGCCCGGCATCATGGGCAGCGAACTGGTCGAGGTGGAATCGGGGCGGCCGCTGTGGGGGCTGCGGGATCCCCGGTGGTACGCGCAGGCGTGGACGACCGGGCGCAGCCTCGAGGCGCTGCGGCTGACGCCGGACGAGCGGGAGGGGCGGATCGGGCGGGTCAAGGCCGTGGGGCTTCTTCGGGCCCCCGCGTTCGCTCCCGTCCTACGTGGCTTCGAGCCCTACACCCCCCTGGTGACGGCCGTGCGCCAGGCGGTGGCCGGGCCCGGCGCGGTACTGGAGTTCGCCTACGACTGGCGTCTGCCCGTCGCCCTGAACGCCCGCCTGCTGGCCGACGCGGCGCAGGCGCATCTGGAGCGGTGGAGGGCCGCGGATCCCGCCAACGGCGGTGCCCGGCTGGTGATCGTGGCGCACTCGATGGGCGGTCTGCTCGCCCGGCACTTCACGGCGGTGCTCGCAGGCTCCGAACTGGTGCGGGAGACCGTGACCTTGGGGACCCCGTTCTACGGTTCGGTCAAGGCCGCCGTGCTCCTCAGCTCGGGGAAGGGTTCACCGCTGCCGCTGCCCCACCGCAGGCTGCGGGAGCTGGCCGCCACCCTGCCGGGGCTGCACGATCTGCTGCCCGGCTACCGCTGTGTGGACGAGGGGACGACCGCGCGGCGTCTGACCGAGGCCGATGTCGCGGCGCTCGGCGGCGACGCGGAGCTGGCCCGTGAGTCGTTCGCCTGGCGGGAGGAGCTGCTGGCGGCCGAGGAGGGTCCGCCCCTGGCACTGGTGGGGGACCTCCAGCACACCATGCAGTCGCTCACGCTCGCCGACGGAGTCGCGCGGGCCCATGGTTACACCTGCCATCTCAATGACGGGGGTGTGCTGGAACGGCTCGATCTGAGCGGTGACGAGACCGTGTACAGCGAGTCCGCCGCCCTGCCGGACTCGAACCCGGTCCATCTGCCGCAGACGCACAGCGGCTTGTGCCGGTCCGACGATGTGATGACGATCCTGCGAGCGGTGCTGGTGCGCCGGAGGAAGGGGCCCTCGCTGGCGGCCGAGGAAGGGGTGGGACTGCGGCTGCCCGATGTCGTTCGGCCCGCCGAGCCGTTGAGTGTCGTCGTGGACCACCGGGACAGCCCGGTCGGCGTGCGGTGCAGGGTCGTCGACGCCACGACCGGCCGGACCGTGGCACGGCCCCCACTGGTCGTCCGTGACGGCATTGTGCGTGCCTCGGTGGCCCTGCCGTCGCCCGGGCTGTACCGGGTGGAGGTCAAGGGCCGCGGGCTCTCCGAGGTCAGCCAACTCGTCATGGCCGCGCCCCTGGACCCCCACGTGTCCTCGGACCCCCATGTGTCCTCGGACCCCGGCGCGTCCTGGGACCCCCGCGCGTCCTCGGACCCCCGCGCGTCCCTGGGCCTCCGCGCGTCCCTGGACGGCGACGACTCCCTCGACGGATAGGACCATGGAGAGCGCGGACGGCTTCGCGTTGGTGTGCCTCCCGATCGACACGTACCGGGACGCGGGATACCCGGGCGTCCCGGCCGGCGAGGAGGCCGCGGGGATCGGTGAGTTGCTGGCACCGCTCGGTGCCCGGACGGACCAGTGGCGGGCCGCCGAGCACGAGCGGACGCTCGGCGCGGTGATCGCCCGCCTCGACGCCTGGTCGAGGCGGGCCGACGACGGCCCCTCGATGCTGTACTGGGTGGGGCACGGCGAGTCCACGGGGCAGGACGCGTGGCTCGCCGCGCACGACAGCACCCCGGACAGGGCGGTCACCGGCGTGCGTCCGCAGACCTTCGCCGACGCGATCGCCGACGAATGGCTCGAACGGGAGGCGGCCGGACCGGCCGCGTGGGCCGCCGTGGTGGTCGAGGCATGTGGGGCCGAGCGTTTCGTACAACTGGTCCTCAACCGCCTCACCGAGGAGGGCAACCTGCCCCAGCGTCTGGTCCTGGTGGGCTCCGGGGGCATGGGGGCCGGTGAACTCGGTGCCTTCCGCGCGCGTCTGCGGGAGGTGCTCGCGTCGTTCCCCAACAACGACGAGTCCATACCCGTGCACGAACTCTTCGGGCGCCTCGAGAGCGCGACCCTGCGCGTCCACGCCCTGCACATCCGCGACGTCCCACCGCTGCCGAATCCTCACCGCCTCCTGCCGGCGGCCGTCACGGCGCCCGTCGACACCCACGAAGAGCTCCAGGAGCTGCTGCGGCACCTGCCGCAGGACGAGCGCGGCCACTTCGTCCCGAAGGCGCAGGGCGCCGAGCACGGTGAGCTGTCGTGGTACTTCGAGGGCCGTGTGCGTGAACGGGCGGCCATCGCCGCGTGGTTGAGACGGGCGGGCTCGGGCATGCTGGTCGTCTGCGGCCCGGCCGGCGCCGGCAAGTCCGCGTTGCTGGGCAATGTGCTCATCCACACCAATGACCGGTTGCGGGAACTCCTCGTCGACCAGGGGCGTCTGACCCCGCTGCCCGAGGACGATCGACCGCCGTCCGGGGCTTTCGACGCCGTCCTGCATCTGGCCGGGGCGACGGTGGGGTCGCTGGTGGAGCGCCTGGCCGAGGCGATCGAGGCCAGTGAGTTGAGTGAGGGGCGTGAGTTGGGTGATGCCGACAGCCCGGACGGAGAAGCCGCCGACGGCCCGGGCGGGCCGTACAGGGACGCCCACGCCGGTGCCGACACCCCGGCCGACACCCCTGACGCGGTTCCGGACACCGAAACACCGCCCGGCCTCGACCGGATCCTCTCCCGGCTCGCGTCCCGCAGCCGCCCGTTCACGATCCTCGCCGACGCCCTCGACGAGGCCCAGGAACCCGGTGCCGTGGCCGCCGGAGTGCTGGGGCCGCTCTCCCGCCGGGGCGGGGTGCGCGTCCTCGTCGGCACCCGCCCCCGGGCGCAGGGCAGCGGACAGGACCTGCTCACAGCGCTCGGGGGCGGTCGCGACGCCGGTCCTGAACTGCTCCGCCTCTCCAACGATCCCGAGGCGGTGGCCGCCTTTGTCAGTCGTCGCCTGCGGCAGGCCGAACGGGAGGACAGGATCAAGCTCCCCTCCGGCGTCCTGGAGCGCGTGACCACGGCGATCCGTGGCCACGACCGGGAGTTCCTCTTCGCCCGACTCGCCGTCCACGAGATCCTCGCCCGCCCCGGTCTGCTCACCGAACCGGGACTCACCGCCCTGACGCGCCTGCTGACACGTGATCACCGCGGCCTGTTCGCCCTCGCCGTGGCGCGGCTCGACGAGGAGTTCCCGTGGAGCGTCCCCCTCCTGCGGGCGCTGTCCCTGGCGCTCGGCCGCGGGCTGCCGCGCGCCGAACGGATCTGGGGCCGGATCGCCGAGGCGGTCGCCGACGGGAAGCTCGGCGCTCCCACGGAGGAGGACGTCGACCGGCTGCTGCGGATCGCCTCGCCCTACGTCCTGCTGGACACCGAGGACGGCCGCAGCGTCTACCGCCTGGCCCACCGCACGTTCCAGGAGCACTTCGAGACGGGCGAGGCGGCCCGGACCGGCAGGACCGACAGGACCAACAGGACCGACAAGGCAGACAGGACCGACAAGGCAGGCGGGACGGGCGGGACCGACGGGGTCGACAAGGCAGACGGGGCCGACGGCCACACAAGGGCCGCTCGGGCCCTGCTCGCCGCCGCCCGTGAAGCCCTGCCCGCTCCCCCCGACCCGTACATCGTCCGCCATCTGTCCGGGCATGTGGCCCGCGCCGGCGTATGGGGCGAACTCGCTGCGCTGCCCAGGGTTCTGGACCGCCTCGACCCCGGCGCGGTGGCCGCCGACGCCGTGCGCGGCGCCTTCGGGCGCGCTGTCCTTCCGCCCGAGATCGCGGCCGTGATGTCCGCCCACCAACGGCTTCAGGCACTCACGCCGAGGGAGCGTGCGGCCCAGCGCGAGGTCACGATGACCCGGCACACCCCGGCCGAGGCCCTGGCGCGGGCGCTGCGCAGCCCCGACCGCGAGCCCGTGGTCGCCTGGGCCTCGACGTCGGCGTTCCCCGCGCACTTGAGCATGCGGGGTCACGACGGCGTCGTTCAGGCACTGGCGCGGCTGGCTCCCGACGACGGGCGGATCCTGCTCGCCTCCGCCGGAAGCGACGGAAGCGTCCGGCTGTGGGACCCGCCGGCCGCGCGCCCCGTCGGTGAGCCCCTGCGTGGGCACCGCGGCGGGGTGCTGGCCCTGACCAGTGTGCGCACGGGGGACGGGCGGGTGCTGCTGGCCTCGGGCGGATCGGACACCACCGTGCGGCTGTGGGACCCGGTCTCGGGCACCGCGGTCGGCGAACCGCTGGACGGCCATCGCGGCGGTGTCCGCGCGCTGGCGCGCATCGCGCTGCCGGACGGCGGGACGCTGCTGGCCTCGGGCAGCGGGGACGGCACGATCCGACTGTGGGATCCCGGGTCCGGGCAGCCGCTCGAGCGCCCCGCCCTCGTCCACGGCGGGCCCGTGCGTGCTCTCGTGCGCGTTCCGTCGGAGCCCGGTCGGGTCCTGCTCGCCTCGGGAGGCGAGGACGGAACCGTGCGGTTCTGGGACGTGCTGAACGGTCGCCCCGCGGCCGAGACCGGGCGGGGCCATATCGGCGCCGTGCTGGCTCTCGCGCCGCTGGTGACCGAGGACGGACGGGTCGTCCTCGCGTCGGGCGGGGACGACGGCACGATGCGGCTGTGGTCGCCGGGCACGGGTCGGCCGAGCCGTCGGCGGCTGCGTCCTGGGCACGGTGTCGTGCACGCCCTGGCCGGGGTCCGGCTCCCGGACGGCCGGACCGCGGCGGCGTCGGGGGGCGCGGACGGGACGATCCGTATCGGCTCGGTGGAGTTCGGCGGCCGGGTCGGCACGCTCGGCCACGGCCGCGCGGGGGCGGTGCACGCGCTGGAGGAGCTTCGGCTGGACGACGGACGGGTGTTCCTGGCCTCCGGGCACGAGGACGGCGGCGTACGGCTGTGGAATCCCTCCGACGCGCGGCCCGCGAGCAGGCGCCGCACCGGCTCCCGGGCGCTGGCGGGGCTCGAACTGCCCCACGGACGCCATGCGGTGGCCATCGGGTACGGCGACGGCACGGCCCGGCTGGCCGACGCCAGGACGGGAGCCCGCCTGCACAAGGCGTGGGGCGCCCGGGACGGCTCGGCCCTGTCGCTGGCGTCCGTCCGGCTGGCCGACGGCCGCCACGCCCTCGCGACCGGGCACCGGGACGGCTGCGTGAGGATGTGGGATCCGGCCACCGGTGAGCGGTGCGGACCCACGCTGCCCGGGTGCGGTGCCGCCGTCCGGGTCCTGGCCGAGCTGCGGCTTACGGAGGCGGACACCCTTCTGGCCGCCGGGTGCGACGACGGCTCGGTGCACCTGTGGGACACCGCCTCCGGTCGGACGAGGGGCGCACCGCGCACCGCGCACCGCGGGTGGGTGCGGGCGCTGTGCGGGGTCGAGGCGCGCGGCGGCTCCATGCTGCTCTCCGGCGGTGACGACGGTGCGGTGCGCCGCTGGAACCCGGCGACCGGCGGGGCTGTCGGACCGGCCACACACTGCTACCGGGGAGCCGTCAGGGCCCTGGTCCCCGTCCCGTTCCCCGGAGGGCGCACGGTCCTGGCCTCGACGGACGGGCACGGCATCGGGCTGCTCGACCCGTTGACGGGCCTGCGGGTGGGCTGGATCGGGGCGGGCCGCGTCGAGCTGCTGCGCACCCTGGCCCTCGTCCCCGTCCCGGGTGGGCGGGCCCTGCTGGCGTCCGGTGGGGAGCACGGCAGCCTGCGGCTGTGGGACCCGGTCGAGGCGGCCACGGTGACGCGGCTGTTCATGTCGGAACCCGTGCACGCGATGGCCGCGGCGGGCAACCGCCTGGTCGTGGCCCATGAATCGGGGGTGGTGGCCATCGGTGTCACCGAACTCCTGGGCCTGTGACGGGCCTGCCACGCGGACGAAGAGGGAAGCCACACAGGAAGGCCCCCGCGCGGTTCGGGGCGAGCACACCGGGGGGAACGCATGTCCGCGGAACGATTCGACCGCCTGGCCGAGGTAGTTGTCGTCTCGGCGATCACCATCGCCGAGCCGCAGTGCCGTGAGCATGTGCGCACGCCGGCCGACACAGCGGCGGTTCTGCTCGGCGAACAGGGCGACCGGCGTCTGCGCCGGGAGCTGACGCTCGGCGTCGAGACCGCCTGCCTCCAACTGGCCCGCTGCCTCGAGGCCTTCGACGCGGTGGGGCCCAGGCGGATGGCCGAGGGCGGGAAGGACGCCGCGGTCGACGCCGTCCACGCCGGTGTCGCCGAGCTGGCGCTGACCCCGGCGGAACTGGTGGACCTGCGCATGCGGGGCGAGAACGTCGCCACCCGCCTGCGTCCGCGCACCGTCCAGCGCTGGCGTGACGCGGAACTGGACGCCCAGGCGCAGGAGTACGGCCAGCTTTTCCTGCACCAGGCGGCGGAGTACACGGTCTCGATGGCGACCCGGCTGGCGTCGGCGCTGCAGAACCGGGCGCAGCGGCAGCCACGCGCCGTCGCAGACGCGGTCCTCGAGTGCCTCCGCGACAGCATCGACACGTTCATGGTCCCCCGGCAGCGCGCCGAGGTGTCGGCGGAGGTCAGCCTCTTCGAGGCAAGGTATCTGACCGACATCCTGCAGACCCACGGCTATATGGAGCTGTTCGGCATCGATGTGCCGGAGAGCTTTCGCCGCCAGCCGGTCGACATCGGCTACATCAGCCTGCTCTCCTCCGTCCCCGACCGCCGGACGTCGGGCAGGGACGCGCTGATGCGGGTCGACGCGGCCGTGGCCGAAGCCTCCAAGCCCATGAGGGACACCCGGAACCGGATTCCGGGCCTGCGCCCGGTCTCCGGGGACGAGGACGAGGGCCCGGAGCAGGTGCGCATCCTCATCACGGGGGCACCGGGGTCGGGGAAGACGACCGTCACCCAGTGGCTGGCGGTACGCGCCGCGAGGCGCGACTTCCCCCAGACGCTGGAGGCCTTCCAGGGCCTCGTACCGTTCGTGGTGCAGTTGCGCCACCTCTTCGTCGGGTCGAGGCAGGCACAGCCCTCCGTGACGGATCTGGCGAGGATCGGCTCGCACCGTGTGGGCAATGTGCCGGACGACTGGATCGAGGCGCAGTTGCGCGGCGGCAACGCGCTGCTGGTCTTCGACGGCCTCGACGAGTTGGTCCCCCTCCCCCACCGCCGGGACGCCCAGACGTGGATCGCCTCCTTGATGGCGCGGTACCCGGAGGCCAAGTTCATCGTGACCTCGCGTCCGGAGGCGCTGGACACACGCTGGTTCTCCGAGCGGAGCTTCCGCCGGCTCACGCTCCAGCCGATGCGGGACGCCGATGTCCGCCGATGCGTGCGGCACTGGTTCAGCTACCTGCTGAAGACCAGTCCGTCCAACGCGAAGCGGGTCTACAAGGGGCGGCGTGAACGGCTGCTCGGCCACATCGCGGAGCGGCGGTCGGTGAGCGACCTGGCCGAGACACCGCTGCTGTGCGCGATGCTCTGCGCCTTCTACGCCTCGAACCTGTCCGACGACGTCCCCAAGAGCAGGGCGAACCTGTACGGGAAGGTCGTCAAGGCCCTCCTGGACGCCCGCGACAGGCAGCGCGGAGTGCCGGGTGCGGGCCATCGCATCGAGCAGACGGACAAGGAGTACATCGTCCAGGCCATCGCCCGCCACATGGCCGACAACGCCGTCTCCAGCCTGCGGATCCAGCCCCTGGCCGTCCTCGACGAGCGGTACGCGACCACGTGGAGCGAGCTTCAGTCGTTCGAGGCCAACCGGGGGGCCACGGTCCGCGAGATCCTCACCCACCTGATGGACACCTTCGCCAGCCCCCGCCTGGGCCTGGACGACGCCCTGGAGTACGTCGTCGAGCGCAGCGCGGTCCTGCAGCGGGTGGGCCCGAACGAGGTGCAGTTCGCCCACCGCACCTTCCAGGAGTACCTGGCCGCGTGCGACTACGTCGACCGCGGGGAGGCCCCTCGGCTGGTGGAGTACATCAGGTACGACGACGCCCAGTGGCAGCGGATCCTGGTCTTCGCGGCCGCCAAGTCGTCGCGCCGGGACGCCAGTGTGCTGGTGCGCGACCTGGTCGCCGAGGCCACCGCCGCATCGTCCGGCCGCCGCCGCGACCTCCTGCTGCTGATCGCGGAGTGCGTGAGCGCGACGAGCGTCGAGCCCGGGGTCGCGCGGTCCGTGCGCACGCTCCTGACCGAGATCCTTCCGCCCCGCTCACGCGAGGAGGCCAGGATGCTCGCCGGTGTGGGCGACCACATCCTCAACTGGCTGGCCGGGCACACCGGTGACCCCGCCACGATCGAGGCCTGCGTCTTCGCGGCCGGCTGCATCGGCGGCCCGGAGGCCATGGCCCTGATCGCCGACTACGCGGCCGAACTCGGCCGCGCCGGCCGGCTGCCCGCGTGGGCGAGGGAGTTGTTCTGCGAGATGTGGGACCGGTTCGACGCCGTGGAGTACGCCCAGCGGGTGCTCGGCGAGATCGACTTCGGCGCCGAGACGCTGCGCGTCGACACCGCGCACAAGGTCCCCGCGGTCGGCGCGCTGAAGCATGTCCGCCGGCTGTCGGTCGGCATCGAGAAGGGAACGTGCGAGGCGGACCCGCGGACCTGGGCGGGCCTGAGCGCCGTCGAGGTGCTCGACTGCACCGGCTTCCGGTATCTCGAGCGGCTGGACGGTCTGGAGCACCTGACCACGCTCCGCCAACTGGGCCTGCGCGTGGGGCCGCTCGTGCGGGACTACGGCCCGCTGGGCCGGCTGTCCGGCCTGGAACGGCTCCATCTGGTCAACTGCCGCCATTTGGAGGACCTGGGCTTCCTCGCCGGACTGCCGAATCTCTCGGTGCTCTGCCTGGAGGGCTGTTCACGCGTCACGGACTGGTCGCCGCTTCGCGGCCTCACCGGGTTGCGCACCCTGCGGATCAGCGGCGGAACGATGAAGGACCTGGACTTCTGCCGTCCTCTCACCGAGCTGCGGAGCCTGCGTGCCGAGCCCGACGACGGTCTGGGCGACACCTCGGGGGTCGAGGACTGCCGGGATCTGTGGCGGCTGCATCTGCGGCTGGGCAAGGCCCCGCGGCCCCCGGTGGTGCTGCCCGACCCGGAGGCCGGGTGGCTGCGCGACGTCTGCCTGTCGGGGTCGGTCGGCGCGGCGGACCTGGAGGCGGTCGCCCGCCATGAGCGGCTGCTCCGTCTGCGCGTGGAGAACCCGGTCGACCTTGACTCGCTGGGGCCCCTGACACCGCTGAAGCGACTGGAGACCCTGGAGGTCGTCGACGCCCGGCAGTTGCGGGACTGCGCCGGGCTGGAGAACTGGCCGGAGCTGAAGTCCCTGGATCTGAGCGGATCGAGCATCGACAACATGGATCCGGCGGCGGGTCTGACCCGGCTGGAGAAGGTCGGCCTCGCGCGATGCCCCTTCCTGACCGACCTCACGGCGCTGCTGTCCTTGCCGGTGCTGCGCCATGTCGATCTCGAGGAGAACGTCGGATGGCTGCCCCTCGATGTCATCGAGGCGCTGCGCGACGTCAAGCGGGTGCGCGTGGAGTTCGACTCGTACCTCAATGTGGGGCACGCCGGCGCGTGATCTTCTGGCGTCACGGGCACGCCGCGGGATTCGGCGCGCCCCGGTTGAGGCGCCACCAGGTGGGCCGTCGGGCGGTGCCGACGGCCCATCCCGGTTTTTCACGCACGGTAGGTGTCTGCATCACTTCTTGACCCGCCCTCTAGCCCTGTTCCCGAAGCTTCCAGCGGCTCGGCCGCCCAGCGAGGAGCACGTTCCCGTCCGCTTCGTCGGGCAGCCGCGACAGGCAGCCCGGGGGAGCACCGGCCATCGGTTCGACCAGTCCTCCCCCCGGCCCCACGCAACCCACCGCGCAGGGCCTCGAGGAGGTCGAGACAGTTGAGCAGCTCAGTCGCTCGAACCAAGCAGGTGAAGCGCCTCGATCGGGTGATCATCCGGTTCGCCGGCGACTCCGGTGACGGTATGCAGTTGACCGGGGACCGGTTCACCTCCGAGACCGCGTCGTTCGGCAACGACCTGTCGACCCTGCCGAACTTCCCCGCCGAGATCCGAGCCCCCGCGGGCACCCTGCCGGGCGTCTCCTCCTTCCAGCTCCACTTCGCCGACCACGACATCCTCACCCCCGGCGACGCCCCGAACGTCCTGGTCGCAATGAACCCCGCCGCACTGAAGGCCAATCTGCCCGACCTGCCGCGCGGCGCCGAGATCATCGTCAACACCGACGAGTTCACCAAACGCGCCATCGCCAA